>CAVYAX010000028.1:0-68723 GCA_963766525.1 uncultured Actinomycetes bacterium
AAGGAGCCCGCCATGCCCGAAGCACACGCAGATGCCGCACGTCGCGGACGTGCAACCGTATGACGTTCGCCGGCGCACCCACGCTGGACGGCGAGCTCGTGGTCGACGACGAGTCCCGGGAGGCGGTCGCGACCGACCTGGGCAAGATCGCCCGGGACAAGCCTGGCGCGGTGCTGCGCCCGGGCTCGGCGAACGACATCGCCGCGATGATCCGCTACTGCAGGGAGCACGCAGATCCCGGTCTCGACCCGCGGCCAAGCGCACACCACGCTCGGTCAGGGCCTCTCCGGCGGGCTGGTCATCGAGAACCAGCACCTCCACGCCATCCACTCGCTCGGCCCGGACGTCGCCGAGGTGGACGCCGGGATCCGCTGGATGGACCTGACCAAGGCCGCGTACGCGCAGTCGCCGAGCATGACCCCGCCGGTGCTCACGGGCTACACCGGCCTGACCGTGGGCGGGACGCTGTCCGTGGGCGGGATCGGCGGCCTGGTCGGCGGCCTGCGCACCGGGCTGCAGGTCGACCACGTGCGCGAGCTCGAGGTCGTCACCGGTGCCGGGGACGTCGAGCGCTGCTCACGCGACCACATGCCCGACCTCTTCGAGGCGATGCTCGGCGGACTCGGCCAGTGCGGCGTCATCACCAGGGCGGTCATCGAGCTCGTGCCCGCCATGCAGCGCGCCCGCACCTACGCGCTGCCGTGCGCCGACAACGCCGCGTTCTTCAGCGACATACGCGAGCTCGTCGACCGGCCCGGCGTCGATCACGTCTACGGCGAGCTGCTCCAGGCCGACGGGACGCTGACCTACAAGCTCTACGCCACGGCCTTCTTCGACGAGGACGCACCACCCGACGACGCGGTGATCGCCGATGGCCTGTCCGTCGCGCCGGTCATCGCAGACACCGGCTACCTGGACTACGCGTTCTCGATCGACGTGGGCATCGACATGCTGCGCGAGACCTTCGGCTGGGATGAGCTCGTCAAGCCGTGGCTGGACGTCTGGCTTCCGGGATCGACCGTCGAGGACTACCTCGCCGATCTCGTCTCGACGCTGGGCCCGCGCGACATCGGGCCGTACGGCGCCTGTCTGATCTACGTGCAGCGACGCGAGCTGGCCACGAGGCCCAAGCCGCGCCTGCCCGAGCCGGACGGGTCGCCGTGGGCGTTCGTCGTGGACCTCAACACGGTGTCCGAGGCCCCGGGGCCCGACCCGGAGTTCGCGGCGCAGATGCTCGAGCGCAACGAGCGGCTCATGGCCCGGGCGCGCGACACCTTCGGCGCGACGCTCTATCCGATCGGCTCGGTGCCGTTCACGGCGCAAGACTGGCTCACGCAATACGGCGACACGTGGCCGGCCTTCCGCGAGGCGAAGCGACGCTATGACCCCGACGGCGTGCTCACGCCGGGCCCCGGCATCTTCGCCGACGAGTGAGCCGCGCCTGACGCGGGCCGGCCGGCTGGACGCCGGCCCGCTCGAACGGCGCGATCACCCGGCGCGTTCGCGCCGGCGAGCGAACTCGCCGCCGTGCAGCAGGACGAACTCGTCGATGATCGCCTCGCGCTCGTGCTGCAGGTCTCGTCCCTCGCAGAGCGAGTCCAGCACCTCGCTGAACTCCTGGTGGAAGCGCTGAGCCTCGTCGTAGGGCACGTCGGTGAACGCCACCAGCTGATACAGCGGGGCGTACAGCTCCGGGTGGCGCTCGTGCAGCCGGCGCTCGAGCGCGCGCCGAGCGAGAAACGCCGGGCGGTTGACGTGGTTTGAGAGCTCGTCGAGGTTCTGCAGCGACAGCTCGGACAGGGCGTGGCCGGCCTCCACCCGCGCGTCGCTGTACTCCTGTGCGACGAGCGTCCGCGACGCTTGCGGTGTCGCTCAGCGCCGCGAACCGCGCGCTTCTTGAGCAGGGCGGCGAGCGTGGCGGCGTCCTCGAAGCTGCAGTTGATCCCCTGCCCGAAGAACGGGACGACGACGTGTGCGGCATCGCCCACGAGCACCGCGCGCCGGTCGTGGTAGGTGTCGCAGCCGATGACTCGAAGCGTGCCGGGCGGTCGCGCCGTGAGGTCCTGCTCGACTTGCGACATCTGCCCGAAGACGTCGGAGAACTCCGCCGCGCAGTAGTCGGTGATCGCCTCGGCCGAGGCCAGCGCGGAGAACCGTGGCGGCCGGCTGCCGGGAGCCAGCGGCTTGAAGAGGCTCGTGGTGAACGTGCTGTCGCGATTTGGCTGGGCCTGCAGGAAGTGGTCACCGCGCGGCCACAGGTGCATGCCGGTCGGGTCGGCGCCCTCGTAGTCCATCGTGATCTCCGCGTGGCCGTGGGCGATCGCCCCGCGAGTCACCTGCAGATCGCTCGGATCCGACGCGGCGATGGCGTCGCGCACCACGCTGTTTGCGCCGTCGCAGCCGACCAGCAGCCGTCCCGTGACCCAGGTTCCGCGGCCGTTGCGGTCGCAGAGCAGCGCCGCGGGGCGAGCGCTGTCCACGTCGACGCAGCGCCGGCCGAAGTGGATGCGCGCCCCCGCGCGGAGCGCCTGGTCGCGCAGCGTGTCCTGCAGGACCTGGCGCGGGATCGACAGCAGGTGATGTGCATCCGTCGTGCCGTACGGCTGGGTGGAGATCGCGCCGTCGCCGTGGTGGATGATGCGCTTGGACAGCACGGCGCCCTGGAGGTAGAGGCGCCGCTTGACCGACGGTGGCAGGCAGTCGAGCCCGCGTGAGGTGAGGGTGAGGTTGAAGGAGTGACCCGAGCCGCCGCGCGCCGACTGCGGGCCGCGCTCGAAGACGTCGACCTCGAGACCTTGCCGTCGCAGCAAGGTGGCGAGGGCGCAACCGACCGGGCCGGCGCCGATGATCAGCACCGAGCGCGTACGTGTTTCAGGCATCGTGTCCTCCTATCGGGGCCCCGCGCGGGGGTGGGATGGCCCCGACTGCACGGAAGTACTCGAACATCTGGTGTATCCATCCGGTGTCCTCGGGCGGCTGCGGGCATCCCACGTCCGCCAGGGCGAGCCACGGTCTTCTCGTTGTCGAAGGAGATGTCGCCGAGGCGCATCACGCCCTCGCGCATGAAGGGCACCAGCGAGCCGAGCCCCTCGCCCTGCTCTTCGTCCTCGGCGAGGCGCTCCAGGGCCGCCATCCACTCGGATCGATCGGTCGGCTCGAGGGCGTAGCCCTCCGAGCGGATCGTGTCGACGATCGCGGGCCAGCGCAGGCCGTCCGGGTGAAAGAGGTGCCAGGTCTCGTTGTCCGGCTTGTCGGACGACAGCCGGACGACCGCCCGCGCCACGTAGTCCACCGGCAGCAGGTCGACGGGCGGCGCGTCGGCGACGTCGTCGGGGTAGCGGCCCAGCACGGCGAAGCCCTTCATCTGCAACCAGAAGAAGTCGTCGTGCCGGCACGCTCCCGTGCGGCTGTGGCCGCCGATCCGGCCGATGCGGTGCAGCGTGACCGGGAGCCCGGCCTCCCGCGCTTGCAGCGCGAGGTGCTCGGCGACCCACTTGCTCTGGGAGTAGCCGATGCCAAGCGACGCCGGGTCGCCCGGCACCGCGTCCTCGCCGACGACGCCCGAGGTGTCGTCCGGCGGGAAGATGCCCAGGGTGGACATCAGGCGCAGCGGCGTGCGGTTGATCGCGCAGAAGTCGAGCACGCTGCGCAGGCCGTCGACGTTCGTGCGCTTGACCGTGTGGTACGGGACGACGAAGTTGATGTGGGCGGCCGCGTGGTACACCTCGCTCACGCGGTGAGCGAGGTCTCGCTCGTCGCTGCCGAGGCCAAGGTCGGGAAGGGTCAGGTCCCCGAGGCAGATCTCGACCTCGTCGAGCAGCGCGGTGTCGAGGGAGAACTTCTCGAAGGCTTGCCGAAGGCGATCGCGCGCGTCGGTCTCCGTGTCCGCGCGAACCAGGCAGCACACGCGGCGACCGGCCGCGCGCAGCTCGTGCAGCAGCTGGCTGCCCAGAAAGCCGGTCGCTCCGGTCAGCAGCACCGGCCCGTCGGTCGGCTCGCGCCGCTGCGCCGACGTCGAGGTCGTGCAGGCGGGCCTCGTCGCGCAGGCCGGGCGGTGCCGCGGTCGGAGCTTGCGCCGTCGTCGGAGAGGCTGTCGGCCATGCCGCGCAGGGTGGGCGTGCTCAGCAGCCTGGACAGGCCGACCTCGGTGTGCAGGCGCTGCTTGACCAGCCGGTGCAGCTTGGCGGCGAGCAGCGAATGCCCGCCGAGCAAGAAGAAGTCGTCGTCCGGCGTCTCGGGCGCGTGCCCGAGCACCTCGGTCCAGAGCTCGGCCATGGTGCGCAGCCGCTCGGAGTCCGCCGGGTCCTCTCCCTCGAGATCGGCGGGCGCGGGACGCCGCTGCTGCGCGCCGGCCTCGGTCTCCTCGATCTTCGCGAGGTGCTCGGACTCAAGGGCGCGACGGTCGGTCTTCTGCGTCGGCGTCAGCGGGATGTGGTCGAGCCGGGTGACCGTGCGCGGGATCATGTACCCGGGCAGGACGGCGCCGAGCCGCGTCCGCCAGTCCTCGGGCGGCTCGGCGGTGGCCTGCACGAAGGCGTGCAGCTCGCGGTCGCCGCCGGCGTCGCGGGCGATCACGGCGGCCGCTTCCACGTCGAGGACCCGCTCGAGCGCGGACTCGATCTCTCCGGGCTCGACGCGGTAGCCGCGGATCTTGATCTGGTCGTCCGAGCGGCCCCGGAAGTACAGGCGCCCGTCGGGCGCCAGCACGACCACGTCACCGGTGCGGTACATCTTCTGCCCGGGCTCGGCGAACGGGTCTGAGACCATGGCCTCGCGGGTCTTCTCCGGCAGGTCGAGGTACCCGGGCGAGACGACCGGGCCCGCGATGCACAGCTCGCCCTCGACCCCGAAGGGCGCGCGGCGCTTGGCATCGACGAGCACCCGGACGTCGACGCCGCAGACCACGCGACCGATCGACGGCAGCGTCGGCCACGTGTCCGGGTCGGCCGGCAGCCGCTCGCCCGTGCACAGGTGCGCCTCGGACGGGCCGTAGACGTTGAACAGCCGCGCGCGCCGCAGTCGCCGGAACATCGCCCGCAGATCGTCGGTGACCACGAGCCGCTCGCCCGTGACGTACACCTCGCGCAGGTCGGGCAGGTCGAGGCTCGACGAGGCCAGCACGGCGGCGAGCTCGCGCAGCGCGACGTACGGAAAGAACGCCCGCTCGACGCGCTGCTCGGCCAGCAGCTCGGCCAGTCCCTCGAAGTCGGTGCGCAGGCGCGCGGGCGGGATGACGAGCGTGCCGCCCGTGCACAGCGTCCCGACGAGCTCCTCGGCGAAGACGTCGAACGCCGGCGACATGTACTGCAACGTGCGCAGCCGGCGCCCCGCCGACAGCTCGGCCTGGCTGTGCACGAGGTTGGCCAGGGTGGCCTCCGCGATCACGACGCCCTTGGGCCAGCCGGTGGAGCCCGACGTGTAGACGATGTACGCGGTGTCGGAGGGAGCCTTGCGCGGCGGCGCCGCGGGGTCGCGAGCGGCTCGGCGTCCGTGTCGGAGTCCGGGACGCCCGTGAGGATCTCGAGGTCCGCGGACAGGGCAGGCTCCGGGACGTCGATCGCGGGGTCGCGTATGAGGATCGAGGCGCCGCAGTTCTCGATCGCGAAGCTCAGCCGCTCCACGGGGTGCTCGGGGTCAAGCGCGACGTAGCTGCCCCCGGCGCGGAGGATCCCGAGGACGGTCGCCACGAGGTCGGCTCCCGGCGCCATCAGCACGGCCACCGGCTGCCCGTCGCGGACTCCCCGGGCCGCCAGGCTCGCGGCCACCGCGTCGACGCGGTCGTCGAGCTCGTCGTAGGTCAGCACGCTGTCGGCCGTGACGATCGCCGGCTGCGGCCCGGCGCCCTCGACGGCGGAGGCGAAGAGGTCGGCGGTCAGCTCGGTGCCCAGCGCGGGCGCATCCGCCTGGCGCGAGCACAGCGCGGTGACCGCGCGCTCCTCCTCCTCGCTCATCCAGTCGAGCTCGCGGACCGCCGTATCCGGGTCGGCGATCATGCTCTCGAGCAGCCGCTTGAGCCGCTGCGCCAGGTACGTCGCGAAGGCCGCGCCGTCGTCCGACGTCGACGTGTGCTCCACGACCAGCGTGTAGTTGTCCAGCGCCTCGTCCACGACGAGCACGAGGTCGTACTTCGCTCCGCCGGAGGTGTACTCCCAGGTCTTCACCCCCACGCGCGCAGATCCAGATTGCGGGCGCTCGCCGGCATCACGGTGATCATCGCGTTGAACAGGTCGGCCGTCCCGCCCTGCTGATCGCCGGCCGCGCGCAGCTCCTGGACGACCGCCTCGAGCGGGGCGTGGCGGTGTCGCAGCGCGTCGAGCACGTCGCGCTTGACCGCTTGCAAGACGTCGCGGGTGGTCGCGTCGTCCTCGAGGCGGTGCCGGAGCACGACGGTGTTGGTCAGGTGTCCGACGACCTCGGCGTCCGGCCCCTCGCGAACGGTGACCGGCATGCCGAGCAGCACGTCGTCCTTGGCGGTCTGGCGGTGCAGCAGCACGAAGAACAGGGCGGTGAAGAACATGCTGGTGGTGACGCCCTCGGCGGAGCAGAACTCCCGGACCCTGCCGGTCAGGTGCTCGTCGATGACCAGGCGCTGCTCCGCGTTGCTCGCCGGCCCCTGGCCGGGCAGGCCGATCTCCGCTGGTCGCCGGCGCGTCCGCGAGCTTGTCCTGCCAGTAGCGCAGGGCGCCCGCACCCGACTCGCCGCTGCCAGCGCTCGGTCCAGCGCTCGTAGGCCTCGACCGCTTGGCGGCGAGACGGCCGCTCCGGCCGCTCCCCGCTCGCGGCGGCGGTGTAGGCCGCCTCGAGCTGGCTGAGGTACGGCTTCCAGGACATGCCGTCGAAGACCGTGTGATGGACGTTGAACACGAGCCGGCTCGTGTCGTCGGCGCGCGAGCCGGAGGTGGCGGACGCGCGCGAGCGGCCCCTGCTCGAGGTCGAAGACGGTGGTGGCCACCTCGGCCACCTTCGCGCTCACCCAGTCCTCCGGATCGTCGTCCGGGCAGTCGAGCACGTCGACGATCGGGTCCAGGCGCTCGTGCACCACCTGTCGCACGTCGTCGCTCGAGTCCGTCTCGAAGGTGGTGCGCAGGGCCATGTGGTCGTGATGCACGACGTCCAGGGCTTCCAGGAGGTGGTCGTGGTCGAGCGCCACGGGCAGGCGCAGGACCAACGGCTGGTTGTACGCCGTGGGATCGTCGCCGTAGGCGCTCGCGAACCACAGGCCGGCTTGCGCCGGTGAGGTCGCAAAGCGCTCGCCGGGCGACGCCGTGAGCACATCCGGCCGCTTCTCGGTGGTCATGTCAGCCATCGCGCCTGCTCTTGATCAGGGCGGCGACCGCGCGCACCGTGCCGGCGTTCGCGATCTCGTCGGGGCCGAGGGCGACGCCTATCACGGCCTCGATCCGGGCGCCCAGGTCGATCAGGTGCAGCGAGGTGATCCCGCTGTCCAGGAGCGCGTCGTCCAGCTCGATCTCGGGGTTCGCGGCTACTTCGGCCAGCATCGAGCGGACGGTCTCGGCGAGCTCGTCGCGCGGGGCGTCGTCGGCGTCCTCCGGGCCATCGCCGGAGCCGCCTTCGCGGGAGCCGCTTTCGCCGCCGGAGCCCCCTTCGCCCGCGGAGTCTTTGCCCGCGGCGCCTTCGCCGCGGAGCCTTTGCCCGCGGAGCCGCCTTCGCCCGCGGAGCCTTTGCCTGCGGCGTCGCCTTCGCCGGCGGAGCCGCCTTCGCCGTCGCCGAGCCCCGACTGCGAGCTCGCGCCGGTCGATCTTGCCGTTGGCGTTCAGCGGGAACGACTCGACGACGAGCACCCTCGAGGGGACGAGGTAGTCGGGCAGGTGCTCGCGCAGGTGACCCAGGAGATCGCGCTCGACGACCTCTTGGCCGTCCGCGGGCATGCACCAGAGGACGAGCTGGTCCGCGGCGCCGTCGCTCGGAGCGGCCTGCGCGACCGCTCGCTCGACGCCGGGGAACGTCTCGGCGGTCACCTCGACGTGGCGCGGCTCCACCCGGAACCCCCGGACCTTGAGCATCTGGTCGGTGCGACCTGCGAGGACGATCTCGCCGTCCCGGGTCGTCTTGGCAAGGTCGCCCGTGCGCAGCAGCCGCTCGCCCTCGTGGTCGACGAACTTGCGATCGGTGAGCTCCTGGTCGCCGAGGTAGCCCAGGGCGACGCCGTCGCCGGCGATGCACAGCTCGCCGATCTCGCCGGGCGGACACTCGTCGAGGTGCTCGTCGCGCACGGTCATGTCGACGGTCGGCATCGGCCGGCCGACCGGGACCTCGGCGCTGGACAGGTCCGCCGCGGTGATCTCGTGGACCGCGGTCAGCGCGGAGTTCTCCGTGCAGCCGAAGGCGTTGAAGAGGTCGCCGTCGACCACCTCGAGCGCGCGCTCGAGATGCGCCGCGGAGGGGAAGTCGCCGCTGACGATCACCGTCCGCGCCTGGGCGATGGCGTCCAGGTGACGCTCCACGAGCAGGTTGAACAGCCCGACGGACAGGTTGAGCACCGTGATCCGCTCACGGGCGATGAGGTCCGCGAGCTCGCCGAGCGGCGGCGTCTCCTGCGGCGCGACCGTGAGCCGGCCGCCTCGCAGCAGGCAGGTCCAGATGTCGGTGGTGGACGCCGCGAACGACGGCTGCGCGAGCTGCAGGAAGCGGTCGTCCGGGTCCGGGCTCGTAGATCGCTGAGGTGCTGCGAGACCCTGGAGATCCCCCGCTGCGCGATCACGACGCCCTTCGGGGTGCCGGTCGAGCCGGACGTGAACAGGACGAACGCCGGTGAGTCCACGGTCAGCTCGTCGGCCTCCACCGGCGCCGCCGACACCGACGCCGCGGCGTCCAGCAGGTCGCCGATCGGCAGGCACTCGTCCGGGGGGATGCCGTCCACGGCCGCGTCGGAGTCGACCACCGTGAGGACCGGCTCGGCGACGCGGTGCATGCGCGACTTGTGCTCGCCGGGGTGGCCGGGGTGAAACGGGACCACCACGAGGCCGGCCTTCAGCGCGCCGACGAACACCTCATACGTCGCCAGGCAGCGGTCGAGATGCACGCCGATCCGCTGCCCCGGCCGCAGCGATCGATCCTGCAGCGCCCGGCCGATCTGGTTCGTCCGGGCGTCCAGCTCCTCGTAGGTCAGGGTCCGCTCACCGTCGGAGAGCGCCTCGCGCGAGGCGTGCTCCCGTGCCGTCCGGACGAACGCGTCGGCGATCGTCTCGGAGGTGACGGCCGTGGGTGCGGTGGCGGTGGTCGTGGGTGTCATGTCGCTCGTGACTCCTTGGCGAGATAGCGTCCGGTCAGGCTCTTCTTGTGCGCGGCGAGCTTCTTGGGCGGGCCCTCGAAGACGATGCGGCCGCCGTCGCTCCCGGCCCCGGGCCCGAGGTCGATCACCCAGTCCGCGATCCGCACGACGTCGAGGTCGTGCTCGATGACGATCACCGTGTTGCCGGCCTCGATGATCCGGTCAAACAGCGCCACGAGGTGACGCACGTCGGCCATGTGGAGTCCCGACGTCGGCTCGTCGAAGACGAAGACCCGGCCCTTGTCGGTCAGCCGGCTCGCCAGCTTGACGCGCTGGCGCTCGCCACCGGAGAGCTCCGACAGCGACCGGCCGAGGGTGAGGTAGCCGAGGCCGACGTCCACGAAGGCCTGCATGCGCGCGACGATGGTCTCGTCGCCGAACTGCTCGGCGGCCTCGTCGATGGTGGTCTCCAGCACGTCGGCGATGCTGCGTCCGCCGAGCCGGTACTCGAGCACCTTGGGGTCGTAGCGACGCCCCTCGCAGGTCTCGCAGACGACCGTGACGGGGTCCATGTAGGCCATGTCGGTCGTGATCGAGCCGCGGCCCTTGCACTTCGGGCAGGCGCCGTCGGCGTTGAAGCTGAACAGGCCGGGCTTGACGCCGTGCTCGCGCGCGAACTTCTGGCGGATGCGATCCCACACCTTGGCGTAGGTCGCCGGCGTCGATCGGGGGTTGATGCCGACCGCGCTCTGATCGATGACGACGACGTCGGGGTGCTGGCGGGGAAGCACTTGGGTCGCCAGCGAGCTCTTCCCGGAGCCGGCGACGCCGGTCACGACCGTCAGCACGCCGAGCGGGAAGTCGACGTCGACGTCGCGGAGGTTGTGCAGGTCGGCCGAGCGGACCTCGAGCTGCCCGTCGCGATTGCCGCGGCTCGCGCGCCGCCAGCGGCTCGCGCAGCTCCACGCCCGTGACCGTGTCGCTGCGCTTGAGGCCGGCCAGCGTCCCCTCGAAGGTGACCTCGCCCCCGCGCGCGCCGGCTCCCGGGCCGATGTCGACGATGTGGTCCGCGGCCTCGATGACGGCGCGGTTGTGCTCGACGACGAGGACGATGTTGCCCTTGTCGCGCAGTTGGCGCAGCAGGCCGACGAGGCGGTCGACGTCGCAGGGGTGCAACCCGACGCTGGGCTCGTCGAACACGTAGGTCATGCCGGTCAGGCTGGACCCGAGGTGTCGCACGGTCTTCAGCCGCTGCCCCTCGCCGCCCGACAGCGTGTGCGACGACCGGTCGAGCGAGAGGTAGCCGAGGCCGACCTCCACCATGCGCTTCAGCGCGGCGATCGGCGGCTGCAGGACCGAGCCGTCGCCGACGAGACTTCTTCATGCCCGCGAGCGTGTCGAGCAGGTCGGTGATCTCCATGGCCGACAGGTCGGCGATGTTGTAGCCGTCGATCTTCGACTCGAGGACGGCGGGGGCAAGCCGGGTCCCGCCGCACGCGGAGCACGTCTTCATGTCGACCACGCGCTCGACGTGCTTGCGCTCCTTGGACTTCAGCGAGTCGAGGCCAGGCTTGACGAAGCGGCGGTTGAAGCGGTCGACGAGGCCTTCGTAGTCGTTGACGGCGACGTTCCCGCGGTCGGCGAGCCGGTCCGTCTGAAAGCCGTCGCCGTGCAGCAGGAGCTCGAGCTTGGCCTTGGGGTACTTCGAGATCGGCAGGTCCGGATCGAAGAGCGGCTCGCCGAGGTTGTCCTTGTCCGGCGGCTCGACGTGGCGGTGGGCCATCGCGTAGCGCTTCCAGTAGTTCGAGCCGACGGCGAACGAGGGATGCTGGATCGCGCCCTCGTTCAGCGACTTGCTGCGGTCGAGCAACCGGTCGAGGTCGAGGCTCAGCACCTGGCCCAGCCCCTCGCACTCGGGGCACATGCCCTCGGGCGTGTTGAACGAGTACGCAGTCGACTCGCCCGCGCTGGGCTTGCCGTGCCGGGAGAACAGCACGCGCAGCATCGGCTGCACCTCCGTGAGCGTCCCGACCGTCGAGCGGGCGCTGCGGCCCAGGTTGCGCTGATCGACCACGATGGCGGGCGCGAGGTTCTCGATCCGCTCGAAGTCGGGACGCTCGAAGCGCGGCAGCCTGTTGCGGATGAAGAGCGGGAAGACCTCGTTGAGCTGGCGCTGGGACTCCTTGGCGATCGTCTCGAAGACGAGCGACGACTTGCCCGACCCCGACACGCCCGTCACGACCGTGAGCGCGGGCGACGGGATGCTCACCGTCACGCCGGTCAGGTTGTTCGTGCGGGCGTCGTGGACGACCAGTGGGGGCCGGCTGCTCTTCACGACGCCACCGGCTCGCGATCGCGGGTCAGCCGGCCTCCGCGGGTGAGCAGGTTGGCGGCGAAGCGGCCGAGCGGCAGGTCGATCTCGTCTGCCCGCGCGAGCGAACCACTCCGCGCTGAGCCGTCCTTGCTCCTGGGCGTGCTCCACGACGGGGCGCCGCGCGTCCTCGTACGCGCGCAGGGCGGACAGCGCGTCGCGCCGTCGCCGTCGGCGAGGCGGTCGACCAGCGCCGCGGCGTCCTCCAGCGCCAGGCAGGTGCCGTGCCCGATCGAGTAGTGCACGGTGTGCGCGGCGTCGCCGACGAGCACGACGTTCTCCCGCGACCACGGCCGCACCGTCCGCTCGCGAAACCTGCCCCAGACGTCCGCGCCCTGCGACGGGCTCGTCCGCGCGCGAACGCCGAAGAGCCTGCCGACCTCGGCGGCGTCGAGCGCCTGCGGGCCCTCGACGAGGAAGGTGCTGGCCGCGTCGGTGAACGGATACGCGTGAGCCACGTAGAGCCCGTCGTCCGCCGGCTCGGCGAGAAAGGTCAGCCCGTCGACGGCGTCGTCCAAGCCGAGCCAGGCGTACAGCGGGCCGACCTCCTGAAGCGTGGTGTGAAACCCGGCGTCGTCGGCCCGGGAGCCGGCACCGTCGGCGCAGACCACGAGGTCGTAGTCCGAAGACAGCGCCTGAAGCTCCGGAGCCTCGTGCTCGCGCAGGGTCACGCCCTCGGCTCTCGCATGCGTCCCACAGCAGCTGGTTCATCGACGAGCGCGCGATGGCGGACATGTCCGGTGTGGCCGACGTCGTCCACGACTCGCCGCCTCGCCGGACCGTCGTGCTCTCCCAATGCACGAGGCTGCGGGCCATGGCGCTCGCCAGCTCGGGCGCCGCCTGGCGGATGAGCTCCGGCGTTCCCGGCGGGAGGATCACGCCGAACCCGGCGGTGTGCGCGCGGTCGCGCTCCCACAGCACGACGTCGCCCGCGACCTCGCGCCGCTTGAGCATCAGCGCGGTGAACAGGCCGCCGGGCCCGCCACCGACCACCGCGACCCTCACAGCTGTACACCTCGACGCTCGCGGACGATGTCCGACAGCTGGGTGGCCACGACTCGCACGGATGGCATGTCCTGGATCTCGCGCTGGATCCTGGCCGCCGCGTCGCGCTTGGCCTGCGAGGTCAAGACATCCGTCACGGCGTCGGCGAGCGCACCGTTGTCGAGGTCACCCGGCTCGAGCATCGTGCCGGCGCCGCTCGCCTCGACCGACATGGCGTTGCTGACGCTGACCGTGCCGGCGATCGCCATCACCACCTGTGGCAGGCTCGCGGCGAACGAGGTCAGCATCGATCCCGCGCCGCCGTGGTGGACGATCGCGTCGGAGTTGTCGAGGGCGAACTTCAGCGGCAGCCAGCGCTCCACCCGGACCCACGACGGCAGCGGGTCGGGCAGCAGCTCGAGCTGCGCGCCTCCGGACAGGACGATCACCTCGCACTCGGTGGAGTCCAGGGCCTCGATGACCTGCCGGTAGAGCTCCCCACGGCGGGCCAGGCCCTCGTTGGATCCGCAGGTGAGCACGATGCGCGGCACGGCACGCTCCTCGAGAAGCCAGCGGGGCACCTCCGCCGCGCCGTTGTAGGAGCCGTAGCGCATGGCGAGCCGGTGGCCGGGCTCGCCGTTGGTCCACGGCAGCTCGGCGAAGTTCTTGATCGAGGGCGGCAGCACGTCCAGCTCGACCTCCGCCTCGGCAAGCTCGTCCGGCAGCTCGTCGCGCGACGCGAGCATGTGCTCGAGCGCCGGCTGGAACGTGGGCAGGGGCGTGCCGTAGCCGTGCAGCACGGCCGCGGCGTCGAGCTCCCGGGCCGCGACCAGGCCGGCGGCGTGGATGCCCGGATACGCGACGGCGTCCACGCCCCACGCCCGGCCGATGTCGAGCAGGTCGTCGAGCATCCGCAGGCCCACCTCGCCGAAGTACTCGCCATGGACGCGCAACGCGTGCTCCTCGACGGTGTCGTGCCCCGCCTGACCGCTGTCGATGATCTCGAGCAGCCGCTCGTACGGCTCGCGCGCGTCGAGCCGGCCGCCGGCGTCGACCGTGGTGAGCCCGGACCGGCGCGCGGCGTCGGCGGCAGGGCCGGTGGTGGCCGCGAGGACCTCGTGTCCGTCCAGCATCAGCTGCTGGGCAAGCGGCACCATCGGGAGAAAATGGGAGATGACCGGCATTGAGGTGAACAGGTACTTCATGACGTGGAGCTCACTGCTCCTTCACTGATGTCGTGGTTGGTTGCGTGTGGCGCCAGCCCCAGGTGGCTCAGGCTCGTGCGGCCGAAGGCGGACGAGGGGTCGGCGAGGTCCAGCGGCAGCTCGAAGTGGTCGCGGTCGGCGACCACGTGCGACGTGACCGCCACGCCCGCCGCCTGCAGCTGCGCGGCGTAGGCCTCCTGCTGGCGCAGGTAGGTCCGCGTCTCGTGCTCGCCGGCGGCGAGCAGGACCGCGTCGCAGGCGGGTGCGGGCATCGACGACGGGCTGCAGGCGCGGGCGAGCTCCGCGGTCAGCCCGACGGCGTCGTTGACGTAGGTCTCGCGGGATCTCGGCGAGGTCGTACAGGCCGCTCAGCAGGCATGCGCTGCGGACGCGGGGGACCGCGCCACCGGCGAGGACGGCGGCGAGCAGGTGCGCCCCCGCGCTGCTGCCGGCCACGTGCAGCGCCTCCGGGTCGATGCCGTAGCCCGGCCCCGCGACGGCCAGCCAGTCCAGTGCGCGCGCCACCGAGGCGATCATCTCGGGCAGCGTCCGGTCCGGGGCCAGCCCGTAGCCGACGGCGACGAACGCGCACCCGTGCGCCACGGCATTCGCGGCCGCGAAGCAGGCGTCGTCGATCCCGGATTCCTGCCAATGACCTCCGTGCACGAAGACCAGTGCCGGGGTTTGCGACCCGCCGCGCGCGGCGGCCGGGAACACATGGCAGCGCTCGCCGGCCCGATCTCCGTATCGCACGCCCTCGTGGACCTCGAGCGCGGACCGGGCGGCGTCGCTGCGGCGCCGGTAGCGGCGCAGCGACCCGGCCGCGTCCCGAGCGACGGAGCTCGGCGAGTACTCGCGATCGAGGGCGTGAGCGTCACGCAGCATCGGGCTTGCGCCCCTCGATGACGCCGTGCGGCGTCCAGCCTTCGCTGTCAATCCGCTTGACGTCGACGAACCCGGCGGCGGCGAGCCAGTTCTCGTGCTCGCGCCATTCGTAGATCGTCGACTCCTCCGTCGGCAGCGTCGCGAAGTAGACGTTGTCCAGCGCGGTGTAGAGCGGGCCGCGTCCGTCGTCGTCGGCGAACGCGTTGAACACCGCCACCCGACCTCCGGGCGCCAGCGCCTCGTATGCCCGCTCGAGCAGCGCCTGGTTCTGCTCGGGCGACCAGATGACGAACTGGTGGGCGAACAGCACGAGGTCGAAGCCGGCCGGCATGGGATCGGCGAACATGTCTCCGACCACGACCTCGACACGGTCGTCGAGCTCGGCGGCGGCGATGTTGGCCTTGGCCACGTCCACCGCGCCCTCGAGGTCGAAGACCGTCACCTTCAGGTGGGGGTGCGCGGTCGCCAGCGCCACGGCGTTGACGGCATCGCCGCCCCCGACGTCGAGCACCCGGGTCACGTCGCTGTAGTCGACCTGGCGAAGCAGCACCGGGTTTGACAGCTCCGACCACGAGTTCATGCCCCGGAAGAACAGGTTCTCGAGCTCCGGAGCCTGCTCGAGCCTGCTGTACAGGTCCTCGCCCGAGCCGGGCAGATGCTTGAGCCCCTCGTTCTTGCCGGTCCGCAGCGACTCGGCGAACTCCTTCGCGGGGAGATAGGAGATCCGCTGCTGGAAGTCGATGATGTTGCGGATGAGCGGCCAGGTGCCTTCCTCGATCGCCTCGCGGAGGGTGCCGCTCGGCTCGTACAGATCGCCTTCACGGTCGGTCAGCCCGAGGGCGGTCGTGCCCAGCAGGAGCTTTCGCGCCGACCTGTCCGGCAGCCGCAGCCCCTCGGCGACCTGGTCGCAGGTCGAAGGCCCGTTGATGCTCAGGTACTCGAACAGCTGCAGCTCGGAAGCCGCTCGAAGCTGCTGAAAGGCGAAGAACCCGAAGATCAACGGGACGAGCGAGCTGAGGTCCGCCGGCTTCGTCGTCGCGGCAGGTTGCGTAGTCATGACGCGGCTCCGATCGGGACGATGCTCCCGGCTGCCCCCACGAGCTCCGGCTCGGGAATCGGTATGAGGAAGCGGCCGCCCGCGTTGAGGAAGTCGGCCTCCTTGAGGAGGATCTCGTCGCGGTAGTTGCGCGCGAGCAGCACGTACACGTTGGGTCGCCGGGCGCGGGCCTCCTCCGGAGAGATCACCGGCGTGCGGAGCGTCCGGTAGCCAGGTGCCCTGCTTCTCGGGGGTCGTGTCGCTGCAGAACTCGAGCGTGTCCGGCGGCACGCGGCTGGTCGTCAGCAACGTCACGCCCATGGCCGACGCCCCGTATCCGGCGACCGTATACCCCGCGTCCGTGAGCTCGCGCAGGGTCGTCCGCAGGGACGAGCGCAGGTCGTCGACGACCTCGACGAAGTCGTCGTAGGTGTCGTCGCAGTACATCCCGGCGGCCACCTCCGCGGCGATCTTCGTGTCGACGTTGTCGACGTTCGTCTCGTGCCGGGAGCTCTCCAGCGCCGCGGTGAGCACGATCGAGCCGCCGTGGACGTCGAACTCGGCGACGTCGATCACCCGCAAGCCCGACGACTCCAGCAGCCGGCGCAAGGTGCCGACGAGGAAGTGCGAGAGATGCTCGTGGTACATGGCGTCGAAGCTCCGGCTCGCCATGAGCTCGACCAGGTAGGGCACCTCGAGCGCGAACAGCCCGTCCGGCGCGAGCAGGTCGCGCACGCCGGCGATCAGGCCGTGCAGATCGTCGACATGCTCGATGACGTGGCGGGCCAGGATGAGGTCCGCGGGACCGCGCTCGGCGCGCACGCGCGCCGCGAGGTCCGCGGTGAAGAACTCCCCGAGCGTGTCGATGCCTCGATCGCGTGCCTGCTCGGCGATGTTCTGCGCGGGCTCGACGCCGAGCAGCGCGCAGCCGAACGGCTCGAACTTGGCGAGCTGGTCGCCGTTGTTGCTCCCGATCTCGACGACGAACGAGTCGCTGTCCAGCCCGAGCTCGCGCTCGAAGTGCCAGACGAGACCCGCCATGTGCGTGTGGACGACCCGCGATGTGGGGCTCAGGTAGCAGTAGTGGTCGTAGAGGTGGCCCGCGTCGACGACATGGGTGAGCGACACCAGGCGGCACACCCGGCACGACATAAGGGCGAGGGGGAAGCACTCCTCCGTCACGGACGGGTCGGTCATGAACGAGTTCGCCAGCGGGACCTGCCCCAGGTCGAGGAAGGTGTGCCAGTTCTCCGCGCCACAGACCCGGCAGGGCCCGACGGGTGTCAACTGGATGGGCTTCATCGTCTCTCCGTTCCGTTGTGGGGTTCGGCTCAAGTCAGCTCGGTCTGGGTGCGGCGACGCCGGCTAGAGCCGGGACCGGAAGGTCCACAGCTCCGGGAAGAAGCGGTGCTCGCTGATGGTGCGAAGCCAGGCCGCCCCGTCGGTGCCGCCGGTCCCGCCCTTGCCTCCGAGCATCCGCTCGACGACGAGCAGGTGGGCGGCGCGCCAGTGCGAGAACTGGTAGGCGACCTCGAGCAGGCACTCCGACAGCCGGTGCGACTCTCGATGTCGCGCGGGCTCGCGGTAGATCTCAAGCCACACGTCCTCGACCGCCGGGCACGCTTCGTGCTGCTCGTCGGGCGGGCGCTCCAGGCACGAGGCCGGGACCGCGAAGCCCTGCCGGGCGAGGTGACCCAGCACGGCGTCGTACAGCGAGGGCCGGGCGAGCTCGGCCTGCAGCAGCGGGTGGCCGTCCTCGCGCGCCGCTTGCACCTGGCCGGAGGGCCGGTTGCCCATGACGAACTCCAACGTCCGGTACGCGAACGACTGCACGCCCGACGCGCTGCCGAGCACATCCCGGAACTCGACGAACTCGTCGACCGACATGCCGTTCATCGACTCCCAGCAGGCCACGAGGACCCGCTGCGTGCGAGTCGCGCGCGCCAGCGCCACGCACGCGCCCTGGACGTCGTCGCGCTCCAGCGCGCTGCGGGCGATGTCGAGGTCGTCGGTCACCGCGCGAAACAGCAGCTCCTTGACGTGGCTGATGAGGATGAAGTTCAGCTCGCCTCTGGCCTCGCTGCGCGGCTGCTGCAGCTCGTGCAGCTCGTTCATGTGGGCGTATTGAGACGTATTCGGACGTCTGGGTCATCGCAGTCCCCTCGTCGCGTCGTCGAGCTCTTGGACCGCCTGCCAGACCTGCCCATACGTCACGTACAGCGGCGCGAAGGCGAGCCGCAGCAGCTCCGGCGGGCGAGAGTCCACGATCACCCCGCGTTCGGCCAGTCTCCGCTCGACCCCGTCGGCATCGGGATCCGCAGCGTCAGATGCCCGCCGCGGCGACCGGAGTCGCGCGGTGAGACGAGCTGCGATGCCAGGTCGGGGCGGCGCTCCTCGAGGCACGCCAGGAAGAAGTCGCCGAGGGCGCGGCTGCGCCGGTGAAGCGCCGACGATGCCGGCCTCGCACCAGGGGGTCCAAGGCGTGGTTCAGCGCCGCGAGGCTGAGCAGCGGCGGCGTCCCGGTGCGACCGCGGTCGATGTCGCGGGCCGGCACGAAGTCCTCGGACATCTCAAACGGGTCGCTGTGGCCGTGCCATCCGCAGAGCGGCAGGTCGACGGTGGACTGCAGCCGCTCGGCGACGTAGAGAAACGCCGGGGCTCCCGGGCCGCCGCCCAGGTACTTGTAGCCGCACCCGACCGCCAGGTCGACGCCGTGCTCGTCGAGCTCGGTGGGCAGGACCCCGGCGGCGTGGCTGAGATCCCACACCGAGACCGCGCCCGACGCGTGGCACAGCGCGGTCGTCGAGCCCGATCTCGCGTCGCGCTCCGGTCCGGAAGTCCACGGGCGAGGCAACCGCCGCGGCGACCTCGCCGCCGCGCTCGTCGAGGAAGGCGTCGAAGGTCTCGCCCGACTCGACGACGAGCCGCCGGCGCAGCAGCCGAGCCACCGAGCCCGCGATGTACAGGTCGGTGGGAAACGAGCCGGCCTCGACGAGCAGCACCGGACGGTCGTCGCGCAGGCGGCAGGCGGCGAGCATCGCGTTGAACAGGGTCGTCGACGTCGTCTCGCCCGCGACCACGACCTGCCCGGGCGCCGCGCCCAGCAGCGTGCCGAGCTTGTCGCCCACGGTGCGGGGCAGCGCCAGCCACCCGTCGTCAAACCAGGCCTGGACCTGGTGCGGCGCCCACTGGTCGGACACGACGCGTTCGAGCTCTGCGGCCAGGCTCGCCCGGGGCGGGCCGAGCGAGTTGCCGTTGAGGTGGATCAGGCCGCCGGTGGCGAACTCGCTCGCTCGCGCCGACAGCGGGTCGCTCTCGTCGCGGCGGCGTGCCTCGTCGCTCGCCGGCCGCGGTCGGCGCCCTGCGGGTCGACGCCCTGTGGCGGAGCATCCGGGAAGACGCTTTGCCCCATCAGCGCGCCACCGCGTATGCCTGCGAGCCGTTCGGGCTCGCCGCCGCCCGGCAGGCGTCGTCGCCCGCAGGCGGAGAAGCAGACCTTGCCCAGGGTCCGGTCTGCGACGACGCGCACGTCGTGACCGCGAGCCTCGAGCTCGGCGATGGTGCGCTCTCCCACGCCCGCCTCGACGGTGATCGTGCCCGGGGCGGCCCGCCGCGGCGCGAAGGACGTCGGCGCGTGCTCGGTGTGGAACGTCGGTGCCTCGACGCTCTCCTGCAGGCCGAGGCCGAAGACCGTGTGGGCCAGGAACGCCTGCAGCGTCCACTGGTCCTGCTGGTCTCCGCCGGGCGTGCCGAACGCGAGCCCGCCGCCTCCGGCGTGCTCGACGATGGTCGGGCTGAGCGTCGTGCGCGGGCGCTTGCCCGGGGCGAGGGCGTTGGGGTGCGCGGCGTCGAGCCAGGCCATCTGCCCGCGCGTGCCGAGCGGGAAGCCGAGGCCGGGCAGGACGGGAGAGCTCTTGAGCCACCCGCCGCTGGGCGTGGCCGCGACGAGGTTGCCCCGCCGGTCGGCGGTGGTCACGAAGCAGGTGTCACCGCTGGTCTGGGTGGCCAGCATGGCCATCGGCACCGTGACGGGCACCCCCTCCTGAAGCTGGACCAGCCACGGCGGGTCGGTGGCGTCGAGGTCCATCAGCGGCAGATCCGGCAGGTGCGGGAGCCGGCCGTCGACCACGCCGGGCCGCAGCTCGAGCGAGGCCGTGTCGCCGATCAGCGCCCGGCGCTGCGCGTTGTAGGCGGGGTCGAGCAGGCTGGGCCGTGACGTCCTCGGTGAAGTGCGGGTCCCCGTACCAGGCCTCGCGGTCGGCAAGCGCCAGCTTGGCCGCCTCGGTGACGAGGTGCAGATGCTCGGCACCGAGGAAGTCGACGGGATCGAGGTCGCCGAGCAGCGCGAGCTGCTGCAGGAAGATCGGTCCCTGTGACCACGGGCCGCCCTTGTGGACGACCTGATCGCGGAAGGCCAGCGAGACAGTCGCCTCCTCCTCCGCGGACCAGCGGCTGAGGTCGTGCCCGGTGAGAAACCCTGCATGGGCCTCCCCGGTGGCATCGAGGACCGCGTTGTGCGACACGTAGGCGTCGATCGTCTCGGCGACGAACCCGCGGTAGTAGGCCTCGCGAGGTTGCCCGGATGACCGCCTCTCGCGATCCTCCGCCCGCTTCGCCTTCGCTCAGCAGCCGGCTGTACGTGCCGGCCAGATCGGGGTTGCACCACCGCTGCCCGGCGCGCGGCGCGCGGCCGTCGCGGTCGAGGTAGACCCGCGCGGACTCCTGCCAATGCTCGCTGAACACGGGCTGGACGGCCGCGATCATCTCCGCGGCCTTGGGCAGCAGCGGGGCGCCCGTCGACGCGTAGTGGATGGCGGGCTCCATGACGGTCCGCGCGGGCAAGGTCCCGTACTCGTCGAGCAGGCGCATCCACGCGCCGAACGCACCGGGCACGGTGGCGGCCAGCAGGCCGCTGCCGGGCACGTAGTCCAGGCCGTGGCGCCGGTAGGCCTCGATCGAGGCGGACGCCGGCATCGGGCCCTGGCCGCACAGGGCGCGGGTCCTGCCCGTGCTCCGCGTCGTGGACGAGGATGCTCACATCGCCACCGAGCCCGTTGAGGTGCGGCTCGACCACCTGCAGGACCAGGCCCGCGGCGACCGCGGCGTCGAAGGCGTTGCCGCCGTGCTCGTACATCGCGGCGCCGGCCGCGCTGGCCAGCCAGTGCGTCGACGACGCGACGCCTCGGCTGCCCCACATCTCAGGTCGGGTGGTCATGGCGTGCTCCTCGCGTCCTGGCGCTCGATCCAGACGCGGCCCGTGACGGTCAGCCGCGCGGAGCCGTCGCTCACGGTGCCCTCGCACGTGAAGACCGACTCGGTGTCGCGCGCGGTCACCTGGGTCACGGTCACGGGCGCGTCCTGGCTCGCGGGGGCCATCCGCAGCACGGCGGTCCCGAGCGCGGCGGCGACGGGCAGGCAGCCGGCGTCCTCCGGCGATCCCGAAGCCGGGCGCGAAGACGCGGGCCAGCACCTGCCGGCGGTCCGGGTCCCAGCGGAAGACGGTGAGGTCGGTGGTGCCCGACTCGCGCATCCGATCGAGATCGGGTGACGGGAGGCCACGGGGGTCCTCCTGCACCCGCACGAGGGTGAATCCGCGACCGACGCCCACGGCATGTGCTCGCGCCCCGCCGTAGGCTCGGCTCGTCGCGCTGTCGAGCGCGATCTCCTCGTGGACGAGCCGGCCCGTCGAACGGCACGCGGACCCGGGGGCCGTCGGTCCAGAGCCCTGGCTTCCGGCGTCGGAGGTCCGCGCGACCTCGCCGCGCGCGACGTGACCGCTCTCGGCGAGGCAGGCGGCGACCCCCGCGAGGGAGTGCGTCCCGAAGGGCGTCTCCCCGTCGGAGTTGAAGATCCGCGAGCCGAAGGTCCGCTCTTCGCGCGAGCACCGGCTGACCAGCGCGGTCTCGTCCGCGTGGCTGCGACGGGCATGCGCGGCCGCGTCGTCGAGCAGCTCCTCGACCGCCGCCTCGTCCCACGAGCGGTCGGTGTCAGTCGGGCAGGAGCACGTCCAGGGCGCTGCCACGGCCCGGCGACGTGCCGAACATGTCAACTGTGGCGACGCGCATCACGCGACGCCCACCAGGTGCTTCTCGGCGAAGTCCACGACGACCTGCTCATCGCCCTCGTAGGGCTGCGTCGGGCCGCGGCCAGTGCACGACGAGGTCCGTGATGCCCGCCTCCTCGAGCTCGCCGGCGGCGTCCTCGTAGGCGGACAGCGACGTGGTGACCCCGCCCATCGACGCGCCGGCGAGCAGCAGGCGTCGCAGGGTCGCGGGGTCGCGCCCCTCGCGCTCGCACGCCTCGTCGACGCCGCGCAGCTGGTCGCGCAGTACCGGGATGACCTCGCGAAACGGCCGCGAGTCGAAGTCGTTGGGCGGTCCGCTGGTGACCCAGTACTGCCCGTAGCGCGCGGTCAGCGCCATTCCGCGGGGCCCGGCCGCCGCGATCGCGAAGGGCAGGCGCGTGCCACGGGCGGTGTTCGGCTCAAACGCGACCTCGGACGCGGTGTACCAGCGACTCGCGCGGTCCACGTCACCCTCGACGAGCAGCTCGTCGAGCAGCTCGACGAACGCGCCGAAGCGCTCCGCGCGCTCGCGCGGGCTCAGCTCGGGCTGGCCCAGGATGCTCGCGTCGTAGCCGGGTGCGCCCGACCCCAGCCCGCAGATCAGGCGCTCCTGCGCGATGTCGTCGAGGGTCGCGAGATCCTTGGCGAACGGGACCGGATGGCGGAAGTTCGGCGTGGCCACCAGCATCCCGAGGCCGATCGAGCTCGTGACCGTCGCGGCGGCGGTCAAGGTGGGCACGGCGGCGTGCCAGCGGCGTCCCGCGAACCACCGCCACATCAGGTGGTCGTAGGTCCAGGCGTGGTCGAAGCCGAGATCCTCGACGGCGCGCCAGCGCGGGGCCGCGTCCGCCCAGTCGTGCTCGGGCAACAGCAGGATGCCGTGCCTCATCGGCGGGCCTCCTCGAGCGGACGCTCCATCTCCGCGACGAGGACGGCGGCCCGGCGCAGGATCGTCGAGACCTCGGTCGCGAGCGACGTCATCGCGTCGCTCGAGGATCCGATCAGGACGGGGAAGTGCGCCCCGTCGACGTTCGGATACAGACCGTTGTGCTCGGAGATCCTCGGTGAGCGTCGCGATCCGCGAGTCCAGCTGCTCGACGACCTCGGCGTGGCTGACCGGGCGCCGGATCGTCAGGAAGAAGTTGTCGTACAGATCCTCCTTCTCCCGCGAGACGGCACCCGGGCCGCCGGCGGACTTCTGCAGCAGCGACCGCCCGTCGGGCACGAGATGGTCGGCGATGTGGTCGTGCGTCTCGCGGTTGAGCGTGACCGCATCGTTGAGCGCGTCGGACGACGGGTCGTCCTGCCACGGCAGCCGGCCACGGAAGAGCCGGCTGGATCGGCCGGTAGTCAGGCGCCCACGCGCCGCTGAAGGCCGGGTGCTGCAGGGCCATTCGCACCCGGGTGCAGGCGTGGTAGTGATCGCGGGGGACGGTGGCCGAGTAGAGCAGGATCGCGCTGTAGCCGTCCACGCACGCGGTCAGCACGTCCAGCTCGCGCGGCGAGGGCAAGCCGTCGGGCTGGCGCCCGAGCACGTCGCCCATCGCGCGCCACAGGACGAACGAGATCTGGTGGCCCTCGATCCACCGGTACCAGAACAGCCGCTCCGCATGCACCTCAGGGCCGCCGAGGAGGTCGTAACCCGCAATCCTCCTGGCGCTGCACGGTGAGCTCGGAGGGGGGCGCGTGGTATGGGGCTCTGGTCGTAGTCATCGCCCGTGTGCGGCAAGAACAGCGGCCCCGGTTGCAGCAAGGGGCCATCCTCGCTTGACAACACATCCGGGGTCTCCGCGGCCTTCACGCGTCATCTCCGGCAAAGCAGATGAACTCGAACTCGAGGCCGTTGGGGTCGAGCACGTAGAGGCTCTGCATCCCGTCGGGGTCGCTGACGATGTCGCTCGGGCGGCTCGTCGTGGTTCCACCGGATGTCGGACGACTCACGCAGCTGCCAGCCAGCGCTCTCGCAGCTCCACGAGCTGGTCGGGCCGCTCGACGGTGACGCCGACGTGCTGGAACTGAAAATCGAGCGGACGCGGGCCTTCCTGGCTGTGCTCTGCCCGGTCGAAGACATGAAACCGCACGATCCCCCGCCTTGAGCTCGACCAGCTTCTTGATCCCCGGCAGACGGGCGTTGGTGAGCGGGGAGAAGGTGTCCAGCGACCACTCGACGGTGGCGCCGACGAACCTCTCGTACCACCAGATCGTGGAGTCCACATCATCCGTTTGGATCGCGATGTGGTTGAAGTTCGGCGTGATCTCGAGCTGGTTCATCAGTTTCCTTTCACTCGCGAGTGCTCGTGGTGAAACTCACTCATAGTAGAGAGTGCAAGCAATCGGCCCACCGAAGGGAGAGCTTGACAAGCCGCGAGTAAGCAACAGCCCGAGGGAGTCGTTCGTCACCACTGGGAGCAATCCTCGCGACGAACGCTCTGGCCGCCGTCGACATGGTCGTTGATGGATCGGATACCCGGTCTCGCGAGCGCGGAACGTCCAACGAACCCCGACGTTTACCTGGCGGAAACAAGCCCGAACCAGTCACCCCTCTCGACCGCAACACTTTATAAACCGGTGTATTGTCAGAACGCCTAAGTTTGGCGCCCTGCCGCTATGACGGACCCTCGAGTCGAGGTCAAGCACTGCGAGCTCGCTTGGCCGTCCGCCGCCGCGCCCGGGAGCCTTCGCACCATGACCGCCTTCATGTTCTACGACGTCGTTCTGGCCATCCACATCCTCGCCGTCGTGATCGCGTTCGGCGTCGTCTTCTCCTATCCCATCCTCGACGCCGTGCTGAAGCGCTCGGGCGTCGATCTCGCCGCGCTGCATCGCATGCACGTGGAGCTCGCGACCAAGCTGATCCAGCCCGCGATGACGATCGTCCTCGTCGCGGGCGTCTTCCTGGCGCTCGATCGCTACAGCCTCGGCGACCCGTGGATCAGCGCGACGTTCGCGATCCTGATCATCCTGTTCGCGCTCATGGGAGCCGTGCTGGTGCCGACCGACAGGCGCCTCGCCGAGCTCGCAGAGCAGGACGCGGGCGGTGCGCCGAGCGCCGCCTACGAGGCCGCGGCGAAGCGCGCGCAGCTCTTCGGCTCGATCGCGCTGCTGCTCGTCGTCGCGGCGATCTTCGTCATGACCCTGAAGCCGGGCCTCTGATCGATGGAGCGCCTCGACGGACTGGACGACCGCTCGCTCGTTCTCGACGACGGCTGGCTGGATTGCATGCGCTACGGCTCAAGCGAGCACCGCTTCCGGGTCAGCGACCTCGGCGAGACCGAGATCGTCCGCGACGACAAGAAGAAGCTCTTCGGCAAGGGCCGGGAGGAGCGCGTCCGCGTGCGCTTCGGCGGGATCGCGACCGCGATCTGGGTCCCGGCCGCCGAAGAGGAGGCCGCGCGCAGCTTCGCGGCTGCCGTGGACGCCGCGCGCTGACTTCGAATCCGGGGGCGAGCCGCACCCTCGGACCCCTGCGAGCCCCATGGCCGCCGGGCGTCCGCGACCGCAGACTTGGTGCACCCCACGATGTACCGGAAGGCGTGACCCATGAAGAAGCTCTTACTCGTCCTCGTGCCGCTGCTCGCCCTCGTCGTCGGGGCGCTGCTCGTCGTGAACCTCGCGCTGGACAAGCGCAGCGTCGAGACGCACACCGTCGCCGGCACGGTCCGCGAGATCGTCGTGCGCTCCGACAGCGGGGACGTCGACCTCGTCCCCGCCGACGGCCGCGTGGTCGTGCGCGAGACGCAGCACTACGTCTTCGACAAGCCCAAGCTCGACATGGACATGGCCGGGGGCGTCCTCACCCTCGACACCCACTGCAAGGGCTTTGCGTTGCACTGCTCGACCGACCTGCGGATCACGGTGCCGGCGGGCGTGAAGGTCTCGGTAGACGCCGACTCGGGCGACGTCGAGGGCCGGCGGATCGCGGTGCGCGACACGCACATCGAGAGCGACTCGGGCGACGTCTCGCTCGAGCTCACCGGCCGCCAGACGCTCGTGTGGGCGCACACGGACTCCGGCAGCGTCGACGTCAGTACCCCCGACGTCAGCGCGATCGACGCCGAGACCGACTCGGGCGACGTCGAGATCGATGCCGGCGGCGCCCTGCGGCGGATCGTCGCAGAGACGGACTCCGGCGACGTCGAGGTCACCGTGCCGCGCGGCAGCTACGCGGTCGACGCCAAGACGGACTCCGGCGGCGTGGACAAGGACGCCGGGATCAGCCAGCACGACCGGGCGCCGCGGTCGATCCGCGCGCAGACCGACTCCGGCGACGTCAGCCTGCGCGCGCGCTGACGCTTGGGCCTCGCCGAGGCGAGGCGTCCCGGCCCGCTCCGCGCCGAACTCCTCCGTCCCCGCGGCCGATCAGCCGCCGGGGAGCAGCCCCTTCACCCGGTCGGTCAGCGCGCGCAGCCCCGCGGCGGCGTCGTCGCCTTCGAGGCGCAGCTTCTCCGCGGGCAGGTCGTGCGCGCGCAGCGTCTCGAGGTCGCCGAAGGCCTGGGCGTTCTTCAGCGTCTTGAACGTGAACGGGCGGCTGGGGATCGGGACGTCCTCGGGGCCGTCGTGGACGAGCACGAGGAAGCGCCCCTCCTTCGGGCCGCCCTTGTGGAACTGGCCCGTCGAGTGCAGGTAGCGCGGGCCGTAGCCGAACGTCGTCGTGGCGTGCGTCGTGTCGCGGATCGCGGCGCGCAGCTCGATGACGGCCATGTCGACCTCGGCCGACGGGGTCACGAACGCGAGAATCGCGACGTACGCCGGCGGCCCTTCGCCGAGCAGCGCGAGCAGCGCGTCGTCGTCGGCGTCGTCGGGCTCGGTGAGCGTGCCGCCCTCGCCGATGGCGTCGAGCACGCGCGACGTCGTGTCCTTCGCCTCCTGGACGTTGGGCTGGTCGAACGGGTTGATGCCAAGCGCCCACCCGGCGACCGCGGTCGCGAACTCGGCGAAGAAGAAGATCCGCCCGAGGTCCTCGGCGCCGCCGGATGACAGCGTCACCGTCGGCTGGTCGGCGTCGGCGAGCGCCTTGACGGCCTCGTCCAAGAGCTCGCTCGGCGACTGGGTATCGCGCAGGTAGGCGAAGATCCGGTCCTCGCCGTAGGCCTCCGGCGCGCCAACCGGCTCGTCGGCGACCGGCAGTACGCCCTTGCCCTGCTTGCCCGTCGACTCGGCGACGAGCTGCTCCGCCCACACCCCGAACGATGCGACCGGGTCGCCGACGACGAACGTCAGCTTGTCGCGGCCCTCCAACGCCAGCGCGCCCATCGCGGCGCCGAGCCACAGGCCGGAGTTCTGCTCGGGCGGGTGGTAGCCCGCGCACGCCTCCGCCGCGACGCCCGCGCCGTCGAGCAGCCGCTGCAGGTCGACGCCCATCAGCGCCGCCGGCACGAGCCCGAAGAACGTCAGCGCGCTGTAGCGCCCGCCGACGTCGGGGTCGTTGAGAAACGTGCGCCTAAAGCCGCGGTCGGCGGCCAGCATCGCCAGCGACGAGCCGGGGTCGGTGATCGCGACGTACTGCTCGCCGTTCGGAGCCAAAGACCAGAAGTGCTCGTACAGCGACATCGTCTCGATCGTCCCGCCGGACTTCGTCGACACGACGAAGATCGTGTGGTCCAGCGTGACCGACCGCTGCACGGCGAGCACGGCGCCGGGGTCCGTCGAGTCGAGGACCTGCAATCGCAGGCGCCCGTGCTGGCGCTCGCCGAAGCTCAGCCGCAGCACCTCGGGCGCAAGCGACGAGCCGCCCATCCCGAGCAGCACCGCGTCGGTGTAGCCCTCCTCGGACAGCGACGCGGCGAACGCCTCGAGGTCGTCGATGTGCTCGGTGTAGATCTCGGGGGCCTGCAGCCAGCCGAGCCGGTTTGAGACCTCGGGCTGATCGCGCGGGCCCCACAGCGTCGGGTCCTTCTTCCAGATCCTGCGCGCGACCTCCTCGACGACCGCGCGGCGCACGATCTCCGCGACGGGCTTCTCGAGCTCGAACGGCAGCGACGCGTCGATCGTCTCGGGACGGCCCGTGAAGATCGCCTCGCGCTTGGCCTCGATGCCGGCGAGCAGCTTCTCCATCGGCGTCACGAACGCGTCGATGCCGTCGCGCAGGAGCTTGTCGGTGACCTCGCCCATGTCGATCCCGGCCTCGGCGAGCGCGTCGAGCACCGGCGCCGGGTCCTCGCGGACGGTCTCGCCGCGGACCTCGAGGCGCTCTGCGCAGGCCATGAGCGTCGGCATCGGCATCGTGTTGACGGTCTCCGGCCCTACGAGCTCCTCGACGTACATGGTCTCGGGGTAGGCGGGGTTCTTCACGCCCGTCGACGCCCACAGCGGGCGCTGCACCGGCGCACCGGCGCGCAGCAGGTCCGCGAAGCGCGCGCCGTGGAAGATCTCGTCGAAGCGCTGGTAGGCCGCGCGCGCGTTGGCGACGGCCGCCTTGCCCTGCAGCTCCGTGCGGCCGAGCTTCTCGAGGCGCTTGTCGACCTCCGAGTCGACGCGCGAGACGAAGAACGACGCGACCGACTGCACGTCGAGCGAGAGCCCCTCGGCGTGGCGGCGCTCGAGGCCGCGGATGTACGCCTCGGTGACGGCCTCGTACGCCTCGACGCTGAACAGCAGCGTGACGTTGACGTTGATGCCCTCGTAGATCGCCTGCTCGATCGCCGGGCGGCACTCGTCGGTGCCGGGGATCTTGATCATCACGTTGGGCCGGTCGACGCGGCCCCAGTACTCGCGCGCCTGGGCGATCGTGCGATCGGAGTCGAAGGCGAGGTCGGGGTCGACCTCGAGCGAGACGAAGCCGTCGGTGCCGTCGAGCTCGTCGTAGACCGAGCGCAGCGCGTCCGCGGCCTCCTGGACGTCCTGGATGACGATGTCCTGGTAGACGGCGCGCGTGTTCAGGCCCTCGCGGGCAAGGCGCTCGATCTGCTCGTCGTAGTCGGGCGAGCCGAGGATCGCCTTCTCGAAGATCGCCGGGTTCGAGGTGACGCCGCGCAGCGAGTCCTCCTCGACGAGCCGGCGCAGCTCGCCGCCCTGCGTGAGCGAGCGGCGAATCTGATCGAGCCAGACCGACGTGCCGGCCTGCGTCAGCGCCGCCAGCCGCTCGTTGACGTTCATGACGCTGGTCACAGCTTCGCCTCCAAACCCTCGCGTTCCATGATCAAGATCTTGCCCACCCGCCGCACGTGGCGATCCTCGCCGCTGAAGCTCGCGGCCGCGAACGCCTGCGTGAGCTCGGCCGCGATCGCGGGGCCGATCACGCGCGCGCCGAGGCACAGCACGTTGCAGTCGTCGTGGCTGACGCACTGGCCGGCCGTGTAGTGGTCGTGGCAGACCGCCGCGCGGATGCCCGGCAGCTTGCAGGCGGCGACCGACACGCCGGCGCCGCTGCCGCAGACGAGCACGCCGCGCTCGGCCTCGCCCGCCGCGATCGCCCGGCCGACCGCCAGCGCGACGTTCGGGTAGTCGTCGTGCTCGCCGATGTCGACCACCTCGTGCTCGCCGTCGATCAGCGCGTCGTGGACCACCGCGCGCAGCGGCACGCCGGCGTGGTCGACGGCGATCGCGACCCTCACGCGACGCCCGCCTCGTGCGCGGCTTCCTGGCCGGCGAGCAGCGCGGCGCCGCGCACGCCCGCCCGCGTGCCGTAGCGCGCCCGCACGATCTGCGTCCTCGTGCCGACGCCGTGCAGCACGAAGCGCGCCGCCTCCTCGCGCGCGGGAGCGAGCAGCAGCTCGCCCGCGGCGCTGACGCCGCCGCCGACGACGACGAGGTCGGGGTCGAACGTGTTGATCGCGTTGGCGATCCCGACGCCCAGGCGCCGGCCGAGGAGGTCCAGGGCGGCGAGCGCGCCCTCGTGGCCGTCGCGCGCGGCCTCGACGACCGTGCCGTGCGCGATGCCGTGCTCGGCTCCGAGCTCGTTGAGCGCGGAGCCCGCGGCGAGCGACTCGAGCGAGCCGGGCTGCGGGTAGTCGCCGGCGAGCGCGAACGGCGCCTCGCGCAGGCCGGCGCCGACGATCGTGTGGCCGAGCTCGGCGGCGGCGCCCGTCGCGCCGCGGTAGATGCGCCCGTCGATGACGATCCCGCCGCCGACGCCGGTCCCGATCGTGAACATCACGAGGTGGCGGGCGACGAGCGCGCCGTCCTCGTCGTAGGCCTCGGCGAGCGCGGCGCACGTGGCGTCGTTGTCGACGACGACCGGCATGCCGAGGCGCTCGTGCAGGACGTCGCGCAGCGCGATGTCGGCGAGCGGGACGTTGACCGACGCGCGCACGCGGCCGGTGGCGAAGTCGATCACCGACGGCACCGCTACGCCGACGGCGCGGGCGGGCCCCGCCTCGCCGATCGCGTCGACGAGCTGGTCGAGCAGGTGCTCCGCGTCGCTCGTGTCGGTCCTGCTCACGCGCGGCTCGTGGAGCGCCGTGCCATCGAGCACGGCCACGGAGATCTTCGTGCCGCCCACGTCGACGCCGATCAGCCGCTCGCTCATGAAGATCCCTGGCTACCCACTACTCCGAGCATGGCACACCGGGTACGCCGCGCCTGTGGACGAGGTGTCACGAATGTTCGCCGATGTGGCGGGCAGCCTGAACTACCCGGTGTTCATCGTCACGACGACGGACGGGGTCCAGCGCGACGGCTGCGTCATCGGCTTCGCGACGCAGACGAGCGTCCACCCGGGCCGCTTCCTCGTCTGCCTCTCACGCGCCAACCGCACGTTTGCGCTCGCCCGCGAGGCGTCCGCGCTCGCGGTGCACCTCATCCCGCGCGAGCGGGCTGACCTGGCGGAGCTGTTCGGCGGCGAGACGGGCGACGAGGTCGACAAGCTCGCGCGCTGCGAGTGGACCGCGGGCCCGCACGACCTGCCGATCCTCGGCGGCTGCCCGAGCTGGTTCGCCGGCTCGATTCTCTCGCGCCACGACCTCGGCGACCACGAGGGCTATCTGCTGGATCCGATCGCGGCGCGCTACGAGCCGGGCGAGCTGTTGTACTTCCAGGACGTGAAGTACATCGAGCCCGGCCACGCCCCGTGACAGCGGCTCGCAACGAGCCGCTCGTGCAGTTGCGCCGGCTGCTCCCCGACGCCGGCTCTGTGACCGCCGACGAGCTCGCCGGCGAGCTGGATCTCGCCGCCGCCGCGCCCGAGGCGCGGCCGTACGTGGTCGTCAACATGGTCGCCACCGTCGACGGGCGCGCGAGCGTCGCCGGGCGCACGGCGCCGATCTCGAGCGCCGCCGACCGCCAGATCTTCCACGCGCTGCGCACGCGGGTGGACGCCGTGATGGTCGGCGCGGGCACGCTGCGCACCGAGCGCTACGGCCGGCTCGTGCGCGACCCGCACCGCCGCGAGCAGCGCGTCGCGGCCGGCCTCGGCGCCGATCCGCTGGCGATCGTCGTCAGCGGCAGGCTCGACTTGTCGTGCGACCTGCCGCTGCTGGCCGACGGCGCCTCGCGGGTCGTCGTGATCACGGCGTCCGAGGCTTCGATCGAGGGCTGTGCCGCGCAGGTGCAGTACCTGCGCTCGTCGCCGGTCGACCTGCCCGGCGTCCTGGCGCGGCTGCGCGCGGAGCACGGCGTGCGCTCGATCCTCTGCGAAGGCGGCCCGAGCCTGAACGCCGCGCTGCTCGCCTGCGGGCTCATCGACGAGCTGTTTCTCACGACCGTCGGCAAGCTCGCGGGCGGGGCCGGCGCGCTGACGATCATCGGCAGCGCGCCGGTCGACGAGCCCGTCGGCGTGGGCTTGCGGTGGCTGCTCGAATGCGACGGCGAGCTGTTCGCGCGCTACGCGGTCCGTGACTGACGCCGCAAGCGTACGATCGCCTGCATGGATCAGCGCGACCCGCTCGACGGGATCGGGGCCGCGGACGACCACCTCGGACGCCACGTCCCGCTGCCGAGCGTTGCGCTGCCGCTCGCTCGCTGGGTCGAGGTCGTCGCGAGCGGGCCGGCGGCGGTCCAGGTCGAGTGGAACCTCGACGCGACCCGCGCCGGCACGCCCGCCCGGCTGACGCTCTACGTCGGGCACGAGCGCGCGCCCGAGCGCGGCCTGCCCGAGCCGACCGCGCACGGGGACTACGCGCACCGCACCGCGCCGCTGCCCGAGGCCGAGCCCGAGCTGCGGCCTGTCCACGAGCTCGCGTGGCAGCGCGACGGGCTGTACCTGCGCCTCACCGGCCAGGGGGCGTGGACGGTCGAAGAGCTCGTCGCCGTGGCGGACTCGACGCGCTGATGGCGCGCCTCACCCGCGACGAGCTCGTCGCATTGCTCGGCAGCGTGCTGCTCGTCGCGGGCGTCTTCGCGCCGTGGTACGACCTGGTCAGCCCGCTCGCGTCGATCGCGGGCTTCGCCGGCGTCGGCGCGCACAGCGCGTGGCAGGTCCACGAGGTCCTGCGCTGGGTGCTGCTCGTCGTGGCGGTCGCGCCCTTCGTGCTGGCGTACGTCGTCGCGCGCGATCACCAGCTGTCGTGGGCGCGCGGCGAGCTCACGGCGGTGCTCGCGATCACCGCGCTCGGGCTCGTGCTCTACATCGGGGTCGTCGACCGGCCGGGCGAGCCGCCGGGCCAGATCGAGCTCGCGTGGGGCTGGTACGTCGCGCTCGCCGGCTGCGCGCTGATGCTCGCCGGCGCCGCGCGGCGCACGGGGGAGAGCGCTCGCGGGCGCAAGCCTCCGGGCAGCATCTAGCTCTACGGGGTCGCGCGCCGGTGTCGCCGCGAGCGGCGGGCGGCGGGCGGGCGCAAGCCTCCGGGCAGCATCTAGCTAACCGGGTCGCCCGCCGGTGCCGCAAGCGGTGCGGTCGCTGGCGCGGGCGCCGCGTAGGGCCGCACGGCGCCGATCGCGAACGCGGCGACCGCGCCGAGCGTGGCGGCCACCGCCATGAACACCCAGCCGGCGTGAAACGACCCGCCCGAGCCGAGCAGCGCGACGAGCACCGACACGCCGAGCACGTAGCCGAGCTGGCGCGACATCGTGAAGACGGCCGACCCCGTCGCGAAGCGCGCGGGCGGCAGCGACGCGGCGGCGGCGCTCGCCAGCGAGGGCAGCACGAGGCCGACGCCCGTCCCGCTCAGGAGCAGCCCCGGGAGCATCTCGGCCGCGTAGGCGTGCTCGTCGCCGAGACGCAGGCGCCACCACAGGCAGCCCACGGCGAACACGACCAGGCCGGTCGTGGCGAGGCGCCGCTGGCCAAGGCGGTTGGCGAACCTGCCCGACGTGGCTGCGAACGTCGCCGCCATGAGCGGGCCGGGCGACAGCGCGAGGCCGGCGCGCAGCGCCGAGTCGCCCCAAACGCCGGTCATGTAGAGGACGACCCCGAGGAGCATCGCCGCGAACGCCGCCGAGAACAGCAGCGACGCGGTGCTCGCCAGCGCGAACGAGCGCACGCGCATCATCGCCGGCTCGATCACCGGCGACGGATGGGTGCGACAGCGCTGCCAGAAGGCCGCAAGGCCGGCGGCAGCGACGGCGCCGCCCGCAAGCGTGCGCCAGTCGCCCCAGCCCCACTCGGGCGCCTTGACGAGCGCGAGCGCCAGCACGCCGACGGCCGCCGCCAGGATCGCCGACCCGAGCAGGTCCGGGCGGTCCGGCGCCTCGTCGCGGCTCTCGCGCAGCAGCCTCGCTCCGAACCACACCGCTGCCAGCGCGACCGGGACGTTGACGAGGAACACAAGGCGCCAGCTCGCCTCGACGAGCAGGCCGCCGAGCGGCGGCCCCGCCGCCGCCGCGATCCCGCCGACCGCGGCCCAGATGCCGATCGCCGCCGGGCGCTCCGCGGCGGAGAACTCGGGCAGCAGCAACGCGAGCGACGTCGGCACGAGCAGCGCCGCGCCGGCGGCCTGCAGGACGCGCGCCGCGACGAGCGTCTCGATCGACGGCGCCGCGCCGCACAGCGCCGAGCCCGCGGCGAAGAGCGCCAGGCCCGCGAGGAACGTCCGCTTGCGCCCGGCGCGATCGGCCATGCGCCCGGCGGGCACCATGAGCGCCGCGATGACGATCGCGTACGCGTTCAGGACCCACGAGACCGCCGCCGGGCTCGCGCCGTCGAAGTCGCCCGCGATGTCCGGGAAGGCGATGTTCACGATGAACAGGTCGAGGCTCACCATGAAGACGGCGACCGACACGACCGTCAGGACCTGCCAGCGGCGTTCCATCGGGTGCGCTCCCCCTTCTCGCCCGCCGCTCGCGGCGTCGCGGCGTTCGGCTGCTACCGCCGCGCTGGCGAAGCAGCAGACTCGCCGCGGCGACGCGGCGAGCTGCCTTCGCCGCGCTGGCGAGAAAGCAGACAGTTGCAGTTTGCAACCGTCACCCTAGGGCCGCCGCTTGCAAAATGCAAGTACCGGGCGCTACAGTCGTTCGCCGGTGCCCTACCGCCCGTTCCCCGATCAGCAGTGCTCGATCGCCGCGGCGCTCGAGATCCTCGGCGAGCGCTGGACGCTGCTCGTCATGCGCGAGGTGCTGCTCGGGCGCCGGCGCTTCGGCGACATCCGCCGCCACGTCGGCGTCGCGCCGAACATCCTCAGCGACCGCCTGCAGACGCTCGTCGAGCACGGCCTGCTCGAGCGGCGCGCGATCGCGGACGAGCACGACGCGTTCGACTACGTCCCCACGCGCAAGGGCGCCGACTGCAACCCCGTGCTCGTCGCGCTGCTGCAGTGGGGTGATCGCCACGCGACGCCCGACGGCGGCCCGCCGCGGGTGCTCGTGCACACCGCCTGCGGCCACGACGCCGAGCCGCGGCTGCACTGCTCGCACTGCGGCGCGGCGGTGAAGGGGCGCGAGCTGAAGGTCCGCCCGGGGCCGGGCGCGACGGCCGGCCAGCGCGCCGAGCCGCTTCTGCCGCGAGGGTGAAACCTCCCGCATCGGGCGGGGTAATTGGCAGCATCACATCCAAACCCGTCGCGTCAATCAAGGAGGCGTGATGGATCTCCTCAAGCGGCTCGATCCCCTGTGGATCTCCCTGCTCATCATCGGCGGCCTGAACTGGGCCGTCCTCGCTCTGTTCGACACGAACGTCGTGTCCGAGTTGTTCGGAACCGGCACCGTGACGGACGTGATCTACGTGCTCGTCGGCGTCGCGGCGCTCATGCTCGTGCCGCGGCTGCTCGAAACCATGCACATGCCCGGGCGCCCCACGCGCCCGCACGGCGCGTAACCCCCTGGCCGCACGCAGCGATGCGTGCGGCCGGCGGCGCGCCCTCCGCTCACGCGGCCGTCTGCTCGCGCGGCGGGTCCGGCACCTCGTCGACCGAGGCGAAGCGCCCGACGCGCGACTCCGCGAGGTCCAGGCGCGCGAGCGAGCGCAGGAAGCCGTGGGTGACGATCACGTGGATGCGCGACTGCGTGGCCGAGTAGAACCAGCGCGCGACCCCGCTCGCCAGCGCGGGGTAGAAGTTCGCGACCTCCACCTCGATGTGCAGGCGGGCTGTATCGGCATCGACCGGGTCGCAGCGGCGCACGTCGATCTGCAGGTGCCCGTTGCCGCCGCGGCCGCCGCGGGACACGAGCACGCCGCGCTCGATGCGCCAGCGCACGATCCCGTGCGTCGCGTCCATCTCGTACTCCGGCGCGCCGAAGCGCAGCAGCGCAAACGGCCGGGCGAGCAGGACGACCGTGCGCCCCGCGTCGTCGTAGCGCACGCGAATGAGCCCGAGCGTGCAGCGCGAGAGAAAGCGCCAGTACGTGCGCGCGAGGCGCTCGAGGTGCATCGGCGTCCAGATGGCCTCGAGCGCGCCGGGCGGCAGCGTGAGGTCGGCGCCCTGGACGGAGCGCACGGCGCCGCTTGAGTCCATCGTCGTGTGCTCGTCCGGATCGACGATGACCGCCCGCGCCACGCGCTTTGAGCGGTTGAGGAAGCGCCGGACACCGGCGAACCAGCCGAATGCGAGTGCCGCCACGGCGGCGATCAGGGCGACAACCACGGCCATCGCCACACCGTACCCGCCCTCGCCGCCGGGTTATGCCGGCTTGAGGCGCACGTAGCCGATCGCGCCGGAGGCCGTGAAGCCGAGCGCGTCGGCGGTGGCCTGCGTGAGGTCCCAGTCATAGTCCCCGGCGAACGGCCCGCGGTCGACGACCGGCACGACGAGCTCGCGGCGATCGAACATGATCGCGACCTGCGTGCCGCACGGCAGGCGGCGGTGCGCGACGCCGAGCAGCAGCGGCGTCAGGACCTGGCCGCAGTAGGTCTGGTTGCCGTACAGGCCGGGGCCGAAGTACGTGGCCTGCGCGGGCCTGTAGACGTTGAGGTTGGCGACGGGCGCGGCCGCGGCCGCGCTCGCCCGGCGCACGACGACCACGCGCAGGCTGACGCGCCCGCTGCGGTCGGCGCGCCAGCGCGCGACGAAGCGCTCGGTCGAGTGCACCCGCGTGCGAGCGACGTTGCGCCAGCCGCGCAGCGGATCCAGGCGCTGAAGGATGGCGCGCCGCCGCGCTGCGCCGGGCATCCGGCCGCGCACGAGGACCATGTCGCCGACGATCGCCGTCGGTGCGACGAGCACCGAGCGCGTGCCGGGCGCGCCGTAGCCCGGCGCGGCGGCGCTCGGCGGGATCTGCGCGGGAATCTGTGCACCGCCCGTGGCCGGGACCGCCGACGCGACCGCGCTCGTGCAGCACCATGCTCCCGTGCAGAGCACGGCGACGAGCGGGGCGCGATCGCGGCGAAATCGGGACATGGGGTGAGCCGCCGACGGGCGCGCACCTCGGCAGGCGCGCGGCAGACTACCTACCGCGTCAGGCGCGGGGCAGGCGGTCGAGCATCGACCGCACGGCGGCCCGCCCGACGTCGAGCCCGATCTGCGCCAGCTCGCGCGCGGCCTGCGCGGTCGTGGTCACGAGATCGGCGACCGCGTTCTCGGCTTCCTCGTTGCGCGCCGCGGGGGCGGCGTAGCCCGCCGCGGGGACCTTGCGCCTGGGCGCGACGGGCGGCTCTTGCGGGCGGGCGGTGCCGCCAGCCGGCTCGCCGGGAGGTGCCTGCGCGGCGGCGGCGACGCTGCGGATCTCGGCAGCCGCGGGCTCGGGCTTGGCGGCCGGCCGGGGCCGCGGCGTCCTGCGCGGCTTGGCCGCGGCGGGCTTCGCGGCCTTCGCGGCGCCGGCTTCGGCGGCCGACGGCGTCGCGACCGCGCGCGGCTCTGCCGCGGCCGGCCGCGGCCGCGGCGTCCTGCGCGGCTCGCGCGGCGCGACGCCGTTGGACGCGCCGCTCGTCTTCGCGCCGGACGCCGCGCCGACCTTCGCGTCGGACGCCGCGCCGACCTTCGGTCGGACGCCGCGCCGACCTTCGCGCCGGACGCCGCGCCGACCTTTGCGCTCTTGCCCTTCTTCGCCTTCGAGGCCTTGCCCTTGGAGCCCTTCGCGGGCGCTGCGGCCTTCGCGGCCGCCTTGCCCTTCGCGGGCTTGGCCGCCTTCGCCGGCGCCGCCGCGCTCTTCGCGCCGGCAGCCTTCCCGGCGGGGGCGGAGGCCAGCTCTCCGCGCTTGGAGCTTCGCCGTACCGGGCGGGCGCGCGGTAGGCTCGTCATGACTTCGCGCTCAGAATCGTCGTGGTCGGGCACAATGCGCATGATGTCACGCGCTTTGCGCCACCACCGCACCCCGCGTGAACCGAGGCACCCCGGCCGTCGGAAGAGCTTGCGAAGACATCGTTGACTTCAAAAAGTAAAGTACCTAGCCTGGCACGCTAGAGTTTCGGGTCTAGGTTGGGCGAGGTACTGCCCCAGGAAGTCCTTTGCCCGCCCTCCATCTTGTCGAGTGCTCGGGCTGTCCCGAGACGGCGCACGACGTGAAAGCGAACGCGAATGTCTGTAGTTGAACTGCAAGAGCTCGAAGAGATCAAGGGCCTCCTGACGAAGGGCCAGCTGACAGGCGTGCTCACGTACGCCGAGATCGCTGGTGCCGTCGCCGAGATCGATCTCGACGAGGCTGACATCGAGGAGCTGCACGGCTACCTGGAGAAGTCCGAGATCGAGCTCGTCGAGGAGATCGATCCAGCCGTCCAGGCGGCCAACGCGGTCGAGCGAGCGCCGGACAAGCGCCGCGCGCGCAAGAAGGCGACGATCGACCTCAAGCCGGACATGACCACCGACTCCCTTCAGCTGTTCTTGAAGGACATCGGCAAGGTCCGGCTGCTGACCGCTCAGGAGGAGGTCGATCTCGCCAAGCGCATCGAGCGCGGCGACCTCGACGCCAAGCAGAAGATGGTCGAGTCCAACCTGCGGCTCGTCGTCTCGATCGCCAAGAACTACCGCAACCAGGGGCTGCCGTTCCTCGACCTCATCCAAGAGGGCACGCTCGGCCTGGTTCGCGCGGCGGAGAAGTTCGACTACCGCAAGGGCTTCAAGTTCTCGACCTACGCGACCTGGTGGATCCGCCAGGCGATCGCCCGCGCGCTGGCCGACAAGGCGCGCACGATCCGCATCCCCGTGCACGTCGTCGAGAAGCTCAACAAGATCGGCCGTGCCGAGCGCAAGCTCGTCACCGAGCTCGGTCGCGAGCCAACGCCGGAGGAGATCGCCGAGGTCACCGGCATCGACCCCGAGGAGGTCGACTCGATCAAGCGCTCGGCGCAGGCGCCGGTCTCGCTCGAGAAGCCGGTCGGCGACGAGGAGGAGTCCGAGTTCGGCCAGTTCATCGCCGACGAGCGGGCCGAGTCTCCGTACGAGCGCGCCGCCGAGATCCTCACGAAGGAGGCGCTGCGCGAAGCCCTCGAGAACCTCTCCTACCGCGAGCGCCGCGTGCTCGAGCTGCGCTACGGCCTCGGCGGCGAGCACCCCCGCACGCTCGACGAGGTCGGCCGCACGTTCAACGTCACGCGCGAGCGCATCCGCCAGATCGAGAACCAGTCCTTGAAGAAGCTGCAGTCCCTCGCGGAGGCCCAGAAGCTCCGCGACGTCGCGTAGCCAGCCGCGACCGCGCCCGAGCACGAACGAACGCGGGGCCCTCAGGGGCCCCGTTGCTCGGTAGATCGCGTGGACTGCGGTCGGTCGGCGCGATAGCGGGGATGCGCCAACTCGCTCGCAGATGGTCCTCGCGCGCGGCGGGGCGGCTACGGTTGTCGGGTCAATTCGGAGCGCCACGGGGATCACCGAGACTCGCGGTCGAGCCGTGGAAGGTGTCCCATGGCCACCAGCCGATACCAGGGCGTCGCGCCGACCGCGTCTTGCGCAACCATGCAGGAGCAACGTCGCGGGTACCACGTGGCCGCGCCAACCGCCGAGGCTGTGCGTGAGCCGGCGCTCGCAAGCTCACCCGCCACGATCGTCCTGGACGCGATCGATCGGCGTGTCACCTACGTGCTGCGCCTGCTCGATGGCGACGGGGACGACATCCTGCACGCGCTGGACATCGAGGAATGGGTCGACCGTCTCGGCGCGCTGCGCGATTGGGAGCCGGGAAGCGACGGGTACAGCGCGCTGACGGACTTGTTCCTCGACCAGGGCTATCACGGCCTGCGCGCTGCCGCCGGGCGCAGTGACGGCCGGATACCGCTGCATGCGATGCGCGAAGGAGTGCGCTCGATCGCACGGGAGCACCCCGCACGGCTCATCGTCTGGGCCGACGCGCTCTTCGATGTGCTCGACGAACGCGTGACGGGACGGATCGGTGTCGAGGAGTACCGCGATCTGCTCTCGTCGCTGTGCGTCGCGCATGATGCGGCGGACGTGTCGTTTGCACGGATCGACGTGCACGGTCGTGGCCAGTTCTCCCGCGGCGAGTTCAGCGCTCTGTACCTCGGGTTCTTTCTCGACGACGACCCCAAGGCGGTCGCGGCATGGTTGTGGGGGGCGCAGCACAGCGCTGCCGAGCTCGCGCCGGTCGACGTGCTCGGTCGTCAGGACGAGCGAGGTTCACGGCGACGTTGAGGATGGGCTTCGCCAAGGAGCGCTCGCTGCGCGTCGGATCGTCCTTCGTCGTCCGCAACCCGGAGCGCCAGCCCGTGCGCCTGACAGTGCGCGGAACGCTCCGGGACCGCGGCCAGCCGTTCGGCGACGCGCTCGTGGCGGTCGCGACGCTGCGCGACCGCTTCGGCGCGCACACGGTGCTCGCTGCCCTCATCGCGTCGGCTCCCGGCGCACCCGAGGATCAGGTCCGCGCGGAGCTCGCCGGGCTGCTCGATCGCGACTTCCCGACGCTCGAGCCGCAGACGCGGGCGGAGTTCATCGACGCGCAGGTCGGCCAGGTGAGCCAGATCCTCTACGTCTTCTACGCGCTGCTCGCGCTGTCGGTGATCCTTGCCCTGTTCGGCGTGCTGGTCTCGCGCGAAGCCGGCCACGGCTCCATCGACCGGGCCGCGCTACTCAGGCCGGGCGCGGACGCGACCGTGCTGACCGTCCGGGTGCCGTTCATCTACACGACACGCGGGCAGCGCCGCATCGGGCGTGGGCCTCGGCGTGGGCGGCGCGCTATGCGTATGCCACGTCGCCCGGCGTCGACGATGCGAGCCGCGAGGCCGCCGGAGTCACCGCGGACGAGGGCGGCGACGCGCCGCCGATGCGGGCCTCGTCGCGACGGCCCGTGCCGAGGGCCGCGACGCCGACGTCGCCGGCACGCTCCTGGCCACGGCGGCCGAGGTGAACGCCGAGGTCATCGTGATGGGCACGCGCGGGCTCGGGAGCGTGCGCTCGCTGTTGCTCGGAAGCGTGTCGCGCGCGGTCCTGCACCATGCTGACCGTGCGGTGCTCGTCGTGCCGTCCGCCACGGTAGCCGAGGGCCGGCGCGGCCGGGACGCCACGACTGCGGTGCCGGCCTGAAGCGAGCTTGTCGCTCACCGCGGCCGCCGGGGCGGGCGGGCTTTAGGACAAGGCCTCGCCCCGTGGGTGGCCGAGGCGACGCGTCAGCTGCACGTAGGCGATGGCTCCGGGCACCGTCGGCAGCCAGAACGCGAATGCCCGGTAGGTCAGCACGGCCGCGAGCGCCAGGCCGGCCGGCTCGCCGAACGCGACGAGCGCCCCGACCATGCCGCCCTCCACGGCACCGATCCCGCCCGGCACCGGCAGCGCGTTGGCGAGCTGCCCGACGAAGTAGCTCATGACCAACACCCCCGGCGGCGGCGGCGTGCCGAACGCATGCATGGCGGCCCACAACACGAGCAGGTCGCACGTCCACCAGACGAGCGCTCCGGCCAGCGCCGGGTCACGAGCGCGAACGAGCGCCTCGGCGCCGCGCACGCCGCTGCCGAGGGTCGCCGGCGCCGCCGCGACGAATCGCGCGATGCGCTTGCCGCGCCCTTCGCCCGGCCGCTGTGCGTGACCGCGAACGCGGCCGAACCGCGGCGGCACCAACGCGAGCGCGAGCGCGGCCACGATGACGGACGCGGCGAACAGCGCAGGTACGACCGTCAGCCCGAACGGCGCCGGGCCTGCGAGCCAACCGACGCTCAGTCCGAAGCCGGCGACGACGATCGCGCCCATGAACACCGCGTACAGGAGCAAGAAGAACGTCGCGAGGCGAGTCGCGACCGTGTGCGCGCTCATCCCCATGCGCGCGAGCGCCCAGCCGGTGAGAGCGATGCCCCCGGCGCCTGCGGCCGCCAGCAGGCGGCTCGCCGCGACGCCCGCGAGCGTCAGCCGCCAGGCCTCGGGCCACGAAAGGCGCTTCTCGCCCACGCGGCCGACCACGCCGCGCAGCAACAGCACGTACCCCGCATACGAGCCGAGTTCGAACAGGGCGGCGAGCACGATCCAGCGCGGGTCGCCATCGCGGATGCGTCCCCAGGTCTCGTCGAGCCCGGCGACGCGCGGCAGCAGCACGTACAGCCCGACGACCGCCGCCACGACGCCGCGGCCAGGATGAGCACCCGCGACTTGCGGCGCCTCGCTCGCGAGCCCGCGCCCCCGGCCGCGGCACTCACGCGGTCGGGGATCGACCCGCGGTACGCGCGATCTGGGGTCTCCGCATCGGGTTGAGGCTACGCGGACGCGTGCCGCCCGGGCAGCGACGGCGATCACGCGACCGTCAGCAGTCCGAGCGCGAGCCGCAACCGGCGACGAGCACGATGATGGCGGCGGTCACGACGGAGCCGGCGCGCCCAAGACGGTGTTCGCCCATGACGGCAGGATCGCGCGCCAGCGCTCGCAGGAACGGTAGGATCGCCAGCAGCAGCACGGCGTTCAGCGCCTGCGAGAGCAACAGCGGCACGACCGCGGCGGCGAGCAGCCCCGCGCCGAAGGCCTACGCCGAACAGCGCCTGCGCGTCATCGATGTGCTGGCCGTGGATGTGCAGCGTCGCCGCGCAGGCGACGACGACGAACACGCCGATGATGCCGGTCAGCACGGCGCCGCTAACGACGTCGACGCGCTCGTAGCGCAGATCCTTCACGGACAGCCCGGCAGGAGTCCCGGGCCCAGGACCGCCACGAGCGCCACCGCCCCGGCGCGGCGCCCGCGGATCCCCGCCAGCGCGCGATGCGGGCCGCGCAGAACGAGGTGCGGCGGGGGCGAGCGCCTCGGCGGCGCCGTGCCGGGGCTTGAGGCCGGACGCCATGAACGGGCGATGATGCCGAGCCGCCCAACCGCGTCCGACCCCGCCACGGGGATCGCGGTCACGGACCGAGCTGTCACTACTCGGCTTGGTCGACCGAGTAGCTTGAAGACGTCAACTGGATGGGCGCGGGGATCTTCGAGACCCTCGTCCAGCCGCCCTTGGAGGCCCATCGTGGCCGACCTATCGTCAGGCGATCGTCCCGAGAAGTCCACCAACGGGCCGACCAGCCGACAGCACGTGAACACCAACGCCGCGTTGGGTGCGCTCGAACGAGAGCAGACCCTGTCAGACACCGACCAGACGCTCTCCGACAGCGATCAGACGCTCGCCGACGCCGATCAGACGAGCGGTGAGCGAGACCAGGCCGATGCCGATCGCGATCAGGTCGCGTCCGATCGCGATCAGGCCGCTAGTGATCGCGACCTTGTGCGCGGCGTCGATCCGGAGAGCACGACGCCAGCCGTGACATCCGCCGCAGCACGTCGCGTCAGCGTGAGCAGACGACCGTCGCGCGCCTCGACAGCGCCCACGCACGCGATGCGATCGCCCGCGCCCGCGAACTGGCGGGATCGGCACGCGACCGGGCGGCGACCAGCCGCGACCTCGCGATGACGCAGTCCGAAGCCTATGACGCGCATGAGGGTCCGCGCGCGATCACGGGCGCCGAGATCGTCATGCGCGCCGCGGTGCAGCGCAAGCGCGCCGCGGCGTACCGCGAGCAAGCGGCCGAGCATCGCGCGCGAGCCGCGGCAGACCGCGAGGCGGCAGCAGGCGACCGTGAGCAGGGAGCCCGCGATCGTGTTCGGGCACGCGCAGATCGCGAGGCGCTCACCGCGCGCTGGCGGTCGCCGAGATCGACTCGCTGACGGGAGCACGCACCGGGCGGCGGGCCTGACCGACCTCGACCACGAGCTGGATCGCTGCCGCAGAACGCACAGCACGATCGTCGTCGCCTACGTTGACATCGTCGGGCTCAAGCGCGTCAACGACAGCGAAGGCCACGAGGCCGGAGACCGGCTGCTCAAGCGTGCCGTCGCCGCCATCTCCGAGCACCTGCGCTCCTACGACCTCGTCGTCCGGCTCGGTGGCGACGAGTTTCTGTGCGCGATGTCCAACATGACGACCGACGAAGCGCGCGAGCGCTTCAGCGCGATCGCCGGCGAGCTGCCGGTACGAGCGAGGGGCCGCCTTGGCACGGGCTTCGCCGAGTCGCCGGCGACGAGACCGCGACGGAGCTCATCGCCCGTGCGGACAGCCAGCTGGTCTCCAGCCGGCGCGGCTGACGCGTTGGCGATCCACCGGCGACGTTCAGATCACGGGGGCACGCTCGACGTGCGCCCGCAGTTCACGCTGGGTGGCGCGCTGCACGACGTCCCGCGGCTGGAGCTTCCCCGGTCCGAGATGCCCGCAGATTCGGCGTACCAGATCGTTCATGACGAGCTGATGCTCGACGGGAACGCGCGGCTGAACCTCGCGACCTTCGTGACGACCTGGATGGAGCCCGCCGCCCGCCTGCTCATGGCCGAGTGCCTGGACAAGAACATGATCGACAAGGACGAGTATCCGCAGACGGCCGAGCTCGAGCGGCGCTGCGTGGCGATGCTCGCGTGCCTCTGGGGCAGCTCGAACGACGAGCCCGCGGTCGGCTGCTCGACGACCGGCTCCAGCGAGGCCGCCATGCTCGGCGGGATGGCGCTCAAGCGTCGCTGGGCGCAGCGGCGCCGCGCGGCCGGCCTCGCGGACGACCGGCCGAACCTCGTCATGGGGGCCAACGTCCAGGTCTGCTGGGAGAAGTTCTGCCGGTACTGGGACGTCGAGGCGCGGCTCGTCCCGGTGGGCGCGGGCAGCACATGCCTGACGGCGCAGGGCGCGGCGGCGCACTGCGACGAGAACACCATCGGCGTGGTGGCGATCCTCGGATCGACGTTCGACGGCGCATACGAGCCGGTGAGCGACATCGCGGCAGCGCTCGACCGCCTGCAGGACGAGCTGGGGATCGACGTTCCGATCCACGTCGACGCAGCCTCGGGCGGGTTCATCGCGCCGTTCATCGATCCCGACCTCACATGGGACTTCCGGATCGCCCGCGTGGCGTCGATCAACGCCTCGGGCCACAAGTACGGGCTCGTGTACCCCGGGGTCGGCTGGGCCGTATGGCGCGACGGCGCCGCGCTGCCGGAGGATCTCGTCTTTCACGTCGAGTACCTCGGCGGCGACATGCCAACCTTCGCGCTGAACTTCTCGCGGCCCGGGGCGCAGGTGGTCGCGCAGTACTACACGCTGCTGCGACTCGGCTTCGAGGGCTATGAGCGCGTGCAGCAGTCATGCCGCGACAACGCACGCTGGCTCGCGTCGCAGATCGCGGAGCTCGGGCCGTTCGAGCTGATCTCCGATGGCAGCGACATCCCCGTCTTCGCGTTCCGGCTGCGCGACGACGTCAGCGGCTACACGGTCTTCGACGTCTCCGAGACGCTGCGGATCAAGGGCTGGCTGGTCCCGGCGTACCACATGCCGCCCGCGATGCAGGACGTCGCCGTGCTGCGGGTCGTCGTGCGCAACGACTTCAGCCGCGATCTTGCCGGCATGCTGCTCGACCACCTGCGCTGGGCGGTGCAGCGACTCGAGCGTGGAGCGGCCGCTCCCGGCGACGAGCAGTGCCGCAGCGCTTTTCACCACTAAGTGAGCCAGCCGATGTGGCGGCGCCTCCGAGGCCCCGTCGTCGTTGAGCGCGAGTCGCCCAAGCCGCGACGGTGTGTCATCTTGTGTTCGTGACGATTCCGAGCGCGACATGGGCAGTCGTCTCCGACGAGCAGCAGCTGCGCGAGATCGTCGGCGATCCGGTCCCGAGCGTCGCGAACAAGGTGCGCACGAGCCTGCACGAGCTCGACCGCGAATGGCTCGCCGCGTCGCCGATGTGCCTCGTCGCGACGTCCGCGGTCGACGGCACGTGCGACGTCAGCCCGCGCGGCGACCCGCCGGGCTCCACCCACGTCCTCGACGAGCGCACGATCGCGCTCCCCGATCGCCCCGGCAATCGCCGCGTGGACGGCTTTCGCAACCTCCTCGAGAACCCGCAGGTCGGCCTGATCTTCCTCGTGCCCGGCCGCGGCGACACGCTGCGGATCAACGGCCACGCCACGCTCGTGCACGACGCGCCGTTCTTCGACGAGCTGGTCGTCGCCGGGCACCGCCCGAAGCTCGCGCTCGTCGTCGAGCTGACCGAGGTCTTCTATCACTGCTCGAAGGCCTTCATGCGCTCGGCGCTCTGGAAGCCGGAGACGTGGGACCCCGACGCGCTCGCCTCGCGCGCCGTCATCGCGCGCACGCTCGAGCGCCCGGAGGAGACGCTCGAGGCGCTCGAGGCGCACTACGGCCCGCGCTACGCCGACACGCTGTACGGCTGAGCGGCCGGCGCCCGCGCCGCGACGACGGCCGGCGGTTTCGCGCCGCCCCGCGGCGGGCACCCGGGACGCATGCCAAGAGAAGCCATCCAGGCCGAGACCCTCACCGTCCAGGGCGTCGAGATCCCGAAGCTCGGGTTCGGCACCTGGCGGCTCACGGGCCGCGAGTGCGAGGTGGCCGTGCGCGACGCGCTCGAGCTCGGCTACCGCCACATCGACACCGCGCGGATGTACGGCAACGAGGCGCAGGTCGGCCAGGGCCTGCACGACTCGGGGCTCAACCGCGACGAGGTCTTCGTCACGACGAAGCTCTGGCGCGAGGAGCTCGACGCGGCCGGCGTGCGCGGCGCGCTCGAGCAATCGCTGCGCGACCTGCGCACCGAGTACGTCGACCTGCTGCTCATCCACTGGCCCAACCGGTCGATCCCGCTCGCCGACACCCTCGGTGCGATGCGCGAGGCGCAGGAGGCCGGGCGCGCGCGCCAGCTCGGCGTCGCGAACTTCCCGACGTCGCTGCTGCGCGAGGCGCTCGAGCTCGCGCCGCTCGTCTGCGACCAGGTCGAGTACCACCCCTACCTGGCACAGCCCGCCGTGCTCGAGCTCGCCCGCGAGCGCGACCTCATGGTCACCGCGTACTCGCCGCTGGCCCAGGGCGCGGTGCTGCGCGACCCGGTGATCAAGGAGATCGCGGAGGCGCACGGAAAGGCCGCGGGCCAGGTGGTCCTGCGCTGGCTGCTCGACCAGCCGAACGTCGCCGCGATCCCGAAGGCCGCAAGCCACGAGCACCGCGCGTCGAACCTCGAAGTCTTCGACTTCGAGCTCTCATACGAGGAGCGCGGCGCGATCGCCGGCCTCGCGCACGACGGCCGCACGATCGACCCCTCGTTCGGCCCTGACTGGGACTGACGGCCGGACATCACCAACGCCGCGGCTCCTTGGACACGTGCCAGTGGCCGCCTACCTCAGGGCATTCGTAGCAGTGGTCCATGGGCTGGCCGGTCCAGGTGCCCTCCGCCTCGCGACGCTGCGACCAGTCGACGAAGCTCTGCGCGTCGGCCTCGGTGGCGAACTCCCGCTTGCCCTTGTGGGCGTAGCAGACCCGCGTCGCGCCGGGTGACGATGGCGGTGGGCGCGTGCGCGAAGTCGCCTGCGGCCGTGCCGGCGGCGGATAGGTGCTCGGCGGCGTGCGCCGCGGCCGTGGCGGCTGCGGTTGCGGTCGTGTCGGCGGCACGCGCGAGGGCGGCGGCGGAGGCCATTGCCCACCTAGTGCGCGCCGCCGTGCCGCTGCCACCCGCGACCTTCTGAGCACTCTGCGCCAGAGGAGCCCGCCGCCGATCAGCGCGGCCAGGATGATCGCGCCGACGAGGCCCCTCGGATTGTGCCTGGGCGTGCCGACCGTCTGCGCGCGTGCCACGACGATCGGTCGCAGGACACGCTCCGCGCTGCGGGAGCGGACGAGGTAGCCGCAGATTCGCACCTTGGATCCCACGACCTGCCGTCCAGCTCTCGCGTACGGGTCGGCGGCTGTACGGAAGTCGCCTTGGGTGACCGTCACGCCTTCGTCGAGGGTCGCCAGCGGCGGGAAGCGCGTGCAGCTTCGCTCCGGCGACCGCGCGGTGACGAAGACCAGGTAGCTCCCTTTGCCGGGCACGCTTCCCGAGATCTGGACCAGGCCCGGGTCGTCGTCGCCCCACTTGCGCGGCTGCACGGTCAGGCGGGCTTTCGACGTCCGCGCCTCGCGCCACTGTGGACCCTGCGCCCCGTCTGCGATCCCGTACGGCGCGAGGAGGCCCGCCGTGACAGCGACCAGCGTGCCGAGCCTACGACGCTGGCGCGTCACGCCGATTGCGATCGGTCCACGGGCGCGAGGCTACGCCCGACCGTTGCCGGCTGCAACGCCGCGGCACTGCGGCTCGTCGAGCCGCGATCGGCCCGCGCCTGCGGTGCCGTCCGCTGACATTCGTCCAGCGCGGCCCGACACGCGCTCACGGCCGCCCGCGTCGCGACCGATGCGACGCACGTGTTCGACATCGACAACGCCCTGTGCACGCTCGTCGCCGACGGCGGCTCTGACCTGCACCTCAAAGTCCAGCGCCAGCCGATGACTCGCGTCGACGGCGAGCTGCGCCCGATCGAGGGATCCGAGGTCCTCGAGGCCGCGGACACCGAGACCGCGGTGCGCGAGATGCTCAAGGACCCGATCAAGCTCGCGGAGCTCGCCGAGGAGTTCGAGGTCGACTTCTCGTACTCGATCTCCGGCGTCGCGCGCTTTCGCGTCAACGCCTTTCGCCAGCGCGGCACGCTGAGCCTCGTCGCGCGCGCCATCCCGCATTCGATCCGCTCGGTCTCAGAGCTCATGCTGCCGGAGGTCATCACGACCCTGGCGGAGGAGGAGCGGGGGATCATCCTGCTCACGGGCACCACCGGCTCGGGCAAGTCGACGACGCTCGCGGCGATGCTCGACCACATCAACCGCACGATGTCCAAGCACATCGTCACGATCGAGGACCCGATCGAGTTCCTGCACGTCGACAAGCGGTCGATCATCAACCAGCGCGAGGTCGGGATGGACACGCTGTCGTTCAAGCGCGCCTTGCGCCGCGTCCTGCGCCAGGACCCGGACGTCATCCTCATCGGCGAGATGCGCGACGAGGAGACCGTCCACACCGCGCTCTCCGCCGCCGAGACCGGCCACCTCGTGCTTTCGACCGTCCACACCGTCGACGCCGCCGAGACCGTCAACCGCGTCATCGACTTCTTCCCGCCGCACATGCACCAGCAGGTCCGCGCGATGCTCGCCGGCACGCTGAAGGGCGTCATCTCGCAGCGCCTCGTGCGCTCGACGGACGGCGGCCGCGTCGCGACGTGCGAGATCCTGCGCATGACCGGCCGCGTGAGGGACATGATCATGGACCCGCTGCAGACCGGCCGCCTGACGGAGGTCGTCAGCGAGGGCGCGCTACTACGGCATGCAGACCTTCGACCAGGCGCTGTTCGGGCACGTCAAGGCCGGCCGCGTCGACATCGAGCAGGCCATGAAGGCCGCGACGAGCCCGCACGACTTCAAGCTGCTGCTGCAGGCCGACGGGCGCAAGGGCACGACGATGGCCGACCTCGAGCAGGCCCAAGCGCAGCGCGTCGCCTGACCGCCACCGTTTAAGCGATCATTCCCGGCCGGACCCATGCCGACGACCTGGTTGATCACCGGAGCCTCTCGCGGGCTCGGCCGCGCGCTCACCGAGCGGCTGCTCGAGCGCGGCGATCGCGTCGCCGCGACGTTGCGCGACCCCGCGCGGCTCGACGAGCTCGCCGCGCGCTATGGCGACAGGCTCTGGATCGGCGAGCTCGACGTCTGCGACGTCGACCGGATCCGCCGCGTGGTGGGCGAGGCGTTCGACCACTTCGGCCGCGTGGACGTCGTCGTCTCGAACGCGGGCTATGCCGAGTGCGGCGCGATCGAGGAGCTGTCCGACGAGCAGATCGAGCGCCAGCTTCAGACGAACCTCGTCGGCGGGATCCAGCTCGCCCGCGCGGTCCTACCGCGGTTGCGCGCCCAGGGCGGCGGGCATCTCATGCAGCTGTCGAGCACCGCCGGGCAGACGCCGTTTCCCTCGATGGGCATCTACTGCGCGACGAAGTGGGGCCTCGAGGGCTTCTACGAGACGCTCGGCGTGGAGGTGGCGCCGTTTCAGATCCACACGATTATCGTCGAGCCCGGGTCGGTGCGCAACGAGTTCCTCGCGTCGGCGTCGTGGGCGCCCGAGATGGCGGAGTACGCCGCGGGCCCGGCGGGCTTCGTCCGCAACCTCATGGCGACGCTGCCGCAGGCCGCGCTCGCGAGCGACCCGGCGAAGGTCGCCGACGCGATGATCGCCGCGGCCGAGTCCGACGAGCCGCCGCGGCGGCTGCTGCTCGGCTCCGACGCGTACGGCCAGGTCCAGCCGGCGCTGGCCAGCCGCCTCGCCGACATCGAGGCGCAGCGCGACGCCTGCGGCCGGACCGACGCCGACGACTACGTCGCGCCGCCCGCCGGCTAGCACGCGCCGGTCGTTGAGTCAGCCGAGGGGCGGCCGAGCCTTCCTGTTGCGCAGCACGCGCCGAAGCCTGGGGGGAAGCCGGCCGTCGGTCGCCTCGCTTCGAAGCAGCCCCGTCTTCGGATCGCGGGCTGCAGACATGCCTCGCTTCTCGCTGATCCACACGTCCTTGGAGAAGACCAGGCCTCGACGAGGACTCTTGTCGTCAGTCGCGGCCATCTCGTCAGGCTAGCGCGGCGCCGACCCCGAGGCCGAAGATCTCGACGACAAGCCCTCCGAGGGCGACCGCGAATGCTGTCCGAAGCCGCTCGATCGTGATGCCGTTGGCACCCTGCATGGCCGAGAGATTGTAGGTCAGGTCGATCCGCAGACCCTCGACGCCATCGACGTCCAGAACTCCGAGCTGCAGGGCTCGCTCATACGCTGCCCAGGCGTCGATGCTGAACGAGAGGTCGTGGGAGCGGAGCAGGTACACGCTCGCGAGCAGAACAACTGCGAGAGCGGCGAGCCCGACGGCGGTCACGGTCCACGCGACCCAACCATCGGGGTGCGATCCGGCGAATACCTCGCGTGCAAGGAGCGTGGCCGCGACAGCGCCGGCCGCCACAATAGTGCCCGTGCGTGCGCGTAGTCCGTTGACCTCGCGTTCTTGTTCTTCGATTGCGCGGATCGCAAGTTCGTAGAACGTGTCGATCGGGGTGCCGGGCATCGGCAGCGGACGCTAGGGCTCTCGGGTGACACGTCGTCGTCCCTGCTTCTCGTTCGGTCGGCGCACTTCAGTCTGTAAAGTGTTGAGCTATGGACGACACCTGTCCGGTCTGCAAGACCGCCGAGATCGTCTGCGGCAAGTGGACGCTGCTGCTCATTCGTGACCTCTCCGAGGGTCGCTCGCGCTTCTGCGAGCTCGAGCGCTCGCTGCAGGGCATCAGCCCGCGGACGCTCTCGCTGCGCCTGCGCGCGCTCGAGGAGGAGGGCATCGTCGAACGCGACACCTACCCCGAGGTGCCACCGCGCGTCGAGTACGTGCTGACCGAGAAGGGCCGCGCGCTGATGCCGATCATCGACGACATGCGCAAGTACGGCAGCCGCTGGCTCGCCGACGACCTAGGCGCGGGCTGTGACCTCGCGCCCACCGGCGCGGAGGTCGGCGCCGCCGCCGCCTGACGCAGCGACGCGAGGCAGCGCCACCGGCCGCGTCCGGCGCGTGCGCTCGACCCGCGAGCGCTCGTTGCGCCGCGCCGCCCACGCGATCAGCGGGCGCTCGACCGCGAACCAGCTCAGCGTCGAGACGGCGAGCGCCGGGCCGAGCGCGACCGCGGTGCCGAGCACGGGATCCAGCGGCAGCAGCCCGTGGCCGCGCAGGAACATCAGCACCGGGACGTGCCAGAGGTAGAAGCCGTAGGAGATCGCGCCCATCCCCGCCAGCACGCGGTTGCCGAGCAGGCGGCCCTTCGGCGCCCCCGCCGCCGCGGCGATGACGAGCGCGAAGCCCACGCCCGACAGCACGTCGCGGGTGATCGAGAAGAACGTCGTCGCGTCGATCCCCTCGGCCGGCACGACCGCCTTGACGACCGCGTCGGCGACGACGATCGCCATGCCGGCCGCGATCATCGTGCGCCGCAGCCCGGGGCCGGGGGTGCGGCCGTGCAGCATGAGCGCCGCGAGCATCCCCAGCGCGAAGTACGGCAGCATCGCGGCGAGCGACTTGGAGAACGTCAGCCCGAGGCCCTGGCCGGCGATCGACCAGTTCCACACGAAGCCGAGCGCCAGCAGCCCGAGCGGGACCAGCGCCTGCGCGCGCCGGCGCGCCGGCAGCTTCGTCGCCAGCCAGCCGAGCGCGGGCAGCACGAGGTAGAAGCTCACCTCGACGGCGAGCGACCACATCGGCGGGTTGAGCTTCATGACGCTCGTCGGCGAGGTGTTCTGGGCGAACAGGAAGAACAGCGGCAGCTCGCCGGCGGGTGGGAGGCGCAGGCCCGGGGTCCCCGAGAGGCCCCACAGCAGGCCGATCGAGCCGACGAGCGCGACGTAGTACGCCGGGCCGATCCGCGCGAGCCGGGCGCGCAGGTAGCGGCGCAGGTCCGGCGGCCGGCGCTCGTCGAGCGCGGCAGCAAACCAGGGGCGCGACAGCAGGAAGCCAGACAGCACGAAGAACAACACGAGCCCGAGACGCAGCTCGTGGACGGCGTAGTCGCCGACGGTCGACCGGTCCGACGCGTCCGGCGTGGGCATCGTGTACAGCCACCCGTGGAAGGTGAAGACGGACAGTGCGGCGATGCCGCGCAGCCCGTCGATAGATGCCATTCGCCGGTCGTTCTTCGCGTGCGTGGCAACCGCCGTCCCGTGGACGTCGGACGCTTGCATGCCCCGCCGATGCTACCCAGCGGCTCTCGCTTACACGCCGCATGCCACCATGGCCGCATGCATCGCACCGCTTCGGAGAGCTGGCTCGAGCACGCGAACGAGGTGCTGCGCGGCGCCGGCCTGCGCGCGAGCGCGGGGCGCAACGCGGTCGTCGAGCTGTTCGCGTGCCAGAGCTGCCTGCTGACCGCGCAGGACATCGCCGACCGCCTGCGCGAGACCGGCAGCGCAGGCTCGACGGCGACGGTCTACCGCGCGCTCGAGACGCTGCACGAGCTCGGGCTCGTGCGCCGCTTCGACTCCGGCGAGGGGGTCGCGCGCTACGAGCCGGTCGACCCGTCGGGCGAGCACCACCACCACGTCGTCATGGAGGACACCGGCGACGTCGTCCCGTTCGAAGACGACGAGCTCGAGCGCGCGATCGAGGGGCTCGGCGAGCGGCTCGGGCTCGTCGTGACGAGCCACGACATCATCCTGCGCGCCCGCCCCGGCTGAGCGGCCGTTCCGCTCGCGAACTGAACGAGCGCCTGCAACGGGAGGAGCGCGCGGCGCCGGGGCGAACGCCCCTCGCATGCGCAACCGCCCGCTGCACGACGCGCTCGAAGCCTTCGTCGAGGAAGCCGCGTGGCTGCTCGCGGGCGACGCCGCCGACGGCGCCGAGGTGCCCTTCGAGCTCGTCGAGTCTCGCGGCCGGCTCCGCGACACGCCGCTGTACTGCTACCGCCCGCTGACCGACGCGTTCATCCGCGACCGCGTCGGCGTGTTCGGGCGCCTGCCGACGTATGCGCCGGCCGCTCGCGCGCTCGTCGGGATGGACGGCATCGCCGACTACCTGCGCGAGCAGGGCGAGCCGCGCATCCCCACCGACGCGCGCGAGCTCGCCGACGCGGCGCTGCGCGTGTTCGTCAGCCGCGTCTTCAGCGAGGCGACGGAGTTCGTCATGACGCCCGAGCGCCTCGAGCGCGCATACGGCGAGATCGAGAGCGCCCTGTTCGAGGGTCGCGCCGAGTCGGTCGTCGTCGCGCCGGTGCTCGGCCTGCGGATCGAGTCGCCCGAGATCGCGCTGGGGGAGGGGCTGTCGCTCGTCCGCGGGGAGCTGCTCGAGGACGCGCCGCCCGAGGCGATCTGGCAGCCGGGCGCCGAGCAGGCCGCGGTGCTCGCCTGCCTGACGCTGACGAGCGACCCGAGCAAGCCGGCGCCGATGACCGAGGCGCGGGTGCGCTTTCGCCGGCTGCTGAGCGCGCTGCGGCTGTTCGATCCGGCGCGCGTCGCGATCGGGCCGGTCGCGTGGGAGCGCAGCGGCGCGGGGCCGTGGGCGCTCGGCGACCTGCGCACCGGCGGGCGCCCGCACGGCGTGCTCGACGTCGAGCCGGACGGCGAGGACGAGCTGCGCGCCTTCATCTCGCTCGTGACGCGCCGCACGCCGCGCGCCGGCGAGCTCGCGTGGGCGCTGCGCCGCTATGAGCTCGGCTGCGAGCGCCCGTCGCTGTTCGAGGCCTTGACCGACCACCTGCTGGCGCTGCGCGCGCTGCTCGAGCCCGAGGGGCCGCAGAGCGGCCGGCTCGCGGGCCGCGTCGCGGCGCTCTGCGCCACCGAGGACGAGCGCGTGCGCGTCACCGAGCGCGTCGCGCACGCGGTGTCGTTGGAGCGTGCGGTCGTGGCGGGCCTCGCGCCGTCGGACGGCGGCATCCAGGTCCTGCTCGCCGAGCTGACGTCGCACCTGCGCGCGCTGCTGCGCGACGTCCTCTGCGGCCACCTGGACTCCGACCTGCGCTCGGTCGCCGACCAGCTGCTCGCCGAAGCCGGCGCCGCCGCGGCCTGACCGCGGGGCCGGCTCAGACCTGCTCGACGACGAGCAGCGTGTTGGCGTCGGGGTCGCGGAACCAGAACATCGGCGGGACCGGCTCGCCCATGCGGAGGATCTCGGGGTCGACGTCGACCCCGGCTTCGCTCAGGTACGCGTAGGTCGCGTCGATGTCGTCGGTCACGAGGCTGATGCCGCTGTGGGGCACCACGGGCTGCCTTCCGGCGGCGGCGCGAGCGCGATGCCCGTCGTGCCGGTCGGCGGGTAGACCTCGACCCAGCGATAGCCGCCGCCGAACGGGACGTCGGTGCGCTTCTCGAAGCCGAGCGTCTGCTCGTAGAACTCGATCGAACGGTCCTGGTCGGTCGACGGGATGGTCACGAGGTTCATCGTGCTGATGCCGCTGGTCGTCGTGCTCACGTCGCTGCCCTCCGGCTCGTGGTGTGTGTGAGGTTGGACCGCCGGTGGCCCGGAAACTCATCGCCCGCGAGCTACCCGGCCGCGTGAGCGCTCAGGGGTTCTCGTAGGGGGCGACGGCGGGGTCGTCGGCGGTTGCCGCGCCGATGCGCCGAGCCGACGACTGCCCGGTCGAGCCGACCGGGATGTGGCCCGTCGCGGCGGCGAGCCCGACGCGCGGCATGTTGCCGTAGATCGCCTCCTGCTCGGAGGCGCGGACCTTGTAGGTCTCGTGCCAGATCCCGACGTCGCCCGACGCCCGGACCGCCTTGTTGAAGCGCTTCCAGGCCGGGAGGTGCGGCTCGTCGGCATCGCGCGCGAAGCGGTCGAGATCGTCGTAGCTGCGCCAGTACTGCACGACCGCCGGGCCGTGGATCCATGCGAGGTGCGCCTTGAGCAGCCCGGCCTCCGGGTGCTTGTCGAGCCACATGAGCATGCGGGGCATAGCGACGAAGACCGGCAGCCACTTGTGCGGCTTCCACGGCTTGTTGATGCGCATGCCGATGAGGAACACGACCACGTCGTCGGACACGTCGGCGGTGTAGCGACCTTTGCGGACCTTTCCCATCGCACGAGGATAGGCAGACGTCACATGAGCGCGTCGCGCAGCGCGAGCAGGCCGTCGATGTCCTGGACCTCGCCGTCGAGGCGGGGCACGACGATCGGGTCGGGCTCGTCGAGCTCGGCCTTGAGCCGCTCGATCTGCTCGGCGTCGCGGGCGGCGAGCCGGCGCTGGTCGGCGGCGCTCGCCGCGACCTTGCCGGCGAGGGCGTCGTCGAGGCCAGCCTCGCGCAGCTGCAAGCGAACGGCGTCCGGATCGCCGGCGTCGTCGGCGACGTTCACCCGGTTGACGATCAGGCCGCCGAACGCCATGCCCGCCTCCCGCAGCTTGCCCCGGAAGAAGATCGCCTCGGCGACCGGCTCGCGCTCGGGCGACGTCACGATCAAGAACGTCGTCGCGTCGTCGGCGAGCAGCGCCTTGACGCCGGCCGCGCGCTCCTTGAAGCCGTCCATCAGTCCGCTCAGCGCGCGGAAGAAGACCGCGATGTCGTCCATGAGGTCGACGCCGGTCAGCCGCTTGAGGACCGAGAACACGACGCTCGTGCCGCGCGCCATGACCCGCGCCGCGATCCCCGTCGGGACGAGCAGGACCTTCAGCGCGCGGCCCTCGAAGAAGTCCGTGAGGCGATCGGGCGCGTCGAGGAAGTCCAGCGCGTTGCGCGACGGGGGCGTGTCGAGCACGAGCACGTCGAAGCCGCCCTCGTGATGCAGGTCGTAGAGCTTGGCGACGGCCGTGAACTCCTGCGAGCCGGCCACGGCGTTCGAGAGCTGCTGGTAGATGCGGTTGCCGAGCACGTCCTCGCGCGTCTGCGCGTCGGGCGACAGCCGCGTGATGAGGTCGTCGAACGTCGCCTTCGGGTCGAGCATCATCGCCCACAGCTCGCCTTTCATCGCCACGCCGTGCGAGGCGAGCAGCGCGGGGTCGACCTGCCGCGGGTCGTTGCCGAGCTCCTCGAGGCCAAGCGACTCGGCGAGGCGCTTCGCCGGGTCGATCGTGACGACCGCGACGCGCAGGCCGGACGCGGCGAGGCCGAGTGCGAGGGCCGCCGAAGCGGTCGTCTTGCCGACGCCGCCGGAGCCGGCGACGATGCAGACGCGCATGCCCTCGAGGCGCTCGGCGACGCCGGTCACGGGGAGGGCTCCGCGGGCTCGCGCCGCAGGATGCGCCGGTTTGCGGCGCCCGTCACCACGAGGGCTCCGCGGAGGCGGGATCGAGGTCGAGCTGTGGAGCCAGCTCGTCGGCGAGGCGGTCGAGGTCGGGGCCGCCCGGATGCAGCTCGAGCCGCGCGGGCTCCTGCCCGCACAGCTCGGCGAGGCGCGCGAGCTGCGCGCGCTGGCGCACCGCGCGCGCGTGGCCCCGCAGCGCTCGCGCGACCGCCGGGTGCTCGCCGTGTGGCGCGAGCGCCTTCGCCTCGCGATCGTCGAAGCGGTCGGGGTCCAGCGCGTTGGCGATGACGCGCTCGATCTCGAGGCCCATGCCCTCGCGCAGCGACGCGCGCAGCTCGCCGGTCTCGGTGACCGCGAGCTCCTCCGCGCGCGCCACCGCCACGACGGCCGTCTGCGACGGATCCGACAGCGTCGCGTCGATCTTCTTGCCCTGGCGCGCGACCGGCCCGCTGCCCGCGGCGGCCGCGAACGTGCGCGGCGCGGTCAGCACCGCGACGCCGTGGCCCGTCGCGGGCGCGTCGACGACGACGAGGTCGTACGGGTCGGCGCCGGGCGTGCGCCGGTCGAGCTGCGCGAGCTCCCAGAGCTTGCCGACGGTCAGCAGCTCGCGCATGCCCGGCGTCGCGGCGGCGAGCAGGCCGAAGACCCGGCTGCGAGCGAGGATGTCGGCGAGCGGCCCGCGCGGCAGCTGGTCGCGCAGGTACTCCTCGAGCGCCTCCTGCGGGTCGATCGAGATGTGAAACAGGCCGTCGGCGAGCTCGATCTCCTCGAACGGCTCGGAGCCGTCGCGGTCGAAGGCGCTCGCGACGTCGCCGCGGCGTGCGACCTCCGCGACGATCGTGCGCTTGCCGGCACGCGCGGCGACGAGCCCGAGCGCCGCCGCGACGGTGGTCTTGCCGACGCCGCCCTTGCCCGTGACGACGAGCAGGCGGTGCGAGAGGAGCGCGGTCATGCGGCGATGTCGCACGTGATGCGCACGCGCCGAACCGTAGCCGCTGCTCGCGAGCCCCTCCGGCCCGGCGCTCAGCCTTCAACGAGGTGTCCACCACACCTATCAGCTGGATTGGACGACCGCGCTGGTGCTTACGATCTCGCGCGTGCCGAGCGGCTCCATGGAGATACGCGACCCACTTCACGTGTTCGTGCGCTTGGAAGGCGACGAGCCTGCGGTGCTGGACTCCGCTCCGTTTCAGCGTCTCCGGCATATCCATCAGCTGGCGCTGACGTACCTCGTCTCCCCGGGCGCCACCCACCGCCGGTTCGAGCACTCCCTCGGCGTGATGGAGCTAGCGACGCGCATCTTCGACACGGTGTGCGAGCGTCGGCATTTGCTGCATGACGCGGCGCGCGAGGTCGTTCCTGACGACCCGGACAAGGTCCGCTATTGGCGGCGCGTGGTTCGTCTGGCCGCCCTGTGCCACGACCTGGGACATCTGCCGTTCTCCCATGCGGCAGAAGCGGAGCTGCTGCCCGAGGGCATCGACCACGAAGCGATCTCTCGGAAGCACATCCTCTCGGAGGAGATGTGCGCTATCTGGACGACGATGGAGCCGCCGATCACCGCCGATCACATTGCATTGCTGGCGGTTGGTCCGGAGGAGGGAGAGGTCGTCTCGCCATGGCGCGCGATCCTGAGCGAGATCATCACCGGCGACGTCTTCGGCGCCGATCGCATGTACTACCTGTTGCGAGACTCGCTCCACACGGGAGTCGCGTACGGCCGCTTCGACCATCACCGGCTGATCGACACACTGCGAATCCTGCCGGAACCGCTCAGTGGGCCGCAGGACGACGAGGACAACCGCCGCGCACCTGGTCTAGGCATCCAGGAAGGCGGCGTGCAGTCTGCGGAAGCACTCCTTCTTGCTCGCTACTTCTCGTTCTCGCAGGTCTATTTCCATCGCGCGCGACGCATATACGACATCCATTTCAAGGACTTCCTCAAGTGCTGGCTGGCCCCGGAAGGCGGCTTTCTTCCTCACGAGCCGGAGCAGCACCTGCGAATGACCGACAACGAGGTCTTGGTCGCGATCGCGGAGGCGGCTCGCGAAGGCGAGGAGCCTCTTCGCGGTCTTGCGAGACGGATCGTCGAGCGGGAGCAGCGCTTCGGCCTGGTGTACGAGCCAACTCCGGACGAGCTCTCCATCAACGCCGACGCCAGCTCGCAGGTCGCCCTGGCACTCGCTGCGCGATACGGCGCAGAGGCGGTGCGCCACGATCGATATGGCAAGCCGACGGCCCCCTTCGACTTCTCGGTGATGCGACGCGACGGGAAGGTGGTCTCCTCAACGGGTGTGTCCGAGGTGCTGGCGAAGGTTCCGACGGCTCGCTTCGATTACGTATTCCTTGACCCCGGGTACGCGGAGGACGCGCGCGCATGGCTGAAGAGCCGCCGAGCTGCGCTGATCGAGCCATCGGACACGGAGGAGGACGATGATTCGGATTCTGGCGACCTGTAGCCTGGCTCGCTCTCGGTTCCGTCCCGAGCTCGACTTTGTCGCGCGGCGCCTGGGAGGCCTCGGCGTGGGCGCGTTGGAGCGGCTGGCCACAGCGCTTTGGGTCTCGCGAGAGCTGCCAGACAGCGACCGGGCGGAGCGCGCCAAACGCATTCACGAGCTCAAGCCCCACGTGACCATCGAAGCCGCGACGGATGCCCTCTTGCAGGTGGAGAACATGGAGCGCGAGGCGGCCGAACTGCCGGACGCGCGAGCGCGACGTTCTGCCGTGACCTGAGCTACGGCTCGCCGTCCCAGTAGCCGAGCCGCTCGACGCGGGCGACGACCTTCAGGCCGCGGAACGCGACCTTGCTCGAGTCCGGATACCAGCACATGTCGGCGGGGTCGCGGGTGCCGTACGCGAGCAGCGTCATCCCGCCGTCGCCGGCGCGGAAGCTGTGCGCGACGCCGGTCGCGGGCGGGCGCGCGACGACCGAGCCGGCGCGCACGGGCTGCTCGTCGTCGCCGAGCAGCACGACGCCGTCGCCGTCGAGCACGACGAACAGCTCCTCCTCGACGGAGTGGCAGTGGCGCGGCGACGAGCGGGCGCCCGGCGCGACCGTCACGTGCTGCAGCCCGCTGCGCACCGACCCGGCCGCGCCGCCGAGGTCGCGCCGCACGCGCTCGACCCCGCCCCGCTGCATGGCCTGGCCCTCGACGTCGGCGAGCGCGACGATCGTCGACGGCCGGGGCGCGAGCGGCGGGCGCTCGTCCGCGGCCAGCGGCGGCTCGGCGACGAACGGATGCGGGGCGTCCTGCGGCAGCCAGCGCGCGCCGACCCACGTTACGCCGGCGCGCGGGAGCTGCGTCAGCCCGGTGGGCGAGCCGCTGGCGAACGCGAGCACGTCGAGCGGCTCGTCGTCGCTTGCGAGGAGCGTGTGGGCCTCCGCGGAGGGACGGTGCACGATCGTGTCGGCGGCGCGCACCTCGTGCAGCGCGTCGTCCTGCCAGCTGAAGCCCGAGCCCGAGAGGACGAAGAAGATCTCCTCCTCGTCGGCGTGCACGTGCAGCGGCATCGCGCGGCAGCCCGCCGCGATCCGGTAGCGGCTGAGGCCGATGTCGCGCGCGCCCGCGGCAGCGCTCAGGCGCTGGCGCTCGCAACGCAGGTCACCGTGCTCGAGCGAGGCCCACGCGACGTCGTCGAAGTGGCACAGCATCGCAGCGGATGCTAGACGCGCCCGCACCGGCGCGCGTTGATGAACGCTCACGTTTCACCTGAGCAAGTGTGCGATCAATAACACAACCTCGAATATTCCTAAGCATTTTCGAATAGGTCGCCGATAACGGACGCGTGATCGATCTCAGGCGTCAGGGACTCAAGTGCTCGAAGGGACGCGTCGCGGTCGCGGCTTGCGCCGCGTTCGTGCTGGCCGGCCTGGCCGCAACGCCGGCACCCGCCGCACCGGCCGCATCGCCCGTCACGGCTGACGCCGCCGGGATCTACAGCGAGGAGCTCGAGCGCGGCAACGGCGCAGATCCGGTCGCGGTCGCCGCCGCGATGCGCGACGCGCACGCCGGGCTCGTCCGCCAGCCGTTCTCCTGGGCCCGCGTCGAGACCGCCCCCGGCCACCTGGACTTCTCGGTCTACGACACCGTCATGGGCGCTGCCGCAAGCGCCGGCCTGCAGGTGCTGCCCGTCGTCATGGACCCGCCGGCCTGGCGCAGCACCGCGCCGGCGACCGGTCGCCTGCGCGCGATGTACCCGCCGCGCGATCCCGCCGAGCTGGCCGCGTTCGCCTCCGCCCTCGCGCGGCGCTACGGGCCCGGCGGCAGCTTCTGGGCGGCGCACCCGCAGCTCACGCCAAAGCCGATCCGCAGCTGGCAGGTCTGGAACGAGCCGAACATCCAGGCGTTCTGGGCGACCGGCCCGGACCCGAGCGCCTACGTGCGCCTGCTCGACGCGGCCGGCACGGCGCTCCGGGCCGTCGACCCCGGCGCCGAGATCGTCGTCGGCGGGCTGCCCTACGCGGGCAACGGCCTCACGCCGCCGCAGTTCATCGAGGCGATGTACGCGGCCGGCGGGCGCGGCACGTTCGACACGATGGCCGTCCACCCGTACGCGGCCGATCCGGCAGGCGTCCTCGAGATCCTGCGCACCGTCCGCGTACAGCTCGACCGGCTCGGCGATCCCGACCGGCCGATCTGGGCGACCGAGTTCGGCTGGGCGACGGGCGGGCCGCCGGTGACGATCACCAACAGCGAGCCGATGCAGGCCAAGCTGCTGCGCGAGGCGATCGGCTTCATGCAGCGGGCGCGCGACGTCCTGCACCTGCGCGGGTTCGTGGCGTTTCGCTGGAAGGACATGGTGCTGAACCCCGGCCAGACCGACGTCTGGGCGCTGCACACCGGACTGCTGCGCGAGGACGGCTCGTCCAAGCCGGCGCTGGGAGCGTTCGCCGAGGGCTCCGACCTGTGGCGCGTGGAGCCGACGCCCGCGGAGACCGCGAGCGCGGCGGCCGCGCTCGACCGAGCGGCGGCGGAGGCGGAGCTTCGCCCCACCACGGTCACCGCCGGCGTCAGCCGCCGCAGCTTGAAGATCCGCCGCTACATCTCCCGTGGCCGGCTCGTCGTCGCGGTCGACGTCCCGCCCGGCGGCGGCTCGGGTCGCGTCCGGATCGGGTACGCGGCGATCCGCGGCGGCCGCGTCGTCTTCCATCAAGCCCGCCGCGTCAGCACGCGCAAGCGTGTCGCACGAGTCGTGTTCCGGCTGTCGCCGGCAGTGCGCAAGTCGCGCGAGCTGCGCGTCACCGCGAGTCACGGCGCCGCGCGCGCCACCCGCCTTCTTCCGCTGAACACCTCACGCCGACCAGGTTCGGCCCGATGAGCGGACAGCCGCTCGCCATGGCTCCCCGACATTGAACCCCAGAGCATCGTCTCGGTGGCAGGCCGGCGTCGGTGATCGATCAAGCAGAGGAACATGACATGTCTCCCCAACATGCAATTCGCAGGCTTGCGCTGGCGCTGCCGCTGTGTGGCGCCGTCGTCGCACTCGGTGCGTCGAGCGCTCAGGCCGTGAACGTCCCGACGGCCACGGTGTCCACCACGCTGCACTCACCCGCGGTGAGCGGCAGCCTCGGCGCTCCCACGAGCGGCGTGTCGGTCGCGGTGAAGCTGCTTCGCCAGGGCCACGTCGTCGCGACGTCGCCCGCCGCCACGACCGACGCCGACGGAGCATGGGACGCGACCCTGCCATCGCACGCGCTCTCGAGCCCCGGCGACATCCTGCAGGTGGACTACTCGGGCGACGGTGCTCCGGCGGACGCCGAGTACCCGTTCCTGTTCACCATCGACGAGGAGCTCTTCAACGGCTTCCCCATCTCGGCGTCGACGGCCACCGACGGCAGCTCGGTCTCGTTCTACTGCCAGATGTGCACGAGCTCGATGATCGAGGTCCGCGTCGAGTACGCCGCCGGCGGCTCGGCGCACCTCGTCTCCCTGCCCGCGGGAGGCAACTACTCAAGCCGCGCCGATCTGCCGACTCCGGTCGGCGCCGAGGACGTCGTGACGTACACCGCCACGTTCGTCCGCAACAACAGCGCCGGCCAGCAGACGCACCTCGACTTCACCGCTCGCGCCCCGCTGCCCGGTTCGGGCACGCCGGCGAGCTGCACCGGCAACCTCGCGCTGGCGACGGCCACGTGCGGCCCGGTGCCGGCCGGCGACTACGACATCACGCGCGTGCGCGCCGGCAGCGCGGACGTCACGGAGGCCGCCCAGACGCCGTACCCCGGCGCGTCGATCCCGGCCTCGTTCGCGGACCTCAAGCCCGGTGACAAGCTGGAGCTGCGGGTCCACGGTGGCGACGTCGTCATCGCGAGCGTGCAGCTCGCGGGCCTTCGCGTCGATGCCGATCAGGGCTCGGGGCCGCTCGGGCTCCCCTTCTTCGGGGGCCAGACGACCAAGGGCGGCAGCTGTGAGCCCGGAACCTGGCTGCAGCAGTGGTTCTTGTTCGCGGTCGGGACCGCCTGCCCCGCGAGCGGCGTGCTGCCGAGCGGTCTGTCCGGCAGCGCTCAGTCGCTCGACGACCTCAGCGGCGGCCTGACCGCCACGACCCCGGCGAGCATGCTCAACGTCTCGCCGCTGGATGGCGAGAACGTCTACGGCCAGAGCGTCGTGGCGTTCGCGGACGTCGACGAGACGACCGCCCCGGTCGCGCTGTCCTTCGGGCCCCGCGGGGGCGCGCAGGTGCCGGCGACCGGCAACGCGAACTCCGCCGCCGGCGCGGTCATGAGCGGGATCGCAGCAGGGACGCGGTACGCGGCGACATGGGTCGCGACGAACGCCAACGGTGACACGACGGCGCTCGTCACCCGCTTCAACGGGCAGGCCGGCGCGAGCGGCACGCCGGGGGCGACGGGGGCGCGACCGGTGCCACGGGTGCGACCGGTGCCACGGGTGCGGCCGGTGCCACGGGTGCGGCCGGTGCCACGGGTGCGGCCGGTGCCACGGGTGCGGCCGGCGCGACCGGTGCCGCGGGTGCGACCGGCGCCACGGGCGCGGCCGGCGCGGCCGGTGCGACCGGTGCCACGGGTGCGAATGGCGCCAATGGGGCCACGGGCCCGCGCGGCCCGCAGGGTCCCGCCGGCCCGGCCGGCGTCGGGATCAGCGGCGTGAACGTCACGTGCAAGCTCGTCAAGAAGGGCGGCGCGATCACCGGGACCAAGTGCAAGGCGACGATCGTTCGCACGACCTCGCGCTCGCGCGCACGGGTCGCGCTGCGGCTGTACCGCGGCGCCAAGGTGTACGCCATGGGCAGCACCGTGCTCAAGAAGCGAAGCGGCTCGTTCGGCCTCGTCCAGCGCCGCAAGCTGAGCCGCGGCGCGCGCTATGACATGTCGATCGTGCTGACGGAGAAGAAGGGCACCGTCAAGAACGCGGTCGGCCGGGTGCAGCGTTCGCTAGACGCGGGCGACCCCCGATCCGGAGCCCGGGGAAGCGCTTCCCGGGCTCCCGGGTCGTCTCTAGCCGAGATACCCGGGTTTGGATGGCGTGTGCCGAACCTGCTCGGTGCACGCCCTGGATGCGGTTACGCTTCGATTTGGTTTCTGCTGCGGTTTCTGCGCACCCACTCGACCGGGATTTTCATCGGGTATCGAATGCTGGTTGGCGGGCTAATAATTTGCGCTCTCGTAACCGGCTACCTCACGGCAGACTTGAGTTGAGTGGGAGCTTAAGTAAAACGGTCTTTGGTCTTTGCGCTTTGGTTTTTGACTTCTTTTGAGCGTCGAGTTGTTCATTCAGTCCTGAATCTACCCACCAGAAAGTCCAAAGTCCAAAGTGCAAAGACCAAAGACCCAAGTCCAAAGTTCAAAGTCCAAAGTTCAAAGTCCAAAGACGGTCTTACTTAGAGACTTGACTGTTTCTTCTTTCGCGGCGCGCGCGCGTCGATTTTCTGGAATTAGCCATCAGCACTTCCGCAAACAAATCGCTAACAATAATTCTCAAGATTGGTTACACTGGCCTCCGCCCTCTCCTCTCCTCCCGCCGGTGCCAACCGGCTCGTAAAAATAATGCTCAAACAAGGGCGGTGAGTTCATGAATCAGAAAGACCGGCGCGAAGCCGCGAGTTCCCAGCGGCCGCGAAGTCCCAGGGTGCCCGTCGAATTTGCTCTCGAAGTGGAAGGCAATACGCCTACAGGGAAAGCATTTCACGTTAAAGCACAAGCCATAAAATCAGTCGCGGCGGCGCTACCATTCTCGTGGACACCGAGATCGCCATGGGCGCTGTCATTACCCTGACTCCTCCTTTCGGCAGAAAACTCGATGCCGAGGTCAATGGCGTTTGGACTGACGAAATCGATAGTCGTCAGAGAATTGGCGTCAAGCTTCTCGATACCGACGGATGGTTTGCAGAATAGAGTGAGATAAACTAATGTCCGGCTAATGAACAAACGCTGGATCCTCCGCGCGCACGATACAAGTCGCGCTGCCTCACTCGCTCGCGTTTTGCAAGTCTCACCGGTAGTCGCCGGGCTGTTGCTCGCACGCGGCTACGACGACGAGCTTTCCGCTCAGGCTTTCCTAAGTCCAAGCTACGAACAACTTGGCGATCCCTACTTGATGTTGGGCATGGAGCAGGCGGTCGCGCGCGTGCAAAAGGCCATCGCGGGGAACGAGAAGATTCTGATCTATGGCGACTACGACGTTGACGGCACAACGGGAACAGCGGTTCGTCTGCCACTGAAACTGTTGGGCGTGGATGCTGGATTTCATGTCCCGCATCGTTTCACCGAAGGCTATGGCATTCAGCAGCCGGCCCTGGAGAAGGCTGTGGCCGACGGCTACACACTCGCAATCAGCGTCGACTGTGGCATTCGCGCCCACGAGCCGTTGCATTGGGCACGTGATCACGGCCTCGATGTGATCGTGACTGATCATCACCTGCCGGATGAAGGCGAAGGTGTGCCGCCACTAGCGCCGTCCTCAATCCCAACCAGCTCGGCTGTCAGTATCCCGACAAAAACCTCGCTGGCGTGGGCGTCGCTTTCAAACTTGTGCACGCACTCTATCGTGAGCGCGATCGTGAGTCCGTGGTGCCGGCGTTTCTAAAGGTAGTGGCGATCGGAACAGTTGCCGATGTCGCCAAGCTGGTGGGCGAGAATCGCACGATTGTCTCTCTTGGTCTCCGCGATCTGCGCAACTCGAAGAATCCAGGCCTGTGTGCCTTGTTAGAAGTGGCGGGTTGCGGCGATGGAACTGGGATGACATCCTACGATCTTGGGTTTCGCATCGGCCCACGCATCAATGCTGCTGGTCGCATTGATGCTGCCCGAGCCGTGGTTGAGTTGTTTGATACGCGAAATCGAGAAGAAGCCCGCCGACTCGCGCAACATCTCGAAGCGCGCAATCTTGAGCGCCGTGAAGTGCAGGAAGAGATCGTGGCTCTTGCGGTCGCGGAATTGGAGGGTGCGAGCGCGGGACAGTTTCACGCTGCAGTGATTGCGGGTGAAGGTTGGCATCGTGGTGTCATCGGAATTGCCGCTTCAAAGATTGCTGAGCGAATCAATCGACCGTGCGTCGTTATTCTCAATTGACGGCGACATCGCTCACGGATCTGGCGGGGGTTGTTGAGCCGTATCACCTGCTGAATGGGTTAACGTCGTGCGCAGATCTGTTTGAGAAGTTTGGTGGCCATTCTCACGCGGCGGGGATCACGATTCGCAGCGATCGCATCGCGGAGTTTCGGCGACGGTTGAACGAGCACGCTGCGAGTTGCCTAACCGAGGATGATTTACAGCCTTGTGTTCAGATTGATGGCGAGTTGCCAGCGGCGGCGATCACGTTGGAACTAGCAAATGAGTTAAGCTCGTTAGAGCCTTTTGGGGCGGGAAATCCGCGTCCGATATTTGTGACGCGCAATCTGCGTACGGTGGGCGAGCCGAGGGTTTTGAAGGAAAAACACCTGAAGTTGTACCTAATCGGTGCGCAAGGCGGCAAGCCCATCGAAACTGTGTGGTGGAATTGCATTGATGAAAAGGGGCAAACGCCTGATGTGACCAGCGGCATCGAAGTGGCTTACACGATCGAGACCAACACGTGGAACGATGAAGTCAGGATGCAGCTGAACGTTGTGGATATTAGAGTTGCGGAAGGTCAGTTGGTCGGGGCTTGAGAGTTTTGGTTTTTGGCTTTGGACCTAGGTCTTTGCTGTTCAATGGATTCACTATTGAATGAACAACTCGACCCTCAAAAGAAATCAAAGACCCAGACCAGAGACCCAAGACCAAAGACCAACGTAGCGAAGTGGCTGTCGACAAGATGCAATCTACCGTAACCAGAAAACGTCCAATCAGAGTTGGCATGCGCGCCAGGTTTCCCCTGGTCGCGCGCACCCTTGCGATTGTGATTCTCACTGCCGGTATCGCTTTCATCGCGATCTCCTACTATCGCCTGCGCAACAACACGCCTTTTCGGATGCGTTCGGAAACGCCTAAGCTATCAAAAGAAGAAACGGGAAGGACGTTTGGCTACGAGCAGAGTGTGACTACTAAGGAAGGCCGGCTCCACCTACTGTTGAAAGCCGCTGTCGATATCACTTACTCGGATGGTCATCACGAACTTGAGCAGGTGAGCCTCGCCGTGTATCCGCCTGTTGGTGAGAAGCCTGATCAGATCAATCCAAACCGCGCGATCTACGATCAGGCCGATTCGATGATGACGTTCCTGGGCAACGTAAAGATTGAAACCAAAGACGAGTTGAAGGTTGATACGGAGTCGATTGTTTACAACCAGACGACGGAGATCGCCAACACGGATGCTCCGATCAGTTTTACGCGCGAGAATGTTTCCGGCAACTCGACCGGCGCCGTGGTTGATGGCAAGAACAAAAGGCTTGAGTTAAAGAAGGATGTGCAGATCACGGTCGCTCCAGATACCTTGAAGGCTGGCCAAGAGGCACCCAGGGGCGCTCGCTCGCGTCCGCTGGCGATTCGTTCGCAACGTGCGGTATTTGAGCAGCAAGCGCTGAAGCTTTCGTTCTACGGTGGCGTGACTGCCGATCAGGATCGCGACACGATGAGCGGCAATGAGCTGTTTGCGACGCTCAACGAACAAAAGCGATTACAGAAGTTGGAAGTCCGCGGCAACTCCTATCTAAGCTCCCGTGAAGAAGGGCGTGGCGCGGAGGTCCAAGGGACCGATATGGATTTCTTTCTGGATAAGGATCAGCGACTTGAACGCGCAGTAGCGATGAAAGAGGCCCGCTCGCGGACGCTCGATGCGGACGCTGATATGGCTCTGACTGGCGCGAACTTAATTGAAGTGAAGTTTCAGGCACAGGGAGAGCGCAGTCTGTTGAGAGAGATGCGGACGGAAGGACGCTCGGTGGTAACTCTGTCGGCGCCAAAATCCAAAGCCAATGATCCCCGCTCCGCCAATAAGCGCCTAACTGCGGATTCAGTGAAGTTGAACTGGCGCGTAACTGGCCGCGATTTGGAAAAGGCCGAAGCGGTTGGTAACGGAGAGCTGTTTGTTGATCCGGTGGTGCAGAACGCAACGGCGGATCGGAAGACATTGACGGCGCCGCGATTCGATTGCGACTTCTTTGAAGCGGGCAATCTCGCCAGGGTTTTCACGGCGACAGGCGGGGCTAAGGCAGTCATTGAGCCGGTGATAAAGAGCGAGACGCGTGGAACGCGAACGCTGACGGGGAAGAAGATCGCGGCGGTCTTTGTGAAAGAAACTCAAGACGTGGAACGGATGGATGCGCAAGAGGACGCCAAGTTTAACGAGAACGATCGCAATGGAGTAGCGGCAAACATCCCATACGTAGCCGCAGACGACATGGTGCGCCTGCGTGGCGGCGAGCCGACGGTCTGGGATTCTCGAGCGCGAACCAAGGGCGTCGAATTGGATTCGAATCTGCGCGACCGCGTTTCTTATAGTCGGGGTAAAACTGCAACCACTTATTACAGCCAGGAACAGAACAAGGCGGAAACCCTTTACGAAAGTTAAGAGTCCTGTGTACGTCGTGAGTGACCGGGGCGAATTTCATCACGAGAGCGGCATGGCGATTTACACTGGCAATGCGCGCACTTGGCAGGACGACAACTTTGTTCGCGGCGACAAGCTGACCATCTATACCAAAGAGAAAAAGATGGATGCTAATGGCCGCATGCAGAGTGCCGTTTACAATTCGCGGCGCAAAGGTGGCGGCGCGGTAGTGCCCGTTTTCGCTACTGCTGACTCGATGTACTACTCCGATCCGAATCGGTTATTACACTATGAGAGCAACGTTGATATCAGGCAGGGCCAGGATCGCATTACAGTAGGGATGCCAACGTTATCTCGCGAAAGAAACGAATGAAATGGAGAAAACGGTTGCCCAAAGAAACGTTGTGCTGACGCAACCGAACCGCAAAGGAATTGGCGACTGGGTTGAGTACACCACCGCGAACGAAGTTGCCGTCTTGAAAGGAAACCCGGCACGCGTTGATGATGCCGCGCAGGGAAGCACGGAAGGTGCTCGTTTGACCGTTTATATGCGAGAAGATAGAGTCGTCGCGGATGACCCGCGCGGCCCACAGGCGCCCGGACAGTTCACTAGACTCACAAAGTGAAGAAGTCATGAGTTGAAATTCGCACTCGAGTAGAAGACTTGGCGCTTACTGAAAAAGATAACGAGAAGTTCGTCGCCGTCGGCTCAGTGCTCGCCGGCCGTTCACGCCCAACAAGCGCCCTCACCTCTGGCGCTCGCCGCCGCTCATTTGCAGAAGAGTTACA
>CAVYAX010000029.1:0-45726 GCA_963766525.1 uncultured Actinomycetes bacterium
CGCCCCTGTTGTGGCGTCGGCCCGGATGGGGTGCCGGCGCGGCGATCCGACAAACCGCGGCGGACTACACTTGGCTCCCGAATCAGCGACCTCTGGACTCTCGGATTGTCACGGCGTTCGCTCGGTATGTTGAGCGGGCCGGGATCAGCGACATCGGCGGTCTATGCGCTGAATGCCCGCGAGCTGCGCGGACTGCACGGTCTTGGTGAGAAGAGTCTTGGCGAGATTGTCGATGCGTTGGCGGGCACCGGGGTTGGCGGCTCGCGGACCATCCGTACGCGCCCTACGTGTGTGCGCGGCATGGGGCCGCGGCCTGGGATATGGCCTCGCAAACCTGTTCTTGTGCGACGACTGCGCGGCTACGTGGCAACACAACGCATTCGAGGACGAAAACCCTGCCTATGTCGGCGCACCTTTCAAGCGTCCCGGCTACTGCCTGCATTGCAACGTCGAGAGAGCAGACGTCCGGCTCCGACAGTGGTATTTGTGCGGACGTCCGATCGAGTCTGTGCTCCATAGGTCGGAGCGTCGTAGCGGAGCGGGTCGTGCTCGAGCAGTGGGAGACGTGATCCAGCCGTTCACAACCGGGCTCGACCTGTCTAGTACGGACAAGCCCTCGCTTCGGCCGCGCCGCCGACCGCCTCCGCCACGAAACGCCCGGAGGTCGATTTCATGGTTCGCGACGGGACAAGGGACCTGTTCGGTTTGGAGCTGAAGACCGGAAAGGCCATCTCTCGGGACCAGCGCCGGTTGCCGGCGGCATGCGCCAGTTCCAGCTCGACACCACCGACTGTGACGACATCACAGCCGTCATGGTCCGCGAGAGCCTGCCGGTCTACCTCCTGCATGTCCAGGTGATCGACCGAGCGCATCCGCCGACCCTTGAGTACGTGGTGATCGCCAGCTGGTGGACCGACGTGTTCCGGATGGCGGACAGCTTCCACGGTCGCACAGCGCTCACGCGAGACGCGGAGTGCGGCGTACTACAGGACATCCATGTTCGAGAGCCTGGCCAGCTTCGCCCAGCACATCAATCGCGGAGGGCCAAGCGAGATAGCTAACCGGATCAAACGCACGGCGTCCCGCGGCTCTATGGCGCTTAGAGGAGCAGCCGGTTGACGTGCTCGTCGATCTCGCGCTGAGCCAGTCGTTGGATACCAACCGTCGCGCCGGCGCTTGTCAGCCGCTCGCGCGTCGGATAGGGAATGTTCCGAAGGTCGCCGGCGTTGACCTGCGTGTGGCCACTGAACTGCCGGAAGTACGCATCGACAAGCGACGAGTTGAGATACAGTGCCAGCCCACGGGCTAGGTGACGGGAAGGCCGCCGCCGTCCTCATGGAAGTAGTTCAGGTGGTTCTCGAAGGCGACACGATCCGTTGATGCCGATGCACCGTCGTGGACAGCAGCGACGATCCGGCGCCGCTCTTCCTTCGCCGTAAAGCGCTTTACGAGGACATAGTCCGCCGCCGGCAGCGTGAGGTGTCGGCTGGCATCCGTGACCACGAACGCGTTCCATTTCGCCCGTCCCAGGCGGGGCCAAGACACTGCACCGTCTACGAGATGGGCTGGATATAGCAATGGCACCGTATCCCGCTCAGGCGCGGTTCGCAGGTAGGCAGTCGCGCGGAAGTCGACCACCGGTCCAGTTGAAACGGCGATCCCGAGATCGCGCAGGTAGTTGTCCAGGTGCGCCATCCGCTCAGCGATGGCGTCTCCCCGGGCGTCGACGATGAGATGGATGAACTGCTCAGGGTCCGCTCGTAGACAACGCGCCCCCAGGGCACGCGCCGGGCCAGTACAGGGTCTCCAGGCGCCCGACTGGTGGTGATCTCGACGCTCTCCGGCCGCTGTGCTCCCCGCTCGCCGTGAAGAATGACGTTCTCCTGGAGGACATCGTCCTCGTGAAACGCATGTACCCCGATTCGAAGACATGCAACCGGCGAAGCTGCAAGCTGCTGAGCAGGAACCTGCGGAACGCGCGAAAGTACGGGCCATTCATGAAGCTGCGCGGAGTAATTGCGACTAACTCGGCCCCCGGCTTGAGCAGATGGATCGTCGCTCCCACAAAGGCCGCATAGAGGTTCGAGACCTCCAGCCCCATCGCGCTGCACACAGCACGCTCGCTGGACGTAGACCGAATCTTTCGGTACGGCGGATTGAGGATCGCCGCGTCGAACTCGGCAGGAAGGCCGCACCGGAATTGCCGCTCGGCGGCGGCTAGGAAGTCGCTCGGCTCGACGCGTCCTTCAAATTCGACACCCGCTGAGCGGCAGGCTCCCCGAGCACAGTTCGAGTGTTCGATGCAGATAGCCAACGAGTTGGGCATCGAGTTCGTAGGCAACGACTTCGATGCGCACAGGCGGACTCGTGCGATCGAGTAGCGCCGCCACGGCCGCCGCTGTCAAGGATCCGACTCCCGCACCCGCATCGAGCAAACGTACGCTGCGCCGCGGTTTCACGAGCATCGACGCCATCAGCTGAGCCACGGCGGAGGGCGTCATGAACTGTCCCATCGAAGCCCTCTGCTCGGAGACGATCAGGGCATTGGCCTCGCGGCGAACGATGTCCACTCGAGCCAGGAGATCTGGTGCCCCCACGGTCTCTGAGTGGGCGTCGACGATTGGCGTGGATGAGCTCGCGCCTCGCATCGTCATGTCACTTCACCGTACTCGGATCGTCGGTCGGAATGGTCGAACGCGTGTTCGCGTCTAGCGAGCCGCCCGGCCGCTACCCCGGCCGCTTCGCGAGCTTGACGGTCTTCGTCTGCGGCTCGCCGCCGCGCACGACCGTGATCTCCACGCTGTCGCCGGGGCGCTTCTTGCCGATGAGCTCGGCCACGTCGGCATTCGTCTTCACGCGCTTGCCGTCGATCGCGGTGATGATGTCGCCGCCGGTGAGCACCGGGTCGCCGCCGACCGTGCGCCGCGTCTTGCCGGCGCGGATGCCGGCCTCGGCGGCCGGGCTGCGCGGCTCGACGGTCTGCACGAGCGCGCCGTCGTCGACCGGCAGCTTCAGCGCCGCGAGCGAGTCGTCGACGGTCCGCGTGCCGACGCCGAGGAACGCCCGCTCGATCTCGCCGTCCTTGCGCAGGCGCGGGATGACCTCCTTGACCGCGTCGATCGGGACCGCGAAGCCGATGCCGGTGTTGCTGATGCCGGTGCCGCCGTCCTGCCCGCCGGTCGTCGTGCGGATCTGGGCGTTGACGCCGATGACGCGGCCGCGCGAGTCCAGCAGCGGCCCGCCGGAGTTGCCGGGGTTGATCGCGGCGTCGGTCTGCAGGACGTCGCCGATGGCGAAGCCCTCCTGCAGCGACGGGATCTGGCGCGCGACCGCGGAGATCACGCCCGTCGTGAGCGTGCGCTCGAGGCCGAACGGGTTGCCGATCGCGAGCGCCGGGTCGCCGACCTCGACGTCCTTGGACGAGCCGAGCTTCAGCGCGTGCAGGTCCAGGCCCTCGGGGTCGACGAGCAGCAGCGCGAGGTCCGTCGACGGATCGGCTCCGGCGACCCTCGCGGTCGCGATCTTCGAGTCCGAGAACTTCACGGTCACGGTCTTGGCGTCGCCGACGACGTGCGCGTTCGTGACGATCGAGCCGCCGCGGCCGATGACGAAGCCCGAGCCGGACGCGTCGCCGGTCTGGCCGCCCTCGCTGATCTTCGCGCGGATGAAGACGACGCCGGGCGCGTCGCGCTTGTAGATCGTGCGCGGCGAGAGCCCGCCACGCGACGGGTTGGACGGCGCGCCGGTCGACGCCTCCTCGACGACGGTCGTCGTGTCGCCGCCGCCGTCCCCGACGCCGGTCAGCAGGATGGCGCCGGCGCCGACGAGGGCGCCGAGCAGGGCTACGAGGAAGGTGACGGCGGGCTTTGGCACCGCAGTGTGGCGTGCGCGTGGCTTCGGCGCGCAGGAGGCCGGGCCCAAACCAGGGGGGCGAGGGGCGGACATGACCCACGTCGTGGGTCGCCGTCCAGTGTCTCACGAGGGTGGGAGGCAGAACTCGTCGTCCGGGCTACGAGCACCTCGGCGGTACGGCACGCCGACGACGAACTCGCTCCACTCCGCCCGCGTGATGTCGCGATCGACCATCCGGCACAGATGGCGCAGCCAGGCCGCGGTCGTTGCCCCGCGCAGCCGGATCGAACCGTCGACGGAACCGATCGCGAGCTGGTCGCCGTCGCTGCTGAAGGCTATGCCCGACACCGGGGAGGGCGTGGCCAAGCTGGCGAGGCGCCTGCGACGCTCGACATCCCACAGGCGAACACGCCTCGCGGGGAAGTCGTTGAAGACCAGCAGGCGGCCGTCCGGGCTGAACGCCATCCGGTCGATCTCGCCCTGGTTGCCGGTGAGCGTCGCAAGGCGCTTGCGCCGCGAGACATCCCAGAGAATGGCGCCACCCAGCGTGTCGCCGGACGCCAAGGAGCGGCCATCCGGACTGAAGGCAAGGCTCAACACGTAGTGCGTGTGGCCGGGGAGGGTCGCGATCCGCCGACGGTGAGCGACTCCAGAGCATGACGTTGAATCCCGTGTCCCCTGTCGCAAGCATGCGCCCGTCCGGACTGAACCGCACCACTCCGATGGCGTCTCGTGACCGCAGCTCCGCGATCTTCCGGCGGCCGCGCACGTCCCAGAGGACCGCCTTGCCGTTCTGCGCGGCGGCAAGCGTACCGCCGTCCGGGCTGAAGTCGACGTCCAGCGCCTGCCCCGCCAGGTGCGCGATCGGACGGCGCCGAGCGACGTCCCAGAGGACAACCGTGCTGTCCGTGTAGCCGCTCGAAGCGAGCAGCCGCCCGTCGGGGCTGAACGTCACGTCGTTGATCCGGCCGCGGTGACCTCGCAACGTCGCCACGCGCTGGCGCGCGACGTCCCACAGGTCGATGCGCCCATCGATGGACGCGGATGCGAGCAACGGTCGGCGGGGGTGATACGCCACCGCTTGGATCGACTGCGTATGCAGTGCCGGCGCAGACCTGCGCACGATCGCCGTGCCATCGTCGCCGCCCGATGCGAGCATCGTCTGATGCGGCCCGATCGCGACCGCGTTCACGTCCTTGGAGTGGCCCGACAGGGTGAGGTAGCGCCGGCGCTTGGCGACGTTCCACAGCATGACCTTGCGATCTCGTCCGCCCGACACGAGGACCTTGCCGTCGTCGCTGAACGCCAGGCTCAGCACGCCGTCGGCAAGGCCGCGCAGGCTCGTTCCGCGGCGCGGCGGGCAACGTCCCACAGCGCGATTCGTGGCCGCTCGTCTCCCACCGCGAGCGTTCGTCCGTCCGGGCTGAAGGCAAGGCTGTCGACCGTGACGACATCGGGCTCGCGCAACGTGGCGAGGCGCCGGCGCGGGGAACGTCCCAGAGGATCGTGCCGGCGCCCGAGGTTCCGATCGCCAGCGTGCGGCTGTCGCGACTCAGCGCGAGGCTCGTGAACGGGCCACCGCGCTTGATGCGTGCCACGCGCCGGCGTCCCGCGACGTCCCACAGGTTCACCGTCCCGAGATCGGCCGTCAGCGAGCAACCGCCCGTCCGCGGGAAGACGAGGCTCTCGACGGGCGGCGATCGGCCGGTAGCCCGTCGCCGGTCGACGGTGCGGCGCCGTGCCGCGACGTTCCACAGCACCACCGTGCCACCGTCGGAGATCGTCTCCCCGCCTGTCGCGACGAGGCGTCCATCCGGGCTGATCGCGGCACCCGTCACGATCCCGCGACGTCCCGGCAGCACAGCGCGCCGCGCGCTGTGAGCCACGTCCCAGACGACGGTGCGATCGAGCCAGCCGATCATGAGCGTCCGTCCGTCGGCGGTGAAGCCGATGTCGCGCACCACGTTGTCGAGGGGCACTCCCGCGATCGCCCGAACAGCGCGGCGGCGCGTTCCCAGGACGCGCTCGACCGTCGACCAGCGCTCGTCGCTGCGAAGCAAGCCGCTGCGAGCTTCAAAGGTGTCCCCCAGCTTGTAGGCCGCCACGCTGAGCAGCGACGACAGCGTGGGGTCCGAGGTGGCGAGGTCCTGGCCCTGCACCGCGAGCTGACGCGACAGCGCCGCGTCGCGCTGCTCACGCGCGCTGTTGCGTTGGGCGAGGGCGAACAAGGCAGAGGCGCCGGCCAGCAGCAAGAGCGTCGCGAGCGAGGCGATCGCTCCGCGCGCGATGCTCACGGTCCGGCGATGCTGGCGCACGTCCTCCCCCAGGAGCTCGTCCTTCGGCCGGCCGTGCAGCGTTGCCGCGAGATCCGCCACGCCTCCCGCGAACGCCGGATGCGCGAGCGTCAGGTCGTCGTGCGTGCGCGCCCAGCGCAAATCGACGAAGCGCGGCTCCTCCGAGAACGCGCCGCACAGTTGCTCGGGCAATGCGGTCGTGCCGCCCGGGTCGAAGTCCCGTGCCTCCGGATCCCAGCTCAGCTCGCCTCCCGTCAGGACGATGAGGATCCGCGACGCCGGCTTGTGGGCGCGCCAGAACGCGATCTCCCTTCCGATCCAGGCCGAGCGGGCAGCCTCCGGCGAGGCCAGCAGCACGAAGAACGTCGATGCCGCCAGGCCGCGCTCGATCGAGGACCACAGCGCCGGCGTCGCTGCGAGGCTCGTCTCGTCGCGAAAGACGCGGATCGCTCGCAGCCGGTACCACGGCTTGGCGAAGCGCTGAAGTCCCGCCTGCAGCGCCGGGGCCAGACGGCCGTCGACCGCGTGGCTATAGAGATGAACGCCGCGAAGTCGTCCGCGCCGCTTGTGTTCCGCGATCGGATAGGTGGATCGTTCCCCGGCGGCCCACGCAACAGTGCGCGCTACGTCACACAACGCCGGAGCGCGGCTCAGCGGCTTAGCCTGGATCCACCGCGCCTCGCGGCGAATCCCAGCCGCCGATCACGGCCCAGCGTCGATCGGCGGCTTTCGAAGGGGTCCACCCTACGGGTGCGCCGCCGATCGACCCTGGACCGCGCCGGCAGCAGGGATTCATCCACGATCGCGGTGGCGCCAGGCTCAGAAGTCGTCGGCGTCGGCGCCCGTCAGCGCGCGCAGGGCGGCCTCCGGGTCGGGGGCGCGCATGAGCGTCTCCCCCACGAGCACGCCGTCGACGCCGACGCGCTCGAGCTCGTCGAGCTGCTCGCGGGCGTGAAAGCCCGACTCCGACACGACGGTCTTGCCGGCCGGGATGTCGTGCAACAGCTCGAACGTCCGCTCGATGTCGACGCTGAAGTCCGACAGGTCGCGGTTGTTGATGCCGATGACGTCGGCGTCGACGACCTCGAGCGCGATCTCGAGCTCGGACTCGGAGTGCACCTCTACGAGCACGTCGAGATCCAGCGCCGCGGCCTCGGCGAAGAGCTCCGCGAGCTTGTCCGGGTCCAGCGCGGCGACGATCAGCAGGATCGCGTCGGCGCCCGCCGCGGCGGACTCGTAGAGCTGGTAGGCGTCGACGATGAAGTCCTTGCGCAGGATCGGCAGCGACGAGGCGGCGCGGGCGGCGCGCAGGTCGTCGAGCGACCCGCCGAAGTTGCGCTCCTCGGTGAGGATCGACAGCGCGGCGGCGCCGCCGCGCTCGTAGGCCCCGACGACGTCGGCGACCGTCGCGCCCTCGCGGATCGTGCCCGCCGAGGGCGAGCGGCGCTTGTGCTCGGCGATGACCGACACGCCGGGCAGCGTCAGCGCCTCGCAGAACGGGCGGTCGTCGCCGCGACCCTCCAGCGCCTTCTCGAGCGTCTTGAGCGGGACCTGCTTGCGGCGCTTGCGCAGATCCTCCTTCGTCTCGGCGACGATCCGCTCGAGGACGTTCATGCGGCGAGCTCCCGGGTGCGCGCGACGAGCGCTTCGAGCGTGCGGGTCGCCGCGCCGTCGTCGACCGCGGCCTGCGCGGCGGCCACGCCGGCCGCGATGTCGTCCGCACGGCCCGCGGCGTAGATCGCGGCGCCCGCGTTCAGCACGGCGAGATCGCGGCGCGGGCTCTGCTCCCCGCCGAAGATCGCGCGCGCCGTGGCGGCGTTGTCCTCGGGCGAGCCGCCGGCCACGGCGCCGGCGTCCGCGCAGGTCTTTAGGCCGACGTCCTCGGGGCGAAGCGTGTAGGTGCGCAGGTCGGTGCCGTCGACCTCGACGACCATCGTGGGAGCGGTGATGCTCATCTCGTCGAGTGCGTCCTCCGATCGCACGACCAGCGCGCGCTCGACGCCAAGCAGCGCCAGCGCCCCGGCCATCGTCTCCACATACCCCGGATCGGAGACGCCGATCAGCTGTCTGCGCGCGCCCGCCGGGTTCGTGAGCGGGCCGAGGAAGTTGAAGATCGTGCGGACGGCGAGCTCCTTGCGCACCGGCACGACGAAGCGCGTCGCCTGATGGTGGTTGGGCGCGAACATGAACCCGAAGCCGACGTCGTCGATGCACTGGCCCACGGCGGCGGGGCTCAGGTCGATGCGGACGCCGAGCGCCTCGAGCACGTCGGCGGAGCCGGAGCGGCTCGTCGCGGAGCGGTTGCCGTGCTTGGCGACGGCGCAGCCCGCGGCGGCCGCGATGAGCGCGGCGGTCGTCGAGACGTTGAACGTCGAGCGCCCGCCGCCGGTGCCGGCGGTGTCGACGAGGTCCGTGCGGCTCGTCGCGACGGGGGTCGCGAACGAGCGCATCGTGCGCGCGAGGCCCGCGAGCTCCTCGACGGTCTCGCCCTTCGTGCGCAGCGCGACGAGCAGCCCGGCGATCTGCGTCTCGGAGGCCTCGCCGGCCATGATGACCGCGAGGACCTCGGAGGCCTCGTCGGAGCTGAGATCGCGGCCGGAGGCGACGGCGTCGATCGCGCGGGTGAGGACGGGGTCGGGCACCGGGTGCGCAGAGACTAGTGGTCGCGGCGGGGGTTGGTCAGAAGGCTTGCCGACGGTCAGTCAGAAGGCTTGCCCGCGGGCGGGATGAGCTCCGCGTCGGGCGTCTTCGCGGGCGCGGGCACCTCGTCCGGCGTGGCCTCGATCGGCTTCGGCTTGCGGCCCGCCGCGCTGATCGGCGCGAGCTCGCGCATGTCCGCCGTGATGCGAACGGCGAGCTCCGTCGGGTCCTCGCCCGGCCGCATCTGCCCGCCGCGCGGCTCGAAGAAGACGACCTTCAGCCGCGGGCGCTTCGGGAAGCGCGGGATGTCCGTCGTGCCGGTGACCGACGCGCACACGATCTTCGCCTCCGGCACCGCGGCGGCGAGGCGGCCGACGCCGCTGCGCGCGCGCAGCTGGCGGCCGAGGCTGCGGGTCCCCTCGGGGAAGACCCCGACGCACGACCCGCCGCGCAGCTCGGTCATCGCGCGGTCCAGCGCGTCGGTGTCCTTCGTGCCGCGCACGACCGGGATCTGGCGCATGCCGTTCAGCACGAGGTGCAGCCCCTTGACCTTCCACAGCGAGGACTTCGCGAGCGCGCGGATCTGGCGCAGCCGCATCGCCGCGATCCCGATCACGACGGGGTCCCAGTAGCTGTCGTGGTTGCCGGTGACGATCAGCGGCCCGCTCGGCGGCACGTGCTCGAGGCCCTCGACCTCCAGCCGTCCCCACCAGCGCACGGTCGGGATGCAGATGCCCAGCGCGAAGCGGTAGGTCTTGGTCAGGCGCTCGTGCTCGCTCATCGCGAGCGGGATTGTCGCATCACGCGCGGCCTGTGTCCGCACGACCGCCCACCGTGCCGGAGCAACGGTGGGCGGGTCGTGGGTCGCGGATCAGCTACGCGTGAGCGTGTACGTGCCCGAGCCGCTCTTGTTGACGAGCACGAGGCCGTACCAGCCGGCGGTCGCCGCCGTGACGGTGAAGCTGAACTGCTCCACCCCGTTCGCACCCGTGGCGGACGCGGACGCCACCGCGGCGTTGCGAGCCCGGATCCACGTGGAGGAGCTCGACGTGCTCGAGACCAGGAACAGCTCGGCGTCCTGCGACACCGAGCCCGGCGTCACCTTGAACGTCGCGGTGCCGGCCGCCAGGTTGACGTCGCGGACGGCGACGACGTCGCTGGTCGTCATCGGGATCTGCACGCTGCCGATGCCGAGCGTGCTCGATCCCTGCGCGCTCTCGATCACGTAGTTGCCGCTGCCCGAGTAGCGCTTCACGCGCGGGTAGTAGTCACCGAGCGGCCGCCTGTTGCTGTCGACCGCGATGAAGTCGACTCCGCCGGACACGGCGCTCGTGCTCAGCAGCTGCGACTGGTTGCGGTCGTCGTAGAGCGAGAGGTCGTAGTCGGCGCCGGCGCCGTTGCGGATCGCCGTCACCGACCAGTACGCGGACGTCGTGCTGAACCCGAAGTTGTGCGGCGCCAGCGGCGTCGGCCGGGTCAGCTGTGCGTAGCTTGAGAGCGGGTCGCGAAACCCGTAGTCGATCGTGCTCTGAAACAGCTCGGCGAGCTGCGCGTCGGCGACCGGGGCGCCGTCGAGCGCGCGGTGCGCCCAGAACTGGCTCAGGGTGCCGGAGACGTGCTTGGTGAACGTGTTCCAGATCGCGCTCGAGCCCTCGCCGTAGCGGTCCCACGGGCTCTCGTTCGTGAGGTCCGTGAGGTCGATGAGCGCACTCGCGACGCGTCCTTCCACGGTGTCGCCATCGCCCCAGCCGTTGCCCCAGGTGGCGTTCTCGAGATCGAGCGACGCGCCGCTGGGCCAGCGGAAGAACGGGTCGTTGTAGACCGTCGCCGGCAGCCATTCGGCAAAGCCCTCGGTCCACGCGCAGCCCGCCGAGGTCACGCCCTGGACCGTGTGCGGCTGGCAGTTGGGAGCGGCGGGGAACTGATCGGCGTAGACGTCGTCCATGATCGCGTGGCCGGCCTCGTGGACGACGACCGTCGCCGAGTTCGGGTCGTCCGCCGCGAGGTGGATGTCCTTGGTCGCCGTCGAGTAGTACGTGCCGTCGACCGAGCTCGGCGACCAGTTGACGATCATCTGACGGCAGACCGCGTCCTTCTGGTCGAAGCAGACCTTGCCGGGCTGCTTGGGGATCCACTGCCAGACGTCGTTGATCGCGTCGAAGGCGTGCAGGCCGCGGTGCAGCGTCGCGTCCGCCGTCGTCAGCGCGCCGAGGTTCAGGGTCGAGCCCGGCACGACGTCCCACTGCACGGCGCTGTCGATCAGCAGCGGGCTGCCGTTGCGCTGCACGCGCCACAGGCTGTTCTCGCTGACGAAGCGCACGAACACGTCGGCCGTGCCCACCTCGCCCGCCGGCTCGGCGGAGTCGAAGCAGAGGTTGTAGTTGCCGTTTCCGTCGGTCACTCCGGAGGCAAGCTGCGTGTTACCGGAGAAGTTGACGTTCCAGACCTGAACCTGGAAGTTCGGGGAGACGTTCCATGCGTTGTTCTGGTCGTGGTATCCCCACGTTCCGGTGACATGGGTGTCGCACGCCGCGCGGGTGGCCGGCGCGGGGGCGCCGACGGACTGCTGCGGCACCATCTTCGCCCGCGGCGGGCCGGGGTTCACCCGCAGCGCCTTGCCGACCTTCGGCGGGTCGACGTCGCGCTTGGAGGTCGCTGCGGCCTCGCCCACCGTCAGGAGCACCGAGTCCGCGCCCGCGTCGACGCCGTCCGCGGTCGGCGACGTGGCGCGCGCGTCGATCTGCGCCGCGCCGGCCTTCACCGCACGGACGCGACCGACGAGCTCGACGACCTCGCCGGGCCGCAGCGTCCGCTTGACCTTCGCCGCGCTGGCGGCAGCGCCAAGCTCCGGACGCCGGTCCGCGCCGCCCTTCGCCAGGCCGGCCGGGATGTCGACCCACTCGAGGTTGGAGGACAGGCTGACCTCGATGGCGGCCTCGAGCGGCCGGTCGGCGCGCACCTCGATGCGCACCGTCGCGTCCTCGCCCAGCGCGGGGGCGCGGTCGAGCGACGCGCCCACCGAGAGGCAGGACAGCCACTCGTGGCGGCCGGGCTTGTCCGCATCCGGCGCCAGGTCGCACGCGGCGACCGGCGGCGCAGGGGCGGCCTGGCCCTTCGGCACCCTCGTGGCAGGATCGACCGTCTGCGCGGCCGGCTGCGCACGCGGCGTGGTGGGTGTGGTCGGCGCCGGCTTCGCCAGCGCGCCCTGGGAGGTCGCCGCGACGAGTGTGACGGCGAGCGCCGCGGCCGGCCCGAGCCAGCGTCCACGACGGACTTTCTGGGAGATGAGTTGTTGCATGATGAACCTCCGGGCGAAGTGATGTGAGTACGGGACGGCACGAGTCTCGCCCGGCAGATCGGCGTGCGCGATGGCGGCCACCCGGTGTGTTCACGGGAGGCAGACCGCACCTTAAGTGTGTGTATTTCCCACGGCGCTCGCGCCTCCACGCGCGACCCCCCGGGGCCGCAACGCGCTCGCGTGTCAGCCGTCGAGGAAGTTGCGCAGCAGCAGCTTGCCCTCGGCGGTCAGGACCGACTCGGGGTGAAACTGGACGCCTTCGGCGGGCAGCTCGCGGTGGCGGATCGCCATGACGACGCCGCCGCCGCGCGCGGAGATCTCGAAGCAGTCGGGCAGCAGGTCGGGGTCGACGACGAGCGAGTGGTAGCGCCCGACCGTGAGGTTCTGCGACAGGCCGGCGAAGATCGTGCGCCCGTCGTGGTCGATCTCGCTCGTCTTGCCGTGGACGGGCTTGTCGCGCACGACGACGCCGCCGAACGCCTGCGCGAGCGACTGGTGGCCGAGGCAGACGCCGAGCGTCGGCACGCCGTCCTCGGGGAACCGGCGCATCGTCTCCATGCTGATGCCGGCCTCGTTGGGCGTGCACGGCCCTGGCGAGACGACGACGCGGTCGGGCTCGCGAGCGAGCAGCTCGTCGACCGTCGCGGTGTCGTTGCGCACGACATCGAGGTCCGCCCCGAGCTCGCCGAGGAACTGGACGAGGTTGTAGGTGAACGAGTCGTAGTTGTCGACGACGAGGACGGAGGTCATCGGGGGGTCATCGGCTCACGGCCAGTCCGGTTGCCGGGAGGCGAGCTCGACGGCGCGCAGGACCGCGCGCGCCTTCGCCTCGGACTCGGCGAACTCGTAGGCGGGAACGGCGTCCGCGACCGTGCCGCCGCCCGCTTGCACGTGCGCGCGACCGTCCTTGATGACGACGGTCCGGATGTGGATCGCGGTGTCGAGGTCGCCCGTGTAGGAGAGGTAGCCGATCGCGCCACCGTAGCCGCCGCGCTTGACGGGCTCGAGCTCGTCGATGATCTGCATCGCGCGCACCTTGGGCGCGCCGGACAGCGTGCCGGCGGGCAGGGCGCTGCGCAGCGCGTCCATGGCGGACACGCCCTCGCGCAGCGTGCCCGACACGTTGGAGACGATGTGCATGACGTGCGAGTACGTCTCGACGGCCATGAAGCGGTCGACCGTCACGCTGCCGTACTCGCAGACGCGGCCGAGGTCGTTGCGGCCGAGGTCGACGAGCATGACGTGCTCCGCGCGCTCCTTCTCGTCGGCGAGCAGCTCCTCGGCGATCCGGGCGTCGTCCTCGATCGTCGCGCCGCGCGGGCGCGTGCCGGCGACCGGCCGCGTCGCGACGTGGCGGCCGCTGACGGTCAGCACCGGCTCGGGCGAGGCGCCCGCGACCTGGAAGTCCATGAAGTCCAGGAAGTACATGTACGGGCTCGGGTTGACGACGCGCAGGCCGCGATAGACGGAGAACGGGTCGATGTCGAGGTCCGCCGACCAGCGCTGCGACGGCACGACCTGGAAGGCGTCGCCCGCGTGGACGTACTCGACGATGCGCGCGACGTTCGCCTCGAACTGCTCGCGCGTCATGTTCGAGGTGAACGCCGGGCGCGGCCGGGCGGGCGTCGGCGCGGGCCGCGGGACGGGGCCCGCGAGCAGGTCGCGCGCCTTCTGGATCAGCGCGACCGCCTCGGCGTACGCGGCATCGAGGTCCGTCTCGGCGCTCTCGACGTAGACGTTGACCAGCACGTTGATCGTGTGCTTGAGATGGTCGAAGACGACGAGGATGTCCGACAGCATGAGCGCCATGTCCGGCAGGCCGACGGGGTCGGGGTTCGGCTCGCCGAGCGGCTCGACGGTGCGCACGAGGTCGTAGCCGAAGCACCCCACGGCGCCGCCCGCGAACGGCGGCATATCCGGCCACGGCGCCTGGCGGAAGTGCCCGACCTCCTCGGCGGCGAGCGCGTACGGGTCGGCGCGGTCGTCGCCGAGCGACCAGCGCACGACCTTGCGCGGTCGCACGCCGATGAACGAGTAGCGGCCGAACTGCTGGCCGCGCTCGGCGGACTCGAGCAGGAACGCCGGGAACTCCGGCTGGCGCCCGCGGAGCTTCAAAAACGCCGAGACCGGCGTCTCGGTGTCGTCGATGAAGCTGTGGCGCAGCGCGATGAGGTTGTAGTCGGCCGCGAGCTCGCGCACCTCGTCGAGGCTCGGCTCGACCGGCAGCAGATCAGCGGCGACGGCCATTGAGCACGACCCCGGCGTCGGTCAGCGAGCGCCCGCGGCCGCGCAGCAGCACGGCGAGGTGGTAGAGGACGTCGGCGGCCTCGTTGTCGACGCGCTCGTCGGACTCCTCCCGCGCCGCGCGGGTGACCTCCTCGGCTTCCTCGCGCACCTTCTCCCCCGCGAGCTGCGTGTCCTCGAGCAGCGTCACCGTGTAGGAGCCTTGCGGGCGCTCGGCCGCGCGCTGCACGAGCGTGCGCTCGAGGATCGGCAAGGACTCGTGCGGTGCCGGCGGCTCGAGCTCGCCGTGGTGAAAGCACGTGCGCTCGCCGGTGTGGCACGCCGGCCCGGCGGGCTCGACGAGCGCGAGCAGCGCGTCGCCGTCGCAGTCCAGCCGCAGCGCACGGACGGCCTGCGTGTTGCCGCTCGTCGCGCCCTTGTGCCACTGCTCGGAGCGCGAGCGGCTGTAGAGGTGCAGCTCACCGGACTCGCGCGTGCGCTTGACGGCCTCGGCGTTGGCGTAGGCGAGCGTCAGCACCTCGCCCGAGAGCCAGTCCTGCACGATGACCGGCACGAGTCCGCGCTCGTCGTAGGCGATCTCCATGAGCGCTTCAGTCTAGGCCGCGCACCGGCCCGTGCGGCTGCGGACTCGAACCGCCACTTCCGGCGCCCCGTAGCGTTCTGAGACCATGGCCCGACTCCTCGCGCTGACCTTCCTGCTCGCCGCCGCCGCATCCGCGACCGCGGCCCCGGCCGCCAAGGCCCCCCGCTTCGAGGGCCGCGTCTGCAAGCCGCCGTCGGGCCACCACATCGCCGACTGCCGGCTCGCGCGCCGCGGCACGCCCGACCTCAGCCGCGCCGCGTGGCGCGGGCTGCGCGGCCGGGAGGTGTCGATCGACGTGAAGGTCCAGGGCATCGCGCCGAACCCCGCGGCGGGCGGCGCCCGCTCGTGGCCGATGCTCGACTCGCTCGGCCAGCCGATGGGCACGCTCGAGATGAGCGCCGCCGGCCGGCGGACGATCCGCGGCCTGGACGGCACGATCCACCGCGTCGTCGGGCTGCACATGCGCGGCCGCGGCTGCGCGGCGAGCCTCGACCAGCAGCGCCGCTTCGGGCTCTTGCAGCTCATGCTGTTTCCCTCCGGCGGGACGCAGGCCTTCGTCGACACGGCCGCGATGGACCAGACGACGCCGGACGGCCGGGCGGCACTCGCCGCGTTTGCCGACCAGCTCGGTGGCGGGACCGCATGCGCGCCCGGCGGGCGCGAGATCGGCGGCGTCCGCAAGCTCCAGAACCCGCGGGTCGGCGCCGTCGCCCACGCCCGCCTCTCCAACGGCAAGATCAACTCGGTCGACGAGTACGACGCGAAGCCGGCGTTCGGCAACGTCGTCTACTTCATGTCGAATACGACCGCGGTGCGGGCCGGCGGGATCACGCGCGGGATGGTCCGCGTCGGCACGCCGGTCGCGAAGATCGACACGTTCGGCTACTGCGATCCGTCCAGCGACGACACGCTGACGTGGCGCTACTGGTCGATCCGGACGGGCGTCGCGGGCCGGCCGCGGCTGTACGGCTGGATCCCGGCGCGCTGCCCGGCCGCGATCAAGGGCCGCAAGCCGGTCTGAGCCGATCGCCGCAGCCGCCGCTACGGTTCGCTGCGCATGGTCTTCGTATCGCGACTCCTGCTGCTGGGCGGGGCGACCGGCCTCGCGGTCGCGGTGCTGCTGCCGTGGGTGACGATCCGGGGCATCGAGCTGCAACTCGGCCCGATCGGCGCGGAGGTCGCGCCGGGCGCCCGGACGGTCAACGGGATCGACTCGGTGCTGTGGTGGTATCTCGTCGGCCTGGGCGCGATCGTGGCGATCCTCGCGTTCGTCGACATCGGCCGCAGGACCCTGCTCGGGCTCGGCCTGATCGTGATCGCCGGCGGCGGCGCGCTGCTGTACTACCTCTCGAACGTCATCGCGATCGAGACGAGCGACTCGAGCGCGATCGAGAAGCTCATCGCCGACGGGGTGCTGTCGAGCTCGGTCGGCCCGGGCGCGCCCGTGATCGTCGCAAGCGGGATCGCGATCGTCGCGGGCGCGCTGCTCGCGCGCTGACGCGCGGCCGCCGCCGCTATTCGCCGGCGAGCTCGCCGCGCACGCGCTGGGCGTCCGCGCCGGCGACGATGAGCGCGGCGGCCAGCTCGATGTCGTCCGTGCGGCCGACCGCGAGCGCCGCGGTGAGGCGGTCCTCCTGCATGTACCACACGCTGAACGCGCCGGCCGACGGGTCGCCGTGGACGATCTCGTCGTCCCAGCCGGCGGCGGCGTTGCCGACGTACTCGAGCGTCGCCCAGTCGGCGAGGTCCGACCAGAAGTACGGCACGTCCGCGTAGGGCTCGTCGGAGCCGAGCATCGCCCGCGCCGCGTGGCGGCCCTGCGCGGCGGCGACCTCCTCGTGCTCGATCCGCACGCGGCGCCCGTCGCGGACGCTGTCGTACTCGCACATGTCGCCGGCGGCGAAGATGCCCTCGACGGAGGTCTGCAGCCGCTGGTCGCACACCACGCCCCCGGTCTCGCCGAGCTCCAGGCCGGCCTTCTTCGCGAGCATGACGTCCGGCGTCGCGCCGACGCCGACGACGACGAGGTCGGCCTCCACGCGGCGGCCGTCGGCGCAGAGCACCGCGGTCACCGGCCCGTCCTCGCCCTCGCCCTCGAACGCGCTGACGTCCGCGCCCGCGACGATCTCGATCCCGTGCGACGTCAGCAGGTCGTGCGCGAACTGTCCGGCGACGGGGCCGAAGCCGCGCTCGAGCGGCAGCTCCTCCTGCATGACGAGCGTGCACCGCTTGCCGAGCACCGTCAGCGATGCCGCGACCTCCGTCGCGATGTACGAGCCGCCGACGACGACCACGCGCTCCGCGCCCTCCAGGGCACCGTGCAGCTTGTCGGCGTTGGGCAGCGCGCGCAGGTAGTGGATCCCGTCGCGCTGGCCGCCCTCGGCCTGCAGCCGGCGCACGCCCGCGCCGGTCGCGACGAGCGCCTTGCCGAAGCCGACGATCTCGCGCCCGATCTTCGCCGTGCGGGCCTCGAGGTCGATGTCCATGACGCCGGCGCGGGTGCGCACCTCGACGTCGTGCTCGGCGTACCACGCCTCCGGATGGATGAGCGTCGACTCGCGATCCTCGCGCTGCTGGAGATAGCCCTTCGTGATCGGCGGGCGGTGGTAGGGCGGGTCGAGCTCGCGCGTGGCGAGCAGGATCGAGCCCTCGAAGCCGCGCTCACGCAGCTCGGCCGCCGCGCTCGCCGAGGCGATGCCGCCGCCGATGAGCAGGATGTCGTACGCGGGTTCGGTCATGGGCAGCACTGTATGTGTCGCGCGACGGCCGTTCCTTCCCCGCCGATGCGCTGCCGCCGCCGGCTATTCGATCCCGAGGCGGTCCAGCAGGGCGTCGTCGGCGCGCCAGTGGCGGCGCACGCGGACCGACAGGTCGAGGTGCACCTTCGAGTCGAGGTGGCGCTCGAGCTCGCGCCGCGCGGCCGTGCCGATCGCCTTGATCATCTTGCCCTGCGCGCCGATGAGGATCCCCTTCTGAGAATCGGCCTCGACCCACGCGAGCGCCGTGACGCGGATGAGGTCGTCGCGGGAGACGTCGATGTCCTCGACGACGACCTCGACCGCGTGCGGCACCTCCTGGAACGTCCGGCGGAGGATCTGCTCGCGGATGAGCTCGGCGAGCATGACGGACTCGGGCTGGTCTGACGCCTCGTCGACGTCGTACATGAACGGGCCGTCCGGCAAGAGCCCGACGAGGTGCTCGACGAGCGCGTCGACGCCCGAGCCCTTGCGCGCGGAGATCGGGAAGATGTCGTCGGAGACCTCGAGCTCCGCGGCGGCGTGCAGGATCGCCAGCGTGTGCGCGCGGTCGATCCGGTCGACCTTGTTGACGGCGATCACGGCCGGCACGTCGGCGCTCGCCAGCGCGGCCGCGATGAAGCGGTCCCCGGGGCCCACGCCCTGCTCGCCGTTGAGGATCAGCAGCGCCGCGTCCGCGTCGCCAAGCTCGCGCTCGACGCGCGACTGCATGCGCTGGGTGAGCGTGTCGCGCGGGCGCTGGACGCCCGGCAGGTCGACGAGCACGAGCTGCGCCTCGCCGCGCATCGCGACGCCGCGGATCGCGCGGCGCGTCGTCTGCGGCTTGTCGGAGACGATCGCGACCTTCTCGCCGACGATCGCGTTGACGAGCGTCGACTTGCCGACGTTCGGGCGCCCCGCCAGCGCGACGAAGCCCGACTTCGTGCTCACGGGGTGACCCAGGCCATGATCTCGCGCTGCACGGCGAGCATCTCGCCGTCGTCGATCTCGTGGTCCATGCCGGTCAGGTGCAGCGCGCCGTGGACGATCGCCTCGCGCAGATCGGCGGTGTGCTCCGGGCAGATGACGATGTCGCCCAGCTCGCGCGGGCCCGGCGACGGATCCTCGCCGTCGATCGGGAACGAGAGCACGTCCGTCGGGCCGCGCTTGCCCCGGAACTCGGCGTTGAGCTCCGCGATCCGCTCGGCGCTGACGAACTCGACCGCGACGTGACCGGCTGAGATGTCCGCCGACGCGAGGGCGAGCGCCAGCAGACGCTCGATCTCCTCGAGCGGCACGCGGCTCACGCCGAGCACCTCGATCTCGAGCGACTGCTCGAACGAGCTCAAGCCCGGCGGCGATCTGCCGGGCGCAGCTCGGACGTCCGGCTCTCGGCGTGTGCGGCGTACGCCTCGACGATCCGCTGGACGAGGCGGTGGCGCACGACGTCCTCGCCGCCGAAGCGCACGAAGTCGATGCCGTCGATCCCCTCGAGGATGTCCGCCACGACGACGAGCCCCGACGCGTCCTGCTTGGGCAGGTCGATCTGCGTGACGTCGCCGGTGACGACCATCTTCGAGTTGAAGCCCAGGCGCGTGAGGATCATCTTCATCTGCTCGGGCGTCGTGTTCTGCGCCTCGTCGAGGATGATGAAGCTGTCATTAAGCGTGCGGCCCCGCATGAACGCCAGCGGCGCGACCTCGATCTGGCCGCGCTCGAGGAACGACGCGACCTTCTCCGCCTCGAGCATGTCGTGCAGCGCGTCGAACAGCGGCCGCAGGTAGGGGTCGATCTTCGCCATGAGGTCGCCGGGCAAGAAGCCCAGGCGCTCGCCGGCCTCGACCGCGGGGCGCGTGAGGATGATCCGGTTGACGTCGCCGCGCGACAGGGCCGCGGCGGCCAGCGCCACGGCCAGGAAGGTCTTGCCGGTGCCGGCCGGGCCGATCCCGAACGTCACGGTGTTGCGGCGGATCGAGTCGACGTAGCGCTTCTGGTTGACGGTCTTCGGCGCGATCTGCTTGGAGCGATGGCGCCAGACGACGTCCTCGAGGATCGCCGCCGGCGACGCGTGCTGGTCCAGCGCGGCAGTCACCGCGTCGATCGTCCCCGGCGCGATGTCGTGGCCCTGCTCGATGAGCTCGGTGAGCTCGCGGATGACGGTCGCCGCGGCCTGCACGGCGGTGGCGTCGCCGTCGAGCGTGACGATGTTGCCGCGCAGGTACAGCTCGCACTCGACGTGGCCCTCGAGCGCGCGCAGGACCGAGTCGCCGGAGCCCGCGAGCTCCGTGGCTACCTCGTTGGAGACCTCGATCTGCTTACGCACCCAGCTCCTCTCGGGCGAGCGCCGACACGCGCTTTCCATCCGCGCGGGTGCCGACCTTCGCCATGGTCGCCTTCATGACCTGTCCCAAGTCCTTTTGCGAGGATGCGCCGGTCTCGGCGATCGACTCGCGGACGATCCCGCGCAGCTCGGCCTCGGGCATCTCGGCCGGCAGGTAGGCCTCGATGAGCCGCGCCTCCCCCTCCTCGATGTCGGCCAGCTCGTCGCGACCGCCCTCGCGGAAGGCCAACGCCGACTCGAGCCGGCGCTTGCGCTCGCGGCGCAGGACGGCGAGCTCGTCGGCCCCGCCCTCCTTCGCGGACTTCTGAAGCTCCGAGAGCACCATCCGCAGCGCGCCGACGCGATCTGACTCCCGCGCCTTCATGGCAGCGACGAGATCCTGCTTGACCGTGTCGACCAGCGTCATCTGCCGATGGAGGCTAGCGGTCGCCCAGGGCGAATCCGTGTCAACGGGGCGCCACCGCCGGGTCGGGCGCGTCGTCGGGCTGGGTCGCGCCGTTGGCGGACTCGGTGACCGGCAGCCCCGGCTCCCGGGGCTTGACCGCTGCGACGCCGCCGAGCTCGGCCGTGTCGCGGCCGAACAGCAGCCCGATGTTCCAGTCCACGAGCAGGCGCGCGCGGCGGCCCATGCCGGGCATCGCCGCGAGGTGGTAGGTCCGGGCGAGGATCCACGCGGGGGTCCCGCTCCAGGTGATCGGGCCGGTCATCGCGACCGCCTCGCGGCGGCCCATGTCGACGAACACGCCCTTGGTCTTGTACTTGAACGCGCGCTTGTGACCGCCCGGCCCGAGCGCCGCCGCGACGTTTCGCGCCACGACCCGGCCCTGGCGGATCGCGTGCTGCGCCGTCGGCGGGCACGGCTGCCCCTTGCGCGCGGGGTCGGGGACCGCGGCGCAGTCGCCGATCGCCCACACGTTGGCGTGGCCGGGGACCTGCATGAACTTGTCGCTGACGATCCGCCCGTGGTCGGTGAGCGGCAGGCCGAGCTTCGCGACGACGGGCTGCGGCTTGACGCCCGCCGTCCAGACGAGCGTGCGCGTCGGCACCTGCTCGCCATCCGACAGGTAGGCGTGGTGCTCGGTGACGCGCTCGAGCGTCGTCTTCGTGCGGATCTCGATGCCGCGGCCGCGCAGCTCGCCCTCGGCGAACGCCGCGAGCTTCTCGGGGATCTCCTGCATGACGCGCGGGCCGGCCTCGACGAGGATCCAGCGCACCCCCGTCACGCGGCAGCGCGGGTAGAGGTCGAGGATGTCGGCGACGAAGTCCTGCAGCTCGGCGAGCCCCTCGAGGCCCGCGTAGCCCGCGCCGACGAAGACGTAGGTCAAGAACTCGCGCCGCGCGGCGCCGTCCTCGAGCGTCTCGGCGTGCTCGAGCGAGCGGAGCACGTGGTTGCGCAGCGCGATCGCCTCGGGCAGCGACTTGAAGCCGCGGCCGTGCTCGGCCAGGCCGGGGACCGGCAGCGTGCGGCTGACCGACCCGACGGTGACGATCAGCTGGTCGTAGTGCAGGTCCTCGACGTTGCCCTCGAGGCTCTCGACCTGCAGCGCGTTGCGCTCGGGCGTGGCGCCGGTGATCCGGCCCAGTCGCAGGTCGACCGCCGCCGGCAGCTGCTCGCGCAGCGGCACGGTGACGTGGCGCGGCTCGAGCACGCCCGCCGCGGCGCCAGGGAGCAGCGGCGTGTAGAGCATGAAGTTGACGTCGTTGACGAGCCGGATGCGCGCGCTGTGCGGGGGCAGCAGCCGCGCCAGCGTCCGGGCGGCGTAGAAGCCGCCGAACCCTCCGCCGGCGATGACGACGTTCCAGGCGATGAAAAAAGGCTACCCGTCGCGCTCGCCGCGCATCGTGAAGGCTGCTGTGTCGCTAACCCCTGAGGGGCGCGAACTTGCGAATCAGGTAGCCGACTTCCTCGTCGGCGATGCGCTCGTCGCGGTCGATGTAGATCGACCGCGGGACGCCGCGCGGCCCGTAGGTGACGACGAGCCTCGCGACCTTGCGGTCGATCGCCTCCTGGATCGTGCGAAACAGGCGCGGGACGGTGGCCTGATCCTTGAGGCGGCTCGGCGTCCTCGCCGACGGCAAGCCGTTGCGCACGACGATCTTGACCCCGGTCGTCGGCGGGCAGAAGCAGTTGACCGACAGCTCGTAGGTGTACGAGCGCACGCCGCGGGCCTTCCAGGCTTTGCGAGCGCTCGAGAGCGCCCGCTGCTTGCTGCCGTCGGCGATGCCGGGATCGGTGGACGGCGCCGGGGCGGACGTCTGCGCCACGGCGGCCGGCACGGCGGCGAGCGCGAAGGCGAGCAGGGCGGCGAGGGTGAGCGAGCGCATGGTCATAGGAACGCTACGGACCAAGCCGAGTTGCGTCACGCCGGTCTCAGAGGACCCTCACGTCGCCAGCGTCAGCGCGGCCACTCGCCAGCGTCAGCGCAGCCCACTCGCCAGCGTCAGCGCGGCCCACTCGCCAGCGTCAGCGCGGCCCACTCGCCGGCGTGACGGCGCGCGCGCTCGTGCAGGCCGAGGCGCTGCGCGAACGCCGCCGCGACCTCGCCGGCCTCGTGCGCGAGCAGGCCGCCGGCGATCAGCACGCGCGGCGGCTCGCCGGCGAACCCCTCGCGCGCGACGTGCAGCAGCAGCGGCCGCAGGAGGTTCGCGACGACGACCGGCGCGGACGGCGGCCGGCCGTCGCGCAGCAGGTCGTAGTGGCGCGCTTCGACGACGACGCCGTTGACCGCGGCGTTGTCGAGCGTCGCCTGCACGGACTCGTGCTCGTGGTCGAGGCCCAGCACCGGCGCCCAGCCGAGCTTCGCCGCCGCGATCGCGAGCACGCCCGAGCCGCAGCCGAGGTCGAGGAGCGGGCCGGCCGCCAGACCGTCGCCCGCGAGGCCGAGCGGCGCGCCCGCCGACCCCTCCCGCGCGAGGCCGAGCGGCGCGCCCGCCGCCGACCCCTCCCCCGCGAGCTCCAGCAGCGCCTCGAGGCACAGCCGCGTCGTGTCGTGCGCGCCCGTCCCGAAGGCCTGCGCCGGGTCGATCGCGATGTCGAGCAGGCCCCCGGCCGGCGATGGAGCGCCGGCCCACGGCGGCCGCACGTGCAGCCGCTCGCCGATCGTCACCGCCTTGTGGAAGCTGCGCCAGCGCGACGACCAGTCGTCGGCGACCTCCGTCGTCGTGATCTCGACGAGCGCCTCCCCCGCCGCGGCCCGCAGCGCCGGCAGCTCGGGCAGCTCGCCGGGCGCTCCGTAGACCGCGTACTCGACGGTCTCGCCGCGGTCGACCTCCTCGACGCCCGCGGGCGCGAGCTCGAGCAGCTCGGCGAGGACGAGCTCCGCGTCCGCCCGCGCCACCCGCAACGCGAGGCGGATCACGTCGCGGGTACCTCGCGCCGGGGCCGCGGCACCTACACGCCGAGCGTGCGCTTGAGCTTCGCGAACACCGACTCGTCGGACTTGAGGTTCGATTCGGTCATCGAGTCGGCGAGCTGCTCGTAGAGCTTGCGCTGCTTGTCGCTCAGGCGGCGCGGGATCTGGACGTTGACGACGACGCGCAGGTCGCCGCGGCGCCCGGGCCGGCGCAGGATCGGCATGCCCCGCCCGCGCAGCTCGATGGTCTCGCCGGGCTGGGTGCCGGGCCGCACGTGGACGTCCTCGGGGCCCTCGAGCGTCGGCACCTCGAGCTTCGCGCCGATCGCGGCGACGGGCGCCGGCACGTCGAGGACGGTCACGAGGTCGTGCTCGTCGCGGATGAAGCGCTCGTGCGGCTTGATCGAGACGAGGACGTACAGGTCGCCGGAGTGCGCGCCCGCCTCGCCGGCATGGCCGCGGCCGCTGACCCGGATGCGCTGGCCCTCCGCGATCCCGGCGGGCACGTCGATCGAGATCGCGTGCGTCAGCACCTCGCGCCCGCGACCCTGGCAGCGCGCGCACACGCGCTCGGCCTTCTTGCCGTCGCCGCCGCAGGCGTCGCACGTGATCGTGCGCGCCATCTGGCCGAACGGCGTGCGGCTGACGGCCTGCAGCACGCCGTTGCCGCCGCAGCGATCGCAGGTCGTGATCGGCGTGCCGGGCTCGGCGCCGTTGCCGCGGCAGCGCTCGCAGCGGTCGACGACCTCGTAGTTCACGTCGACCGCGGCGCCCGCCGCCGCCTGCTCGAGGTCGATCTCGATCGCGACCTCGGCGTCGCCGCCGCCGCGCGGCCCCACCGGCCCGCCGCCGAAGCCGCCGCCACCGCCGAAGAACGCCGAGAAGAGGTCGTTGATCGAGCTGAAGCCGTCGAAGTTCGGGCTCTGGCCGCCGCGCTTGAGGCCCTCGTGGCCGTAGCGGTCGTACGTCGCGCGGCGGTCGGGATCGGAGAGGATCTCGTACGCCTCGGCGGCCTCCTTGAACTTCTCCTCGGCCTGCGGGTCGTGGCTGTTGACGTCGGGGTGCAGCTCGCGGGCGAGCCTGCGGAAGGCCTTCTTCACCTCGGCCTCGCCGGCCGTCCGGCCGACGCCGAGCACCTCGTAGCAGTCGCGCTTCATGCGTCGTAGACGTCTTCGACGAAGTGCGAGAGCTGGCGGGCGGCCTCGCGCACGATGCCGATCGTCGCGCCGTAGTCCATCGCCACCGGCCCGATGAGCGACACCGTGCCGAGCCGGCGCAGCGGCAGGCCGTAGCCGGCGGTGACCATGGCGAGCGAGCGCAGCGCGGGCGCAGTGTTCTCGGCGCCGATGCGGACGATGACGCCGCGCTCGTCCATCGCCTGGCGCAGCATCTCGAGCAGCGTGACCCGGCCCTCGAGCATCTGCATGAGCTCGTTGATCTGCGACAGGTCCTGGAAGCGGTGCTCGGAGAGCAAGCGCGCGGCGCCGTCGACGTAGAGCGAGTCGTCGGCCGTCGCGGCGAGCTCGGTGAAGGCGGGGCTCAGGCGGTCGAGGAACGTGCGCTCGGTATGGCCGATGGACGGGTCCGACAGGCGGGTGTGGAGCTTTCGCGCGCCGAGCCCGATGCCGCTGAGCTCCTCGTTGAGGAACTCCGACGCCCACTGCACGAGGCCGACGTCGACGGGCGCCTCGAACGCCAGGACGCGCTTGGACACGCCGCCCGTCGACGTGATGATCACGACCATGACGATCTGCGGCTGCAGCCGCAGGACCTCGATGTGGCGGATCGTGGCGGTCTCCAGCGGGGGCGCGGACACGATCGCGAGCAGGTTCGAGACCTGCGAGAGCGTCTCGGTCGTCGCGCGCATCGCCTCGTCGACCTCGCGGCGGGTGAGCGCGAGCTCGAGCACGTCGCCGGTCGGGCGCTGCATCGGCAGCAGGCGATCGACGAAGTAGCGGTAGCCGGCGTCCGTCGGCACGCGACCAGCCGACGTGTGCGGGTGCGCGAGCAGGCCGTGCTCCTCGAGCATCGCGAGCTCGTGGCGCACGGTCGACGGGCCGGCGAGCAGCTCGGGGTCCGCGGCGAGGGTCCGCGACGCCACGGGCTGGACGGTCGCCTGGTAGGCGAGCACGACCTTGCGCAGGATGAGCTCTTGACGCGGCGTCAGCACGGCGTCGATTGTACGAGCGACGGGGGCGGGCCTCTTTAGGCAGGCCACAGGAGTCGGGCCATAGCATCCAGCCGTGGCCGCGATCGAGGCGCGCAGGTTGCGTCCGCGGCGGCACGCGGATATGTTCGCGCGTGGCGAGGAGAGACGGGTCTGTCTCTATCGGCTGGGTGAGAGCCGGGGGCCAGCAGCCCGAGCGAGGATGAAGCACAGCTTTGCCGTCACCGGCCGGTGACGGCTACCGCAGCATGCGGTGAGTCAACAGCGAGGAGACAACGCATGTCAGAGTACGACCCCCGGACGGACACCGGCATTCCTACGGAGCCCGTCGGCTCCCTGCCCCGTCCCGCCAAACTGCAGGAGGCGTACGCCAAGTACGACGCCGGCGAGATCTCCAAGGACGATCTCGAGACGCTGCAGGACGAGGCTTGCAAGGACTCGATCGAGCGCGGCGAGGCCACAGGCGAGCCGATCATCTCCGACGGCGAGCAGCGCTGGTCGTCGTTCGCCACGTACCCGATCGCCGACACGCTCGCCGGCACCGGCCTCGCGGCCAACCTCGGCCCGGGCGGGCAGTTCTTCGCGATCTTCGCCGACGGCCACGGACGCCAGCTGCCGAAGCTCACGGGCGGCCCGCTGAAGTACAACTTCTACGCGGCGGACACGCTTGCGAAGTCGCTGCCGTACGCGACCAAGCCGATGAAGCAGGCCGTCATCGCGCCGTCGATGCTCGCGCTGCTGTACCCGCTGAAGGACCCGGTCGAGGGCTACTCGCGCGAGGAGTTCGAGGAGGACATCGTCCAGGAGTGCGTGACGGACATCCGCAAGGCCTTCGAGGCCGGCGCGGCTCGCGTCTCGATCGACTTCACGGAGGGCCGCCTGGCCACCCGCGAGGATCCGCGCAACCCGTGGACGGGTGCCGGCCTGCTGCCGCACTTCATCGAGCTCAACAACCGCGTGCTGGCGAACTTCTCCGACGAGGAGCGCACGAAGATCGGCGTCCACACCTGCCCGGGCGGCGACCGCGACTCGGTGCACTCGGCGGACGTCCCGTACACGAACCTGTTGCCGGAGATGTTCAAGATCAACGCCGGCTACTTCCTGATCCAGTTCGCGTCCGAGCGCGACAAGGACCCGGTGCTCCAGGCGATCGGCGAGCACAGCCGCGACGACCAGATGTGCTACCTCGGCGTGACCGTCACGCAGTCGCCGCGTCCGGAGAGCGCGCAGGAGATCTGCGACCTGCTCGTGCACGCCGCGGACTTCATCCCGAAGGAGCGTCTCGGCTCCACGGATGACTGTGGGTTCTCGCCGTTCTCGATCGACGAGAAGCCCAACCACGGCTCGCCGGACTACGCCCGCGACATCGCGTTCCAGAAGATCCAGGCGCGCGTCGAGGGCACCAAGATGGCTGCCGACAAGCTCGGCGTCAGCTGATCGGGCCCGCATAGCAGCACCGAACGGCCCGCTCCGGCGGGCCGTTCGCGTTCCTGCGCAGAATCGTCGCAATCGCGTGGTGATTCGTCACACGAGAGACGCGACGATGACGTGATGCCCAGAAAGGTGGTTCGTCCTACTCGGTCCATCGCCGAGCAAGGCGAACCACCTGACGCGCGAGTCGCCCGTTTCACGGCGCCGCGGGACGGCGTCGCCTCGATCGCGCAGCTTCGAACCTGCGGGCTCGACGATGACGGCGTCGCACTGCGTGTGCGCTCGGGGCGCCTTCACCGCCTCCACCGCGGCGTGTACGCGGTCGGACACGTCGGGGTAGGCCTTCGCGGCCGCTTCAGAGCGGCAGTCCTGGCCGGCCCCGCCGGCACGGCGCTCAGCAACTTCGCGGCCGCGGCGTTCTGGGAGTTCATGCCCTGGCGGGAGGGCCTCGTCGAGGTGACGATCTCCGGCAGCGGAACGCGCCGGATCGCGGGCGTGCGGGTTCACCGCTCGCGGTCGCTGGCGGATCGCGACGTGCGGACCCAGGGAGGGATCCGCGTGACGTCGCCTGCTCGCACGCTGCTGGACCTCGCCGCCGTGCTCTCACCCAAGGCGCTACGCCGGGCGGCTCGGCAAGCGCAGGCGAAGCAGCTCGTCTCAATCGCAGAGCTGGCCGAGATCTGCGACCGCTGCCGCGGGCATCGCGGCGTGGCGAAGCTGCGGGCGGTCGTCGCCGATGGATCCGTGCCGACCCGCAGCCCCCTCGAAGACGACCTGCTGGACCTGCTCGACGGCGCCGGCATCGACCGGCCGGAGATCAACGTGTCGCTGCGGTTGGGCGGCCGGGAGATCATCCCCGACTTCCTGTGGCGCGACCAGCGCCTCGCGATCGAAGCCGACAGCGTCACCTGGCATGACCACAAGCTCACCCGCGAGAACGACGCCGACAAGCAGGCCATCCTGGAGGCGCATGGGATACGCGTGGTGCGAATCACGCACGACCAGATCCGGCACCAGCCCGAGCAGACACTCACGCGCGTGCGCGCGGCGCTTGCCGCTACTCGCTGACGGCGACCTCGGCCTCCGAGCGGCGGATGATCGCCTTGCCGTCCTGCGTGCACGCGACCTCGACGATCGCCACCCCGTCCTCGACCGACTGCACGGTCCCGGTGACCGTCAGCTCCCGCTCCGGGACGCCCATGCCGCGAAACTGCACGTCCAGGCGCCGCAGCGACTGCGGGCCCCCGCCGGCATCGGTGAGCGCACGCGCGACCTGCGCCATCGAGTACAGGCCGTGCAGGATCCGGCCGGGCAGACCGACCTGCTGCGCGAAGTCCTCGTCGATGTGGATCGGGTTGAAGTCGCCGGACGCGCCCGCGTAGCGCACCGTGAGGTAGCGGTCGGGCGTGACGGACAGCGGCTCGATCTCGTCGCCCGGCTGCCACGAGGCCATGCTCACGCTCCTCGCACGATGTTCGACCACGTGCCGGTGCACACGGTCTCGCCGCGCTGGTTGCAGGAGACCGACGAGAACACGAAGAACCCGCTGCCGCGCCGCTCGCTGACGTCCTTGACGCTCAGGACGGTCGAGATCTCGTCGCCGGCGACGACCAGCGGCCCCCACACGAACGCCTGCCCCGCGTGCACCAGCCGCGAGAAGTCGATGCCGACGTCGGGATCGAACATGCCCGCCGCCACCGCCGGCATCGCGTAGACGACCGCGAACATCGGCGGCGCGACGACGTCGTCGAAGCCGGCCGAGCGCGCGGCGTCGAGGTCGAGGTGCAGCGGGTTGGTCTCACCCACCGCGCGGGCGTACTCGCGCACCTTCTCGCGCCCGACCGCATACACGGCGGGCGGATAGGTCTTGCCGACGACGTCGGTGTTCACGGCCATGAGGCCGCGATTGATAGCAGGCCGCCAGCGGCGCGGACGCCGCGTTTTCAGATGAAGCTCGGCACGGTCCCGCCGTCGGCCGACCACGCCGCGCCGGCGACCGTGCTCGCCCGCGCGGAGCAGAGGAAGACGACGACCGCCGCGATCTCCTCCGGCTCGGCGAAGCGGCCCAGGGGCACCTTCGCCTGCTGCGCCTCCAGCGCCTCCTCGCGCGAGATGCCGCGCGCGGCGGCGGCCTGGTCGGCGAGCCCGCCCTCCCCCAGCCACAGCGGCGACGTCACCGGCCCCGGCGCGACCGCGTTGACGAGCACGCCGTCGCCCACGTAGCGGTCGGCGAAGTGGCGCGACAGCGACAGCTGCGCGGCCTTCGTCACCGAGTACGCGGCGTTCGTCAGCGACGGGCGCTTGCCCGACGACGAGCACACGTTCACGATGCGCCCGCCCCCGGCGGCCGCCATCCGCGGCGCCGCCGCCTGCATGAGCCGCATCGGGCCCATGACGTTGAGCTCCCACTGGCCCTGCCAGTCCTCGTCGGTGAGGTCCTCGAGCGGCTTGACGAAGCTCGTGCCCGCGTTGTTGACGAGCACGTCGACGGCGCCGAAGCGCTCGGCGCACGCCGCGACCACGGTCTCGCCCGCCTCCGGCGACGTGACGTCGGCGGCGAGCCACTGGCCGCCGAGCTCCTCGGCCGTGCCGGCGACCTCGTCCGCGTTGCGCGCGACGAGCAGCACCCGCGCGCCCTCGCCGAGCAGCAGCTTCACGGTCGCGAGGCCGATCCCGCGCGTCGCGCCCGTGACGATGCACGCCTTGTCCTCGAGTCCCAGATCCATGACGAGGTTGAGAGCTAGTGGACCTGTCCGTTAGTTCGTTGGGCTAGGCCGCGAGCTTGAGATGCGGCTCGCGGTCGGCAAGGCGTGCCGGAGGGCGTCGAGCTAGGCGCGCGTGAAGGTCCAGTCGAAGGGCTTGGCGATCTGTCGGTACTGCGCTTCGAAAGCCGTGATGCGCGCGGCGAGTCCGTCGAGGTCTGCGAAGTCGTTCGGGGTCAGTGCTTTGCGTTGCAAGATCGAGAAGTAGATCTCGACTGGTTAGCCACGACGCGTGGACGGGCAGATGGATCAGACGCGCAGGCGTAGGCGTCTGCATGCGGGCGATCGAGGTCTGCGGCGCGAGCTAGAGCCGAAGACGATGACCGTCGCGATCTCATCCTGCTCGACGAAGCCTGCCGAACGGCTTGACTTCGCCGGTCTTCGGTTCGCAGCGCCCGACAGGCGGGCGATGGTGAACGTCCCATGCGGCCTGGTCAGCGAGCCCGCCCTCGCCGAGCCACAGCGGCGACGTCACGGGCGCGGGCGCGACGGTTCGTTGGCGAGCACGCCAGTCGCCAGACGTAGCGGTCGGCGAAGATGCGCGCGACAGAGACAGCAGCGCGGCCTTCGTAAGCGAGTAGCGCGACGATCGCAGCGACCGGCGCTTGCCGGAACGGTCGAGCAGACGTAGAAGATGCGCCCCACGAGCGCCTGCTGCCAGACGCGGCATCAGCGAGCGCATGAGCCGCAGCGGCCCCATGACGTTGAGACTCCCAGCGAGCCCTGCAGTCGATCGTCGATGAGCTCCTCGAGCGTCCGGACGAAGCTCGTGCCCGCGTAGTTGACGAGCACGTCGACGGCGCCGAAGCGCTCGGCGCACGCGGCGACGACGGCCTCGGCGGCCTCGGCGTCGGTGACGTCGGCGGCGAGCCGGCTCGGCCGCCGAGCTCGGCTCGGCCATCGCCGCTGCGACCTCGTCGGTGTCGCGCGCGACGAGCAACACCCGCGCGCCCTCGCTCGAGCAGGCAGCTTCAGCGGTGGCGAGGATGATCCCCGCGCGTCGCGCCGGTGACGATGCACGCCTTGCCTCGAGTCCCATATACATAACCGAGGTTGAGGAAACTAGCGCGATGCGCTCTCACACCGTCTACCGCACGTTCACCACCCAGCAGCGCCGCCAGTTCGTCCGCATCACCGACGACGTCCAGGCGGCCGTCACCGAGTCCGGGGTCGCCGAGGGACTCGTGCTCGTCTCGGCGATGCACATCACCGCCGGCGTCTGGGTAAACGACGACGAGCCCGGCATCCTCGAGGACACGCTGGAGTGGCTCGACAAGCTCGCGCCGCCGTCCTGGAAGGACCCCGCCAACGACGTCGCGCAAGCGCTGTCGCCCGACCCCGGCGACTTCCGCCATCACCGCGGCGGCGAGGACAACGGCGACGCGCACTGGAAGAACCTGCTCGTCCACCACCAGGTCGTGCTGCCGATCACCGACGCGAGCTTGGACCTCGGGCCGTGGCAGGCCGTCTTCTACTGCGAGTTCGACGGCGGCCGGCCGAAGCGGCTCGTCATCAAGGTGCTCGGGGAGTGACGCGGGCGTAGGGTGGCCGATGTGCGCCCCGCGATCGCCGCCGCCGTCATCGTCGTGGCGGCGCTCTGGGTGACAGCGCCGGCAACCGCGCTGCCGTTCACCGACGTCACGCCCCCCGACACCGGGACCGTGCTCTGCCCCGCCGATCTCGGCGGCGGCGGCGCGGCGCTCGCCTGGCAGCGCTTCGGCAAGACCTCGGTCGGCCGCGAGACGCTCGACCTCGCCGCCGCCGGGCTCGACCCGGCCACGGCGCCGAAAGCGCTCGTGGTGTTCGGTGGCTGCCCGAAGACCGCGACGGCCGCGACCGGCGCGAGCCTCATCGCGCTGAACTACACCGGCCTCGCCGACGAGGAGGGCCAGGTCATCGCGCTCGATCGCGCCGCCAGCGGCGTCACGAGCGCGCCGCTCGCGCTCAGCCGCGACGAGCACGCCAAGGGCGTGGCGGTCGCGCTGGCGAGCAGCGGCGCGGCGCTCGTCGCCTGGCAGGAACCGCTGCCGGGCGGCGCCGGCGCGGCGGACACCGGCCCGACCTCGGCCATCCGGGTTGCCGCGCGCGACGCGGGCGGCACCTTCGTGCCGGCCGGCACGCTGGGCGCCGGGAGCGCCGGCGCGGCCGCCGGCATCGACGAGGCCGGCTTCGGCATCGTCGTCTGGTCGGAGAGCGTCCCGAGCGCCGGCAACGCCAGCCGGCTGCTCGCAGCGACCCGTGCGCCCGGCGGCGCGTTCTCGGCGCCGCGCGAGATCGGCCGCGCCGAGGGCCGCAGCGCCGGGGACGAGGACGAGCTGAGCCTCGTCGTGGGCCGCACCGGCGAGGTGCTGCTCGCGGTCTCCGACAAGAGCGGCGTGCGCGTCGGCGGCGGCACGACGCGAACCGGGATCGGCGCCCTGCGGCGGCTGGCTGGCGGCACGACGGCGCCGTCGCCGCGACGCTGAGCGCGGGCGGCGCGGCCGCGGTCGCGTGGCTGCAGCCCGCCGACGAGAACGCGCCGCGCTCGGGCGTCGCGGTGAGCGTCCGGCCGCCCGGCGGCGACTTCGGCCGTCGCACGGGCTTGCTGCCCCGACTCGCGCCTCGGCGGCAACGACGCCGCCCATCTGCGCCTTGCCTCCGCGCCCGACGGCCGCATGATCGTCTCCTGGGCGGTCGAGGTGCGCTCGGGCGATCGCAGCACGTCGCCCGTGCCCGTCGCCGCGCTGCGGCGCGCCGACGGGCGCTGGGAAGCCGCCGTCCCGCTCGCCGGGCCGTGCCGCCAGCAGGTGGACGCGTTCCCCGGATTCGACGCCGCCGGCCGGCCGCGCGTGACGTTCGTCGACAGCGGCCTCGTCAGCGGCGGCGACTACGCCTTCCCGTCCGACACGCGCATCCGGGTGGCACGCCTCGACGCGGCGCCTGCCACGACGCTCGCGCCGCCCAAGGTGACGATCGGTGGCCGGCGCCGGCAGGCGCTGCGCCGCGACGGGTCAAGCTGCGCGTCCGCTGCGCGGCTGCCTGCGACGCGAGGTTGGTCGCCGTCATCGGCCGCTACGCCAGCCCGTCCTCCGGCCTGTTCCCCCGGTGGCGCCGGCTGCGCGCCGGGCGCTGGTATGACATCGCGCTGGATCGCGAGCGCTACTTCGACCGCCCAACGCGCTCGAGCGCGAGGGGCGCACGGTCAAGGTCAAGCTCGTCGCGCACGCGTGCGACGCGGCCGGCCGGATCGCCCGAGCGCGGCGCACGGTCAGCGTGCGGATCCCGCGCACGAGCGAGCGGCCCTAGGCCAGGGCACCGAGGCCGAGGGCGGGCCGCGAGGGGCTGAGCAGCGCGGGAGCGGCGGTCAGCGCGGATCGGGCAGCAGCAGCTCGACGTTGCGGTCCTGCGGGCGGCCCTCGGCGCCGTCCTCGACGCCGACCTGCGGGTCGTTGTAGGCGAACTCGCGGCCGACCGCCGCCAGCGCGTCGGACGACAGCCCCGCCGCCGCGGTACCCGGTCGCGGCGTGGCGAGCGTCGCGGCGTGGTCGACGAGCGTGCCGAAGATCGACAGCGTCCCGTCGCGGTTGTCCATGATCTCGAGCAGGCGCGACTGCACGGGCCAGTCGATCTCCGACGACGTCTCGATGCCCCAGAAGCCGCCCCCGCCCTCGCGCGTAAACGGCGTGATGCGGTGCTCGTGCGTGTGACCCGCGACGTAGGCGACGACCCGCCGGTGCGCGAGCAGCAGCGCCGCGAGGTCGCCGCCGAGATGCAACGGCTGCGAGCTGCGCGGATCGAGGTCGCAGCCCGGCCCCGTGACCGTCGCGCGCAGCGCGCAATCGCCGGCGTCCTCGTCGACCGCGCGGTTCGTGAGGCTCGCGATCGGGTGATGGCCGAAGACGACGACGAGCTCGTTGCGCCCATCCGCGGCCTTCAGCTCGCGCTCGAGCCAGCGAAACTGCGGCTCGTCGAGGTTGCCGTTGGAGTTCAGCCGGTCGCCCTCGGCGACGGTGTTGATCGAGATCAGCCGCAGCCCGGGCTTCGGGCTGAACGCGTAGTACGCGGCCTGCCCTTTCGACGCCGTCAGCTCGTCGCGGTCGACGTAGCGAAAGCCGTGCGCGTCGGCCTGCTTGCCGGTCGCGTGCAGCGCCTTGTAGGTCGGCCGGTCGGCGAAGCCGCGGTCGGGATCGGGCGGCACGACGATCGAGCGCGACGGGCTCGTGAGCGCGGCCGCGATCCCGGCGATGCCCGTGTCGCCGAGCGGCTTGAGGCAGCCGCGCGCGAACGGGTTCGAGCGCGGCCAGCGCGTGGATGTTGCCCTGCACCTCGCCGTCGTGGTTGCCGAACGCGACGTAGCTCGGCCGCGTCAGGCCCGCCGCCTCGAACGGCAGCTGCGCGCGATCCATGAGGCCGGGGTACCGCGGCCAGGCCGCGAACGCCCCCGCCGGATGGTTGGGGTCATAGAAGCGGCCGGACTCGAGGATGTCCTGCTCGTCCTGCACGCCCGTGTAGCGCGCCGCCTCCCCCGGCGGGCCCGGCGAGCGCGCCGCACGCGCCGCCCTCGACGCCCGAGTTGGGGTTCAGCCGCCCGCCCTCGAGCAGCCGGACGACCCACTTGACCTCGTTGATCTGCTGGCTGTCGGCCGAGTCGCCGGTGGTGATCGTCAGCGCGAGGCGCGCGTGGCGGCGGCCGCGGTTGCGCACCGGGCTCGCGTCGAAGCGGTTGATCTGGCGGACGACCTCGTCGACGGTGAACGGCTCGAGCGCCTCCTGCGGGCGCCACGCGGACTCGAACGGCGAGCCGCTGATGTCGAGCACCTCGGCGCGCGCGGGCGACTCCTCGTCGGCGAGCTGGAAGTCCGACAGCTGCGCGAAGTACAGCAGCGAGCGGCGGCGGGCGAGGCGGCCCTTGCGCGCGGCCGCGAGGTCGCCGCGCACGACGCGCTTCCAGCCGGCTTCGAGCTTCAGGCGCGAGTACGGCGCGCTCGCGCTGCCGCCGATCGTCGCGTAGGACGTCGTCGTCTTCTCGAGCGTGACGGCGTCCGCGCCGGAGGCGGCGGCGAGCGCCACTGCGGCGGCTGCGATCCATGCGGCGGGCCGGGGCACGGCCGCAAGGAGAAGGACCTACGACGCCGCCGGAACGGGAGCGGGACGCCGGGAGGCGGCGGCGCGCGGTACGCTCGGCTGGCCCATGCCCGCGGGCCGCCAGGCTCGCGTCCCGCGCTCCCATCCGCCGCAACACCGCGCTCCTCTCGAGCTCGCTGGCGATGAACTCGGCGACGCTCCAGCTCGCCGCGGCGGTCGCGTCGCTGACGCTCGTGCGGGTGCTGCACGTCGAGGGGCTGCTCGGCCTCGGCCCGGCGATCGTGCTCGCCTCCGGCGCCCTCGTCGCGCTGCCCGCGGGCCTGCTCATGGACCGCTTTGGTCGCGTGCCGGTGCTCGTCGCGGGCTTCGCGGCGGGCGTCGCCGGCTGCGGGCTCGCCGCGCTCGGCAGCGCCGGCGACCAGCCGGTCGCCGTGCTCGGCGGGCTCGATGATGGTCGGCGCGGCGAACGCGACCGCGCTGCTCGCGCGCACCGCGGCCGGCGACATGTACCCGCCCGAGCGCCGCGCGCGCGGGATCGCGCTCGTGCTGTTCGGCTCGGTCTTCGGCGCGATCCTCGGGCCGGCCGTCTTCAGCCCGCTGCTCGCCGGCCGCGAGCTCGACGGCGACGCGCTCGCGACGCTGTGGCTCGCCGCCGCGGCGTTCATGGCGGCGGGGCTCGCGATCGTCTGCTGCGTGCGACCCGACCCGAAGCGGATCGCGGCGCTGCTGCGCCACGAGGCCGGCGACGACGCGCCGCCCGCGGCCGCGGCGCCGCTGCGCGAGCTGCTCGGCCGGCCGGGCGCGATCCCGGCGCTCGTGGCCGCGCAGGCGAGCTTCGCCGTGATGGTCGCGCTCATGACCCTGACCGGAGCCGTCGTCGTCGACCATCACCATCATGGTGCGGACAACGTCTTCCCGATCATCGGCGCGCACGTCGTCGGGATGTTCGGGCTCATCGTCGTCGTCGGCGATCTCGTCGACCGCTTCGGCCGCACGCGCGCGCTGGCCGGCGGCCTGCTGCTCATGGGCGCGTCGGCCGATCAGCCTGCTGTGGGTCACGGGGGTCGCCGGTGACCGGCGTCGCGCTGTTCGGGCTCGGCCTCGGCTGGAACTTCTCGTTCGTCGCCGCGACGGCCGTCCTCTCGGACATCACCGCGCCCGCCGAGCGCGGCAAGCTGCTGGGCTTCAACGACCTGCTCGCCGGCCTCACGGGCGCGGGCCTGGCGCTGCTCGGCGGCCTCGCGCTGACCGCGCTCGGCGTGGCGTCGCTGGCGATCGGCGGCGCGGCGCTCGTCATCGCGCCCGGCGCTGTGGATCCTGCGCACCGGCGCGCCGGCGGCGAGCGGCGCGCCGGCGTGACCGCCATGACCGACTCGCTGCCCCGGGCGGGTGAGCCCCGGGGCAGCGAGAGCCTTCACCGGCGGTGAGCGCTGCGGGTCAGCGCAGCGTGATCCGCGTGAGCACCTTGGTCCGCGTCCGCGGGCCTGCCGGAAGCGTCGTGATCAGCGTGTACTTCTGACCGGCGCGCACGGCGCCCTTGAGCCGCACCAGCGCGGACTTGCCGCTCGACATCGTCTGGCCGCTCGCGATCGTGCGACCGGCACGCGCGATCCGCACGCGAACCGCGCCGCGCGTAGTCGTGACGCGCCTGACGGTGCACGTGATCGTGCGCCGCCGCGGCGGAACGAGCCGGCAGCTCACCCTGATGTTCGCCGACGGTCCGCGCGGGCCGGTCGCGCCGGTGGCGCCCCTGCGCGCCCGGCGCGCCCGCGGGACCCGCGGCGCCGCCGGGACCGGCGGGCCCACCGGGGCCGCCGGGACCGCCGGGACCGCCGGGACCGGCCGGTCCGGTCCGCACCGGCGGCACCGGGTGCGCCGTGCACCGCGCGCCGGGAGGCCCTGCGACCGCCGGCGGGATGTGCAGGCGGACGACGCCGGGCACGTCGTCGGCGGAGCTCAGCGGCGCGGCAAACGACTTGGCCCCGGCGGCGACGACCTTCGTTCCATTGCCGACCACGGCCGAGCCGAGCAGCGTGTCGCTGTTGCCGCCGAGGTCGAACGCGAAGATCCCGCCGGTGCCGACGCTCGTGTCGAACGTGCCGTCCGGCTTGACGATGCCCATGAGCCCGTCGACCGTTGCTCGTTCGCGGCGGGCGCGGCGTCGAGCTCGACAGGCCGACGCCCACGAGGCGGCCGTCGGGGAGCATCGTGAGCTCGCGGAAGCGGTCCTGGCCCGCCGGCGCGGTCATACGCGATGAGGCCGTTGACCCGGCGCGCCCCACGTGTTGTCGAACGTGCCGTCGGAGTTGAAGCGGTACATCAGCGCGTTGACGCCCACCGTCTCCCCGCCGAAGCGGTTGCCGTAGCCGACCATGACGTACTTGAAGTCGTTGGGGCCCGGACCGGTCTTCTGGTAGACGGCCTCGTACGCCTCGGCCGACCCCTGCGTCGACGCGCCGGAGGGCGCGGTGACCTTCAGCGCCCTCGATGCGGGTCGTCATCCCGCCCGAGCCGAACGACATGTCCAGCGTGCCGTCCGTGTTGAACCGCGCGAGGTACGGCGCGGCGCCGCCGGTGTAGCCGGCCGCGACGACCTTGCCGTCGGGCTGGATGAGCGGCTGGCGCTCGTTGACGGTCGCCGGGGCGGTGCCGGCCACGTTCGTGGCGATCGGCGACAGCGCTATGCCCGCCTGGCCACCGACAGCCGCCGCGTTCCAGCCGGCCGTGTCGAGCGTGCCGTTCGTGTTGATCCGGATGATCGCCCACGGCTTGACCGCGCGCGTTCCCGGCTCGGTGCTGTGCGGTCCCTTGACGGCCTCGACGATGATCTTGCCGTCGGTCTGGATGCGCACGCCGTAGCACGCGTCGGGGTTGCGGGTCGCGCCCGGGGGCGCCGCCGGGAACGAGCCCGTCGCTCATGTCGACGCGCAGGATGCCGCCCGTGCCGAAGGTCGGGTCGAGATCGCCGTCGAGCTCGAGGCGGAAGACGTACACGTCGCGGTCGCGGTAGTCGGGCTTGCCGGGGTTGGTGCCGAGGTCCTGCGGCGTCTCGGACTGGGCGGCGACGACGACCTTGCCGTCCGCCTGCATCGCGAGGCCGCGCGAGTTCTCCGCGGAGCCGTCGGCGAGCGGAAGCACGCCGTTGTTGATGAACGGCGGAGCGGCGATGTCGACGATCTTGATGCCGTCGCCGTCGAAGCTCGGGTCGAGCGCGCCGTGGGCGTCGAGGCGCGAGACGATCACCGCGCGGTTCGGGCCGGCGCCGACCGTCGTGAAACCGCTCTGGTAGCTGCCGCCGTTGGGCGCCGGCGGTGAGCGCCTGGTAGCGCTCGCTGCCCACCGACGGCGCCGACGGCGTCAGGCTGATCCCGTTGATGCCGAACGTGTCGTCGAGGCCCGACAGCGAGGGCGGGCCCGGCCCCCGCCAAGCCGATGCTGCCCGTCAGCGCAGCTGCAAGCAGCGCGGTGCTGGTGCGTCTCATTGCTCTCCTCCTGCTCGGCAAGCTTGCCGAAGGTTGTAAGGGTCCCCTAATACCGCGCGGGAACCGTACCACCAAGTCAACCGCTGCGGTCGGAAATACGCCGTGGGACTCGCCGGCGGCCCGTCGCTACCGGGTCGGTGTGAGCGCTCGGGTCGCGCGCGGTCAGTACCGAACGCGGCCGCGGAGGCTGATCCGCGTGCTGCTTCGCGCTGACCGGGCCGACGCCCGTGAACGCGATGTTCGACGCGCTCGCACGGCGGTAGCGCCCGGTGCCGCTCGTGATCGTCGCGGTGCCCTTGTAGTTCGCCGTGTCGCCGTCCAGCGTCAGCCGGGCCGTCGCCGGCCCGAGACCCGGCCGTCGCTCGTCGTGACCGTGAACGTCGAGGTCACGCGTCGCCTGGTTGAGCGTCGAGCGCAGCACCATCCTCGCCGGTGCCGAACGGCGTGCCGCGGAGCGTGCCCTGCTGCACCGTCTTGAAGCGGTCCGGCTTGGCCGTCTGCGACGAGCTGGCCGGTCGCGCTCAGCGCGCGCGACTTCGGCGTCGCGGCCCAGGCGCACTGGGCGCGAGCGAGCAGCGCGCCGCGCGCACACCACGGCGAGGGCCACCGGCCGCAGCGGCGTCGCGACGTCCGCTGTCGCGGCACACGAGAGGCCGGCATGCTCGCGCACGTTAGGGACTCCTAATAGCGCACGTCAAGCTCGTCATACGCCGCGAGCGCGTCGGCGCGCGCCTCCAGCCGCGCGCGGCGCTCGCCGTCGGTCGTCAGCGGGCACGTGAAGCACGTGCCCTGCCCCTCGGCGCGGTAGATGAGGCAGCAGCTGCGGCGGTTGCGCGTCGGCTCGGCGATGCCGGCGTGCTCGATGACGCGAAAGCCGGCGCCGACGGCGAGCGGCCCGCCGGCCTGCATGCAGCGCGTGCCGAGATCCCATGCGCGCTCGCGCATCGCCGACGACCTCGCCCAGCCACAGGAACGCGCCGCCGAGCCGGTCGCCGGCGCTGCGCCACAGCGCGCGCAGCGGCCGCCCGGTCGCGCGCGGCGATCGCCTCGAGCAGCGGCCGCAGGTGCGCCTGCAGCTCGTCGTGCAGCCGCGCGAGCAGCGCGTCCTCGTCGGCCAGCAGCGACGAGCGACGGATCGCCCGCGCGCGCGTCGCCGGCGATGCCGTACGCGCCGCCCGCGAAGGCGACGCCGGTGATCGTCGCGTCGCCGGCCGCAAGCTCGAGCGCGACCTCGCCGGCGGCCATCGCCGGGATGCGCTCGCCGAACAGCAGCGTGCCGACCGCGCGCACGCGCCAGCGCCCACGCGTAGCCCTCGGCGAGCAGCGTGCCGCCGATGTCCGCGCGGCCCGTGCCGGTCGTCGCCGTCGCCCGAGCGAGGAGGTCGTCGAGCGCGGGACCGCGCGCGGTGAGCTCGCGCGCCGGCAGCCAGCCGGCCGGTGCGCCGAGCCGCGTCCCGAGGACGTCGTGCCCGCCGAAATGCGCGCGCGCCGCGGCGAGCGTCTCGGCAAGCGGCGCCGTCGTCGGGATCAGGCGGCGGTGGAGGACGGGCATGACGAACGCTGTAAGGATGGGCGAGCAACGGCTGCAAGGAGCTGCTTGCCGAACTGCCGGGACGTTCGATTAGGGTACCCGAACACATGGCGCGGAGAAGCGGAGTTCAGCGAGTGTCTGTCGGCGCTGCTCGCGCTCTGTGGCGCTGCGTCCGCTCGCGGGCACCGCGGCCCGGCGAGCGCTGTCGTGCTGAACTCCTGCCAGTACAACTACGACGACTACTACCGCGACACGGACATCGACGTGACGGGCACGCGCGACGATCGTCGCCGTCGCCGCCACGCTATCCGGCGCCGACCGGACGCAGGTCGACCCCGGCCAGACGATCCGCCTCACCGGCGCGCCGATCCAGGTCACGCTGCCCGCCAACCTGCCGCGGTTCGGCTACGCCTCCGGGCTGCTCGAGCCCGGGCTGAACTCATCACGGCGCGAAGGTCTGGGTCGCGATCGAGGCGACGAACACCGCTCGAGCGGGTGCAGGTCCAAGGGCCGTTCACGGTCACGGCCGACGACGACGATCGTCGACCGACCCGACGACCGATGCCTACATCAGCGACACCGGCTTCGACTACGACAACCCCACGCTCGCGGCCTCGACGTGGACGGCCGTCGGCGGCGACGTCGTCTTCAGCCAGGCCGGCCCCGGCACGCTGCCGGCGCTGCCGATCGGCCCGCGCGGCGGCGTCTACGGACGCCCGGCGGGAGCGTCGTCATCCACGCAACGCTGCTCGGCAGCGTGAGCTTCTACATGGACTGCCAGCCCGGGGTGACGCAGGACGTCAACCCGACCGACGACCGCCGGCCCGACCTTCCGCCCGCCACGAGCCGCTGCCGTTCGACACGACGATCACGGGGCCGCGCAACGTCACGTGCATCAGCGCCCAGGGACGCCTCGTGCGGGCCGGACGCGTTCCTGCCCGACAACCCGCCCCGCCCCGCTGACGCGCGAGATCGATCCGATCGGCGTCAAGCTGACCGCGGCCGGCATCGCGGCAGCCGCCCCCGGGCGCGTCGTACACGCTCTCGGGCTCGCAGGCGCGAGTGACGATTCCCGCGGCGAGCGTCGCGACGCTCGCGCGACTACGAGGATCCTGCGGGCTCGCCACTCATCACGGCCGACGAGGCTTACCCGCTGGACCTGTGGGTCGCGATCGAGGGCGTCAACAGCGTCGAGGGCGTGCAGATCGTGCACGTCTCGCGGACGCTACGCCTGCAACGCGGCCGGCGGCAGCCCGGGCTGGGACGCATACGACGCGACGATCGCCCTGCCGGACACGACGTGGACCGCCGGCCGCGGACGGCCCGATCACGTTCTCGTTCGCGCAGCCCGGGATCGATGGCGGCGATCGCCGTCACCGGCAACCCCCCGACCGATCCGCTCGGCGCGCCGGCGGCGACGCCGTACAACCTCACGCCGTACGGCAGCGCGGTGCTGCGCGCCGGCACTGAGCGCAACGCGGCGACGTTCGACTGCGTCCCCGGCGCCGTGGGCATCGCCAACGCCGCGATCGCGTTCTCGAACTTCGGCCGGGTCGCGCCGCCGACCGGCTCGATCGGGCGCTACGCGCTGTCCGCCCTCCTCCCGCCGCCGCCGCTCGCCTCCGCCACCGCCCGCCGCCGCCGCCGCCACCGCCCCCGCCGCCGCTGCCGCCGCCTCCCGCCGGTCCGCCGGCACCGCCGCCCCCCCGCCACCGCCGGCCGTGCTGCCGCCGCCTCCGGTGCCGCCTCCGGCCGCCGTCTCCCGGTCGGCCCGGGCAGGATCGTGAGCTCGAGCCTGCGGCTGCGGGCGGCGAGGATCGCGCTGGAGATCCGGTGCGTGCGACCCCGAAGCGCAGCTGCGCGGGCGTGCTGTCGCTGCGCTCGGCGCTCAGGCTCCGTGTCGGCCGGCGCTTGAAGGTCGTCACGATCGCACGCGACACGCGCTACACGGTGGCGGCCGGCAAGCGCAAGCGGCTGTCGCTGACGCTCGGCGCCGAGGCGCGCCGCGTGCATGGCGCGGCGGCGATCGCTGCGGGTGAAGATCGCGTTGAAGCGCAGCGGCCGCCCGGCGGTCACGCGCACAGTCATGCTCCGCCGCTAGCCCGATGACGTCGGTCGCGCCTTCGTCCGTGGCGGACGGGCAGCAGCCCGCCTCCCTCCTGACGCGCTCGGGGCACGGTCGCGTGACGGCCGCGGTGACGTTCGCGGGCCAGGGCGCGGATGCGCTCATGGAGCTGTCGAAGCTCGTCGCCCAGCGGCCGGCCCTGCGCGACGGCCTCGCCGTTGCGACGGCGGGGCTCTCCGACGATGTCGGCTCGCCCGCCGGCCAGGCGTCGGGGCGCTACCGCCACGGCATCGACCTTCTCGCCTGGGCGGAGGATCCTGAGGGCGCACCGCCCGGCGATTACCTCTCCAGCGCCGGCATCTCGTACCCGCTGATCCTCGTCACCCAGGCGCTCGTCTGGCGGGCGCTGTGGGAGGACGGCCTCGGCGACGCCGTACGCGCCGGTGCGATCGTCGCGGCCGCAGGTCACTCGCAGGGGCTCCTGAGCGCGCTGCTCGTCGCGGAGGCCGGCCCGACCGGCATCGACGACGCGCTGCTCGCGCGGTACGTGCGCCTCGCGTGGCTGACGGGCGCGCACGCCGCTCGCTGCGCCTACGCGGGGTCTGACGCCCCGATGGCCGTCGTGTCCGGGGTGCGGCACGCCCGGCTGCGGCGGATCGTCGACGAGCTCAACGCCGAGCGGGCGGCGGACGGCGCCGTCGCGATCGCGCTCGTCAACACGCCGCGGCGATGTGTCGTGAGCGGGCCGCCGGCGACCCTCGGCCTGCTGCGCGCGCGGCTTGCCGACCATCGCGCGCGCCGAGGCCGGCGCGCGGCGCGAAGGCCGCCACGGCGGCGCGCCGCTGAGCGTTCGGCTGGAACGCGCTGCGCGTCGACGTGGCGTTCCACACGCCGGCGCTCGCGGCCGCCCGCGACGAGCTCGTCGTCGCGCTGCGCTCCGAGCCGCGGATGCTGCCCGGACCCTGCGGCGCTATCGATGGCGGTGCTGTCGCCCGCCGACGCCGGCGACCTGCGTGCGGCGCCCGATCTCGCGAGTGCGATCGCGACCGCGCAGTTCGTCGCCCCCGTGCGCTGGGACGCGGTCTCGCGCACGCTGGCCCGCACAGGAGCCGAGTGGATCCTCGACCTCGGGCCGGGCACCGACGTCAGTGCGCTCACGGCGGAGAACCTCCGCGGCCTCGGCACGCGAACGCTCGCGCTCTCGTCGCCCGAGGGCCGCCGCCGCCTGACGTCGCCCGGCGCGTCGCCGCAGCGGCCGGACGCGACGTACGCGAGCTTCGCCCCCGGGATCGTCGAGCTGCCCGGCGGGCGCCGCCATCTCGACGGCCGCTACACGCGCCACACCGGCCGGCCTCCCGTGATCCTCGCGGGCATGACGCCGACGACGGCCGACGCGCCGATCGTCGCGGCGGCGGCGAACGCCGGCTACATGGCCGAGCTCGCCGGCGGCGGCCAGCCGGATCGCTGGACGTTCGAGCGCCGGATCGCGGAGCTGCGCGAGCTGCTCGAGCCGGGCCGCGAGGTCGTCTTCAACACGCTGCTGCTCGACCGCCATCTGTGGGAGCTGCACATCGGTCGCGAGGGCCTCGTCGTCGAGGCCCGGCGCGACGGCGCGCCGCTCGCCGGGCTGACGGTCTCCGCCGGGATCCCCGAGGTCGAGGAGGCGATCGCGCTGCTCGACGCGCTGAGCGCCGCGGGCCTCGCGCTGAACGCGTTCAAGCCCGGCACCGTCGCGCAGATCCGCCACGTGCTGGCGATCGCCGACGCGGCCCCGCAGCACACGATCGCGGTGCACGTCGAGGGCGGCCGCGGCGGCGGCCATCACTCCTGGGAGGAGCTCGACGAGCTGCTGCTCGAGACCTACCACGAGTTTCGCCGGCGCCCCAACGTCCTGCTGTGCGCCGGTGGCGGGGTGGCCGACCCGGCGCGCGCGGCGGAGCTCTTGTCCGGCGCGTGGTCCGCGCGCTACGACGAGCTTGCGATGCCGATCGACGCCGTGCTCGTCGGCACGGCCGCGATGGCGTGCCGGGAGGCGAGCGCGTCGGCCGGCGTCAAGCGGGCGCTCGTCGCCGCGAGCGGCAGCGAGGACTGGGTCGCGCGTGGCGCGAGCGCCGGCGGCGTGACGTCGGCGCGCAGCAACCTCGACGCCGACATCCACCTCCTCGACAACGGTGCCGCCCGCGCGGCGCACCTGCTCGAGGAGGTCGCGGGCGACGCGGTCGCGGTCGCCGCGCGGCGCGAGGAGATCGTCGCCGCGCTTGCGCGCACGGCGAAGCCGTACTTCGGCGACGTCGAGGCGATGAGCTACGGCGAGCTGCTCGAGCGCTTCACGGCGGCCTGCGCGACGGGGCGCGGCGGGCGCTACGACGACGGCGCGTGGGGCCATCCGACCTGGCGCTCGCGCGGCCTGTCGTTGTACCGGCGCTGTGCTGCGCGGCTGGACGGGCTCGACGCCGGGGCAATCGACGCGCCCATCTGCGGTGCAGCCGATCTCGACGATCCCGCCGGCGCGCTGGCGGCGTTTCGCCGCGCGTTCGCGGCCGCGGACACGACGCTGCTGCATCCCGCCGACGCGCAGTACTTCCTCGAGGTCTGCGATCGCCCCGGCAAGCCCGTTCCGTTCGTCGGGGTGCTCGACGGCGAGGTCCGCCGCTGGTACATGGCCGACGCGTTGTGGCAGGCGCAGGACGAGCGCCATGACGCGGACGCGGTCTTCGTCATTCCCGGCCCGCGCTCGCTGACCCGGGTCGCGCGTGCGGACGAGCCGGTGGGCGAGCTCCTGGCGCGCTTCGAGCAGGCCGCGATCGAGGCGGCACTGGCGGCAGGGGCCGTCCCCGTGCGGCGCGAGCGGCTCGCGGATCCCGGTCCGGTCCCGCCGCCGCTGGCCACCGCGATCGCGGGCCGCGGCGGGCCGGTCGCTGCGCTGTGCGCGGCGCCGTCGCTGCTCGTCGCCGACCGCGGCGGGCTGCATTCGCGGCCCAACCCGCTGTGGCGGATCGTCCTGCCCGGCGACGAGGTCTGCGCGCGCCTCGACGACGGCGGCCGGCTGGAGAGCATCGAGGTGCTGCCCGCGGGCGCTTCGGGCGAGCGGCTGGAGATCGCCGTGCGCGGCGACGAGGTCGTCGTGGCCGCGACGATGCCGGCGCTCGACGGGCCGCCGGCCGAGCTCGTCACGCGCTGGCGAGCCGCCGGCGCCGGGGCGTTCGTCGCGGTCGACGGCGACGCGGGGACCGTGGAGTTCGCGCGACGGGTGCTCGGCGCGAAGCCCGCGGACGTGCCGCACCATCCGCTCGATCCCGTCGCGACGACGTGGTCCTGCCCGGCCGGGCTGGCGGGCGCCCACGGCGCGGCGACCGGCGCCGCGCACGACGGTCCCGGCCTCGACCTCGCGCTGACGCTCGCCTGGCCGGCCGTCGCGGGCGTGCTGTCGTGCGCGCCGTTCGCGTCGCGCCTCGCGCAGCTCGTCCACACCGGCCACGGCGTGGTCCCCTGCGCGGCCTGGCCTCCGCGTCCGGGCGAGCACGGCGAGGTCTGCGCGCGCGTCGCTGCGCTCGAGGACGCCGGCGGCTCGCCGGCGCGGATGACCTGCCGCGCGGTCCTGTCGTGCGAGCGCGGGGAGCTCGCGACGGTCGAGGTCATGCTCATGACGCTCGGCAACGGGGCCGTGACGGATCGGCTGCGCTTCACGCACGAGCCTTGGCGCGCGGAGGTCGTGCTCGCCGCCGGGGAGGCTGCGTGGCTGGCGGAGCAGCCGTGGATGCCCCCGGCCAGCCTTCAGCCCGGCGACCGCGTCCTCGTCGAGGTCGAGTGCACGACCGACGAGCCGCGCGACGGCGAGCTGCGCTGGAGCGCGAAGGGGCGGGTCGCGCGCGACGGGGAGCCCC
>CAVYAX010000030.1:0-102697 GCA_963766525.1 uncultured Actinomycetes bacterium
GGCCCGCCGGTCTCCGCGTCGGGCGTCGTCGAGATGCGCTACCGCGGCAGGATGATCGCCCGCGGCCGGTTCGCGGACGTCGCGAGCCCCACGCAGCGGCCGATCGCGCTCGTGCTGAGCGCCCGCGGCAAGGCGCTCGCGTGCCGAGCGGCGAGGACGGTCCGCCTGCTCGTCGTCGCGACCGGCCACGTCGCCGGCCCGGCCCCGGTGAACCTCAGCTCGCGCAGCGCCATCCGCCGCGAGGCGCGCCTGCCGCGCGTCGGCGCCTGCGTCAAGCAGCGCTGACGGGCACGCCGGGCTCAGGTCGAGCCCGCGAGCTCGCGCTCCATCTCCTCGGAGTACTCGCCGCGGCGCGCCGCGCCCGTGCAGCGCGCGCGATGGGCGTACTGCTTCTGCGCGGCGGCCACCTGCTCGGAGTCGCCGGCCCAGGTCGTCAGCGCCGCAGCCTGCAGGCCGCGGCCGTACGAGAAGCTGATCTCCCACGGCTGCGGGCCCATCCGGTTCATGATGTTCAGCCGGTTCGTCGCGTCCTCGTCGCTCTGGCCGCCGGACAAGAAGACGATGCCGGGCACCGCGGCCGGCACGTGCCGGCGCAGGGTGCGCAGGGTCCGCTCGGCGACCTCGTCGTCGCCGGGCTGCTCGGGGCACTCATAGCCGGCGAGCACCATGTTGGGCTTCAGCAGCATCCCCTCGAGCTCCACGCGCTGCGCTCGCAGCTCGCGGAAGACGACGGAGTGCACTTCGCCGGTGACCTCCTCGGAGCGGTCGATCGTGTGGTCGCCGTCCATCAGCACCTCGGGCTCGACGATCGGCACGATCCCGGCCTCCTGGCACAGCGCGGCGTAGCGGGCGAGCGCGTGCGCGTTGACGTGCACGCAGTAGCGGCTGGGGAGATGCTCGCCGATCGCGATGACCGCACGCCACTTCGCGAAGCGCGCGCCGCCCTCGTAGTACTCGGCGAGGCGCTCGCGCAGCCCGTCGAGGCCCTCGGTGACCTTCTCGTCCGGCGAGCCGGCGAGCGCCTTGGCGCCCGTGTCGACCTTGATGCCGGGGATCACGCCGAGCTCGTCGAGCAGGCGCGGGAAGGGCGTGCCGTCGGCCGTGCTCTGGCGGAAGGTCTCGTCGTAGAGGATCACGCCGCTGATGTGCTCGGCTGCGCCCTCGGTCGTGAAGAGCAGCTCGCGCAACGCGCGACGCATCTCCTCGGTCTGCTCCACGCCGGCGGCCTTCAGGCGCTTGTTCATCGTGCCGTTGCTCTCGTCGGCGGCAAGGATCCCCTTGCCTTCGGCGACGAGACGCTCGGCGATCTGCTGAAGCTCGGACATCGCTTCCACGAGCATTCCCCGTCGCGCCCGAAACGGAACGCGGCCGTGCCAACATTTAGCGCGAGCGGTTGTCCGCCTCCGCCGGCGCGCGCATGCCTCGCGCCCGCTCGCGATGGCGGCGCGCCTTCGCGACGTTCCCGCAGCCGCGCATCGAGCACCACACCCGGCCCGCCGCCGGGGAGCGGTCGTAGAAGCGTGCGCTGCACGTGTCCGACGCGCAGATGCGCGCCCGCGCGCGCTGCTCGGTGCCGAGCATCCGCGCCGCGTCGAGCGCGATCGCTCCGAGCGCGTGGCGCAGCGGGTCGGCGGGTGGAGCGGGGCGCAGCACCGGCACGCCCTCGACGGCCAGCGTCTCGTGCGCGACGGCGGCGGGCAGCCAGCCGTCGATCGCCGCGACCGCGCTCGCGGGGGCCTGATCGCCGGCGATCACGGCCACGAGCGCGGCATCGATGCTCTCGCGCAGCTCGCGCGCCGAGCCCAGCAGCGCCGCCGGGGCGCGCACGCCCGACCCGGCCGGCAGGAGCTCCGCGCGCTCCAGCCACAGCCCGAGGTCGGCGGGCGTCACGAGCGTCTCGACGTTGCGCCACCAGCGCTCGCGCAACGTGTTGACGAAGTCCAGCGACGGACGCCCGCCGAGCCAGTACCACCACGGATCGCCGCGTGCCAGCGGCAGCTTCAAGTCGTCGGGCAGATCCGCCATAACCAGATCCTAGCCTACTAGCCGGTTACCCCCCGGGCGGTACTGCCCCGTTCACACAACGTTCATCGATCCGACGTGACAGGGAAATCGCCCTCCCGCACCCTGTCGCACAGTGCAGACCACTCCGACCCAGTGCCCGTACTGCGGCGTCGGCTGCGGCCTGCTGGCCGATGTGAAGGACGGTCGGCTCGTCAGCGTTCGCGGCGATCGCCATCACCCCACGAACCGCGGCCGCACCTGCCGCAAGCCGCTCGGCCTGCCGTTCGCCGTCGGCGCCCCCGACCGGGCGACCACGCCGCTCTGGCGCGACGACCGCGACGCGCGCTTCGAGCCGGCCGGCTGGGAGGACGTCCTCGCGACCGTCGCCGGCAAGCTGCGCGCGATCGTCGACGAGCACGGCCCCGACGCCGTCGCGTTCTACATCTCCGGCCAGCTCTTGACCGAGGACTACTACGCGATCAACAAGCTCGCCAAGGGCTTTCTCGGCACGAACAACGTCGACTCGAACTCGCGCCTGTGCATGTCGTCCGCCGTCGCGGGGTACACGGGCGCGTTCGGCTACGACGGCCCGCCGCCCGCGTACGCGGACATCCCGCTCGCCGACTGCTTCCTGCTGCTCGGGACGAACACCGCCGCCTGCCACCCGATCCTCTGGGCGCGCATCCGCGACCGCCAGGCCGAGGGCGCGTTCGTCATCTGCGCCGACCCGCGCGCGACCCCGACCGCGCAGCGCTCGGACCTGCACCTGCCCGCCCGCCCCGGCACGGACCTCGCCCTGCTCAGCGCGCTGCTGCACGTCGTCGACCGCGACGGCCTGCTCGACGACGACTTCGTCGCGCGCCACACGAGCGGCTGGGAAGAGGCACGCGCGGTCGCGCACGACTGGTCGCCCGAGCGCGCGGCCGCGGTGTGCGGCGTCGACGCGGACCTCATCGAGCAGGCCGCCCACCGCTTCGCCGGCGCCGGCAGCGCGATGGCCCTGTGGTCGATGGGCGCGAACCAGTCGACCGTCGGCACGCTGAAGAACCGCGCGCTCATCAACCTCTGCCTCGCGACCGGCCAGATCGGCCGGCCCGGCTCGGGGCCGCTGTCGCTCACCGGGCAGCCCAACGCGATGGGAGGGCGCGAGACCGGCGGCCTCGCGAACCTGCTGCCCGGCTACCGCAAGGTCGACGACGCGCAGGACCGCGCCGCGATCGAGGAGCACTGGGGCGTCGCGCCCGGCGCGATCTCGCCGACGCCCGGCCTGCCTGCCGTCGCGCTGTTCGACGCGCTCGAGGAGGGCAAGGTCAAGGCCGTCTGGGTCGTGGCCACGAACCCGCTCGTCTCGCTGCCCGACAGCCAGCGCGCGCGGGCCGCGCTGGAGCAAGCCGAGCTCGTCGTCGTCTCAGACCCGCACCACCCGACCGAGACGTCGTCGGTCGCGCACGCCGTCCTGCCCGCCGCCGCGTGGCCCGAGAAGGACGGCGCGATGACGAGCTCCGAGCGCCGCATCGGGCTCGTGCGCGCGGTAGTCGCGCCGCCGGGCGAGGCGCGGCCGGACTGGCAGATCGTCGCCGGCCTCGCGCGCCACCTCGGCTACGGCGACGACTTCGCCTGGCCCGACGCGGCCGCCGTCTTCGACGAGTTCGCGGCCTGCACCGCCGGCCGCCCGTGCGACCTCAGCGGCGTCTCGCACGAACGCCTCAAGCAGACCGGCGGGCTGCAATGGCCGTGCCCCGCGCAGGCGGTCGACGAGCACGCCGGCACGACGCGGCTGTACGCCGACAAGCGCTTCCCGACCCCCGACGGCCGCGCGCGCTTCGCCCCCACCCCCCACGTCGACCCGGCCGAGAACCCCGACGCCGAGTTCCCGATCCTGCTGACGACCGGCCGGCTCGCCGATCAGTGGCACACGATGACGCGCACGAGCCACTCACCCTCCCTGCTCGCCGCGGCGGGCAAGCCGACGCTGTCCGTCCACCCGCGCGACGGCGCGGCGGCGCACCTGGAAGACGGCCGCCAGGCGACGATCGTCTCGCGCCGCGGCAGCGCGCGCTTCACGGTGAGCTTCGACGACACGCTGCCGCCCGGCGTCGCGTTCGCGCCGTTTCACTGGGGCGCGCTGCACGCCGAGGCCGGCGCCGGTGCGCTGAACGCGCTGACGATCGCCGCCGTCGACCCGACTTCAGCCCAGCCCGAGCTCAAGGCCGTCGCCGTGCGCCTCGAGCCGGCACGCAGGCGCGACGAGCCCGTGCGGCGGCGCGCGCCGGCGCGACCCAAGCGGCTCGTCGTCGTCGGCACCGGCATGGCCGGGCTCGCCGTCGTCGAGGAGGCGCTGCGCCGCCGCTCGGCGGAGCAGTGGAAGATCGTCATGCTCGGCGAGGAGCCCGGCCCGGTCTACAACCGCGTCCAGCTCTCCAAGCTCCTCGCCCGCACGGCGGGGCCCGGCGAGCTCGAGCTGCGGCCGCTGTCCTGGTACGCCAAGCACAAGGTCGACCTGCGCGGGGGCTGCAGCGCCGCGTCGCTCGACATCGCCAACCGCACCGTCGTCGACGAGGCCGGCGGGAGCCACCCCTACGACGCGCTCGTCGTCGCGACGGGCTCGCGGGCGTTCGTGCCGCCGATCCCCGGCGCCGGCCTCCCCCACGTCGACGTCTTTCGCACGTGGCGCGACGCCGACGCGCTCGCCGCGACGCCGCCCGGCGACGCGCGCTGTCGTCGTCGGGGGCGGGCTGCTCGGGCTCGAGGCCGCGGCCGGGCTGCACGCGCGCGGCGTGGCCGTGACCGTCGTCGAGCTCGCCGGCCATCTCATGAGCCTCCAGCTCGACGCGGGCGCCGCCGCGATCCTGCGCCGCGACCTCGAGCGCCAGGGCATCGCATGCCAGCTCGGGTGCAGCGCGGCGCGGATCGAGCCGGGGCGCGTCGTGCTCGACGACGGCTCGGAGCTCGCGTGCGAGCGGGTCGTCGTGGCCGCCGGCGTGCGCGCCGAGACGACGCTCGCCCGCGCCGCCGGCTTGCAGGTCGCGCGCGGGATCGTCGTCGACGACGAGCTGCGCACGAGCGCGCCCTCCGTCTGGGCGGTCGGCGAGTGCGCCGAGCACCGCGGCACGGTCTACGGCCTGTGGGCGCCGCTCGCCGAGCAGGCGCGCGTCGCCGGAGCGCAGATCGCAGGCGACCCCGGCGCGTTTCACGGCATGGTCCAGGCGACGACGCTCAAGGTCTCCGGCGTCGACGTCTACAGCGGCGGCGGGTCGGCGGCCCCCGCGCCGCCCGGGCACGACGAGATCGTCTTCTCCGACACGCGCCGCGGCGATCTATCGCCGCCTCGTGCTCGACGGCGACCGCCTGATCGGCGGCGTGCTCGTCGGCGACGCGAGCGCCGCGCGCCACGCTCTCGGAGCTGCTGCGCACCGGCGACGACGTGCCGTTCGAGCTGCTCGAAGGCGGCGGCGTGGCGGCGAAGCCGCTCTCGGACGAACCGGCCGCGACCGTGTGCTCGTGCAACGGGGTGACGGTCGGCGAGGTGCAGACCGCGATCCGCCGGGGCGGGCTGCGCACGGTCGCGCAGGTCGGCGTCGTGACGCGAGCGGCGACCGGCTGCGGCGGCTGCACGGCGGACGTGCAGCAGCTGCTGTCGGCCTCCGAAGCCGCCGCATGAGCGCGTAACACGGCGGACACACGCGAAAGCTACGGTCCGCCCGTGCCCGACCACAGCCGCTCCACGTTGCTCGGTCGGCCGCGCTATTTCATCGAGCGCAACATCCCGCGCGACGGCTGGAGCGCGCTGTCGACGAGCGATCGGACGTGGGAATCCGCCTACCGCAGGCGCTGGCAGCACGACAAGGTCGTGCGCTCGACCCACGGCGTGAACTGCACCGGCTCGTGCTCGTGGAAGGTCCACGTCAAGGACGGGATCATCACCTGGGAGACCCAGCAGACGGACTACCCGTCCAACGGCCCCGACGTGCCGGAGTACGAGCCGCGCGGCTGCCCCCGCGGCGCGACGTTCTCCTGGTACACGTACTCCCCGCTGCGGGTCAAGTACCCCTACGTGCGCGGCGCGCTGCTCAAGCTCTGGCGCGAGGCGCTCGAGCACCAGCACGACCCGGTGCTCGCCTGGGCGCAGATCGCGGGCGACCCCGCGTACAAGGCGCAGCGCGGCAAGGGCGGCTTCGTGCGCGCGTCGTGGCACGAGGTCGCCGACCTCGTCGCCGCCGCGCACGTGCACACGATCAAGCGCTACGGGCCCGACCGGATCGCGGGCTTCTCGCCGATCCCGGCGATGTCGATGGCGTCCTACGCGGGCGGCACGCGCTTTCTGTCGCTCATCGGCGGCGTCTGCCTGAGCTTCTACGACTGGTACGCCGACCTGCCGCCCGCGTCGCCGCAGATCTGGGGCGACCAGACCGACGTGCCCGAGTCCGGCGACTGGTTCAACTCGACCTACCTGATCATGTGGGGCTCGAACATCCCGATGACGCGCACGCCGGACGCGCACTTCATGACCGAGGCGCGCTACCGCGGGCAGAAGACCGTCGTCGTCTCGCCGGACTACTCCGACCACACGAAGTTCGCCGACCACTGGCTGCCGGCCCACCCGGGCACGGACGGGGCGCTGGCGATGGGCATGGGCCACGTGGTCCTCAAGGAGTTCTACGTCGACCGCCAGGTCCCGTACTTCCAGGCCTACGCCCGCAAGTACACGGACATGCCGTTCCTCGTCACGCTCGCCGAGCGCGACGGCGGCCACGTCGCGGGGCGCTTCCTGCGGGCGTCGGACCTCGCGCGAGCGACGGCGGCGAGCACGCCGACTGGCGCACGGTCGTCATGGACTCCGTGACCGGCGCGCCCGCGGTCCCCAACGGCTCGATCGGCGATCGCTGGGGCGAGGAGGGCAAGGGCCGCTGGAACCTCGAGCTCGGCGACATCGAGCCGGAGCTGACGCTGCTCGGCACGCACGACGAGCTCGTCGACGCTGCGCCTGCCGCGCTTCGACACCGCCGACGGCCACGGCGAGGTCGTGCTGCGCGGCGTGCCGGCCAAGCGCGTCGGCGGCACGCTCGTCACGACGGTCTTCGACCTCATCTGCGCGCACTACGGCGTCAAGCGCGACCCCGGCCTGCCCGGCGAGTGGCCGGCGGACGCCACCGACCCCGAGACCTACACGCCGGCGTGGCAGGAGCCGATCACCGGCGTCGACGGCGGACCTGTGCAGCCGCATCGCGCGCGAGTTCGCCCGCAACGCCGAGCGCACGAACGGCCGCTCGATGATCGTCATGGGCGCCGGCACGAACCACTGGTTTCACTCCGATCTCATCTACCGCTCGATGCTCAACCTCGTGCTGCTGTGCGGCTGCCAGGGCGTCAACGGCGGCGGCTGGGCGCACTACGTCGGCCAGGAGAAGGTCCGCACGATCACGGGCTTCTCGACGATCGCCTTCGCGCTGGACTGGAACCGCCCGGCGCGCCAGCAGGCCGCGACGCCGTTCTGGTACCTCGCGACCGACCAGTGGCGCTACGACGCGATGGCCTCAGACGACCACTCCTCGCCCGTCGGCGACGGCGTGCTCGGCAAGCGCCACGTGGCCGACTGCAACGCGCTCGCCGCGCGCCTGGGCTGGACGCCGTCCTACCCGACGTTCGATCGCAACCCGCTCGACCTCGCCGACGGCGCCAAGCGCGAGGGCGCGACCGTGTCGGACTACGTCGTCGACGAGCTCAAGGCGGGGCGGCTGCGCTTCGCCTGCGAGGACCCCGACGCGCCCGACAACTTCCCGCGCGTGCTGACGATCTGGCGCTCGAACCTGCTCGGCTCGTCCAGCAAGGGCCACGAGTACTTCCTCAAGCACCTGCTCGGGATCCCGACGAACACGGTGTCGGCGGCACGAGACGCCGCCCGAGCACCGCCCGAAGGAGGTGCGCTGGCGCGACGAGGCGCCCGAGGGCAAGCTCGACCTGCTCGTCACGCTCGACTTCCGCATGGCCGGCACGGCGCTGCACTCCGACGTCGTGCTGCCGGCCGCCACCTGGTACGAGAAGCACGACATCTCGACGACGGACCTGCACCCGTTCGTGCACTCGTTCAACCCGGCGATCACGCCGCCGTGGGAGACCGCGACGGACTGGGACATCTTCAACCGCATCGCGGGCTCGTTCTCGCGGATGGCGGCCATCCACCTCGGCGACGCGCACGGACGTCATCGCGGCGCCGCTGCTGCACGACAGCCCCGACGAGCTGGCCCAGCCGTTCGGCGAGGTCCGCGACTGGCGCAAGGGCGAGTGCGAGCCGATCCCCGGCCGCACGATGCCCAAGCTCATCGCCGTCGAGCGCGACTACAGCCTCGTCCACAACAAGATGCGCGCGCTCGGGCCGCTCGTCGACAAGCTCGGCCCGGCCTGGAAGGGCATCACGTTCGACGCGACCGAGGAGGTGCGCGAGCTCGGCGCGCGCAACGGCCTGTCGCGCTTCGGCGTCACCGAGGGGCGGCCGCTGCTCGATCGCGCCGACCAGGTCTGCGAGGCGATCCTCGCGCTGTCGGGCACGACCAACGGCCGCCTCGCGGTCGCAGGGCTTCGAGACGTTGGAGAAGCGGACGGGCACGAAGCTGCGCGACCTCGCCGAGAGCCGCGAGGACGAGCAGATCACGTTCGCCGACGTCGGCGTCCAGCCGCGCAAGACGATCACGTCGCCCGAGTGGTCGGGGATCGAGCGCCGCGACCGGCGCTACTCGCCGTTCACGATGAACGTCGAGCGGCTGATCCCGTGGCGCACGCTGACCGGCCGCCAGCACCTCTACGTCGACCACGCCTGGATGCTCGACCTCGGCGAGGCGCTGGCGCTGTACCGCCCGCCGGTGAACCTCCACCGCGACGCTGCGAGCCCGGCGCGCTCGGCGGTCGCGCTGCGCTACATCACGCCGCACTCGAAGTGGTCGATCCACTCGACCTACCAGGACAACCTGCAGATGCTGACGCTCTTCCGCGGCGGGCCGGTGCTGTGGATGAGCCCGCAGGACGCCGCGAAGATCGGCGTCGCGCGACAACGACTGGGTCGAGATGGTCAACGCCAACGGCGTCGTGGCGGCGCGGGCGGTCGTCTCGCATCGCGTCCCCGAGGGGATGTCGATGATGTACCACGCGATCGACCGCCACGTCGGCGTCCCGAAGTCCGAGACATCGAAGACGCGCGGCGGCATGCACAACTCGGTCACGAGCATTCACATGAAGCCGACGCACCTCATCGGCGGCTACGCGCAGCTCTCGTACGGCTTCAACTACTACGGGCCGTGCGGCACCCACCGCGACGAGGTCATCGTCGTGCGCAAGCGGATCTCAGAGGTCGAGTTCTGATGAAAGTCCGGGCGCAGGTCGCGATGGTCATGAACCTCGACAAGTGCATCGGCTGTCACACCTGCTCGGTGACGTGCAAGCAACGTCTGGACGAACCGCCCGGGCACCGAGTACGTGTGGTTCAACAACGTCGAGACGAAGCCCGGCATCGGCTACCCGCAGCGACTGGGAGGACCAGGAGCAGCTGGAAGGGCGGCTGGAAGCTCGACCGCAAAGGCAAGCTCAAGCTCAAGGCCGGCGGGCCGGCGCAGAAGCTCGACGAACCTCTTCTTCAACCCGAACCTGCCGGACATCGACGACTACTACGAGCCATGGACCTACGACTACGAGAACCTCACGAGCGCCAAGACGTCCGAGCACCAGCCGGTGGCGCAGCCGATCTCGCAGGTGACGGGCGAGCCGATCGGGCTGAAGTGGGGCCCGAACTGGGAGGACGACCTCGCCGGCGGGCCGGACAGCGCTGCAGCGCGACCCGAACATCGTCGCGATGGAGGAAGAGGTCAAGGCGAACTACGAGCAGGTCTTCATGATGTACCTGCCGCGCATCTGCGAGCACTGCCTGAACCCGTCGTGCGTCGCGTCGTGTCCCTCGGGCGCGATGTACAAGCGCGAGGAGGACGGCATCGTCCTCGTCGACCAGGACAAGTGCCGCGGCTGGCGCATGTGCGTGTCGGGCTGCCCGTACAAGAAGGTCTACTTCAACTGGACAGTCCGGCAAGGCCGAGAAGTGCACGATCTGCTATCCGCGCATCGAGGCCGGCCAGCCGACGGTCTGCTCGGAGACCTGCGTCGGCCGCATCCGCTATCTCGGCCTCGTGCTCTACGACGCCGACATGCGTCGAGGAGGCCGCGTCGACGCCCGACGAGAAGGACCTGCTCGACGCGCAGCTCAAGGTCTTCCTCGATCCCGAGGACCCCGACGTGCGCGTGGCCGCGCGCGCGCGACGGCATCCCCGACGACTGGATCGAGGCGGCGCGCCGCTCGCCGGTCTACGAAGCTCGCGATCCGCTAGCGGAGTCGCGCTGCCGCTGCACCCCGAGTACCGCACGCTGCCGATGGTCTGGTACGTGCCGCCGCTGTCGCCGGTCGATGTCGACGATCGAGGGCGCGAACTCCGAGTGCGATCCCGACGACGTCTTCCCGGCGATCGACACGCTGCGGATCCCGATCGCGTACCTCGCGAACCTCCTGTCGGCGGGCGACGAGGAGGTCATCCGCAACGTGCTCAAGCGCCTCGCGGCGATGCGCCGCTACATGCGCGAGCTGAACATCACGGGCGAGGGCGAGACCGCGGTGGCGGCCTCGCGTCGGCATGACGCCGCGCGACATCGAGGACATGTACCGCCTGCTGGCGATCGCGAAGTACGAGGACCGCTACGTGATCCCGCCCGCGCACACCGAGCTCGCCGGCAAGCTCGCCGAGCAGCAGGGGTCGTGCGGGCTGGACTTCGAGGGCGGTCCGGGCAGCTGCGCCTCGACCGGCCCGAACGACGGCTTCGACGGCGCGGACTTCCACCTCACCAACGACGGCGAGCCGATGCTCGACCTCGTCGCGATCGCGGCGGCCGCGTCCAAGTCGGTCGGCGGCGACGACGGCGTGCCGGTCGCGGCCGGCGCGCCCGCACCCCCGCCAACGGCTCGGGCGGCGCGCTCGACATCGTCCAGGTCCGCCCGAGGGAGCGCGAGTGACGAGCCGGCAGGCCGAGCTGCGACTGCTGGCGCTGCTGCTCGACTACCCCGACGAGCAGCTGCTCGCCGGACGCGAGGAGGTCGACCGGGCGCTCGCGGAGCTCGAGCCGTCGCCGTCGCGGGACTTGCTTGCGGCGTTCGTGACGTGGCTGTACGAGACGGCCCGCTTCGACGTCGAGCAGGAGTACGTGGCGAGCTTCGACTTCAGCAAGCGCACGACGCTGTACCTGAGCTTCTACACGTACGGCGACCGCCGGCAGCGCGGGATGGCGATGCTCGCGCTCAAGGAGCGCTTCGCCGCTGCCGGCCTGCCGTTCGATTCGGACGGCGGCAACCTGCCCGACTACCTGCCGGCCCTGCTCGAGTTCGCGGCGCTCGCGCCCCCCGAGGACGGCGACGAGCTGCTGCGCCAGCTGCGCGCCGGCATCGAGATCGTGCGCGCCGGCCTGCACGCCGCCGCCAGCCCGTACGCGCTGCTGCTCGAGGCGCTCGTCGCGGGCATGCCGAAGCTCAGCCGCCAGCAGCGCGCCGCGCTCGAGAAGCTCGCCGCCGAGGGGCCCCCGACCGAGGAGGTCGGGCTCGAGCCGTTCGCGCCGCCGGAGTTCATGCCCGAGCCCGCCGACGGCTGGGGCGCGACGCCCGCCGCGGCCGGCGCGTCGATGCCGCCCGGCGCCACGCGGCGATGACCGACCGGCTCGACTTCCTGCTCTGGATCGCGATCCCCTACGCGGCGTTCGCGGTCTTCGTCACGGGGCACTACTGGCGCTACCGCCGCGACCAGCTCGGCTGGTCCGCGCGCTCGACGCAGCTTCTGGAGCGGCGGCTGCTGCGCTGGGGATCGCTGCTGTTTCACCTCGGGATGCTGGCCGTGCTCGGAGGCCACGTTCTGGGGATCCTCGTGCCCGCTTCCTGGACGCGGGCTCTGGGGATCGACAGCATCTACCACGCGTCGGCGGCGATCGGCGGGACGCTGTTCGGCGGCGCGATGCTGGCCGGCTTCGGCATGCTCGTCTACCGGCGCCGCCGGGTCCCGCGCGTGGCCGCGACGACGACCAAGACCGACCGCCTCATGTACGTGGTGCTGGGCGTCGCGATCGTCAGCGGGATGGCCGCGACGATCGGCTGGAACGTCCTCGCCAGCCACGGCTACGAGTACCGCGACACGGTCGCGCCGTGGTTTCGCGGCCTCGGCCTGTTGTCGCCCGACCCCGCGCTGATGGCCGGCGCCCCGCTGCTGTTTCAGATCCACGCGATGTCGACCGTCGCCCTCTTCGCGCTGTGGCCGTTCACCCGGCTCGTGCACGCGTGGAGCGTCCCGCTCGTCTACCTCGTGCGCTCGCCGATCCTCTACCGGCGCCGGCTCACGCGCCGCCGCGTGCCGGGCTCGTCGGGCTACATCCGCGACCGCTACATCGACAAGCCGGAGCCGCGCGCTCCCTGACCGACTCGACGTCGGCGAACGCCTCGCCGACGTCGAGCGTCGGGGCGTCGGCGATGTAGGCGTCGACGAGGTCGCGCGGACCAGGCGAGCGCTGGTCGCGGCTGCCTCGATCGCGTCGAACAGCTCGCGATCGGCGTCGGCTGAGCGGCTGGCGGGGTCCTGCGCGCGGGCGGCGGCGCGCGCGACGCGTGCCCACGCACGCGCCCGCCTGCGCGTGTCAGGGACGGGCATCGGCGACCTCGAATCGGGGCCCTGGTCATCGGTCGGGGGTGTCCAGCAGGCTCGGCTAGCGCTGATGGCGTGGCGGCGGCCTCTGCGGATGTGCCCGTCAAAGACGTCGTCATCGAGGAACGCGGGCATGAGCTTGTCGTGCGCACGGTAGCGCAGCGCCTGGGTTTCGCGGTGCACGCCGACGGCGTACTCGACGGGGTCTGAGGGGCGTTCTTCGGCCAGACGCCGTGCGAGCAGCTACTGGGCGGCCCAGGCGTAGACGGCGTTGGCGGCGGCCTGCCGGCCGACGGCAGGTTGCGCGCGCTGGTCCGTGCAGCAGCAGCTCGGCGAGCTCGACGCCGAGCGTGCGCGCGACCTCGGCGAGAGCCCTGCTCGCGAAGGTGGAATCCCGAACGTCGCCGGGTTCGGACGCGGCGACCGCGCCACCGTCGCCATGAAGGGGATGCATCGCGTAGGCGGCGCGGAAAAGAGCCAGTCCCAGGTCACAACGATTTCATGCTCGATATCATCTCTCTTTCGTAAACCGACGTCTCGAGTGGCGGGGTGGGCGCCGAGGCGGGGGAAAGGATTGCTTGTTCGCGCTCGCCGCGAGAGAGTGTCGCGACACATCCAGCTCGCAGCTGTGGGGACTCAGCGCCGCTGCCCGCAGTCGCGCTACGGCGGCGTCGGCGGATCCTGCGTCGCTAGGTTGCGTGCACGGCGTGACGGCGCGTGCGAAGACGAGCGCGCACGCGTGCTTCGACAGCCGCCGGCCCAGGGAACGGGGCGCGCTCGTCCGCCTCGCGGGCATGCTCCGCCGCTTTGTAGTGCACGTTGTGTGCGTCGGGGTACACAAGCGCTACCGGCGGTCGTCGTTGCAGTTGACTTGGCTGACCACAACTTCCGCTCCTCAAGCCGGATCACCAACCAGAGGGCTCGACATGCGCCGCCACAAGCACACCCTTTATCCTCGCCGCTGGCCCGTCGCGACCGTCGCCGCGCTGGGCGTGCTTGTGCTGGCTTCGAGCCTTCCCGCGGCCGCGCAGGCTCGAGCGAGCTGCGCGTTCAGCGGCGCACCGCTGAACGCCATGACGGTGAGCGTGAGCGGTGAATCCTACGCCGTGATCACGCGCCGCGGTGAGGAGATCACAGTGGCCGAACTCGGCGACCGCCCCCAGCCTTGCGCCGGCGCGATCCCGACGGTGAGCAACACCGACACCATCAACGTGCTGTTCTCGGGCGACGCAGCGATCGCCGACGTTCTGCTCGCAGGCGGCCCGCTGGCGCCGGGCGCGACGGCGGAGGCTGTCGGCACGCCAGAGATCGAGATCCAGGTCACCGGCCGCGACGGCGGCCTTCTCGGCGTCGTGGGCACTCCGGGCGACGATCACTTTCGCTGGGGCCCCGCAGGAGCCAATCCGGGGCTGAACCTCAACCCCGCCGGCGATGAGGACATCGACGTCACCGTCCTCAGCGGCGAATTCGGCGCGTTTCTGAGCGCCGAAGGTGGCGCCGGCAACGACACGTTCAGCGGAGACCGCATTGCGCGCTACAGCACCGTGTTCGCCCACGGCGGACCCGGCGACGATGTTCTGACCGCGCCCCCCGGCAACGCCGACGCCAACTTCGACGGCGGCAGCGGAAACGACGTCATCACGGGCTCGGCCTCCGACGACGCCCTGCGCGGCGACGCCGGACATGACCGCATACTCGGCGGCGGAGGCGCAGACAACATCACCGGTGGAACGGGTCGCGACCGCATCAACGCCGGTGCCGGCCGCGACTTCATCAAGGTCCACGACACGGCGCGCGACACCGTGTCCTGCGGCGCCGGACGCGACCGCGTCAACACCGACCGTCGAGACCGTGTCAGCGGCTGCGAGCAAATCAGCCGCCGCTGAGCTCGCGCCATCGGACCGAAAAGCCGGGGCTGGCTGCCTACAGCAATTGCATGCGCGACAGCTCAAGTACCCCTCGGACGCGCCGCTCGAGGCCGCTGACTCGGAGGAGGGAGTACTGGCCGCCTACGTCACGCCCGCGGAGCCGACGGCTCGCGGCCTGCTGGTCGGCCGCTCTCGGCTTGTCTGGTGTTGCGTCACCGAGCACGTAGCCGGCGCGCCCGGTCGGCACCTTGCGAGTCTGCAGCTCGCGGGCCTTCACCAGGCGCGCGAGCAGTGCGTAGAGGGTGTTTCGGTCGACCTTCGAGACGGCGGCGAGCTCTGCGGCGCTCGCGCCTGGGCGCTCTTGGGCGGCTCGTAGCACGGCCTCGCGGTTGGCGCCGCGCGCTGCGCGTCTGCGCGGTTTGACCGGTGGCGGCTTCGGCCCGCGAGCTTTCGGCTGGCGCGACGAGGTCGCCGGCGCTGCGACAGCAGCGCGCTTCAGCGCTTCGCCGAGTGCGTGCATCTCGGCGTCAAGACGAGCGTGCTCGTCAACGAGCGGGCGTAGCTCGGCCAGACGCGTGCTGATCTCTTGACGGATGCGGTCCAGAAAGTCAGACACGCTTGCCTCTTCTCAATCTTGGGGGCGACGCATCGTCGCAGGAGCCGAGGGACCCCTCCGGTCTGACCTGAGATCGGTGAGTAGCGCTCGGTTGTGAGTGCGACGGGTGGATTCTGGGCTTTGTCGCGATGCTCGCGACGTGCGGCTGAGGTTTTCGGTGCGTGCGGCGCGATTTGGCGGTCGTGCAGTGTTGTCGGGGCGGTTTGCGGGATCGCCGAGACCGGCTGTCTGGCTGGGCTGGTCGTCATGCGTGTCGTCGGGGCGACGGTCAGGTCTCGGGCAGGCTCAGCGCGGCGTGGTAAGTGTCGCTGAGAACGGTGGCGTGGCGGTAGCCGGCGGGGAGATGAAGGATCGTCTGGCGTGCGCTGGTGCTCACGCGCGCGGGAACGCGGAACAGCAGCCGGCGCAGTGTCTTGGCGGTGCGGCGCAGCGGCGCGTCGGCGGGCGCTTTGCCCGACGCGCCGGCGGCCGGGCAGAGGTCGCAGACGAGCGCGGTGAGGTTCAGCGCGAGCAGGCAGGCGGCCATCCAGGTGCGGTTGGCGTTGTCGTCGCTGGAGGGCATCCGGCGGAGCGCTTGGCCGAGCTTTGCGTCTTTGAGGCGTTCCTCGATCTGGGCGCGGTGGCGATGAAAGTGCTCGACCGAGACGGCCGCTTGGTCGTCGAGGTCGGTGAGGATGAAGCTGTAGCCGTAGACCTCGCTGGCCTGCCCATCGAGCAGCAGCGCGAGCTGCTGGGGATGGATCGTCTTGCGTCGGCGCGCGCGCGGGTTCGCGGAGATCTGGGCTGCCGTGTAGCGGGTGCGCCTGACGATCATCCGCAGCGACTCGTGCTTCCAGCCGGCCGGCGTGTACGCGATCTCGGCGATCTGCGCTCCCGCCAGATCCAGCGCGTCTGTCCAGGCGTCCTCGCCGATCCGGGTGACGAGCTTCCACATCGCGACGGTCCTGGGGACCGACACGGTGAACCGTGCGCCGGCCTTGCGGAGGGCGATCAGCAGCCCCATGGCGTAGTACGCCGAGTCGACACGGAACGTGACGTTGCCGCTGTGCCCGGCCGAGCGCAGCGTCCGCAGGGCCCGGCGCGCGAGCGTCGCCGCCGCCGCGGCGGTCAGCTTCTCCTGGTTGCCGCCAACCAGCTCCGCGGTCAGCGCGCGGCCGCGCTGCGCCCAAAACGCGATATGCGGCGCGTAGGCCAAACAGCCATGGCGCGACCTCGCGGCCCCGCCTTTGGTGCCGTGAACCTCAAGCTGCGTGGCGTCCAGATCGATCGTCGCGTCCTCGCCCGCGTCGCGACCAAGCGCACGGTCCAGACGTCCGCCGACCCGCGCGATCGCGCGCTCGACCGCGTGCAGGTGACAGCGCCGAAAGCGCCTGGCGAGCTGCCGCGCCGTCGACGCGGCCGGCACCCGCCGCGCGCCGCGAAGATCGACCCCCGCAGCGTCGGCGCGCAACTCCTCGATGTCGTCAAAGCACTCGCCGCCGATCAGCTGAGACTCCGCCAGCGCGAGCAAAAGCTCGCCACCCGACACGCCGCGCGCACGCACCTTCACCGGCGCAGCGCGGCGCTCGCGGGCAAGCTCACCATCGATCAGACCGACCAGACCCAGCGTTCGTGTGATCGCGCCGATCACCGCCAGTCCCGCGAACGCTGTCAGTCGCTCATCATCAGCCCGAAAGACGATCCGTCCGACGCGTTTGGCACGGTGAGCGGCGTTCATCTTCAAGGTGAGCTCCAATCAGCATCGTGGACAGGTCTCGCAACCCCCACGATCCCGGCCTCGCCGGACGGGAAGCCCCGCATCCAGCGGGGTTTTCTGATTCAAGCCCTGCTCAGCCCGCTCGCGACGCGTCGCACGGCCCCGCACTACTCACGGATGTAGGTCTGAGGCCTTCGCGCCGGGCACGACGACGCGCTCGTGTACGTGGTGTACAGGTCCTCGGTCGCGACGATGTAGGGCTTCCAGCCGTCGCTGATGACCCTTGCGCCGGGCTCGACGTGATCGACGAGGAGAGGGTGTCAGACTAACTGTGTAGGCGCTTGATGTAACGGTAACGGCGTGGCCTCGTTCGCGTCGAGTGTGTGACGGTCAGATTGCGTTGTCGGGGATGCGGTCGCCGAAGTGGATCTTCAGGGCGGCGAGCGCGGCGTTCCAGCTGTAGGCGTGGCGCCACTTCGTCTGGGCGCGCGTGATCGCGAGGTAGATGAGCTTGCGGGCGGCGTCCTCGGTCGGGAAGTGCCCGCGGGTCTTGATGACCTTGCGGATCTGGCGGTTGAGCGCCTCGATCGTGTTGGTCGTGTAGACGATGCGGCGCAGATCCGGGGGGAACGCGAGAAATGGCGTGATGTGCTCCCAGCGCTCGAAGCCAGGATCGGCTGATCGTCGGGAAGCGCTGATCCCACTTCTCGCTGAAAGCGGTCAGCTCGTCGGCCGCGGCGTCCTGGTCGGCGGCGGTGTAGATGCGCTTGAGATCCGCGGCGACGGCGCTGGCGGTCCTTGTAGGGCACGAAGCGCAGGCTCGAGCGCACGAGATGGACGATGCATGTTTGGACCCAGGCCTGGGGGAAGACGGCTTCGATCGCGTCGGGGAAGCCGGTGAGCCCGTCGACGCAGCACACGAGCACGTCCTGCACGCCGCGCTGGCGCAGCTCGGTGAGGACCTGCAGCCAGAACTTCGCGCCCTCGGTGCTGCTGAAACCACATGCCGAGAACGTCGCGCTCGCCGTCGAGGTTGACGCCGATCGCCAGGTAGCAGGCGTGGTTTCTGACCGCCGCCATCGCGGACCTTCACGACGAGGGCGTCGAGGTAGACGACCGCGTAGACGCCGTCCAGCGGCCGCGTCTGCCACGCCTTGACGTCGGCGAGGACGGCATCGGTGATTCTGGAGATCATGTCCGGGCTGACGTCGGTGCCGTAGATCTCGGCGAGATGGCCCTGGATGTCGCGGATCGTCATGCCCGCGCGCGTACAGCGCGATGACCTTCTCGTCGAAGCCGATCCAGCGCGTCTGGCGCTTGCCCACGATCTGCGGCTCGAAGCGTCCCGTTGCGGTCGCGCGGCGAGCGCGCATCCGGACCGCGCCGTGGTCGGTCAGCACCGTCTTAGGCGGCCGGCCGTTGCGGGCGTTGCCCGTCCCGCCCGGCGGCGCGTGGCCGTGCTCGTAGCCCGACATGCTCGGTGATCTCGGCCTCCAGCGCGCGTTCCAGCAGCCGGCGGGTCAGGTGGCCGAGCAGGCCCGTCGGGGCCCGGCGATCTCCTGAGCGGTCCTGGCGCCGCCGAGCAGCTCGTCGAGCAGCTCGTCGGTCAGCTCGGGGCGATCGGTCAGACCGCCCCCCGGCAGCCCAGGCAGCGAGGGGTGCCCGGCCAACGCGCGCGCGTCGCCAGCGCCGGGCTGCACTGTCGGGTAGCCGGGGCGGTTGCCCGCCCCGGCTCCCACAGAACCGTGCTTGTGCTGTTTACACACGGCTCCTCGGGACGGCGGGTTGCGAACCCCGCCGCCGGCCAGTCTTCGACCTTGACCTATCCCCACTCCAACGCGAACTGCTCGTGGGCGGGGGTGACGATCTCCTCGTGCCAGCGACGGTGCAGGTCCACGAGCGAGACGAGTCCGCGGTCGGCGAAGAACGCCGGCCGTAGAGCCCGATCGACTTGTGGAATGTGGCTGAGCGCCCAGAGGGACCTGCGTCCCGCGTAGACGCCCTGCCATGCCGCCCGTCGTTTGACGCCGAGGGCGATGAGGTTGCGCACGATCGTCGGTCGGCGCTTCCAGTGGTGCAGCAAGATCGCGCGCAAGCGCCGCCGCAGATGGGCGTCGAGGGCGCGCAACACAAACTGCTCGCCGGGCGAGACGATCCGGAAGAAATGATGCCACCCACGCAGCCACGCGTTGGCTGAGCCGGGCTGGGTTACGCGGAGGCCGGGTTGATTGGTTTTCTGATCTTCAAGAAGAAGAATCAAGAGATCAAGAGATCCACCGTACCGCTCAGGCTCAGAGTCTCGAACTCGGCCGGTGGAACATCATCGAGGGACTCGTGCAGGCGGACGTCGTTGAACCAGCCGACCCATTCGACGATCGCCAGCTCCAGCTGCGAGCGCGTTCGCCAGACGCGGTCTGAGATCAGCTCGGTCTTGAAGCTGTCGACGAACGATTCGGCCATCGCGTTGTCGTACGCGTCCCCGACCGAGCCGATCGACGCGAGCACGTCATGGTCGTCGAGAACCTGCGCGAAGTCGTGACTGGTGTACTGCGAGCCGGCGTCGGAATGGACCACGAGCTCGACGTCGGCGCCCGCGGCTCGTCGCGCGAGCGCCATCCGTAGGGCGTCGAGGACGAGGTCGGTGCGCATGTGCGACGCGAACTGCCAGCCGACGATCCGACGCGAGAACGCGTCGATAACGAAGCTGAAGAACACGACGCCTTCCCAACAGCGCAGGTACGTGAAGTCCGACACCCACAGCGTATCCGGCCGCGTCGCGCTGAAGTCGCGCTGGACGAGGTCAGGCGGTCGGCTGGCCGCGGGATCGGGTGATGTCGTGCGCCACGGCTTGCCGCGCCGCTTTGCGCCTTGAATGTCGTTGTCGCGCATCAGGCGCTTGACATGGTCGCGGCCGACATCCTCGCCGGCGCGGCGCATCGCCTTCCACATCCGCCGGTACCCGTAGGCCTCGTAGTTGGCCTTGTGCACCTCGCGGATGCGCTCGAGCAGCCGGTCGTCCTCGACGGCGCGCGCGGACCGCCTGCCCGAGCGGCGCGCGTAGTAGGCCGACCCCGACACCCCGAGCGTGCGACACGTGAGCTCGACGGCGAAGCCAGCGGCCTTCCGGTCATCGATGAAGGCGCTCACCTCCGCGGGGTCCCGTCGAGCTCCTTCGCGAAATACACGCTGGCGGCCCTGAGAATCTCGTTGGCCTTGCGCAGCTCCCGCACTTCGCGCTCAAGCGCCTTCAGCCGCTCGCGCTCCTCGCTGGTCAGACGGTCGTTGCGGGTGCCCGCGTCGGCTTCGGCCTGACGCACCCACAGCCGCAGGGCTTCCTTGTGGATCCCGAGATCGCGCGCGACATGCGCGATCGGGCGCTGCGACTCGAACACGAGCCGGACCGCGCGCTCGCGCAGCTCATCGGAGTACTTCTTCGGACGTGGCATCGCTGGGACCTTCTCCTCTCGCCAGGACAGAACCTGGTTTCGAGGCCTCCGTCAAACCCAGCCTGGCTCAATGTGCTCGGACTGGCGGCTGTCGCGCGGTGGGAGGACGGCGTCGCGTATCGGATCGGGGATGGTGTCCTGCTGCTCTTCGACCGCGAGCGGGTCGCGCTTCGCGCGGGACCGATCGCAGACCACGGGACCCGTGGGGCGGGTCATGCCTGCCTGAAGGCTGGCGCCAACGACCTTCAGCGCTGGCGTGAGCTGCTCGACGCGGGCGGGGTGCAGATCGTTCACGAGCAAGACTGGGGCGGGGTGCGCTCGTTGTATTTCAAAGACCCGGCGGAGAATCTCTTGGAGATCGCCGACGGCGATCTCTGGCCACAGCTCTGAGCTCGGCACGCGCCAGCAGCTACGGGCCATGACGCCGCACTTGACAGCGCCCGGCTGAGTGCCCGGGAGCCGAGCAGGCCGCGCGGATCGTGCGCCCGCAAGGCGCGTACGCCTGTCGCCGAAGAGGATCCCGTGCGGGACGCCGTCGGTGTTTCGGCCAGCGTTCTCTTGTGGACGGCTTTGGGTCCACGCGGACCCGCCGGAGCGGCGGTCGGACGCGCCGTCTTGCCTGCGCTCCAGCCAGCCGCGTCGCGACGGGGTGTGTAGTCGAACACCAGGGGTTGCTATGAAGCTCGTGCTGCGTGGCGCAGGATCGACTTGCTTCCTACAAAGCAAGGAGACTCTGATGACGGCCGCTGACTTGCTGTCGCCGACGATCGAAGCGACTTCGCTTACGGGTCGTCGGGCTCGTCCGCCCTGCCCCGATTCGCCGGCTGGGCCGCGGCGGCAATGCTCATCGCCGTGTCCGCGGTCCATGCCTACTGGGCGGCCGGCGGTGGCTGGCCGACAGATCCTGGCTTCTCACCGCTCGTGCCGCACGCGGTCGTCAGCGTGCTGCTGCTCGGGTCGGCTGCGATGCTCCTTGCGCGGGCCGGAGTCCTGGCGATCAACGTGCCGGGCCCACTGCTGCGGGCCGGCCCGGGAGTGCTCGCCGGCGTGTTCGCAATGGTCGGGCTGTCGAACGTGCTGCTACCCGCGGGGACCCACGCCTCCGACTGGCATCTCTACGTCTTCGGAGCGCCCGTCCTGGTCTTGGCCGTGCTGTGCGCGGTCGTCGCCGGCGCGGACCTTCCCGGGTACGAGCGCAGCGTCGGCGCGATCGCTCCCGCGATGTGGATCGGGCTGTTCGACGTGCGGCTCGAGGCAGGATCGCAGATCCTCGAAGGAGCGCTCGGCGCGGCCGTTTACGCGGCAGCCCCAGCGCCGGACCCGGTCACCTTCGAGCACGAGGTGCGTCGCGCAGCCCGTGAGCTGGGGCTCGTGGTCACCCAGATGGAAGACGCCGAGCCCGCATCGCCGTGCTCCCTTCGAGCGCTCTGCACTGGCCACGGTCGTCTCGTCGCCGGCGATCACACCGGCGCCGTTGCCTGGGGCACCTTCCACGCCTACGACACCGAACAGTGACGGCGCTGCCAGGTACGACTGCGTAGCCCCGTGGCGCAGAACGTCCAAGCTCGGCGGCGCGGCAACCGACAAGGACCCTCCACCAACTCGCCAGCGCGCGGAGCCAAGAAACAGCTGCTTCAGATATCCGCGATGCCAACGCCGGTGCCTCCCACGCGTCCCGGTCGAGGATCCCCTGCGGCACATGCACGACGTGCCGGTAGCCGTTCCTTCGCGGGCTCGTGAAGTCGCCGTTGCGATTACTCGGGGGTGCAGTGCAGGAGCAGCAGCTTGAGCGCTGCAGCGACGCCCTCGCGGTGGGTGTCGCTGAGCGGTTCGAGGAAGGTTCTGTCGGCGTCAAGCACGGCATGTAGGGATTGCTCGGCGAGCGCTTCACCGCGCGCGGTGAGGTTGATAAGGACCCCCCGCCCGTCGGTGGGGTCGGGTGCGCGTGTCACGAGGCCGGCGTGTTGGAGGCGGTCTAGGCGGGAGGTCATCGCTCCGGTGGTGATCAGCGAGGACTGCGCCAGCTCGCTGGGTTTGGCGCCGTGCTCGTCTGCTCGTCGGCGCAGAGTGTTCATGACGTCAAAGTCGCCGAAGCTCAGTCCGAAGGGCTGAAGTACTGCAACGAGGACGCGGTCAAGGTGATCGGCGCACAGCAGCAGTCGTCCGACGACGTGCAGCGGGCTGACATCCAGGGCTGGATCTCGCTTGGCCCAGGCCTGCACGATGTGGTCGACGGCGTCGGAGGGCATGTTGACAGTAGCTTGACAGCAAGCTAACTAGTTTGATACCAAGCTAGTGTTCCCTGCATCGCTCGACAAAACCTTCGACAGAGCTCCACCCTCCCGTGCTGCGCAGCACCGAAAGGAATTCACGCCATGGCGTTTAATCACTGGGGTTTCATCTACCTGGGCTCCTCAAGCCAGAATCATCCGCTCGAGCCGATCGTGATCGCGGACGGGGAGTTGACGACCACGATCGTCGCGGTCTCCGACCGCGGCGCCGCGATAGCAGCGGCCGTCGAGCTTGTCGCCGGCGGCGCCCAGCTCGTCGAGCTCTGCGGCGCCTTCGGCCCGAGGATCGCAGCGCAGGTGATCCAAGCGGTCGGAGAAGGCGTCCCCATCGGCTCGGTGAGCTACGGCGTCGAGTCGATTCCCGCGATGGCCGCGCTGTTCGCGCCGAGCAGCCCACCAGCTCCTGCCGCAGCACCTCCCGGATAGGCATCCCCAGCGAGGACGGTCCTCTCTCCCCATCCTGGGCCGGGCGCCAGCGATGCTCGAGCTGACTTGATGTGCGCTTCTCCGGCGCGATCAGCACGCGCAGGCGTGGCGAGCGACAGCGATATGACGGTCGCAAGGAGGGAACGCACGTGACACACCACCACCACGGATGAACGCTCACCAGCCGACGGACTATGTCCAGTCCTGGCGCGTTGTCGCTCTTAACCTCCGTGGGCGGGATCCCGCGCGCAAAAGCGGTGCGGGTCCACAGCTCCAGCACCGCGGCGAACGAGTTCTCGTAGCCGTTGTGCGGCGTGGCCCGAGAGGAACACGCGGTGCTCGCAGTGCGGCGCGCCAGCGTCCGGACGGCGGCGGATCCCCCGGACGGCGGCGTGTGACCATTCGGCCGCGTCGGCCACGGATGCGATCCGGCCACCACCGCCCGGATCGCCGACCTCATGCGCCGGCGGGAGAGCCTCCCGCCGGCGCATGCCAATCGCGCGTCTTAGGCACGCTTCGTCCAGAGATAGACCGTTCCGTGGCCGACCTCGCCCTTCTTGACGACGTCCGAGTTGACGAACAGCTTGACGCGCACCGAGCGCTTGCCGGAGTACCCGCCGTCCACGCCGCCGCCGACCTGGTGGCCGTCGCCGAACGCGATCGTCACCGCGCGAAAGCCCTTCGGGGCCGTCATGACCACCGACGCACGCTCGCCGCGGGCGACAGCGACGTCCCGCCGCACGAGGCGGTAGTTGGGCTTGATCTTGTTGTCGGCGGGCTCGCGGTAGCCGGGGACGTTGATCGGCAGGTTCGCACCCGGGCCGAGCACGTCGGGAGAGCCGATCGTCGCGCCCGACGCGGTGGCGCCGAATGCTGCAGTCGCGCTGACGGCGCCGATGGCGACGATCGAGATGGTGCGGCGGAGGGTGTTCGTGATGCTCATGAAGGGGCTCCAGTCGGTTGAGGTAATCGGTGAGCTCAGCATCGCCTGGACTCGGCGCCGCCAGAGCCCACCTGGGTGGCCACGTCTCACACCATCCGCCCACAAGGTGTGGTCAACCGAACCATCACCCGCCGGGTGTCACGATGGCGAGAAGCGCTCCGATCTGCGTCGCCCTCGGCGATGCCCCCGAGCCGGGCTCCCGCCGCCGGCCGGTCAGCGGGGGTGGTGCCGCTGAGGCCGGTCGATCAAGCGTCCGACGGGTCGCGGCGTACGCGGCTACGACGACGTCAACGCGGTCCGCGGAGCTGGCCGGGGCGTTGATGAAGACGACCTCGACCCGGTCAGCGTCGGATCGTTCGTGCCGAGACCGTCGCCGGTGACAGATTCGACCGAACTCAGACGCGTACCCGCCTTGGCATGTGCCGCAAGAGGATCCCCAGCGAGTCGGCCCCCTCCCCCATGCCAGCCCAGACGCCAGCGTGCTCAAGCTGCGTCGCAGTGGCTCCGCCTCGCGCAGCTCATTGAAGGCGCCAAGGGACCTGATCCTAGAATCGGGGCGATGTCCGCCAAAGCCGTCGTCCAAGCGTGGCTGGGTGCCGCGGTTGCGGACCGCGTCCCTGAGGCATCTGTCGGCGGCGGCAGCCGTCGACCCCCACGGTCGCTGGCGGAGGGTGACCCGCGTGGCAGACGCCGCGTGTTGCTCGAGTGCGTCGGGAGCGTCCCGATGAGGCGCGTAGCGCGGTCCTCGCGGATCGACAAACGGCAGGTCGCCGCCTACTGCGAGGAGCGACTCTTCCTGCCATGGGCCGAGCGAATCTTCTTCGTTCTCGGCCATCCGCCCGACGACGCGCCCTCGCCGCCTTTCAGCCACGCGGCGGAGTATCTCCGATGCATGACGTTGGCCGATGTTGCGGCTCACATACACAGAACAGGGCGCGGAACGGTCAACAGCGAGTTGCTCGTTCGGCTGGGGCGCGAACCATCCGTTGCCGGTCCCCATACGATCGTCATGACGTTCGACGAGATGCTCCACCTCGTAGACCTATCGCGGCCTATTCCACCGACTGCGCCCGACGGCGGTTTGGGGCGCGTAACCGACGCGCCGTGGGGATTCGCTTGGATGGGGCGCCCGATGCCCCTGTGCGTAGACCTGCCTGGATAGCTCCCTGTAGATGAATCCCCGGCGGGAGGGACTTCTCCCCCATCTGATCTCGAGCGTCGGCGGCGGCCGGGAGCGTTGTCGGCTGCTGTCCGGATCGGATCGTTCACGGACACCCCCGCACCACTGCCCGGGCGGCCAGCGATTGCCGGAGGAGCGATGTAACGCTGCTCGTGTACCCGCCAACGTAACGCCCACCCGTGTTCGCGCACGCGGGTTCGGGTGCCTGTTCAGCGCGACGCGCTCGTCGCCGCTGGCTACGAGGAGATCTTCGTCGATAGGCCCGCGTGCGCGGCCGGTCGCTACGTCCTGGACGTGAGCTCTCGAGCGCGCGTGGAGCGCTGTCAGTGCCCGCAGGCGTCCGTGGCCCCGCCGGGAGCCGCCCCATTGAGGCCCTTGCCGGGAGGCCCTGCCGGGAGGCCCCGCCGGGAGGCACCGTCCCGTGGACCCCGCCGGGAGGCCGTGCCATCGAGGCCCCGCCAGGGCACGTCCCGTGGACCCCGCCGGGAGGCCGTGCCATCGAGGCCCTGTCAGCAGGCACCGTGCCGTGGACCCCGCCGGGAGGCCGTGCCATCGAGGCCCTGCCGGAGGCCCGTCCGGTAGACCCCGCCGGGACGGCGCACTGTCCCGGCGCACCCGCCGGGCTGACGCCGGTCGACCGCAGGTGCTCGCATGTCGACCGCATGAGAACATCTGTTCGTGACGTCTCAGGGCTCTCCGTACGCAAGGTTTCAGCGCGCGTTGAAGACCGGCGAGGCGTCGATCGCGTGGAACGCGGCGCTGGAGCTTGAGCATGTCGGCCTGGAGGACGCGCTCGCGCTGGTGCTGCTGGTCGTCGACGACCCGCGCTTTGAGCGCGCCGGCGCGCGCTGGCTGGGCCGGCTATGCCTGGAGGTGTCCACGCTAACGGTGCGCCAGGCGCAGCTCGTGGCGTCGGCGCTCAGCGGCCTGCCCGATCGCAGCGCCGCGATCGCGCTGTCGGGAGCGTGCACAGAGCTAGGCCTGGAACGCGCGGCCGCGGCCACGCGCGCGGCATACGTGCATGTGGAGCGCGCCGCAGCCGGGCCGTAGCCACGCGCAGCGTCCTTAGGCGTCCTGGTCGTCGCAGCAGCCAGCGCCAACCCCGCGGGGCCGCCGGCACCCCGGGGCGCCTGCGCCGCGGCGCCTGCGCCTCGGGCTACGCCTGCGCGTTGGCGAGCCGTGCGAGCACGTCGCCGTGACACGCCCGCGGCGCGCACCAGCAGCCCAGCGTCTTGCCCGCAAGCTCGGGCAGCGCCAAGACGAGCTCGGGCTGCTCGAGCAGCCAAGCCTCGTAGCGCGCGATGACCTCCTCGCGCGTGCCGTCGCGCCCGATGACAAACGGGTTGCCCCACTTCGACGGGCGCCCGATGTAGACGTCGTGCGCGGCGCGCTTGCAGTGCACTACGAGCTGGTGGGCCATCGCGATCTTGCTCCCTTCGCTGGTTGGCTTGATGCGCGCGGCATCGCCAGCGGTCGGCGACAACGCACGCGCCGGCTTCAAGCCCTCCGGGGCGGTCGGCGTGAGCCGATGAAGCTGGCGTGGCGGATGGCGCGCGCCGCGGGCACGCTGACGCGCACAAGCCAACCAGCCCCGGGGGTCAGATCGTGGCCCGCCGCTCGGCGTGCACCGCAAGCGGCGCTCGCGACGTCGATCGAGGCGGCGCGAACCGGGCAGCCCGTCTGTCCTCGGCGCAGCCGGTCGCGACAGGGCATTCGCGGGTTTCGAGCGAGCGATGGCGTGGTTCGCACGCCCGTTTCCCGCCGCTGCGACCTGCCTCTCCCCCGCTCTCGTTGGGCCGCTGGGGCGTGGTCACCTTGGGAAAGATCGCATGTAGGAACCGGCCGGCCGAGTGTCTTCGGCCAGGCTGGCGGGGGCGCCGTCCGACCGGCTTCGGACGATGGCGGCTCCTGTCGATCAAGTCTTGGAGGGACCGCTCGTGACGACGTTCATCGGCTTCGATCTGCATCGTGCTCAGATCACCTACGACGCGCTGGACACCGACAGCGGCGAAGTCCGCACCGGTCGCATCCGTCCGGCCAACCGCGACACCGTCCGTGCGTTCCTCGCGCGCTACGCGGACACGCCGACCGTTGTTGCCGTCGAGGCGATGACGGGGTGGCGCTTCGTCGCTGAGGAGTGCACGCGTGCCGGCATCGACGTCAAGCTCGCCGAGCCGGCCGAGACGCGGGCGCGTCAGGATCGCAAGCGGCGCGCGAAGACCGACAAGCTCGACGCACGGCTGCTGCGCGAGCTACTCATGCAAGACCGCCTGCCCGAGTCGTGGATCGCGCCGCCGCACATCCTGGACCTGCGCGTGAAGGTCCGCCTACGCAAGACGCTCGTCAGCCAGCGCACCGAGTGGCTGCAGCGCATCCACGCCGTCCTCTTTCACCACGGCGTCCCCGTCCAAGCCGGCCGCCTCGGGCGCCTCGAGGGTCGCTACGCCCGCGAGCAGCTCGCCGCCCTGAAGCTGCCGCCGGCCGCGGTGCAGCAGATCACCGTCGCGCTGGGGATCATCGAGTACCTCAACGGTGTCCTGCACGACATCGATCTCGAGCTTGACCGCATCGCGCGCCGCCAGCCCGGCTGTCGCGCGCTGATGGCGCACTACGGCATCGGGACGCTTGTCGCGACCGCGATCGTCGCCGAGCTCGGCGACACGCGGCGCCTGTCCTCCTCCAAGCAGGCCGTGCGCTGCGCCGGCCTGGACATCACCGTGCATCAGTCCGACGAGCGACGACGCGGCGGGCACCTCTCACGCCAAGGCTCACCCGTGCTGCGCTGGGCCGTCTTCGAGGCCGCGCAATGCGCCGCCAGGCCGGCGTCCCCCGACCACGCCTACTACGTGCAGCTCAAGGAGCGCCTCGGAGCCAACCGCGCCGCGCTGACGATCGCTCGCAAGCTGCTGCGCCGCGCGCACCACACGCTGCGCGAGCTCGGCGACGACGCGATGGCACCCGCCCGCTGATCTTGCCCGGCGCGTGTGCTGTCGCACCATCAGTGATCGATCGTGGCCGGCTCCCCCAGAACTCCCGTCCTCACCGAAGAATCGAGGAGCGACCCTGAAAGATTGAGCGGCCACACCGCTCACCGCGGGATCACCCCATCAACGATCTAGTCGCCGCGCCCCTGCCCGGGGCGCGAGCACCGAGATAAGGCTGGACACCCGCGCGCCACCCCACAACGGCACGTCGACGACAAGGAGCCCCCCAGAGAACACACGCACCGGACGGCGGTCCCCACCGCACATCATCCGCATCGGCGCACCACGTCGCTTGACGTCGGTGTGCCTACAGATAAGGCAGTTCTCAAGGTGGCATCCGAGCTCGCCCAGGCGGTCGGTCGGTGCGAAGCTTCCGCCGCCTGCGGGACTCCGGCGATCGGTGCGGCGCTACGCGGTGTGCTCGAGGAGCGCGCTCACGACGATCTCCCAGTCATGCCGGTCGACCCCGTGACCGGCGCCCTCGAGTGAGAGCAGGCGGGCGCCGGGGATCTCCTGTGCGAGCGCCTCGCCGTGCTGGGGCGGGAACATCGGGTCCGCGGTGCCGTGGACGACGAGCGTGGGCACGACGATCGACGACAGCGGCCCGCGCTCGCGCCCGTCGTCCGCGATCAGGTCGTGGTTCTGAAGCGCCGCGAAGTCGCGGGCGCGCTCGATATCGCGACGCACGAGCTCACGCGCTGCGTCTTCATCGAACGGGCGCTCGCCTCCCGCGAGCACCCGCGTGTAGTCGAGCAGGTACTCGATGACCGAGTCGGCATCTGACCAGTCCACCTGTGCCGTGGACACGAACTGTCCAAACGCCTCGGTCGGCGATGGGAGCGCTCGTTCGATCGCGACGGCGGGAGACGTGCTGATCAGGGTCAGCGACAGGACACGATCCGGAGTATCGAGCGCGAGCAGCTGCGCAAACGCCCCGCCCGCAGAGACGCCAACGATGTGGCCGGCCGCGAGCTCGTAGGCGTCGAGCACGCCAGCCGCGTCGGCGACGAGGTCGCCGCCCGCGTACTTGGGGCGCCCGGGCTCGTAGGTCACCGAGCGACCGGTGTCGCGGTGGTCATAGCGGATCACGAAGCGCCCACCGCCGGCGAGCATCGAGCAGAAGCCCTCCTCCCACCACAGCATCGACGCGCCGCTGCCCATGATCAGCAGGATCGGAGGATCTCGCGCGTCGCCGAACGTCTCCGCGCAGAGCTCGACACCGTTGGCTTCGATCATTCGCTGCGCCATGCCGCCCTTCACAGCCCTACCCCGCAGAACGCGAGCCTGCACGAGCCCGCGCGTGCGCGCCAACGTTCGTCCATCCCGGTAGAGGCGTCATGCCGACAAACGTCATTCCTGAGTTACTCAAGGTGCTCGCGCTGCGGCCGAGAACGCCAACACCATGATTTCCAGCCGGCGTAAGGGCAATGTTAAGGGTGCTTCCCTGATGCGAAGGCGCCGCGGGGTGAGCAGGATGCGCCTCGTGAAGTGGAGCTACCCGTACCGACCGCCACATGCCACCCGTATACGTGGCACCGCGCCGGCGTGCGAAGTTCCTGTCACTCCCGTAACGCATTTCACACACCTTGGAGCCGACATGTGCGCCGTCTATGACATCGCCCGTAACACCACCCCCTCCGCCGCAGACACCGGCCGCGTGCTGGTCGTCGGCGCCGGCGTCAGCGGCCTGACCAGCGCGCTCGCGCTCGCTCGCGCCGGTATCGAGGTCGAGGTCGTCGCCGAGAAGTTCCAGTCCGACCTCGTCTCGGTCGTCGCCGGTGCACTGTGGGAATGGCCGCCGGCCGTCTGCGGCTATCACCGCGACCAGACGTCGCTCACGCGCTCGAAGGAGTGGGCGATGGAGTCCTACGAGATCTTCTCCGACCTGGCGCGCGACCCGCAGACCGGCGTGTACATGCGCCGCGCGAACTTCTACTTCACCAAGCCGCAGACCGCCCGCGAGCTGCACAAGATGAACGAGCTCGCGCCGAAGGTGCGCGGATTCGTCCACGACGCCGGTCTCGCCGACGCCAACGGCATCAGCCCCGAGGCCGGCATCGTCGATGCCTACGCCTTCATCGCCCCGATGATCGACACCGACGTCTACATGGGCTGGCTGCGCCGTCAGGTCGAGGCGGCCGGCGTCACGATCACCCAAGGGCGTATCGACGGCCGCCTCGCCGACAACGAGGCGCGCCTGTGCAGCGAGTTCAACGCCGGCGCGATCGTCAACTGCACAGGCCTCGGCTCGGCCGAGATGCACGGCGCACAGATGTACCCCCTGCGCGGCGCGCTCGTGCGTGCGATCAACGACGGCAGCCGCATGCCCAAGGTCGACGAGGCCCACTGCGTCTCGCACCCGGAGGGCTCGACGAAGCAGGACATGGTCTTCATCGTGCCCCGCGGCGAGAACCTGCTGCTGCTCGGCGGCCTCACCGAGGAGGACGAGTGGAGCCTCGACATCGGGCTGCACAACTACCAGCCGGTGCGCGACATGTACCGCCGCTGCTTGGAGTTCATGCCGGTCCTCGCCCGCGCGGAGCTCGACCCGGACGAGCCCGTCCGCGCCGGCCTGCGCCCGCTGCGCAACGGCAACGTCTGCCTCGAGCGCGAGGACGCGACGAACATCGTCCACAACTACGGGCACGGCGGCTCGGGCTTCAGCTTCTCGTGGGGCTGCGCGCACGAGGTCGCGGCCACGGTCCAGCAGGCGCTGACGGCGATGCCGCTCGCCGCATGACGGTGGGCCGCCGGCGCCCCGGGGCAGGGGCGCCGGCGTTGCCCGGTACGAGTCAGCGGACGATGACGCTGCCCTTCATGCCCTCGTCTTCGTGCAGCGTGCAGACGTAGCGGTACGTGCCGGCCTTCGTGAAGCGGTGGCGGTAGCTGCCCGTCCGCTGGAGCTTGGACTTGAAGCTCCGGAAGACGACGTTGTGGCGGTTGTCGCCGGCCCACCTCCAGGTGACGGTCGAGCCCTTGGTGACGCGAACCGTCTTCGCGCGGAAGAAGTCGTCGTCGACCCTGACGCTCGCGCCGGCGCCGAGGGCGGGTGTCGCGATCGCGGCCGTGAGTCCCGCGGCCGTGATCAAAGCGATGGGCTTGCGCATCTGAGACGTACCTCCCAAGTCGTGTGCGAAGCAACGTTTGCACCCCGAGCGCGAACGCGCCATGGGACTTTTGTCGCAGTGAGGTTGTCACCGGGCACCCGGCCACCTATATTTTCGGCGATCCGGCCCCGGCCTCGACGGAGCGTTTCATGCTCGTAGCGCAACGCGCCGAATGCAAGGCCGCGGCCCCGGCTCGCCGCAATCCGGTCGCGCCGCAGCCCTCGGCGCACAGCGTCGCTCGTCCAGCGTCCGCGCCTCGACACGGCGGCGACCTACCGCTGTCGCGCGCCCTCGCCCACGCCGTGGCGCACCGCACGCGCGACGCGCATGACGAAGGATGCTGCGCCGCGTGCGCGTCGGGCGGTGCGGCGTCGTCCTGCGCGTCCAACGGCCTCGCGCCGGCTGAGAGACGCACGCCCGTCGCGACCCTCCAGCGCGCCGAGGACGAGAGCTTCTTCGGCTCGCTGTGGGACAAGGCCACGGAGTACGTCGAGGAGACGATCAAGAGCACCGGCACGAAGATCCAGACCGCGCTCGACCGCCAGCAGTACGGGGAATGCGGCGAGCCGGCGCCAACGCCGGACCTCGATGCGTGGCGCGACGACAAGGGCCTCGAGTCGCTTCGCCATCGCGAGAAGGCGCAGCTGTCGAAGACCAAGATGCCCAAGGGCGGGACGGCGACGACGATCAAGCTCCTCAAGCAGGCGATCCGGTCCTGGGGCTGTGAGGAGCTGGGGCTCGACCTCCTGCCGAAGGCCGGGACCAGCGGCCCCTTCGGGCCCGAGACCGCCGCCGCCGTCAAGCAGGTGCAGCTCTCCGCCGGCCTCACGATCGACGGCGCTGTCGGCGCACAGACGATCGGCGCGCTCGATACCCATGTCGGCCTCGTGTACTCGGGGGACGTGACCGCGGAGGACGTGGGTGGCGACCTGACGCAAGGGACGAGCACGTGGAGCACCCCCGCGGGGCGCGGCGCGATCTACTTCGCCACGAACGACGCCGCCCTCACGAAGGGCGACAAGGCGACGCTGCGCAGGATCGCCGACGCCACGTTCTTCGTCGAGAAGATCACCTTCGAGATCAACGGCTACGCCGACAAGCGCGAGAGCGCCACGTACAACGAGCAGCTCGCCGCGGATCGTGTCGCGGCGGTCGAGAGCCATCTCGAAGATCTGCTCGACGATCGCAAGGTCAAGAACGAGCTTCTCACGACCGTCATGGGCGAGATCGAGCGTCCGCAGCACGGCGAGACCGACGAGGAGCTCAAGCCCTTCCGTCGCGTCGACATCGTCCTGAGGGACGTGCTCTACAAGCCGCAGAAGATGAGGCGGCAGTGCGGGGAAGACATGTTGTGCCAGCGCGACAAGCCGGATCCGGGTCCGCGGGAGATCTGCGAGCAGCCGACCACGAAGTGGCAGGCCCAGATCACGAACGTGATGTCGGAGGCACCCCAGATCTTCGGCCTCAAGGTCGGCCCCTCCTACACCAACGCGACCGTGGAGTTCCGGATGCAGAAGGCCGACAGCGACGGGCGACGGTGCAAGCATCGCTACTACTACTGGGGTGTCGGCGCCGCGATGTCGCTCGAGAGGAGACTCGGCAAGAAGCTGGGCCCCGGCGAGGTCTTCGAGGAGATCGGCGACGAAGCCGGGACCGCGGCCAAGAAGCAGACGAAGAGCACGGGCACGCAAGGCTACGGCGAGGGCGACGACTGGACGTCGTTCGAAACCGAGGAGCCGATGTTCGCGGATGAGTTCGAGGGCAAGGCGGGGTACTCGAACATCGGCGCATCGTTCGGATGGGGCGGTGGCTACGAGTATCTGTGGCTGCCGGCCGTCAGCCCGGCGTACTCTCCGACAAAGCAGATCAAGTTCAAGAGCACGGGCATCGGCTGGGGCGCCGGCATCAGTAGCGATTTGTACGGCAGGATCTTCACGCCGTTCGGCACCCAGCGAATCGACTGACCGCAGTCGCGCGGCCGTTCATCACCTGGAAACACCAGGAACACGGCGAGGAAACGGCGACCCGCGAGGATCGCCGCATGAGCGACTGCGTCGTGATCGTCGGCGGCGGCATCGCCGGCCAAGCTGTCTGTGAAGCGCTGCGCGAGCGGGACCCCGACGTGGGGATCACGCTCGTCTGCGGCGAGTCCAGCGCGCCGTACGACCGCGTGCGGCTGTCGGAGATCCTCGTCTCCGGCGAGGACCCCGAGACGCTCCAGCTACGGCCGGGCGAGTGGTACGCCGACCACGAGGTGGACCTCGAGCTCGGCACCCGGGTGACCTCCATCGACGTCGACGCGCGGAGCCTCGAGCTCGGCGACGGGCGGACGCTGAGCTACGACCAGCTCGTGCTGGCGACCGGCTCGCAGCCGCTCATGCCGCCCTTTCACGGCATCGACCTGCCCGGCGTGCACCCCTTCCGCGGCCCCGAGGACTGCGAGGCCATCCGCACCGCCGCGATCGGCGGCGCGAAGCACGCCGCGGTCATCGGCGGCGGCCTGCTCGGCCTCGAGGCCGCCCGCGGGATCGCCGCGCAGGGCTGCGAGGTCACGGTCATCCACCTGCTCGACCGCCTCATGGAGCGCCAGCTCGACGCCGGCGCCGCCGCGCTGCTCGCCCCCGCGCTCGCCGCCCTCGACGTCCGCGTCCAGTTCGAGCGCAACACGACCGCGATCGTCGGCGCGACGCACGCGACCGGCCTGCACTTCAAGGGCGGCGATCGCCTCGACGCCGACCTCGTCGTCGTGTCGGTCGGCATCCGGCCGGAGGTCACGCTCGCCCGCGCGACCGGTGTGGAGTGCGAGCGCGGGATCGTCGTCGACGACGCGATGCGCACGAGCATCCCCGGGGTCCTCGCCGTCGGCGAGTGCGCGCAGCACCGCGGCATCGTCTACGGGCTCGTCGCGCCGATCCACGACCAGGCGCGGGTCGCCGCCGCGACGCTCACCGGCGACGCAGCGGCGTACCTCGGCTCCGTTCCGAGCGCGAAGCTCAAGGTCGCCGGCATCGACCTCGTCTGCGCCGGCGACGCCGAGGGCGACCACGAGGCGGTCGTCACCGACGGCGCCGCCGGCGTCTATCGCAAGCTCGCGACGCGCAACGGGCGCGTCGTCGGCGCGATCCTGCTCGGCGACACGCGCGGCTCCGAGGCGCTCGTCGCCGCCGTCCGCGCGGGCGAGCCGATCGACGACCCGCTCCAGGCGCTCGCCGACGCGTCGCTCGCGGGTCCCGCCGACCTGCCCGACACCGCGCAGATCTGCGACTGCAACGGCGTCTGCAAGGGCGCGCTCGTCGAAGCGGTGACCGTGGGCGGCTGCGCGACACCGCGCGAGGTCATGGCCGTGACGCGCGCGGGAACCGGCTGCGGGTCGTGCCGCGAGGCGGTCAAGGAGATCGTCGCGGTCGCCACGGGCGGGCTGTCGGACGAGCCGACCTACCTCTGCCCGTGTCGCAAGCAGACGCGCGAGCAGCTCGCCGGGCGCATCCGCGACGAGGGCTTCCAGTCGGTCTCCGAGGTCGCGTCGGCCTGCGGGACCGGCCGCGAGTGCGGCGTCTGCAAGCCGGCGCTGGCGTACCTCGTCTCAGAGGTCCAGGCGAACCGCCACCAGGAGGAGCGCGACGCGCGCTTCATCAACGACCGCGTCCACGCGAACATCCAGAAGGACGGCACGTTCTCGGTCGTGCCGCGGATGTACGGCGGCGTCTGCACCCCGGACGAGCTGCGCCGCATCGCCGACGTCGCCGACAAGTACGAGGTCCCCCTGGTGAAGGTCACCGGCGGCCAGCGCCTCGACCTGCTCGGCGTCAAGAAGCACGACCTGCCGGAGATCTGGCGCGACCTCGGGATGCGGTCGGGCCACGCGTACGCGAAGGCCGTCCGAACGGTGAAGACCTGCGTGGGCACGGACTTCTGCCGCTTCGGCCTCGGCGATGCGATCGGCCTTGGCATCGAGATGGAGAAGCTCTGGGAGGGGCTGCACACCCCGCACAAGGTGAAGTCCGGCGTCAGCGGCTGCCCGCGCAACTGCGCCGAGGCGACCGTCAAGGACATCGGCTGCGTCGCCGTCGAGGGCGGCTGGCAGGTGCGCGCGGGCGGCGCTGCGGGCGGCAACGTCCGCGAGGCAGACATCCTCGCGACGGTCGACTCGCGCGCAGAGGCGCTGCGCGTCGCGACGACGTTCCTGCAGTTCTACCGCGAGAACGCCGACTACAAGGAGCGCACGTACGACTTCATCCCGCGCATCGGCCTCGAGAAGGTCAAGGAGGTCGTGCTCGGCGAGGAGTCCGGCGCCGCGCTGCGCGAGCGGCTGCGGATCGCCAAGGCCGCGACCAAGGATCCGTGGCTCGAGCGCGACGACCCGTATCACCCCAAGCAGTTCTCGGACCTCGAGACGCCGGGGCTGGACGCCGGCGAGCCCGCGCTCGTGGGCCCGCCGGCAGGAGGCGAGCGATGAACTTCGCATGCAACGTCGACGACGTGCCACTGGGCGAGGGCCGCGTCGTGACGCTCGAGGGGCGCCGGATCGCGGTCTTCCGCGCCGCCGGCGGCTGGTACGCGCTGGACGCCGCGTGCCCGCATCGCGGCGGCCCGCTCGCCGACGGCATCGTCTGCGACCGCGCGGTCATCTGCCCGCTGCACGACCGCCGCTACGACCTCGCGACGGGCGAGCCGCTCGGCGCCGGCGACCCGGTCGCCGCGCACGCGGTCGAGGTCCAGGGCGACCGCGTGTTCGTCGAGGTCTCGTCCGACGTTCCCGTGGCAGCCTGAGCTGCCGGCGGCTCCCGGAGGGGCGCGCGCGGGCGCGCTCGCGGTCGGCGTCGTCTCGTCGCTGTCGATCTCGCCGAACGCGGTGCGCGACGGCGCCCCGGCGCAGGGAGGTGAATGCGACCGCAGGGGTCTTTCGGGCTCGGCTGGCTGTTGCGGAGGCGTCTCCACTTGGACTCGCCGCTAAGCGAGCCGGTTGAGATCGCGGGGTCGCTTGCTTGAGCGCTCAAGCATGCGCCGGTCGTATCATGGCGTCCGGATACGGTGCGAGCATCGCTCGGGAAGCTTCGTTGCGCCGGGCTTGGGAAATCCGGTGCGGACCCCGAGCCGAAGGGAAGGTACAGATGGACATGTTTCGCCTCGATTTCAGTCGCGGCACAGTCGAGAAGATCGACCCGAGCATTCCCCCTCGCGGTTGGCAGGCGCCGCTCGCCAACTCAGAGCGCGAAGCGGCGCCGCATCGCGGAGACGACGCCGGGCCGGACACCGCTTTGTCCGCCGAACAAGACGAGGAATAGGCCGGGTGCGAATCGTCTGGGCGATCCCGTGCAAATGGGTGCGTCCCGCGAATACGCCAGGTCGCGTGGATATCTACGACGGCCAGATCGACACGATGACGGTGGGCGCCGGCGATGAGATCGAGTTCGACGTAGCTATCCGCGTGTCCGGTCCGCAGGAGGATTTCGCAACGGACCACTCAATCCAGATCGCGCTCCGAGACTCCGAGCTTGTCGAGATCAAGAAGTTGGAGCTGCCAATCTTCTCCATCGTGCCGGCACCCCACCGGTTACCCGGCTATGAGCTGAGCTTGCACACTGGTGCGCGAGTCACCTTTCTACCTCCCGGCCAGGGCGCTTACGATCTTTCGTTCGCGCTTGATGAGAGACCTGCGGACCCTCGCCTCATCGCACCAGTCACGGTGCGGCTGCTCGATTCAAGCTAACCACCACCTCGCGCGAGGTACCCGCGAGCGTCGTCGACGCTCGCTACCTCGACGGTCACGGGAGGCAGCGCGACGACCGGGACCGTGCGCCTCAGCGCGACGACCGACGGTCGCGTCGTGCAGCTCTCCAGCGCGAATCCCGCCGTCGTGCAGGCGCCGGCAGAGGTCGTCGTCAACGGCGGCCAGTCCAGCGAGGGGCCTTCCCCGTGACGACGTCCGCGGTCTCGACGACGGCGACCGTCGTCATCACCGCGAGCTGGTTCCGGCGTCACCCGCACGGCGACGATGACCGTCACCCCCGGCGCCCCCGCGCCGTTCGACGCGGTGAGGATCAAGACCGGTAGGGAGGCTCGAAGCTCGCTGTTACGCTTGCGCGGATGCGCCGGCTCCTTGCTGTTTCCGCGCTGCTCGCGGTGCCGCTTGCCGTGTCGCCCGCGGCGAGCCCGGCGGCCTCGTCCGGCGTGATCTACGGCGTGTGCGGCCCCTCGATCTGCAAGGTCGACGCCGCCACGGGGAAGAAGCGCACGCTGCTGAAGGGCACCGCGTCGAGGCCGTACACGTCGGTGAGCGCGTCGCGGTCGGGCGCCAAGCTCGCGTACATCCGCTCCGAAGAGGTGTTCCGCGCCAGGCGCGACGGCACGACCCCCGAGCGCATCGGCACGGCGCTGCGCCAGCAGGCGCCCGAGGTAAACGTCCGGCCGGACGGCGGCGCGGTCGCGTGGATCGACGTCATCCAGCGCCCGACGATCGTCTGCCCGATCCCGCCGTGCGGCAGCGAGCTCGAACGCAACCTCATCGCGCTCGATGCCGGCAAGCCGGCGGCGCGGAGCGTCATCGTCGCCGAAGGCCTGATGTCGGCCGGCTGGCTCGGGCGCAGCCTCCTGCGCCAGGCCTACGGCGACGGACGGCAAGCCGTGGTTCATCTGCACGGTCACCGCGTCCGCGGGCTGCGTCGGCAGCGTGGCGGTGGATCCCACGCGCTACCTGGACGACCCCGCCGGCTCCGCCGACGGCAAGCGCGTGGCCGCCGTGGCCCGGCCCGGCACCGGGGCGGCGGGATCGGTGAGCGGCCCGATCGCCCTGTTCGACGCCGCGACCGGCAACCGCGTCCGCGAGCTGACGACCGGCGCCGACCTGGATCCCGCGTTCAGCCCCGACGCCAAGCGCCTCGCGTTCGTCCGCGGGCGCGACCTCTACACCGTCTCGGCCGGTGGCGGGAGCGCGCGGCGGCTGGCCAGGAACGTGTCCAGCCCGTCCTGGGCGCAGCGCTGAGGCGGCGAATCGACGCTTAACGTCCTGAGCCCGCCGGGGAAGGGGCGGGAATCTCAGGGCCTGGCTATGTGGGTGAGGCGGCGACGCCGCGTGAGAGATTCGCTGCGGCCTCAGGGACCGCGGGGTTGAATCACCCAGGTGGCTTCATCGTCGCGGACCGGGAGGTCGTCCGCACGAGCGTCGCGTGTGGTTCAGGTCATGGGCGTAGCCTGCCAGCGCGCCGGCGGCCCGACGATGCGGCTAGCAGGCATCTTGGGGTACGGGTAGCCCCCACCCCCGAACGTCAGGACGCGGCGAGCTCGCGCGGGATCACGTAGCCGGTGAGGTCGGCGTCGCGGCTGCCGAGCTTGCTCCAGCGGCCCCGGAACTCGAGCGTGGCGAGCGCGCCGGTGGGGAACTTCTCGCGCATCTCCGCCAAGCGCGCGCCCCGGCGCGCGAGCAGCAGCGCGAGATCCTCGATCCCCGAGCTGTGCCCGACGAGCATGACCGACGAGCGATGGTCGGCGACCGCGCGCAGGCGGTCGAGGAGGACGCGAGCCGGCGCCGCGTAGAGGCCGCGCTCGTAGAGCACGACCGGCCCGCCGCCGAGGTTCAGCAGCGCGAGCGTCTCGCGGGTGCGCTGCGACGTGGAGCAGAGCACGAGCTCCGGCGCCACGCCCGCGGCGCGCACGTGCTCGGCGAGCAGCTCGCCCGCGCGCCGGCCGCGCGCGGCCAGCGGGCGGTCGTGGTCGGCGAGCCCGGGATCGTCCCAGTCGGACTTCGCGTGGCGCAGGAGGTACAGGCGCCGGGGCACCTCGCCGACGTCCAGCGAGCGCCGCGCGACGGCGACCCCGCGCCGAGGATCGCCCTTCGAGGCCGTCAGGAGACCTCGGCCGGAGCCGCGAGACGCTGGACGTCGACCTCGGGCAGCAGCCGCTCGACCTTGTGCGGGTCGACGAGCCCCGCGCCCAGGCGCTGCACCGACTCGGCGCCGCACGCCACGCCGTAGCGCAGGCACTCGCCGGCGGGCTTGTCCTCGTAGCGCGCGGCGACGTAGCCGGCGAGGAACGCGTCGCCCGCGCCGACCGTGGCGACCGCTTCGCGCGGCGTGATCCGCACGCGGTAGAGCTGCGTCTCGTCCTCGGAGTGGACCGACGCGAAGCAGCCGTCGGGCACGGTCATGATCGCCTCGACGGCGCCGAGCGCGACCATCTCGCGGACCGCGATGACGCGATCCTCGTCGTCGTTGAACTCGTGGCCGACGAGCTCCTCGGCCTCGAGCACGTTCGGCGACACGACGCTCGGCATCGCGCGGACCGCGTGGCGCAGCGGGTCGCCGTCCGTGTCGACGACCACGACCAGGCCGAGCTTGCGCAGCTCCTTGATGAGGTCCGCGTAGACGTCTGCGTCGACCCCGCGCGGCAGCGAGCCCGCGAAGATGACGATCGCCGCGCCCCGCGCGAGGTACATGAGCTTGTCGTGGAAGAGCTCGAGCTCGCGCGCGCTGACGGACGGGCCGCGCTCGTTGATCTCGGTCTGCTCGCCGTTGGTCGGATCCAGCACGGCGGTGTTCGTGCGCGACTCCTCGCGGATGCGCACGAAGTCGTTGAGGATCGACTCCTCGGTGAGCGCCTCGACGATCCGCGTGCCTGTCGCGCCGCCCGCGAATCCCGTCGCGATGACGGGCTGGCCGAGCGTCTTCAGCGTGCGCGCGACGTTGACGCCCTTGCCGCCCGGAAGCGTCGTCTGCTCGACCGTGCGATGGCGCCGCCCGAGGCGGAAGTTCGGCACGGACAACGACTTGTCGATCGCCGCATTCAGCGTGACGGTGATGATCATGCGTGGTCCGTCCCGTGAGCCCGTGCCCGTTTGGGCGCCTGCCGGCGCCGGCTGGCAAGGACGCAGTGAAGGAGTGGGCCTCCAGGCCCATGACTGAGCGAGGACGCCGCCAGGCGGTGATCGGCGGGCGATCCAAACGGGTGCGGGTTCGCGGGATGGGCCACTAAACCGGTGTCTCCTCGCGGCGGCGGGCCCGGCGGTGCTCCGCATCCAGAGCCCGCTTGCGGCGCATCGCGCGTCGGCGCATCATCAGGAGAGGGAGGCTACAGACCAGCAGGACGATCAGGGCGATGATCGTCTGCGAACGGCGGGCGAGGTCGCTCAGGCGCGTCCCGAGACCCGCCTCCTCGACCGGCCGAGCGGTCACCACCGGCACGCGCGCGAGCACCTCCTTGCCCGCTCGCACGGTCGCCGTCCCGAGGCGCGAGCCGCGCGGCAGCGGCCCGTCGACCTCCTGCGGCAGGCCGGTCACCGTGACGCTCGTCTTCGTGCCATCGCGCAGCACCCGCCGCACGCTGGAGCCGGCGACGACGTCGACCGTGTCGCCGTTGCGGTAGCGCAGGTCGACCTTGCCGAGCGTCCGGCCTTGCGGCAGCGGCGTCAGCGCCTCGTAGCTGTTCAGGCCGTAGCGCAGCAGCGCGAGCGAGTCGGCGTCGCGAGCGCGCTCGCCGGGCTCGCCGAGCACGACGCTGATGACCGTCACGCCGGCGCGGCGCGCCGAGCCCACGAGGACGTAGCCGGCGCGGTTCGTGTGCCCCGTCTTGACGCCGTTGACGGCCTCGACGTTGCGCACGAGCGTGTTGCGGTTGATGACCGTCCGCTTGCGGGCGCCGCTGCGCAGCGTCGCGCGCGGCAGGTCCGTCGTGCGGCGGAAGAACTCGTAGGCGCGCAGGCGGACCGCGAGCTTCGCGAGGTCGCGCGCGCTCGAGTAGTTGCCGAGGTCGTCGAGCCCGACCGGCGTCGTGTAGTGCGTGTCGCGCAGCCCGAGCGCCTTCGCGCGGGCGTTCATCTCGCGCGACGAACTGCTGCGTCGAGCCCATCGTCCCGACCGCGATCGCGGCGGCCGCGTCGTTGGCGCTCGGCAGCAGGGTCGCGCGCAGCAGGTCGCGGACGCTCATGCGCTCGCCGGGGCGCAGGCCGATCTGCGACTCGCCCGGGCTCGCGTGGTAGTTCGCGGCGGTGAAGACGTCGTCGAGGTCCGTGCGCTGGAGCGCGACGAGCACGGTCATGAGCTTGGTCGCCGAGGCGATCGAGCGCCGCTGGCGCGAGTTCTTCGAGTACAGGACGTCGCCCGTCGACGCCTCCATGACGATCGCCGCGCGCGCCTGCAGGGGCGGCGCGTTGCTGGCGCCCCAGGCGGTGGCGGGCGCGCCGGCCAGCCACGCCGCGAGCACGGCCGCGAACGCCGTGAGAAGACGTCTCACTTGATTCTGAGTCGCTGGCCCGGCCGCAGCAGGCGCGGGTCGACCTTGGGGTTGAGCTCCAGCAGCTCGACGACCGTGAGCTTCGAGCGGCGCGCGATCGACGCCACCGTGTCGCCGCTGCGGACCTTCACGCGCTTGGCCTTGGGCTTCTTCTTCGTGGTCGTGGTCTGACTCGACGAGCCGGGCTGCTTCCCGTCCCCGCGCTCGCTCGCGGCCACGATGACGTATCCCCCGATCAGCAGCGTGAGCAGGAGTGCCGGCAGCGTCCAGCGGACGATCCTTGGCGCCTGCAACATCAGCCGTGGAGCATACGGGGCGCGGTGGTCGGCCGAGCCTCAGCTCAACGACCATGCGACCTCGCGTAGGCGCTCGGCCTCCGCGCGTGCGGCTTCGCAGGTGGGCCGCGCGCCGGCTGCCTCGTGCGCGCGCGCGATCGAGCGCGAGGCGCTGACGAGCCCGCCGGCGCGGCCCGCCGCGAACGCCGGCGCGAGGTCCTCGACCCGGCCGCCCTGCGCGCCGATGCCGGGCAGCAGGAACGGCGTGCGCGGCATGATTTCCCGCGCGCGCGCAAGGTGTGCGGGCTCGGTCGCGCCCACGACCGCGCCGATCTCCGACAGGCCCTCCCCCGGCTCGGCGAGCTGCGCGACGATGCTCGCCAGGCGCTCCCAGACCCTGCCGCCGCCGGCGAGCTCGAGGTCCTCGACGTCGGCCGCGCCGGGGTTCGACGTCCGCACGAGCACGAAGATCCCGGCGTCCGCGGCGCGGGCGGCGGTCGCGAACGGCTCGAGCGCGTCGACGCCGAGCAGCGGGTTGGCGGTGAAGGCGTCGGCCCCGAGGCCGCCGGCCTCGCCGAACGGCGTCTGCGTGCTGCCGACGAGCGCCTGCGCGTAGGCGGAGGCGGACACATCGATGTCGCCGCGCTTGGCGTCGGCGATGACGATCAGCCCGGCCGCGCGGGCGTGGTCGACCGTCGCCTTGAGCGCGCTCCAGCCGGCGGCGCCGAGGCGCTCGAAGCACGCGAGCTGCGGCTTGACGGCGACGCAGGCGGGGCCGGCCGCGTCGATGAGCGCCGCGCAGTGCGCTTGCACGGCGGCCGCGGCGCGGGTCGCGGGCTCGCCGCCGGCGGGCGCGTGGTCGAGCGCGTCGGGCCACAGGCGCGCCGGATCGGGGTCCAGCCCGAGCACGATCTGCGACTCGCGCTCGGCGACGAGCGCGGTCAGGCGGGAGCCGAAGCCCACTTACTTGCTACGTACGGCTTGCTTGAGGCTCGTGCCCGCGGTGAACTTCGGCACGACCGTCGCGGCGATGTTCATCGTCTCGCCGGTCCGCGGGTGGACGCCCTGGCGGGCGGCGCGCTCGGCGGTGCTGAACTTGCCGAAGCCCGCGAGCATCACCTCGCCGCCGCGGCTGAGGACGGCCTCGACGGTATCGAGCGCGGCATCGATCGCTTCGGTGGACTGCTTGCGCGTCAGACCGCTGCGAGCGGCGACGGCGTCGACGAGCTGGGCCTTCGTCACGGCGAGTGTGCTCCTCGTGCTGCAGGAAAGGTGACGTCGAAGCTAGCAGCGCGACCGGATCGTTGCCGATCGGGCAGGATGCGCGGATGCCCTTGGAGAGAATCGCGTGGCTGGCGACCGTCGCCGCGGCGTTCATCACCGCGCTGCTCCTGTTCGTCTCGGGCTACAACGGCTACGGCGCGCTCGCGATCGCCGTCGGTCTGTGCGCGGCGATCAACCTGCGCTGACGACGCGCGAGCGCACCGAGCGTCAACGTGCCAACTCGCTGAACGTCCGTTGCTTGGACGGCGCCTGATCCGTGGTGGGTGAAACCCCACCCGAACCGAGATCAGGAAGGACCCGCTCATGCCCACCCCCAACTTGTCCGGGACGCCGGCCCGGGCTCCGATCGCGCTCGTCGTCGCCGCCTGCGCCGCGCCGGCGTACGCCGACGCACCGACCCGACCCCTGCAGCGCACCGCCAGCTGAGCCCGGCCAGTGCCGACGCGCGCGCCTACGAAGCCGAGCTCGACCGCCGCCAGTCCGCGGTCATCGCCGCGGCCGCTCCGGGCGCGAAGCCGTCGGCGGAGTACCGCACCGCCTTCAGCGGCTTCGCGGCGAAGCTCTCCGACGAGCAGGTCGACGCGCTGCGCTCCGCCGACGGCGTGCGCCGCGTCGTGCGCGAGAGCTTCTTCGAGCTCACCACAACGGCCACATCCGAAACCTCCGCACGCCCGGGCCAGGGCGGCATCGGCGGCTCCGAGGCCGACCTGCTCGGCCTTCCCGGCGGGCTGTGGAAGCAGCTCGGCGGGCCCCGCGGCGCCGGCAAGGGGATGGTGGTCGGCGTCGTCGACTCCGGCGTGACGCCCGAGAGCGCCTCGTTCGCCGCGGCCGGCACCCCACCGCCCGCGACGTGGCACGGCACCTGCCAGGCCGGCGAGAAGTTCCCGGCCGAGTCGTGCACGAACAAGCTCGTCGGCGCCCGCTGGTTCGCCGACGGCATCGGCTCGCTGCCCGAGGAGTCCTACCACTCCCCGCGCGACGAGGCGGCCACGGCACGCACGTCGCATCGACCGCCGTCGGCAATGCCGGCGTCGACCCGCTGATCGGCCTCAACCCGCTCGGCGTCGACCGCATGACCGGCATCGCGCCGGCCGCCCACCTCGCGATGTACAAGGCGTGCTGGGGCTACGGCGTCTGCTCCTCCATCGACGTCATCGCGGCGATCGACAGCGCCGTCGCCGACGGCGTCGACGTCCTGAACCTCTCGCTCGGCAGCGGCGAGGACACGTCGGCGGCTCGACGCCGACCGAGCTCGCGCTGCTGAACGCCGACGCCGCGGGCGTGTTCGTCGCGGTCTCGGCCGGCAACGCCGGCGAGTACGAGGGCGCGCTGGGCAGCCCGGCGACCGCCCCGTGGACGACCGCCGTCGCCGCCACGACCGGCGCGCGCACGTTCCGCACGACGATCGAGGCCCGCGGCGCACGTGAGCGCCTCGCCGCGTCCACCTCGGCTCCGGGGCAGCGCGCCGTCCGGCTCGTCGACGGGGCGTCCTTCAGCGCGCCCGGCGACGACGTGTTCGACGACCCGCGCTACTGCGTCGGCGGGATGACCCCCGAGCGCGTCCGCGGCGCGATCGTCATCTGCGAGCCGTTCGCCCCCACCGGGCTCATCGCCCAGACCCTGCGCGACGCGGGCGCCACCGGCTTCGTCCTGCCGATCGATCTCGCCGTGGCCGACGATCCCGCCGTGGCGAGCTCGATCGCGGCGCTGTACGTCGACGACTCCGACCTGCCCCGCTGCGCCGGACCGCGGCGGCCGGGGCGAGCGTGTCCTTCGACGGCGCGGCCGCGACGCGCTGGCAGCCGCATCGCGTCGCGTGGTTCTCGTCGCGCGGGCCGGGGCTCGCGAACCCGGACCTCATGCGTCCGGACGTCGCCGCCCCGGGGCTTAACGTGCTCGCCGCCTACAGCCCGGACACGTACGCCTCGCAGTTCGGCGACGAGGGACACGAGCAGTTCAACGTCCTGTCCGGCACGTCGATGTCCTCGCCGATCGTCGCGGGCACCGGTGCGCTGCTGAGCCAGCTTCACCCCGGCTGGTCGCCCGCCGCGATCCGCTCGGCGCTCGTCACGACCGCCAAGCCCGCCGTCGACAGCGACGGCAGCGGGGCGGCCCCGCATGTCGCCGCCGGCGCCGGCCGGATCGACCCGAACGCGGCCGCGCGACCGGGGCTCGTCGTCGCGCCGTCCGAGGAGGACTGCCGGCGCTTCGCCGGCCGCGAGATCGCGGCGCGCGACCTCGAGCTGCCGTCGATCTCGCTCGACGGCCAGACGACGCAGGTCACGCTGAAGCGGACGGTGACGAGCGTCGAAGAGCGGCGCACCCGGTGGTCGGCGCGCGTCGAGGCGCCGGGCATGAGCCGCGGCGCGATCACGGTCGCCCCGGCGCGCTTCGCGCTGGACCCGGCCGCCCGCCAGACGCTGCAGATCGACACCCGCCTGGACCGCGGCAGCCGCGCGTTCCAGGACGCGACGGTCGTCTTGACGAATGCGCAGACCGGGCGGGAGGCACGCCTGCCGGTGTCGATCCGCAACCCCGGCATCGTCGACCCGCCCAAGCGGATCGAGGTCGCGGCCGGCGGCGCGAGCGGCAGCAGCCCGGTCATGCTTGCGGTGTCGTCGACGGTGTCGGGCGTCGCGCACGGGCTGGCGGTGCCGCAGCGCAGCGAGATCACGACGAGCGAGATCTTCCCCACCGTGCAGGAGGCGAAGATCCCGGTCGAGATCGCGCCGGGCACCGCGCTCTACAGCGCCGAGGTGAAGCCCGTCGGGCCCGAGATGGAGTTCACCAACGCGATGCTGTGGCGCGACCTCGACGGCAACGGGGTCGTCGACCCCGCCGACCCGCCGGCCGAGGGCGTCGACTTCGACCGCACGGACTACACGCGCGTCGACGTCATCTCCCCGCCGCCCGGCACGTACGTCCTGTCGGTGTCGGGCTCGAGCGAGGTCCCTGTGACGTTCGACCTCTCGACCTGGACGGTCGCCGATCCGCAGCCCGACGACCCGGCGCTCGGCCCGGGGATCGTGCTCGGCGGCGATCCGCAGCAGGCGTTCCCGGCGGCGAAGCGGACGTTCGACCTGCGCTGGTCGGGCATCGGCGGGACCGACGAGCTGCGGGATCGTGCTCTGGTACGACGGCGACCGCGCCGACCCGGCGAAGCTGCTGGCGTCGAGCGTCGTCGAGGTCACGCCTGCGGGCTGAGAAGGCCGCAGGCGCCGATGCCTGGCGTCTTGACCCCTGTAGACGGGGTCAAGACGCCAGCGGTCGCCTTCAGTCCGCGCGCAGCTCCGTTCCCGGGTGCACGCTCGCCTCGGGCTCGAGGTGGATGAGCACGTCCGCGCCGCGCAAGCGCTCGCGGATCGCGTCCTGCAGGCGGTGCGCGCTCGCGTGGGCGTCCTCGAGCGTCGTGCCGGCGACGAACTGCACGTGCAGGTCGACGTAGCGCCGCGACCCGGCCCGCCGCGCGCGCAGCTTGTGGTAGCCGCAGACGCCGCGCGGCGCGAACTCGGCGATCGCGTCGCGGACGGCGCCGAGCTCCTCGGGCGGCAGCGCCTCGTCGACGAGCACGCGCGAGGCGCGGAAGAGGAGCTTGATGCCCGCGTAGACGATCGCCGCGGCGACCGCGAGCGCGATGACCGGGTCCAGCCAGGCCGCGCCGGTGACCTGCACGAGCACGAGCCCGAGCAGGACGGCGGCCGAGGTCGCGGCGTCCGTGCGCAGGTGCGCCGCGTCGCCCTCGAGCGCCGGCGACTCCGTCTCGCGCGCGCGCCGCGCGAGCACCGTCGAGACGACGACGTTGGCCAGCACGGAGAACGCGATCACGCCGATGCCGATGCCGAGCGAGTGCACCTCGGCGCCGCTCGACAGCCGCCGCACGGACTCGAAGACGATGACCCCCGCGCCGACGAGGATGAGCATCGCCTCGATCGCGGCGGCGAGGTTCTCGAACTTGTCGTGGCCGTAGGGGTGGTCCGAGTCGGCGGGCTTGTCCGACGTGCGCACCGAGACGTACGCGACGATCGACGCGATGAGGTCGACCGCCGAGTGCATCGCCTCGGTGATGATCGCCACGGATCCCGTGATCGCGCCGGCGGCGAGCTTCAGCGCGATGAGGATCGTGTTCGACGCGATCGACAGCGCCGCGGCTCGGGTCTTGACGGTCCCGCGGGGCCCGGTCCTCGCTGCGGCTAGGAGCGGGCCGGCCATCAGCCCTCCATGAGCGCCAGCAGCTCGCGGGCGGCGCGGCCGCGGTGGCTGATCGCGTCCTTCTCGTGCGGCTCGAGCTCGGCCATCGTGCGCCCGCCGGGGACGTCGTCGGGCGCGAAGGCCGGGTCGTAGCCGAAGCCGCCGTCGCCGCGGGGGTTCGCGTCGAGCGTGCCGGTGCAGCGGCCCTCGACGGCGTGGAGGATCTCGCCATCCGGCCCTGCCAGCACGAGCGCGCAGACGTACGCCAGCGGCGAGCCCGCGGGCGCTTCGCGTAAGAGCTTGGCAAGGTTCTCCTCGTCGGTCGCGTCCTCGCCCGCGAAGCGCGCGGAGCGCACGCCGGGCACGCCGCCGAGCGCCGCGGACTCGATCCCGGAGTCGTCGGCGATCGCGGTCATGCCGGTCGCGCCGGCGGCGGCCAGCGCCTTGTCGCGCGCGTTCTCAAAGAACGTCTCCCCCGTCTCGGGCGGCAGCTTCACGTCGTCGGAGAGCGCGACGATCTCGTGCGGCGCCAAGAGCGTCGCGAACTCGCGCGCCTTGTGGGCGTTGCGCGTCGCGAGAACGAGCTTCACGCCACCGCGCCCGCCTGCACCTCGCGCAGCGCTTCGATCCCGCCGGCGGCGAGCGCGAGCAGCTCGTCGAGGTGCGCGCGCGAGAGCGGCGTGCGCTCGGCGGTCGCTTGCACCTCGATGAGCCCGCCGTCGCCGGTCATGACGACGTTCGCGTCGACCTCGGCGGTCGAGTCCTCGGAGTAGTCGAGGTCGAGCAGCGGCACGCCGCCGACGATGCCCGCGGAGATCGCGGCGACGGTGCCGGTCAGCGGGGTGCGCTCGAGCTTGCCGTCGGCGAGCAGCCTGCGGCAGGCGAGGTCGAGCGCGACGAACGCGCCCGTGATCGAGGCGCAGCGCGTCCCGCCGTCGGCGGTGAGGACGTCGCAGTCGAGGTAGATCGTGCGCTCGCCCAGCGCCTCGAAGTCGATGACGCCGCGGATCGAGCGGCCGATGAGCCGCTGGATCTCGACGGAGCGCCCGTCGAGCTTGCCCTTGGAGATGTCGCGCTGCTTGCGGTCGCCGGTCGAGGCGGGGAGCATCCCGTACTCGGCGGTGACCCAGCCGCGGCCCTTGCCGGCCATCCAGCGCGGGACGCTCTCCTGGACGGAGGCCGTGCAGATCACGCGCGTCTCGCCCTGGGTGATGAGCGCGGAGCCGGCCGCGGGCTTGACGAAGTTCGGCTCGATCGTGGTCGGTCGCAGTCCGTCGGGCGCGCGGCCGTAGGAGCGCTCGGGCGTGGTCGTCGTGGTCATGCGGGGACCTCCAGGGGAAGTTCGACGTGGTCCACAACGCCCATCGGCAGCTGCAGGAAGCGGGTTCCGATCTCGGCGAACGCGAGGGCGTCGCCGGTGCACAAGAAGCTGTAGCGGCCCTCGGCTTCGCCGGGGCCGCGCGGGGTCGCGAGGTCCTTCAGCGCGAGCGCGTGCCCGACGCGACGCGCGATCGCCGTGCCGGACTTGACGAGCGTGACGTTCGGCCCGAGGAGCCGCTGGAGCAGGGCGCCGACGAAGGGGTAGTGCGTGCAGCCGAGGATCACCGTGTCGACCCCGGCCGCGCGCAGCGGCGCGCAGTACGCGCGCGCCAGCTCGACGTCCTCCTCGGTGATCGGGGCGCCGTTCTGGCACATCTGCGCGAGCTCCGGGCAGGGCACGCTCGTCAGGCGGACGAGCGGATCGGCGGCGAGGACAGCGCGCTCGTAGGCGCCGCTCGCGATCGTCGCGGGCGTGGCGAGGACGCCGATCTTCCCGTTGTCGGTCTTGGCGACCGCGAGGTTGGACTCCGGTCCCACGACGCCGATGACGTCCACCGCGTGCCCGCGCTGCGCGACGTGTCGTGGCAGGTCGTCGATCGCGCTCGACGTCGCGGAGTTGCACGCGATGACGATGAGCTTCACGCCGCGGTCGAGCAGGATGTCCGCGATCTGGCGCGAGAAGGCGCGCAGCTGCGGCGCGCTGCGGTCGCCGTACGGGAAGCGGGCGGAGTCGCCGACGTAGAGGAAGTCCTCCTGCGGCAGGGCGACGAGCAGCTCGTGCAGGACGGTCAAGCCGCCCACGCCGGAGTCGAAGACGCCGATCGGAGCGGTGGGCTTGGGGACGCAGACCACGGTCGGGGCATGTTCCCAGACGGGCTGCCCGCGCCCCGGCCGCCGCAGCGTGCCACGCTCCTCGGCGACGACGAGGATCCGCGTCAGTGATGCCCTACGACGAGCCGAAGGCCGCGGACCTCTCGCCCCCGAGCGGCCCGCAGTCCCGGCCCTTCGCGCTACTTGCGATCGGCCACGCTGGAGATCGTCTCCTTCAGCGTCTTGGCGACCTCCTGCGCGATCCCGCCGCCCTTCAAGCCGCCGGCGGCGGCGACGACGCCCGTCAGCAGCGTGGCGAGCAGGAGCATGAGCCCGACGTACTCGACGGTGCCCTGTCCGCGCTCTTCGCGGATCAGGCGGGCGATGTTCGCGTGGATCCAGCCCATCGTGCGATACGGCATCTGCGGCCTCCAAAGGTGTGGGGGGTTCGGATAGCCCCGATGCTGCGCGGAAGCGTGTGACGGATCTAGACGCAATCGCAACGACTTGGACGCGAACGTGTGCCGACTCTGTGAATGTCCGCAACCCCGGCATGCGCGCGCTCGTCGTCACCAACATGTACCCCTCCCCCGAACGCCCCGCGCTCGGCGGTTTCGTGCGCGACCAGGTCGAGGCGCTGCAGCGCATCGACGGCCTCGACGTCGAGCTGCACGCGTTCGCTCCCGGCGGCATCCGCAGCTACGCGAACGCCGGGCGCGACCTCAAGCGGCGCTTCAAGGGCCAGCGCTTCGACGTCGTGCACGCACATTTCGGCCTCACGGCCTGGCCCGCGCTCACGGTCAAGGCCGGCAAGCGACTCGTCACGCTGCACGGCAACGACCTCTATCACCCGCGCTCGCGCAAGATCACGACGCCCGTCCTGCGCCGCATGGACCTCGTCGGCACGCCGACCGCCGGCTTCGCTGCCGAGGTGCCGGGCGCGGCCGCCGGGCGCAAGATCGCGATCCTGCCGTGCGGGATCGACGTCGATCGCTTCCGCCCGCTCGATCGCCGGGCGGCGCGCGAGCGGCTCGGGCTCGACCCCGGTGGGCGCTACGTCCTGTTTCCGTACGGTCCCGCGCGCGCGGTCAAGCGGGTCGACCGCGCCCGTGAGCTCGTACGGGCCGCCGGCGACGGCGTCGAGCTGCTGACGCTCGGCGACGTCGCCACCGACGAGGTCCCGCTGTGGATGAACGCGGCCAACGCCGTGGTCTGCCCGGCCGACTGGGAGACGTTCGGCCTGGCGTGCCTCGAGGCGCTCGCGTGCGACGTCCCGGTGCTCGCCCGCCCCACCGGCGCGCACGCCGAGGCGCTGCGCGGAGTCGCTGGCACGCTCTGCGCCGAATGGGACCTGAAGACATGGCACGCCGCGCTCGCGCCGCACCTCGAGAACCCCGATCCGCGGGTCGCCGGGCGCGCCCGCGCGCTGGACTACTCGGCCGATGCGCTGGCCGCGCGGGTCGCGACCGCGTGGCGCTGGCTGCTGTCGGGCGGCCCGCCGCCGCCTCTATACTCCCCCGCCGAGGCACGGACCGAGCCATCGCTCGGTGCCCCCACGTCATGACCGGACTGAAGCAGCGCATCTTCCGCCGACGCGCTCCCGGCTCTCCCCGCCGCAGCGCCGCCGGCCCCACAGCCCGCCTCAAGGCCGGTCTGTCACGCCTGCGCCCGAGCGGCCCGAGCCCGAGCGGCCCGAGCGCCACGGGCCCGAGCGGGAGCGGCCCGAACCCGAGCGGCCCGAGCCCGAGCGGCCCGAGCGCCACGCGCGGCCCGAGCGGCCCGAGCCCGAGCGGCCCGCGCCTGAGCGGCTTGCGTCCGAGCGGCCTTCTGTCGCGGCTGCGCCGCGGCGGGCGCTCGCGGACTCCGTGGGGCAAGCGCGCGGCGCGGCAGCCGGTCGCCCAGCTGACGCCCGGCAACCAGCCCGCCGTCCCTCCGCCCCCCGGCGGCTACCCGACGACGGACCTCGCGACGGCCGAGGTCGTCGTCGAGACCACGGCCGGCGCGACGAGCTTCCGCGACCGCGGCCGGCTGCGCCGGCGCCTGCGCTTCCTGCGCCGTGCCCGCGAGCTCGCGTTCCGCGACGTCGGCGGCCTGATCTTCGACATGCGCCGCTTCGGCCGCGACCGTCCCGACCTCGTCGACGCGAAGCTCAACGCGCTCGCCGCGGTCGACCAGGAGCTGCGCGCGCTCGAGCGGGTGCTCGACGACCGCCGTCCGATCCACGAGCTGCGCGAACCAGGGCTGTCGTCGTGCCAGCGCTGCGGCGCGCTGCACGCCAGCGAGGACAACTTCTGCCCGCGCTGCGGCCTGCAGTTCGGCGGCGCGCAGGCGATGGGCGAGGTCGGCGGCGCGATCGCGGCCCCGCCGCAGCCCCCGCCGGCGCCGCTGGACCAGCCGACCGCGGCGACGCTCGTCGTGCCGGGCTCGGGACTCGACCAAGCCGCGTCGCTTGCGGGCCAGCCGCGCGCGCAAGCCTCGACCGTCGCGGCGCCGCCGCCCCCGCACGCCCCGGCCGCAGCGGCGCCGCCTGCGCAGGCCTCGGCCGCAGCGGCACCACCGGCCGCGCAAGCCTCGACCGCAGCGCCAGCGCCACCCGCGCCCGCGGCCGAGCCGCCCTCCGCGCCCACCGCAGCAGCCGAGCCGGCCTCTGCGCCCCCCGCCGCGGCCGAGCCTCCCTCCGCGCCAGCCGCCGCAGCCGAGCGAGCCTCTGAGCCCGCCGCCGCGCCCGAGCCGCCCGCCTCGGCGCCCGAGCCGTCCTCTGCGCCCACGGACGAGACGCCTTCGCCGCCGCCCGACGCGGAGCAGCAGACCGAGATCTACCGGCCACACGACGCGTCGTGAGCACGCAACCGCCGGCCGCGCCCGGAGATCCGGCGCTGCCAGCACCCGGCACGCTCCGCTGCCCGCGCTGCTCGTCGCCCGTGGGGCCCGACCAGGACTGGTGTCTGGAGTGCGGGGCACCCGCCCGTACCCGCCTCGCCCAGACCCCCAACTGGCAGCTGCCGACCGTCGCCATCGCCGCGATCATCCTCATAGCCGGCGCGATGCTCGCGTTCGCCTTCGTGAAGCTCACCCAAGACGAGGGCGCACCCGTCGCGACGACCGCGACGACCCCTACGACGGTCGCGCCGCCGGTCCTCCCGCCCGCATCAACAACGCCCGCGCCGGTGACGTCCACCCCCACCGCGCCGGTCACGACGCCAACCGCGACCACGCCGACCACGACCACTCCCACGACGACGACCCCCGGGGCCACGACCTCCACGACGAAGCCGACGACGAAGCCGACGACGACGACGCCGACGATCACGCAGAACACGCCGCCGCCGCCGCTCGCACCGCGCACCACCGCCCCGTCCCCCTGAGCCGCAGCGGCGCTCGGCTGACGCGGTGATGGCGGAGATCAGCATCGACCTTCTGGGGCCCGTCCGCGCGACGGTGGACGGCGTCGAGCGCGCCGTCGGCGGTGGCAAGCAGCGCGCGGTCCTGGCGATGCTCGCGCTACAGGTCAACCGGATGGTGAGTACCGACCGCCTGATCGAAGGGCTGTGGGCCCCGGATCTGCCGCCAAGCGCCGGGAGGATGGTGCACGTGTACATCTCGCGCCTGCGCAAGGCGCTGGGACGATGCGGCGCACTGATCGTCACGCACGGCAGCGGCTACGAGCTGCGCATGCCGGGGGACGCGGTGGACCTCGTGCGCTTCGAGCGACTGCTCGCCGCCGGCGCGCGCGCGCGACGCGCTGGGACTGTGGCGCGGCCCGGCGCTCGCCAACGTCGCCGGCGAGCCGTTTGCGGCGATCGAGATCGGCCGCCTCGAGGAGCTGCGCCTGCAGGCCACCGAGAGCGCCATCGAAGCGGACATCGCCGGCGGCCGTGTCGGCGCGGCCGTCGCCGAGCTGGACGCGCTGGTGAGCGAGCATCCGTTGCGCGAGCACCTGCAGGCGCTCAGGCTCCTCGCGCTGTACCGCGCCGGACGGCAGGCTGACGCGCTCGAGCATTACCGCACCGTTCGCCAGGGACTGATCGACGAGCTCGGCCTCGAGCCGGGCCCGGAGCTGCGCGACCTCCATCAGGCGATCCTCACCCACGACGCCGCCTCGCTGCCCGCACAACACGTGGCGCCTCGACAGGTCGTCGCAGCGCCACCCGCCTCCGATGTCGCGACACCGCCGCCGCCGCGCAAGCCGCGAACGCGCTTGATCGGGCGTCAGGCCGAGCTCGCCGAGCTCCAGAGCCTGCTCGCCGGCCCCGGTCTGATCACCATCGCGGGACCCGGCGGGTCGGGCAAGACCAGGCTCGCCGAGGAGATCGCCAGGCGCGATCCCGGGCGTACCGCGCTCATAGAGCTGGCGGGCGTCAGCGACTCGGGGCAGATCGTCGCCGAGCTCGCCGCGCATTTTCACCTTCGCTGGACCGGCGAGGAGGACGCGCTCGATGCGCTGGCCGGCGAGCTGGCGGCGCGCCCGGCGCTGATCGTGCTCGACAACTGCGAGCACCTGCGCGCCGCGGCGGCCGGCCTCGTCGACCGGCTGCTCGATCGTGTGACCGAGCAGCGCGTGCTGGCGACCAGTCGCGAGCCGCTCGCGGTCGCAGGCGAGCGCGTCTGGCACATCCCGCCGCTGAGCCTGCAAGGCGGCGCGGAGTCGGAGGCGGTCGCGCTGTTCTGCGACCGCGCGACCCTCGCCCGCGCCGGCGCCCTCGCCGGTAGCTCCGAGCGCGACGCGGCGGTCGCGATCTGCCGGCGGCTCGACGGGCTTCCCCTGGCGATCGAGCTGGCAGCCGCACGCGCGGGGTCGCTGGCCGTGAGCGATCTGCTCGTTGCGCTTGACGCTGCGGCGCTGGACCTGCTGAACTCGCGCTCGCCGTCGCTGCCAGAGCGCCACCGCTCCGTGCGCGCGCTGATCGACTGGAGCCATGCGCTGCTCGATCCAGCCGAGCAGGAGGTCCTGCGGCGCCTGGCCGTGTTTCGCGGCGGATTTGAACTCGACGGCGCCGAAGCGGTGTGCGACGCGCCAGCGCCGCACGTCGCGCTCGCGGGTCTCGTCGAGCGCTCGCTGGTCGAGCTTGTGCCCGGTCGCTACAGGCTCCTGGAGACCATCCGCGCGTACGCCGGGGCTAAGCTCGCCGACGCCGGGGAGGCGGCTGCGACCTCGCGGCGCCACGCCGAGCACTACCTCGCCGTGGTCCAGCGCGCGGAGCGCGGACTGCGGCGCAGCGATCCGAAGACCCTGCGCTTCATCGCCACCGAGCTGGACAACCTGCGCGCCGCGGACGCGTGGGCGCGGACAAGCGACGACCGCCTGCAGGCCCAGCTCGCGGCAGCCCTGGGGGAGTTCTGGTCGGCCGCACGCCGGCCACACGAGGGGTTGGAGTGGATCGAGGCGGCGCTCGCGCCCGCGGATCGGCAGCCCGACCCGGCCGTCCGAGCAGAGCTGCTGCTCGCACGCGCGCAGCTCGTTCGCGTCGCAGGCCGGGCATCGACGGCGCGAGCGGAAGCCGACGCGCGGGCCGCGCTGGCGGTCTTCGAAGAGCTGGGAGACGATGCCGGCGTCGCCCGATCGCTGATCCTCCTCGGGTGGGAGGCGATGGGCCGCGACGACCGCCGCCTCATGGTCGCGCTGGGCGAGCGGGCGCTGACGCTCGGCAGGCGCCTGGACGACGACCTGCTGATGGGCTTGAGCCTGGTGGTCAAGATCTTGGCGCAGGCGCACGTCAGCGACGTGGTCGAGATCGCCCGAGCGAGCGCGGGGCATCTACGCCGAGCGGGCGCGGTTCGCTGGCTCGCACACTTGCTCGCGATCGCCGGCTACCGCGCGCTCGTGCACGCCGACTACGAGGCCGCCGACGAGCTGTTCGCCGAGGCCCTGGAGCCCGCCCGCGCCAGCGATGACGCGTGGACGCTCGACATGGCCCTCGGCAACATCGGCCTCGCGGCCCTGTTTCGCGAGCGCTTCGACAGCGCCCAAGCCGCGTTCGAACAGCAACTCGAGATCGTGGAGGCCAGGCCCGAATGGTCCCGGCGTCTCGTCATCGCCGAGCCCATGCTCGGACTGGCCGCCATCGCCGCCGCTCGCGGGGATCGCGAGCAGGCGGCGATGCGCCTTCGCAGCGCGCAGGCAAACCCGGGCTGGCTGCATCCCGACGAGGTGATCGTCCAGCGGCGCCTGATCCGGCGCTTCCTCACCGGCGTCACGTGACGCCGGTCCGCTGAGATCGCCCTACACGGGCTGCGGGAGGGGATGTTCTGGCGCGGCGGGCTCGCTCAGCCTTTCTGCTCGGGCGCCCAGTCGACCCCGAGGCGCTCGGCCGACGCGCGCAGCCGCCGGTCGCGCGTCCACAGCCGCGCGTCGGTCAACAGCGCTGCGGCGAGCAGCTGCGCGTCGACCCAGCCGATCCCCGCACCCGACAGCGCGTGGCGATCGATGAACGCGCGCAGTTCGACGGGCGCGGCGACGGCAGCCTGCGGAAGGTCGTCGAGCAAGCGCAGGATCTCCCCGCGGGCGCGCAGGTTGCCGAGCGCGAGCTCCCCGGTCACCCACGGATGCGCCAGGACCACGCCGTGCTCGAGCAGCCCGGCGAGGTCGTCGTCGCCGTCGCGGAGATGGGCGATCCAGACCCCAGTGTCGACGAGGATCACGCGCCGAGCGGGCGTCGGCGCGTGATCGCCTCGAGGTCGGGCTCGCTTGCGCCGAGGCGTGCGAGGCGTCGCGCGCTCTCGCGCTCGATCAGGGCGGTGAGCCCTTCACGCACGAGCGCGGTGCGCTCCTTCACGCCGGTGAGGCGCTGCGCCTCGGCGAGCAGATCGTCGTCGAGCACCAGGGTCGTCCTCATCTCACGTCCCTCCTATGCACGGATTACATCATCGATTGATGCCTCACATTATGCCTCAACGACCGGGCGTTCGATCATTCGGCCGTCGCCATCACGGGGGCGGGCCTGAGACCGCGCCCGCTCGACGGCTCGACCCGGAGGATCCGTGCCGCCCAGCCCGGCAGCCACCAGTTCCAGCGGCCGAGGATGGCCACCGCGGCCGGTGTGAGGATGCCGCGGATGATCGTGGCGTCGATCAGGATCCCGCCGCCGAGCGCGGTCGCGAAGATCTTGGCCTCGGCGCCCGGGCTCGCGCTAAACGCGACGAACGCGAGGCCGAGGATCAGCGCCGCGCTCGTGACGAGGCGACCCGTGCGGCCGATGCCCTCGATCACGGCGGTCTCGGTCGAGCCCGTGCGGTCGTAGGCCTCCCGCATCCGGCTGATGATGAACACCTGGTAGTCCATCGACACGCCGAAGAGGAACGCGAAGATGACGATCGGCAGCTCCACGTTGATCGCCTGCGTCGCCGCGATGCCCCAGATCTCGTCCGAGCCGAAGCCCTTCTGGAAGACGAGCACGATCAGGCCCCAGGCGGCCGAGACCGAGAGCAGGTTCAGCACGACGGCCTTGAGCGGCAGGATCAGCGAGCGGAAGGCGCGCGCGAGGAGGAGGAACGTGAGCAGGCAGATGAGCCCGATGAACAGCGGGAAGCTGCCGTAGACGGCTTCGAGGAAGTCGGCGCTCAGCGCGGCGTCGCCGCCGACCGTCACGCCGCCGGGCAGGGCGGTGGCGCGGATGCGGTCGAGCGTCGCCCGGCCCGCCGCGGAGTTCCCGTCCGCGGCCGGGATGACGGTGACGATCGCCGTCCCGTCGCGACGCCAATCGGCCGGGGCCGCGACGCTCTGGACGCCCTCGACCGAATCGAGCGCCTTCGCGACGGCGCCGGCGTCGCCGGAGCGTGCGATCACGTCGAACGGCGAGAGCGGGCCCGTGCCGATGCCCGCGGTCTGCAGCTTCTCGAGGCCGGCGCGCGCGGGGCCGCCGTTTGCGAGCGAGTCGGCGCGCGGGTTGCCGAGCTGGATCGAAGCGGCCGCGACGACAAGCGCGGCCAGCACGGCCGTGGACCCCACGGCCGCGGCCCAGCGGTGGCGCACGACCAGGCCGGCCCAGGCGGACCAGGCGCCGCCCGCGCGGGCGTCGCGGCGGTTGCGGGGCCAGTCGAGCTTCGGCCCGATCGTCGCGAGCAGGACCGGCAGGAGCGTGACAGCCACGACGACGCTGACCAGCGCGATCAGCAGGCCCGCGATGCCGATGCTGCGCAGGAACGGCACCGGCAGGACGACGAGCGCGAGCAGCGAGATCGCGACGGTCGTGCCGCTGAAGACGACGGCGGAGCCGGCGTGCTGCATCGCGTTGCGCACCGCCGTGTCGTTCGCGATGCCCGGCCGCTGGCGCTCCTCGCGCCAGCGGACCACCACGAGCAGCGCGTAGTCGATCGCGATGCCGAGCCCGATCAGCGCGACGAGGAACTGGACGATCAGCGACACGTCGGTGACGCTCGCGACCGGCCAGACCAGCAGGAAGGTCGTCGGGATCGCGACGAGCGCCATCAGCAGCGGCATCAACGCCATGAACGAGCGGAAGACGAGGGCGAGGACCAGGAGCGCGCCCAGCGCCGCCAGCAGGGTCCCGACGAGGACGCCGGTGCCGGTGCCCTCGCTCTCACCGGCGGACGAGCGCAGCGCATCCAGGCCCGTCACCTCGACGGCCGCGCCGCCGACCGTCACGCCCGCGAGCGCCGCCTGCGCCGCCTGCGCCTCGGCCCAGCCGGGGTTCACGCCGCCCTTCGCCGGGATGTAGACGAGCGCGAACGTCGTCCGACCGTCCTCGGAGACGAACGCCCGGTCGCGGGTCGAGGCGTACGAGGCGGTCCTCGCCGCCGGCAGCGCCGTCTCGACCTTCGCGACGGCCGCGCCGAGCTGCCGCGCGACGCCGGGCGAGTCGACCGTCTTGCCCTGCGGGAGCCTCACGACCGGCACGATCGGCGCGATGTCGCCGCCGTTGCCGTAGATCGCCGCGAGCTTGTCGTTGGCCTCGGAAGCCTCGAGCCCCGGCGCGCTGAATTCCTGCGTCAGCGCCTTCGACGACGGCTGGAGCGCGGCGAAGGCGGCGATCGTGACCACGACCCAGAAACCGACGACGAGACGCTTGTGGCCGAGGACGAAACGGGTGAGGGCGGTCATGGGAGGCTCCTTCGAAGGGGTTTGGTACGCTGTACGAACGACCCTACTCGTACGCTGTACGAAACGCAAGTGCGGTAACCCGAACCGACCAATGGCCAGACAAAAACCAGCCACCGAGCCCCTGAGCAAGGAGCGCGTGCTCCGCACCGCGGTGGAGCTCGCCGCGCGCGACGGGATCGAGGCCGTGTCGATGCGCAAGCTCGCCGACGAGCTCGGCGCCGGCGCGATGTCGCTCTACTACTACGTGCCCAACAAGGACGAGCTGCTCGACGGGATGGTCGACATCGTCTTCGGCGAGATCGAGCTGCCGTCGCCCGCCGACGACTGGAAGACCGCGCTGCGCCGGCGCGCGATCGCGACGCGCGAGGTGCTCAACCGCCATCGCTGGGCCGTCGGCCTGATGGAGTCGCGCGCGACGCCGGGCCTCGCGAGCCTCCGGCTGCACGACGCCGTCCTCGGCTGCCTGCGCGAAGGGGGCTTCTCGATCGAGACGGCGATCCAGGCCTACTCCGTCCAGGACGCCTACATCTACGGCTTCGCCCTCCAGGAGAAGAGCCTGCCGTTCGAGACCGCGGAGGAGAGCACGGCGATCGTGGACGAGCAGGTCCGGGAGTTCGCCGAGCTCGCGGAGGAGCGGGAGTTCGGCGCGATGGCGGACGAGTTCCCGTACCTGGCCGAGGTCGTCGCCGGGCACGTCGCCAAGGTCGGCTACGACTTCACGGCCGCGTTCGAGTACGGCCTCGACCTCATCCTCGACGCGCTCGAGCAACGCCGCGACGAAGCGTAGGCGTAGGCGGCCGCCGGCCGACGGTCAGGCCAGCGACGGCCAGTGCTGCCGCGCGAGCCGCTCGCGCGCGCTCGCGGCGAGCGGGTGCACAGCGACCTCCGGCACGGCGAGCGGATCCTCCGCGCCGACCGCCGCCAGCGTGACGACGACCGACCGCGCCAGCGCGCCGAGGTCGTAGCCGCCCTCGAGCACGATCCCGAGCGGGACGCCGAGCTCGCCGGCCAGCGCGCGCATCGACGCCGACATCGCGCTGTACCCCGCGTCGGTCACGAAGCAGCCCGCGAGCGGGTCGTCGGCGTGGGCGTCGTAGCCCGCCGACAGCAGCACGAGGTCCGGCGCGTACGCGCGCGCCAGCGGCCGCACGACGTGCTCGAGCAGCGACACGAACACCGCGTCTCCCGAGCCGCCCGGCACCGGCAGGTTAACCGTGTAGCCCTCGCCCGGCCCCTCCCCCACATCCGTGTCGCGCCCCGTGCCCGGATACAGCGGCCACTGGTGGATCGAGCAGAACAGGACATCGTCGCGCGCGTAGAAGATGTCGTTCGTGCCATTGCCGTGGTGGACGTCCCAGTCGACGATCAGCACGCGCTCGGCGCCCGCCGCGCGCGCGTGCTCGGCCGCGATCGCGACGTTGTTGAAGAGGCAGAAGCCCATCGACTGGCCGGCCGTCGAGTGGTGGCCGGGCGGGCGGTGCAGGGACGCCCCGACCGAAGCCTCGCCGGACAGCAGCGCGTCGACGAGCGCGACCGCCCCGCCCGCCGCGTGCAGCGCCGCTTCAAACGAGCCCGAGCTCGCCATCGTGTCCATGTCGATCATCCCGCCGCCGCGTGCCGACAGGGCCTCGATGCGAGCGATGTGCGACTCCGGATGCACCGCCGCGACCTGAGCCCGCGACGCCGCCGGCGACAGGCGCACGTCCCACCCCAGCCAGTCGCGCTCGGTCCAGCGCTTGCTCGATCGCGACGATCCGCCGCGGGGACTCGGGATGCGCCCCCATGTCGTGCTCCAGCGAGGACGGATGGCGCAGCAGGATCGGGTCCGGCATGCGATCACCGTACCGGCCGCGAGGCTCATGACTTCTCCGCCGGGTCCTCCGCCGACGAGCAGTTCGGATCCTGCAGGTCCGTCTTGCCGTCCGTGTCGTTGTCCTTGCCGTCGGAGCACGCGGCCTGCGTCTCCGCGGGGTCGTCGGGGAACGAGCAGCCGGGATCTTGCCGGTCGATCTTGCCGTCGGTGTCGTTGTCGCGGCCATCCGAGCACGCGGCCTCCTGCTCCGCCGTGTCCGCGGCGGACGCGCAGCCGGGATCCCTGCCGGCGTCGATCTTGCCGTCCTTGTCGTTGTCCCGGCCGTCCGAGCACGCGGTACGGCCGACTGGGCCGGGCGGCGGCTGCGGCGCCGGCGGTGGCGCAGGCGGCGGAGCCGGTGGAGGCGGAGGTGGCGGCGGCGGTGGCGGTGGCGGGGGTGGCGGTGGCGGAGGGGAAGGCGGAGGCGGGGGCGGCGGCGGCTGCGGGGGGCCGGGCGACGGCGGGGGAACGGGGACTGGTGCGGGCGGCTGCGGGTCGCCGTCGTCGGCCGGCCCCGGCGGCGCCGGCGAACCGCCGCCCGTTTCGATCGGAGTGGTGACCGTCGCCGTGCGCGGCGCGGTCGGCGTGGTCGCCGCCCCGTGGACGTCGCCGCCGTCCGAGCGGGGGATGACGAGCACCAGCGCGACGATCAGGCACAGGGCCGCGGCCGCGATGCCCGCGATCCAGGCGGGGCGCCGGCTCGCACGGGCCACGGCGGGGGCGGGCGGGGCAGCCGGGCGCTTGGCCAGCGTCACCGTCGGCGAACCCGCACCGCGCTCCGGCGCGACGGCTTCGGAGGTCGGCGACGCCGGCAGCACGAGCCCCGTGACAGGCAGGTCGGCCGCGCGCAGCGCGCCCTGCAGCGCCTCGCCGAACGCGCGCGCCGACGGGGGTCCGCGGCCGCCGGCTCCTTCGCGAGCGCGGCGCTCAGCGCCTCCCACATCGCATCCGGGACGCCGGCCGCGCGCAGGTCGGGGGGATCTTCGGCGTGCATCCGCGCGAGCATCGGGTGGAAGGTCTCGTCCGTAGCGCGGGCGAACGGCGCGTGGCCCGCGAGCAGCATGTACAGCGTGGAAGCGAGCGAGTAGACGTCCGCGGCCGGCTCGGCACGCTCGCCGGCGAGGACCTCGGGAGCGGCGTGGGCGAGGCTCGCGCTGATCGCGGGCTGGTCCGTCGCGCTGCCCGCGCGCAGCCGCGCGATCCCGAAGTCGACGAGCTGGGGCTCGCCGTAGCCCGAGATCAGGATGTTCTCGGGCTTGACGTCGCGATGCAGCACGCCGGCGTCGTGCGCCGACGCCAGCGCGCCCGCGAGCTTGACGCCGAGCTCCGCGACGGCCTCCCATGCCAGCGGGCCCTCGCGATCGAGCCGCTGCGCGAGGGTGCCACCCGGCAGGTAGTCCATGACGAGGTACGGCCGCCCCTGCGCCGTGACGCCCGAGTCGAAGATCGCCACGATGTGCGAGTGGCCCGAGAGCGCGCCGAGCGCCCGGCACTCGCGCTCGAAGCGGCGGCGGTCGTCGTCGTCGAGCGCGGCGCCGATCAGGACCTTGACCGCGACCGTGCGATCGACGGCGTCCTGGCGCGCGCGGTACACGGCGCCGAAGCTGCCCTGCCCGATCTTGCTCGCGTCGCTGATGCCGGGGATGCCGAGATCTGCCGTCATGCACAACACGACGCGCTGCGACGCGCGATTGACGACGATCGCGCCGCGTCGTCAGCGCGGCCTCCCGCGCCGTCTATTGAAGGAGATGGGTGATCGCGACAACGCGCCGGGCCGGGCCGCGAGGTGATCGCCGGGACGCCTCCCGGGCCGGCGAAGGCGAAGGGTCAGCGCGCCGAGCTTCGCCTCCGTTTGGCCGGCTGCGCGCGACACGAAGCGTGCGACCTCGTCGCCGAGTTCGATTCGACGATCACCGTCGCGGCGCTCGCTCAAGCGCTCGCCGAGCATGCCGGCGAACGCGTCGCCGCGAACCTCTCGTCGCCGCGCCTCGGCGTGCTCGACCCCGATCTGGCGCTCTCGCGTTCCAAGCTGCGCCACGGCGACGTGGTGCGGCTCGTCAGGGACGCCGAGCCACCCCGCGCGAGCTTCCCGGACGCGCCGGCGCCCGTCGAGCTCGCGTTCGTCGGAGGGCTGCACGCCGGCCGGCGCGTGCCGCTCGGTCCCGGCAGGCACGAGCTCGGGCGCGATCCCGCGGCCGGGGTCGTCGTCGACGACCCGTCGATCTCGCGCCGTCACCTCGCGATCGACGTCGTGCCCGGCGGGGCGACGATCACCGACGCGGGCTCGAGCAACGGGACCGCGATCGACGGCCATCGCCTGGAAGCCGGCGAGGCGCGGCTCGTCACCGCGCGCGATCACGTCGAGTTCGGCCGCAGCCTGGTCGTGGTGCGGCCGCCCCCGGCCCCCGGCGCGCAGCCCGCCGGTGCCGCGACCGGAGCCGTGGACTTCAACCGCCCGCCGCGGATGGCCCGCACGTACGACCCTCCGCACATCGAGGTGCCCGCGCCGCCGGACCCTCCGCGCACGCCCCGGTTGCCGCTCGTCGCATCGCTCGGCCCGGTGCTGATGGGGGTCGCGATGTTCCTGATGCTCAAGGCCCCGACGATGCTGCTGTTCGCGCTGCTGGGACCGGTCATGGCGGTGTCGACCTTCATCTCCGATCGCAGCGGCGGGCGCAAGCAGTATGCGAGCGACAAGGCGAAGTTCGAAGAGCGCATGACCCGCCTGCAGGGCGAGCTGCAGGAGCTGCGCGCGACGGAGCTGGAGGCGCTGCGCGCCGACGCCCCGGATGCCGCCGAGCTGCTGGCACGCGCCGACGGCCATCTCCCCGCGCTGTGGGAGCGCAGGCGCGCGGACCCCGACTTCCTCACGCTGCGGCTGGGGACCGCCGACCGGCCGGCACAGTTCTCGGTCGAGCTGGGGCGTGGCGGCGAGCAGGCCGATCGCGCCGGCGCCGAGGCGGCGATCGCGGGCGGCTGCACCCTCGCCGCGGCGCCGCTCGTCACGAGCCTGCCCGACTCGGTCGGCGTCGGGCTCGCCGGCGATCCCGCGAGCGTCGACGCCCTCGGCCGCTGGCTGGCGCTGCAGGCGGCGACGCTGCACAGCCCGCGCGACGTCGTGATCGCGGCGGCGCTCTCCGACGAGCGTGCGGCCGCCTGGCGGGCGTTGCGCTGGCTGCCGCACCTCGGCGCGCAGGGCTCGCCGCTGGACCACGACCACTTCGCCGTCGGCACGCACAAGGCGGCCTCGCTCGTCCATGCGATCGCCGCCCTCGCAACCCAGCGCCGCGACGCGAACCGCGACCGCTTCGCCGGGCGGGCTCAGCGCCACACGCACGTCATCGTGATCCTGGACGAGAGCGTCGCTCCCACGCGCGCGCTCGTCGAGGACATCCTCGCGCAGCCCGAGCCCCTGGACATCGCGGTGATCTGGCTCGGTCGCGACCGTCGCGACGTCCCCGGCGGCTGCGGGACGGTCGTGTCGCTCACCGGTGAGAGCGCGCGGATGGCGGTCGCGTGGCCGAAGGACGGCCGGCAGGTCGACGCGGCGCTGCCCGACGGGGTGGACGCCGCGGTCGCCGACGCGATCGCCCGCGGGCTCGCGCCGGTTCGCGACGCGGGCTCGGCAAGCGCCGCCGCCGACATCCCGCGAGCGGTGCCGCTGCTCGAGCTGCTCGACCTCGTCGACATCGCGCCCGCTGCGGTGCGGGAGCGCTGGGAGGCACGAACCGGAGCGGCGATCGACGCCGCGGTCGGGCACCGCGGCGACGGTCCGCTGACGCTGGATCTCCGGGCCGACGGCCCGCACGCGCTCGTCGCGGGCACGACCGGCGCCGGCAAGAGCGAGCTGCTGCAGTCGCTCGTGACGTCCCTGGCGCTCAACCACCCGCCCCACCGGCTGAGCTTCCTGTTCGTCGACTACAAGGGCGGAGCCGCGTTCAAGGACTGCGTGCGGCTGCCGCACACGGTGGGGATGGTGACCGACCTGGACCCCCACCTGGTCCGGCGCGCGCTGCTCTCGCTCAACGCCGAGCTGCGCCAGCGCGAGGAGATCCTCAACGAGTACGGCGTCAAAGACCTCGTCGAGCTCGAGCGGCGCCATCCCGATGTCGCGCCCGCGTCGCTCGTGATCGTCATCGACGAGTTCGCGGCCCTCAAGAGCGAGGTCCCGGAGTTCGTCGACGGCGTCGTCGACATCGCCCAGCGCGGGCGCAGCCTCGGGGTCCATCTCGTTCTCGCGACGCAGCGGCCCGCGGGCATCGTGAGCGACAACATCCGCGCGAACACGAACCTGCGCATCGCGCTGCGCGTGTCCGAGGCATCCGAGAGCTCGGACGTCGTCGGCGATCCCGTCGCGGCGCGGATCGCACGGTCGCTGCCGGGCCGCGGCTTCGTGCGCACGGGCCACGGAGAGCTGACCGAGTTTCAGTCGGCGTACGTCGGCGGCCACAGCGCCCTCGCGACCGGGCCGGAGGGCATGCTCACCGTGCGCCCGCTGGACGGCGGCGACGGGGCGCCCAAGCGCGGGGCCGGCGCGGCCGACCGCGAGCTTCCGAGCGACCTCGAGCGCACGGTGGCGGCGATCGCAGGCGCCGCCGAGGAGGCGGGCGGGCGGCTGCCGCCGTCACCCTGGCTGCCTCCCCTCCCCGAGGTTCTCCCGCTCGAGGAGCTCGGAGCGCGGGCGAGCGCCGAAGCGTGCGCGATCGTCCCGCTGGGCGTGGTCGACGACCCCGCTCGCCAGCGCCAGTACGTGCTGCGCCTGGACCTCGAGCGCGACGGGCACCTGCTCGTCTACGGCACGAGTGGGTCCGGCAAGACGACGCTGCTGCGCACGATCGCCGTCTCGCTGGCCAGGCGGGCCGACCCGCGGGAGCTGCAGCTCTACGGGCTGGACTGCACCGGCCGCGGCCTTGTCGCGCTCGAGGCGCTGCCGCACTGTGGCGCGGTGATCCTCGGCCGACGACGAGGAGCGGGTCCGGCGGTTGTTCACGCTGCTGCGCCGCGCGGTCGACGATCGGTCCCGGCGCTTCGCCGAGCAGGGCGTGAGCACGCTCGCGGAGTACGCCCAGGCGGTCGGATCCGAGGCGGCGCCGCCGCGCATCATGCTGCTGCTGGACTCCTACGCCGGCTTCACGGCGGCGTTCGAGCGCGTGGACCTCGGCGCGCTGGTCGACGCGCTGGCGCGCATCGTGTCCGACGGGCGCGCCGCGGGCGTGCACGTCGTCGCGACGGCGGACCGGCGCAACGCGGTGCCGCAGGCCGTCGCGTCGCTCATCGCCCGCAAGCTCGTGCTGCGCCAAGCCGACGAGGACGAGTACGGGACGCTGGGTCTCGACCGCCGCGCGACTCGCGGAGCGGAGCTGCCGCCGGGTCGCGGGTTCGCGGAGGGATCGCTCGAGATCCAGACGCCGCTCGTCGGCGACGACCCTGCCGGCGAGCGGGTCGCGGCGGCGATCGCGGCCGAGGCCGCGGCGCTGCGAGCGCGCCATGGCGACAACCGCGCGCCGCAGCTGCTGCCGATGCCCGAGCACCATCCGCGGTCCGCTCTGCCGCCCGCGACCGATGCCACCTGCCCCTACCTCGGCATCGAGGAGACCGACCTCGCGCCGGTCTTCGTCGACCTGCGCGACGCGCACTTCCTCGTCACGGGTCCCCACCGCACCGGTCGTACCACGGCGCTTCAGACCATCGTCGAATCGGCGTTGGAGGCGCCCGAGGCACCCGAGCTGCATCTCCTCGCCCCGCGTCGCAGCGCGCTGGCCGACAGCGACGTCTGGGAGACGTGCGCGCGCGGGCAGGATGCGTGCGTGGCGGCGGCCGGCGTCCTGCTCGAGCTCGCGTACGATCGCTCGCCCGACGAGCGCCATCCCCCGCTGTTCGTGGTCGTCGACGATGCCCACGAGCTGTCGGAGAGCGTCGCGGCGTCGTCGCTCGAGGATCTCGCGCGGCGCGGACGCGACGTCAACGTCCGCATCGTCGCTGCCTGTGAGAACGCGTCCGCGCGCGGCTACAACCCGTGGATCGGCGAGCTGCGCAAGGACGGCAACGGTCTGCTGCTATGCCCGAACATCGATCTGGACGGCGACCTGCTGGGCGTCCGGCTGCCGCGCCGCAGCCCGCGCACGCCCGTCCCGGGGCGTGGCTACCTGGTGCGGAGTGGACAGGCAGCGCTCGTGCAGGTCGCCGAAGACGCGCCGCTGCCGCAAGCGGCGTAGTCGAGAATCAGCGGCCGGTAGCGGCGGATCAGCGAACCGGCCAGTAGCAGGTAGCAGCGGATCAGCGAACCGCCGGCTCGGCGATCAGCGGCTCGAGCGCGCCGAGGCCCGCCGGGACCGTGCCGGCCAAACGACGGATGAGCGCGCCTTCTCCCATGGCCTCGAGCTCGACGTGCTTGTCGTCCGGCTCGTCGATTGCCCACCAGCCGCCACCCTCGTCCCTCGCGGCGGCGACCACGGCCGCCGTTCGCAGCAGGCTGCCCTCGCGATGACTGCACGTGAGCTCGATGACCCGCCCAACGAGCTCCTTACGGTCCCAGGCCGCGCGCGCGAGCGTGAACGGGACGTCGTTCCAATCGTCGCCGCAGGCATCCAGGCCTGCCACGGCCGCGATGCGGAGCCCCAGCTCGCCTCGCTCGTAGGCATGCAGGCGGTAGTCGGTCGGCGTGACAGCCGTGCACTCCACGACGCGGGTCGGCCCGACGCTCCACACGGCGCGGCGCGTGCGCTCGGGAACAGCGGCGATCAGCGTCAGCACGGCCGGCGCGAACGCGTGGTCACGGAGGATCGCGTGCACTTCCGGATGGATCGCGGGCGGAGAGGTGACGGTCAGGATCCCGCGAGCCTCCAAGCTGCGGATAGCGGCGTCCACACAGAGGCGCTCGTCGGCGCGCCCGCGGATGTCGATCGGGAGCTCTCCCACTCCCGGCAGCGTGGCGAGCCTCGCCACAGCGCTCAGCACGTGCGCTTGCTCGCTGGTGAGGAAGAGGTCGCCATCCCGGGTCATGGCGCGGTCGCCCGGCAGCAGCCAGTCGAACGACACATGGTCAGGCATGGTCGAGGACCCGCAGAGAGTCGACGATCTTCACGAACGGCTCGGCGTAGTGCTCGGCATCGTCGGCGAGACATGTCGCATTCAGGTGTAGGAGGTGAAGTGGAGACCCGGCGACGGTGACCAGCGCTTCCATCTGCAGCACGCGGTGACCGAGATCCTCGACGCTGAACGTCACGAACCGCAGAGAGGCCGGACGGCCGTCGATCGTCACGACCTTCTCCTGCAGCAGTTCGAGGTCCTCGAAGGTCGCGCGTGCGCTTGCGAGCGTGCGCGACGCGGCCGCCGCAAGATCGCTCCCCGAAGGGAGCCGGTCGGCGGAGATCGTGACGTTGGCGCGAAATGCGCCGGCTGCCGGCGGCTCGCTGAGCAGGGCCAGCGTTCCCGGGACGGCTTCGGACGTCCAGTCGGATGGGGCCTCGATCTCAAAGCTGGGGGGCCCCGGCAGGGCGGCTGAGGGAAAGGCGAATCGCTGCATGGTCATCTCCCGAAGAGGCTCATTGCGTGGCCGACCGCGCGGCGGGCTCCAGAGCCCGCCTTTTCGCCGAGATTGGTGGCGTCGCTGAACACCTCGCGCGGCCTGATCTCGGTGCCGACGTGGTAGCTGATGCCTGGCCCGAGCGCGATCTTGCCCTTGTAGTCGAATTCGATCTTGTCAAGCGAGACTTCTTGGCCGCCGGAGACCTCCGCGCCGGCGCCCCAGGCGACGCCGACGCCGCCCTTGTTCGAAATCCCACCCATGCGCAACTCCATCTCGCGTTTGGCCTCGAGTCCGGCGAACGCGCCAGCCTCACCCTTTACGGCGATGTGATCGGCACGCACGATGAAGTCACCGCTAGCGCTGGCGCGCGCCCCGGCAGCTACCTCGATCCGGTCGTCGACGTACGCGCGGTCGAGTCCGTGCCGGGAGTGCAGAGCGGCGCTGACGCCGGCGCTCGCCCCGACCTCACCGGTCGCGTAGACGCCCTCGCCGTCCACCTTGACGTTGGCCTTGGCCTTCGCCTCGTAGCCGGCCTGACCGGAGACATCGACCTGCGATGAGAACGGTCCGGTCTGGGTGCGCATGCCGAGCTTGCCGCGAACACCCGCGAAGAGGGAGGCGTCGAGCATCGCGTCGAGGCCGTGAGGACCGAGCGACGCGTCTGACTTGAACTTCCCGTCGACCCCGGCTTGGCCCTCGCCCCATGTCGTCAGGCCGAAGGGCCCGGCACCCGTGTGGGTGCGGAAGTTGCCCTTCCATCCCAAGAGGCCCGCGGCGTGCGCGGCGGCCGACAGTCCGCCGGGGCCAAGGCCAGCGTCGGCGCCCCACGACCACGAGCCCGGGAGCAGTCCCAGCGAAAACGTTCCTGCGTCGTCGGCCGCCAGCAGAATGGCCCGGCCCCGGAGGATCGCGCCTTCCGCGGCCAGCGTCAGGCCCGCGCGAAGCAAGGCAGCTTCGATCTTCGCGATCTCGCTCAGGACGTGGACCGCGGCCTGCGGAGGAATGCCCTCCACGCCACCGGCAGCCACCTTCTGGCCGACCTCGCGGTATGTTTTCGGCGCGCCACGCAGGACGTCGGCGGCCGTCTGCGCTTGGTCTGTGTCGAGGAGGAACCGGGGCATCAGTCGAAGTCCACTGCGTCGCCGACGCGTTGCTTCATCGCGCGGAAGCGCCGATGCCAGTCCGACTGCGCCGCCTCCGTGGAGCCCGCCGCGCGCAGGAGGTATGCCGCGAGCGAGCGGATCCGGTCGGCGGTCCGCTCGGCCTCCTTGTAGACCTCCTCCAAGTGCGACCGCATGCGGTTCGCCGCCCGGCCCTCGAATGTGAGCTGCGCGATGGTGCGCTGGATGTGGACGGCGAACCCTGCGAGCACCTCGGCCTGCGCGTCGATCACGGCGGCGCGCTGCCGCATCTGGTCGGGGTCGCCAAGCGGCAACGACCCGATGACCTTTGTGATCTGCGCTTCGAGCATCGCTACTGCTCGTCAGCGGTCGGCCTGTGTCAGCGCGCTCGCGCGGTTCCTGACCTCGTTTCCGCACTCGCGCAGACCCGTCTCGACCTTGTTGAAAACGCCCTTGAACTCACCATTCCACTGGTCGCGGAAGCGCTGAGCCGCGCCGCCCTCCCAGTCGGTGGAGTTCAGCTGCGAGGTGATGCGCGAGACGAGCGCGCCAATCGCATCAGCCTCGTTTCCGAACTGCGAGCCCATCGTCGTCATCTGCTCGACGGTGCCGCCGATCCTCCCGGCCATGGTGTCTCCTCTTATTCGTCACGGCTCGTCGATTGGTCGACGCGCCTGTTTGTCACTAAGACGCCACATGTGCCGACGCTGACGACACCCGCGGAGATTCGTGGCCCGAGACGGCGGTCGCGCGTGACGGAACGACGACGCCCAGAAGAACAGGTGTGCGCGGACGCAGCGGCGGGCACCGGAGACGGTGTTCGTACTTTTTTCGGCCATACGTCGTCAATCGCGCCAGCGAGACCGTCTGTTGACTATGTGGTAGGCCAATCTCAGGACGCGGCGCTCGTCAGCCTGGCCGTAAATGGCGATGGCGAAGCCTTTGCGTGCCTGTACAGCCGGTACAAGCGCAACGTCTGGGAGCTCTCCTACTACCTGTGCCAGCGCAACCACCACGATGCGGAGGAGGCGGCGCAGGAGACCTTCCTCAAGGCGTGGCGCAGCCTGCGGCGCTACCGCGCCAGCGGGACGTTCAAGGCCTGGCTGCTGACGATCTGCCGCCACGTCTGCATCGACCGCGTGCATCGCGCGCCCGCTCGCCCGCTCGCGCTGGAGTGCTGCAGCGGTCAGGAGATCGCGGATCGCACGTGCGACGCCGGCACCGTCGATGCGATCCTGCTGCGGGCGACGCTCGCTCAGCTGCCGCGCGACGAGTGCGAAGCGTGGTTTCTCGTCGACGTCCTCGGTTGCAGCAGCGACGAGGCCAGCCGGATCGTCGGCGCGCACGCCGCCAGCACGGTGCGTTCGCGAGTCAAGCGGGCACGCCTGCAGATCGCGGCGGCACTCTGCGAAGAGCCGGAGCCGGAGGACGATCGCGCCAGGCCCACGCACGTGTACGGGCTCTATCACTCGCACCTCGAGAAGGCGATCGTCGTCGCCTCCGTCGACCGCGCCGCCGCGCCGGGCACGGGTTCCCGGTTCGTGCGTACGAGGCGCGCGAGCGCCGGGTCGACCGGCGAGTGCGACGGCGGCTGGCGACGCACGCCCGACACGCCGGCCGAGACGACACTCGCCCGCTACGGCATCTGCGACGGCGTCGAGCTCGTCGACTTCTTCGACGAGCTCGCCGGCGACGTGCCCGTGGGCGCGCGGATCGTCGTGGTCGTCAACCGCCCCGCGACGCCCGCCACGATGCGCTGGTGCGACGCACGTCCGCGCTGGGAGCTGCGGGCCCACACCTCGTGGCGCGAAGAGGCCGAGCGCCTGCTCGCCGGCTGCGTGGGCGGTACCGCACGGCACGGCGCGCCCGGGATGCTCGCGCTGCTCGAGGCCGACGAGCCGTTCGTCTGGACGGTCAACCCCCGCAAGGTGACCCTGTGATGCGGCGACGAAGTGGGCATGGCGTGCGGCTCGGACTGGATCCGCCCCTCCCCGCGGTGCTGCGGGCCTCCGACCTCGTGCGCGACGACATCCCGCCGCTCCCGGCCGGCCTCGACGAGCGCGTGCTGGGTCAGATCCGGCGCGAGTGCCAGGCCAAGAGCGCACGACCGCCGGTCACGCGCCGCATCCGCGGCTCGGGCCTCTTCACGGCGGTGGCGACGAGCTTTGCCTTCCTGGTCGTGCTCGCCTCGTTGTGGACCGGTCCGGGATCGGATTCCGACCTGGCGATCGCGAGCGTGCCGCTGACGTCGCACTGCGGCGCGGCCTCGGTCCAGGCGCGCGGCACCGGCGGGCGCAGGGCGCTCGTCGTCTCGGGCCCGTGGGAGCGCAAGGAGGCCGAGGCCTTCCGCACGGTCCTCAAGCGCTTCAGCCAGAAGTCCGGCGTTCGCATCGTCTACGCGTACCTCACGCGTGAGACCGCGACGACGCTGCAAGCGCGCCTGCGTCGCGGCTGCCCGCCGGACGTCGCCATGCTTCCTCAACCCGGCTTCCTGCGCGACCTCGCCCGGGCGGGCCACCTCACGCCGGTCCAGTTCCGCACCCGGGAGCTCGTCGAGCGCAACCTCGACCCGTTCTGGCGCAGTCAGGCCAGCGTCGACGGCACGCTCTACGGCGTGTGGTTCAAGGCCGCGAACAAGTCGACGTTCTGGTACAGCCGCAAGCTGTTTCACGACGCCGGCGTCACCGCGCCCCCGACGTGGCCGGACCTCATGCACGTCGCCGCGAAGCTCGACAGCCGCGACGTGAAGCCGTTCTCCGTGGCGGGCGCCGCGGGTTGGACGCTCACCGACTGGTTCGAGAACGTGTACCTGCGCACGGCGGGCCCCGACCGCTACGACGATCTCGCCGCCCACCGGATCCCGTGGACGCACTCCACCGTGCGCGTCGCGCTTCAGCGGATGGCCGAGATGCTCCCCCGCCAATGGCTCGCCGGCGGATCCACCACGGCGCTCATGAAGACCACCTTCGAGACGTCCGTCGACCGGGTCTTCGCCAGGCGCCCGGCGGCCGCGATGGTCTACGAGGGCGACTTCGTGTCGAGTCAGATCGAGCGCGAGCGCGCCAGTGACGCCGGCGTCTTCCCGTTCCCCGCGATCGACGGCTCCGCGCCGGCGATGGTCGTCGGTGGAGACGTCGCAGCGCTGATGACCAAGCGAGCCGACGGCCAGCGGCTCGTGCGCTTCCTCGCCAGCGTGGAGGCGGCGCGCATCTGGGCGCGCACCGGCGGGATCTCGCCCAACCGGCGGCTGGACCGCAGCGCCTACGCCGACCCCGGGACGCGCCGGCTCGCGGACGCGCTCATCGACGTGCCGACGAAGCGCTTCGACATGTCCGACCTCCAGCCGGCGGCGCTGGGCGCCAAGAACGACGAGGGCATGCCCGCGCTCCTGCGCACCCTCCTCTCCGGCGGATCGGACATCGACACGATCGCGCGCGATCTCGAAGCCGCGGCGAGTCGCGCCTACGGATGCGACACCGACGCGCAGCGGCCCGCGCCGGCACCGCCGCCGCCTCCGCCGGTGTCCATGCAGGCGCGTCGGCAGAGCCGCGTCCCGCCCCCGCCGCCACCACTCGTCGCGCCGCCGCCCGCGCCGGCCGGCCCCGGTGCGCCATCCGGCACGGTGGCGGCCTGCTCGGCGCCCACCGTCTCCAGGGCGATCACGAGCGACCGCGCCAGCGCGCCCAACTCGTAGCCGCCATCGAGCGAGACGCCGAGCTCGCCGGCCAGCGCGCGCGCATCGGGATGCGACCCGGTCTCGTGCTCGAGAGACGACGGATGGCGCAACAGGACCCGGTCCCTCATCCGGGATACCGTATCGGCCCACGTGGCCACGCAAGCGCTGCTCACCACCGACGTCGTGGTCGTCGGGGCCGGAGCCGCCGGCCTCTACGCCGCGCTGACCGCCGCCCGCTGCAACGCGCGCATCGCGCTCGTCTCGGCCACGCCCCTCGCGCAGACCGCGAGCTACTGGGCCCAGGGCGGGATCGCGGCGGCGCTCGCCGTCGAGGACGACCCCGAGCAACACCTCCGCGACACCGAGATCGCCGGCCGCAACGCCGTCCGCCGCTCCGCCGCGCAGGTGCTCGTCGACGAGGCGCCGAGCTGCGTCGTCGATCTCGAGCGCCTCGGCGTGCGCTTCGACGCCGACCGCCACGGCAACCTCGCGCTGGGCCTGGAGGGCGGGCACGCGCGACGGCGCGTCGTCCACGCCGGCGGCAGCGCGACGGGCCGGCGCATCGTCCGCGCGCTGTCGGCGCTCGCGGTGGAGAGCGCCCATATCGACGTGCTCGAAGGCGCGCGCGCGACGAGCGCCTGGATGGAGGACGGCCGCTGCGCCGGCATCCTGCTCGAGGACGGCCGCGCGATCCGCGCCCGCGCGACGATCCTCGCGACCGGCGGCGCCGCCGCGCTGTGGTCGCGCACGACGAACCCGCCGGGCTCGCTGGGCATCGGGATGGCGCTCGCCCACGCCGCCGGCGCCGACCTCGCCGACCTCGAGTTCCTCCAGTTCCACCCGACCGCGGTGAAGGGGATCAAGGGGCGCGAGGGCTTCCTCGTGACCGAGGCGATCCGCGGCGAGGGCGCGACGCTGCACGGCCCCGACGGCGAGCGCTTCGTCTACGAGCTGGCCCCGCGCGACGAGGTCGCACGCGCGATCGACAACGTCCTGCGCGAGACGGCCACCGAGTCGGTCGGCCTCGACATGCGCGACGTCGACCCGGCGCGCTTCCCGAACGTCGTGGCGGCGCTGACCGACGCGGGGCTGGATCCGACGAAGGAGCGCATCCCGGTCTCCCCCGCCTCGCACTACATGATGGGCGGGATCGTCACCGACCTGCGAGGGCCGCAGCACGGTGCCCGGCCTGTACGCGATCGGCGAGACGGCCTGCACCGGGCTGCACGGCGCAAACCGCCTCGCCTCCAACTCACTGAGCGAGTGCTTCGTCTTCGGCGCGCGCGCCGCGACGGCCGGCCTGGACGAGCACGATCCGGGCGCGCCGCGCCCGGGCGTGCAACCGCCGGCGCCGGCCGCGCTCGTCAAGCCGCAGCGATCCACGCAGGACGCGCTCTGGCGCGACGCCGGGCTCGTGCGAACGCGCGCGAGCCTCGAGCGCCTGCTCGACGACCCCCACCCGCTCGCCCGGCTGATCGCGACGTGCGCGCTGCGCCGGGAGGAGAGCCGCGGGGCGCACCAGCGCGCGGACTTCCCCGCCGTGAACGGCGCGCTCGATCATCGCCATGCGGTCGTCGGTGCCGACGGCGAGCCGCGCATGGCAGTCTGGGAGTAGTCGCCGCATCACGTCGCCCCGTCCGCGATCGCGCCGGCCGGGGCCCGGACGGCCGCCGGTCGCATGACGAAGACGACGACCGCGAGCGCGAGCGCGAAGAACAGCGCCGATCCGGTGAGCGCCGTCCCGACGGCCTCTGCCAGCTCGTAGCGCACCCCCGTCGCGCCGGTCGGCGCGTGCTCGGCCGCGCCGCGGCTCGCCGACGCGAACACCGTCACGAGGATCCCGAGGCCGAGCGACCCGCCGAGCTGGTGCGCGACGTTCACGAGGCCCGACGCGGCGCCCGCATCGTCCGGGTGCACGCCGGCGACGCCGGCGGACGTCAGCGGGGTGAGCGCGATGCCCAGCCCGACGCCGAGCAGCAGCAGCGGGCCGGCGATCTGCGGGAAGTACGGCGTGCCCTCCGAGAGCTGGCTCATCCACGTCATCCCGGCGAGCGCGAGCAGCAGCCCGCCCGTCAGGATGCGGGGACCGTCGAAGCGCCGCGCGAGCCGCGGCACGACCCGCACCATCGCGAACAGCGCGAGCGTGAGCGGCAGGAACGCGACCCCGGCGCGCAGCGCGCTGTAGCCATGGACGCCCTGGAGGAACTGGGTCAGGAAGAAGAACAGCGAGAACATCCCGCTGACGACGAGCACCCGCGCGACGAGGGCGCCCGAGCGCTCGCGGCTCGCGAACAGCCGCAGCGGCGTGATCGGCTGCTGCGCGCGCCGCTCGGTCAGCACGAACGCGACGAGCAGCACGACGCCGAGCGCGAACGACGCGACGGTGAAGCGCTCGCCCCAGCCGGCGGACGCCGCCCGCACGAGGCCGTAGACGACGGCCGTCATGCCGAGCGTCGACGTCAGCGCGCCGGCGAGGTCGAAGCGCCCCGTCCGTGGCTCGGTCTCGGGCAGGTGCCGCGGCGCGAGCCAGACGAGCGCGATGCCGAGCGGGACGTTGATGAACAGGCCCCAGCGCCACGAGACCCACGTGGTCAGCATCCCGCCGAGCACGAGCCCGGCGCTGCCGCCCGCTCCGGCGACGGCGCTGTAGAGCGCGATCGCGCGGGTGCGCTCGGGGCCTTCGCGAAAGCTCGTGGTGAGCAGGGCGAGCGTCGAGGGCGCGGCGATCGCGGCCCCGAGCGCAGCGCGCGCGCGGCGAGCAGCCAGCCGGGCGACTGCGCGAGACCGCCCAGCATCGAGGCGAACGTGAACAGCGCGATGCCGAAGACGAACGTCCTGCGGCGGCCGAGGATGTCGCCGGCGCGGGCGCCGAGCAGCAGCAGCCCGCCGAACGTCAGCGCGTACGCGTTCTGGACCCACGACAGCGCGGTCGGCGAGAAGCCGAGCGTGTCCCGGATCTCGGGCAGGGCCGTGGTGACGATCGAGACGTCGAGGACGATCATCAGGTAGCTGGCGAGGATGATCGCCAGAAGGAGCGCCGGGCTGGGCGTGCGGAGATCGGCGCGGCGGCGTGTGTGAAGCATCGTCATAGAGAGGCCCTCCGGGTCGAACCGAATACGTCGCCGCCCCGGAGGCGCTGGCGCCTGGCGTCTTCACCCCGGATGTGGGGGTGAACACGCCAGACAGGCCGGCGCGACTCAGCCGGGCGCCGGCTCCGCGCCGACCACCGCGGAGGCGGCCGGCTCGGGCGCCAGCGTTGCGCGCAGCGGGACTTCCTTCAGCGCGAGCGACAGCAGGAACGCCACCGCGGTCAGCCCCGCCCCGACGAGGAAGACCGGCTGGAGCGCGTCGACGAACGCGAGCAGGAAGTCGTGGCGCACCTCCGGCGGGAGCGCGTGGACCTCGGCCGGCGAGACGTTGACGCCGCCGCCCGACAGGCGCGCCGCGACGTCGCCCGGCAGCTTCGCGAGCTCGCTCGCCAGCCGCGACGCGAAGATCGCGCCGAACAGCGCGACGCCGAGCGAGCCGCCCATCGAGCGAAAGAACGTGGCGGTCGAGGTGGCGACGCCGACGTCGCGCCGCGGCGCGTCGTTCTGGACGACGAGCACGAGCACCTGCATGACGAGCCCGATCCCGACGCCGACGACGAGCATGTAGACGGACGCCACCCACGGCGCCGTGTCGACCTCCAAGCGCGAGAGCAGGAACATGCCGGCAGCCGTGATCGCGGTGCCGGCGATCGGGAACATCCGGTAGCGGCCGATGCGGGTGATCGCCCGGCCCGACAGGACGCTCGCCGCGAGGAGGCCCGCCATGAGCGGGAGCATCCGCAGCCCGGAGCTCGTCGGGCTGACGCCGTAGACGAGCTGCAGGAACAGCGGGATGAAGATGATCGCGCCGAACATCGCGAGGCCGACGACGAAGCCCAGCGCGCTCGCGACGCTGAACACCGCCGACTTGAACAGGCCGAGCGGGATGATCGGCTCCTCGGCGCGGCGCTCGCGCCAGACGAACGCGACGAGCAGCGCCGCGGCGAGGAGCGCGAGGCCGACGACCTCCGCGGAGCCCCAGGGGTACTCGTTGCCGCCCCAGGTCGTGACGAGGACGAGCGCGCTGACGCCGGCGGTGAGGAGCGTCGCGCCGGCGTAGTCGATGCGGTGGTGCTGGGCGGGCGTGCGCAGGTGCAGCTTGAAGACGACGACGAGCACCGCGATCACGCCGATCGGCAGGTTGACGTAGAAGATCCAGCGCCACAAGAGCGACTCGACGAGGAAGCCGCCGAGCAGCGGCCCCGCGACGGACGCGACCGCGAAGACCGAGCCGATGAGCCCCATGTAGCGCCCGCGCTCGCGGGGCGGGACGATGTCGGCGATGATCGCCTGGGCGCCGACCATGAGGCCGCCCGCGCCGATGCCCTGCAGCGCGCGAAACGCGACGAGCTCGCCCATCGACTGGCTCAGCCCGGAGAGCATCGAGCCCGCGAGGAAGATGAGGATCGCGGCGAGGAAGACGGGCTTGCGCCCGTACATGTCGCCGAGCTTGCCGTAGAGCGGCGTCGAGGCGGTCGACGCGAGCAGGTACGACGTGACGACCCACGACAGGTGGTCCAGCCCGCCGAGCTCGCCGACGATCGTCGGCAGGGCGGTCGACACGATCGTCTGGTCGAGCGCGGCGAGGAACATGCCGAGCATGAGCGCGGCGAAGACCGTCGCGAGCGCGCGGCGGCGCGGCGCGGCGCCGGGCGCCGTGCTCACGCCTGGAAGGCGTCGACGAGCGGTTCCAGCACGGCGAGCACGTCCTCGAGCGGCGCGGCCGCGAGCGCGGGCAGCGCTCCGGCGGCGCGCGTCAGCGAGACGCCGCTCGCGATCGCGACGAGCAGCTCGGCGCGCAGCTCGGCGTCGCTCGCGCCGCGCGCCGCCAGCTCGGCCGCCAGCGGCGCGACGACGTGACGGCCGACGATCTCCGCGACCTGCTCGCGCATCGCGTCGGTGAGCGTCGGGCTGACGAGCGCGAGCCCGACCGGCCCGCTGCCCCGCTGCTCGGAGCGGCTGAGCATGTGCTCGAGGACGCCCGCGGGATCGGCCGGGATGCTCGACCGGACGCCCTGCTCTTGAAGCGTCGCGAGGTACAGGCCCTCCTTGCCGCCGAAGTAGCGGGCGATGAGCGCCGCGTCCACGCCGGCGCGCTCGCCGATCTCGCGGACCGTCGTCGGCTCGTAGCCGCGCTCGTGAAACAGCGCGACGGCGGCGTCGAGCAGCGCACGCCGGCTGGCCTGCGCGTCGTACTGGCGCGAGCCCGCTTTCGCGCCCTTGCTATTTTTGTCAGCGGTCGATGACATCGCCTGCTGACATTACCACCGTGGGCCGCGCGGCCACCGGAAGCCTGCGCACACGGCCTCGCGAGGTCGCGAGCCGTGCCTCGCCCGGGTCGCACCGCGAGGCCTCAGGGGACCAGCGCGTAGCTGTTGCCTGTCCGGACGTACCGCAACAGGCCGCCATTCGGAAGATAGAAGTCGACCCCGTGCACGTACGAGGCATTCGCAAGCCGGGCTGAGAGACCAGTCATCGCCGCCTGGACGTCGGCGGCAGCATTCGGACCTACCTTGACCAAGTGGATGGCCAGCGTGCCCCCCTCGGGCACGCCGCCCATGTCGGCTACCAGCTGGCTCTGCTTTCCGCCGCTCGGCACGGCCTTGTCCTTCACGGCCTGCTTGATCTTCGTCTCGGTCGCGGTACCTGTACCGCCCGCGCCTCGTGGGGCGTATCCGCGCTTGGCACCGGTGACTGACCTGATCTCCAGGCGCGTTCCGGCCGTGGAGCCGGACTTGTAGATCACGAGATCGGCGCTGCGCCCGGCGCTGGAAGACGGGATGACCTCGATGATCCCGACCTCCACCTTCGAGTGCGTCTCGACGATCGTCTTCAGCTCCATGGCGGCTCCCCGGGTAGTGCACCGGCACGAACTTGCCCGCCTTGGTCGTCACCCCGGCTCCGCCGCTGCGCGTGCGGCGAAACAGCTCTTCGAGGGCGTCGATCGACGTCGTCGACCTGGAGACCTTCGGGTACTTGGTCAGGAAACCAGACACGTGCTTGGACGTGGTCGTGGGAATCGACACACCGGTGAGGGCGCTGCCGCTCGTGGTCGTGCCGACGGTCTCGGTGGTTGTGCCGGCGCTCTGGGTCGCGGCGGCTTCGTCCATCGTCGCTACAGCGCTCTTGATCGTGGCGCCTTCCTCGAGGTGCTTGACGAAGTCGTCGATCTCCTCCTCCGCCATTCCGAGCGCTTTGCCATGGGCCTTGATCTCGGCCGCGCCGGCCCTCGCCTCCTCGAACGCCGCTTTGAGCTTGTTCAGCTGCTCCGCGCTGAGGCCAGCCTCACCGACGAGGTTCGCCTTCTTGAGAGACAGCACGTAGCCCTCGAACGAGGCGATGCCGCGCCTGGCCCCGAAGTAGACGACGCGAAAGGTCTTCATGAACGATTTCGCAAACAAGGGGTCCGTGTTGAGCGCTCCAGCGGTCAGGCTCTTGAGCGCGGCGTTGTAGTGGATCGTCGCTCGTGCCTGCTTGACGACGTTCACCTTCACCTTCGACGTCAGACCGCCGACCTTATCGACGGCGCTCTTGAGCTTGCCGATCTCGCCGGTGGCGTGGAACCTGTTGACCGCCGCCATCAGGTCGTCGCTGGCACCGATGGCCTTCGCCGCGCCGCTGACCGAGAAGCCCGCGCCCATGAAGGCAACGATGACCCAGCCGAATGACGGGTGGTCGTCCATGAACTTGACGTGGTATGCCGCGCGGTCGGTGGTGTACTGGTCCAGCGTTTCGACGGCGAGGTATGTGTCGACCGCGGCAAGACCGATCCGCGCGGCCAGGGCCACGGCTGCCGTGCCGCCGGTCGCCACGAGGAGCGCGACGTTCACGACGATCACCAAGAGGTCCTTCAGAAACTTCTCCTGCTCCGCGCGGTGGAGCGCATCGGCGACGATGCGGTCGTAGATCGTCCCCGGCAGGATGCCTTGCGAAGCGCACGAGGCCGCGATGAGCTTGGGCAGCTTGTAGATGAGCTCGTGGTCCTTCACGAGCTTGTCTTGCATCTCGGCAACGTCTGCCTGCCGAGCGATGATGTAGTCGAGCATGACCTTCTGAACCGCCTCGGGGGTGTTCGCCTGCGCAAGTGCGACGCGATCGAAGTCCTCGTTGGCGACCAGGGGATCGTTAACGGGATGTTTGCGCAGCAAGAGGCTCGGCAGGGCCTCGCGCACGACGCTCGTCGAACTGGCAACAGACTCGACCGTTAGCCCCTTCTGGTCGCGCACCGTCTCGAGCCTCTGCTTTTCCGCCGCCTCCTCACTGCGCGATTTCTCGATGGAAGCCGAGACCTCGGCGCCGAGCTTGATCGCGTTGTCCTTGACCTCGAACTTCTTCTTCTCCTCGTGCAGCACGTGCGCGTACTCGGCCAAGAGATCGAGACCGATTTGGACCGTCTCGTTCTCGAAGGCCTGCCGGTACGCGCCAATCGCCGTCTCGAACGCCTCGATCGAGTCGAACCCGTGCGTCGCCAGGACTGCCTCCATCGTGGCTCGGCGTGCCTTGGTTTCCTTGATGCTCGCCGCGCTCGGGCCGGGACGGTGCTTGTGCCCTCCGCTCGAAGGCTTGAGGTCCTTCGCCTTCCAGAGCTTGTACTGCTCGTACACGGCTTCGAGGCCGTACAGCTTGGTCTTGACGGCCTCGTGCTTGTCGCGCTCCACCGCGCGCGCGGCGGACCGCGCGACATACGCGTCGACGGCCTTCTCAACGTCGCTCAAGCTTCCCGAGCTGCCGCTGATCTTGCTTTTGTAGTCGGCCAACTCTTCGTCGCTGAGGGTCGCCAGCTTGGCCGCGATCTGCAGATACTTCTGGTACTCGAAAGACGCCACGCTGTCGACTCCGCCCGGCATGAGGATCTCCTGGATCTCCTGTGGGAGCGCAGCAAGCTCCGCCTTCTGCTGCTGGAGCTCCGCCGGAGTGGGCAGCACCTTGAAGCTGACGCGCACTGTCCGCTGGCCCGCCGTGATCGCCGGTGGGGCGCCGGAGCTCCAGAACAGGCCCTTGCCCGCCAGCTGCGGGTACTGGTCGAGCAGCATGCCCATCAGCTGATCTGGCGTGGTGTCGGACGCGATGTCGATCGTGTAGATCAGATAGCCGTCGACGAGCTCTGGTTCCTTGGGGTCGGCGGTCTGCCTTGCCACGACGACCGGTGCGCTCCCGCGCGCACGGGCAACTCGTCGCGACGCAGGTCCGGCGGAGTCGGGCACCGCGGCGAGAGAGCCGGCTTCGCGCTCGGCCGCGCTGTCCGGGGCGTCGACACGCAGCGCTCCGCCGGCGCCGCGGCGCCGCCCTGCTGGATCGTATGTACGAGCTCGTGCGCGAGCAGGCTGCGGCCGTCGGGACGCTGTGGCGCGTAGCGGCCGCGGTCGAAGACGATCGAGTTGCCGACCGTGTACGCGAGCGCGTTGACAGCGCGTGCCGATGCGGCGGCGCGGTCGTCGGTGTGCACGCGCACATCGCTGAGGTCGTGACCGAGGCGCTGCTCCATCCCCGCGCGCGTCGTGTCGTCCAGCGGGGCGCCCGGGGCGCGCAGGACGTCGTGGACGATGGGCGGCGCCTGCGCCGGTCCGGCATTCCTCCCGCGGCGCCCGCGGGCGGCGCGCCGTGGTCGCCTCCCGCCGCCGGCGAGTGCGCGGGCACCGATGCGTAGGAGAAGGCCTCTTGCACCACTCCCGCCGGCGCCTCGGAGATCGGCGGTACAGCCATCACCCTCGTCGGCGCGGCGGGGCGGGCGGCGACCGGGGCCGGCGCAACGTGGCGCTGCGCCGCCACCGGCTAGCGCCCGCCTCCGCGCAGGGCGTCGAGCTCCGCCGTCCACTCGGCGATGGCCTCGTCGAGTGCCGCCGCGCGGTCCTTCGCGGCGCCGTCCTCGGCTTGAGCGCGCGCCGCGCGTCCTCGACCTCGGTTGCGAGCTCGGGATCGCTCGCGGCAAGGTTGTGCGACCTGCGGTCGCCGAGCGCCGCGAGTGCCTTCTTGCGCTGCGCCCGCTCGGCTCGGTCGGCGACCGCGGCCTCCTTGCTCAACGCTTTGAGCGACTCGCGCAGTTGCGCGTCGACCCCGAAGGCCGCCGTGCAGCGGATCGTCTGCCAGGGCCGGCCCGGGGACCAGCTCGGGCAGGTCGGGGATCGCGAGGACGGTGCCCGGCATGAGCGCGTCGATGTCGACGTGCGGGTTGGCGTCCGCGATCGCCGCGCCGGCGCGCTTGGCGACCGCCGCCGTGACCTTCCCGTCGAAGAGCCGCGGGCGCAGGTCCTTGAGGTTCTTCTCCGAGCCGACGACGAGGGTCGCCATGGTGTTGCCTCCAGTCGCCGCGCTCACGGCACGATCGGGTTGAGTGGTCGCCACGGCGCCGGGAGGCCGTTCCCCGTGCCGTTGAGATGGGTGCCGCCGCTGGCGAGGTTGCCGACGGCGGCGAAGCGGTCCTCCGCGACGTGCAGCACGAGCATCGTCTTCTCGCCGCCACGCACGCGGTTGGTGGACGCCGTGATCGAGGTCGCGGACATCAGCACCACCGCCTCGGGAATCCCATCGGCCTCGTGCGTGCAGTGATTGGCGTCCATGACGATGTCACCGACGACCCGGACGAGGAGCGTCTGGGCTTGACCGCCACCGTGCAGCGTGTTGGCGGTCACGATCGCCATGTCCGCCCGGCGCTCGATGGGGACGACGCCGCCACCGTTGAGCAGGACCGCACGGTCGTCGCGCGTCGGGAGCACCGCGATGCGGTGGCTGAGCATGAACAGCTCGTTGCTCGGAGACTGCATCGAGCACGGCGTACCAGACGCCCCGGCGCGGCACCGCGGTCGGCCGGACGCTGTTCTCCGCCACCGTCGCGCTGTCGAACGGGCCCGAGACGAGCACTCCCGCGCAGACCCCGTTGAAGGTCTCCGGCCCGCCGATCTCGCCCAGGACGTTGCCGCTGACACGCACGACGCGGCACGCCGCGACGACGACCGCCGAGAGCATCCTCGCGGACCGGCGCCCGGCCGCGAACCGCTCGATCGTGTTGCCGACGACGGTGGCCGTGCCGGCGTTCGCCAGCGCGATAGCCGAGGTCGAGGCGCGCTCCTCGCCCGCGGCGACGTCGAGCAGCTCGTTGTTGTCGACGACGACGTGAAACGTGATGGCGCGGGTGTCCATGACGATCCCGGCACCGACGTTGGCCAGGACGTTCTGCTTGACCATGAACGTGATGAGCGGCGCGCGCAGCACGATCCCGGCGCCCGAGCAGTCCCGCACGCGGTTGGCGAGCACGCGGACGTGCCCCGGCTTGGCGCCGAGCGCCGGGTACTCGATGACGATCCCCTCCAGGTATGACCCGCGACGCGCGACGATCGAGTTGCCCTCGATCGCCGCGTCGAGGCCGACGGCGATCCCGCGCCCGTCGGCGAGGATCTGGTTGCGCGCGACGTCCACCGCGCCGCGCGTGAGGAGCAAGCCGTTCGCGAGGATCGAGCCGTCCGAGCCACCGACGACGTCGTTGCCCGTGATCCGGACGCTGCCCTGGTACGCCGAGAACCCGCCAACGTCGATGCCGGCGCGGGTGCAGACGATGGCGTTGTCCTCGATCCGCAGCCCGGCGACGAGGAGGCCGACCCTCGAAAACCTCGACGTCGTGCCGATCCCGACGGGCCCGACGAGGACGTTGCGTCGCAGCGCGACCTCGCGGCAGACCCCCGTGAGCTCGATCGTCGCGCCGGACCCGACCGGAGTCGCCGGCGGATCGCTCGCCGCGTCCGCGCCGTACGAGGAGAGCACGACGAGCTGCTCGAGCGTCGTCGACTCGACGGTCCGCAGCCTGATCGCCGGATCCGCCTCGGCGGCGCTGACGATCGCCATGTCCCGCAGCGTGATCGCCGAGGACCGCTGCGCAGTGATCGCCGTGCCCTTCGCCACGAGGATCGTCGCCGGGCCCGAGCCGAGGATCCGGATCCTCCGAGCGTCCTCGACGAGGACCCCTTCGCCAAGGTCGTAGACGCCCTCCGCGACGCAGATCGTGCCGCCGCCGAGCGCCTTCACCTCGTCGATCGCCTCCTGCAGCGTCGGGCTGTGGGGATGCGTCGAGACGCAGACCGTGCACGCGCAGTCGCAGTCGTCCGCCGGCCAGACCTGCCGGCAGTCTGTCGCCTCGTCGGCGGAGCGGATGACGCCCAGCCGGGCGTAGTGGTGATGCGTGTCCAGCGGCGGCGCGTTCGTGAGGATCTCGACCGACGTGTCGGCGGTGCGCGCGGCGAAGATCCAGTGGTCGCCCTGGCGAAACGCGCCGCCGCCGAACGAGACCACGATGCCGTGCTCGAGCACCACCTGCGTGAGCGCGCCCGCAGGGACGGGGATGACGCCGGACGCCCCGGCGGCGTCGAGGTCGGTGTGCGGCGTGCCGTCGCCGAGCAGCACCGGCCCGCCCTGGTCCCAGCGCCCCACCCGGAAGTGGCGCGCGGCCGCGTCGTCGGCGTCCGCGGGTTGGAGGTCGGGCGGGATCGGGTCCGCGAACGTGATCGTCTGCGCGCCGTCGTCGACCGTGACCTTGCGCAGGACGCCGGGCTTCAGGCCGAGCTCGTAGTGGTCGTCGAGGATCTCGACCCAGTCGCCCGTCGAGAAGCGCAGGACGTCGTCGCGCCCGACCGAGGCGAGCCGCAGGACCGTCGGCGAGATCATCTCGACGATCGGCCACTTCACGGAGCCGTTGTCGCGCGACCACTTGAACGTCGCCTGGCCGGGTGGCCCGGCGTCGTGGATCTCGACGCGGTACGTCTGGTTCTCCAAGCCGCGGTAGCCGCCGCTGGGCGGCAGCGCGCACGGGTCGTCGGCGGCATCGATCGCGACGGTGCCGGTGCTGAGACGACCCGTCGACGGGTTGATGACGTCCAGCCAGCCGGGGACCTCGTCGTCGGGCGTCGCGCAGGTGATGTCGCCGACGTCCGGCAGCAGCCGGACCGCCCAGGCCGTCTGCCTGCGAGCGGTCGTCTCGACGCCCACCGCGACCTCGACGAGGCTCGGATCCTCGACGTGCGTGACCTCACGCCGCCAGACGTCGAGGTACGCGAGCGAGATGCCGTCGGGCACGGGCGGGGGCAGCGGCTGGTAGGGCTGCTCCTCGTAGGGCGTCGACGTCGTGCCCGACTGCTCGGCGAGCAGCGGGTCGAACGCCTGCGGGTCGGCGCCGTGATTCTCCGCGAGCAGCCCGTCGACGTACATCCGCCCGCGACCGATCGACAGCTTGCCGCCCGCGATGCTCACGCGGAAGGCCTCCGGCGTGAGCTGCGGCACCCACGAGGCGCCCCTGTGCGCCGGGTCGGGCTCCCGCGCTACGAGGTCGCTCACCTGCGCGCGCAGCCGCCGGTCGAGCATGTCGACGAACTCGTTGAAGTCGGCGTCGAGCAGCACGCGTCCCTGCTGCAGGACGACGCTCGCGAAGTCGTCCTTGTGGTCGAACCTCACGCGGCTGACGTCGGCGCCCATGGGTGTGTCCTTTCGTGCTGCATCACGATGCGTAGAAGAAGCCGGCTTGGAGGCCGAAGCGGAGGTACTCGTCCAGGCGCAGCCGGAGGTTGGTCTCGCGCTGCGGCTCGTAGAGGGCGTGCGTCACGCCGATCGCGTTCTCGTCGTCGGCGCCCGTGCGGATCGCCGCGTGCGTGGAGCGCCGCAGCTGGCCGTAGCCCGGGTCGCCGTAGCGCAGCGACGTGTGGTTCGGCTGGTGCGCCGGGTCGTCGCCGGCGCACTGAAAGCGCCGCGGCGTGCGCGAGCCGGGAGGCACGAACGAGAAGCGCACGCAGCCGACCTGGCGGCGGCGCGCCCAGACCGGCGCGGGCCACTCGTCGACGTCCGGCGTCAGCCGAGCGAGCAGCAGCGTGTTCGACGCGTCGAGGCGCTGGGCGTGGACCTTGCCGACGACCGTGCAGCCGTCGAGCGTGAGGTGGCCGCCCGCATCCAGGCCGTCGCCGGTCGGATAGTCCGCGGCCCCGTTGACGGTGAGCTTGCCGCCGCCGGCCGGCGCGGCGCGCCCGCAGAACGCGACCGCGTCGTGCGCGCACGCGTCGACGACGCAGTCGCTCGCGGTCACCGTGGCGCCGTCGACGGCGACGATCGGGCCGGTGACACAGTGCTCGAGGATCACCGTGGCGAACGGGTGCAGGACGATCAGGCTTGCCACACCCGGCGAGCCGGGGCCGCCGGTCGCGGTGCGGGTCACGCCGGGCACCAGCGTGCAGTGACGCAGGATGAGCGTGCGCGGCTCCGTGTCGGCCTGCTGGTCGAGGACGAGCGGCCCGCCGGCGAGGACGACGCCGTCGAGCACGACGCTCGTGCTCGCGGCCATCGCAAGCCGCACGTCGGCCGGGGTGAGCAGGACCGGGCGCCGGCGGTTGGCCGATCGCAGGACCGTCACCGCGTCGTTGCCCGCGGCCGGCGGGCTCGCGCCGATGAACGCGGGCATGTCGTAGCGCCGGCTGTCCTCGATCTCCACCACGCCGCCGGGCGCGACGGTCACAAGCGCGGCCGCGAGCGCCGCCGAGTCACCGTCGTCGACGGGCACGACCAGCTGCATCGCGTCGATCGACTCCGAGCGGTCATAGCCTCCGCCGCCGACCTCGAGCGCCGAGCCGTAGTGAAACGTCGCGAGCCGCGTCTCCCCCGCCGCCGGGGCCACGGGGAACGCGGCACGGCCGAGCACGGGGTCGATGACGACGTGCTTGTCGCCGGGCTGGGGCTCGTGCGCCCAGGCGCCCGGCGTCGCGGGGTCGTCGGCGAGGTTGCAGATGCGGATGGAGTTGATCCCGATCGGCGCGACGCCGGCAGCCGTCGCGACCGCGAGCTCCAGGGTCCGCCCCGCGCCGTACAGCTCGTTGCGGTTGGCGCCGAGCCAGCGCACCGTGAGCGGGATCGGCAGGTCGATCGGCTCGGCGATGTGCGTGATCTCGACCTCGGTGCGCGGGGCGTGAAACAGCGGCATGTCGGCGCCCAGCGCGTCGAAGCGGTAGCGCCGCCCGGAGGCGTCCGCGGGGACGAGCGGCGATCCCTCGAGGCGCAGCGCGAGCACGCGCCACAGGAAGATCGCGATGTTCGGGATGTTCCAGCGGCCCGAGCGCGACGCCACCCCGCGCATCTCGGCGGTGTGCGCGAGGCCGTCGAACGCGCCGGCCTCAAAGCCGCCGCCGAGCTCGAGCGCACCCGCGTCGCGCATGCTCGCCGTCGCGGCGGCGTGGCCGCGCACATGATTCATGAACTGCGTCGTGACGAGGTGCTCGAACTCCTCGACCGCCCGCGCCGGCCAGCCCGTGACGGCCCGCGCCAGGTCCTCGACCACGAAGATCGTGCCCTTGCGACGCCTGTAGCGCACCGTGTTGGCGACCTCCGCGCGCGGCGACGCGACGCTCGCGACGCTGCCGTGCAGCGTGCGGTAGCCGACGAGGTCGCCGATGTACGGCGCGATCCAGTCGGCGCACGTCTCGACGAACTGGTCGTCGTACGTCTGCTCGAGCCCCTCGGCGAGCGCGTTGACCTGGTCGGCCACGACCTCGACGAGCTCGCGCAGCACGCCGCCCTGCTCGACGTCGCGCACGCGATACAGCGCGGGCAGGAGTGCGTAGATCTCGTCCGCGGTATAGAGCGGCCCGTTCATGTCATCGCCTCGAGCCAGTCCAGCGGGTCGGGGTGGAGCAACATCAGGCCCGCCGGCTGCGCGGTGCCGCCCGTGCCGGCGTGCGGCCGCTGCGCGAGGAGACGATCGTCGAGCAGCGGGACCGAGCCCGTGTAGAGGCGATCGACGTCGACGGCGACGACGCCTGCGACCCCGTGCACGACCGACACGACCTCGGAGCGGTGCACCGGCTGGGCGAAGGCGCGAGCCGCGAAGGCGTATGCCGCGCGCAGCGCCGCTTCGACGGCTGCGATGACCGCCGCGCGCTCGCGGTCCGGGTCGACGGCGACCTTCAGCGCCATCCGGAACGTCTCGGCGACATGCGGCACGACGGCGACCTGGACGTGCGGATCGCCATGCGTGCGCAGGGCGACGCCGAGGTCGTCGAAGACGTCCTGGCCGGGCGCGGGGCCGTCGAACGCGACGGTCACGACGATCGTCGAGCCGGCGCGCAGCGTCAGAGCCGTGGCGTGAGCCTTCGCGACGCCCGGCACGTCGCGCGCGTAGTCCTCGTAGTCCAGCAGCGAGACGGCGCGCCCCAGCGTGCGCGTGGCGAAGGGGATCGACGCGCGCGCGGTCGCGGCGTCCTGCGGATCGATGCCGCCCGCGGCGGCCGAAGGATTGCTCACGCCCTTCGCGCCGAGCGGCCGGTCGATGAGCTGCGCGAGCGCGCCCGGGGCGACGTTGCCGGCGACGCCCATGCCCTTGCGGTACGTCGCGCGGATGTTCGTGGCGCCGGACGGCAGCCGCGCGCCGCTCGTGCCGTCGCCGAACTGCACGGTGGTCCGGCCCTGCTCGTCGCTGCGGACGACGTACGCGCGGTCGCCGGGCTTCGCGCCGTAGAGCGTCGACCGCTCGTTCCAGCGCACGTCGTTGACGCGCACCTCGAGCTCGGCGCTCGCGCCGCTCTCCGCCGCCGTCGAGCGCCGGTAGGTCAGCGGCCCGTGGGCGAGCGCGAAGCGCTGGAACGCGGCGCGCGCGTCGCCCGAGCCGAGCAGCTGCTGCACGGTCTCGCCGTGGGTGGCGTTCGCGACGTTACCGTGCACGACGACGGTCGCGCGGTCGTAGACCGTCGACAGCGCGTCGCGCAGGACGATCCGCCAGCGCCCGCCGGCCGGCAGCACCTCGTCGACGATGACGGCTTCGGTGTGCTCGGCGCCCCCGGCGACCGCGCCGCGAACGATCAGTCGCCGGCCCGGCTTCATCGCCGAGACGTCGGCGTCCACGTCGACGGTCGCGCCCGCGACGCCGCTCGCGTCGGTGGCGGCGGCGAGCTCGAGCGGCTGCGCTCCCGCGAGCACCTTCAGCTCGCGCGGCGACGACGACGCCCACGCGGCGTGGTTCGTGCTGCCGCCGAGCGCCAGCCGCGTGACCTTGCCCGCGATGCCGAACTCCGAGCGCGACAGCTCGGTGACACCGGCGACCTGCCACAGCTCGGGGGGCTGGGCGCCGCGGGCGAGCACGGCGGGCGTGCCGGGCGCAACGTCGGCGTGCGCGCCGTCGAGGTCGACGTTCGGTGCGCCGGCGGACGAGATCGTGAACGCCGGCCAGTCGCTGAAGGTCGAGAGCGGGGCGGTGGACGGGAAGACGTAGTCGGCGCGGAAGGACAGCGGCATCGAACGCCACAGCGGAGCGTTGTGGCCGAAGACGTCCAGGCGCTGGCGCAGGACCGACGGCTGCGGCGGGACCGGCGCGGCGGGAGCGGCGAGCGCGAGCGGCCCGTCCCAGCTCACGGACGTGCGGTCGGCCTCGACGTCGACCTCGACCGTGGTGAGCGTCCGCAGCGCCCAGCCCGGCGCCGTGAGCACGTTGCCTCCGGCGAGCAGCAGCGCGTCTCCGGGGGCCAGGTCCAGGGCCGCCCCGCGCAGCCACGCGCGCGTCGCCGCGAGCCCGCTCGCCGGCCCGAAGGTCGTCGCCGGGAGGATCGCGTTCCACTCCGGCCGTGCATCGATGCGCTCGACGGTCTCGAACGTCTGCGGCTGCTCATCCGGGCCGGGGATGCTCTGCACCCGCAGCCCGTGGTCGAGCGTCACGACGGCCGGGGTCACCGGCGGCGCCGCTCCCGGCTCGTTCGCCGTCTCCGGAGGCAGCTCCGGCGGCGCCTCGATGGCGAACGCCAGCAGCGTCTCGGCGGCGACGCCCGGCCGCAGCCGGTAGCCGACGAGCCGGCCGAGCTCCTCCAGCGACGTGCGCTCGCGGGCCGTGCGCAGGTAGGACTCCTGCGCGAGCCGCTCGCCGTAGAACGTCAGGACGTCGGCGACGACCGCCCACGCGTCGAGCAGCGCGATCGTGAAGTCGTCGTCGTCGCGCGCTGCGAGCCCGGCGAGGCGCGGCCGGCCGGCGTCGGTCAGGCCGGCGAGCATCGACGCGAGGAAGTCCGCGTGCGTCCCGACGCGGTACGCGATCGCCGACAGGCCCGGCCGCTGGCCGAGCGCGACCGGGGTGTGGTCGCCGACGCCCGCGCAGCAGTCGCAGGCAGCGCTCATTTTCCGCCTCCGATCACGAGCGTCAGCAACCCGTGCTCGGGGAAGTTCGGGTCGTTGTCCAGCCGCCCGATCTCCAGGCGGCCCATCGGCAGCACGCCGGTGTCGAGCCCGTCCGCCGCCGCTTCGCGCTGGCGGCGGAAGCTCGTGGCGGTGACGGACGCGACGCCGGGCACCGCCTGGGCGGCCGCGACGATCGGCGACAGGAAGACGGGCTGGCCGAACGTGAAGCGGTCGGGATGCAGGAGCCCGATCTCGCCGCCGGCGCGCACGCCACTGGACACGACGTCCAGGACGGCGGCCCGGACGTGCCCGCGGAAATGCTCGGGCGCGACGCAGACGTGCAGGCCGATGTCGAGCCCGACGTACTGCGGGCCGTCGACCTCGAGGTCGTAGCCCGCCATGCGGTAGGGCTCGAGGTCGCGGCGAACCATGCCTTCGAAGGCAGCGTCGACGGGCTCGCCGCCCGCGCGGTCCGCGGTCACGAAGACCGTCTGCCAGGACCCCGTCCAGCGCGATGTCGCGGCGGCGCGCTGGACACGCGCGCTGCGCTCGGCCATCCGCGCGTAGTCGTCGGCGGTGACGGCGCGCTGCTGGACGAGGAACGCCTGCGGCGCGTCGCGGCGCACGGCCTCGGCCGGCTCGGGGTCGCTCCCGCCGCTCGCGGGCAGCGGGTTCTCGACGCGCGCGACCGCGCCGTTGAGCGTCACGGCGTGCGCGATCGCCAGCGCGCCGACGTTGCCCTCGCGACCGTTGCCGACGCGGTACGTCGCGGCGAAGGACGTCCCCGGGTCGGGGCGCCGGCCGTGGACGCCGTCGCCGAAGCGCAGCGTCGCCTCGCCGTCGTGCTCGACCTCGACGACGAACTCGGGCGCATCGCCCGCGCTGGCGAGCAGGTCGGCTTGCGCGCGCCATGGCTCGACCACGCCGTCGAGCGTCGCGCGCAGCTCGATCGCCGGGCCGGCCGTTCGCGCCGGCGCCGCGACGGTCGCCGTCCCCGGCCCGGGCGGGTGCGCGAGCGCCCGCGCGTGCGTCAGCGGACCCCTCGCGAGCGCCGGCCGGTAGCGCACGGGCACGTCGATCGGGTCGTCGCGGTCGCACGGGCCGCAGCCCGTGTCGCCGGCATACGTCAGCGCCGGCTCGGGCACGACGCCGAGCGGCTCGCCCGCGATCGTCGCGCCGTGGTCGGCTAGGACGATGTTGCCCCACGCCTTGCTGACGACGAGGCCGGGGTGCTCGCGCACCGAGATGCACAAAGAGAACGGCAGCGCGTCGGCGTCGTCCCATGCGATCTCGGTCACGTCGGCCGGCGCGCTGGTCGGCACGGCGGCGAACGCGCCGCCGGCGAGATCGACGGACACGCTGACGGACGTGAGACGGACGGCGGCGCGCTTGGCCGGGTCGGCGTCCTGCGGCTGGGCCGTGCCGGGGCCGACGACCTCGGCGAGGATGAGCACGTCCCCGGGGTGGAGGTCGGGATACGCGCCCGCGAGCGTCGCGGAGGTCGCACCGCGGGGCAGGCAGCAGGCGTCGTCGCCCCACGTCCAGAAGTCGAGCTCCTCGTGATCGTCGTAGAGGGTCGCGGCCGCGACGGTCTCGAACGTCGCGCACCCGGCGGCGAGCGCCGCGCGGTGCTCGGGCCCACCCGGATCGATGACGTGCTCCGTGTCCGGCACGCGCGTCAGCAGGACCGTCGATGCCGCGAGCGTGACCGGCCCGCCCGCGACGATGACGCGGATCCAGGCGCAGGCGTTGGCGCCCTCGTCGAGCTCGTAGTCGACGAGCCGGGCGTGGCGGCGCAGCGAGATCCTGCTGCGCGCGGTCGCGAGGTACGCCTCGGTCGCGACCGCGTCCTGGCGGTAGGAGAGCTCGTCGCCGATGTAGGCGAGCAGCTCGACGAGCGTGACGCCGAGGTCCGCCGCGTTGCGCTCCGTCCAGCCCGGAGCGAGCAGGCTGAGCCGGTCGAGCATGAGCCTGCGAAAGCCGTCGAAGTCCTTGGCGAGGTAGTCGATCGCAGGGGACGCGGGCTGCTCGTCGTCGCAGTCGCATGCGGGTGCGCAGTCGAAGTCCGACGGGCAGTCGACCTTGAACGAGAACTCGACGGCGGACAGCAGCGTGTCGTAGCCGGCGGGCGGGCCGGGAGTGGCCGGCCCGGCCACGAGCGCCAGCGTGTAGCGCGAGAAGTCGCCGCGTCCGGCCGCTCGGACGACCACGACGTTCGCGGGATCCTCGAGGCCGGCGACGAGGGCCGGGTCCTCCCCGGCCGGCAGCGCGGTCGCGGCCGCGACCCACTCGACGGCGACCGCGGGCACGCGCTCGCCGCCCGTGATCGTGACGTTCGCGGCCGTCAACGTCGCGTCGGGGCGCAGGAGCCTCACGAAGAGCGTGCGCTGGCGCAGCGCGTGCGACGGCGCGTCGGCGTCGGAGACCTCGACGTACTCGATGCCGTTCAGCGCGCCGACCGCCTTGACGGCCCGCAACCGGCGCTCCTCGCAGCATGCGTACCTCATGACGCCCTCGAGAACGTCGCCGTCGCGCGCTGGTTCGTGCGCAGCACGACGTAGGAGACGCGCACGGTCAGCGTGCCGTCGTCGAGCTCGACGAGGACGTCGTCGGCGGCGACGATCGTGCCGAGCGACTGCTGTAGCGCGCCGAGCACGAGGTGCTGCGCGGTCGCCGCGAGCTCGCCGCCGCCGGGCTCGAAGACGAGCTCGAGCAGGCCGCTGCCGAAGTCCGGGCGCATGACGCGCTCGCCGGGCGCGGTGAACAGCACCTGCTCGATCAGCTCGCGGACGTGGTCGTCGCCGTCCGAGCGCGCGGTCCGCCGGCGGCCGTCGAAGCGATACGGGAAGGCGACGCTCATGTGACCGTCACCCGCGCCTGCGCGACCGTGGGCATGAGCGGCGCGCCGGACGGCGTGCACGTGCCGGAGCCCGTGAGCGTCGCGACGGGAGCGCCGCCGGCGGTGACGCGCGTCGCGCCGGTCGTGAACTGGCCCGTCACGCACGGCGGGCTGTTCGTCCCCGTGAGCGCGCAGCCGGCGACGGCGTACGCGCACGAGATCGTGACGATCGGCTGGCCGCCGAGCGTCACGCGCGGAAACGGCGCGGTCGGCTGGGCCTGGCCGGCGTGCGAGCACATGACCGTGGCGCCGACGTGCAGGGCTGGTGCCGGCATGTTCAGGTCACCTTCAACGCGCCGGAGTTGACGTCGACCGACGGGCCCTGGAGCTTGATCGCGGCGCCCTTGCCGTTGGAGATCGCGATGCCGAGGTCGTTGACCGTGATCTTCGCGCCGCTCGCCGCCGTGATCGTGATGCCGCCGAGCGGCCCGGGCGCGTCGGAGATGACGATCCCGTTCTTGAGCTTCGTCTGCAAGGTGATCGCGCCGATGCCCGGCGGCACCTTCTTCGCGAGCCCCGGGACCTCCGCGCCGGTTCCCCAGTAGCCCCCGACCCAGATCGGCCGCTCGGGATCGCCCTGCTCGAACTCGACCCACACGCCCGAGCCGATGGCCGGCACGGTGAAGATGCCGCTGTTGAGCCCCGCCACCGGCAGGCACGGCATCGCCCACGTCGTCGGGATCGCGCCGGAGACGTCGGGGACGATCGCCGTGATCCGCCCGAGCTTCAGGGGATCGATGTTGCTGACGACGCTCCCCCGGTACTTGCCGTAGTAGGGAGCGCTCATCGGGGGAGCCTCGGGAGCGTCGAGATCAGGCCGTTGCGGGCCAGTTCGAAGGTCTGCGTGAACTCGCCGCGCTTGAGCGTCGAGGTCACCTTCGTCACGTAGTGCAGACCGTCGAAGGCGACACCGACGCCGCGCACGCCGACGAGCCGGCGGGCTTTCAGGATCGCGCCGTAGCGCGATACGTCGAGCGACCCGGATCCGGTGACGGCGTCGTTGTTCTGCGCCGCGTGCGCCAAGCCGGCCATCGCCCCGGCGACCGGGCTGAGCTTCGCCGTGTCGCCCAGGAACGTGAGCTTCGGCAGCGGCGGGATCAGCGCGAGCGGCGTGGCGAGCAGCCTGACGTCGGGCGCCGGGATCGGGATCGGGGCCTTGCTCGCCGGCTCCTGCGTGAAGGCGATGGGGATCTCCTTCGCCTCCTTGTCGAACGCGAACTGCATGTTCGTCGCGTTGGCGTAGGGCTCGGGCAGACCCGCGTCCAGGGACTTCTGCGGCTTGCCGATCCGGATCTCCGGCCCCCAGTACGCGCGGCTGGCACCCGGGACCGGCCCCGGTTCGATGTAGAAGACGTGGCCGGCCTCGTCCGCCAGCGCGCTGATGTACACGTAGTCGGTGTCGGTCTGCTTCGGGACGCGCCGCATCGGCAGCGGCCTGTCCTCGAAGACGCCCGGGATGACCATCGGCAGGAGCCCGAGCCCCGCGTACTTCGCGAGCGCCGTCATGACGCGGACCGCCGGCGTCATCGCCGGATACGGCAGCCCGTTGAGCGGGATGCGATCCATCACCGCCGTCAGGTCCTTGCCGGTGACCACGAGCGTCGAGATGCCGGGGCCCGCGTTGCGCGACTCGGTCTGCGTCACGACGCCGTCCATCAGCACGCTCGTCGCGCCGCGCATGGTCACCGCGATGACGACGCGCAGGATCGACGGCATCGCCCCGCCGGCGAGCAGGAAGAGCGTCTCCAGCGGCGAGCGGTTCGAGACCTCGAACTTCAGCCCGAACCCGCTCTGGGTCGTGCCCGAGGTGGACACGACGGTGACCTCGTCGAGCGCGTCGATGACCACGCGCGGGACCGGGCGGGCGACGCCGGGCCCGGCGAACAGCTGCAGCCGGACGCCGTCACTCATCGCTGGACCCCGCGACGTCGGCCGGCATCGTGATCCTCACGCGCGCGCCGACGTGACCGGTGAGCGTGCGCGGGTCGATCGTGCCGTTGGCGTCGGCGATCTGCCACCACAGCTCCGGGTCGCCGGAGTGGCGCGCTGCGAGCAGGTCGCGGCGGTCGCCCTCGGTCACCGTGACCTCGTAGAGCAGCGAGAAGCGCTCGGGCTGCGGGCATAGCCGCCGGCGCAGGTACGCGACGGGCGGCGAGCCGTCGCCGCGGTCGTATGCGTCGACCCCGACGTCCGCGTACCGGCTCGACGGCGGGAACGACGTCGTCGGGACGGCTCCCGACGCGAGCAGCTCCTGGAGCGGATCGGCCATCGTCAGCCCCCGAACCCGATCTGCGCCGCGGCGGCGTTCGCGACGCGCCCGGCGAGCGCTTCCTTCGTGCGCAGGTGGCTCATGAACGTCGAGCCCGCGCGATGGCCGAAGCCGACGTCGTCGACCGTCAGGACCCGGAAGCCGAGGCTGACCTTCGCCCGGATCGGGTTCAGCGCGGCATCGAAGGCCTCCTCGGTGATGCTGAGGTCCGTGATCCGGACCGGGACGACGCGCTGCTTGCTCCAGACGAAGAGCGTCATCGGGGACTCGGGCGGCAGGATCTCGAGCACGCCGCGCGAGGCGAGCGCGTCGTTGGCGAGCAGCTGGTCGGCGCGCGGGTTGATGAGCGCCTCGAGCACCGCGAGCTGCGGGTGGATCCCCAGCTTGACGGCGTTGGGGTTCGAGTCGGGGTCCTGCAGCGCGTCGGTCGCGTCGATCTCGACCTCGACCTTGATCGTCTCGATCGCCGCGCCCTTGAGCCGCAGCGCCTGCGATCGATCGGCCGGCCCGGAGGCCGCGCCGCCCGCCGCGCCGCCCGCCGCCTGGACCTGCATCGAGCGCGTCAGCGAGTCGGGGTTGTACTGCAGCACGATCGTGCGCAGCAGCCGGCCCGAACCGGGGTCGACCTGCACGATGCCGCCCTTGAGCAGCAGTGGCGAGAGCGGGGTCATCGCGGAATCCCGCGGCGCGTTGGTGGGTCGCCGCAGGTTCGGCGTGGGGACGATCTGTGGCGCGCCTTGGGCCGAGCCGCACCTGCTTGAGATACGGCAGGAGGCTCGCGAGCCGCCGCATGACCTCGAGCTTGGCCTCGCCCGACTTCGTGCCCGGCTTCAGCTCGCGAAGCAGCACGTTGTAGTCCTCGATCGCGCTGGCCTGCTGCTCCGGATTCCACGGTCCCACGGGACGCGCGTGGCCAGTAGCGCCCGTAGTGGTACGCGTCGTTGCGATCCCCGGTCGTGAGGAACGACTTGCACTGCGCCCGCAGGGCGAGCGGGATATACGCGAGGCCGCCGTTCTGGTACTGCCAGACGTGCCTCATCTCGTGGATGAGCGTCTCCCGTCCATCCGGCGAGAGCTTGAGCGCGTCTCCCTCGAAGAGGCCGTCCTCGGCCTTCAGATGAATCGTGTTCCCGATGGTCACCGTGGAGCCGAGGGAGAACACGCTTCCACGGGTCAGTACGACCTTGGTGTAGTCGATGCTCCGGCCGAAGATCTCGAACGCGTACGCGATCTCGCTCGCGGTGACAGTGGCGGCTGCTGGACCGGTACGCCGGAAGTCGGCGTCGCCAAGAAGGTCGGGGCGGCCAGGCCGATCGCCGCGCCGGGCGGCGCGACGCCTGGCGCGCGCCGCAACTCGGAGCCGTGGCCCGGCGCGGGACGGGCGAGATCGGCGCTTCGCCGCCGGCGCGTGGCAAACGCGTGTGCGACGCGCATGTCAGCATCGCGTTCGGCCTCGCTGTCGCGCCCGCCGAGCGTGAGCGGCGCTGTCGTCGCACGCCCGTGGTTCTGCGTCACATGCGCGAGCTCGTGCGCGAGCAGCGCACGTCCGCTCGGCGTATGCGGCCGGTACAGGCCGCGCGCGAACGCGATGTGGTCCCCAACGGTGTAGGCCAAGGCATCGACCGCCTCCGCCGAGCGCGCTGCCCGCTCGTCGCAGTGCACCCGCACGCGGCTGAAGTCGTGACCGAAGCGCGAGCCCATGGCCGCGCGGAGACCGGGGTCCATCTGCGCGCCGGGCGACCGCACGGTCTCGTGGACGACGCCCGGCAGCGGCGGCGCCGCCGTGTCGTCCGGCACGCGGGTCCCGCGAGATCGCACGACCGGCGGACGGGCGGCGGACGGTCGCTCCGGCAGCGCGCCGTGCGCCCGGCCGGTCATGACGTGCGCCCCGGCGTCATGGCGTCCCACACGGAGCCTGCGACGGCTTCGCCGAGGGCAGCGGACGAGGTTGTCGCGGCACGCACGGCGGGCAGCCGGCGCGACGACTCGTCGCGCGCCGCGAACGCGGCGCCGCCGGATGCCGACCACTGCGCGCCGAGCACCGCGAGCTGCGACTCGAGCGCCGCGGCGACGGCGTGCGCGTCGCCGGGCGCGACGCCGCGCAGGACCAGCTCGTCGATGACGATCTCGATCCGCGGGCCGGTCATGACAGGGCCGCCGATGCCCAGTCGGGCAGTGCGCGCTCGGACTTCGCGAACTCCAGCCGGGCGGCGCGCAGGACGTGCGCAGGCGTCACGGCGCCGCCGTCGTGCGCCGCCGCGAACGCCGCGGACAGCGCGATCGCGCGGATCGACGCGCCCGAGACCGTGAGCTGCGCGAGGCGCTCGACGTCGAGCCCGTCCAGCGGCGTCGCCGGGGGGAACGCGCGCCGCCACATCGCCGTGCGCTCGGCGACGTCGGGGAACGGGAACTGCACGACGAAGCGCAGCCGGCGCAGGAACGCGCGGTCGAGGTTGCCGCGCAGGTTCGTGGTGAGGATCGCGAGGCCGCGATAGGTCTCCATGCGCTGCAGCAGGTATGCGACCTCGAGGTTCGCGTAGCGGTCGTGGCCGTCCTTGACCTCGCCGCGCTTGCCGAACAGCGCGTCGGCCTCGTCGAACAGCAGCACGGCGCCGCTGGCCTCCGCGGCGTCGAACAGGCGGCGCAGGTTCTTCTCGGTCTCGCCGATGTACTTGCTGACGGTCGCCGAGAGGTCGACGCGGTAGAGGTCGAGCTCGAGCGCGTGCGCGAGCACCTCCGCCGCGAGCGTCTTGCCCGTCCCGCTCTCGCCCGCGAACAGCGCCGTCACTCCGAGGCCGTTCGTGGTCCGCTCGCCGAAGCCCCAGCGCTCGTAGACCTGCGTGCGGTGGCGGACGTGGCGCGCGAGCTCGCGCAGGAGCTCGACGTGCCCGTCGGGCAGGACGAGGTCGTCCCACGACGCCCGCACGTCGATCCGCTCCGCCAGGTCGTCGAGGCGCGCGCGGGAGTGCTCGCGACAGAGCCGTCGCAGCGCTTGCGCCCGCTGTCCGCCGGCGCTCGCCGCGAGCTGGCCCGCGATCGAGCCGACGGCGGCGGCGCCGAGCCGGTAGTGCTGCGCGACGGCCTCGACGGCGCGCTCCACGCTCGGCGTCCTCGCCGGCGGCGAGCGCGCCGGTCCAGAGCCCGCGCTGCTCGGCCGGCGAGGGGAGCGCCGACCGAGCGCAGCAGCGACGGTGCGCCCGCCCGGCGAGCCCGCCGTACTCGCCGACCACGACGACGACCGGTGCGCCAAGCAGCCCCAGCAGCGCGGCGACGACCGGCTCGCTCGCGTCTCGGGCGTCGACGACGGGAAGCGCTCCGACGAGCAGCGACTCGCGGTCGACGAGCAGCGCCTGCTCGGCCAGCTCCGCTCCCGGCGCGGCGAGCGCTGCGCCGCAGACCGCGAGCGGCAGCAGCTTCAGCGTGTACGCGAGCGCCTGCGCGACCGCCGGATGCGCGCTCGGCGTCGTCGCCGCCGAGGCAGACCGAGCACCGGCCGGGCGTCTTCGCGAGCACGGCCGCGAGCTCGTCGCGCGAGCGCCTGCTGCGAGGGCGCGAGCGCGGCGCGCGTCGACCATGACGGCCGCGACGCCGTGCAGGCGCTCGTCGATCGACGCCATCCCGGTCAGGTGGTGCAGCACGCGCTCGTCGAGGCGCAGCGGCCGCCGTGCGAGCGTCGGGCCGGCGCCGAGCTCGACCAGCCGCCAGCGGCGCAGCGGCCAGCCCGGCGCGATGGCGTCCCAGTGCGCGCCATCGAGCGCCATGAGCGCGAGCCCGAACGTCGGCCGGGGGTCGTCGCCGCCCTGCAGCGCCGCGACGAGTACGCCGACGTCCGCGTCGAGCTCGACTGCGGCCAGGAGCAGCACGAGCTGGCGCTCGAACGCCGACAGGCCGAAGGCCCGGACGAGCTGCGCCACTTCGGTGTGGCCGGAGGCGGACGGCGGCGGCGGGGCGGCTTCGCCGTCGCGATGGGCCTCGAGCAGCGCGCGCACGTGCGCGACCTCGGCCATGAGCGACGGGCGCTGGCGCTCCGCGTGCGTCGCCTCGCGCTGCTCGTCGAGCGTCGTCACGACGTCACCTCCAGCGACTGCGCCGCATCGAACGCCGGGGGATCGGTGGAACGCAGGACGAGCCGGCTCTCGACGCCGTCGACGATCAACCGCACCTTGTGACGGCCCGTGGGCAGGTCGCGGAAGGCGAACGAAAGCGATGCGGTCGCCGCCGTGCGCGCGCCGGCGACCGCGCTGCTCGCCCCCAGCACGAGCCGCGCCTCCTGCTCGGGGCGCACCTCCGGCACGACCCCGAGGGTGATCTGGACCTCGTCGCCGACCCGCGCGATCGCGGCGGGCGGCAGCTGCGGCACGGGGGCGAGCAGCAGTGGCGTCGGGTTCGTCGTCCGCGGACGCGACTCCCCGGTCGGCACGAGCGTGAGCGTCACCTCGTACACGCCCGCCGGCCAGTCATGCGCGGCCGCGGCGCCGGAGGGGATCTGTGCGACGACCTGTCGCGGATCGGCGTTGTCGGCGAGCGCGAGCTCGTTCGGGGCGCCGAGCAGGCGATGCGAGAAGCTCGCCACGACGTCTTCGCCGTCGAGGTGGTGGCCGGTCAGCGTCACGCTCTCCCCGGGGAGCGCGGCGACCTCTTGCCCCGTCGGGGCGGCGCGCTGGAGGGCCGGGATTGGCGCGACGAGCCCGGGCCCGGTCGCGATCCGGGCCTGGAGCACGGGAAGCGCGACCTGCGCCGGCTTGCGGGAGTCGATCAGGACGACCGACACGACGTAGCCGGCCGACGGGCGGTAGCTCGACTGCAGCGCCGACCACAGCCGCGACATCTCCTCGCCGTCGATCGGCTCCAGCGTGAGCGTGACCGCCTCGACCTGGTCGGCGAGGTCGGACGCGACGACGGCCTGGAACGCGGGCGGGAGGATCGTCGGCCCGAGCGCGGACGGATCGAGCGCGCGGCGGATCGCGGCGCGGTCGAGGACGGGGCGCTCGTGCAGCAGGTGCATGCCGTAGCCGAGCAGGATCTCGGCCTGGAAGTCGGCGACCCCGTAGGCCGTCAGGAGGTAGTGCAGGTTGAGCGCGAGCGGCGGGTGCGCGACCGGCGCGCCGGCGGCGTCGCGCGAGGGGAGCTGCGCGTTGGACCAGCCGGCGTTCGGGCTGACGCGGTAGAGGAAGAGGTTCAGCGACGGCCCGCCGTTGGGGTCGTCGAGCTTGATCGTGTCGGGCGCGATCGCCGTGACCTTGACCGGCGGGATCGCAGGGCCGACGTTGACCATGCCGTTGTCGAGCAGGTTGCGCAGTACCGCGCTGACCGCGCCGATCGCGAGCGGGCTGCTCATGTCGCGTCGCGCTCGCCGCGCAGGTAGGCCGACAGCGCGCGGCCTTCGGATCGGGGAGCGTGCGCGGCGGCGGGCGGTGCGGGGGGCGCCGCTTGGAGGTTCGCGCGAACCTCGAGCCGGCCGATGTGGACGCGGACGGCGGGTGGCTGCACGGCGGCCGCGGCGGCTCGGGCCGCGGGGACCGCGGGCATGCGAGCCGCCGGGAGCGCCGCGACGGCGTGCGCCCCCGTGGGGCTGGCGGCCGCGGCCGGCGGCGACGCTCCAGCCGCGCCTGCCGCGGACGTCGCCGGGTTGGCGGCGGCGGCCTTGGCGGGCGTCGCCGGGTCGGCCGAGGCGGCCGTGGCGGGCGTCGCCGGGTCGGCCGAGGCGGCCGTGGCGAGCGTCGCCGGGTCGGCCGTGGCGAGCCTCGCGGGGTCGGCCGCAGCGGCCGTGGCGAGCCCCGCGGGATCGGCCGCAGCGGCCGCGGCGAGCCCCGCTTGATCGGCCGCAGCGGCCGCGGCGAGCCTCGCGTGGTCGGCCGCAGCGGCCGCGGCGAGCCCCGCGGGATCGGCCGCAGCAGCCGCGGCGAGCCCCGCGGGATCGGCCGCAGCGGCCGCGGCGAGCCTCGCGTGGTCGGCCGGTGCGGTCGCCGACGCCGCAACGGCGAAGGGGGCGTCCTCGGCGGTCAGCGCGGCGGGCCGGATCGCCCCTGGCACGCCGCGGTCCGCATCCAGCGCGGCGCCCGCCGCGACCGCACGAGCGCCGGACGCCGCGAGACGGCTGGGCGCGGGGCCGCCGGTACCGGTCGTCGGCGAGGGCAGATCGGAAAGGCCCGCGCGGACCGTCCCGGACCCTGCTGCGCCACGCGCGCCCGGACTCGCGAACGGCTCCGGCGCGCCCTCGGTCGCAGCGCTCGTGATCCCAGCGGACCCGTCGGCGTACGCCGGCGGACGCGGCTGCGCGCGCACGGCCTCGCCGACCGAGCGCGCAGCCAGACGCGAGAGCAGACCGGTCACGCCTGGTCCGCCCGCGCGAGCCGCAGGTAGGTCTCGCGGCGACGCTCGCCGAGGGCCAAGACGTCGGACTCCGTCCAGCCGTACGCCCGTGCGAGCGCGTCGACGTCCGTGAGCACGCGCCGCGCCCGGACGTCGAGCTCGGCCCAGACGAAGCTCGCGACGTCGACGTCCGCGACGAAGGTTTCGGCGCAAGCGGGGCAGACGAGATCCACGAGCACCTCCGCGAGCGGGTCGGCGGTGGCCATCGCGTCCTCGAGCGCGGCGCACACAGCCGCCGGCAGCTCGCGCGCCGGCACCGCGCCGCCCGGCCCCGTCGCGCGCAGCACGCAGCGCTCCAGCAGCACCTCCCGCGCACCGTCGGCGTCGCCGGCGCGCGCGGCCGCCTCGACATCCCGGCTCGCCGGCGGGCGCCAGTGCACGACCAAGCCCTCGACCTCAAGCGGGACGGTCGGCGCACCATCCGGCTCGGCAGCGAGCAACTGCTGGACGTCGCACGCGAACTCGACCTGCTCGCCACACGCGCCGCACGCCGCGGTCGCGTCGAGCGCAGCACCGGCGCTCGCCCCGCGCAGGCGCAGCAGGCGCGCGTCACGGCAGCCGAGCGGCATGCCGGCGACGTCGTCGGCCGGCGTCGCCGGCTCGCCGGCGGCGGCCAGCTCGACCGCCCGCGAAACGGGGTCGAGGTGTTGCGCCCGCTCCCAGAGATCGAGCGCGGAGGCCGCGTCCAGGCCGACCATCGCGGTGGGCCTACGGCTCCGTGAACGTGGGCTCGGAGGGCTCGCCGACCTCGTAGTCGCGCTCGAAGCCCTCGTGCTCGAGCTTGATCGACTGGATCGCGACGGCGTTGGCGTTCGCGTCGAGGTCCGGCAGCGCGCTGTACTCCGACACCCACGCGCGGTAGACCTTGTAGCTCAGGACGAGCTGCCCGGCTTCGTTGAAGACGTCGATGAGGATGTCCTTGCGGAAGTCCTTCAGCGAGACCTCGGCGCCGAGTCCAGAGCCGAAGTTCCACACCTTGTTCGCCCACGACTCGAAGTCCGTGTCGTGGGTCACGCCGCGCTCGAGCGAGATCGCCTCGTACTTCGTGCGCCCGGGCGACTTGCGGCCCGTGGACGGATCGCCGCCCTCGCGGTGCTCGACGACCTCGGTCGTGCGCTTGAGCGATCCGACCTTCGAGATCCCGGCGACGTAGCGACCGTCCCACTTGACCCGGAACTTGAAGTTCTTGTACGGGTCGAAGCGCTGCGCGTTGACGGAGAACTGAGCCATCATGAGCCTCCTGTCTGGCCGGCCATCTGTTGCAGCGAGATGACGACGAACTCGGCGGGCTTCAGCGGCGCGAATCCGACGAGGATGTTGACGATCCCGGCGTTGACGTCGTCT
>CAVYAX010000031.1:0-12770 GCA_963766525.1 uncultured Actinomycetes bacterium
GCGATCCACCCGCCGAGCGTACCCACCGGGTGGTTTGCGGCCGGTTACCGCAGGCGGACCGGCCGCTCGAACGGCGGCGCCGGCAGATGGCGGCAGCGCCCGCTCGAACGAACGCGCAGCACGCCGAGCGGATACGCGGTCCGAGGCAGCGGCGTCACGTACGCCAGCGACGCGCGGTGGAGGGTCGCGCGCAGCCGCAGGCCGCGGTCGCAGGCGGCGAGACCCGCCGCCCAGCGCGCCATTCGCACGCGCACGGTGAACGCGCCGCGCCCGGAGGCCTGCGCCTGTCCGGCCAGCCGCTCGCGGGTGCGGCGCTGCTGCACGAGGCGCAGGGTGCCGCGGCAGCCCGCCGGGCAGGCGAGGCGCACGCTCACGGTGCGCGCGCCGACATCCAGCCGCCGGCGCGCCGAGCCGCGTCGCGCGACGGGGCAGGCGGGGCTGTCGGGCGACGTCGTCGCCAGCGGCGAGCCCGGGACGGTCACGTCGACGGCCAGCAGCCGGTCGGCCTCGCAGTCGCCGCGCACGCCGTACAGCGTGCGGCCGTCGAAGGCGATCGGGCCCGGGGAGGCCGTGGCCGGGAGCTCGCCGATCGTGTGGCCGACACCGGAGCCGTCGGTCACGGCGAACGCGCCGGTGGCGGGGTAGATCACACGGCCGCCGGCGACGGCCATCGAGGTGCGCCCGGAGAAGCGATCCGAGCCGAACGCGCAGGGGACGCCCGGGCCCGACAGCGTCCGCGCGACGGGCTGGGCCGCCGAGGCCGCGAACAGCGATTGCGCGCAGCTGCCCTGCTTCGTCCAGGCCACCGTGCCGTCGTTGCCGAGACCGAGATCCTCGGCGCCGAACCCGCCGACCGGCGTGCGCATGAGGATCTCGCCGGTCGCCGCGCGCGCGAGCACGACCGCGTAGGCGATCGGCGGGCCGAGCGTCGCCTCGGCCCACGCGACGTAGGGACCGGCCGCGCGGAGGAGCGAGGTCTGCGCGCCGGGCGCCGCCGGCAGCGTGGCGACGCCGGCCGCCGTGTGGACGCGGACGGCGCCGCCGAGCACCTCGCACGCCTCGCCGATCGTCGCCGCGAAGGTGTCGCCGCCGGCGACCTGGACGCCGGGCGCGTAGGCGGAGGTGCGCGGACAGGCGCCCAGGACGCTGCTGGGCAGCAGCGTCCGGCCCACGCTCGAGCGCAGCTCGGTGCCGCCGATCTTCGGGTGCGCGAAGACGCGCACGTCGACCCGCGCGCCGACGATCCCGCCCGTGCCGGTCAGGGTCAGGCTGGTGAACGTCCCGGCGAGCGGGGCGGCGGGGAACGTCGCCAGTGTCTGGCGCGGCCGCGTGCCGGACGGGTCGATGGCGAGCGCGGCGATCGCTCCGCCCGGGAGCAGCGCGCCGACGACGAGCCGGCCGTCGGCGCTGAGCGCCGGCCCGGCTTCGAGGCCGCCGCCGAACGACGCCACGACGCGGGCGGCGGCGCCGGTCGGCACGGCGAGAGCGAGGGCGAGGGCGAGGGCGAGGGCGAGCGCCAGAACCAGCGGGGCAGCGGCGGCGCGAAACGTGCGGTGGCGCCCCATGCCTGTCCCAACGCGCCGCTGCGCCGGGTGTTGCGGGCGGGGGCAGCGGACGGACGAACATCGCGTGCCGATGTCTACTAAGTGGTCTGGCTCGGAAGTTCGCGCACGTATTGGCCGGCGGGTCACGCGGCGAGTGTCTGGGTGTCGGTCTTGGCGAGCAGCTTGTGGAGGTCTTCGCGCGTGAACTTCCACTCGAACGGCGCGGCGATCTGCTCGTAGCGGCGACCGAACGCCAAGAGCTGCTGTTCGAGCGTGTCGAGGTCGGCGAAGTCGTTGGGCGTGACGACCTTGCGTTGGACGACCGAGAAGTAGATCTCGGCCTGGTTGAGCCATGAGGCGTGGATCGGGGTGTGGACGACGATCAGGTTCGGCCAGCTGCCTTGGAGGCGATCGAGCGAGCGTTTGCCGCGATGCGCGGAGCCGTTGTCGATGACGAGGAACACGCGCTGCGCGTTGCGGTAGGGGTGTTGGCTCATGAACTGCTCGACCAAGGCGTCGAAGGGCACGATGCCGTCCTTCGGGGCGCAGCGGTCAAAGATCCGTGCGCACCGTGTGTCCCACGCGGCGAGGTAGCACAGCGCGCCCTTGCGCTCGTACTCGTGTTCGACCTTTTGGCCCTCGCCGCGGCGTGCGGGCAGCGTCCGGTGTTTGCGGCGGCGGGCCTGGATCGAGGGCTTCTCGTCGGCGCAGATGACGTAGTCGCCGGGGTGCAGGCGTTCGCCTTGCCAGCGGCCGGCGTAGAGGTCCAGGATCGGGCCGGCGCGCTCGGCGAACAGTGGGTCGCGCGGGAAGATCCACGAGCGATGTTGCCAGGGCTTGATCGCGTCTTCAGACAGCCACCGCCAGACCGTTACGCCGGAGATCTGCTCGACGATCTCGCGCGTGACCGCTTCGCGTGCCAGCTCGTTGGCTGACCATCGCGAGAGCGGCACGCCCTGCTCGGCGGGCAGCGCGCATGCCATCGCGATGACTTCAGCGCGTACGTGAGGGGGAAAAAGTCGGCGGGCGACCGCGCCGTGGACGGTCCTCAAGGCCCGACAGGCGCTGCTCGAAGAAGCGTTTGCGCCACTGCGACACGACCTCGCGGCGACAGTTCAAACGCTCGGCGATCTCGTCGTTGCGTAGCCCGTCAGCCGCCAACAGGACCATCTGCGCACGCGTGACCTGCCAATACGGCAACGTATACGAGCGCGCCAGCAACAGCAGGACCGCGCGTTCCTCGTCGCTGAGATCGATCCGATACGGACTGTGCCTGGGCATCAGAACCCCCACATCCGCGGGACAGGATGCCACAGAAGTTACGTCCACGAGCGGACGCTAATACGTGCGGTTACTTACGAGAGCGACCACTAAGTGACCCGTCCGCAAGTTCTGCGGCTTTTCCGGGCGCCCGATCCGCGCCTGACGGGCGCCGGCGCCCGCCCACGTGCCACCAGCACGAAGGCGGGACACCGTCACCCGTCAGATCACGGCCGGGCATCCCGGAAAACCTCGCAGAACTTCCAGCCGCGCCCACTAGCCTCGGCTCGGCGATGGCACCGACCGACGACGAGATCCTCGCGGCGGTGCGCGCGCTTCCGCGCGGGCACGTGACGACCTACGGCGACCTCAGCCCGGGTGCGCCGCGGCGCGCGGGTGCCGTGCTCGCCGCCAACAGCGACCCGGCCCTGCCGTGGCAGCGCGTCGTGCGCGCCGACGGCTCGCTGGCCAAGGGCGAGCGCCAGCGCGCGCGGCTGCAGGCCGAGGGTGTGCCGTTTCGCGGGGCGCGCGTCGACATGGACGCGGCCTGGGTCCCGGCGCCGCGCGGATGACCGCGCGGGTCGCGCCGTTCAGCGCAGCTTCGTGCGCTGGAACTGCAGGTTGTACGCGGTGTTGAGCCCGCTGCCGTTCTCGCCGAGCACGATCGCGACGTAGAACCGCCGCGCCACCCGGCCCCGGTTGCGGATCGTGACGGCTTCGGTCTGCCCGACCCGCTTGCGCGAACGGGCGATGATGTGGCGGGTTTCGGTGATCGAGGCTGCGCTCGAGCGAAAGACGAACAGGTCGGGGTCGCCGAACCCGGGGCGCACCCGGATCCGCGCGCTCGAGCGTGCGGGCAGGCGGATGCGGTAGACGTCGTAGGGGTCCTCGACCCGGTCGGCGGTACCGGCCAGGGTGCGCGGGCCGCTGCCCAGCCAGACGTAGGGATCAGGCTGGGCGAACCAATCGCCGTTGACGAAGGAGATGCCGTCGTTGGGCTCGAGCACGTCGCGGGCGGGCGGCGGCAGCGCGAGCGCGGCGGCGAGGTTGACGAGCCCGAAGCCGGTGTTGCGGTCATAGCCGCGCTGGTCGACGTCGCGCGCCGAGCGGCGCAGCACGTCGGCGAGCTGGCCGTTGGTGAGGTCCCGGCGTACCGTGGCCAGCCAGGCCGCCGCTCCCGACACGAGCGGCGCGGCGAAGCTCGTCCCGCTGGCCAGGGTCACGCCGTCGACGACCCCGTCTTCGACGTCGAACGCGGCCGGCGTCGCGACCGGCACGTTCACGCCGGGCGCCGCGACGTCGACCGCGGCGTTCGCGCTGCTGAAGCCCGACGAGCGCAGCGACGGGTCCAGCGAGGCGACCGAGAGCACGTGCGGATAGGCGGCCGGGAAGATCACCGGGTTGCCCTGGGCGAACTCGTTGCCGACGGCCGCCACGACGAGGCTGCCCTTCGCGAACGCCACCTGCACGGCGCCGAACAGCGTCGCGCAGTCCCCCGTCGTGCCGAAGCTCAGGTTGATGACCTTCGCGCCCGCCTCGGACGCGGCGAGGATGCCGGCGGCGGCGTCGAAGCACTTGAGCTCCAGCGGCAGGCCGACCGACAGCACCGGCGCGCCCGGAAACACGCCGAGCACGCCGAAGCCGTTGAACGCACCGGCTGCGACGGACGCCACCTCGGTGCCGTGCCCCGCCAGGATCGGACCCGGCTTGAGCTGGCGCGTGTGGCCGGCGAGGTCGGGGTGCGCGATGTCGACGAGGTCGTCGACGACCGCGAGCGCGACGGCGCCCGGCGGCGGCGGCGCGAGCCCGGGATCGACGACGTAGCCGCGCGCGTAGCCGCCCGGGTCGGCGTCGAAGGCGCTCTGGCGCGTCAGCCGGGCATCCGGCTCGGCGTAGCGCAGGGCGCCCGCGTCGCGCAGGGCGGCCGCGAACGCCCGGGCCCGCACCGTGGCCACGCGGTAGACCGCGCCGCTGTGCAGCGTGCGCGCGCCGAAGCGGCGTGCGATGGCGGCCGCCCGCGCGGCGGCGCCCGGCTCGGCGGCGACGAGCCACGTCGATGGTTGCGAAGACGCGGCAGCGGCGCCGGGGCCGCCGCCGGACGGCAGCCGCATCGGGCGCTCGTCGTAGGCCTGCGCCGGCGCGGCGCACATGGCGATGGCGAGGGCGAGGCCGAGGGCCGTCAGGACAGCGCGAAGGGCGAGGTGCTTCATGGACGATCCGCCTGGGTCCGCGCGCCGGTCATCCGAGCGTGAACCGGCCGTCCTGCACGACGACCTCGCCGTCGGCGGTCAGCCGCCCACCGCCGCGCAGGTCGCAGATGAGGTCCCAGTGCAGGGAAGATTCGATCTTGCCTCCCGTTTCGGGATAGGAGCGTCCGAGCGCCAGGTGCACGGTGCCGCCGATCTTCTCGTCGAACAGCGTCGCACCGATGGGGCGGTCGATGCCGAAGTTCGTCCCGATCCCGATCTCGCCGAGCCGGCGGGCGCCGTCGTCGGTGGCGAGCGCGCGCTGCAGGTACTCGTTGCCGCGCTCGGCGGCTGCGGCGACGACGAGGCCGTCGCGGAACTCGAGCTCGACGCCCGCGACGTCGACGCCGGCCGGCGAGGACGGCACGCCGAAGCGGATGCGGCCGTTGGCGCTCGCCTCGTGCGGGCCGGTGAAGACCTCGCCGCTGGGCATGTTGCGCTTGCCGTCGGAGTTGACCCACGTGCGTCCCTTGACCGTCAGCGTCACGTCGGTGCCCGGCGCCTCGATGCGCAGCTCGCGCACCGCCTTCAAGCGCTCGATGAGCTCGGCCTGAAACGCCCGCAGCTCGCCCCACGAGCGCACGGGGTCGGGCTGGTCGAGAAAGAGCGCGCGCGCGACGAACGCCTCGAAGTCCGCGAGGCCCATGCCCGCCTGCTGGGCGCCGGCCTGCGTCGGCCACAACGTCGAGCACCAGCGCTTGCGCATCGTCAGCTCGCGCACCGGCCTACGGGCCCGGGCCGCGCGGGCCAGGCGCGCGGGGTCGATGCCGACGAGCGCGCGCGTGTTCTCCGGCGCCTGGATGCCGAGCTGGGCGTGCGCCTTCTTGCTCTCGGCAAAGGCGACCTCGGGATACGTGTCGAGGTGGCGGTCCAGCGCATGGCGGTGAAAGGCGGCCGTCGCGCCCGGCAGCTCGACGCGCAGCAGCGGCCACGCGTCGCGGGCGAGGATCGCCCGCTGGCACTCGAGCAGCAGCGGCGCGGCGAGCGTCGTCGAGCGCACGAGCACCTCCTGGCCGGGCTCGACCTCCAGGCAGTAGCCGGCCAGCAGGTCGGCGAACGCCGCCGCATTTATCGCCATGTGTAACCCGCGCCTCGGCCGGCCCCGGGCCTACGCCCGCCAGCCCTCGGCGAGCGCGGCGAGCGGCTCGGCGGGGTCGGCGTCGAGCAGCTGGGCGAGCGCCGCGACGAGGCGCTCCTGGGGCTCGCGCTGCGCGCCGACGCCCATGACGCCGATCCGCCACAGCTTGCCGGCCAGGGGGCCGAGCCCGCCCGAGATCTCGATGCCGTGGTCGAGCAGCAGGCGCTTGCGGACCTGCGCCTCGTCGATGTCGGGCGGTGGCGACACGGCGAGTAGCGGGTGCAACTGCTCGCCGTCCGGCGCCAGGCGCTCGCAGCCGAACACGGCGAGCGCGTCGCGCAGCGCGTGATGGGCGCGGCGGTGGCGCTCCCAGGTCGTCGGCAGCCACTCGTCGCCGACCGCGATGCGCAGCGCCTCGCGCAGCGCGTAGACCATGTTGATCGGCGCGGTGTGGTGGTAGGTGCGCGCGGCCCCGCCGCCGGCGGTCGCGTCGGGGTTCCAGTAGTCGAGCACGAGCGCGAGGTCGAAGTACCACGAGCGGCCGGGGCTCTCGCGCGCCTTGAGCTTGGCGATCGCGCGCTCGCCGGCCGTGAAGGGGGCCAGCCCGGGCGGGCAGTTCAGGCACTTCTGGGTGCCCGAGAAGGCGGCGTCGACGCCGGCCTCGTCGATGCGCAGGGGATGGCCGCCGAGAGACGTGACGCAGTCGAGCAGCAGGAGCGCATCACGTTCGTGGCAGGCGTCGGCGAGGCCCTCGAGCGGCTGGGCGACGCCGGTCGACGTCTCGCCGTGCACGACGACCATGGCGGCGGTCGGGCCGGCGTGCAGCGCCTCGACGAGCTGCTCGGTCGGGACCGCGCGGCCCCAGTCGGCCGTGACCGGCACGACCTCGGCGCCGGCGCGCGCCAGCTCGTCGGCCATCCGCGTGCCGAACAGGCCGTTGACGCCGCACACCACGCGGTCGCCGGGGTCGACGAAGTTCGCCACCATCGCCTCCATGCCGGCGCTGCCGGTGCCGGAGATCGGCAGCGTCGCGAGGTTCTCGGTCCCGAACGCCTCGCGCATGAGCGTGATCGTCTCGCCCATGATGTCGGCGAACGCCGGGTCCATGTGGCCGATCGTCGGCTGCGCGAGGGCGGCGAGGACGCGCGCCGGCACCGGGCTCGGCCCCGAGCCGAGCAGCAGCCGGTCGGGGATGTCGGTGATCGGCGGGGCGTCGATCTCGGTGCTCATTGGTCATCCTCCGGTTGCCTCGACCCCCGCCGGGTGAGAGCCCTCGATGCTTGCCCGGTGCAGGGCCACCGTGAGACCTGCTCCTCCCGGCGGGGCGAGGTGCCGCAAGCGGCAACAGGACGTAGCCCCGTTGAGGGCCCGTCAATGAGCACCCGCAACGGTACCTCCCGGTCGGGGCGCTGTGAAGCGCATCGGGTCGACGAGGGGAGTGAGTCGTGGAGAGGTATGCGGGTGTGGATTGGGCGAGCGAGAAGCACGACGTGCTCGTCCAGGACGTCGGCGGTGAAGCGGTGCTGGCGTCGACGTTCACCCATGACGAGCGCGGCCTGGCGGCGTTGTGCAGCACGCTGGTGCGCTTGAACGTTGTGTTGGTAGCGATCGAGCGTCCCGACGGGCTGTTGATCGAGCGGTTGCTCGATGCGGGCCTGCGCGTGATCGCGATCCATCCCAACCAGGTCGCGGCCGCGCGCCCGCGCTTTAGGGCTTCGGGCGGCAAGTCCGACAGCTTTGACGCGTTTGTGCTCTGCGAGCTCGCGCGGACTGACCATCACCGCTTCCGCGTCCTGGTCTGCGACAGCGACGAGACCAAGGCGCTGCGCGCGCTCAGCCGGGCACGGGGCGATCTTGTGCAGGCACGCGTCGCGCTGGCCAATCAGCTGCGCGCCGAGCTCGAGCGCTTCTGGCCCGCCGCGACGATGATCTTCGCTGACGTCGACAGCCCGATCGGCCTGGCGTTCGTGGCGCGCTACCCCAGCCCCAGCGACGCCACAGGGCTGGGCGAGAAGCGCCTCGCGGCATTTCTCGCGCGTCACGCCTATTGCGGACGTAAGCAGCCCGCGCAGCTGCTCGCCAAGTTGCGCGACGCGCCGCAAGGACGCGCCGGCGAAGCCGAGATCGAGGCGCGCCGAGCAATCGTGCTCGCACTCGTCGCCGCGCTGCAGCCGATCGTCGCGAAGATCAGCGAGCTGACCCGCGAGATCGCGCACCGCGTCCGCGCGCACCCCGACGGCCACGTCTTCCTGTCGCTGTTTCGCGATCCCAACAGCGTCGTCTGCGCCGCCGCGCTGCTCGCCGAGATCGGCGACTGCCGCGCCCGCTACCGCAACGCCGAAGCGCTCGCCGCCGACGCCGGCATGAGTCCCGTCGCCGTCGAATCGGGCAAACGCAAAGTCGCGACGTTCCGCTGGGGCTGCGACCACCGCCTCAGAGCCGCGATCGCGACGCTCGCCGACGCCACCCGTCACTGGCACCCCTGGGCCGCCGACCGCTACGCCTCCGCCCGCGCCCGCGGCCAAGACCACCAACGCGCCATCCGCACCCTCGGCCGGGCCTGGATCCGCGTCCTCTGGCGCTGCTGGCAAGACAACGTCGCCTACGACCCCGCCCAACATCGCGGCCTGCAAGACCACATCGCGGTCGTCATCGCCGACGGGTCCAGGCCTCGCCTGGACCTGACCGCCACCCAGCGGATGGCCGGCGCCGCCGTCACCCGAAGGGCGCCGCGCAGCGCCGAGCGCGCAGCGCTTGACAGCAAGCCGACATCCGCTACCAACGTGGGGGGTTGACACAGGACGTCTCACGGGGCCTCCACGTCGGGAAAGTGCTCGGCAAGGTGCTCACGCAGGACGTCGCGGATCCAGCGCCGCTCCTCCGGGGTGGCGATGCGGTAGCGCGCCAGCAGCTGCGCCTGCCCCTCGGTGGGGACGCCGTAGACCTCCCAGCGCTCGACGAGCCGCTCGAAGAGAAACTCGACGGCGCGGTGCCAGGAGTCGTCGGTCGACACCTTCTGGTTGTGCAGCGTCGAGGCGTACTTGCGGCGTGTGAGCGGCGACATCGAGCCCTTCAGCGTGAGGACGTTGCCGTCCGCGTCGCGGTAGTCCGTCGTCGGCGCCGCGATCCGTCCCGCTGCTCGATTGCGCTTGCCCATCCGCAATCCACCCTACCGAGCAGCCGCGGTGCATTCGGCGCGATCTGCGCGCGATGGCGCGCGGCCGTATGGTGCGCACCATGAGCTTCTCGACACACCGGCGCGAGCTCGGCCGCGGCGAGCGCGTCCTGCCCGGCATCTGGCGCCTGCGCCTGCCGCTGCCGTGGCCGGGCGTGCCGCACTGCAACGCCTACGCGGTGGCGGCGGGCGACGGCGTCGTGCTGTTGGACTGCGGCCTGCACGAGCCGGGCTCGCTGGCGCAGCTCGAGCGCGCGATGGAGCAGGTCGGCTTGCACCTGAGCGACGTGCGGCTGCTCGTCTGCACGCACGCGCACTCCGACCACTGCGGCCAGGCGGCGAGCGTCGTCGAGGCCAGCGGCTGCGAGCTGTGGATGCATCCCGCCGACGCGCACATGCGCGGCAGCCTCGAGGATCCCGAGGCGCACCTGGCGCGGCGCGTCGAGATCGCGCGCCAGAGCGGCGTACCGCTCGAGCAGCTGCGCGCGTGGTTGGCCAGCTCGGGCGATCACGGCAGTGAGATCGCGCGGCTCGTGGAGCCCGACCGCGCGCTCGTGACCGGCGTCGTCGTACCGACCGACCTCGGCCCGTGGACCGTCGTCGAGACGCCCGGCCACGCCCCCTCGCACGTGTGCCTGCATCAGCCCGAGCACCGACTGCTCGTCTCCGGCGATCACCTGCTCGGGCGGGTCTCGCTGTACTTCGACTACGGCTGGACGCCCGATCCCGTCGGCGAGTTCCTGACCTCGCTGGACGCGGTCGACGCGCTCGACGCGCGGGTGTGCCTCAGCGGCCACGGGCGCTCGTTTCTCGACGTACACGCGCACGTCGAGGCCAACCGCGCGCTCGTCGCCGAGCGCCTGGAGCGCGTGCGGGCCGCGGTCGTCGCGCACGGCCCGATCACGGCGTACGACATCGTGCCGCTGCTGTACGGCGAGCCGCTCACGCAGCTGACGGCGGGCTGGCGGCTGCCCAAGACGCTGTGCTACCTGCGCCATCTCGAGGTGACCGGCGACGTGACGTGCGCGACGGACGGTGAGACGGAACGCTGGAGCGCGGCGTAACCGTTCAGCCTGCGGACTCGGTGCGCTCGGCGTGCTCGTGGCTGGCGTCGGCGGCCCGGTCGCTGACCTGCGGCGGGAGCGCGGCGCGCGGTGTGCGGGCGAGCACGAGGGCGATGACGACGAGGCGCGCGGCGTCTGAGAAGCGGCGCCCGGGCGGCGGCGGCGCGTCGTGCTCCTCGAAGAGGTCGAGCAGCCAGAGGATCGCGGCGAACACGTCGGCCTGCGGGTGCTCGTCGCCGACCCCCGCGGCGAGGCGCGCGAGACCGAGCGGCTCCGTCGGGTCCGCGCCACCGATCGCGCGCCCGAGCGCCGCGGTGAGGTTGGCGACGACGCGCTCGAGCAGGAGATCGAGCGGCGTGCTGGGACCGGGGGGCGGACCGAGGTCGAGGGGGTCCTCGCCGCGCACGAGCCGCCCGACCTGCACGCCGAACACGCCCGCGATCTGCTCCTGGGTGAGCCCCGCTTCGAGGGCGCAACGCAGCACGCTGATCGCGCTGTGCAGCGGCAGGCCGTACGGCGAGTCGCTGGCCCACAGGACCTGGCCGGGGGGCGCGAGGCAGAAGGTGGCGAGGATGTCGGCGGGGTGCCACCACGCCGTGTCGATGTAGACGTTGGGATGCGACGGCAGCTCGCGCACGAGCCAGGCGAGGTCGGAGATCGCGCAGTGGGCGAGGATCAGCCGCGCGTCGGGGAACTCCTCGGAGTACCGGATGGTGTTCGCGCCGAGCGCCGGGATCCCGCGCCCGGCGTGCATGAGCACGACGGCCCGGCGCTCGTGGGCGAGCGCCATGAGGTCGCGGACGGCGGGCTCCTCCATGCCGAAGGCCTCGGCGCGCGGGTGCAGCTTGATCCCGGCGGCGCCGGCGTCCATGCAGCGCCGCGCCTCGGCGAGTGCGCCGTCGGCGCGCGGCTGCACGCGGCACAGCGCGGTCAGCGTGCCGCGGGAGGCCGCCGCGGCCGCGAGGACGGCGTCGTTGGCGGCGGTGTAGCCGTCGGGCTCGTGCATCGGGAAGACGAGGCCGCGGGCGCCGACCCGCTCCAGCTGGGCCAGCAGCTCCTCGGGCGTCTGGCGAAACGTGTCGGGGTCGTTCTGGCCGAAGTGCGTATGTGCGTCGAAGAGCGCGGGCCGGCCGGCCTCGTCCATGAGCGCCTGAAACCAGGGCTCGAGGATCGCGTCGAGGTCGGCGGGCACGCGCGGCACCCTACCCGGCGGCGGATGTGGGTCGTCGTGCTCGGAGCCCGGTCGGTGCCGTGAACGCGAGATGACGGGGGGTCGTGCGCATTCCGTCCGCCGGTGCACTGACCGACTGAACCCAAGGACGCACAGCGCAAGACCCCCGGCACGCCCCCGCCCCACGTCGGCCCCGGAACACGCGCCCCCGCGAAACCGACTGACGCCCTCAGAGTCTTCATGGCCTGCGGCCACCCGGGGCGGATGAGATCGGGATCGCGCAGGAGCCAGCCGCTCCGCTAGGTCGTTATAGCTACGCCGCGGCGGCAGCAACGCTGCGCAACCGTCAGAGTCGCAGGCATGTTGCATGACGGCGCGAAGGTCCATATTCAGATGCTGTTCGCCGGGCGCCGAATGCGCTTCGCATCGCCGGGACGGGGCCGTTCGCGTGGTTGAACGGCATCGATGAGGGTGTGAGTTGCGGTCGTGCCGGCGGTTGCGCCGGAATTCGCGTCTGGGTGGCGGAGGCTGGCGCGTTGATGTTCGTAGCGAGCACAAACGCGCCAGGCTGCGGACCCACGGCGGGGGGACGAGCGGGGGTGTGTCGAATACCTCGCGCGGACCGCGATGTATTCGACGCACCCCTCGCACGAGCCACCCCGTCCCGCCGGCCCCGGCCCCGGCCGAGACACCCACGCCCGAACAGCCGCACCCGTCAGGGATGCCGTTCGCCGGCGCCGCATGCGCTTCGCATCGCCGGGACGGGGCCGTTTGCGTGGTTGAACGGCATCGATGAGGGTGTGACTTGCGGGCGCGCCGGCGGTTGCGCCGGGGTTCGCCTCGCGGGTGGCGGAGGCTGGCGCGTTGATGTTCGTAGTGAGCAGAAACGCGCCAGGCTCCGGCCTCACGGCGGAGACGAGCGGGGGGTGTGTCGAATACCTCGCGCGGACCGCGATGTATTCGACACACCCCTCGCACGAGCCACCCGCCCCGCCGGCCCCGGCCGAACCACCCACGCCCGACCAGCCTCACCCGTCAGAGTCTTCATGGCCTGCGGCCACCCGGGGCGCATGCACGCGATCACGCAGGAACCAGCCGCTGCGCTAGGTCGTTCAACCTACGCCGCGCCCGGAACAACGCCGCGCAACCGTCAGAGTCGCAGGCATTTCTGCATGACGGCGCGACGATTTCTCTGCAGATGCTGTTGACGGACGCCGGCCGTCACGAAGCTA
>CAVYAX010000032.1:0-45903 GCA_963766525.1 uncultured Actinomycetes bacterium
CTGCACCACGCCCGCGGGCAGTACATCGAGCTCGACGGCTGGACCGAGGACATCACGGAGTGCCGCTCGCCGTCCGATCTGCCGCGTGCGGCGCAGGACTACCTCGCGTTCATCGCCGAGCACGTCAAGGTCCCGATCGTGCTCGTCGGCGTCGGCCCCGGCCGCGACCAGATCATCTGGATGGAAGACGTGCCGCAGCTCGCCGCAGCGGCCTGACTCCAGGTCCAGCGCTCGAGCAGATCCTCGTCGGGCACGTCGCGGACCATGCGCGCGGGCACGCCCATGACGACCTTGCGCGCGGGCACGTCGCTCGTGACGACCGCGCCCCGCGGCGACGAACGCCTCCTCGCCGATCTCGACGCCCGGCAGCAGCACCGCGCCGCCGCCGACCCGGCACGCGCGCCGCAGCGTCGCGCCGCGCAGCGGGGTGCCGCGCGCGAGGCGGCCCATCGCGTCGTCGTTGGTCGTCATCGCGCACGGGCCGACGAACACGTCGTCCTCCACGACGCTGCACGCCGTGATGTACGCCTGCGACTGGATCCGCACGCGGTCGCCGACGACCACGTCGTTGTCGATGCCGCTCGCGCGCCCGATGACCGTGTCGGACCCGATCGTCGTGCGCTCGCGCACGTAGGCCTGGTCGCCGACGATCGAGCCGGCGCCGATGTGCGACCCGCCGAAGACGATCGCCTGCGCGCAGACGACGACGCCCGCTTCGAGCACGAGCCGCGCCAGCTCGCCGCCCGCGGCGGCCGAGCGCCGCGAGAGGCTCGGAGGCTTGCCGAGGACCGCGCCGTCCTGGATCGTGCAGCCGTCGCCGATGACGACGCCGTCATGGATGACGACGTGGGCGCCGAACACCACGTCGCGCCCGATCGACGCCGAGGGGCTGAGGACGAGCCCGGGCGCGATCGTCGGGCTGAGGCCGACCCCCGAGCTGGGCAGGCCGGTCATCGTGCGCGGAGCCTAGTGCTCGCCGCCGCCGCCCGACCGCGCGGCCTGGTCCTCGCCGCCGCCGCCCGACCGCGCGGCCTGGTCCTCGCGGGCGCCGCCCGACCGCGCGGCCTGGTCCTCGCGGGCGCCGCCCGACCGCGCGGCCTGGTCCTCGCGGCCGCCGCCCGACCGCGCGGCGAGCCGCGCCATCGCCTCGACCACCCGTTGCGCCGCGCGGCCGTCGCCGTAGAGCTCCGGGCGGGCCGGCGGAGGCTGCGGGTCCAGGGCGGCGCGTGCGGCATCGGCGTCGAGGTCGACGAGGACGTTCCAGCCCACCTGCACGGTCTCGACCCACTCGGTCGTGTCGCGCAGCGTCACGCAGCGCACGCCCGCGAGGTACGCCTCCTTCTGCACGCCGCCCGAGTCCGTCAGGACCGCTCGCGCCCGCGTCAGCAGCGACGTGAACGCGAGGTAGCCGAGCGGCGGCAGGAGGATCGTGCCAGCGGCGAGGCGTCGAGCATGCCCGCGGCTTCGAGGCGCGCGCGGGTGCGCGGGTGCAGCGGCAGCACGACCGGCGCGTCGAGCGACAGCAGCAGGTCGACGAGCAGCCTCAGCCGGGCGGGATCGTCGACGTTGCCCGCGCGATGCGCCGTGACGAGCAGGTACTCGCCGGCGACGACGCCCGCCGCCTCCAGCGGCCCGTCGTCGGCCGCGCCCGCGGCGCGAGCAGCGCCGCCACGTCGACCATCACGTCGCCTACGACCTCGACGTCCCCGGCCACGCCCTCTCGCGCGAGGTTCTCGGCGGCCGTGTCCGACGGGGCGAGCAGCAGCTCGGAGACGTGGTCGGTGAGCACGCGGTTGAGCTCCTCGGGCATCGCGCGGTCGAACGAGCGCATCCCCGCTTCCACATGGGCGACCGGGATCCGCAGCTGCGCCGCCGCCAGAGCGCCGGCGAGCGTCGAGTTCGTGTCGCCGTAGACGAGCACCGCGTCGGGTGCCTGCTCGCGGAGAAGGCCTCCGAGCGCGGACAGCATGCGCGCGGTCTGCTCGGTGTTCGTCCCGCCGCCGAGGCCGAGCTGCACCTCGGGGCGCGGCACGCCGAGCTCGGTGACGAAGATCGTCGACAGCTCGTCGTCGTAGTGCTGGCCGGTGTGCACGAGGACCTCCTCGTGCGCGTCGCGCAGCGGCCCCGACACCGCCGCCGCCTTGACGAACTGCGGCCGGTTGCCGATGACCGTGACGACCTTCAAGCGGCGAGTGCTGCCTCGATGTGCTCGCGCACGCGGGCGGCGGACTCGATCGCGACCGGCCCGGGCGCCGCCGGGACCGCGCGGCCGTCGATCGCGCTGACCGGGTGCACCTCGCGCAGCGACGAGGCGAGGAACGCCTCGCTGATGCCCGCCAGGTCGTCGAGCGTCGTCACGCGCTCCTGCGCGTCGGTCACCGCGAGCAGCACGCGGCGGCTGATCGAGTCGAGGATGCGGTCGCTCAGCGGTGGCGTGAAGAGCGCGCCGTCGAGGACGTAGAAGAACGAGGTGACAGGCGCCTCGAGGACGCGCCCGTGGGGCGTGACGAACAGCGCCTCGTCGGCGCCCGCCTCCTTCGCCAGCCGCGTCGCGAGCATGTTCGCGGCGTAAGACAGGGACTTGACGCCGTCGAGCAGGCGCGTCGGCGAGTAGGTGATCGTCGCGAGCGAGATCGTCTCCGGGAACGCCGGCAGCGGGTGCAGGATGCCGATGCGCCGCCCGCCGCGCGTCACGACGAGCCGCAGCGCGCCGTCGACCGAGCCGGTCGCCTCGAGCAGCGCTGCGGCATCCGCGCGCACGGCCGCTTCGTCGAACGGCAAGCGGATGCTCGTCGCGCTGCGAACCATCCGCTCGACGTGCTCGTCGAGCGCGAACGGCCGCCCCGCGTAGATCCGCACGACCTCGAACACGCCGTCGCCGCGCAGCAGCCCCTCGTCGAGGATCGAGACGTGGGCGTCAGCGGCGTCCATGACGGCGCCGTCGAGGATCGCGAGCATGCAGCGAGGGTATCGGCCGCGCCGCGCTGCCGCCGGAACGCCCGATCACGAACGTGGTCCCAACGCGGGCGCCCGCGAAACCATGACGTCACGCCGCTGCTCTCGGCAAATGCCCCCGCCAGGAATCGAACCTGGAACCTTCGGATTAAGAGTCCGCTGCTCTGCCAGTTGAGCTACAGGGGCGTCGTGCTGCCAGGCCGGGGCATCCTAGCCACTCGATGGAGTGGTAGTCGCCTGTGCGGCTTGCGCGGCGGCCTGGGTCTTCAGCGCTTGAGTGCGGCGCGAAGCTCCTTGCGGTCGCCCTCGGGTGCGAGGTCTACCGCGCGCTCGGCCGCGAGGTCGCCCGTGCGGGTCTCGCCCGCGACGTACGCCAGCTGCGCGAGCTGCTGGTAGAGGTTCGTGTTCGGCGGCTTCTCGGCCGACGTCACGAGCTCCTTCGCCCGCACCGCCTTGACGGGCTGGTTGAGCCCGTCTGGGAGTACGCCTGCACCATGAGCCGCGCGACCCGCACGTTGGGCTGCTTGGGGTCCAGCGACAGGTGCTGCTCCCACGCGTCCGCGGCCAGGGTCAGCCGCTCCTTGGCCTTGGTCGTGTAGGTGCCGTCCTCCTTGATGCCGTCGATCGCGGCCCGCTGGTAGCGCAGCCGCGCGAGGTCCGCCCACGGAGCCGGCTCGGTCGGCGTTGCCTGCGTCTTCGCGAGCGCGCTCTTGATGCGCTTGTCGAGCGTCTCGGTGGCGGTGCCGCCGCCGCTGCCGTCGCCGACGACGGCGTCGACGATGCCGCCCTGCTGGTCGCTGCCGATACCGAACAGCACGAGACCGCCGCCCATGAGGATGGCGAGCGAGAGGTAGATGGCTTGCACAGTGCGGCGACGGCCGCGCCCGCGCAGGTCGAACAGCATCGGCGATCAGTCCTTCGGGTCGGGGTCTTTCGGGTCTTGCTCGTCCTCCAGCTTAGGGCTATCGGACTGGGAGGCCTCCTGCACCGCGTCGGCTGCCGCAGTGAGGTCCGGACCGTCGTCCACCGAGGCGCCGACGACATCGTCGTCGTCCTCGTCCTCGTCCTCGTCGTCGTACTCCGCGAGCGGGTCGTCCTCGGGACCCTGGTCGTCATCATCGTCGTCGTCATCGAAGTCGTCGTCATCGGGCTCCGGCGGCGGCTTGATGCGGTCGATCCAGCGCGCGAGCAGGATGCTCAGCTCGAACAGCACGATCAGCGGCGCCATCGCGAGCGTCATCGTCACCGGGTCCGGGGTGGGCGTCGCGACCGCCGCGATGACCGCGATGCCGAGGATCACGTAGCCGCGGTTCTTGGCGAGCTGCTTCGGCGTGAAGATGCCCAGCCGCGTCACCGCGAGCACGCCCACGGGGATCTGGAACAGCAACCCGATCCCGCCGAGAAAGAAGACCGCGAACTTGAAGTAGTCCCTGGCCTGCAAGAGGATGTCGAACGAGTCGTCGTTGAAGTTCTGCAAGAACGAGACGGCTCGTTCGAGCACGACGAAGTACCCGAACAGCACGCCCAGGATGAAGAGCACGGGCACCATGAGCATGAGCGGCAGGGCGACCTTGCGCTCCTTCGGACTGAACGCCGGCAGGATGAACGCGTAGGACTGGTAGAGCAAGAACGGCATCGCCAGCAGCAGCGCCGCGTAGAACGCGATCGTGATCGTGGCCGTGAACGGCTCCGCGATCCCGAGCGTCACGAGCTTGCGCGAGCTGTCGCCGCCCAGCGCCCTGGCCGCCTCGGCGGTCTCGCGCGACGCGGTGGCCAGCGCCCGCGTCGTCCGTCGAGCTGGAGGCGCTGCGCGGCGGTGAGGTTGTCGGCCTCGCGCAGCGCGCCCAGGGTCCTGCCGGTCGCCGACAGCGCGGGCACGAGCGCGGTCAGCGCCTGCTTCTGCTGCGTCTGCGCGAGCGCGGCGCGCTCGAGCGGGTCCTTCGAGTCCTTCGCCGGGTTCTGGAGGTTCTGGGTCTTCGTGACCGGATCCGTGATGATCTTCAGGATCGCGTCGCTCTGCGCGAAGCAGACCGCGAAGCACACCAGCAGCGCGAGGATCGACACGACGAGCCGCTTGCGCAGCTCGCTCAGGTGATCGACGAGCGTCAGGCGGTCGTCATGACCGATCGGCCGCAGCGCGCGTGGCATGTCAGCGGGAAGAGCCGCGGATCAGCGCGGGCGAGTGATCGCGTCGTCGTGCTGCTTGGACGACGAGGCCTCGTCATCCTCGTCGCTGGCGGCGAGCGACTTGTCGTCGTCCTTGCCGGTGATCGAGTCCTTGAACTCGCGCATGCTCGTGCCGAGCGACCTGCCAAGGCCGGGCAGCTTCTTCGGCCCGAAGATGACGAGCACGATGACGAGCACGATGATGAGTTCCGTTGGGCCGATGTTCGGCATTGATGCTCCTGAGAAAGGCGGGAACGAACAGGGTACCGCCACGCCGGCGCGCCGACGTCGCGTCGACATCCGCGACGAGGTGTCAAGTTCCTCGCTCGCATGCCGATGAGTGGGTCATGCAGGAGTTCGAAAACAGCCCGCCAGCGGATCACAAGCAATACATCCGCAAGGTGAAGCTCCCGTCCGGCAAGACGATCGAGGTCATCTCGTTCGAGGACGCGGCGCCGACCACCGAGCCCGAGCTGCACGTGTGCCCCGACTGCGCCTCCGACCTCGTCTACCCCGTCGCGTGGGAAGAGGCCGACAACACCCGCTGGGAGGTCAGCCTGCGCTGCCCCAACTGCGAGTGGGGCGTCACGGGCGTCTACGAGGAAGATGCGATCCAGCGCTTCGACGACACGCTCGACCGCGGCACCGAGGCCCTCGTCTCCGACCTGCGCCAGCTCACCCGCGCGAACATGGAAGAGGACGTCGAGCGGTTCATCAACGCGATCACCGCCGGGCACCTCCTCCCCGAGGACTTCTAAACTACGCGTACCGGTCGACCACCGAGTCGGCCACCAAGTCCAGCGCGACCCGCTGACCCTCCTCGAGCGCGAGGCCCGGCAGCCCCGCCTTCGCGTCGGCGACCATCGCCTGCGCCTGCTTCTGCGCGTCGCCGAGCGCGCCCGTCGCCTCGATACGCTCGCAGAGGTCGTTGGCCTGCTCCGGGGTCGCGATGTCGCGCAAGTCGATCGCCGCGAGCGCCTCGTCGCGCTGGCGCGCGAGGATGAGCGGCAGCGTCACCGTGCCGTCCAGCAGGTCGGTCCCGCGGTGCTTGCCGGTGTCCTCCGCCGAGCCGGACACGTCCAGCACGTCGTCGAGCAGCTGAAACGCGAGCCCGACCCGCCGCCCGAACGCGCCGAGGCCCGCGACGTTCGCAACGTCCGCGCCGCCTGCCAGCGCGCCAAGCTCGCACGCCGCCTCGAACAGGCGCGCGGTCTTCAGCTCGCAGCGATAGAGGTAGCGATCGACGGCGACGGACGCGTTCCAGGCGTCCTCGCGCTGCAGCAGCTCGCCCTCGGCGAGCGCCGAGCTCGCGCGCGACAGCGCCCGCACCGACGCCAGCCCGCCGGCGGCCGCGAGCTCCGCGAACGCGCGCGAGAACAACAGGTCGCCCGTCGCGACCGCGAGCGCGCGGCCGCCCGCCGCCCAGACAGTCGGCTCTCCCCGCCGCAGCGCCGCGGCGTCCAGCACGTCGTCGTGGACGAGCGTCGCCGAGTGCACGAGCTCGACGGCCGCCGCGCCCGCGAGCAGCTCGCGCGGGTCGTCGGGCTCGCGGCCGGCGGCCAGCAGCACGAGCAGCGGCCGCAAGCGCTTGCCGCCCGCGGCGATCGTGGCGGTCGCGTGCTCGGCGAGCACCGGGCCGTGGCCGACGGCGAGCTCGCCGAGGCGCTCCTCGACGCGGGCGAGCAGCCGAGGCACGTGCGGCCCCGCGGCCTCGACGATCGCCTGGACGCTCTGTGCGGCGCTCGTCATGCTGCTGGACGGCGCGTGCCGACGTGCAGGGCGATGATGCCGCCCGCCGTCAGCACGTAGCGCACGTCCATGCCACAGCCGTCCATCTTCGCGGCGAGCTCGCGTGGCCCCGGAAAGCGCTTCACCGAGTTCGGCAGGTACTCGTAGGCCTCCGGGTCCCCGGCGACCCGGCCGATGACCGGCACGACCCGGTCGAACCACAAGCGGTAGAACGTCGACAGCGGCGGGCGCGCCGGCGTCGTGATCTCGAGCACGACGACGTGGCCGCCGGGGCGCACCACGCGCGCCATCTCGCGCAGGCCGAGGTCGAGGTCCGAGAAGTTGCGCGCGCCGAAGCCGACCGTGGCCGCGGCGAACTCGCCGTCGGCGTAGGGCAGCGCCATCGCGTTGGCCCACTCGAAGGTGATCGGGGCCTGCGCCCCCGGCGCCTTGAGCGTCGCCAGCCGCAGCATCTCCTCGGAGAAGTCCGAGCCGATGACCTCGCCCTCGGCGCCGACGCGCCGTGCGAGCTCGAGCGCGAGGTCGCCGGTGCCCGTCGCGACGTCGAGCACGCGGTCGCCGGGACCGATCTCGGCGAGGTCCGCTGCGCGCCGGCGCCAGCCGTGGTGCAGGCCGGCCGTCATGACCGAGTTCATGACGTCGTAGAACCCCGCGATGCGATCGAACATCGCGCGCACCTGCGGCTCCTGCAGCGTGCCCTTGTCGGTCGGCGGCGGCGGGAGGCTAATGGTCGGCGGACTTCAGCAGCGCGAGGAACTCGACGAGGTTGTCGCGCTTCTCGGCGGGCAGGTCGACGTACGGCGGCATCGGCGCCGTCGGGTTGACGAGCGTGCGCGCGATCGCCTGGCGCGGCAGGCGCGCTCCGATCTCCGACAGGTCCGGGCCGGGCCCCGTATTGCCGTTGTGGCCGATCGCATGACACGCGAGGCAGCCGGACTGCGCCACCACCTGCTTGCCCGCCTCGAACGCGCGGACCGCCTCCGGGCCGCTGGCGACGACGCTCGGCGGCGTCTCCATGTCGATCTGGTTCGGCGAGCCGGCGATCGCGCCCTCGTAGGTCAAAAAGGCCATCGCGGCGATCGTGAAGAAGGCGGCCGCCATCGCGATCGGCCGGCGCTCGGGGCGGCGCTCGGGGCTGCGGTCGTAGAACGGCAGCAGGAACAGGAGGATCATGCAGATCGTCGGCACGCCGATCGCCGCGAGCGGCACGAGCGACGGCGGCTTGATGATCCGCAGCACCTCGAAGAGGAAGTAGAAGTACCACTCCGGCCGCGGCACGTAGGTCGTCGTCGTCGGGTCGACCTTCGGGCCGAGCTCGGCGCCGAGCGTGAGCGCCAGCAGGATGATCGTGAGCATCACGATGACCGCCATCCAGCTGTCCTTGGCGATCGCGTAGGGGAAGAACGGCTTGCCCTGCGACTTGAGGATCGAGTACTCGCGGAGGTAGGCCTCCTTCTCGAGCTGGTTCACGCCTGGTCCTTCCGCAGGTCGGGGTCGGCGTCGGCCCGGATCCACGGGGGCGCCGTCGTGCCGAGGCGCGCGACGAGGTAGAGGTGCGCTCCGATCAGCGCCGCGATGATGCCGGGCAGCAGCAGCATGTGGATCGCGTAGAAGCGCGACAGCGTCGTGACCCCGAACTCGGGCCCGGCTCGCAGGAAGTCCGACAGGTACGGGCCGACGAGCGGGCCGGTGCCGTTGATCGCCACGCCGACCGTCGTCGCCCAGTAGGAGCGCTGGTCGAACGGCAGCAGGTAGCCCGTGAAGGACATCATGAGCGTGAGGATCAGCAACACGACGCCGATGACCCAGTTCAGCTCGCGGGGGTACTTGTAGGCGCCGAAGAAGAAGGTCCGCGCCATATGCAGGAAGATGAGGATGACCATCACGGTCGAGCCCCACTTGTGCATGCCGCGGACGAACTCGCCGAGGAAGACCTCGTTGGTCAGGTAGCGCACCGACTCGTAGGCGCGCGTCGCCGACGGGTCGTAGTACATCGCCAGGAACACGCCCGTCACGGCCTGCGAGAGGAACGCGAACATCGTCGCGGAGCCCAGCGTGTAGAACCAGTTCGTCCCGCGCGGGATCTTGCGGAACATGAGCCAGCGCGCGCCCGCCGACATGGACGTGCGCTCGTCGAGCCAGTCGATCGTGGAGATGCCGGTCTCGGCGAGCTTCTCCTTGGCCTTGCCGCCCTTGGTCTTGCGTCCCGGGGCGGTCTCGACCTTCGCGCCGCCGTCGTCGTCGGGCTCCTTGCCCCCCTTGCGCAGTCCTGACGTTGCTGGTGCTTTGGCCATCGGCTAGGTCCCCGGGAGCTTGCGGACGGTGGGGCGGGCGGGGTAGATGTACTGGCCGACGCCGTCGAGCGGCATCCCCGGATCGCGCGGCGAGAAGCGGCGCAGCTCGGAGTTCAGGCTGTAGCGCGGGCCGATCTCGACGTTGCCGTTGCGAACGCGGGTGTAGAAGCGATCCAGCGGGCGCACCGGCGGGCCGCCGGAGACCTTGCCCTCGAAGTCGTACACGCCGCCGTGGCACGGGCAGATGAAGCGCTCGGAGGCCTCGACGTAGCGCACCGGGCAGCCGAGGTGCATGCAGCGCGTCGAGATCGCGACGTAGTCGTTGTACTCGTCCTTGATCTCGTTGTCCTTGGCCGAGTACTTGCGGACGTACACGGTGGTCTTGCCGACCTCGCCGATGCCGCGCGAGATCGTCAGCGTCCGCGGGATGTACGTGTCGTCGGGGAAGTCCTCGGCCAAGCCGACGGACTCCCAGTGCTCGGGCTGCTTCTCGAACACCGGCCCGAAGGCGAACGCGAGCGAGGGCAGCGTGAACGCGGTTACGGCGATCGCCCCGGCGGCGTGGGCGCTGCCGGTCATGAACCGTCGACGGGACACCGTCTCGCCCTCGTAGGCGCCCGGGATCTTCGCGTCGGCGGTGGTCTGTGGCTTCTTCTTGCGGTCGTCTGGCACGGGCACGGGAATCTACCGACCGCGCGCGCTCGACGGCCTCATGACACGACTGCGGGTGCGCCGGATCACGTGGCGAGTGTGTCGAGCAGCGCCCGCGCGGCGTTGCGCAGCGCCTCGGCCGCGGCGGGATCGCCCGCCCGTGCGCGGGCTTTCGCGGCTTCGGTGAGCGGGCTCGCGCCGGTTGCGATCGCGGCGGCTCCGGCCTGCCAGGCCGCTTCCGCGAGATCCACGTCGCCGGCGGCCTGAGCCTGGGCCGCGAGCCCGATGACGTCGGCGAGCTCGGCGATCGCGGTCAGGTCGCCGATCGTGGCGAGGCGCGCGAGGCCGAGCGCGTACATGCGGTCGCCGGCGAGCAGGGCGAGGTCGGGGTCGTCGACGCGCAGTGCGCGCGCGGCGCCGTAGTGCAGCCGGTAGCCCTCGTCGACGGCCGCGACCGCGATTTCGACGTCGTCGCGGTTGGCGGCCACGCGCGGGCCGCCGGAGGCGACCAGCGCGTGCGCGTCGCCGCGCTGCTCGGCCGCCGAGACTCCGGCCGGAGGCTCCTCGGCGCCGAGCTCCGCGACCGCGGCGCTCGGCCCGTCGCCGAGCCACGCCGCGAGCGGGGTGCCCGACTCCCGCACGGCGTCGCGCAGCCGGGCGACCGTGCTCGTCATGGCGTGCCCGACCGCACGGCGTCGCGCAGGCGTGCCACCGTGCTCGTCATGCGCCGATCTCCGTGAACGCGGCGGTCGCCGCGGCCACGGTCCGGGCGACGTGCTCCGGCGTGTGCGCGAGCGACGGGAACCACGCCTCGAACTGCGACGCCGGGGGATAGACGCCGCGGGCGAGCAGCCCGCGGCACCATGCGGCATAGGCGTCGAGGTCGCACGCCTTCGCGCCCTCGTAGTCCGTCACGGGCTCGGCGCTGAAGAACACCGTCAGGAGGCCGGGCGCCGTCGAGACCTGGATGCCCTCGTAGCCGGCCGCCTCCGCGGCGCCGCGCAGGCCCTCGGCGAGCGCGGTGGTCGTCGCGGCGAGCTTGAGGTAGGGCTGCTCGCCGTCGAGCAGCGCCAGCGTGGCCAGCCCGGCGGCGACCGCGAGCGGGTTGCCCGAGAGCGTGCCGGCTTGGTAGACGTCGCCGGCGGGGGCGATCCGGCGCATGTGCTCGCGCGGGCCGCCGTATGCCGCGGCGGGCAGCCCGCCGCCGATGACCTTGCCCATGACCGTGAGGTCCGGGATGACGCCGAGCAGGCCCTGCACGCCGCCGGGCGCGACGCGAAACCCGCTGATGACCTCGTCGAAGATCAGCAGCGCGCCCGTGTCGTCGGCGCCGGCGCGCAGCAGCTCGAGGAAGCCCTCGCACGGCAGCACCAGCCCCATGTTGGCCGGGTAGGGCTCGGCGAGGATCGCGGCGAACTCGTGGAGGGCGAGCGCCTCGGCGAGCGCGGCGGGATCGTTCCACGGCACGACGATCGTGCTCGCGGCGACCTCGGCGGGCACGCCGGGCGAGGCGGGGATGCCCTGCGTCGCCATGCCGCTGCCAGCGTCGGCGAGCAGGCCGTCGACGTGGCCGTGGTACGCGCCGGCGAACTTCAGGAGCTTCGTGCGGCCGGTGACGGCGCGGGCGAGGCGGATCGCGCTCATCGAAGCCTCGGTGCCGGACGACGTCATGCGCAGCATCTGCACGCCCGGCATGCGCCGGCCGACCTCGTCGGCGAGGTCGACCTCGGCGACCGTCGGCGCGCCGAACGTCGTCCCGCGCTGCGCGGCGTCGACGACCGCCGCGACGATCTCCGGGTGCGCGTGGCCATGGATGAGGGGCCCCCACGAGCAGACCCAGTCGACGTAGCGGTTGTGGTCGACGTCGATGAGCTCGGCGCCCTCCGCGCGGTCGACGAAGATCGGGTCGCGCCCGATCGAGTGCATCGCGCGCACGGGCGAGTTCACGCCGCCCGGCAGGTAGGCGAGCGCCCGCGCGTAGTGCTCGGCGGAGCGCGTGTCGGTGAGGGAGGCGGTCATCGGAGCGCGGGGCGGCTTCAGACCGCGCCGTGCTCCCGCTCCCAGTTGGTGAAGTCGTCCGTGAAGTACAGGAGGCGGATCTTCTTGAACTCGGTCGAGGAGTAGAGGGTCGCGCGCTCGGTGATGTCGAACTCGTCGGCGATCGCGTCGAGGATCGCGTCGCACTCCTCCTTCGAGCGCCCGTGGGCCATCGTGAAGACGGAGTACGGCCAGTCCTCGTAGGTCGGGCGCTGGTAGCAGTGCGAGATGCCGCGGAAGGACGCCATGCGCGGGCCGAGCTCCGAGATCTTCTCGTCGGGGACCTTCCAGACGCCCATGCCGTTGGCGGAGAAGCCGGCGCGGCGGTGGTAGAGGATCGCGGCGACGCGGCGCAAGATCCCGCGCTCCTTCATGCCTTCCAGATGCGCGAGCAGCTCGTCGACGGTCATGCCGAGCTTGGCGGCGGACTCGACGTACGGCTCGGAGACGACAGGCAGGTCGCCCTGCGTCGCGCGGATGACCTCGCGGTCGCGCTCGTCGTAGGCGACGCCCTCGAGGTCGACGGGCTTCTGCGCCTCGCCCTCGGTCGACAGCGACTTCGTGTCGCCGTCCATCTCGAGCTCCATGCGGATCTTGAAGAGCTTGAGCGTCGGGAGCTGGCGGATCGACGTCGCGCCGGTCATCTCCTGCATGAGGTCGAGCGTGCCTTGCAGGCCGAGCTTCGAGTCGCCCTCGACGGCGAGCGTGAACCACATGTTGAACTCGTGGTTGCGCAGGTAGTTGTGGCTGACGCCGGGGTGCGAGTTGATGATCTTCGCGGCGCGCCAGGGGTGCTCGGGATCGACCTTCGCGGCGACGAGCATCGAGCCGTAGCCGAGCGCGCGCGTGTCGAAGATCGGCGTGACCTGGCGGATGATGCGCTGGTCGAGCAGGTGCTGGACGCGCGTGAGGACCTCGTCCTCGGAGATCTCCGCGAGCTCTGCGACGGCTTTGTAGGGGCGCGGCTGGATCGGGAAGCTGCCCTGCATGAGGTTCAGCAGCCGGCGATCGACGTCGTCCATCGCGATCGCGGCGCCGCCCTTGCGGGAGCGGATCTTCGGGATGGCGGTCACGTCTGTAGCCACAGGGCGGCGTCCTTCGCGTGGTAGCTGATGATGATGTCGGCGCCGGCGCGGCGGATGGAGGTCAGCGTCTCCAGCACCGCGGTGCGCTCGTCGAGCGCGCCCGCGGCCGCGCCCGCCTTCACCATCGCATACTCGCCGCTGACGTTGTACGCGGCGACGGGCATGTGCGTGGCGTCCTTGACGCGGCGGATGACGTCGAGATAGGCGAGCGCGGGCTTGACCATGACGACGTCCGCGCCCTCCTGGACGTCGAGCAGCGCCTCGCGCACGGCCTCGTCGCCGTTGGCCGGGTCCATCTGGTAGGCGCGGCGGTCGCCGAACGCGGGCGTCGAGCCGGCCGCCTCGCGAAACGGGCCGTAGAAGGCGGAGGCGAACTTGGCGCTGTAGGCGACGATCGGGGTGTCGCCGAAGCCCTCCTCGTCGAGCGCGGCGCGGACGGCGCCGATGCGCCCGTCCATCATGTCGCTCGGCGCGACGATGTCGGCGCCGGCGCGCGCGTGCGAGACGGCGGCGCGCGCGATGAGCTCGACGCTCGAGTCGTTGTCGACATGGCCGTGCGCGTCGATCAGGCCGCAGTGGCCGTGGTCGGTGTACTCGCACAGGCAGACGTCGGTCATGACGAGCAGCTCGGGGTGCGCCTCCTTGATCGCGCGCGTGGCGAGCTGGACGATGCCCTCGTCGTCGTAGGCGCCCGTGCCCTCGGCATCCTTTGCGTCGGGGATGCCGAACAGCAGGACGGCGGGCAGGCCGAGCTGCTTCGCGGCGCCCGCCTCCTCGACGGCGGCGGAGATGCTCAAGCGGTCGACGCCGGGCAGCGCGCCGATCGGCTCGCGGCCGGCGTTCGCGTGGACGAACAGCGGCAGGACGAGGTCGTGCGCGGTGAGGCAGGTTTCGCGCACGAGGTCGCGCAGGACCGGGGTGGCGCGCAGCCGGCGCAGGCGAGTCGCGGGGAAGGGCATGCCCCGCAAAGGGTAGCTCCCTATTCCTGCTTCACCGCGGGCTTTTCCTCCGCCAGCCGGCGCTTCTGCGACTCGATGTAGGACTCGGAGCGGAAGTGCAGCACGGGGTCGTCTGAGGTCTCGAGACCCGGCGGCAGCTTCGTCGGGTCGAACATCGAGCGATCGACGAGGTCCTGATCCTCGTGGACGCGATCGACGACCAGGCGCCCGGCGTCGACCGTCGGCCTGCTGCTCGGCCAGTGCTTGGTCATGTCGTCGGTCGGATCGCCGGGCTCGGCCAGCTGCAGGACGAGGTGCCAGATCGCCGCCTCGCGCTCGACGCGCTGCTTGATCTCGCTGACGAGGTACTGGTGGGGCCAGAAGCGGTTCTCCTCGGGCGTCAGGCCGGCGGGCTGCGCGGCCGCGACCCAGCGGTAGCGAAACGCGCGCCGCGTGCCGTCCGCGTCGACGAGGAAGTAGGCGTGCAGGCCGTTGAAGGTGGTGCGCGCGAAGCTCTGGGTGGTCGGCGCCTTGAGGATCGCCAGGAGGCCCTTGAGGACCTGCGGGTGCGTCGCGACGAAGAAGGCGAGCCGCAGCGGGTTGGGCTTGCCCTTCTTGTTCTTCTTCTGCGCGCCGGCGAGGCCGGCGAAGTCGTCGGGCACGCGCGCGGGGAAGTCCTTAAGGTTCAGCGCCGCCCACTCCGACGTGTCGCCGGAGGGCAGCGCGAAGCGGACCGCGAGGCCGAGGACCGCGTTGCGATCCTTCGCGTAGGGGTTGCCGTCGCCGTTCGAGAGGCGCACGGTGACCGGGATCTGCTCGCCCTGCATGTGCTCGGCGACCGTCAGCGCGGTGAGCTCGGAGGTGGCGGTGAAGTGCCCGCGGAAGGCGACGCCGCGGCCGTGCGCGCGGCGAAAGCCCGGCACGTAGCCGATGTTGGCCTCCATGTTGCCGAGCGTGCGCGAGACGCGCTCGGGGCCGCCGAGCGCTTTGGGGTCCTTGCTCACGCGCTCGATCCTAATGGCGACGGGGATTAGCCTGTGCCGTATGACCGGCGAGCCTTCTCCACGCGACTGGCGCCTGGACGGCGTGCGCGTCGTGCGCGGCGACGAGCTCGATCCGAACACGCCGCAGACGCCCGGCATGAGCCGAGCGGCCGCAATCACGACGGCGAGCGCCGGCGCCGAGAAGCTGTGGGCCGGTGCCGTCGTCATCGAGCCCGATGCGAAGACCGGCGCGCATCACCACGGGCCGGTCGAGAGCGTGATCTACGTCGTCAGCGGGCAGGCGCGGATGCGCTGGGGGGAGCGGCTGGAGTACGTCGCCGAGGCCGGTCCCGGCGACTTCATCTTCGTGCCGCCGTACGTGCCCCACCAGGAGATCAACGCGGACGCCGGCGCGCCGCTGTCCTGCGTGCTCGTGCGCAGCGGCCAGGAGCCGGTCGTCGTGAACCTCGACCTGCCCGACGTCGAGCCCAACCCGCAGCAGGTGCGGTGGGTCGACGACATGCACGGCTAGCTTGCGACGCCCTCCGCCTCGGCGCTCGGCTTGGCGGGCTCGTCCTCCTCTTCGGCTTCGGCTTCGGCCGCGCGCTGGACCTCGAGCGCGGCGGCCTCCGGCGGCAGCATCGCCGCGGGCGCCTGCGCCACGATCAGCGGCGACGAGGTGCCCCACGGCTCGAAGACGAGGTGGTCCTTGAGGTAGACGACGGTCTCGCGCAGGATCGCCGCGATCGGCAGCGCGACGAGCGCCCCGACGAAGCCGTAGATCTCCCCGCCGAGCAGCAGCGCGAAGATCACGAGCAGCGGGTTCAGGCGCAGCGAGCGCCCGAAGACGTTGGGCGCGACGACGTGCCCCTCGAGCTGCTGCAACGCGAGGAACAGCAGAGCGACCCAGACGGCCATCAGCGGGTCCTGCGCGAGCGCGACGATGATCGGCGGCAGCGCGCCGAGCAGCGGCCCCACGTAGGGCACGAGCTCCATGAGGCCGAAGAACAGCCCGAACGCGAAGGCGTACGTCCGGCCGTCGGGGAAGATCCCGAGCACGCCGAAGATCCACAGCGCCACGCCCGCGCTCGTGCCCATGATGAGGCTGAAGAGCAGCTGCCCGCGCACGTAGCCGAACACCGCGCGCTGCACGCGCGTGGGGAAGTCGTCCTCCGGAGTGCCGTCGCCCGGCGGCATGACCTTGCGCACGAGGCGCCCGATCTGCGGCCCGTAGATGAGCATGTAGATCGACAGGACGATCACGAGGATCGCGTAGAACGACAGCTCGACGAGCATCTTCAGAAGCTCGCCGGTGACGGCGACGATCTCGCCCGACCCCTCGACGACGCTGGACTGCAGCGACGCCAGCGCGCTGTCCGTCTGGCCCTTGATCTGCAGGTCGACGCCCTTGTCGTCGAAGAAGGTCTGGAGGTCGTCAAGCGAGGCCGAGGCGTCGTCGACGAGCGCGGGGACGTCGTTGGCGAACGACGTCGCCTGGTCGGAGACGGGACCCGACAACGCGAAGCCCGCGACCGGGATCGCGGTGAAGAAGACGCCGTAGACGATGATCACCGCGACGGTGCGGGGCAGCCGCGCGCGCTGGACGAGCTGCACGAGCGGGTTGAGGATCAGCGCGACGACGGCGGCGACGATGAACAGCAGCAGCACCACGCCGGCCGCGTGCGCGAGCGAGTACAGCGCGAGGACGGCGAGCGGCAGCATGACGAGCTGCACCCAGCGGGCGACGACCACCGGCGCGGCCGGCGGCGGCGCGGGCGCGGGCGGATCGGGGGTCGCTGCCTCGTCAGGCATCCCGCGTCAGAGTATGGGCCGTGGCCGATGCCCCCGCGACCATCCTGTTCGTCGGCGATGTCGTCGGATCGCTCGGCAAGCACACGCTGCTGGGCCTCTTGCCCGCGTTGCGCGAGCGCCACGCGCCGACCTTCGTCGTCGTCAACGGGGAGAACGCGGCGGGCGGCCTCGGGATCACGCCGAAGATCGCCGACGAGCTGTTCGCGGCGGGCGTCGACGTGATCACGCTCGGCAACCACGCCTACCACCGGCGCGAGATCTTCGAGTACCTCGACGAGCGGCCGGAGATCCTGCGCCCGTACAACTACCTCAAGAACCAGCCGGGCCACGGCGTGTGCGTCGTCGAGCGCGACGGCGTCCGCCTCGGCGTGGTGAACCTCAGCGGCAACCTCTTCGTGCGGGCGGGCTATCCCGCGTTCACGTGGATCGAGCAGGCGCTCGGCGAGCTGAAGGGCCGCGTCGACCACGTGCTCGTCGACTTCCATGCCGAGGCGACGAGCGAGAAGGTGGCGATGGGCTGGCACCTCGACGGCCGCGTCACGGGGGTGGTGGGGACCCACACGCACGTCCCCACGGCCGACGCGCGCGTGCTGCCGGGCGGCACCGCGTACATCACCGACGTGGGCATGACCGGGCCGCGCGGCGGGGTCATCGGCGTCGTCAAGGAGCAGTCGATCCGCGGCTTCGTCACGCAGATGCACGAGCGCTACGACACCGCCGACGAGGACCCCTGGCTCATGGGCGTCGTCATCCGCTGCTCGTCGCCGCTGCGCGCGGACGACATCGAGCAGGTCCTGCTGCCGGCCGCGTAGGGCCGGCTCAGCAGGCGGCTGGGTCGGGCCGCCGCGGCGCCGATCGGCCCGCAGCGCTACAGCTTTGGCGCAAGCGAGCGCGCGTACTGCACGCCCCGGCTGACCCACGACTCGAGCTCATCCTCGGCGAGCAGGCCTTCCACGGCGACCCGCAACCAGCCCCGCATGGGACGACCGCGCATCACGAACGGCTCGACGTGCGGCTCGTCGACGAGGTCGTCGGTCTGCTCGGGGTCCACGCGCACCATCAGGCCGCCCTGGCCGCTGGCCGCGACCGCCATGTTGCCCGCGACGAGGAACGCCAGCCCGCCGAACATCCGCTGCTCGCTGACGTCGGAGTCCGGGGCCAGCAGCTGACGGATGCGATCAGCGAGCTCTTCGTCGTACGCCATGTGCGCCATCATCGCGAACCCGCGACGATTTCGGCCGCGTTGGCGCGGCGACCTCGACCACAAGCACGAGTAGCGCCGCGAGCAGTAGGACGTTGCGCGCGGCCACGACGAGGATGACGTCGTGCTGTGAGTTGATGAGATCGAAGTAGCGGCTCGGGAACTCGACGTGCGTGAGGACGATCGCGGCCGCGACGAGGCCAGCCACGAGGCGCTGTCCCCAGACCCACGCGAGCGCTGCGAACGGGGCGAGCCAGATGACGTACTGCGGCGAGAAGACCTTGCCGAGCGTCACGAACGCGAGCAGCGCCGCGAACCCGCACAGGACGAGGTGGCGGGCGTCGGGTCGCCGCGCGGCGAGCGCGACGATGCCCGCGAGCGCGACCACGAGCAGCAGCGAGAACAGCCGCTCGACCGCGTCCGCGTGGCCGCCGTCCAGGCCGTTGGACTTGAAGCGGTCCGGGCGCAGGTTCGTGCCGGTGACGTCCGAGCCGCCGAGGGCGAACAGCACGGTCGCCGGCGTCGACTCGATCTGCACCGGCCGGTCGAGGTGGAAGGTGAACGACTCGACGTAGCCCGACCCCGCGAACGGCAGCGAGATCGCCAGCACGACCGCGACGAAGATCGCCCCGCCGCGCAGCGCCGCCCGCCGCTCGCCCCGACCCTGGAACAGCCACACGAACGCGACGACCGCCAGCAGCCCCGGGAAGAGCTTCGTCATCGTGCCCACGCCGAGCAGCGCGAAGCCGAGCGCCGGGCGCTCGCGCGCGAACGCGAGCAGCGCGCCCAGCGCGATCGCGATCGGCATCGCGTCGAAGTGCGTGCGCACGGACGCGCCGATGAGGATCGGCGTGAGCGCCAGCAGCCACGCCACGACGACGCCGTCGCGCCCCGCTCCCGCCAGCCGCGCGGCGAGCTGCTGCCCGACGATCGCGCACGCGCCCATCAGCACCGCGAACGTGAACGCGTAGGTCCCGTGCTCGGTCCCGGGCAGCCCCGCGAGCCACAGCGGCAGCGCCGCCAGCGGCGGGTACTCGAACGCGAAGTCCAGGTATGGCAGCTGCCCATCCACGAGCAGGTCGGCGTACGAGCGGTACACGAAGATGTCGTTGACCGTCGTGTCCGAGAACGGCCCGATCGTCGTCGCGACCGCGCACAACACCGCCAGCGCGAAGCCGGCGAGCGCGAGCTGGAGCTGCTCGTTCACGCGCGCAGCGGGACCCGCACCGGCGGCCCGAACCGGCCGAGCAAAGCGATCATCACGAGCGGGAAGAACCACGGGATGTACAGGTAGAACCAATGCGTCACCCCGAGCTGCAGCGCGATGAGGATCGCCGCGCTCAGCGCCGCCAGGCCGACAACGTCGCGCCGCCGCGGGACGAGCGCCAGGACGATCGCGCCGAGCACCGCGACCGCCTGCACGCCGGCCTGGACCACGTCGATCCACTCGCCCTCGTACAACCCCCAGACCGAGAACGGCGACCCGCGCTCCGCCTGGAAGGCGATCGTCGAATCCCAGAAGCTGCGCAGGTCGTTGTGCGCGAGCACCGGCACGAACGCCAAAGCGGCCACCACGAGGAAGCCGACCGAGAACCACGCCGCCGACCGGCGCGTCGGGCGCGGGTGAAAGGCGTATAGCGGCACCAGCAGCAGCGGCGCGAACTTCGTCAGGCCCGCCAAAGCGATAAGCCCGCCGCGCGCGAACGGGCGCGACGCGGCCCACAGCGCCGCGAGCACCAACGCAGCGACGAGCCCGTCGTTGGAGTTCGTCATCGACGCATAGAGCGTGAACGGGAACGTCACCCAGCAGTACGCGAGCACCACTCCCAGACCAGGCCCCCGCGCGCGTCGCCCGACGAGGTAGCAGAGCAGGCACGCGAGCAGGTCGAACGCGATCGACGCGGCATGCGCGGCGGGCAGGTCGTCCCACTTCCCGCTCCACGGCATGGCCTGCTCGAACGGCATGTACGCCTCGTAGACGACCGGCCCGTACGTGTCGCCGTTCTGGTTGTCGCGCGGGAACTCCCCGTACAGCGGACGCCCGTCGCCGAAGCGGTCGGCGCCGATGACCCCCGCGTAGCCGACGTCGATGACGTTCGAGCGCGTGACGTTCAGCGCGACCCGGAAGCCGAGCAGGAACACGACCGCGATCGCCAGCCACGTCACCGGCACGAGCAGCTCGAGCGGCCGCCGCGCCGACGGCACGACATCGCGCCGCCGCAGCCCGACCCACAGCATCCGCCCCAGGAGGTAGAGCAGCAGCGGGTACACGAGCGGCACCGACCACGCGATCTGCGCCGCGTTGAAGCACGCGAGCGAGACCGAGAACGCGCTCAGCACGAGCAGGTCGAGGTGCAGCATCCGCCGCCGGCGCCAGTGCGCGAGGAACGGCAGCACGAACAGGACCGCGAGCGGGATCCACACGATCGGCGAGTTCACGATCCGCCCGAACGCCCCCGGGTAGCCGCGCGCCATCGTCCAAGCGACCTTGTAGTTCGTGTACGCCTCGAGCACCGCGCCGCTGCGGTCGTCGATGACGATCTGCGCGATCTCCTTGCGCGGCGCGCCCACGGGGACCTTCGCGAAGTACGAGACCTGCCAGCGGTCCGTCCCCTTCTGGAAGACCTCGCGCGTCGCACCCGGATAGCGGCGCAGCTCGTCGCGCACCTCGTCGAGCTTCTCCGCGACCGCGCCGGCCTGCTTGGCCGCCAGCCGGTGGCCCGGCGGTGCGACGTCCTGGCTCGCCGGCGCCACGAGCGCATCGCCGGCCACGGGCACCGCCGACAGCGGCTTCGTGAGCGTCGGCGTCGGCGCGAGCCCGGCGGTGCCGAGCCGCGCCGCGGAGGAGGTAGGGGTCGACGCGGACCCGGCAGCTACCGGCGCGGCCACCAGGAACGTCAGCAACGCGGCGCAGCACGCCGCGCGCGTCACGCCCGGAAGCTCCAGAGCTTGTTGCCGAGGAAGTTCAGCGGCGTCGCGGCGATGATCGCGAGCGCCTGCGCCGGCACCTTCTGCAGGCCGGCGAACTCGACGAGCGAGAACAGCAGCACGAGGCTGAAGCCGAACGCCACGAGCGAGACGACGACGAAGCGCGCCGCCTGGAAGCCCGCGTGCCCGTCGCCGGCGCGGAACGTCCACGCGCGGTTCCAGAAGAAGTTGTTCGCGAGCGCGACGATGAACGCCATCGTGGCGGCGACGCCGTAGCCGAAGCCCGCGCCGTGCACCGCGGAGGTGAACACCGCGAGGTTCACGATGTAGCCGCTCGCGCCGACGAGCCCGAAGCGGATGAGCTGCAGCCAGTTGGCGGGGTGTCGCAGCGCGGCGCGCACGCGCCGTCGAGGGGGCGCTTCGGCGACCGGCACCACGAAGGCCTCGTCGGTCATGGCCGCAAACCCTAACCTGCGCCGAAGTGCGCCAGCACCAGCGGTGCGATGTCCGCGAGCGCCCACGGCCCTTCCGTGCGGCAGTCCAGCCCGCAGAACAGCAGCGCGCCGAGCGAGTCGACGCGGTGCAGCGAGCCGTGGCTGCCGCCGCGCACGTGCGCCCGCTTGCCCCAGTCGGGGAACTCGTACGCCGGCTCGGCGGACAGCAGCACGTCCCCGGACGTCTCGCAGGTAAGCGCCGACCACACGCGCCGCAGCGCGTCCGGGTAGTGCTCGCTGAGGAGCGCGCCGTCCTCGACGGTGGCCAGCAGCGCGTCGAGCTCGCCGTCGACGTCCCACGTCAAGCCGCGCTCGTCCGTGACCGCCCCGTCCGGGTGAAACGACAGCTCGCCGCGCTCGCCGGCGATGTGCGCGCGCCCGCCCGCCATCCACATCACGAGGTCGACGCCCTCGATCGCGCGCGACGTGTCCACGACCCGGGCCACCGCCCCGCCGCGCGCCTGGTGCAGCACGTACACCATCGCCGAGCGCTGCGCCGGGCACAGCGCGACCTCGGCCTCGCCCGCGTTGGTCCCCGACGGGCGCAGCACCTTCCAGTCCTTGAAGGCGTCCGTGAACTCGACGACGCGCTCGATGTGCGAGTGCGAGTGGTCGGCCATGACGATCATCGCGTGCTCGTCGAGGAACTTGTCGGCGCCGCCGCCGGCCTCCATGATGCGCCACAGCTCCGCGTCGGCGGCCGCGATCGAGGCGATCTGCGCGTGCGGGCCGAACTTGTGCGAATGCGCGTCGTTGTCGGGCAGCGACAGCAGCAGGAAGTCGAATAGGTCGTGCTCGACGAGATACGAGCCGACGCAGCCCGCGTGCTGGTCGCGCATGCCGGGGATGCCCATCCGCGACCAGCAGCCCGTCCTGCGGCTGGCGAAGATGTCCGCGTAGAAGAGCTCCTTGGGCCCCATGACCGAGCGCTTGAAGAGCTGCGAGGCGACGCGCGTCAACGCCCAGTCCCTGGAGACCTCGTGGGGATGGCGCCCGCGGAAGATGAGGTACGAGGTGCAGGCGGTGCGCACGCCGGCGTCGTCGAGCGTCTCGAAGATCGTCGGGACGTCCGGCGCGAGGTGGTGCTCGTTCATGTTGAAGATCGTGTCGACGAGCTGGCGGTTGAGGCCGAACTTGCGCGACGCCGAGAACGACGAGCCGTACTCGACGTAGCGCTCCTCGTCGCGCGAGTACCAGTTCATCGACGGGATCCGATGCTCGTCCTGCATGCGGCCGGTCGAGATGACGCCCGCGCACACCGGCGTGACGGACGGGAACGCCGCGACGCAGTCGTCGATGTACGTGCCGCGCTCGCGGATCGCCGACAGCGCCGGCGCGCTCCCGGCGAGCATCGCGCGCTGCACCATCGTCGGCTTCATGCCGTCGATGACCGTCAGGACGAGCTTGTTCGGGCGATTCACCTGAGGATGCGAAGGCCGGCGTACTTCTCGCCCTCGCGGCGGCGGCCGCCGCGCAGCAGGAAGGCGAAGAAGCCGAGCGCGACCGCGGAGATCGGCGCGGCGACGACAGCCAGGCCGGCGAGCAGCACCGCCGTGCCCTCGAGGTAGACGGGCAGCGCGGCCCGCGCTTCGTCGTCGAGGCGCGCGCGCGTGCGCACGACGAGCGAGTGCGTCGCGGCGCCGGCGAGCGCGGCGGCCAGCGCGCCGCCGAGCAGGCCCGGCCACCAGACGTAGCCGTGGTCGGCGAGCGCCCCGGCGCACATCAGGGCGCCGAGCCCGATGCCGATGCCCGACAGCGAGGAGTCGAGGACGCGCTCGGGGACGCCGCGCCGCTGCGCGACCACGGCGACGATCAGCGCGAGCACGACTGCGAGCAGCCAGCCGGGCGCTTCGAGGAACGCAAACGGCGTCCCCTCGTAGTCGATCCCGACGTCGGCGGACGCGAGCGCGCCGGCCATGAGCGCAGGCAGAAACGGGCGGATGCCCGCCGCGCCGGCCAGACCGGCGCCTTGGAGAATGTCGATCAGCAGTCGCACAGCGTCCGGTAGCGTGGGGGCGCATGACGATAGACGACAGGGACCCGCGGCCAGGGGTCGAACACCGCCGGATCACGTCTTCGTCTCATGTCCGGCGTACGTCGCGCGACCTCGAGCGCTACGCCGCGCTGTTCGCGGAGCGCACGAAGGTCATGCGCTCGTCGGCGATGCGCGATCTCATGGCGCTGACCGAGCGCAAAGACATCATCTCGCTCGCCGGCGGCCTGCCCGACACGTCGTCGTTTCCCGCCGAGTCGTTCGCGGCGATCATGAGCCGGGTCGCCGTCGACTCGTGCGCGCGCTCGCTGCAGTACGGGCCGACGGAAGGTCTGACGGTGCTGAAGCAGTGCATCGCCGAGGTCATGGAGGAGGAGGGGACGATCATCGACCCCGAGGACGTCCTCGTCACGACCGGCGGCCAGCAGGTCATCGACCTCGTCTGCAAGACGCTCATCGACCCCGGCGACATCATCATCGCCGAGGCGCCCACGTACCCCGGCGCGGTCCCGACGTTCTGCTCCTACCAGGCGCGGGTCATCCAGATCGAGGGCGACGCGGACGGCATGCGCATCGATCTGCTCGAGGAGACGCTCGAGCGCCTCGACCGCGAGGGCCTGCGGCCGAAGTTCATCTACACCGTGCCGACGTTCCAGAACCCGTCCGGCACGACGATGTCGCTGGCGCGCCGCCACCGCCTCGTCGAGGTCATCCGCCGGCGTGAGCTGCTCGTGCTCGAGGACAACCCGTACGGCCTGCTGCGCTACGAGGGCGACCCGCTGCCGTCGCTCTACGCGCTGGAGGGCGGCGACTTCGTCATCTACCTCGGGACGTTCTCGAAGATCCTTTCGCCCGGCGTCCGGCTGGGCTGGAGCGTCGGGCCGCGGCCGGTGCTCGAGAAGATGAACGTCGGCAAGCAGGCGGCCGATCTCTGCTCGTCGTCGCTGACGCAGTTCTTCGTCGCCGCGTACTTCGCGAGCGGCCGCTGGCAGAACTACGTGCACTCGCTCAAGGAGATCTACCGCCGCCGCCGCGACGTCATGCTCGACGCGCTCGCGGAGTGCTTCGGCCCGGAGTGCACGTGGACGCACCCGGAGGGCGGCCTCTTCATCTGGGCGACCCTGCCCGACTACATCGACACGACGGATCTCCTGGCCCGTGCGCTGGACGAGCACGTCGCGTTCGTGCCCGGCCGCGCCGCGTTCCTCGACGGCCGCGGCGGCAGCTGCATGCGGCTGAACTTCTCCGGCGTCGGCGAGGCCGACATCCGCGAGGGCGTGCGGCGCATCGGCGAGGTCGTGCGCGAGCAGATCGAGCTCTACGGGACGCTCACCGGGTCGCACGAGACGGTCGCACCGCTCGCCGAGCCGGCGCCCGCCGAGCCCGACGCGGCGCTGGCCGACGTGCTGCACCTGCCGGCGCCCGAGCGTCGCCGGCGCGCGGACGCGTCGCGAGGGATGACCCGCGTCGCCGTCCTGAAGGGCGGGCGCTCGCTCGAGCGCCAGATCTCGCTGAAGTCCGGCGTGCGCGTGCAGGACGCGCTCGAGCGCCTTGGCCACGACGTCATCGCGATCGACGTCGGCCACGACCTCGTCGAGCGCCTGCGCGAGGCCGGCCCCGAGGTCGCGTTCGTCGCGCTGCACGGCCGCGATGGCGAGGACGGCACGGTCCAGGAGCTGCTCGAGGCGCTCGGCATCCCGTACACGGGCTCGGGCGTGTCGGCCTGCATCCGCTGCGCGGACAAGGTCCTCGCCAAGCACGAGATGCGCGACGCGGGCATCCCGACGCCGGACTTCTTCGCCTTCAACGAGACCGCGTTCAAGGAGCTCGGCGCGGCGGAGGCGCTGCCCGCGATCGAGGAGCGGCTGCGCTTCCCGATCGTCGTCAAGCCCTCCAACCAGGGATCGGCGCTCGGGATCAAGATGGCGCGCACGGCGAAGGACGTCCCCGGCGCGCTGGTCGCGGCGTTCTCCTACGGCGACAAGGTCCTGCTCGAGGAGCACGTCGAGGGGCGCGACCTCGCGGTGTCGGTCCTCGATCAGGCCGGCGGCGGCCCGCCGCTCGTGCTGCCGATCGTCGAGGCGATCCCGCACGAGGACGACCGCTACGAGGCGCGCTACGAGATCGGCCGCACGGACTTCGTCTGCCCGGCGGACCTCCCGGGGGAGGTGACGGCGCGCGCGCAGGCGCTGGCGCTCGACGTGTGGAACACGCTCGGCTGCAAGGGCTTCGCGCGGGTGGACCTCATGCTGTGCGACGCGACCGGCGACCTGAGCGTGCTCGAGGCGAACACCGTGCCCGGCATGACGGACACGTCGCTGCTGCCGCAAGCCGCCGACGCCGCGGGCATCGGCTTCGACGAGCTCATCGGGCGCATCGTCGAGCTCGCCCTGTAGCCGCCGCGGCCGGGCCGCCCGTGCCCGCCGGGCCGCGAGGCGCTCAGCGCTGACGCCAGGCGAAGTAGATGCTGCCGTTGCCGTAGTCCGGGCAGAAGCCGAAGGAGTCCTCGGGCGCGAAGCCCCAGTCGCCGATCTTCGCGCGCAGTGCGTCGCCGAGCTCGGGGCCGCGCTTGCGCATGACCACCTTCTCGCGCGGCCAGCGGTCCTTCTGCACCGCGACGGGCTCGGCGCCACAGCGCGCGGCGCCCGGACCCGCCACGCCCTCGAAGAGCTGCGCCTCCGGCCAGTCGCCGACCTGGCCGGCGATGAAGCCGGTGAGCTTGCTTCCCAGCATGCCGCCCAGCGGCTTGGCGTCCTTGGGGTGCATCGCCGTCGCCCACGCCGCGCGACCCTGCGCGTACTCGGGGCGATCGCGATAGACGATCCAGTAGTCGTCCCACTCCAGGGAGTTGTCCTCGCTCGACGAGCTGCGGCGCGTCTCGCGCGGGAAGACGCCGTAGACGTCCTCCGGGCACAGCCCGAGCGCGTCGCGATAGGGCCCGACGTACGTGTTGAGCTGCTGCGTCGAGACGCGCCTGTAGAGACCGGGATAGAGGCGGTCGGCCACGATCGCAGGCGCGTTCGCGGCTGCGGCCGCGGCCGGGCCGGGTGGCGGCGTCGCGGCTTGCGCGGGGGCCGTGACCTCGTGAACCTGCGCCATCGCCTCGGCCTGCGCCGCGGCGGCCTCATCCACCATGGCCTTGCCCGCCTCGCTCTCCATGTGCTTGACCATCATCTGGTACTGCGTATCGTCGACGAGACCCATCTCCTTCGCGATCCGCAGCTGCTCGCGCATGGTCACGGCGGGGTCGCCGGAGGTCGCCGCGTCCGACCATGCCTCCTGCAGCCTCATGGCCTGCGCGACCGCGTCGCCGGAGCCGAGCCCCGACTGCGACCGCAGCGAGTCCGACTGCCGCGACGAGCCGAAGTCGACCTCGAACGCGCCCAGGTCGAGGTTCGAGGCGCGACCGGCTTCAGGCAGGCCGGCGCGTGCCCGGGCGTACTGCGGCCGGTCGCGGTACAGGAAGAAGAACGACGAGCCCGCGTGCAGGTCGATCGGCAGGAAGCCGTAGCAGTCCTCGGGCGCGAGGCCGACCGCGCGGATGTACGCGATCGGGTCGAGCGCGCGCATGTCGTCGGCGATCGCGGGGGCGGCGCTCGCCTCCGTGGACATCGGGGCGGGCGGGTCATGCTTCTTCTTGCGCCCGAACAGACCCACGGCGCGCTCCGGCGTGCGTCAGCCGTCGTCGCCGGCGAAGTCCTCCGGCGAGACCTGGTCGAGGAAGTCCTTGAACTTCTCGACGACCTCTTCGGTGTCCTCGACGTCGTGCTCGAACTCGATCGCCGACTCGGCGATGACCTCTTCGGCGGCGAAGATCGGCGCGCCCGAGCGCACCGCCAGCGCGAGCGCGTCGGAGGGACGCGAGTCGATCTCCATCTCCTTGCCGTCGACGGCGAGCGTGATCGAGGCGAAGAACGTGTTGTCGCGTAGCTCGGTGACGGCGACCTGCGTGCAGCGCACGTCCAGCTCGCCGAGCATGTCTACGAGCAGATCGTGGGTCATCGGCCTCGGCGTCGTCGCCCCCTGCAGCTTCATGAGGATCGCGGCAGCCTCGGGGTGCCCGATCCAGATCGGGAGGAACTTGTTGCTGTCGACGGTCTTCAGCAGCACGATCGGCTGCTTGCCGACCATGTCGAAGCTAACCCCGTAGATGACCATCTCCTGCATCCACCGGAGCATAGCTGCGCGGGAATGTCCCACCTATGTCCGGACCGCCCCTATAGTCGGGTCATGGCTGCAACTGATACGAAGTCCCGCAGCGGGCGCGAGCGCATCCTCGACGCCGCGTACGACCTCTTCAGTCGAGGGGGAGTGCGCGCGATCGGGGTCGACACGATCACGGCCGAGGCGGACGTCGCAAAGATGACGCTGTACCGCAACTTCGCGTCGAAGAACGAGCTCGCGATCGCCTTCATGGCGTTGCGCGAGGAGCGCTGGACGGTTGGGTGGGTGCAGGACGAGGTGATGCGTCGCGCGTCGACTCCCGCTGCGCGCATGCTCGTCATCTTCGAGATCTTCGGCGAGTGGTTCGCGCGCGAAGACTTCGAGGGCTGCGCGTTCGTCACGTCGTTGCTCGAGTTCGACGACCGCGAGGACCCCGTCCGCCAAGCGTGCGTCACGCACCTGGCGAACATCCGCGCGTTCGTCTGCGAGCTTGCGAAGGAGGCGGGGGTCGAGGACCCCGAGCGCGTCGCCGCGCAGTGGCACATCCTCATGAAGGGCTCGATCGTCGCCGCCCATGAGGGCGACAGCGCCGCCGCGATGAAGGCGCGCGAGCTCGGCGAGCTGCTGCTCGAGCGCCACGGCGTGGCCCTGACCGCCTAGCCGCTCCGGCGCCGAGCTACGGCGCCGCGAACTTCGAGCACTGCCCGGCCGCCTTCGTGACGTCCGCCGGCGACTTGCCGTCGTTGACGAGATCGTTGAAGACGAGGATCTCCTTCGCGCCGTGGCCGGCGTCCTCGAGCTTGTCGGCGATGCAGTCGCACAGCGGCTTGTCGGAGGCCTTGCCCTGCTGGCAGTCCTTCGACAGCGTCGCCTTGGCCTCGGCGACGGACGGCTCGTCGCCGCCGCCGTCGTCCGAGCCGCAGCCGGCTGCGAAGCCGATCGTGGCGATGACGGCGAGCACGGCGAGGCTGGACTTCGCGAGGTGAGAGCTCATCGGGTGAACCTACGACGCCCGGGCCGCGAGGGTCAACCCCCCGAAAGGTCAGGCGGCGAGCACGAGCGGCGCGCCGTCGCGCACCACGATCGTGTGCGGCGGCCCTGCAGCGCGCGCAGCTCCTCGGGACTCGACACGGACATGCGACCGAGGGTAGAGGTCGTTGCGCCAGCTCGCGCGGAAGAGGAAGCTGAGCGCGATGTTCGACCCCGTTCAGCAGGAGTACCTGCTCGAGGCCCGCCAGATGCAGGCGCTCTCGTTCGCCGTGCACATCCCGCTGGTGTGCTTCGGGATCGCGTTTCCGGCGATGGTCCTGCGCGCGGAATGGCTGTGGATGCGCACCGGCGACGAGGTCTACCGCGTGATCGCTATGCGCTGGACGAAGGTCATGGTCGCGCTGTTCGCGTGCGGCGTCGTGACCGGCACGATCCTGAGCTTCGAGATGGGCCTGCTGTGGCCCGGCTTCATGGGCACGTTCGGCGCGGTCTTCGGACTGGGCTTCGCCCTCGAGGGCTTCTCGTTCTTCCTCGAGGCGATCTTCATCGGCATCTACGTCTACGGCTGGAACCGGATGTCGCCGCGCGCGCACTTCGCCAGCGGCGTTCCGATCGTGATCGCGGGCCTGACGGGCTCGCTGTTCGTGCTCGCCGTGAACTCGTGGATGAACGACCCCGGCGGCTTTCGCGTGCGGCCGGACGGGACCGTCACCGACATCGAGCCGGTCAAGGCGCTGTTTGGCAACTCGCACCTCGGCTTCGAGCTCGTGCACATGTACCTGGCGGGGTTCATCGTCACGGGCTTCCTCGTCGCGGGCGCGTACGCGGTCGGGCGCCTGCGCGGGCGCTGGGGGCGCTACGAGCGGATCGCGCTGACGATCCCGCTGACGGTCGCCGCGCTCGCGGCGCCGGTGCAACTGATCGTCGGCGACTGGGCGGCGCGCGAGGTGGCGAAGTCGCAGCCGACGAAGCTCGCCGCGCTCGAGGGCGTCGGCCGCACCGAGAAGGGCGTGCCGCTGCATCTGGGCGGGTGGTATGACGACGGCGAGGTCAAGTACGGGATCCCGATCCCGAAGGGCCTGTCGCTGCTGGCCTTCCACGACCCGAACGCCGAGGTGCAAGGGCTCGACGCGGTGCCGGAGGCCGACCGCCCGCCGGTCAACGTCGTGCGGATCTCCTTTCAGGTCATGGTCTCGATCGGCACGTTCCTCGCGGCGCTGAGCGCGTGGTACCTCTTCGCGCGCGTGCGCAAGAAGCGGGTGCCGTCCGGGGACTGGTTCTACCGGGCGCTGGTCGTCGCCGGGCCGCTGTCGGTCGTCGCGCTCATCGCCGGCTGGGTGACGACCGAGGTCGGCCGCCAGCCGTGGGTCGTCTATGAGGTCATGCGCACGCCCGAGGCGGTGACCGCGGCGGCCGGCATCCCCGTCGGGTACGCGACGCTCGCGGGGTTCTACGCGTGCCTCGTCGTCGCTGTGGCGTGGATCCTGCGGCGCCTCGCGCGCGTCCCGATGCCCGACACCTACGAGCCCGAGCAGGCCGTGAGCTGATCGCGTGCTCGGCCTTGACGTCTACGAGCTGCCGCTGTTCTTCGCGCTCCAGGGGGTCGCGCTGTACGCGATCCTCGCGGGCGCGGACTTCGGCGCGGGGATCTGGCAGCTCGCCGCCGGGCGCGGCGAGCGCGCCAAGCGCATCCGCGAGCACGCGCACCACTCGATGGCGCCGGTGTGGGAGGCCAACCACGTCTGGCTGATCTTCGTCCTCGTGGTCGTGTGGACGGGCTATCCCGTGGCGTTCGCGTCGATGGCATCGACGCTCGGCGTCGCGCTGACCGCCGCGGGCCTCGGGATCATCCTGCGCGGCGTCGCGTACGCGCTGCGGTCGGCGAGCCAGAGCGACACCGAGGCGCGGGCGATCGACACGCTGACCGCGGTCGGGTCGCTGCTGGCGCCGTTCGCCCTGGCGGCCGCCGCGGGCGGGATCGCGTCGCTGCGCGTGCCGGTCGGCAACGCCGAGGGCGACCTGTGGTCGAGCTGGCTGAATCCGACGTCGCTGACCGCGGGCGTGCTCGCGCTGCTGTCGAGCTCCTACCTGGCGGCGGTCTACCTCGCCGCCGACGCGCGCCGCGGCGGCGACGACGAGATGGCGTCGGTGTTCCGCGTCCGGGCCCTGGTCGTCGGATCGCTCGCCGGCGCGGCCGCGATCGGGGGCGGGCTCGTCGTGCGCTCGGACGCGCGCTGGATCTTCGACCGCATCGTCGAGACGCCGGCGGTGCTCAGCGTCGCGGTGTCGGTGCTGGCCGGCTTCGCCACGCTGCTGCTCGTCTGGCGCTGGAAGCTCGAGGCCGCGCGGGTGAGCGCGGCGGTCGCGGTCGCGGCGCTCGTCGGCGGCTGGGCGCTCGCGCAGAACCCGATCCTGCTGCCGGGGCTGACCGTGGAGGAGGCAGCGGCGCCCGACAACGTCATGTGGCTGCTGGTCGTCGTGATCCTCGGCGGGGGGCTCGTGCTCTTCCCGTCGCTCGCGCTGCTGTTCCGGCTCGCGCTGCGGGGAAGCTTCGCGGCGCCGCCGGCGCCGGTGCGCGGTGCGCCCGCTCCCGGCCCGACGGGCGGCTTCACGGCCGCGCTGACCGCGACCCGCCTGGCGGGGGCGTGCTTCGTCATCGGGGCGACGCTGCTCGTCCTCGGCGACAGCGCCGTCCCGCACGCGCTCGGGGTCGTCGGGCTGGGCGCGTTCATCGTGCTCGGCCTGTCGGCGCTCGCCGGGGAGGACGCGCGCGAGTGAGCGCGCCGCGTGCGCGGCAGGACGCGTGCCTCGGCGCGCGGGGAGCCGCTTCTCCGCGCGGCGGGTGAGGCCTTCCGGTTGAGCCGCGCGGCGTTGCGGGTACCCGCCCCCGCATGACCGCGACCGCAAGCCAACCACTCGACGTCCTCGCAGAGCGCGCCTCCGAGGTCGCCGCGCTGGACGCCCCCGCCAGCCAGATCGGCAAGGCCGTCCGCGACCTCATCTCCGGGCCCGTCAAGGACGTGCTCAGCGGCACGTGGATGGGCCACGCGCTGCACCCGATCCTCACCGACGTCGTCATCGGCAGCTGGACGAGCGCCACGATGCTCGACCTCTTCGGCGGCGAGGACAACGACGAGGCGGCCCAGCGCCTCATCGCCATCGGCCTCGCCGCGTACGGGCCCACCGCGCTCACCGGCTGGACGGACTGGGCCGACAGCGAGTCCGTCGACGACGAGGTGCGCCGCGTCGGGCTCGTGCACGCGACCGTCAACGGCGTCGCGCTCGCGTTCTACGCGGGCTCGCTCGCCAGCCGCCGCCGCGGCAGGCGCGGCCTTGGCGTCGCGCTCGCGCTCGCCGGCGCGAGCACGCTGAGCGTGGGCGGCCACCTCGGTGGCCATCTCGCGATGCGGCTCGGCGTCGGCGTCGACCAGACGATCTTCGACCGCGGGCCGGAGGACTGGACGGAGGCGCTGCCGGTCGACGAGCTCGAGGGCTCGGCGGCGGTGTCCGTGCAGGTCGGCGACACGCCGGTGATGCTCGTGCGCGACGGCGAGCAGGTGCTCGCGCTGCACGACCGCTGCTCGCACCGCGGCTGCTCGCTCGCGACCGGCGACATCGAGGACGGAGCGATCGTCTGCCCGTGCCACGGCAGCAGCTTCGACCTGCGCAGCGGCGCGATCCGCCAAGGCCCCGCGACGGCGCCGCAGCCCGTGCTCGAGGCGCGCACGCGCGCCGGCCGAGTGGAAGTGCGCCGGCCGCAGTAGCCGGTGGTGCTCGGCCACTGCGACCGGGTACCCGCGAAGACAACGCGAACCAGGAGGACTCAGGACATGGCAACCCAGCAGCGCCCGCCGATGGATCCCAACACCGACGAGGCCGATGCCAAGCAGCTCGAGCTCGCCAAGCAGCAGGGCGAGGCATACCGCCGCGCGCTGGAGCACATGGCCAACGACGTCGCGCACGACGGCGGCACGCAGACGGCCGGCGAGTACCTCATCGGCTACGCCGTCGAGGAAGCCGAGGGCATGTACATGTGGGAGGACGGCGGGCTCGTCTGGCAGGACCCCGACGACGAGAACCTCCACGTCGAGATCGCGGTCTGCGACGCCTCCGACGGGCGCTTCGTGCCGGACGTCAAGGTCACCGGCACGCTGATCGACCCCGACGGCAACGAGGTCGGCTCGCACGTGCACCCGCTGCTGTGGCACCCGATGCTCTACCACTACGGCCGCAACTGGAAGGTGCCCGCCGACGGCACGTACAAGCTGCACGTCAAGGTCGACCCGCCGCAGTTCATGCGTCACGACGACGTCAACGGCTGCCGCTTCAAGGAGGTCGTCGAGGTGACGTTCGACAGCGTCCAGGTCGAGCGCGGCCAGGGCTGACTGCGCCGCGTTCCCGAGCGCGCCGCGTAATCTGCCGCGCGTGCGCGCCTCCCTGCCGCTCGCCGCCGCAATCGCGGTCCTCGTGCCGGCGATCTTCGTGCCCGCGGCGTCGGCCGCGACCGTCACGCTGACGAGCACCGTCAGCACGGGCTTCGACGAGGGGGAGCGGGTCGTCGGCCAGAGCGTCGACGTCGCGGTCGAGGCCTCCAACGGCGAGCGGAACGCGATGACGCTCGCGACCACCGCGGGCGAGGTGCGCGTGGCCGACGCCGGCGCGCCGCTCACGGCAGGCAAGGGCTGCGTGCAGGACGGCCCGAGCGCCGCGCGCTGCCCGGTCGTGCGGACGACGCGCAGGATCGACACGTTCTCGCTCGACATGCAAGCGCGGCTGGGCGACGGCGCCGACCGCTGGACGTCGGCGGCGCGCGCGGCCGGCTCGACCGCGCTCGCGCCAAGCGAGGTCGTCTTCGGCGGCCCCGGCGACGACGACGTGACGGCGCCCGAAGCGACCGCCTACGGCGACGCCGGCAACGACCACCTTGTCGCGCTCAGCGCCGGCGGTGGCACCGGCAACGACACGATCGTCGCGCGGACCGCCGGCGGCGACCCCGGCGACGACGTGCTGACCGGGCACGTACTGAGCGGCGGGGCCGGCAACGACGCGCTCACCGGCGGCCCGGAGGACGACGAGCTGACTCCCGGAATCGGCAGCGACACGGTCGACGGTGGCGCCGGCAACGACGAGCTCGACTATCCGAACCACCCGCACGGTCTCACGATCGACCTGCGCGCCACCCCGGGGCTCGCCTCGGGCGGCGGCGAGCGCGACACGGTCGCCTCCGTCGAGCGCGTCACCGGGACCTCGCACGCCGACGTCATCCGCGGGGGGCCCGGGAGCGAGCGCCTGGACGGGGCGTTCGGCCGCGACCGCATCTTCGGCGGCGGCGGCGACGACGAGCTCGGCTCCGAGGACGCCCGCGCGGAGCTGCATGGCGGCGACGGCGACGACTTCCTCATCAGGGTCGGCCCCAAGTCCGACTGCGGCGCGGGCATCGACACGTTCGCGGCGCCGGACGGCGTGCTGCGCCTGGGTCGCGTGCGCGCGGGCTGCGAGCTCGCGTCGCCGGACCTCGAGGACCAGCTCGACACGGCCGACCCGTCGATCGTGGTCGACTCCGTGCGCGTGCGCCGCGGCCGCTTGGAGATCGCGTTCGTCTCCGACGAGGCGAAGTCGCGCCGCATCGACGTCGAGCTGTTCAAGCGGGGCAAGCGGCTGGCGTTCGTCCAGAACGTCAGGTTGCGCGGCGGCGTCGGCCGGCTGACGTCGTTCCGGGTCCCGCTGACCGCGCTCGGGCGCCGCACGTTCGCCGCCGGCAAGCCCGTGGTCGCCGCGCTGTACCTCGACGCCGACGCCCCGCTCGGCTCCCAGCTCGTCCAGATCGACCGCTGACGGCTGTCGTGCCGGGCAGGGCTGAGCGCGCCGCCGCGCGCTCGTCAGGCGATCGACGAGCGCGCGGTGAAGCGCCTGCCGCGCGTTCTAGCGGTTCATGAAGAACAGGACTAGCGCGACGATGGCGAGCGCAAACAGGATGGGGTGCACGATCGCCCCACCTGCGATGGCGATGACCAGCAGGATGATCCCGATGATGAGCAGCACGGTTCTCCGTTCGAGAGTGGAGATCCGCCATTACCCCCGGTTTTGGATCGGCAACCTGTGAGGCGGTCCACCCGCCGAACAAGTAGCCGAATTTCCAACGAACGCGCATGTTCGAGGGTGGTAGGTTCGCGCCGAGGCTAAGCATGGACGACGAGGTAGGGACGTCGAGGTCATGTGATCGGGCGCTCCGATGAGCGCCGGGTTCGTCGTCGCGGCGCTCGCCCGCACCGAGCCGCCGCAGAACGCGATCACGTTCGGCTTCGAGGAGCAGTTCACGATCGTCCTCGGCTACAAGCGCGACTGGGGCACGAACGGCCTGCCGGCCCCCGGCACCGGCGCGCTGGCCTCCTTCAATCGCGCCCTGCACTGGGAGATCGCCGGCCTCGTGATCCTCGACATCATGGGGTTCAAGGCCGGCGTCTCGCTGCAGCGGGCCATCGCCGAGCGCAAGTCCTTCCTCGACAGCACGCTCTGACCGCGGACCTCTTCGTCTCGATGCCGCCGACCGGCGGCGACAAGTCGATGTTCAAGCTGCGCGGCCTGAACGGCGAGAAGGTCGCGTTCCCGATCGAGGGGTTCGGCTGGCGTCTCGGCGGCATGCATCTCGAAGGCGTCGCGCTGCCCGACGGCGTCGTCATCACGATCTTCCGCTTCTCGCTCATCATCTCCGAGCTCGGCCTGCGCGCCGAGGACGGCGCGAGCTATCTGAGCTTCTCGGGCGGCCTGGGCTTCGAGCGGCCGAGCGGGATCACGGCCGCGATCACGGTCAAGGGCCTGCGCTTCCGCGTCGCGGGCAACGAGGACGCGCCGTCGATCAAGCTCGACGGCTTCTTCCTCGCCGTGCGCGGCCCGTCCTTCGTCGGCGAGGGCGGCGGCTACTACCGCGAGATCACGGTCGGGGGCGTGGAGGTCTCCGAGCTCGGCTTCGCGTGTCGCTCTCGCTGACGCTCGCGCCGGGCAAGACCTACGTCTTCGGCGTCGACGGGATCGTCGGCGATGCGAAGGGGCCGACGGGCCAGTTCGACTACTTCATGTTTCAGGCGTTCTACGTCGGGGCGATCGGCCCGCTCGCGGCGTTCGAGCTCACGGGCGCGCGGGCGCTCTACGCGCGCAACATGCTGCCGGCGCTGCGCGAGGTCGACCGCGAGGCGCGCGAGCTGCGCTATTTGAAGTGGTACCAGGACACGAACCCGCTGACCGTGCCCGGCGATCGCAGGCTCGCGGCCTGGCGACCGGAGAAGGACTCGTGGACGCTGGGCGTGGAAGCGTCGGCATCGCTGCCGGGGCTCGGCAAGGTCGTCGAGCTGACGGTGTTCGCGCTGCTCGTCCGCGGCGGCTCGGAGAAGGGCCTGCTCATCGTCGCCGAGGTTCGCGCGCTCGGCAGCAACCGGCCGTTCGGCTACGCGGCGATCGAGTTCGACCAGGCCAACGACCGCACGAGCTTCATGGTGGGCGTCGACGTGCGGTTGGGCACGTTCGTCAAGCAGGCGCCGGCGTGGATGGACGGCATCGGCGCGTTGACGGGAACGCTGTTCATCTCGAACGACCCGCCGACGTTCGCGATCGGCCGGCTCGCCGACCAGAGCACGTGGCTCGGGCTGCGCTTCGGCGTCGACCTCTGGCTCGAGTCGGCGGTCGTCATCGGCTTCTGCTTCGAGCGCGTCGAGGGCGGGCCGAACGGCTTCGCGCCGACGGTGCGCGTCGAGGGCGGGATCGGCAAGAAGGGCGTCGTGCGGCTGTCCTGCAACGTCGGCTGGTCGCTGCTGATCGTCGTCTTCTCGACGGGCTCGACGGACTACGCGATGGTCATCGGGATCGAGGCGGGGATCCGGTTCACGCTGTTCGGCTTCCTGAAGATCGGCGTGAGCGCGTCGATGGAGTTCCGGGTCGTCGGCGGCCGGCCGGCGCGCGGCGAGCTGACGGCGCAGATCAAGCTCGAGACGCCGTGGTTCTTGCCCGACGTGACGTGGCGCTTCGACGTGCAGTTCGGCCAGCTGCGCCCCGACCAGCTCTCGACGGCCGTGCAGCCGGTGCGCAGCGCGGGCGCGCTGCAACCCGCGACGCGCGCGCAGCTTCCGACGCACATCGAGCGCTTCGATGAGTCGTGGAACGGCGAGGGCGTCGCGCCGGTGCACAGCGTCGACGAGCTGCGCGCTCCTGTGCGCCCGGAGGGGCAGCGGCTCGCGAACTTCGCCGCGAACACGGCGGTGCGGCCGATCGCGACGGACTCGACGATCTCGGTCACGTGGGCCGTGCCGGTCAACGACAAGCTCGGTTTCGGCGGCGGCGCGGTCAACGGGCGCGGCGACCAGGAGTCCGGCGATCTCTCGCTGACCTACGACCTCGTCGGGATCGCGGTCCGCCGGCGGTCGCGCTTCGGCTTGGACCTCGCGTGGAAGCCGCTCGAGCAGAAGATCGAGCTTGACCCGGACTTCAGCAACCCCAACGGGCCGGTGCTCGACGGCACGTTCGCCCCGCAGGTGCTCAACAAGGTGTGGGACGCCGACGTGCGCATCGAGGGCCAGCCGGCGGCGAAGAAGCTGCTGCTCAACGCGGTCGCGCCGTACGAGTTCACCGCCACCGATCTCGAGGGCGACGAGGAGATCGTGCACCACCAGCCCGGCTGGCCGTGCTGCCACGAGCCCGACGACAAGGACCTCTCCGAGCTGTTTCACCGGAACACGTGGCGCTCGTTCGACGCCGGCGCGTGGCTCGCCGCGCCCGCGGTCGGGCGCTTCAGCGACAGCATCTCGACGCTGCGCTTCCTGCGCCCCGCATGGACGCACCCGGCCGGGTTCGACGGCCTGCCGCTCGCCACGATCGTCGCGTCGGTCGCGATGGGCCAGCCGGGGCCGGTCGCGCGCGCGGACTTCGACGAGGACGCGGCGGTCTGCAGCATCCGCCTGGCATGGCCGCGCGCGGCGCGCGTGACCCTCGTGATGTTCGACGACGACGACGAGGAGGTCGGGCGCCGCGAGCTCGGCACGGCGACGACGCCGAACTTCCAGACGTTCCTGTTCGGCGCGAAGGGGCCGATCCGGCGCCTGGAGGTGCGCGCGGCGCTGCCCGCGGGCGCGGCGCCCGGGACGATCGTCGACGCGCCGGGCGGCGTGCTCCTGGAGATCGACGAGATCGCCTACATCGGCCTGCGCGACTACCTCGACATCCTCGTCGCCGCCGAGGCCTGCGACGGCGGCTCGCCCGGCGGGCCTGGCGGCTTCGAGGGCAAGGGCAAGCTCGCGCTGCTGCACAACCACGAGTACGAGATCGCGCTGACGACGCGGGTGACGGTCGCGCACCCGTCCGCGCCCGTCGCGACCGCCGACGTCGCCGAGTTCGTGTACGTCCGCACGAAGGGGCTGCCGGGGCTCAACGCGGTCGCGCGGGTCGGCGAGGAGATCGAGGGCTACGTGCGCTCGGCGTACGCGGGCGGGCGCGGCGGGCTCGTCTATCGCGAGGAGCCGGTCGCGCTGGCGTTCGCCGAGGGATTCCACGTCGCGGTGCCGCTGGCCGTGCGCCCGCCGGGCTCCGCCGCGGAGCAGACGCTGCTGCTGCGCATGCAGCTGCTCGTCACGCCCGACCTCGCGGGGCCTTCGGGGAGCGTGGTCACGACGACGGCCGCGGACTGGGTCGTCACCCATCGCGGGACGGGCCTGCCGCCGCCGGTCCTCGACGGCGGCATCGTCTGGCACCCGGTGCTCAGCGGCGCGACGACGCGGTCGAGCGCGATGGGTCTCGGCCGACCCGTTCAAGGCGCGGCTCACGGTCATGACGCAGCGGGCCGCGGTGACGTGCGACCTCGACGATCCGCTCCAGGTGATCGGGACCGTGCTCGTGGCGCCGCCGGTCGGCGGGGGGCCCGACCCGTTGGGGACGCCGCCCGCCGAGCTGTGGCCGGCGGGCGAGCGGTTCACCGCGCACGTGCGGGTGCAAGGCGCGCCGTTCGTCGACCGGCGGCCGTTCGCCGCGGGCGACGAGACGGAGCTTACCCCGGCGCTGCTGAACGCCGGTGGCAGCTTGGCGAGCTGGAGCGTCGTCGAGGGCCAGCTGCGCGCCAGCGGTGCCGGCCGGCGCTTCGCGATCTTCGGCGAGCCCGTCTGGGATCACGTCACGGTGCTCGCCGGGATCGTGCCGGGCGCGGCGTCGGCCGGCGTCGGCGTCGCGCTTCCGACGGGGTCGGCCGCGACGCGGGGCCTGTTCGCGGTCGTGCAAGCGGGCGCGGGCGGAGGCCCGGCGCGGCTGGTCATCCTCCGCCGCCGGCCGAACGAGCCGGGGCTCACGGAGGCGGCCGCGGTGGCGTTGCCGGCGGGCGTCGGCGAAGGAACCGACCCGATCCCGCTTGAGGTGACGGCCTTCGACGACCGCCTGCGCGCGAGCGTCGGCGAGGCGGTCGTCGAGATCGACCGCGAGGGGCTGCGCGCGGGGCGGTTGTGCCTGACCTGCGACGGGCCGGCGGCGTTCGCGTCCCTTCAGGTGCACGGGCTGTACATGTACGCCTACGCTTCGGGGTCAGCCGCTACCGGTCGTTCGAGGAGCACATCGGCTCGTGGGGCGGGCAGATCGACGCGCTCGGGCCGGATGCGCTCGGCCCCGGCACGACGACCGCGACGGTCGCCGAGCTGTGGACGGACACGCGCGCCGAGGTCGTCGCGGCGATGTCTCCGGGCGCGGCGGCCGCCGACCGCGAGCGGGTGTTCGCGTTGTGGTCTTCGGCGCTCGGCCTCGCGCTGAAGGACGACGTCACGGCGCTCGAGGTCAGCCGCTGGGTCGAGGGCGCGGTCGCGCGCGCCCTGCTCGTCGAGTCGCCCGAGCCGCTGGACTTCACGCAGGAGATCGCGGCGACGCTCACCGCGCGCGTGCCGGGTGGTCCCGGCCAGCCGGTGGCGCCGCAGCCGCTGCCGCTTCCGCTTCCGCCCGGCGCGGTCGGCGGCGTGCGGCCGCTGCCGCTCCCTCCGGGCGCGGTCGGCGGCGTGCGGCCGCTGCCGCTCCCTCCGGGCGCGGTCGGCGGCGTGCGGCCGCTGCCGCTCCCTCCGGGCGCGGCCGGCGGCGTGCGGCCGCTGCCGCTCCCTCCGGGCGCGGTCGGCGGCGTGCGGCCGCTCATCGACCGCCTTCAGCAGGTCGCGAGCCAAGGCGCGCGCCCGCTCGTGCCTGCCCGGCCTGCCGCCCGTCGACCAGACGATCCTCGACGTCGAGACGATCGACGGCGACGTGCGCCTGTGGCTGCATCCGGCGCTCGCGAACGCCGGCATGCTCGCGGTGGTCGTCGTCGACGCGGGCGGCCAGGCGGACCTCTTCCGCGGCCTCGTCCGCCCGCCGTTCTAGTCGGGCAACCCCGCGATCCTCCAGGCGGACCCGGTCGGCCCGCTCGGCCAGCTGCCGGCGGGCAGCGCCCTCGTCGCCGAGCTCGCCGGCGCGCAGCCGGGCGCGGTCCTGCTCGCGAGCAACGAGCTCGTCGATCTCCTCGGCCGCTGGGGCGGCCAAGCGCTCGAGGTCGACGTCGACATCGACGTCCAGATCATTCAGAACGGCGACGGCCGGCGTGCGCTCGTCATCCCGGTCATCGGGATCGCCACGCCCGGCTTCGCGAACGCGCCGCACCGCCTCACGCTCTCGCTCTCGCGCGATCGCTGGGAGACGACGGACGCGCCCGACGAGCTCAACAGCTACGTCCGCTCGGCGACGCTCTCGCTCGACCTGTAGTCAATCCGGGCCACCGCCCTGGCCGTACGCGTCGCCGTCTCCTACGGCCTCCACTCCGGCGGGCTTTTTTGGTGAGCGCAATCACTCCGGCGAGTGACGAGCCTCGTCCGGTGCTCGAAGAAACTGTCTTGAACTCTCGCCGCGAGACCTCTATTCATCATGAGCGCCAAGCTGACATCCCCCGAAGGCCGAATCCGGGCACTGGCCGTGGCGGCCGTGCTCGCCACCGCGATCATGGCCATGACGCCCGCCGTCGCGACGTCCGCGTCGACCGCGAACCGGCCCGACCTCGTCGTGTCGTCGGGATCGGTTCGGACGCTGGCCGGCAAGGCCGTCGGGTCGTTCGTGGTTCGCAACCGGGGCCGGCGGCGCGCGCGGTCCTCCGTGGCGTCGTTGACGGTCATCGTCGCCGGCAGGCGCCGTGCGCTGAGCCGCTTCGGCATTCCGGCGCTCAAGCGGTCGGCGACGCGCCGGGTCAGGGTCGCGGTGCCCGCGCCTGCGGGCCTGCGCGCGGGCCGGCACCGCCTCGAAGCCTGTGCGAACCGTGGCGGGCTCGTCCGGGAGCGCTCCACGCGCAACAACTGCCGCACGGTCGGGACGCTCGTCGTCGCCTCTTCGCCTCTGCCCCCGCCGCCGCCTCCGCCGCTACCTCCGCCGCCGCCGCCACCGCTGCCGCCGCCGTCGACGGTCCCGCCGAACCCGGTGCCGTTCACGAAGGACACGGTCTTCACGATCCAGAGCGCGTCGTCGGAGTACTGGATCTATGTCCCGAGCGCCTACGACGCGACGCACCTGACGCCGATCACGCTGTTCGTCTGGCTGCACGGGTGCGGCGGGATGAGCCGGTACGACATCTCGACCGTGTCACCCGGCGGAGCGCAGAGCTACATCGCGATCGCGCCGGGCGGCCGTGAAGGCGGCTGCTGGGACGTCAGCGCGGACCCGGCTCGCGTGCTCGCCGCGATCGCGGACGTCAAGACGCACTTCAACATCAACCCGCGACGCGTGGTCTTGGGGGGCTACTCGTCGGGTGGCGATCTCGCGTACAGGACGGCGTTCTACAACGCGGGGCTGTTCGCGGGCGTGCTGGCGGAGAACACCGCCCCGTTCCGTGACACGGGCTCCGCGCAGGCGGCATCGCTTGCGGCCGCGTCGTGGAAGTTCCATGTCGTCCACCTCGCCCACCGGGGCGACGACACCTACCCGATCGCAACGGTTCGGAGCGAGACGGCGGCGATGCAGGCGGCGGGCTTCCCCATCGAGCTGATCGAGCGCGATGGAGGGCACTGGGACCCCGACACCGCCACGACCGGTACCGACTTCGACCTCCGCACGCTCCTGCTGCCACATCTCACCGACGCCTGGGTGGCTCCCTGATGAGCATTGCGGTGCAGCGAGTCGTCGAACCGCCCGAGCGCGGCGGCGCCGGCGCGAGCACGCCGAGCGTGTTCATCAGCTACCGGCGGTCCGAGACGGCAGGTCACGCCGGGCGCCTGTATGACGCGATGGCGACCCGCTTCGGCGATGCCAACGTCTTCATGGACGTCGACCTGCAGCCGGGCGTGGACTTCGTGGAGCGGATCTCGACGATCGTGGCCGCGTGCGACGTCCTGCTCGTCGTCATCGGGCCCGAGTGGGCGGAGCCCGGCGAAGGCCAGACGCGGCCGCGGATCTCCGATCCGAACGACTTCGTCGGCCTCGAGGTCGGGACGGCCCTGCGCCGCTCGGACGTCACGGTGATCCCGCTGCTCGTCGCTGGGGGGCGGATGCCCGCTGCCGAGGCGCTGCCGGAGCCGCTGCGCCCGTTGACGCGCCGCAACGCGCTCGAGCTCAGCGACGTGCGCTGGCACTACGATGTCGGCCGGCTCGTGGGCGTGCTGGAGCGGTTGCTGGCGCAGAGGTGCCCGCCTGGCGAGCCGTGCGCTCTCGCTCCGGTGGACGGCGCGGCTGACGCATCGCCGCGTCCGCGAGCGAAGATCCCTGCGTGGATGCGCCGGCGCGCACCAGCGCTTGGCGGCGCGGTCGCGGTCGCTGTCGCCGCCCTGCTGGCGTTCCTCGTCCTGGCCCCCGGCGGCCCGGACGGCGCGCGAAACCCGCGGGCGGTGACCCCGGTGCCCGGCCACGATGCGCGCCCCGCCGAGGTACCGCCGACCTGCAAGAACCGCGGTATGACGCAGTGGGCGAAGGACGTGGAGGCGCAGCGGCAGTGGAACTGCCCGGTCGCCGACACGGACGCGGTGACCGGCGCCGGCTTCACGTACTTGGAGTTCGCCGACGCCCCGGAGGCTCACAGCTCCTTCCTCGATTCCAAGGCATACGAGCTCGGCCACGGCTGGGAGTCCTGCCCGAGGACCCCGTCGGAGCGGCTGGACGTCACCGCGACACGGGACGCATGGTGCTTGCGATCGACGAGCGACGGCACCGTAGAGATCTCGTGGCACACCAAGGGCTCGAACGTCGTAGGCGTGCTGACGGCCGACCGGCCGACCACCGTCGCGGGCGCCGTCGAGCTGTGGCAGCGCCTCGCGTGATTCGCGCGCGCCGAGAGCTGTGAGGAGATCGCGGAGACGACGTTGGCGACCGGTGCGGTCCCTCGCCCGCTCAGACTCGATGACTTCAACCGAGCCGATGCGCAGCAGACCGAGTTGAGCTCGGCGGACGGATGGCCGAGGCGGCGGCCTACCACAGGTGAGCCCTCGGATCTCGCGCCGTGTCCGGCAGCGGAGCGAGGCGCACGGTCTCGCCGAACTCCGCGCTCAAGAGCGCGGGATGGTGGTCCCAGAGAAACGCCAGCGACGCCTGCGCCTGGTGCCACACCTCCGCGTCGTCGAGCAGCGGCAGCCCGGACCTCGGCGGCGTGAAGCCGCGTTCGCATGCCAGCTCGAGGACCCGGAAGGCGTCGTGGTAGGTGAACCGCCCGGAGTCGGTGATGCTGCGGGCGGCGTCGTTGCCGGGGATGGGCTCGTCGGCAACCAGCGCATCGCGCAACGCGCCGGCGTCGTGCGCCCGGAGGTAGGCCACAGCCCACTGCGCGTCCTCGTGGAGGTCGTGGTGGTACCAGCCCTCGTACAGGTCGGGCTCGCGCTCGAACCCGAGCCTCTCGGCGGCGAGGATCACCGTACGTGCCTGACGATCCGAGAGCTGGAGGGCGTCCTCGTCATCCATGCGCCAAGCATGCGGCCTTCAAGGGCCGTCGACCCCGCTTTCCGCTCATTTGTTGCGGCTCTTGCGCGAAGTTGGAACAGATGCCGCTAGCCTCATCGGTGGCCTTTGCAGTTCGGCCCATCGAGCTGACCGCCTCGCGCCCGCATTTCCGACCGGTCCGCGCCTGGACATCCAGTCCCACAACGAGGGAGCACCCGTATGGCGTCAAGTGGCAAGAAGAAGACCACGATGGCCAAGCTCGACCGCGAACGCCGGATGCGCGAGAAGCGCATGGACAAGCAGGCCCGCAAGGACGCCCGCAAGTACGCAGCGGCGAATCCCTCCGAGGTCGACGAGACGCTCGCCGACCAGGAGACCGAGGGCGCGGAGCTGGTCCGCTCCTGACAGCGATGCGCGCTGCCGCCCGGTGGCGCGCAGGCAGGCGACTGCCGCCGGTGAGGCACAGGATCCTGCCCCCCAATCGAGCCGACTCGCCTCACGCCTGGTGCGACACGGCGCAGAATACGCGCGGTCCCCCGGAACCCACGGCGGGCGCTGGATCAGGATGGGCCCACCTCATACGACCTCGACGGCAACCACCGTTATGACGCCGACGTCGACGGGCGTAGCATCCGCGTGGTGACGTATGCCGAGAACCCGCTGTTCGTCATCACGGTCTATCCGTTAGACCCCGACGCATGAGCCTCGTCCCGACCTATGACGAGGCTGCGGACGCGCTGTACCTGTGCGCGCGGCCGGGCGTCGCCGTGGACAGGACGGTCGAGTTGGGTCCGCGCGTGATTGTCGATCGTGGCGCGGACGGGATCGCGATCGGTGTCGAGCTGCTCGGCGCCGCACGGCACGGGATCCCGACGGGGGTGCTGGCGAGCGCCCTGGGCCGCGAATTGACCGACGAGCAGGAGATCGCGTACGCGGCGCTGCGCGCGATCCGGGGCCGGCCAAGCGCGGCCGAGCCGGACTGAACGGGCGCTCGCGCACAGGACGAGCCGACGCGCCGGGGAAGTTGTCGCTCGCTGTCTCGCCCACCCACTGTCGGCCCGGAGCTCCGTACGTAGACCATCACGCTCGGGGCGACGACGTGCAGCCGGGTCGTGCAATCGGAGGCGACGGCACGGGGACGGGGCACGATCGACCTCGATCGCGGATAGGTTGGCGCTTCGCGCCCGGCGAGGATCGAGCGCGTCCTCGGCAGGCTGACCTGGAGGTTGACGAATGACGAACGGCCCGCCACCGTCGGGCGGCCACCCTGCGGACCCGAGCGAGGCCGGCCGATCATGCCCGTACTGCCGATTCCCGATCAAGGCCGGGACGCCGGTCGTCAGCTGCGAGTTCTGCCGCGCGCCGCATCACGGGGACTGCTGGGCCGACAACGGCGGCTGCGCGATCATGGGCTGCGAAGGCGGACCGCCGCCGATGAGCAGGCCACCCGCGGCGGCCGCGCCCGTGCCGCCGCCCCGGCGTGTCGCGGCCTCGCCCCCGGCGCGCCCGCCGGCTCCGCCCCCGCCGCCGGCACCGCCACCGTCGGGCAGCGGAGGCGGCAAACCGGCCACCGCGGTGATCGTGGCGTGCGCCATCGCGCTGCTCGCGGCCGGGGCCGCGGTAGCCGCCGTGCTCACCACCCGCTCGTCGGGCACCGGCAAGGGCACGACGGTGACGGTGGTCCAGACCGGGTCGGAGACCCCGCCGCCGCCACCGCCGCCCGAGATCCCGCCCGAGACCGAGACCGAGACCGAGCCAACCGACCCCGATGTGGCGAGCCCGTCGGAGGTCATCCGCGAGCACTTCACGCGGCTGGACGCCGGCGAGTACGACGCCGCATTCGCCTTGTTCACGCCGACCTACCAGCGCAACGTTGCCCGATGGGCCAGCGTGCGTGGAGCGGCAACCCCACACGTGAACATCGAGTACGTGAACGCCGCGACCTTCACGGGGGCCTCACGCGCGCGAGTGCCCACGAAGATCTACCTGCGCGACGAGTCGGGCCCGTACCCGAACACCGAATGCCGCCGGTTCGAAGGCGAGCTGCCCCTCGACAAGGTCGACGGCGAATGGCGCTACGCGCCGACGGGCCACGACTGGACCGGCGTCATCATCCCCCGCTCGAACTCCAACTGCCCCTGACGCAGAGCCCTGCGGGTGCCGTGGGGCCTGCCCCCTTGCTGGCGTCAAGTGGGCAAAATCGACAGCAGTGCCGGGCGCTGATGCAAGTGCTACGCGCGCAGATCGTCTCCGCCTAGGATCGCGAAGTGGTGCGCCTTGCAAGCTGGATCAGGCCGGCGGGTGGGAGTCCCGTCCGGGTAAGCGCCGGAGCGCCCGGTAGCAGGCCCCGGTCGTTGGGAGAGATCCTTGCGGCTAAGCGGGGTGTCGAGAGCCTCTTTGGAGGGAGCAAGCGCGTGGGCTGGGATTGCAGCCTCGTCAGATCCACAATCGGGGAGCCGAGCCGCTCATTTCACGGCGAAGGCCATGTCCGCCAGTCCTGGTTCCGGATCGGGCTTGGCGGGTCCCTGCGGGGTATGGAGACTTGCACGCGCGCAAGGTCTGATCACGGAACAAGGG
>CAVYAX010000033.1:0-22841 GCA_963766525.1 uncultured Actinomycetes bacterium
CTCGCGGCGGCGCGCGAGCTCGCGCCGGCGGGTCGTGCGGGTCACAGGCCGACGCTCACCCATCGAACGGGAGCCGGTCGAGCAGGCCCGATATCTCGAAGGCCCGATGGACGGCCGTCGGGCCGCGCAGCAGGGTCAGGCGGCTTCCGTCGGCGCGTGAGCGCGCGTCCGCCTCGAGCACGATCCGGATGCCGATCGTGCTGATGAACGTCAGGCCCGAGAGGTCCAGCACGATCGATCGTGCATCGGTGGCCTCGACGCGCTCCAGCTCCTGTTGGACCTCCGGGGCGGTGGCGACGTCGAGCTCGCCGATCGGCGCGATGACGTGGGCGTCACCGTCGCGCGCGCTGCGAACTTCGAAGTACCCGAACCGGTCCATGCCGTTGATCACGTTGCTCATCACGAACTCCTCGGAGTAGGACAAACACAGCGAACAGACACTCGTTGTCGATACACCTGAGCGCCGGTCGAGCGCCCGGGCGGATCGGATCGATCCAGAAACCACGCGGGCCGCGTCCTCGCGCCCCGCCTGGCCCGTACAGCGTATTCCCGGCACCCGTCGGTCGTCAACTGTCGTCTCGGCACGACGGCACCGGCGTCCGCAGGCAGCGCCTGAGAGCCCCGCACGCGCGCCTCTAGAGATCGAGCCCGCCCGGCTCGACGAGGTGCCGGCGGCGAAGACGATTCACCATCTCCGCGCGCAGGATGTCGATGTGCCCGTGGAGCACGCGCCTGCGGTAGGAGATGCCGTGCTCCTTCGTCTCCAACTCGGTGATGAGCTCCTTCAGCTCGCGGTCGTCCAGGCTCCCGAGGTCCGGGAACGACTGAAACTCGTCGTGATCGCGCATCCTCCGCCTCCCATGATGTTGCGGAGCCCGCAAGCTACCCATGGCGGCTCAGCGCATCGGACGTTCGTCCAGATGGGCGGCGACTGAGCGACGTCCGCGCGCGAGTGTTGCACAGCAGGTACGCTGCGCGTAGGTCATGGCATACGACCCCTCCAAAGTGAAGCCGACTCCGCCGCCGTACCGGCCCGCCGACGACTCGCCCAAGTACGACGACGACAATCCGCCCACGTGGAAGGACTTCGTCAAGGCCGCCAACAAGGCGCGCAAGAGCCTCAAGGACCTGAAACCCTGAGATAGGCGCGCGCGGCGCCCCCTGAACGAGAAAACCCCCCAGTAAGCAGGGTTCTCTTCGATACCGCTACGGGGATTCGAACCCCGGTTTCCGCCGTGAGAGGGCGGCGTCCTAGTCCCCTAGACGATAGCGGCGCGGAACGGGCGCCCACGGTAGCAAAGGACGTGCCGTCTCTCACGGCATTCGGGCGCGGGCAACAGCCGGGCGCGATCCTCGTCGCGGCACCGGCCGCTAAGGTTGGACGCGCTGGCGGATGTGGCGGAATTGGTAGACGCGCGGCGTTCAGGTCGCCGTGAGCTCACGCTCGTGGAGGTTCGAGTCCTCTCATCCGCATCGGTGGCCTTTCATAGGTCGCCGCTCCCCCGGACATGGGCCGCTTCCCGTGTCCGAATCGCCCGGTAGGCGATGTTGCCTTGTTCAAACCGTCTCGTTGCCGTGCTGCCGCATCGACTCCCGCCCGTAGGAGTACGGCGCTCGGGCACGCTCGCGGCTGTGCTCCTTCCACGCGACAGGAGAATTCTCCGGTCCCCAAGGTGGCGCTTCCCAGATGCATGGAACGCAGCGGTCTCTGGCGAGATACTGCCTGGACGATGTCGGAGGGGCATCCGGGACGGCTACCACGAAGCGCAGGAGGTCCAGATGAGCCGAGCAGGTGAGTTCGATGCCGTGATCGAGCCGTACCACGGAGCGCTGCGGGCAATCATCAATGGTGATCCGAGTGGCTACAAAGCGATGTACTCGCAGGGCGAGGACATCACCCTCGCAAATCCGTTCGGGGGCGTGGCCCGAGAACGTGCCGAGGTGGAAGAGAGGCTGGTTAGAGCGGCGGCCAATTTTCGCGATGGTGAGATCGTCGGTTTCGAGACGATCACGAAGTCCGTCACATCGGAGCTCGCGTATCTCTTGGAGGTTGAGAAGTCCAAGACCAAGCTCGGTGGCAGCGACCAGCTAACCCCGACTGATCTCCGCGTCACGACTATCTTTCGACCGGAGGCCGGCACCTGGAAAGTCGTTCATCGACACGCGGATCCGGCAGTCGGCCCCCAGCCATCGGAGACCGCGTTCCAGAGGTAGTCGTCGGAATAGCCGCTTTGGACGACGAGGGAAGTGCCGTGCAGCAGGGGCAGCGGACTCAGCGCTGTTGCTGAACGAATGGGGCGTGGACGGGCTCGAGCCTCACCCAAGAAGCGGGCTCGCATGGCGCGGTTCGTACAACCCGAGGCGGGCGCCGCTGGGCAGCACGATCTTCGTCACGCGGCCCCATCGCTGGTCGGCAACAGCGCCGTCAAACGCGACGCCCTTGTCACGCAGCTCCCGCATCGTGCTCTCGATGTCGTCGCACATCAGGTACAGCTCGACGTCGCCGACCTCGCTCGATGCCGGGTGCACCGCAAGCTCCGCCGGCGGCAGGGCGAAGATCAGCCACCCGCCTCCCGCATCGACCGACTCGAGCCCCAGGACGTCGGTCAACCACGCGCGATCGGCGTCTGTCTTGTGCGTGTAGAGCACCGCGTGGACGCCTGTGATCGCCATCGTGGAAGTGTCGCATCCGCCTCGCAGGCGTCGCCGGGCCGATGAAGTCAGAGCCGCGGTCGGCGGGAAGAGCGAACGTGCGCCGTCAGGCTACGTCGTCTTTTCACCACCGGCCGCCGGCCGGTGGGATGCAGGCCGTCAGGGCTTGGTCACGGTTTCCGGGATCGGCCTCGGTGCGCGTGGCGGTGGTGCAGGCGGCGCGTCGTCCAGCATCGGGCGCAGGCGTTCGCGCGCTCGCTGCAAGCGCTTGCGTGCCGCGACTGGAGAGATGCCAAGTGCCTGCGCGGCTTCTGACGGCGACAGGCCTTCCCACGCGATCAGCATGATGAGCTCGCGATCACCGGCCTTCAGGTGTGCCAATGCGTCGGCGACCAGTCGCGCTTCCGCCGTGTCGGTCGCTGATGTGGTGTGCTGCTGCAACGCCGTGCGCAGGCGATCAGCGAGTGCGTTGCGGCGGCGCTTTCCGCGACGGTGGTTGCCCGCGACCCGGCGCGCGATGCCGAGCAGCCAGGCGAAGGCCTGCTCCTCCTCGGCCGGGAGGTCGTCGATGCGCCGCCACGCGACCAGCAGCACCTCCGCCAGGAGGTCAGCCGCGTCGGCGGGCTGCGCCGTACGGCGTGCGAGGTAGCCCAGCACACGTGGGCCGAGCGTGCGCGTCACGTGCTCGAAGCGGTCGTGGTCAGCGGAGCTCATCGCTGACCGTTGCAGTTGAGCTTGTACTCGGCTCGCATCGGCGCGACCTGCCCACGGGCGGCCTGCGAGGCGACGCGCTGCATGCCGGCCACGACCCCGCCGCCATCCACGCGCGCCACTACCGGTGATCGGGCGACAAGGGCGATGCCGGTTGCAGCTGCGGCCGCCGCCTCGGCGTCGCCATGCGAGTGCACTTCAAGCCAGCGTCCCACCCACGAGCAGTACGCGTATTGCGCGAGCCCGCCACGGATTCCCGCCGCCTGTTGCAGACCCGAGTCGCGGCGTCCCGTCGCAATCAGCGCGTCGGTCGCAGGCGTCCAGCTGTCGCCAGGCGGCAGAGCGATCTCGTTGGGGACGATCGTTCGGAGGAGCGCCGGAAAGTCCTCCGCTCCAGTGTTCAAGAACTCGGTCGTGTCTTCCTCAGTCATCCCGGGCGCACCGAAAAACCCTGTGTGCGCCGAGATGGTGTAGCCGACGGCCGCCGTCGCCGAGAGCGACAGGATCGCCGTCGTAACGATCACCGCGCGGTAGCGCCGCAGCACGAGGCGGGCCCTCCACCCGCGAGAGGCCGCCGCGGGCTGCGCGGGGATCGATCCAGCCAGATCGGCAAGCGCGGCAGCGATCGAGACGTCGGACATGACGTCATCGCGGACGGGCGCGGCACCGGCCACACGCTCGATCACGGGGTCCAAGTACGGGGCGGGATCTGGGCTCATCGTTCCTCCATCGTCCTCTCACAGACGTCGTTGCCTGCGAAATGTCCGGCCCCGGGCCTAGCGTGACCCAACCGTCAAACGGTCAGGGCCGGTCGTGATCCGCGCGCACGCGAGCGCGATACCGCTGTCATGCAGATGGCTCGAGTGGATCCTCCCGAGCGTTGATCCGGAGAGTCCGCATTACCCGTTGGCCATCGCAGCGCGCCTACTAGGGCTGCGCGATCACGCAAACCGCGGGAACCGGGCGCAGGTCCTTGACCAGCACTTGGTTTACGGAGAACTTGGCCAGCCGGACCTTCTCGCTCAGCCGGTCCGCCAGGTCGCGAGCTCGGCCGGGCTCCGTGTGGCGAGCGTCCCAGAAGAGATAGACCGCTCCATCGGGGGCCAGATGCCGCCGAACGATCCCCAGCGCGTCCTTCGGCTGAAGCCAGAAGGGCGCGACGTTGAAGGCGAAGACCTTGTCAAATCGCTCGTTTCCGAAGTCCGCCGTCTCGAGCGCCGCCACCCTCAGCACCGCCCTGCCTCCCGCGACGTACTCGCGATTCCTCCGCGTGGCCATCTCAATCATCCTCTGCGAGCGATCGATCGCGGTAATCCGTCCGCTGGTCAGCCGCTCACAGACCAGCGACACGGCCACGCCGTGTCCGCAACCAACCTCCAGCACACGACAGGCTGGGTCCAGCGCCAAGGTGTCCACCGCCCACCCGAACCGTTGCGAAGGCTTGCTCGCCATGCCCTACCTCCTGCCCTTTCCGAACACGGGCCGCACGGCGGGATGTCGCACGCCGATACCGACACCGAGATGAATGCGGATTACGGACGATGAGTTCCGCGCCGCGCGACGGTCCTACGGACATGACGAAGCGAGATCCCGCACTTGAGCCGTTCGAGGCCCTGATCGGCACGTGGGGCACTGAGGCGAGCCACCCGATGTTCGACGCCGTCGTGCCCGGCAGCATGACGTTCGACTGGGTCGAGGGCGGCCACTTCCTCGTCCAGCGCACCCACAACGATCACGCGTCGTTCCCCGACGCGATCGCCGTGATCGGCGCACCCGAAGACGGCGAGGGGCTCGTCCTGGAGTACTTCGACTCGCGCGGCGTGCGCCGGACGTACGGCGTCTCGCTCGAGGACGGCGTGCTGCGCATCTGGCGCGACCACCCGACCTTCGCCCAGCGCTACTCCGCGACGCTGCGCCACGACGCCTTCGAGGGTCAGTGGCAGCTCGCTCGCGCGCCGGGCGACTGGCAGGACGACCTGAAGGTGACCTACCGCCGGCCGATGGGTTGATTCAGCCCCGGCTGGCCCTGTTCGGACCGTCGGCACAAAATCTAAATGCGCTCGTCGCGGCGGCCATGATACCGTCCGGTCTTAGACGTTCTACGGAGCACGGATGCCCGAGCGCGCGGTGGACGCGCCCAGGCACCGTTCCGTGCGGGAGCTACTACGCACGATTGCAAGTATGAGGTGCCCGAGCGCGCGGAGGACGCGCCCGGGCACCGTTCCGTGCACGTTCTACGGACACGGACGCCCGAGCGCGCGGAGGACGAGCGCGGGCGGTGTTCGCGTGCGGGTTGCCCCGCACGCATTGACGCCGGGGTGCGCGGAGGAACGCGTCCCGACCATCGTTCGCGCGCCCCCTACTCCCAGGGGCGCGGCCCGACCGCGGACATCCGACCGACCGGCTTGGGGGCCGGTGCAGCCGCTGGCGCCGCGCCGAGGAGTGCGTTGAGGGTCGCTGCGCCCGGTGGGTACTCCGCACCGATCGGCACGATCGGACCGCGAACACCGACGCGCGCCTGGAACTTCGCGCCCTCGCCGGGGAAGCACGACTCGACCAGGCCGGCCGCGTCGCCGCCGGCCTTCTTCAGCGCCAGGCCCTCGAGCAGGTTGCGCCCCGCGATGAGCGTGCCGTTGATCGCGTCGAGCACGCCGTTGACCGGCGCGGTCTTCGTCACGATCTCGGTGACGCCTTCGAGGACGTCGCCAAGCCCGTTGTTGATCGCTCGGAGCTCGTTGATCGTCGCGATCAGATACAGCGCGAGCGCCAGGATTACCAGTGTGACCAGCAGGATGATTATGGCAACAGGAAGTTCCATGTAGCCCCCTTATGCGTTCGGGAGGGCAGCATCGAGTGAACCCCCGTAATTCGCCAGACCGGCGACGGTCTGGCTGATGTAGTTCTGCGTCGTCACAAGCGCGATGACCGCATCAAGGTCCTTTGAGCCTGCTTGCGCGACTCCTGCAATCGCTGTGACCGTCGGAGTGATGCTGCGCGCAGCGCCGAGGACTCCTTTTAGGATGACGACGAGCAGCGCGAGTGAAACCGCAAGCACGATGCACATGAGCCAGAGAACGGCCATGACTAACCTCCTGTGACCTTGCGCACGACGAACGCTGCCTTGGCAGCGATCCCCGGCAGCACGGACAAAATCGTGGCGAAACGCGCGTTGATCTGCGCGACTGCGGTTCCCAGCGGCCGCAGGTGCTGCGACTCGACTGTTGCGAGCGCACCGGCGAGCGCCGTGAGGCCGCCGGAGATGCCGGCCAGCCCCTGACGCACACGCGTGAGCGCGAGTGCGAGAACGACCACGAGCAGCGCCGCCTCGGCGACACTGAGCGCGATCATGGTGTCAGTGCTCATGCGATGACCTCCCCTGGTGCGGCGTAGTGCGCGCCGAGGACATCCATGTAGCCGTCCTGGACGAGGGCTTCCTCGATGATCATGTCGAGCACGCCCGGCGTCGCCTTGAGCTTCGTCAGGTTCGACGTCTGCTTGGCCAGAACCGGTGCTACCGCCAGCAGCGTGTCGACGCTCCCGCGGATGTCCTTGATGAGGCTGAGCAGCAGCAGCACCAAGACGATCACGACCGCGATGACGACCGCGCCCATGCCGAGCACGACCTGCCAGATCGCGTGTGTGTCAGCCATTGCCGTGATCATGTGCCGACCGCCGCCTTCCTGAGAACCCGCGCCATGTGGAGAATCCGCACGGCGGACTCGTTGACCCTGTCGACGCCGCCATCGAGGCTTGTCGTCTGGGCGCGGACAAGGTCCACACCGACTACTGCCTGACCGGCCTGATCGGAGATCCGGGCGGCCAGCGTCAAGACCGTGGCCACGATGATGACCACGACGACGATGGCGAAGAACGACAACCCGAGACCGATGTACCAGTCCTGATAACCGTCTGCTGCAATCATGAACGCCTCACTTGTCCCCCCCTGCTTGAACGTTCCCGATGGATGAGAGCGGGCAGAAAATCGGACCCCATCCTCTGGGCCACCACCCGCTTGACGAGGGCCACGTGATGAGCGCGTCTGTTACGGCGAGTACGGCTAATCAACACCGTCCACGCGCGAACCAGTCAGCATCCGTCCACGGCGAAGATACAGAGCCCGCGCGCGCGGAGTCAATACAACCTTTTCCGATCAGTTCATAGTTAAAACTTGATCAGTCCGCTGCGCGCGAATGAGAGAGAACGGCCTCATTCTTGGCGTCAGAAAGGCAGATGATAGAGATCGTCCTCTCTCATTGCAATGCCCACCGCGGATGATAGAGAACGGCCTCACCCGGCGCCAGCTTCACCGCGGATATCGAGGTCGGGCCTCACTCATTTGCCGGGCGGCGCTAGGAAATTCATGATACAGGACGGCCTCACACATCTGCTCGCTCGGTGACGTTACGCGCTACATCGCAGCGGCCACCCGACTACCCCGGTAGCGTGCGTTCCATGCGGTTCGTGATCGCCGGCGGCGGTGTCGCGGGGCTCGCCGCGGCGCTCGGCGTCGCACGAGCGGGGCACACGGCGGTCGTCATCGAGCGCGACCACGTCGAGGCCGATGACTCCCCGCACGGCGCGTTCGGCGTCGAGCGCGGAGGGATCTCCCATTTCTTCCAGCCGCATGCGTTTCTCCCGCGCGGACGGCGGGTCCTGGGCGAGCTCGCCCCCGACGTGCTCGCCGCCCTGCTCACAGCAGGCGCCGACCCGCAGGACCTCGCGCTCAGGTTGCGCTCCGATCGGCAGCCATCCGACGAGGATCTCGTCTACCTGTGGGTGCGGCGGCCGGTGATCGAGTGGGCTCTGCGCCGGGCGGCTGTCGCGGAACTGGGCGTCGAGCTGCGCACCGGCGTGCACGTCGAGGGGCTGCTGACGAGCGACGACGGCGAGCGCGCACTCGGCGTGACCACCGACGGCGGGCCCGTCCTTGGCGACGTCGTCGTCGACGCGCTCGGACGCTATCGCTGCCCGCGTGGCTGGCCGCGCCCGGACGCCGCCCCCGAAGACTCAGGCGCCATCTACTTCTGCCGCTACTTCGCGCTTGCCGACGGCGCGGACCATCTCGACTGGCCGTTGCTCAACCCGCGTGGAGACCTCGGCTACATGGGCTTCAACACGTTCCGCGGGGACAACCGGACATACGCGATCATCCTGCTCGTCCCGGCGACGGACCGCGAGCTGCGGCGCCTGCGGGACGAATCGGCCTGGATGGCCGCCTGCGCGGCGATCCGTCCGCTCGACCTGCTGACATCTCGTCAGCACGGACAACCGATCACCGACGTCATGCCGATGGGCGGGCTGATGAACGTCGACCGCACGGGCGAGCTCGGGATGGCGGGACTGATCGCCGTCGGCGACGCCCTCTGTCACACCGATCCCGCGTTCGCCTACGGGCTGTCCTTTGCACTCGTTCACGCGCAGGCGCTCGCGCGCGCGAGCGCACACGCGCCCGACGCCGACGCCGTGCTGTCGAGCTACCGCGCCGCCGTCGTCCCCGAGGCGCGCGAGCGCTACCGGCTCGCGTGCACGACGGACGACGCCCGCGCGCGCCACTGGCGCGGCGAACCGGTCGACATCGGCTCCCGCGACGGCTGCTATCCCCTGTTCTCGCTCGCCGCCGCACTGGCGGCTGCGCCGCACGACGACCTCGTGCTGCGCCGCACGATCGGCCGCCTCGGGCTGCTGGACCGGACGGCCGTCTTCGACGACGACGCGGAGCTGCACGGGCGGATCGAGACGATCTTCGCGCGGCTGATGACCCCGCCGCCACGCTCGCCGGGGCCGTCGCGCGAGCGGCTCGTTGCGCTGCTGGCGTAGGCACGATCGCACGCGCAGAAACGGCAACCCTTCCACGCGGGCGTCCGGTGGATTACGGTGGCGGCACGCGGCCAGACTCCCCTGGCCGCATCCGCGAGGAAGGGTGGCACATGACTTCGAGGTTGAAATGGATGTTCGGCGGCGCGGCGGCCTTGGCACTGGTCGCTCCCGGCGCGGCGCAGGCGGCGACGAAGAGCGTCTCGATGGGCACGCCGCCGGCGATCGCCAAGACGCTGCAGCAGATGTACGGCTCGGACGCCAACGCGTTCTTTCCGAGTTCGATCGCGATCCGCGTCGGCGACAGCGTGAGGTTCCTGCCGACCGGCTTCCACAACGTCCACTTCCTCGGCAGGTCCGGCAAGGCCACCACGCCGTTCGTCCCGACCGGCAAGACGATCGCGGACGCAAACGACGAAGCCGGCGCGCCGTTCTGGTTCAACGGGCAGATGGAAGTGGGCACCAACCCGAAGGTCTTCGGACCGGGCAAGCCTCGGCAAGACCGTCGTGACGAACGGAACCAAGGAGATCCAGAGCGGCGCGCCAGCTCTCGGACAAGCCCAAGCCGATGGTCGTGCGGTTCACGAAGGCCGGGCTGTTCCGCTACGTCTGTGACATCCATCCTGGGATGAAGGGCGCCGTGCGCGTCGTGTCGAAGCGCAAGCCCGTGCCGTCGGCCGCAGCCGATGCCCGTCGGGTCAAGGCGCAGGGCACGAAGGCGATCGCCGTCGCCAAGACGTTCAAGAACGTCGCGGCGGCGCCGAACACGGTCAACGTCGGCTTGGCCGGACCCGGCGGCGTGAGCCTGTTCGGGTTCGCGCCAGAGTCGCTGACCGTCGCGGTCGGCACGACCGTGACGTTCAAGATGGCCAGCGGCGATCTCGAAACGCATACGGCGACGACCGGTCCGGGAGACGCCGAGGAGGAGCCGACGTCCTACCTCGGCAAGATCGCCGCCTCGCTCGAGAGCCCGAACGCGGATCAGAAGGGGATCTACCCGAGCGATCTGCCGCCGGCCCCGGCCGACCTGACGCCGACGCTGCACGGCAACGGCTTCTGGAACTCCGGCGCTCTGGACAGCAACGCCTCGCCGCTTCCGCAGCAGAACCAGGTGACGTTCGCGGCGGCCGGGACGTACACGTTCTACTGCATGATCCACCCGTTCATGAAGGCCACGATCACGGCGCAGTAGGCCCAACGGTCGCGCCTGCGACCCTCCGCTCGACCGGCGCGGCGGCACTCGCCGCCGCGCCGATCGGCGCAGCCGCGCTTCTGCGCCCCCGACGAGTCTTGGGGCGCACCGTCGTCTATGCGACAATCGGCCACGCAAGCACCGCCTGACGCTGATGGACTCCCGGACCGTCGGCGACGGCGTCGCGCTCCTCACGTACGCCCGCGCCGCCTGACCCACCGAGCGAACAGTACGCGCGGGCGGGTAGCCTCGCTCTCAGGATGCCCGGCGCCGAGACGTTTCGTGTGTCAGCCGATGCGTACGATCGGCACATTGGTCGCTACAGCGGCCAGCTGGCGTCGGAGCTGATCGGATTCGCGGGCCTGCACGCGGGCATGCGCGCGGTCGACGTCGGCTGCGCGGCCGGGCGCGCTGACGGCGGCGCTCGCAGAGCGACTCGGCGCATCGAACGTGCACGCCGCAGATCCCTCGCTGTCCTTCGTCGAGGCCTGCCGGTCCCGGCTGGCGGGGGTCGACGTCGTCGTTGCGGCGGCCGAGGCACTGCCCTTCGACGACGACACGTTCGACGCCGCTGTCTCCCAGCTCGTCGTGAACTTCATGGCCGATGCCGAGGCCGGCGTGCGGGAGATGGCGCGCGTCGCGCGCGCGGGCGGGATCGTCGCCTCGTGCGTCTGGGACTACGCGGGCGAGATGACGCTGCTGCGTGCCTTCTGGGACGCGGCGCACGAGGTCGACCCGCGGCGCGCCGCCGAGACCGACGAGGGCGTCGTGATGCGCTGGTGTGGCGATCGCGAGCTCGCCCAGCTGTGGGCCGATGCGGGGCTGCGGGAGGTGCGCTTCGCGCCGCTCGTCGTGAGCGCGCGCTACGCCGACTTCGAGGATCTCTGGTCGCCGCTGGAGACCGGCGTCGGTCCGTCGGGCGCGTTCTGCGCGTCGCTGGACGACGCGCGCCGTGCGGCCCTGCACGACGCCTACCATCGCCGCCTCGGCGTCGGCGACGGCCCCTTCGAGCTCAGCGCGCGGGCCTGGGCGGTGGCGGGCACCGTCGCCGGATGAATGCCAACCGATGGAAGGAGGACATCGTGCTTAACGAAGCCGAACGATCACATCTCGAGCGGGTTATCTATCCGCGGGCGCTCGCGGAAGCCGGCGAGCTGGACACGCCGCGCAACCGCTCGATCGCCGAAAACGACTACTGGGTGTTCCTCCAGACCGGAGGAGGCAGCGACGACAAGGCGACGGAGGCGCTGATCCGCGGCCTGCGGGCGTGCCCCATTCGCTAGCGCCGCGGGCGATGACGGCGTGCGTCAGTAGACCTCGGGCACGAACGTCTGGTCGGTGATCGGCGGGCGCACGTAGTGCTCGTCGGTCTGGCGTTTGGGTAGCTCGAGCGGCGGCGGGATGACGTCCTCGTAGGGGATCATCGACAGCAGGTGCGCGATGCAGTTCAGGCGCGCGCGGCGCTTGTCGTCGGCGTCGACGACGTACCACGGAGCCTGCTTGATGTCCGTGTGGGCGAACATGTTGTCCTTCGCGCGGGAGTACTCGACCCACTTCTCGCGCGACTTGAGGTCCATCGGGCTGAGCTTCCAGCGCCGCATCGGGTCGTTCACGCGCGCCTGGAAGCGCTTCTCCTGCTCGGCGTCGGAGACCGAGAACCAATACTTGATGAGGATGATCCCGGAGCGAACGAGCATCCGCTCGAACTCCGGGCAGGAGCGCATGAACTCCTGGTACTCCTCCTCCGTGCAGAACCCCATGACGCGCTCGACGCCGGCGCGGTTGTACCAGGAGCGGTCGAACATGACGAGCTCGCCCGCGGCGGGCAGATGCGCGACGTAGCGCTGGAAGTACCACTGCGTTCGCTCGCGCTCGGTGGGCGTCGCGAGCGCGGCGATCCGCCAGACGCGCGGGCTCGTGCGCTCGGCGATGCGCTTGATGACGCCACCCTTGCCGGCCGCATCGCGTCCTTCGAAGACGACGACGACCTTCAGGCCCTTCGCCTTCATGTACTCCTGCAGCAGCACGAGCTCACGTTGCAGACGTTCGAGCTCCTTGTCGAACGTCGCACGGTCGAGCTTGGGCTTGCCGCCGCCGGTCTTCTTGGCCATCGTGTCCCCCAGTCTCGAATGCGCCCGCTGGCCTCGCGCAACCTCAGCGCCGCTCTACGAACAGCGCCTGGGCGCAGACTCCGAACGGACCGCGCAGGTCGTGCAGCGTCGCCGTCGCAAGGCCGATCCCGGCCGCGTCCGAGTTCGTCCGCGCGTCGACGCCGATCCACTCGCCCTCGGGCTCGCGATGCAGATGCACCGTCAGCTCGGTGTTGACGAACAGCCACTCGTCGAACGGCAGGATCCAGCTCAGCCCGTTGCTGAAGTCGGCCGCCGCGCAGGCGCGGACGAGCGGGGATGGCGACTCGCCCTCCAGCACGTCACGGCGCAGGCGGATCCAGGCGATCGCGTGACCGCCGCCCAGCTCCCCGCCGGCGATCCGGATCTCCGTCGCGTCCGGGTAGAAGAGCTCCAGCGCGGAGTCGAAGAACGTCGGCCACGGCTCGCCGCTGCCGGGCGGTGGCAGCGGCTCGGCGGCCGATCGCGGCGCAGCTGCGGCGCCGGGGAGGTCGCCGCGGCGCAGCCGCACGGCCCGAGCGAGGCAGACGCGGCGTCCGCCCGCGTCGAGCGTCGCGTCGACGATCTGGAAGCGCTTGCCGGGCTTCGCCAGCGACGTCGCGACCTCGACGGGGCCGACCGGCACGCCGCCGAGAAACTCGATCGTCAGCCGCGTCACGACGAGCTCCGAGCCCGGCTCGGTGTGCTCGATCGCGCGGGCGAGCAGCGCCGACGGTGCGCCGCCGTGCATCATCCGCTCGTCCCACGGACCGCGCGTCGCCGGGGCCGCGACGAAGCCGCCGTCGGCGGGCTCGAACAGTGGCGGGGCCGGACCCGGCGACGACGATCGTGCCATCGCCGGACCCTACCCGCGCGCCTTCATGTGATAGCGGCTGTACGGCCGCCGGCGCTGCAGCTAGCGCGAGCGGCCGCTGCCGCCGCTGCGGCCGGCCGAGGCGACGCGACTGGCGCCAGCCGCGCGTTCGCGACGGCCGGGACGCTGCTGTGGGCGACCGCCGCGGCCGGCGCCGCCGCCGGGGCGGCCGGCGCCACCCGATGTCGAGGTCGGAAGGCCGCTCAGCGAGAACTCCTTGTGCAGGCCGAGGTCGCTCGCGATCCGGCTCATGTCGCGCGCCTGATCGCCGAGCACGAACGTCACGCCGATCCCGGCGCGGCCCGCGCGGCCGGTGCGGCCGGTGCGGTGGACGTAGCCGTCGCGGTCCTCGGGCATGTCGTAGTTGATGACGTGGGTGACGTCGCGGACGTCGATGCCGCGCGCCGCGACGTCGGTTGCCACGAGGATGTCGACCTCGCCGCGCTCGAAGCGCGCGAGCGCCTTCTCGCGCTGGGACTGCGACTTGTCGCCGTGCATCGCGACGGCCGTGACGTAGTTGTCCTTCAGGCGCTTGACGAGCCTGTCGGCGCCGCGCTTCGTGCGCACGAAGACGATCGTCAGGCCGCGCTGCTCGTCCTTCAGCTCGGCGACGAGCGCATCGACCTTGGCCTCGTGCTGGACGCGTACGAAGCGGTGCACGGTCTCGGCCTTGTGGTCGACGGCCGGCACGTGCTCGTGGCGGCGCGCGTCGGTCGTGTAGGCGCCGGCGATCTTGCCCGCGTCGCCCTCGAGCGTGGCGGAGAAGAAGAGCGTCTGACGGCTGCGCGGCGTCTGCGCGACGATCCGGTCGACGGACGGGCGGAAGCCCATGTCGAGCATCCGGTCGGCCTCGTCGAGGACGAGGATCTTGATCTGCTGCAGGGTGATCGCGCGGCGCTGGAGGATGTCCTCCAGACGGCCCGGCGTGGCGACGATGATGTGCGCGCGGCGCGCCTTCTCCATCTGGCGCTGGATGCCGGCGCCGCCGTAGACGGCGGCGACGGAGAGCGCACGGCTGTGCGCGATGTCGTACATGTCGTCGACGATCTGCAGCGCGAGCTCGCGCGTCGGGGCGAGGATCAGCGCCGACGGGCGGCGGTCGGTCGCCTGCAGGCGCTCGACCATCGGGACGGCGAAGGCGAGCGTCTTGCCGGAACCGGTCGGCGACTTCGCGAGCACGTCGTGGCCGGCGAGGACGTCGGGCACGACGAGCGTCTGGATCGCGAAGGGATCGGTGATCCCGCGCTTTGCGAGCACGCCGGACACGACGCTGGATACGCCGAGATCGGCGAAGGACTGCTGGGGCATGTTGCTCCTATGAACTGCGGATTCGGGAGATTCGACTGGCCCGAACCGCACGACAGAGCGCACCCTCAAGACAAGAACCTCATGGACAGCGACGCTGCCCGTGCCCATGACGGTAGCAACCTCGAGATTGTCGCCGGACGCAGGGACTCTTTTGCACGTCCGAGCGCAGCCGCCATCATGAGCGCGATGGCCGTGCCGCCGCCCTCGCTCTCCTCGCGCCTGGGCGACGTGCGCTCCTCCCCGGTTCGCGACATCCTCGAGCTCACCCAGCGCGCCGAGGTGATCTCGTTCGCCGGCGGCCTGCCCGCACCCGAGCTGTTCCCCGCCGAGCTGATCGCCGATGCGTTCGCCCGAACGCTGGCACCGACCGTCGCCGCGCGCGCCCTGCAGTACTCCGCGACGGAAGGCGACGAGCAGCTGCGCGCGTTGCTCGCCGAGCGCTTCTGCGGGCGCGGCCTGACGTGCGAGGCGGGCGAGCTGCTCGTGACGACCGGCTCACAGCAGGCGCTCGGCCTGATCTCGGCGGTGCTGCTCGATCCCGGCGACGCCGTGCTCGTCGAGAACCCGTCCTACCTCGCCGCGCTGCAGTGCTTCGGCTTCGCGGGCGCGCAGCTCGTACCGGTCGCCTGCGACGAGGAGGGTCTCGATCCCGAGGCGCTGCCCGCGCTGATCGCCGAGCACGCGCCGAAGTTCCTCTACATCGTCCCGACGTTTCAGAACCCGACCGGGCGCACGCTGCCCGCCGCGCGTCGCGCCCGGCTCGCCGAGGTCGCCGCCGAGCACGGCCTCTGGATCGTCGAGGACGATCCGTACGGCGAGCTGCGCTACGACGGCGAGTCGCTCGCGCCGATCGGCTCCCATCGCGCCGCGATCGACCGCACGGTGACGGTCTCCTCGCTGTCGAAGGTGCTCGCGCCGGGCCTGCGGATCGGCTGGCTGCGCGCGCCCGACCCGATCCTCGGGCCGCTGACGATCGCCAAGCAGGCCGCCGACCTGCACACGTCGACGGTCGACCAGCTCGCCGCGCGCATGGCGCTGCAGGCGGTCGACCTCGACACGCACATCGCCGGTCTCTGCGCGGAGTACCGCCGCCGCCGCGACGCCATGCTCGACGGCCTCGCCGCGGCCCTGCCGGAGGGATCGACGTTCAACCGCCCCGACGGCGGGATGTTCGTCTGGGCGCGCCTGCCGCCGGGCTGGGACGCCGAAGCGCTGCTGCGCGCCGCACTGGACCACGACGTCGCGTTCGTGCCTGGCGCTCCGTTCTTCGCGCTCGAGCCCGACCCACGCACGCTGCGCCTGTCGTTCACGACGCACGTCCCGGCCGAGATCGCCGAGGGACTCGCGCGGCTCGCGCGCGCGACCGCCGCGGCGGCGCCATGAGCCCGACGCCGCGCGACGTCGCGATCAGCGAGGACATGATCCGCCTCGGTCAGCTGCTCAAGCTCGCCGGGCTCGCCGACTCCGGCGCCGAGGCCCGCGCGCTCGTGCAGGAGGGGCTCGTCCGGGTCAACGGCGACGTCGAGCGCCGGCGCGGGCGCCAGCTGCACCGCGGCGACCTCGTCGAGGCGGGCGGCGAGAGCGTTCGCGTGGCGTGACGCGGCGACGCTCGTCGCTCAGCCGAATGGGGTGACCGGGGAGCTGCGCGTGACGACGCCGCCGCCGCGCAGATGCGCGGTCGCGCGCACCGCGCCGCCGTAGAAGGGGCCGTCGTAGACGGCGATGAAGGCGCCGCCCGGGGCCGGACGGATCGTGCGCACGTCGCGCGGCGTGCGCAGCGTGATCGACGTCACGTCGGGGCTGACGCGCCCCGAGACGACCGTCCGACCCGGCAACGTGCGGCGCGCGACCTGCGCTCGCGACGCCGGCAGGGCGCGCTCGCGCGGGGGCCCGAATCCGGGACCGCGCTCGTCGAGCGTGAGCGAACGCCGCCACGGCGCTCCCCGGCCGGCCCCGCGCCGCACCGGAGAAGCCGTCGGGGCCGTAGCGCAGCCATGTGTCCCCGTCGAGGATCGAGCCGAGTTGATGTCCGACCGCGCGACCGACGTAGCGGCAGCCGCCGCCTCCTCCCATGCGAAGGCCGGGCGTGTGCTCGACGACGTCGCCGACGCCGGCAACCCACGATTGGGCGCCGTCGGGGTCGGCGACCCGCATCGACTGCCCGCGACGCGGCTTGCACTCGATGCCGAACTCGCCGGCGGTCGAGGTCTCGACGCGCCCGTCGGATCGGACCTGGCGGACGCGCAACGCAGCGCCCGCGTGCTGTGGTCCGAGCACGAGCAGGAACGTGCCGCGCGGCCCCAGCTCGAGCGCACGCGGGGCACCGGCGCCGAGCAGCTCGGCGGAACGCACGCCGTACCCGAGCAGCCCGGAGATCACGAGCCGGACCGGCTTGGGATCGGGTGACTCCGGATCGTCGACATACGTGCGCACCTCGCTGCCCGCAGCGTGCCTGGCGAGCCAGTCCGGAGCGTTGCAGCGCCCGTCGCGCAGGCCTGTGCCGACAGTGCGGGTCGTCCGCGCCCGCGCGCGGTTCGACAAGCCGGTCGCCGCGCTCGATGCCGATCGCGAAGCACAGCAGGTCGCGCGCGCCGCCGCCGCTGCCGCTGACGCGCGCGCGCGGGTTGATCCGCGCCGCCCAGCTGCGCAACGCCCACGCGGGTCCGCCGGTCGGATCGTCGGCGCGCCGGCTGATCGCGACGCTCCCGCGCTTGGTGAGGTACGGCTCGGGGATCGCCGCGCGCGTCGCGACCGAGGCGACCGAGCGCCACGCGGGAACGGGCGCGGGGGCGATCGGCTGGCCCTTCGGTGCCGACCGGCGCGCGGTCGCGTCGAGCGCCCGACCGTCGGCGCTGACGCGCAGCCGGCGTGGGTCCACGCGCCCGTCCAGGACGGCGAGGAAGCCGCCGCGGCGCGCGTCGACGGTGATCCGCTGCGGTGCGCCGGCGCCGCTCAGGACGACGGCACGGGTCGCGGGCGGGACGGCTCCCCAGACGACGGTGCGAGACGGGTTCAGGCCCCACCAGAACGCGCGTCCGGTGCGCTGGTTGCGTGGCACGAAGCGACGGATCGCGACGAACGCCCGGGTCCTACGCCCGCAGCGCGGGGGCACCGACGACGGCAGGAGGTTGAACGCCCCCGGCACGCTCGGCAGCGGCGAATCCATGCCGCGCTGGCGCTGCGCGGAGACGCAGCCCAGGCCGTGGCGGCCGACCGAGTAGTGCAGCGCCCACGGTGCGCCGCCGGACGGGTCGAGCGCGATGAACTCGCCCCGGTCGGCGAAGCGCAGCGTCGTGCGACGGCCGGCTGCCTCGGTCAGCACGACGCGCGGGCGCACCTGCTCGGGCAGCCCGCGGAAGACGGCGAGGAAGGCATGACCGGGACCGAGCCGCATGCGCACCGTGCGCCCGCCGGCGACGGCGGTCGCGCGACGCACCGCGGGCGCGGCGACGCCGTTGACGACCGTCAGCGCGCTGAGCTTGCCGCCACCGCGAAACGCCCGCGCGCCGGCGAGCGTCGCGCCGCGTCGCTGCGGCGTGCTGCAGGTGTCGGCCGCCCCGGCGGGCAGCGCGCGGAAGCGACGATCGAGGCCGACCAAGCCGAGCTCGCCGTCGAGCACCTGGCCGACGGTCGTGCAGACGGCGCCGGTGCGGCTGCGCGAGGTCCGAACGTCCCACAGCGGGCCCCCGTCGGGATCGGCGACGTCGAGGCCGTTCAGGCGCGCGCTGCCGGCGACCGGGCGCAGCTCGAGCGGCACGTCGCCCGAGCGCGCGGGCGGGATCGGGTCGCCGCGGCCGATGATCAGCGTCGCGGCGGTCGCGGCCGCCGCGAGCCCGAGCAGCGCCAGCAGGCCGATGACGAACGCGCGCGGCGTGCGGGCGCGGACGGCACCGCGCGCACCGTCGGCCTCCGCCGCGCGGGCGGCGCGCACGAGCTCGCGGCCGAGCTCGTCGAGGGTCTTCGGCCGCGGGCTCATGAGCGCCCCACCACCGGACGCGGCTTGAGTGCACGCGCGAGCGTCCGCAGCCCGCGCGAGACGCGTGCCCGCGCGGTCTGCTCGGAGATCCCGAGCACGTGCGCGACCTCATCGTACGGGCGCTCCTCGACGACGCGCAGGCGCAGCGCATCGCGCTGGTTGTCGCTGAGCCGGTCGAGCTCGGCGCCCAGCGCGGCGCGCAGCTCCGCCAGCTGCGCGGCCTCCTCGATCGCCCGCAGGTCGTCCTCGTGCATCGTCGGCACGGTCGCGCCGAGCTCGCGCAACGCGCGCTGCTCGACGTGGCCGCGGCGCAGGTAGCGGCCGATCTGGCGGCGAGCGATCGTGAACAGCCAGGCGCGCTGCTCGGGCCGCGTCGTCCCGCGAAAGCCACGGCGGCCGCGGAACGCCTGCGCGAACGTCTCGGCCGTGATGTCGAGCGCGACCTCGGCGTCGAGCGTGCGGCGGGTCACGAACAGCAGCACCGTCTCGGCCTCCCGTTCGTAGAGCGCAGCGAACTCGTCAGCATCGTGCATCGCATCAAGAGTGCCGCGAAGGCGAGTCCTGTGACGCCAACTCCGTGAACCGCCGCCACGAGGCGCGCGTAGGAGGCGTTCGATGCAGCGCATGGGAGAGGCAACGGCGCGGGCGTTCAAGTCGCTCGCGGGCCTGGACAAGGAGGAGCCGGTGAGCAAGTACGTCTTCGCGCTCTACGGCTTCCTGTTCCTCGTCGCGATGACCCTGCTGCTGCTCTGGATCGCCGGGCCGTCGGCCTAGCCGGCGGGCTCGACCGCGCACGGGCTGCCGCCGAACTCGGCCGCCGGGCGCCGCAGCCGTGCCGAGCCGAGCTCGCGGGCGAGCGCGAGGCGGAAGCGCACGGCGCGCTGCGAGATGCCGAGCTCGTCGCGCACCGCGCGGACGCTGCCCAAGCGTCGATACGCGTCGCGTACGCGCCGCAGCTCGAGCACGTACGCGTGCGGGTAGCGCGCCCGCGGCAGGCGATCGCCGCGCACGCCGACGACCGGCCGCAGGGCCGCCAGCACGCGCGCGCGGGGAACCGAGCCGTTCGTGAACACCGTCACGCTCGACGTCCCGATCGCGAGCCCATACGTGCCCTCGCCGTAGTCGCGCGCAACGCTGCCGCGCACGCGCCTGCTCGTCGGCGGCGGGCCGATCGAGCGTGAGCGCGTTGCGGTCGCAGATCGAGCTCGTCTGGATGCTGACCGGCAGCCCGCAGCCGCTGTCGCCGGACGGCTTGCACGTGCCGTAGAGGAAGCTCACGTTGCCGGCGCTGCGCGAGATGCCGGTCAGCGGCAGGCCGACGACCGTGCTGCCGGCCCAGTACAGCGGATAGGGCGCCGCGCGCTGCGCCGCGCGCACGTCGGCGGCGGTCGGCGGCTGCTGCTCGTTCGCGCCGCAGCCCGCGAGCAGCGCGAGCGCCGCGCCAGCGGCCAGCCACGGGTGGACTCTTCGTCGCGCAGGGGGCATCGTGTACTGCAATGTCGCGCAATCTCGTCGAGCTCGTCCGCCGCCATCACGAGGTCGGCGCGCCGACGGCGCTCGAGGTCCTCAAGCAGGCGATCGAGCAGCGCGGCGAGATCACCGACGACGACCGCCGTCTCGCCGCCGAGCGCTCGGGCCTACCCGAGGCCGCGGTGCACGGCGTCTCGACGTTCTACGACGATCTGCTCCAGCCGCGCGGACGCAGCCGCCACGTGCGCGTCTGCACGGGCACGGCCTGCTTCGCGGCGACCGCCGACGGCCACGTCGACGCGATCCGCGGCGGTCTCGCGCTGGCACTCGGCGAGCGCAGCGCCGACGGCGAGATCTCGCTCGCCGAGACCGTCTGCCTGGGCTTCTGCCACAGCTCGCCGGCGATTCGCGACGGCGACGTGATCGACGCCGGGCCGGGCGCGGTCGCGCGCGTCCTCGCCGGCGCCACGACCGCGGCCGACGAGCCCGAGCCGCGCAGCGTGCTCGACGGCGGGCCGCTGCTGCTCGCCCGCGGGCGCGACTGGGAGGGCCTGCGCCACGCGCTCGCCACGATGACCCCCGAGCAGCTGCTCGCGCAGGTCAAGGCGGCGACCGTGCGCGGCCGCGGCGGCGCCGGCTTCCCGGCGGGAGAGAAGTGGGAGTTCGCGCGCAACGCGCCGGGCGAGCGGCGCTTCATCGTCGCCAACGGCGACGAGGGCGACCCCGGCTCGTACATCGACAAGGTCCTGATGGAGTCCCACCCCGCGCTGCTGCTCGAGGGGATGGCGCTGGCCGGCTACGCCGTCGGCGCCGACCACGGCTTCGTCCTGACGCGCTCGGAGTACCCGCGCTCCAAGCCACTGCTCGAGGCGGCGGTCGCGCGGGCGCGCCGCGCCGGGATGCTCGGCACGGCCGTGCTCGGCAGCGACTTCGCGTTCGACGTCACGATCGTCGAAGGCGCGGGCTCGTACGTCGTCGGCGAGGAGACGGCGCTGCTCGCCTGCCTGCAGGGTCTGCGCGGGACCGTCTCCGCGCGGCCTCCGTTTCCCGCCCAGCGCGGCCTGCACGGGCAGCCGACGGTCGTCAACAACGTCGAGACGCTCTGCAACATCCCGCTCGTCGCGCGCGGCGGGGCCGATGCCTACCGCGCGCTGAGCCCGATCAGCCCGACGACCGGCACGAAGCTCGTCTGCTTCAACGAGCGCTTCGCGCGGCCCGGCGTCTACGAGGTGAGCTTCGGGACGACGCTGCGCGAGCTGTGCGAGGTCGTCGCCGGCGGGCTCGTCGACGGCCGCGCGATCAAGGCGCTGCAGATCGGCGGCCCGCTGGGCGGGATCCTGCCGGGCTGGAAGCTCGACACGCCGTTTGACTTCGACGAGCTCGCGGCCGAGGGCTGCATGCTCGGTCACGGCGGGATCGTCGCCTTCGACGACACGACCGACATGCGCGCGCTCGCGACCCACCTGCTGCACTTCGGCGCCGCCGAGAGCTGCGGCAAGTGCTTTCCCTGCCGGATCGGGCTGCGCCGCGCGCACGAGATGTTCGCGTCGGGCCTGCCGGTCGAGCGCGAGACGCTCGAGGCGCTGCTCGAGACGCTCGAGCTCGGCAGCCTGTGCGCCCACGGCGGCGCGATGCCGGCGCCGATCCGCAGCCTGCTGGCACACTTTCCGCAGGAGCTGGGATTGGCGGCGTGAGCATGCTCGCAATCGACATCGACGGAACACAGACCGAGGTCGCGCCCGGCACGACGGTGCTGGAAGCCGTCCGCTCGCTCGGCGGCGACGTCGCGACGCTGTGCTTCGACGAGCGCCAGGAGCCGTTCGGCGCATGCCGCGTCTGCATGGTCGGCGTCGCCGGCGCGCCCGGCCCCGTCGCCGCCTGCACGACGCCGTGCCGCGACGGCATGCGGATCGACACGCGCGACGCGACGGCGCGGCGGATCGCCGCCGCGACGGTCGAGCTCGTGCTCTCCGAGCTGCCCGCTGCGCCGGCCGCGCACACCGAGCTCGCGGCCGTGGCGCGCATGTTCGAGATCGACGTCGACGGTCCGCTGCGCTGGCCCGGAGAGCAGCACGCGCACGCCCACGACGAGCGCCATCCGTACCTCGCGCTGCAGCACGAGCTGTGCATCTCCTGCGGGCGCTGCGTGCGCGCCTGCGACGAGATCCAGGGCGCGTTCGCGCTGACCGCCACCGGCCGCGGCTTCGCCGCGAACATCGCCGCCGGCATGGACCAGGGCTTCCGCGAGTCGACGTGCGTGTCGTGCGGCGCCTGCGCCGACACCTGTCCGACCGACGCGATCACGGAGATCTCCCTGCTCGCCCTGGCGGAGCGATAGCGATGGCCGGCGAGCGCTTCGACCGAGACATCACGACGACCTGCGGCTACTGCGGCGTCGGCTGCCGGCTCGAGGCGCACGCCGTCGATGGCCGCGTCGTCTCGATCAGCCCGGCGCTCGACGGCCCCGCGAACCAGGGCCACACGTGCCTGAAGGGCCGTTTCGCGCACGGCTTCTCGCGCAAGCGCGACCGCCTGCGCACGCCGCTGATCCGCAACGACGACGGCAGCTTCCGCGCAGCCTCGTGGGATCAGGCGATCGCGCTCGTCGTCTCCGAGCTGACGCGGATCCGCTCCAGCGCCGGCCCCGACGCGATCGCCGGCCTCGCCTCCTCGCGGGCGACGAACGAGGACTGCTACGTCATGCAGCGCCTGATGCGCGCGGCGATCGGCACGCAC
>CAVYAX010000034.1:0-101807 GCA_963766525.1 uncultured Actinomycetes bacterium
GCCGCCGAACGCCGCGTCCGGCGTGAGGTTCTTCGTGAGCGCGGCGACCGCGAGGTAGCCGGCGCTGAACCCACGCAGCGAGCTGGTCTCGCGGATGAGCCTCCACGCCCCCGACGACGAGGTACGAGCCGTCGGGCCGGGCGAGGAGGTTGCCGGCGAAGCTGTTCTGCAATGCGCTGCCGGCAGTCTGCCCGGGGTCGCTCGCGGTGCCGCCGCCGAACTCCAGCAGCGGCCTGGCCACGGGGCCGAGCCCACCGATCGGCGACACGCGCAGCAGGCCGAGCCGCCGGCTGCCCGGCTTGCTCGGGACATAGTCGGCACCCAGTGCAGCGTCGTGGCGTCGGCGGGGCCGTCGAGGAGCAGCGGCAGGTTGTTGTTGGCGGCGTCGACGCGCCCGACGTCCACGACGCCGGCCTTGCCGTACGAACGGTCCGGCGCCCCACTCGTGTCGAAGCGCGCGATCTCCGTCGCGGTCAGCACGTCGATCTTGCCGCTCGCGTGCAGCAGCATCTGGTTGGCGACCGAGTCGTTCACTCTGATCGGGCGCCCGGCGCCGAACGACGGGTCCGGCGCGCCTGTCGCGGTCAGGCCGGCGACCCGCACGATGCTCGCGTGCGCGCCCAGGACGACGATCTGGCCCGTCGGCCGGACGACGGTCGCGGCTCCATCCGTGCCCGCGTCCGCGACGCCGGGGATCTTCACGAGGCCGAAGCCCGGATCCACGATGCTGTCGGGGGTCAGCCGCCGGACGACCCACTCGGGTTTGGAGGACTCGATGCCCTCGCCGAGATCAGCGTCGGCCGAGACCTGGCCCTTCGCGCCGGTGATGACGATCGAGCCGTCTAAAGCCAGCGCGGCGACGTGACAGGCGACGAAGCCGCACGAGGGCTCGACGTCGAGGGCCGTGAAGCCGCCGCTGCCGAACGCGGCGTCGAGCGCGCCGCCAGGCGTCAGGCCGGCGCACGACGAAGCGCGGGATGCCGGACTCCGGCTCATCGGCGCCGGTGCCGACGACGACGATCCGGCCGCCCGCCTGGCGCAGGATCTGGCGCGCGGTGAAGACCCCGCCGGGCGCCGCGATGTCGCGATGCCACCGCGGCCGAAGGACGGCTCGAGCGAGCCGTCGGCGCGCAAGCGCACGGCCGTCAGGTCGTCGTTCGGGACGACCACCGCTCCGCCGTCGGGGAGCGCGACGGCCGGGCTGACGACGGTGGCGTCGAGGTCCGGCCGCGGGATCTGCAGCGCGACGGGATGGACGACGCGGCCGAGCGCCGTCGCCGCCTGTGCGGCCGCGGGGGTTGCGATGAGGACGAGCGCGCCGAGGAAGACCCCGCGCGCTCGGATCATGCCGCGTCGCTCTTCGCGCTCCCGCACTCCTTGAAGCCGTAGGCGCTCGTGGCCTTGCGAGCGCGCGTGAGGAGGTCGCGCTGTTGCTCGGTGAGCGACTTGAACTGCTCGGTGTCGCCGCGCGCGGCCGCCACCGCGAGCCGGCGGACGAGCTCGGCCTGCTGGTCGTAGAGCTTGCGGATGGCCTCGACCTCGGCCGCGTCGCCGGCCGGCGGGTTGACGGACTGGAAGGCGGAGGCGTTGTCGCGGATCTGCCCGTAGCCGCGCTCGAGGATCGGCGTCAGCGCCTTGAGCAGCTGGGCCTCCGTGCCGGCGGCCTCCGCCGCGCGCGAGGCCTCCTCGTTGAGCCTCTTCGTGCGGACGTTCGACACCTTGCACTGGGCGTCGGTCTTGGCGATGAACTCGGCCTTGGTCGGTCCTTCGGATTCGTCGTCGCCGGAGCCGCCGCATGCCCCGAGGGCGAGCGCGGCTGCGGCGAGCAGGGCGGAGGCGGTCGTGCGCATGCACGACATCATCGCTGTTGAGGCCGCGCGGCGGGCGGGTCGGCTACTCGCCGCGGTGCGACGTCGACGCCTGCGGGACCGGCACCGTGATCGCGTAGCGCGACGGGCGCTTGGCGACCGTGGGGTTGTCGATCTGGCCGAGGCGGTCGATGAGCTTGATCCACTGCGACGGCTTGAGCACCGACGCGAGCTCCTTCGCGGCGGGCGTGCCGGCGGCGTAGCCGGGCCGGAAGCCCACGTGGATGTGGTCGGCGTGGTCGGCGAGCGCGAGCGTGTTGTCGTGGTCGGCGTACGTCATGAGGCTGATGATCTGGCTGGGCTTCATCGTGCCCTGGAGGGTCAGCAGCCGGCGGATCGTGATGTCCGTGATCGAGCCCTCGCCCTGGTGGCCGAGGATCGGGATGCCGTTGATCATCGCGATGTCGACGGCGTTGCCGGACGAGTGTGCCGAGACGTTGCCGCTGGAGGTGTAGTAGCCGTGGCCGCAGTGCAGCGAGGTGATCGTCGGCTTGAGCCCGCTCGCGGCGAGGAACTCGATGGTCGCGAGCACGCGGCGGTCGACGCCGCCGGCCTCGATGTCGCGCCGGCCGCACGAGTAGATGTCGATCCGCGGGTTGGTGAGGACGCGCTGCTGCAACGCCTCCTTGCTCATGAGCATGATCTGGCCGACCGAGGCCCTCGTCGCGCCGGCGCCGGCTCCGGCCAGCGGGTTGCGGCCCTTGGCGCGGTAGATCGCGGTCGCCTCGAGCAGCTTCCAGCCGTCGAGGATCGGCTTCGGGTCGATCCGCGGCGCGCCGCGGCCGGAGGGGCGGATCTCGAAGTGCATGTGCGGGGAGACGCGCTTGTCCGTCCTCCCGATCCGGCCGAGGATCGTGCCCGCGATGACCTTGCGGCCGGGGATCAGCGGCTTGAGCACGATGTCGTTCTCGTCGAGGCCGAACTCGCCCGTGAAGTAAGACTTGAGGGTTTCGCCGTCGTCAAGGGTCGACTCCAGCTCGAGGAGCTGCCGGGCGCCGCCGTGCTTGCGGGCGTTGGGGCGCCCGGGGTGGGCGAAGAGCCGCTCCTTGCGTGGCGCCGCGGCGGCCTTGGCCGACTTCGCCTTCGGGCTGGGCGGACCGAGCGTGGGACGGTCGTGCGTCGGCCGGCCGGCGGTGGCCGCGCGGGTCGGCTTGGGGTCGGCCTTCGGGAGCGCGAGCTCCTTGGCGATCGAGGCCTTGCTCTGCGACTCGGCCTTCGGCACGGCCACCCGCCGGGCCACCTTCTTGAGGTGCGCGTACGTGTAGGTGTTGCCGTAGACGTCGCGCAGGCGAACGAAGCTCCCGAGGCGCTTGCTCTCGCCGACGGCGACGATGCGCCCGTCCTGGACGGCGCTGACCGGCGAGCCGGCCGCGGCGAAGATGTCGATCCCGCGGCGCGTCGCGTCGGACTCGACCGGCATCGCGACGTTCTTGCCGAGCTTGACACGGCGTGTCGCGCGGTCCTCGGAGAGGTCGTCGGCATAGCGCGCCTTCGCGTAGACGGGGAAGTGGCCCTGCGTCAGGCCGCTGAGCGAGCCGACGAGGTCGGTGGGCAGGCCGCCGATCAGGCGGGCGCGCATGAGCACGGACTCGACGTACCAGTCGGCGTGGTTGTAAGCGAAGATCGCCTTGCGCAGGTCGTCGCCGGCGCCGGCGGCCTTGAGGTAGCGGGCGGCCGCGAAGATCGCGTCGACGGGGTTGAAGGGGTCCTTGCGGCCGTCGCGGTTGGCGTCGACGCCGTAGGCCTTCCACGTCGCGGGCATGAACTGCATCCAGCCGAGCGCGCCGGCGGAGCTGATGTTGAGGTTGCGGCCGTAGTCGGTCTCGATCTCGTTGATCGCCGCGAGGACCTCCCAGCGCACGCCGTACTCGATGCCGGCGGCCTGGTAGATCGGCAGGAGGAAGACCGGGATGCGGAACTTGTCGATGAAGAAGTTCGGGACGCCGATCGCGGCCGGGCCGGGGATGGCCAGCGAGGTCGACGGGTTCGACAGCGTCGGGACGCCCTGGTCGTTGCGCAGGACCTTGCGGTCGGCCTTGTCGTCGCTGGCGTCGCCTGCCGGCGCTCCGCCGCTCGAGTGCTTGCGGGACTTCTGCTTCTTCGTCTTGGCCGGCGTGGGGCACGGCGCCGTCGCGCGGGTGGCGCGCTTGAGCGCTCCGGCCGTGGCGGCGGTCTTCGCGCCCGCGAGCAGGCGGCTGTTGGCGGCGGTCTTCTTGGCGCTCGCCGCGGTCGGGCTCGCGGGCGTGCAGGCCGGGTCGGCGGGGGCCTGGGGCGCGCCGGCGAGGCCGCCGAGGGGCAGCGGGTCGGTGCCGGCGGGCGCGGGCGCGGGGGCCGGCTTCTGCGGTGCGGGCGTGCTCGCGGCGGCGGGGGTGGTCGCGGCCGGGGCCGGCGGGGTCGCGGCGGGGTCTGTGGCGGCCGGTCCGGCGGTCGCTTGGGCCGCGGCGGGGGTGGCCGTCGACGCGGCGGAGTTGGGGGTGGCGGAGTTCGGGGTGGCGGAGTTCGGGGTGGCGGGCTCAGTGACCGTTGGCCCGGAGGCGGCGGCCGCTGCTGCCGTGCCTGAGTTTCCGGAGCCGGCGGCGCTCGAGCTGGCCGGCGCGGCGGCCGCGGTGGCGCTCTGCTCCACGCGCGGATCCTCAGGCGTGGTGGGGGTCGTGCTGGCCGCGGCGACCTGGGTGGGCGCCGCCGCGACGGACTCGCCCGGCACCGGCGGCGGCGTATCGGCGCCGGCGCCGATGAGGCTGCTGCTCAGCGTGCCGGCGACGAGTCCCGCTGCGCACAGCGCGACCGCGATCCGCGAGCGGCTCGCGCGCTGCATGGTGCCAGGGGCCTTCGCCTTCATGTCGCAGGGTCCTCGCTTCGTCGGGTCCGTCGCCCAGACGGGCGATCGGCCCCGCTATCGGCGGGCGACGTGCCAACCTTGACTCGCTGCGCTACTGACCCGAATGTCCGTCCGGCCGCTTGGCCGGCGCTCTTGCGGGCCTCGCGCTACCATAACCCTCAAGTCGAGGGTTATGGCGGGTCCTACGGGCTGGCGGGCAGCGCGGGGAGCGCGGCGGCGGACGGGGCGGCGGCGACGCTTGGATTGTCGATCGAGGCCAGCCGATCGATGAGGCGCCGCCAGGCTTCGGGCTCGAGGACGCCGTCGAAGAGCCGCGCGTTGAGCGATGCGGTCCCGTCCAGCGGCGCGAAGCCGACATGGATGTGGTCGGCGTGGTCCGCGAGCGCGAGCGTGTTCGCGGCCCCGTCGAACGTCATCAAGCTGATGATCTGGTGCGGGCGCATCGTGCCCTGGAGGGTCAGCAGCCGCCGGATCGTGGTCTCGGTGATCGATCCGGCGCCCTGGTTGCCGAGGATCGGGGTGCCGTTGATCGCGGAGATGTCGACGGCGCTGCCGAACCAGTGCTCGGAGACGTTGCCCGAGGCGGTCAGCCGGCTGTGGCCGCACTGCAGGGAGCTCACGGTGGGGTTCAGGCCGGACAGCGCGAGCACCTGGAGCGTTGCGAGCACCCGGCGATCGACTCGGCCGGCGGCGATGTCCTCCCGGCCGCAGGGATAGATCGTGATGCTGCGGTTCGCCAGGACGAGCTTCTGCAGCGAGGTCTTTCCGAGCAGCAGGACCTGGCCGATCGACGTCTGCGGCGCCGGCGCGACCGGCGTGCGGATCGCGGGCGTGCCGGGGGAGGAGGCCTGCAGGAGCTTCCAGCCGGCGACGATCGGCCGGGGGTCGATGCGCGGCGTGCGCTCGCCGGTGGGCCGGATCTCGAAGCGCAGCCGGGCGTTGCGAGCCGCGGTGTCGGTGGCCGCGTGCCCGAGGATCGTGCCCGCGACGACCCGCGTGCCCTCGCGCAGGGTGCGGTAGCCGACCCGCTCGGACTCGACGCCACCGAGCAGCCGCCGGTCGTAGCCGGTTGCCATCTGCACGCGCGGGCGCGCGGCGGCGGCGGGTTTGGGCGCCGGCGCCGGAGCCAGCAAGCGAGCCTGGTTGGCCCAGTCGATCGCCGCGAGCGGTCCGGCAACGGCGGCAGCAGCCGATCCCGCAGCCGGCGCGGTCGCACTCGGCGCGCCAAGGGGGCTAGCGCCCGTCGTGCCCGCAGCCTTCGCGCCCGCGCCCGTCGCGCCCGCGCCCGTCGCGCCCGCGCCCGTCGCGCCCGCGCCCGTCGCGCCCGCGTCGCGCGCGAGAGCCTTCAGCGTCTGGAGCGCCGCGGTCAGGTCGCGCCCCGTCAGCGCGCGACCGGGTGCGCTCGGGGCGGGCGCTGCCGCGAGCGCCGCCTTCCGCGCCGCGGCCAGCTCCTTGGCCCCGCGGAGCACCGGGTAGCGCTTCGCGAAGCTCGCGAGCCCGCCGTAGGTGTACGTGTTGCCGTAGACGTCACGCAGCTGCACGAAGCGACCGAGGCGCGCGCTGCGCCCGATGCGCACCACGGTGCCGTCCGTCACAGCGACGGCCGCGGTGCGCTCCTTCACCCTCAAGTTGAGGCTCCGGGTCTGCTTGCCGGAGCTCAACGTGCGGACCTTGCCGAGCACCGGCGAGCGGCCCTGCGCCAGGCCGGTCAGCGCGCCGACGAGGTCGCTCGGCAGCGCGGCGAGCCGTTGCGCGCGCTGAAGGACCGACGTGACGTACCAGTCGGCGTGGTTGTAGGCGAACAGCGCCTTGCGCAGATCGGCCTGCGCGCCCGCGGCTTGGAGGTACCGCGCCGCGGCGAAGATCGCATCGACCGGGTTGTAGGGGTCCGCGCGTCCGTCGAGGTTGGCGTCGACGCCGTAGGCCTGCCAGGTCGCGGGCATGAACTGCATCCAGCCCTGCGCGCCGGCGCTGGACACGTTGAGGTTGCGCCCGTAGTCCGTCTCGATCTCGTTGATCGCGGCGAGGATCTCCCAGCGCACGCCGTACTGGATGCCGGCCGCCTGGTAGACCGGCAGCAGGAAGACGGGGACCCGGAACGAGTCGATGAAGTAGCCGGGAACGTCCGCCGGCGCCTCCGCCGGCATGGCGCCCAGCACCGCTGCGCTCGGGCCGGCGGCGGGCGCCGGAGCTGCGGCCGCGGTGGCGTCCGCCGTCGTCGATGTCTTCGAGCTCGTGGACGTCTTCGAGCCCGGCTTGGCTGCGGCCGCGGGCTCTGAGGCGGGCCGCTTCGGCGTCGTCGCCGTCTGCGTGTCCTCCGTCGCGTGCGGCAGCTTCGGGCGCTCGAGATCGAGCGGCGCCGTGGGATCGAGCGGCGCGTCGGCGCCCGTCGCCGGCCCCGAAGCGGTCCCCTTCGGCGAGGCGTCGGGAAGGATGGCGGCGGGCGGCGGGCTGGACTGCGTCGAGGTCGTGTCCGGCACCGGGCCCGTCTGGCCCTGTGCCGCTGGCGCCGCCGCGAGCCCGAGCAGGCCGGCAGAGCCGAGCACGCCGGCGGACATGAGACCTGTCGCGAGTCGCTGCGCGGGCTTCCTCACGCGCGGCTCGCCCAGAGGTTGTAATCGCGAGTCGCCATCGTCACATCCGGCTCGCCGAGGACGGCAAGCCGTCGCGCCAGCCTATCGCGACGCCGGTGCTACCCGCCTCAGCCGATCGGCCAGGCACCGTCCGAGCCTGGCGCAAGCACCGGATCTCCGCAATTTGCGGGGTTGAGGTACCGTGGCCCCCCGAACGAGAATCTCCCCCGTATGGGGGAGGTGCTCCAACACCCATCCGAACGGGGGCCGGGACGTCAGCGGACCGGCCACGGGCGAAGGAGGATGAGCATTGCCGTCCACGCTGGCACCGTCGGCCTTGGAGTTCGCCACGCGCTGGCACGCGAGCCAGCGACGCACGAGCGACGGCACACCGTTCATCGAGCATCCAATCGAGGTCGCGCGACTGCTGCGCGACGCCGGCTGCTCGGAGGATGTCGTCGTCGCCGGGCTGCTCCACGACGTCCTGGAGGACACGCCGGTGACCCTCGGCGAGCTGGAGCGCCGCTTTGGACCGGTCGTGGCAAGCCTCGTCGGAGCCGTGAGCGAAGACCCCGGCATCGTGAGCTACCGGCAGCGCAAACATGCGCTGCGCGATCAGGTCCGTGCGGTCGGAGGCGATGCCGCGCTGCTGTTCGCCGCCGACAAGATCTCGAAGGTCCGCGAGCTGCGGGACCGCGCGGCGTTCGACGGCACGCCGACCGGGGGCTCGGACGCCGTCCGGGACTCCGAGCGCCTGCGCCTCGAGCATTACCACGGCAGCCTCGCGATGCTGCGCTGCGTGGCGCCCCGCCATCCGCTCGTCATGTGCCTGGCGACCGAGCTGGCCGCCTGCCGCCCCGGCCGCGCCGGCCGATCGCGCACTCGCGAGCCAGCTCGCGCGTGGGACGGGCCTCAGGCGGCCGGGGCGACGTAGCCCGGCGCTGCGAGCGATCTGGTGCGGCGCCTGGCGGCGCGCTCGGCAGCGACCGCGACAGGATGCCTGCTGCGATGACGAAGACGGCCGAGGCCCACAGGCAGATCTCGAGCCCGCGCCACTGGTACAGCACTCCGGACAGGACGGTGCCGGCGAGACGTCCGCCGGCGTTTGCCATGTAATAGAAGCCGACGTTCATGGCGACCTTGTCGCTGTCGGCGTAGGCGAGGATGAGATAGCTGTGCACGGCCGAGCTCAGCGCGAACACGAGGCCGAACGCCAGCAGGCCGACGACGATGGCGACCGTTCCGTCGGCGCCCGCGGCGAGAGCGATCGCGACGCCCGCGGGAAACACGGCGAGCGCGAACGCCAGCCACGTGGCGGTCCGGCCGTCGGGATCGCGGACGTAGCGCGGCGCGGTGGCCTGCACGATGCCGTATCCGATGACCCATGCGGCGAGGAACGTGCCGACCTGCCAGAAGCTCCAGCCTTGCTCGGTGCGCAGATACACGGGTACGGCCACGACGAACCACACGTCGCGGGAGGCGAACAGGAAGATGCGCGCGGCGGCGAGGACGTTGACCGAGCGGTTGTTGGAGAACATGCCGCGGAACTTCGCCTTCGGGTCCGGGCGGCCGAGCTCGCCGCGCATGAAGGCGAGCACGACCACGAGCGCCGTCGCGACGAGTCCGATGAGCACGCCGAGCGCGGCGTGAAAGCCGGCGACCGTGAGCAGCAGGCCGCCGAGGAAGAACCCGACGCCCTTCAGGGCGTTCTTCGAGCCGGTCAGCAGCGATACCCAGCGGTACAGCTGACCTGCTGCGTCGTGCGGGACGATGAGCTTGATCGCGCTCTTGGAGCTCATCTTCGTCAGATCCTTGGCGATTCCGGAGAACGCTTGGGCGACCATCACGTATGGCACGACGAGCCAGGACGCCGGCACGACGAGGAGCATCCCGAGCGCCAGCAGCTGCGTGGCGAGGCCCCCGAGGAGCGTGAAGCGCAGGCCCAGGCGAGCCGCGAGCCAGCCGCCGACGAGGTTCGTGACGATGCCGAAGAGCTCGTAGAACAGAAAGAGCGTGGCGACGGCGATCGGGCTGTAGCCGCGCTCGTAGAAGTAGAAGAGGACAAGCAGCCGGATCGCGCCGTCGGTGATCGTGTCTGCCCAGTACGCCCCGGTAACGAGGACGTAGTTGCGCAGATCGGCGGTCCGCCGCGTGTCGCCGGTCGGCTCCATGGCCTATTGCGGCAGGCGTGCGCCGACCGCTGCGGCGAGCTCGACGAGGCGGTTGGCATAGCCCCACTCGTTGTCGTACCAGGCCAGGACCTTGACCTGGGTCTCGTCGGTCACCATCGTCGACAACGCGTCGAGGATCGCGGAGCGCGGGTCGTCCTTGTAGTCGACCGAGACCAGGGGCCGCTCCTCGTAGCCGAGGATCCCGGCCAGCGGCCCGTCGGCCGCGGCCTTCATCAAGCCGTTGACCTCATCCGTCGTCGTCGGGCGCGCGACCTCGAAGACCGCGTCCGTCAGCGAGGCGTTCAGCAGCGGGACGCGGACGGCGAGGCCGTCGAGCTTGCCTTGGAGCTCGGGCACGATGAGCCCGATCGCCGTCGCCGACCCGGTCGTCGTCGGAATCAGCGACAAGGACGCGGCACGTGCGCGCCGCAGGTCCTTGTGCGGCGCGTCGACGAGCGTCTGCGTGTTGGTCATGTCGTGCAGCGTCGTGACCGAGCCGCGCAGGATGCCGATGCCCTCGTGCAGCACCTTCACAAGCGGCGCAAGACAGTTCGTCGTGCACGACGCCGCGGTGACGACGTCGTGGACCGCGGGGTCGTAGCGGTCGTCGTTGACGCCGACGACGATGTTCATGGCGCGGTCGTCTTTGACCGGGGCCGCGACGATGACCTTCCGCACGCCCTGCTCGAAGTAGGGCGCGAGCGACTCGATCGAGCGAAACGCCCCGGAGCATTCGAGCACGATCTCGGCGCCGTGCTCGGCCCATGGCACGTCCCCGGGCGTGGCCGCGCTGCCGTACGAGATCGCCGTGCCGCCGACGGTGAGGGCGTCGCCGTCACCGCTCGCCTCGCGGTCCCAGCGGCCGTGGACGGAGTCGAAGCACAGCAGGTGAGCCGCGGTCGCGGCGTCGCCGTGCAGCTCGTTGACGTGCACGAGCCGCATGTCGTCTCGATCCCAGGCGGCGCGCAGCGCCAGGCGGCCCATCCGGCCGAAGCCGTTGATCGCGACCCGTGACACGATCGACACGCTATCTATTGACAAGCATCGTTTCAATCGGTATTTGTGAATCGATGTCCGTCGATATGGAGCTCACGCCGAAGCGCAAGCGAGCCGCCGGCGAGCGCTGTTGCGAGCCGGTCGTCTATCCCGATGTCGAGCGCGAGCATGCCGCGCGCATGGCCGAGGTCGCCAAGGCGTTGGGCGATCCGATCCGCTTGCAGCTCGTCGACGTCCTGCGTCGCCACGCCGGCGAGGTCTGCGTCTGCGAGCTCGTGCCGCTGTTCGACGTCGCGCAGCCGACGCTGTCACACCACCTCGGCAGGCTGCGCGCGGCGGGGATCGTCGACTCCGAGCGACGCGGCCTGTGGGCCTACTACTACGTCCGTCCCGATGCCCTGAAGGAGCTGTCTGCATGGCTGAGCTGACCCCGAGCCCCACCGACACCGAGATCCGCGAGCTCGTGCGCGAGCGCTACGCCGCCGCCGCGACGGCGATCGCCGCCGACGAGCCCTCCGCGTCGGAGGGGTGCTGCGGCTCGGCCGCGGCGGCGGGCTCGTCGTGCTGCGGGCCGGTCAGCCTCGAGGACGCCGACGGCAACGAGGTCTTCGGCGGCTCGCTGTACGACGCGCTGCCCGATGCGCAGGGCGCGCCCGTGCAGGCGTCGCTGGGCTGCGGCGTGCCGACGGCCGTCGCCGACCTGCACGACGGCGACGTCGTCCTGGACCTCGGCTCCGGCGCCGGCGCCGACGTGCTCATCAGCGCGCGGCGCGTCGCCCCGAGCGGCCGCGCGATCGGCCTGGACATGACCGACGAGATGCTCGATCTCGCCCGCGCGAACGCCGCCGCGGCCGGCGTCGACAACGCCGAGTTCGTCAAGGGCTACCTCGAAGCGCTGCCCCTGGCGGACGCAAGCGTCGACGTCGTGATCTCCAACTGCGTCGTCAACCTCTCCGCCGACAAGCCAGCCGTGCTGCGCGAAGCCGCGCGCGTGCTGCGCCCCGGCGGGCGCTTCGCGATCTCCGACGTCGTCGCCGACGAGGACATGGACGAGGCGACGCGCGCCGACATGGCCCACTGGACGGGCTGCGTCGCGGGCGCGCTCACGCGCGAGGAGTTCGAGCGCTCGCTCGCCGACGCCGGCCTCGTCGACGTCGAGATCCGCGAGACGCACCGCGTCCACGCGCACGCGGGCGCCGCGATCGTCCGCGCCCGCAAGCCGTAGCAGCCGCCGCACGAGGCGAGCGCTGGACGGAGGACGACGGGCTTCACACGGCGTTCACCGCGGCTCGCCGGCCAGCGCGCAAGATCGCGCCGATGCGCCTGCGAATCGCGATCGCCTGCTCGCTCGTCGCGGGCGCGGCCGCCACGGCAGGCTGCGATGGGGGAGCATCCGGCCCGCGCGCCGAGGCGCGCCAGCAGGGCATGCCACGCGAGCAGGCCCGCCCGCCTGCGCCCGCGGCGGCCGGCGCACTCGCGCAGATCGCGGATGTCCCCGCGGCTCGCCGCCGCCTCGCGTTCGTCAACCTCGAGCGTCTCGCCGAGGTCCGGCCCGCGGTCCCGCCGCGGGCCGTCCTGCGCCATGTGCTGGGCGCGACCGGCGCACAGCGCCTGACGCGGTTTCCCGCGTCGACCGCCGTTCAGGTCGGCGCGGCGACCGTCGTGCGCGGATTCGAAGCTGCGGCGCGGCGCGGGCGCGGTGTCCTCCGGCCGGGAGGGGCTCGTGCTCGGTGGTGGCGCCGAGCTGCGACACGCGCTGTCGGACCCGCGCCCCGAGACCAGTGCGATCACGCCAGTGGCCCAGAGCGCCGTGCAGTCATGCCTCGGCGACGCCGCGGCACAGACAACGCTCGGGCCCCGGACCATGGGTCGCGACAGCGCCATCGGCGTGGGGCTGCGGGCCTCCGCGGACAAGCCCGCGGGCGTGCAACTCGCGATCTGCTTCGCGCCGCACCTGCGCCGCGACCTGCACGCGGGACAGCGGCGCCTGAAGCGCGAGTTCGCCGCGCTGCGGGTGCCGCGCTCACGCCGGCCGGTCATCGAGGAGAAGGACATCGGCGAGCGCGACATCCTCTCGGCCGTGATCCCCGCCGACGCCATCGGCCAGCGCAAGCTGCTCGGACTGCTGGATGGCGGCCGATCGCTGCGCGCGCTCGGCGGGCGCGGCTGAGGGACAGCTTTCACAGGTTGATCTCCGTTCGCTAACGCGGCGACAACACCGCCTCGCCCGCGGTCGCGCACGCTCCCTCGCCATACACCCGCCAAGTCACTCGAGGGAGAACGCATGAACGCTCGCCGCACCGTCGTTGTCGCATTGCTGGGCGCTGGCACGCTGACAGGGGCGGGCGCGCTGGCGATCGCCGCCTCGAGCGACGTGGAGCAGTCCGCAGCGCTCGCTGGACGGATCGACTCCTCGCGACCCAAGAACGTGATCCTCCTGGTCGGCGACGGCATGGGAGACGCCGAGGTGACGCTCGCGCGCTACTACGGCAAGGGCGCCGCCGGCCGGCTGCACATGGACCGGTTGCCGTTCCGCGGCAGCTCGATCCACTACGTGCTGCGTGCCGGGCCGGGGCCCAGCTACCAGCCCAACTACGTCGGCGACTCGGCCCCGACCGCGACCGCGTGGTCGACGGGCAAGCGCACGCAGGACGGCCGCCTCTCCCAGGGCCCTTCGTCGGCCGACAACGTCCCCGGCCCCAACGCCGGCTATGAGACCTACATGGAGAAGGCGCGCGACGCCGGCAAGGCGACCGGCAACGTCTCCACGGCGGAGATCACCGACGCCACGCCCGCCGCGCCGAGCTCGCACATCTCCCAGCGCGCCTGCCAGGGGCCGGCCGACACGCGCACGATCTGCCCCACCGAGGCGAAGACCGCCGCGACCCCGGGCCTCGGCTCGATCGCGGAGCAGCAGGTCGACCAAGGCTTCGACGTCTACCTCGGCGGTGCGCGCAACCGCTACCTCCAGACGCTAACGGCCGCCGGGCCGACGACGGTCGTCGACTACGCGCAGAGCAAGGGCTACACCTACGTCACGGACAAGGCCGGTCTCGACGCGATCACGTCGCTCAGCGGCGGCGCGAAGGTGCTTGGCCTGTTCGCCGGCGGCAACATGACGACCGAGTTCAAGCCGCTCTACGCGCGCACCGACGCCTATCTCTCCGGGGCTGGCGTCGACCCGAACGTCAACGGCGGCAGCGCGACGACGCGCTGCGACGAGACGCAGCGGCCCGCGGCGGAGCCGTCGCTGCCAGCGATGACGAAGAAGGCGATCGCGCTCCTCGACGACGACCCGGACGGCTTCACGCTGCAGGTCGAGGGTGCGTCGATCGACAAGCGCGACCACGCGGCTGACGTCTGCGGCCAGATCGGCGAGACGCTGGCGTTCGACGAGGCGGTCGGCGTCGCGCTCGAGTTCCAGCGCACCCACACGGACACGCTGGTCATCGTGACGGCGGACCATGCGCACTCGTCGCAGATGATGTACTCGAACGCCAAGCCCGCGACCGGCACGAGCTACGCGACGCTGATGACGCTCGACGGCGCGCCGATCCGCGTGGCCTACGGCACGGCCGACACGGGCAACGGCGCTGCGACCGGCGGCTCGCAGACGCACACCGGCGCGCAGGTCCCGGTCTGGGCGTCCGGCCCGCAGGCGGCCAACATCCAGGGGACCATCGACGAGACGGACATCTTCCCCGTGCTCAACGGCCTGATCCCCAGCGAGGTTGGCGGCGCCGGCGCACCGGGTGCTCCCGGTCCCGCGGGTCCCGCGGGTCCGGCCGGGGCGCCCGGCGCGCCCGGAGCGTCGATCCAGGGCCCGGCCGGCGCGTCGATCACCGGCCCGGCGGGCTCGAACGGGAGCAACGGGGCGCCGGGCGCGGCAGGCAGCAACGGGTCGCCCGGCAGCAACGGCGGCCCGGGCAGCACCGGCGCGGCCGGCAAGGACGGGCGTGACGGGCGTGACGGCCGCGACGGACGGGTGACCTGCCGCGTGACGCGCGCAGGCAAGAGCGTGGCCTGCACCGTGTCGTACTCGAGGTCCGCGACCGCGACATCGGCGCGTCTCGTGCGCCGCGGTCGCACCGTGGCTCGCGGCCGGCTGCTGCGCGGCAAGGTGACGTTCTCGCTGAAGCGCAAGCTCGGCGCGGGCGCGTACACGATCGTCGCGGCCGGGCGCTCCACGCGCATCGTCATCCGCTGAGATCGCGACGGTGGCTGCGGCGGGCGGCCTGCGGGCCGCCCGCCGTTAGCCCGCCAAGCTCGGCAGCCCGCCGGCAGGAGGCGTGCGGGTGCGTGGGTCGCCGGTCAGCGTGCCGGTCCCCGAGCTCGGCAGGTCCGTCGCCGATCCGCCGTAGCTCGCGGTGTAGCTCTGCGCGAGCAGCCACGCGAGCACGCCGATCGACGCGCTGCAGCTCGCCGTGCCCGTGCTGCTCGTCGTCGTGCTGCAGACCGTCTTCCCGAGGACGCTGAACGTGACCGCCCGGCTCGCCAGCGCCGTGCCGGTGGCCGTGCGGGTGAGCTTCGCCGAGAACCGCGTGGGGGAGAGACCGAGCAGGGGCTTGAAGGCGGGGGCGGCGGTCAGCGTCGTCGGCGCGATCTCGGCGGGCAGCGAGATGCCGACGACGACGGGATCGTGGTCGGAGGACCTGTAAGGGCCGGGGTCGTAGAACGACCCGACCTGCCCGGCGGTCTTGAACTCCGTGTTGTAGTCCAGCGCGATCGGCTCGTCGGCGTTGATGTGCCAGTCCGTCGCGCCCGTGATCTTCGACGCCAGCGACGGCGTCGCGAGCGCGTGGTCGAGGTAGCCCGACTCACCGTCGAAGACGTAGGAGTACGCGGCCAGCCCGCCGTGCTCGCGCAGGAGGTTCGCGTAGCCCGCGCCGGTGAAGACCTCGATCGGGTCCTCGAACGTGTAGGCGTTGAGGTCGCCGATCACGAGCGTGTCCGTGCTGCCGCTGCCCGTGGGGTCGGTCGCGAGCCAGTCGACCAGCGCCTCCGCGGCCTGTGCGCGCGTGCGGTTGCAGTTGCCCTGCCCGTCGCCGGTGTCGGGATCGCCGATGTCCTCGCAGCCCGAGCCCTTGGACTTCAGGTGGTTGACGTCGATCGTGATCCGCCGCTGGGTCGCGTTCAGCTCGAACGTCTGCGCGAGCGAGGGCCGGCTCCTCGTGTCGATGAAGCGCGGGTCCACCGCCGACGTCAAGACCTTGAAGGCGCCGACCGGCGTGACCTTCCCCGGCTTGTAGATCAAGGCGACCTTGATCTCGTCGGTCCCGATCACGCCGGTGTCCACGAACGCGTACGTGCCGGCGCCCACGCGCGCGTTCAGCGCTGCCACGAGATCCTCGATCGCGCTGTTCGGCGGCGCGTCGTTCTCCATCTCCATGAGCCCGACCACGTCGCCGTCGAGCGCCGCGAGCGCGCTGACCTCCTTGGCGAGCTGGCGCTGAAACTCGGTCAGGGTGGTGGCTCCGCGCGACGTCGGGAAGCCGCCGGCCGCGCCCTCCTGGTGCGAGCCGTTGCCGTTGAAGAAGTTCAGGACGTTGAACGACGCCACCTTGAGGTTGCCGCCGACAGCGGGCGGGGCAGAGGTGCGTGGGTTGGAGGCGCTGAACGCCACGTCGCCGACCGGCTGCGCGCGGTAGGTCGAGAAGCGCTCGTCGAAGACCGCCGTCAGGCTGGCGACGGTGTCGCCCGAGCGCAGCGTGTGCGCCGCCGACAACCCGCCGAGCGGGTAGCGCGTCGGGTCGATGTTCTGGCGGTTGTCGCCGTCGTCGAGGACGAACGACCTGCGCCGGTTGAGATCCTTCTGCGCGATCGCCGCGGCGCCCGGCTCGGCGATCGCCGTCGGGATGTACAGGCGGCCGCCGGCGGCGAGCCGCACCTCGCCGAAGCGCGCGAGCGTGAACGTGTCGCTGGCCGTCAGCGGCTGCGTGAAGTGGACGAGCATCCCTTCGTAGCGCTCGAAGTCCGTGAGCGCGGGGACCGGCAGCGTGACGCTGGTCGGCGTGACGCTCGCGCCGGCCCCGCACACGATCACCGAGCTGACGCTCGCGAGCTCGGTGAGCCGGGAGGTCCCGGTCGCCAGCTCGGTGACCGTGCCGCGCACGCGCACGCGGTCGCCCGCCGCGACGGCCGTCGCCCCGGGGCTGAAGACGAAGATGCCCTCCGAGGTCGCCAGGTCGCCGTCCACGCTCGCGTCGGGCTCCTGGACGTAGAAGCCGTCGAACGCGCCGGCGGCCTGGTAGTCGCCGACCACGACGCCTTCGATGGCCGCGGAAGAGCCCACCATCGAGCTCAGCGACCCGCTGCCCTGGATCTCGTGGATCGGCGTGCGCGGCGAGCCGCAGTCCTCGGCGACCGTGAGCGCGATCGTCGCCGAGCCGGATCGCGCCTGGGCGTCGCCGATCGCGACCGGCAGGCTCTTGGGCCCGGTCGTCGCGGTCGCCGCGACCGTCGCCTGGTAGCTGAACGTGCCGTCGCCGGCCGTCGCGTCGCCGTGCGTGGCGTCGTCGTAGAGCTGCTGCGCCGCGGCTCCGCCGATCGACGTGAGGTCGGCGGTCACCGTGATGCCGGTGCTCGTCGGGTTGGCGCCGGGCGTGACGGCGACCGTCAGCAGCGTGTCGCCACCCGCGGCGACGGCGCTCGGGCTCGCCGCGCCGACGCCGCTGGGGCTCGTGGGGCCGTTGCACGGATGTGCGGGCGAGCTCGCGTTGCGCGGCGACGGGGTCGCGGCCGGCTCGAAGTCGGCGGCGTTGTCGTCGGTATCCGTGCAGCCGCCGTCCTCGCGGAAGTCCGCGAGCGTGTTGCTCGTCGTCGGCGCCGCGCCGCTGCCTTCGAAGAAGTTCGCGCCGCTCGCGCCGGTGCCGAAGCCGACGAGATCGACGATCTGCGCCTGCTGCGCCGCCGAGCACGGCGTCGAGCCGCCGTTGCAGGCGACGCTCGTCGCGGTGCTCGCGACGATGACCTTGCCCGCGGTCCCGGACATGTTCGTCGTGCCGGTCGCCTGGGCGGCGGGCGGCACGGCGCCGTTGGCCGTGCCGCCGGCGAGCTTCACGAGGTAGTAGCCGCCGGGCGGGATCGACCCCGTCAGCGCCGTGGCGGCGAAGTTGCCGGTCCCGGCCGCGCTCGCGTACTGGACGGACATCGTGCTCACGGAGACGCTGGCGGACCCGCGGTTGAACAGCTCGACGTAGTCGTTCTGGTACGTGGCGCCGCTGTTGTTGCCGCCGCCGTAGACCTGGCTGATCACGACGTCCGGGCTTGGGGCCGCCCTGGCGGTGCTCGTGCCTGCGGCCAGCACGCCGATCGCGCAGAGCGCGCCGGCCATCTTGAACCTCACGGAAGCTCCCTTGCGTATCCAGGGTCGCCACCGCGAACCCGTCGACTCCCGCCCGAGCCGGTGGCCCGCGCGCGTTCGCCTCGCATGCTCGCCCCCGGCCCGCCGACCGGTGTGTCCGTGTGGTGAACCCGACCGGGCCCGCCTTACCCCTTCGCCGAGGGCACCCGTCCGCTCGCGGCCGCCGCTTTCAACGCATTGAAGTCGGCCTCGTTCTGGTCGGCGTAGCGCTCGCTGAACTCGGCGATCGCGCGGTCGAACGCGTCGCCTCGGCCGAGGTAGCCGGCGATCGCGATGCGGTCGCCGGAGCGCGCATGCGAACGTGCGAGCGTCCAGCCGCAGAGGCGTCCGAATGCGGCCAGGCCGCCGGGTGAGAGCTTGTCGATCGCGATCGAGCCTTTGCGGTCGGCGAGCTGGCGGATGTAGTACGGGCGCTTGCGGCCGCGCGTGCCGCCGTCCGGTCCCCGCGCGGCGATGTGGCCGAGGAAGATGTCGCTGGCCGCCTGCATGAGCTGCTGACCGGCGACGACGCGCTCCGCCTGGCTGCCCTCGGCCCATGGCTCGAGCTGGCGCTCGAGCACGGAGGGGCCCGCTTCCTTGGCTTCGAGCACGAGCGGGTCGCGGCCGTCGCGGCCGTGCAGCAGGATCGCCCAGATACGCATGCCCACGCTGCCGACGCCGGGCACCCTGCGCGCCGTTCCGACGTAGCTGTAGCCGTCGAGCAGCGTGCGGCGGCTCGGCGGCAGGCTGGCCCGGTAGCCCTTCAGCAGCGCCCGCACGTTCGCCTCGGCGGCGTCGCGGTCGGGCCCGGTGACCAGGTCCTCGAGCGGAACCGTCTTCGGTGGATCGGGACGCATGCGCACGGTGCCGTCGACGGTGTGCGTCAGCTTCTCGAACTTGACGACGCTCGTGTCGACCACGGCGCTCGTGAGCTGGCGCGCGAGGGCCTTGACGCCCTTCGCATCGAAACCGCCGGCGGACAACCGCGACATCCGGTCGACGTCGAGCTCGGCGTACCAGACGTTCAGGTTGCCCTGTCCGGCAAACCTGGACATCGACTCCCGGTACGCCGCGACCGTCTCGAGCACCGCGGCCCTCAGCTGCTTGTTCGTGCAGCCGCCTTCGCGGCCGGCGATGCATACGCTGGCGGCGAGACGCTTGACGTCCCATTCCCATGGCCCGGGCAGCGTCTCGTCGAAGTCGCTGATGTCGAAGACCTGCGAACGCTCGGGCGAGGAGAACGTCCCGAAGTTCGCGAGGTGCGCGTCGCCGCAGAGCTGCACTCGCAGCCCGGATCTCGGCGTGGCGGCGAGGTCCGCGGCCATGATCGCCGCCGCGCCGCGGTAGAACGCGAAGGGCGACGCGAGCATCCTGCCGTAGCGGTAGGGGAGCAGCTCGGGCACCCTGCCGCGCGCCTGGGCCATGAGGACCCTGACCGGGTCGCCGCGACGGGCCGCCGGCTCCCAGCGGGCATGGCTCGACCGAGGGACCTCCGCGCGGGCCCGTTTCCCGGCGGCCGCTCTGGCGCCAGGCGTGCGGGCCGCATCAGGGCGCGCGACCGCCTCTTCCTTGCTCACTGCCACACCTCCGCCGGTCGTCCTTTGCAGGCGACCATATGGCGACGCGGCGCTCGTGCGCAAGCTTCCGCGATGGTGTGGCGGGCGCTGCGATCGGCGTCAGCAGGCGCTGAGCATGCCCTGCAGCGAGGACTTCTCCGTGGACTGCAGGCGCAGCCCCCAGGCGTACTTCGTGCGGATCCACATCCGCGAGTACGTGCACTGGTAGGACGCTCGCGGCTTCCACGTCGTCGGGTCCTGATCGCCCTTCGAGCGGTTCGACGACGCGCTGACGGCGATGAGCTGCGGGCGCGTCAGGTCGTTGGCGAAGCTCTGGCGGGTGCTCGTCGCCCACGCGCTGGCGCCCGAGCGCCACGCCTCGGCGAGCGGGATGACGTGGTCGATGTCGACGCTCGTCGAGCTCGCCACGGTCACGCCGTCGTACTGGCTGAACCAGCTACCGGAGGTCGGGTTGCAGTCGCCGCCGACCGCGACGCCGCTGCCGTCGCGCTTGAGGACGGTCTCGCGGGCGTTGCATGTGCCGGAGATCGCGATCCAGTGGGGGAACAGGTCGCGCGAGTAGCCGGTCATCGAGCCCTCCGCGGCGACCGTCAGCGCGTTGAGCTCGGCTTGCGCCGTCGCCTTGCTCGGAACGTTCGGCGGGGCGGCCTTGGCGACCTGGCCGATCGCGAACGTCAGGACGGTCGCGGCGAGCACGATCGCCCACAGGACGCGGGGGGAGAGGCGCGACGCGAGCGTGCTGCGGCGGTGAGGCTGGAAGCGGTCCATGAGCGGGATCGTCCAGGCCCGACTTCAGGGACTTGTGACCGTTTGGGGTCTTCACGCCCGAGCTACATGGGCGCGCGCCGCCGGTCGTTGACTGCGCCACGTCAACGACCGATCCCGAGGTGCCAGCATTCGCCGCCGATCCTCGACCGCCGTCCTGCTTGCCGCGCTCGTCGTGCTTGCCGCGCTGAGCACCAGCTCGCCCGCGCGGACGCGCGACGGGGCGGGCATCCGCATCGACGAGCTGCAGGTCGTCGGTACGCACAACAGCTACCACCGCGAGACGAGCCCGTCGGAGCAGGCCGCATACGACGCGCTGATCGCGACGCCCGGCGACTACGCGGCGTTCCTGCGCTACAGCCACGCCCCGCCGGCGCAGCAGCTTGGCCGCCAGGGCGTGCGCGGCCTCGAGCTCGACCTGCTCGGCGACCCGGCCGGCGGCCTCTACGCCGAGCCGCTCGTGCGCCGGCGTCTCGGGCTCGGACCGCTGCCGGATCCGGCGTGGCGGCGGCCGGGCATCAAGGTCCTGCACATCCCGGACCTCGACTACGACACGGCGTGCGTGCGCTTCGTCGCCTGCCTGCGCCAGGTCCGCGACTGGTCGCGGGCGCACCCGTCGCACGTCCCGATCGCGATCCTGCTCGAGCTCAAGCGCAGCGACGCTCGCGCGGTCGCCCGTGGCGGCGTCGTCGCCCCGCCGTGGGACGCGGCGGCGCTCGACGCGCTCGACGCCGAGATCCGCTCGGTGTTCGGCCCGGCCCTGACGATCGCGCCGGACGACGTGCGGCGCCCTGGGGAGACGCTCGAGCAGTCCGTCGTGCGTCATGGCTGGCCGGCGCTGCGCGCGAGCCGCGGGAAGGTGCTCTTCCTGCTCGACAACGAGCCCGGTCCGATCCGCGATGCGTACGTCGCCGGGCGACCGAGCCTCGAGGGCCGCGTGCTGTTCACGAACTCGCGCCCCGGGTCGGCGGACGCCGCGTTCGTCAAGCGCAACGACCCGCGCGGGCTCGCCACGGGGGAGATCTCGGCGCTCGTCAAGCGCGGGTACTACGTGCGCACGCGGTCGGACGTCCCGCTGGCGGCGGTCGTCGCGAACGACCGCTCGATGCTCGATGCGGCGCTGGCCTCCGGGGCGCAGCTCATCTCGACGGACTTCCCGGAGATCGGCATGAGCGCGCGCCATGGCAGCGACTTCGTCGCGGCGCTGCCGAGCGGCGGCCCCGCGCGCTGCAATCCGGTCAGCGCGCCGCGCTCCTGCCGCGACGAGCGGCTCGAGCCGCGCCGCCGCTGAGCCGGCGCGCGCCCGCGGCGCAGTCCCGCGCTGCGGACCTTGTGCGCGTCCGCCCTCCGGGCGCGGTGCCGCGCTGCGGGCCTTGTGCGCGCGCACCCTTCACGCGATTGTCACGGCTCGGTCACCGGCCGGTCACGCGCCTGGGGCGGCGGCACGTTTGCCTCTGGCCATGATCCGATTCCGCCGTCTGCTCGCCGTGCCCCTCTGCGCGATGCTCTCGCTTCCGCTCATGTCCGCCACCGCGTCAGCCGGCAGCCGGCACGCCGCCGAGCCGCTCGTCATCGGCCACCGCGGCGCCTCCGGCCATCGTCCCGAGCACACGCTCGCGTCCTACGAGCTGGCCGCGCGGATGGGCGCCGACTACGTGGAGCCCGACCTCGTGTCGACGAAGGACCGCGTTCTCGTCGCGCGCCACGAGAACGAGATCTCCGGGACGACCGACGTCGGCGACCGCCCGGAGTTCGCGTCGCGCCGCGCGACCAAGGTCATCGACGGCGTGACGCTGACGGGCTGGTTCACCGAGGACTTCACGCTCGCCGAATTGCGCACGCTGCGGGCCAACGAGCGCATCCCGGCGGTGCGCCAGCGCAACACGATCTACGACGGCCGCTACCGGGTCCCGACGTTCCAGGGCGTCATCGACCTCGTCAAGCGCCTGTCGCGCGAGCTCGGGCGGCCGATTGGGATCTACCCCGAGACCAAGCACCCGAGCTACTTCCGCGCGATCGGGCTGGCACTCGAGGAGCCGCTCGTCGCGACGCTGCGCGCGAACCGGCTCGACCGTCGCAGCGCGAAGGTCTTCGTGCAGTCCTTCGAGGTCCACAACCTCGAGGCCCTGAACCGGCGTCTCGACGTGCCGCTCGTCCAGCTCTTCGGCTCGCCGGGCTCACGCCCCGCCGACGATCCGCGCACCTACGCACAGCTCGCCACGCCGGCGGGCCTCGCCGGCGTGGCGCGCTACGCCGACGGCGCCGGCCCGTCGAAGGACTACATCGTGCCGCGCGACGCCGCCGGCAACTCGCTCGCGCCGACATCGTTCATAGCCGACGCTCACCGGGTGGGCCTGCTTGTGCACCCGTACACGTTCCGCAACGAGAACACGTTCCTGCCGCTCGAGCTGCGCCGCGGTGCGGATCCCGTCGCGTGGGGCAACGCGCTCGCCGAGTACTCGCAGTTCTCCGCGCTCGGCGTCGACGGCGTGTTCTCGGACTATCCCGACACCGCGGTCGAAGCTCGCGGCGGCCCGGACGACTAGGCCGGGCTACGCCTCGGTCGGCTCGTGCCGGCCGGGGCCGGGCTACGCGTCGGTCGGCTCGTACAGGTCGGGGCCGGGCTACGCGTCGCTCGGCTCGTACCGGTCGGCTGCAGGCTCCGGCGAGTAGCGATAACCGATGCCAAAGTGCGTATGCACGTAGGTCCACTCCGGCGAGACCTTCGCGAGCTTGCGGCGCACCTTGCGCACGAAGACGTCGACCGAGCGGTCGCGATGCACCCATGGGGAGCCCCACACCTGCTCGTGGATGTCCGAGCGTCGCACGACGCGGTCGGGCCTCGCCGCGAGCACGCTGAAGATCTGGAACTCGCGAACGGTGAAGCCCACGCGCCGGCCGTCGACGAGCACCTGCAACTCGGCCGGGTGGATCTCGACGTCGCCCGGTCCCGGAGTCGCGGCGCTCTGGCGCGCGAGGGGCAGCGTCGGGTCGAGGAGGTCAGGTGCCACGCGCGTGAAGGTCGCAGCCCCGACGCCGTTCCCGGTAACCGTCGGGTGTTCGCGCTGTGAAGATCCGGGTGTCGCCCGGCGCGGCTCAGCGGATGCCGTGCTTGAGCGAGATGCCCTCGATGACGTGCGCGACCGTCTGGCACGCGTCGATCGACGACTCGAGCGATTCGAAGATGTCCTTCCAGCGGATGACGACCATCGGGTCGATCCCGTTGGCGAAGAGGCACGCGAGACCCTCGCGCAGCACGCGGTCGCCCTCGCTCTCCAGGCGGTGGATCTCGATCAGTGCGGGCCTGAGCGCGTCCGCGTCGCCGGCGCCGAGCGCGGACAGCGCGCGGACGACCTGATCAGAAGCTGCCACGAGGACCTTCGCAAGCGCGACGGACTGCTCCATCGGCGCCTCGACGCCGTACACGCCGAGCGCGTCGGCAGTCTGCTCGGCGAAGTCGACGATGTCGTCCAGCGCGGTCGCGAGCGCGTGACCGTCGACGACTCCGAGCCCGGCATGGCCGTCGCCGCCGGCGAACGGCAGCCGCCGGTGGCCGTTGCTGCTGAGGCGATGGATGATGTCGCGCGCGATGTGGTCGCCGCGGTGCTCGCAGTCCTGCACGGCATCGATCAGGCCGGCGTGCTCGGGATAGTCGACGAGCAGGTCGCGCAGCAGCCGCGACACGTCCTGGATGTTCTCGCCGGCCTGCGCGAGCAGCGTCAGCAGGCCGGCGTCGAAGGGGGCGCGGCGACGCAATCGGATCATCCGCGCCAGCGTAAACCGGGATCCCGGCCGCAGTCCGCGCGGTCATCCGATTTTCACACGAGGTTCACGAGTCGATAACGGCCCGGGCCGCGCGGACGGTCAACCTGCGCGCCGATGGATGCCGCCGTCGACGACGAGCTCATCTCCGTGGGCGCCCTCCAGATCAGGGCGTCCGACGGCCTGGTGACCACAGCGGGACGACCGCTGACCCTGTCGATCCGCGAGTACCAGCTGCTGCTGGCGCTCGCGCGGCGCAGCGGTCGGATCATCGCCCGCGAGGAGGTCTATCGCGAGGCCTGGGGCTCTGAGATGCGCAAGGGCGACCGGTCGGTCGACGTGTACGTTCACAAGCTGCGCGACAAGCTCGAGGCCGCGTTGCCGGACTGGCGCTACATCCACACGCACCTCGGCTTCGGCTACCGGATGGCCGCGGAGGCGGCGCCGCCGGCGGTCGCCGCCGGAGCTTCGCCACGCCCGGCGCCGGAGCCACGGCCCGAGGCCCGTTCACCGGATTTTCACAGCAGAGCAACCGAGCGCTAACAGGCTGCTGTCCGTGCCCCTGGAAGCCTCGCGCCCGTTCGCACTCATCTATGAAGGAGCACACGTGAAGCCCATCCGCGTTCTGGCGGTCACCGCCCTGTCCGGCGTTCTTGCGTTCGGGGTCGCCGCCTGCGGCGACGACTCGACCAGCGAGGACAGCGGGTCGGGCGGCAGCAGCTTGTCCGGCAACATCAAGGTCGACGGCTCGTCGACGGTCTTCCCCTTCGCCCAAGCCGCGGCCGAGCAGTTCAAGGGCGAGAACACCGGCGTCGACATCTCCGTCGGCGAGTCCGGCACGGGCGGCGGCTTCGAGAAGTTCTGCGCCGGCGAGACCGACATCTCCAACGCCTCGCGTCCGATCAAGGAAGACGAGGAGGCCCCGGTCTGCGCGAAGGCGGGCGTCACGTATTCGGAGGTCCAGGTCGCCAACGACGGCATCGCGATCATCACGAGCAAGGATCTCGAGATCGACTGCATGACGACCGACCAGCTCAAGAAGCTGTGGAACAAGGGCTCGAAGGTCTCCAACTACAAGGAGCTCGACCCGTCCTTCCCCGATGAGAAGGTCGCGCTCTTCGGACCAGGCACCGACTCCGGGACGTTCGACTTCTTCACGGCCGAGATCAACGGCGAAGAGGGCGACACGCGCAAGGACTACTCGCCGAGCGAGGACGACAACGTCACGGTCCAGGGCGTCTCGGGCGACAAGGGCGGGCTCGGCTACCTCGGCTTCTCATACTTCGAGGACAACGCCGACAACCTGAACCTCGTCAAGGTCGACAGCGGCGACGGCTGCATCGAGCCGACCGCAGCCACGATCCAGGACGGCACGTACAAGCCGCTGGCGCGCCCGCTGTTCATGTACCCGGCCGCCAAGTCGCTGGCTCGTCCGGAGGTCAAGGGCTTCATGGACTACGTCTTGGCCAACCAGCAGGCGATCGCGGACGCGTCGAAGATCGTCGCGCTGACCGCGGAGCAGGCCACGACGGCCCAAGCCGCTCTCACCAAGGCAGAAGGCTGAGCTCAGAGCGTGAGCACGGCTAATCCAGCCGCCGCATCGGCGACGCCCGGGACTCCGGTCCTGGGCGTCGCGAAGCGTCGCAGGGGCGAGGACGCGATTCGCGTCGCCCTGTTCCTCGCGGCGCTGCTGTCGATCCTGACGACGCTCGGGATCATCTTCTCGCTGCTCTCGGAGACCATCCGCTTCTTCGGCGAGGTCGGCGTCTTCTCGTTCCTCACCGGCACCGAGTGGTCGCCGCTGTTCTCCGACCCGTCGTTCGGCGTGCTGCCGCTCGTCACCGGCACGTTGCTCGTCACGGGCCTCGCGCTGATCGTGGCGATCCCGCTCGGGCTCGGGACGGCGATCTACCTCGCCGAATACGCCAAGCCCAACGTGCGCAGGGTCGTCAAGCCGTTCATCGAGCTGCTCGCCGGCGTGCCCACGATCGTCTTCGGCTACTTCGCGCTGACGTTCTTCACGCCGGTCATCCTCAACGACCTGCTCGGGATGGACGTCCCGACGTTCAACGCCCTGTCGGCCGGCATCATCATGGGCTTCATGGTCCTGCCGACCGTGGCCTCGATCTCCGAGGACGCGATGTCGGCGGTTCCCGGTGCGCTGCGCGAGGGGGCCTTCGGCCTCGGCGCCAACAAGCTGCAGGTGTCGCTGCTCGTCGTGTTTCCGGCTGCGCTGTCGGGGATCGTCGCATCGATCGTGCTCGGGGTCTCGCGGGCGATCGGCGAGACGATGATCGTGCTCGTCGCCGCCGGTCAGCAGCCGAACCTCACGTTCGACCCGCGCGAGTCCGTCGAGACGATCACGACGTTCATCGCGGCGACCGCGAAGGGGGACATCGCGACCGGATCGACGGCCTACAAGACGATCTTCGCCGTCGGCATGGTCCTCTTCTTGATGACGCTGCTGATGAACGTGATCGCGATCCGCTTCGTCCGCAAGTACAGGCAGGTGTACGAATGAGCGCCGCTTCCCCCATGTCGCTGCGCCCGAAGTCGGGCGCCGCGCGCGTCAAGGACATCGGCTTCCGGATCTCGATGCTGCTGTGCCTCGCGCTCAGCGCGATCGTGCTGGTCACGCTGATCGTCGATGTGCTGATCGACGCGCTACCGGTGCTCAACAGCAAGCTCTTCACGAACTTCCCGTCGTCGAACGCCGAGATAGCGGGCCTGCAGCCGGCGATCTTCGGGACGCTGTGGATCATCGGCGTGTGCGCCGTGTTCATCGTCCCGATCGGCGTCGCCACCGCGGTGTACCTCGAGGAGTACGCGGACAACTCCAAGTGGTGGAACCGCCTGATCGAGGTCAACATCCAGAATCTCGCCGCCGTCCCCTCGATCGTGTACGGCATCCTCGGGCTCGCCTTCCTCGTGCGCGGGCCCTTGAACCTCGGGCGCGTCGTGCTGGCCGGCGGGATGACGCTCGGGCTGCTCGTGCTGCCCGTCGTGATCATCGCCGGCCGCGAGGCGATCAGGGCGGTCCCGCCGTCGATCCGCGAGGGCTCGATGGCCCTCGGGGCCACCAAGTGGCAGACGATCTGGAAGCAGGTGCTGCCGGCGTCGATCCCGGGCGTCGCGACCGGCGTGATCCTCGCGTTGTCGCGTGCGATCGGCGAGACGGCACCGCTGATCGTGGTCGGCGCGGCCACGTTCATCACGTTCAACCCGAGCGGCGTCGTCGGCGACGGCGCCGGCTTCAGCGCGCTCCCCATCCAGATCTTCAGCTGGATCTCCCAGCCGCAGGACGACTTCCGCCAGCTCGCGGCTGCGGGCATCGTGCTGCTGCTCGGCCTCCTGATCTGCATGAACGGCGTGGCCATATACCTACGCAACAGGTACGAGAACAAGTGGTAGATCCCGACGGCGAACCGATGGAGCCCCAGCCGATGAGCGAAACGACGAATCCCGAAGCGACGCCGGCCGAGCTCAGCGCGGCCGCGACCAGCGCCCCCAGCGGCCTGCGGCTCTCGTCCGAGGTGTCGAGCGGCCGCGACGCCGCCCCGTCGACGGAAGCCGTCTTCGAGCTGGGAGGCCTCGGCGTCCTGTACGGCGGAAAGCAGGCCGTCCAGGACGTCACGTTCGATCTCTACAAGAACGAGATCACGGCCTTCATCGGGCCGTCCGGGTGCGGCAAGTCGACGATCCTGCGCTGCCTGAACCGGATGAACGACCTTGTCGCGAGCGCGAAGGTCGAGGGCTCGATCCACTACCACGGGCAGGATCTCTACGACTCGAAGGTCGATGCCGTCGAGGTGCGCAAGCGCATCGGCATGGTGTTCCAGAAGCCCAACCCGTTCCCGAAGTCGATCTTCGACAACGTTGCCTTCGGCCCGAAGGTCTTGAGTATGAAGGGCGACATGCACGAGATCGTCGAGCGCGCCCTGCGCCGCGCCGCGCTGTGGGACGAGGTCAAGGATCGTCTGAAGACCAACGCGTTCGGGATGTCGGGCGGCCAGCAGCAGCGGTTGTGCATCGCGCGCTGCCTCGCGGTCGACCCCGACGTGATCCTCATGGACGAGCCCTGCTCGGCGCTCGACCCGATCTCGACCGGCAAGATCGAGGATCTCATGATCGAGCTCAAGCGGGACTACTCGATCGTCATCGTCACGCACAACATGCAGCAGGCGGCACGAGTGTCGGACCGCACCGCGTTCTTCATCGTCGACCTCTCCGCCGGCGAGGGCAACCGCATCGGCCGGCTCGTCGAATACGACGCCACCGACAAGATCTTCACCAACCCCGCCGATTCCCGCACCGAGGACTACGTCACCGGCAAGGTCGGCTGAGCCCGGGTGGGCGACGGCCGCATTCACTTCCAGCAGGAGCTCCTCGGCCTCGAGGAGCAGGCACTTGGTGGACTCGACATGGTCGTCGGGATCCTCGACTCGGCGCTCGAGGCGCTCTCGCACGGCGACGCGGAGCTCGCGGCGATCGTCGTCGGCGACGACGACCGCGTCGACGGGCGTTACCTCGAGGTCCATCAGGGCGTGCTGTCGCTGCTCGCGCGCCAAGCGCCGGTCGCCGGCGACCTGCGGGTCGTGGCGGCGCTGCTGCACCTCGTCAAGCACCTCGAGCGCATCGGCGACCAGTGCACGAACATCGCCAAGATGGTCCCGCTGCTGGGCCACGACCCGCCGACGGACCCCGAGATGGTGGAGTGGATCCGCGCGATGGGCGCGCAGGCGCGATCGCAGGTGCGTCAGGCGCGCCAGTCCTTCGCGCTGCGCGACCCCGAGCTCGCGATCGACCTCACCCGCCAGGACGACCTGCTCGACCGGCTGAACCGCGACATCTTCCGCCGCGCGATCGACATCGGTGGCGCGAACGCGGATGTGCGCGAGTGGGCGATGACGATGATCCTTGTCGCGCGGGCCTTGGAGCGCATCGGCGACAACGCCGTCGACATCGGCGAGCAGACCGTGTTCGTCGTCACGGGGCTGTTCCGCGAGTTCGGCGAGGCGGCGCACATGCCGCGCGACGAACGTCCGCATTGACCCAAAGACCGCGCACTTTGCGACGATCCGCTTGTGAAAATCTCGTGACCGAGGTCGCTTGAGCCTGTGTGAGCATCGGCGACGCGCCGTACACTCCGCCCGGTAATGACCGACACGAACACAGCCGTACCGACCATCTCGCTGCGCGTCGCCGTCATCGACGGGGACACGGGATTCGTCCAGGTGCTGACAAAGCGCTTGGACCGTCTCGGATGGGAGCACCGGGTCCTGACCGGGCCTCTTCCGGTGGACCGGCTCGTGGCCATGCGCCTCGGGGCGCTCGTCATCGACCTCGCGCAGCTCGGCCAGCATGCATGGGAGTACCTCGAGCGCGTGACGAACGAGCTGCCCGCGCTGCCGATCGTCGTGTGCACCGGCCAGTCGACGGTCGCTCAGCGGGTGCGCGGCCTGCGCCTCGGAGCCGATGATTGGGTGACCAAGCCGTTTCATCCGGAGGAGCTCATCGCGCGCATCGAAGCCGTCGCGCGCCGCCGGCGCCAAGCCGACGGGCCCGAAGCGGTCGCCCCGGTCGTCGCCGGCGAGATCGAGGTCCGCGCCGATCAGTTCCAAGCGTTCGCACATGGTCGCTCGATCGAGCTGACGCGACGCGAGTTCGAGCTCATCGCCTTGCTCTCCGCCGCGGGCGGGCGGGTCCTCGAGCGCGAGGACATCTACCAGCGCGTGTGGGGCTACACGATGGCCCACGGCGACCGCTCGGTCGACGTCTTCGTCCGCAAGCTGCGGTCCAAGCTCCAGCAGGCCTCGCCGGAGTGGAACTACATCCACACGCACTTCGGCGTCGGGTACCGCTTTGCGGCCGAGCCGGCCGGAGAGCTGCCGGCGGTCGCCACCGTACCTCCGCCGACCGGCCCGCGCGACGCGGCGAAGGTCGCAGCGGGCGACGCGCAGGGCGGCGCGGACACGGTTGCGGGCGCGGGCGCGGGCGCGGGCGCGGACCGCCGTGCCGCGAAGTCCGCTGACGGCGCGGACCGCACTGCGCCGAAGGCCGCCGTCGGCGCGTTCGTGTAGCTCGCCGGCGGCCCTGGTCGCGTTCGGCCGTCCATTAGCCTGTCCGGCATGTCTCTGCCGGTCGCGCGCAACATCGGGATCATCGTGCTCATCGCGCTCGTCGTGGCGTTCGCGCCGGGCGGCGGCGAAGGCGCCGATTTCGTCGGCAGGACCCTGAACGCGATCTTCATCGTCGTGACGGTGCTGATCGTGGGGATGCTCTACCGCCAGTACCGCGGCGAGATCTTCGGGCTCGGAGATCAGTGGCGTTTCGCGCTGTATGCCGCGGTGGGCCTCGCCATCGTCACGGTCTCGATCACGCGCCGGATGTGGGAGACGGGCCCGGGCGCGATCGTGTGGATCGCGATCATCGGCGCATGCTCGTACACGCTGTACGTGATCTGGCAGCGGTACCGCTCGTACACGTGAGGCTCGGGCTGTCCGGGTCATGCGGCCATGGTGGCGCCCGATCCGCGAAAACCCCCGAATGCAGCACTTTTGTTGCATCTTCACGCGTGATTTGTAACGAAAGCGTGTAGTTCCGTCACACGCCTTGCGGGATCGTGCCTGCATGGCCCCGACCGCACCCCCGACCCGTTCCGGCGAGCGCGGTCAAGCGACCGTAGAGCTCGTTGCGCTGCTGCCCCTCGTGGCCGTCTTGGTTGCGCTGCTGTGGCAGGCGGTCGTCGCCGGTCAGGCGGTGTGGTTCGCGGGATCAGCCGCACGCGCCGCGGCGCGCGCGAGCGCGATCGGCGCGGACGAGCATGCCGCCGCACGTCGCGCGCTTCCCGACCGGCTCGAGCGCGGGCTCGCAGTGCGGCGCGAGCGCGGGGAGGAGGGGGTGCGGGTCGCGATCAGGATCCCGTCGGTCATCGGCGCGGGCCGCCTCGGGACGGTGTCCGCGCGCGCACGCCTACAGGACCAGACGCGATGACCGAGCGGCGAGCACCCCGATCACGAGAAGCCGCGGCTACTGGCGAACGGGGGCAGGCGTCGATCGAACTCGTGATGGTGGCGCCGCTGATCGTGCTCGCCGTGCTCGCCGCGGCGCAACTGCTCGCGGCCGGTGCAGCCGGCGAGCTTGCCGATCACGCCGCCGAAGCCGCGGCGGTGGCGCTGCTGCAGGACGCCGACCCGAAAGCCGCGGCCCGAGACGCCGTGCCGGGCTGGTCGCGCGAGCGGATGAGCGTGAGCGTGGACGGCCGCCGCGTTCGGGTCCGGCTGCGTCCGCCGTCGCCGATCCCCGCGCTCGCAGACCTACTCGAGGCCAGCCGCATCGCGGACGCCGGGCCGGTGTCGCGATGAGCCTTCTCCGGGTGGTGCTCGAGCACTTCGTCCAGCCGCCGGCCGGCGATGGGCCGGCGGCCGACGCCGACGTCGTCCAGCCGCCGGCTGGCCATGAGCCGGCGGCCGACGACCACTTTGTCCAGCCGCCGCCCGGCCACGGGCCGCCGGCCGACGCTGATTTCGTCCAGCCGCCGCCCGGCCACGGGCCAGCGGCCGACGCTGACTTCGTCCGTCCCGACGAAGGACCGGACCGGGCGTGCGCGGAACCCGCGCCGCGCACGCCCCCCGGTGTCGCGGTGCTGGCGCCGGCGCCGGATGCGCACTCGCTCGGTGCCGCGCTGGGGCTGGCGCTGGCGCGTCGTCGGCGGGCGACGGTGGTCGTGGTCTGCGTCTGGACGCCCGGGCGAACGTCGCGCTCCGGGTGGCGTGCGCCCGGGTCGCCGGCGGCCCGCCGCCTCGCCGCGACGCTCGGTGCCCGCGGTCACGACGCGCACCCCGCCGGCCGGCTCGCGGTGGTGTGCTTGCCCGAGGCGCCGGAGCAGGCCGTGGTCGAAGCTCGCCGCGTCAGCGCCGCGGCGGGGGAGGCTCCGACCGTCCTCGCGCTGGGAGGCGCGCGCGTCGCGGCGTTCGACGAGCTGCTGGGCGACCAGGATCTCGTCGTCGTCGCGACGCCGAGCGGCACGGACCCGGCGCTGGCGCGCCTCGCGGTCGCCGGGCTTGCGTCGGGCGCCGCTCGCACGTGCGCGTGCGAGGTTCCGCCCGCGCATCCCGCGCGCACCGTGGCGGCAGCGGGCCTGACGTTGCTGCCGTCGGCGCGCCGCGCGCTCGCGGTGGCGGTGGAGGCGCTGTCGTGAACGCGCCGCGTGGCGGCGAGGCGGGGCAGGCGACGATCTTGCTCCTCGGCGCCGCGATGGCGCTGCTCGTCGGCGCCCTGATCCTCGGCGCGATCGCGCGCGGGATGGGGGTCCAGAGCGAGGAGCAGCGCGCGGCCGATCTCGCTGCTCTCGGGGGAGCGCGCGCGATGCACGACGCCTATTCGGGGCTGTTCGAGCCGCCGACGCTCGGGCCGCGCGCGAATCCAGCGCACCTGGAGCGCGATGCGTACGTCGCCCGTGGCAGACGCGCCGCGCTGGTGACCGCGCGGCGCAACGGCGCGCGCGTTGTCAAGGTCAGCTTTCCCGATGCCGACACCTTCGCGCCGGTACGCATCCGCGTGGACGTGCGCGACCCCGTCGTGGTCGCCGACGGGCGGGAGCGCGTGGCGGCGGGAGCGCGCGCCGAGGCGGAGCTGGCGCCGCCGGCCGATATCGCGTTCGCTGCGGGGGTGGGGGAGTACCGCGGCCCGCTCGCGATGCGCCAGGGCAAGCCGATGCGCCCGGACGTGGCGACGGCGTTCGACCGCATGGCCGCCGCCGCGCGCCGCGACGGGATCTCGCTCATCGTCGTGAGCGGGTTTCGGTCGAACGCCGAGCAGGCGGTGCTGTTCGCCCGCCATCCCGACCCGAAGTGGGTCGCTCCGCCGGGAAAGTCGCTGCACCGGCTCGGGACCGAGCTCGACCTCGGGCCGGCGGGCGCGTACGGCTGGCTGGCCGCCAACGCGAAGCGGTTTCACTTCATTCAGCGGTACTCGTGGGAGCCGTGGCATTTCGGATTCACCCTTAATGCCGGAACGGCCTCGGTCGGCTTCGGCGACGAGGGTGACGGCAAGCGCACGAGCGCGATGCCCGCGTTCGTCCCGCCGCAGTTCGCTGCGCCGCTCGCGCGCGCGGCGCAGCGCTGGAACGTATCGGCGGCGCTGCTCGGCGCGCAGCTCTACGCCGAGTCGAACTTCAATCCGTTCGCCCGCTCGAGCGCGGGGGCGCTCGGGATCGCCCAGTTCATGCCAGGCACGGCCGCGGCGATGGGCCTGCGCGACCCGTTCGACGCGTCTGCGGCCATCGACGCGCAAGCGCACCTCATGCGCGACCTCCTGCGCCGCTTCGGCGCGGTCCCGCTTGCGCTTGCGGCGTACAACGCGGGCCCGGCCCCGGTCGCGGCCTGCGGCTGCGTCCCGCCGTACCCGGAGACGCGCGGCTACGTCGCCCGGATCCTCGGGCTGCTGGGCGGCGCGGGCGAGGCCATCACCGGTGGCGGACTGAAGGTGAGGCTCGTACGATGAGGAGTATGCTGGCATACGCGATGAAGCGCACGACGGTGAAGATCCCCGACGAGCTCGACGCGCGCCTGCGCCGCGAAGCGGACCGGACGGGGCTGACGATCTCGGAGGTGACGCGCGCGGCGCTGAGCTCCTACCTCGGCGCGCCGGCAGCCGGCGAGCGCCGAGATCTACTCGCCGCCGGCGCCGGGCGCAGCGGGCGCAACGACTTGGCCCAGAGCATCGAGGAGATTCTCGCCGGCGAGATGGACTGATGGCGCTCGTGGTGGATGCGGGCCCGCTGGTGGCCTATGTGGACGCCGACGAAGACTTCCACGCGGCATCGCTTGAACTGCTCCAGACGCATCCCGGACCGCTCGTCGTGCCCGTGCTCGTCATCACCGAGGTCGTGCAGCTCATCGGCACCCGCTTGGGAGCTGCCGCCGAGCTCCGCTTCCTCGCCGATCTCGCCGGCGGGCCGTTCATGATCGACCACGTGGCGGTAGCGGACTGGCAGCGGATCGCCCAGCTCGTGTGGCGCTACCGCGATCTCGGGCTGGGCAGCGTCGACGCCTCGGTGATCGCGGCAGCCGAACGGCTCGAGATCACGACGATCGCCACGCTCGATCGCCGGCACTTCGGCACGGTCGTCCCCGCGCACACGCCGGCCTTTTCGCTGTTGCCGTGAGCTCCGGAGCCGCGCTGCCGAAGTCCATGGCGCCGTTGACCCCTATATCCGGGGTCAACGCGCCATCGATCGCGTGGGCGGCGCTCAGCCGGCGAGCGCGTCGCGGCCGTGCGGCGCGCCGAGGTCGAGCACCGGGCCGGCCGGGACGATGCCCGTCGGGTTGATCCCGCCGTGGGTCATGTAGTAGTGGCGCTTGATCTGGTCGAGGTCGACCGTGCTCGCCACACCGGGCGTCTGGTAGAGGTCGCGCAGGTAGCCGGACAGGTTGGGGTAGTCGGCGATCCGGCGCAGGTTGCACTTGAAGTGACCGACATACACCGGGTCGAACCGCAGGAGGGTCGTGAACAGGCGCCAGTCGGCGAGCGTCTGCCGATCGCCGACGAGGTAGCGGCGCGTCTCGAGCCGCGAGTCGAGCTCGTCGAGCGTGTCGAACAGCGGGAACACCGCCTCCTCGTAGGCCTCCTGCGTCGACGCGAAGCCGGACCGGTACACGCCGTTGTTGACGTTCTCATAGACGGTCGCGTTGATCGCGTCGATCTCGTCGCGCAGCTCGGCAGGGTAGAGATCGAGCTCCGGTCGGGCGGCGAACTCGTCGAAGGCCGCGTTGAGCATGACGATGATGTCCGCCGACTCGTTGTTGACGATCCGCTGCGTCTGCTTGTCCCACAGCACCGGCACGGTGACCCGCGCGTCGAAGTCGGGGTCGCTCGCGACGTAGCCCTCGGACAGGTACATCCAGCCGTTGATCTCGTCGGCGGTCGTGCCCGGGCGCTCCGGTGAACGCCCAGCCGCGCTCGTCGCGGATCGGGTCCACGATCGACATGCCGATCGCATCCTGCAGGCCCTTGAGCTCGCGCACGATCACCGCGCGGTGCGCCCACGGGCAGGCCAGCGACACGTACAGGTGGTAGCGCCCGGCCTCGGCCGGATAGCCGGAGCTGCCGTCCGCCGTCACCCGGTCGCGGAACGTGCTCGTCTGGCGGGCGAAGCGACCGCCGTCGCCGCGCTCGCCCTTGCCGAAGGTCTGAGTCGCGAGGACGTCGCTCATGACCGCGCCCCGGCGGTGGCGGGCTCGGCGGCGGAGGGGGACTCGGCCGCGGCGGCCGGCTCGGCGGCGGTGAGGGGCTCGCCCGCCGTGGCCGGCTCGGCGGCGGAGGGCGCGTCGGCCGCGGCGGCCGGGGCCGGCCACCCAGCGCGCGGGTCCGGCAGCGGCGTCAGCCGCGCGGCGATCTCCTCGCGCCGAGCCTCGAGGAACGGCGGCAGGATCAGCCGAGTGCCGAGCTCCTCGACCGGGCCGTCGACCGTGAACCCCGGCTCGGCCGTCGCGAGCTCGTAGAGCACGCCGCTCGGCTCGCGGAAGTACAGCGAGTGGAAGTAGTGGCGGTCGACGTAGCCGCTGTTGGGCACGCGCGCCTCGTCCACCCGCGCGATCCACGCCGGCATGTCCTCGTCCGTCGTCCCGAACGCGACGTGGTGCACGACCCCCGCGCTCTGGCGACCGCGCTCCCGGGGCGCGGGATCGAACGCGATCCAGCCGCCGCGCCGCGGCCCGCGCAGCTCCCAGCGGTCCTCGTCGCCGACGCGCACAGCGCCCATCAGCCGCTCGAGCATCGCCGCGCTGCCGTGCAGCGAGCGGCTGTACGCCCGCACGCCCTCGAAGCCCTGCAGCGCGAGCTCCGCCGGGACCTCCGGATGCCAGGCGACCAGCGCCGGATCGGACGACGCCGAGACGACGAGCTCGTGCTCCAGCCCCTCGAAGTCCGCGAACCGCAGCGACGCGCCGTCCTCCGCAACCGCGACGTCGACGCCCTCCGAAGCCAGCCGACCCGCCCAGAACGAGATCGCCGCCGCGGAGCCGACGCGCGACACGATGCGGTGCACCATGCCCGCGCCTGGCCGGCCCGGCACGGCGCCGGGGTACTCGAAGAACGTCAGATCGGCGCCCGGCCGCGCAAGCTCGTCGCCGTAGAAGAGGTGGTAGACGCCGGGGTCGTCCTGGTTGACCGTCTTCGCGGTCATGCGCAGGCCGAGCACGCGCGTGTAGAAGTCGACGTTGCGCGGGGCGTCGCCGGTGATGGCGCTGATGTGATGGATGCCGTCGAGTTGCATGTGCTCTCCCTTGTACCCCGTGCTGATCGGACGAATGGCAACACCGACTATAGCCAAGTAGTTGCGCATACAACTACTGCGACCGGGGATCTATCCTCGGAGCACGAGATGGCCTCGACCACGACCGCAACGCGCGAGACCCGCCTCGCCGACCAGCGCCGCCACCTGCCCGACGGGCCGGGCGTCTACCTGTTCCGCGACGAGCAGGGCACGGTCATCTACGTCGGCAAGGCGAAGTCGATCCGCAAGCGCGTGGCCGGCCACTTCAGCAACGTCAAGGGCACGGGAGCGACCCGCGGCGCGATCGAGATGGTCAGCCGCATCCACCAGATCGAGTTCCTGCTCGTCGCCTCCGAAGCCGAGGCGCTGCTCACCGAGAACACGTTCATCAAGGAGTACAAGCCGCGCTTCAACGTCCGCCTGCGCGACGACAAGTCCTATCCCTTCCTCGCGCTCTCGCTCGACGAGGACTACCCGCGCGTCTACTTCACCCGCGAGCGCCATCGCAAGGACCGCGCGTACTTCGGCCCCTACTCCAACGCCAAGAAGGTCCGCGGCACCCTCGACCTGCTCCAGAAGGTCTTCGCGTTCCGCTCGTGCCCCGCGCCGGAGCCCGGACGGCGCAGCGGCTCACCCTGCCTCGACTTCTACATCAAGCGCTGCGGCGCGCCGTGCGTCGGCTACCAGTCCAAGGAGGAGTACCGCCAGGCCATCGACGGCGTCATCGACTTCCTCTCCGGCCGCTACCGGCAGATCGAGAAAGACCTGGAAACGCGCATGAAAGCCGCAGCGGCCAGCGAGGAGTTCGAGCAGGCCGCGCTCGAGCGCAACCGGCTCCGAGCGGTGAAGAGCCTGCTCGAGCGCCAGCGCGTCGCCAACGAGGCCGTCGGCACGCTCGACGCGATCGCGATCGCCGTCGACGGCACGGACGCCAACGCCCAGGTCTTCCAGATCCGCGACGGCGTCCTCTCCGACCGGCAGTCCTTCTACCTCTCCAACGAGACCGGCCGCGAGCTCGGCGAGGTCGCCGTCGAGTTCATCCTCCAGTACTACGACGCGACGATGGCGATCCCGGCGCAGGTCATCGTCCAGCGAGACGTGGAGGACACGATCCCGCTCGGCGAGGCGCTCGGCACCCGGCGCGGCGCGAAGGTCGAGGTCCGAGCAGCCGAGCGCGGCGACAAGCGGCGCATCCTCGAGCTCGCCGAGCGCAACGCGCAGCTCGCGCTCGACCAGGAGCGCCTGAAGGACGAGCGCCGCCGCCAGCAGCGCGTCGAGGCGCTCGACGGCCTGCAGCAGGTGCTGGACCTCGACGCGCTCCCGCTGCGCATCGAGTGCTTCGACATCTCGAACCTCATGGGCACGAACACCGTCGCGTCGATGGTCGTCTTCGAAGCCGGCGCGCCGAAGAAGTCCGACTACCGGCGGTTCAACATCCGCTCCACGCAAGAGGGCACGCCGGACGACTTCATGGCGATGGAGGAGGTGCTCAGTCGCAGGCTCCAGCGGTGGGAGTCCGAGCAGGACCTCAGCCCCAACGACCCCAAGCGCAACGAGTCCTTCGCGACGCTGCCGAGCCTCATCGTCATCGACGGCGGCCCGGGCCAGCTCTCCGCGGGAGTCAAAGCGCTGCAGGGCTTCATCGACAAGGGCGTGACGGTCATCAGCCTCGCCAAGCGCATCGAGGAGATCTTCATCCCCGGCCGCCACGAGCCGCTCGTCCTCGCGCACGACACGCCCGAGCTCCAGCTGCTGCAGCGCGTCAGAGACGAGGCCCACCGCTTCGCGATCACGCACCACCGCCAGCGCCGCGACCGCCAGATGACCGAGTCGGTCCTCGACGGCCTGCCGGGCGTCGGCCCGAAGCGCAAGCGCGCCCTGTTGAAGCACTTCGGATCGCCCGACGCGGTGCTCCACGCCTCCCGCGAAGCGCTCGAGGCCGTGCCGGGCTTGCCCTCGAAGACCGCGCGCGACGTCTACGCATATCTGAACCGCACCTCGGGCTGACCGCCGCACCCGCAAGAATCAACGACGTGAGCATCACCGGCGAGACTGCCACCTCCAGCCTGGAGGATCTCGTCGTCATCACGGGGTTCTCCGGAGCCGGCAAGTCGACGGCGATGAACGTCTTCGAGGACACCGGCTACTTCTGCGTCGACAACCTCCCGCCGGAGATGATCCGCGCGCTCGTCGACCTGTTCGTCCACGAGGGATCGAAGGTCGAGCGCGCCGCGATCGTCTCCGACGTCCGCGGCGGCGACCTCTTCGACGCGCTCTCCGACGTGCTCGACGACCTCCACGAGCACGGCGTCCAGCACCACGTGCTGTTCCTCGACGCCGACGAGGACACGCTGCTCGGTCGCTACAAGGAGACCCGCCGGCGCCACCCGCTCAGCCCGACGGGCTCCGTCGCGCAGGGGATCGCCGCCGAGCGCCGGGCGCTTGCGCCGTTCAAGGCACGGGCGGACCTCGTGCTCGACACGAGCGGGATCAGCGCAGCCACGCTGCGAAGGCGCGTGATCGACGAGTTCCTCCCACGGGGATCGCGGGCCAAGCTCGCGCTCACGTTCACCTCCTTCGGCCACAAGCACGGGCTGCCGCGCGACGCGGACACGGTCATCGACGTGCGGTTTCTGCCCAACCCGCACTGGGAGACCGCGCTGCGCCCGCTCACCGGCTTCGATCCACAGGTCGTGGAGTACATCGACAAAGGGGGCAAGTTGCAGGCGTTCTACGACCATCTGGACCCGCTGCTCGACTACCTGATCCCCGAGTACATCGCCGAGGGCAAGGCGCACCTCGGCATCGCGATCGGGTGCACCGGCGGGCGGCACCGCTCGGTGGCGATCGCCGAGGCGCTGGCCTCGCGCTATCGCGATCGCGACGACGTCGAGGTCGAGGTCGCCCACCGCGACATCGGGCGGCTCGCGCGATGATCGGGCACGTGGCGTTCGAGGTCTCCGACCTGGCCCGCTCCGCGCGCTTCTACGACGCGATCTTCTACGCGCTCGGCGCACGGAGGATGTTCGAAAGCGACGGGGCGATCGCCTACGGCCGCGACAGCGAGCAGTTCTGGATCGTCGACCGCGGGCGCGCGCCCGCACCCGGCTATGGCCACGTCGCGCTGTCGACATCCGGGCGGGCGGCGGTCAACGGCGCGTTCGCGGCGGGGCTCGAGCACGGCGGCTCAGACGACGGCCAGCCCGGCCCGCGCCCGCAGTACGGCACCTCGTACTACGCCGGCTATCTGCTCGACCCGGACGGCCTGCGCGTCGAGCTCGTCGCGGGGGCGCGCTGATGGCTCCCGCCCCGGAGCCGGAGCCGGAGCCCGAGCCGAAGCCGAAGCCGAAGCCGAGATCGAAGAAGCCGAGGGCGCCGAGGCCGAAGCCGGAGCCCACACCGGAGCCCGCCATCGGGGAGCTGCCGCCGCGGATGGTGGCGATCGCGTACGTCCTCGCGGTCGTCTGCCTCGTCGCGCCGCTCGCGGTCCTTGGCGCCGGCTTCGCGGGCGCGGTGCTGCTGCGGCGCGGGCGCGCCTCGGCGGGTCTCGGCGTCATCGCCGTCGCCGTGCTGTGCGCGGTGCTCGGCGTCCTGCTGCGGTCCTGAGCGACTTCCCCCGGATGGAGGAGTACGTCGTTCGTCCAGGCGATCTTCGGAAACCCGCCGATCCGCCGACAACCGGGGATGTCAGCCAAGTCACCGAGCGCGGATGTCGTGCGCGGGCTCGGCGCGCGCCACCACTCTCGCCTACGCACGCCCGTTGAGCGGGCCCGGCCCCCAGGAGAAGGACCAATGTCCCCGAAGCGCCCCGCAGCGTCGATCAGCAGACGAACCGCTCGGCGCGCGCTCGTGCTCGCGGGGTGCGTGGCCGGCGTGCTCTCCCCGGCGACGGCCCAGGCTCTGCCGATCATCGACGTGTCGCCCACGCTCGCGGGCAGCACGGTGGCCGTCGGCGACGTGGCGACGGGGCAGCTCACGATCGCCAACCACTCGACTCCGGACCACGACAAGGGCCTGCTCGCGCTGTCGGAGCTCACGCTCGTGCCCTCATGCGGCGCGCAGTTCGCCGATCCGTCGTGCCTCTTCACGCCGCCCGGCGCAGATCCCGGGGTCATCACGGTCGCTGGCACCGCCAGCGGCTCGGGCGCGTGCAACGGCAACGCGTTCACGGTCGGGCCCCCGGAGGCCGTCACCGGCAAGCGGACGTTCACGCCGACCAACCCGATCCAGCTGAGCCCTTCCGGCGCCGCATCGACGTGTGTCGTCTCGTTCACCTACACCGTCGAGCACGTCGCGACGAAGGACTCCAACAACAACGCTGCCGATGGCATGCAGACCGATCTCGTGAGCTTCGTCAGGGCGACCGCGACGTACGACAGCGTGCAGACCGTCGATCCCGGCTATGCGACGGTCGGCGTCGTCCGCGACACGCCCGAGCTCACCGCTCGCGCCTCGCCGGCGATCCAGGCCGGCGGCCTGCTGTCGGTCGCCGGGACGATCGCCGGTACCGACCCCGACGGCAGCATCACCTTCGACCTCTTCGGGCCGGGCGACCCCGGCTGCACTGGCGCGCCGACGCAGACGAGCAAGGTCACGATCGACGGGAACGGGACCTACCAGTCGGCCTCGTTCGTCGCGTCCCAGCCCGGGACCTACCGCTGGAAGGCCTCCTACGACGGCGACACCGACAACGACAAGGTGAGCTCGTCTTGCAGCGCGCCGGCGGCCGCGACCGTCGTCAGCGCGGTCGCCTCGCCGCCGCCTCCGCCTCCGCCCCCGCCTCCTCCGCCGCCCCCCGGCGGCGGCGGGACCACCCCCGGCGGCGACGGATCCGGTCTGGGTGGCACCGGCAACCCCGGCACCGGCGGCACCGGCGGCCCCGGCGGTGGCGGCTCGACGGCCCTCCCGCTCCAGCGCATCCGCCTGGACAGCTTCGCCCTGACCCGCAAGACGTTCGCTCGCGCCTCGACCGCCACGGCGCTCGCCGCGACCTCCGCCGCGACGAAGAAGAAGGCTAAGAAGAAGACGGCCAAGGGCACGACCATCAAGTTCAAGGTCTCGGCTCCGGCGACCGTGACGATCGTGGTCGAGAAGGCGACCAAGGGCCGGCGCTCGGGCGCCAAGTGCGTCAAGGCGACCAAGAAGCTCAAGCGCAAGAAGGCCTGCACGCGCTATGTGAAGGCCACGTCGATCAAGCGCACGTACAAGAGCGCCGGCTCGAAGAAGGTCCCGTTCAGCGGGCGCGCCGGGCGCAAGTCGCTGGCGCCGGGCAGCTACCGGATGCGCGCCACCGCGGCCGCGGGCGTCGGGACGACGAGCCCCACGCGCACGGCGAAGTTCAAGATCGTCAAGAGCTAACCCAGGCTCGACAGGGCCGCGGCGACGGCGAAGCCGAGCGTCGTCGCGAGCCCCGCGACGCGGCCCGCCCCGCTGCGCGCCTCCGGGATCATCGAGTCGATGAGCATGACGAGCAGCGCGCCCGCGGCGAAGCCGTCGATGACCGCGCGCACCTCGCCCGTCGCGGCTTCGGCGGCGACGTAGCCGGCGACGGTCGCGGCCACGCAGACCGCCGCGACCCCGGTCCACAGCAGCAGGATCCCGCGGCGCGGCGTGCCGGCCGCGTGCATGTCGCGCGCGCCGCCGATCGCCTCCGGGAGGTTCGAGACGAAGATCGCGACGAGCAGGCTCGCGCCGATGCCGTCGCCCGATGCGAGACCGATGCCGAGCACGACCTGCTCGGGCACGCCGTCGAGGAACGCGCCGAGCGCCAGTGCCGTGCCGGCGTTCGAGCCGGACGTCCGCCCGCGGCGCCCGCGTCCGCTCGCCGAGCTGCGGGCGATGACGCCGTCGAGGACGTAGTACGCGATCGCCCCGGCCGCGAGGCCCACGGCGGTCCAGCCGAATCCGCCGGCCGCGATGCCCTCCTCGGCGAGCTCGAAGCTCACCGCGCTGATGAGCGCGCCCGCGCCGAACGCCAGCACCAAGCCGACCTGCAGATCCGACCACGGGCGGGCGAACGCGAGCAGCGCGCCCAGCACGAGCGAGCCGGCCGCGAGCGAGCCCCACCCGAGCGCGCCGAGCATCGTCAGCGGCTGGTGCGCGGCGGGAACATGCGCCACGTTGTACCCCGGGTGCGAGAAACCTGAGAAAAGCCGCTCGCGCGCCCTGGTGGTTCCTCCGGTAAGTCCTTGTGCGCTTGGGCGGTCGCTGGCGCCGGCTGGCAAGGACGCAGGGAGGGAGATGGCCCTCTGGGCCATGACGGGCACCGCCGGCCGGCAGCGGCCGGCCCTTCGGCCACGCCAGGTGGCCGGTGGTCCAGGACGCCGCCAGGCGGTGATCAGCGGCCGATCCAAGCGTGCGAGGACTTGCTGGAGGGGCCACTAGTCTTCCGGATCCATGGCCACCGACCTCACCTCCAGCGATGGCCAGGCGTAGAGCGGGCCCCCACGGGGGCGTCGACCTCGGCGGCACGAAGATCCAGACGGTCGTCGTGGACAGCCGGCACGCGGTGCTCGGCGAGGCGCGCCGGCCGACGCCGACGACCGGCGGCCCGGCCGACGTCGCGGCCGCGATCGCCGGCGCGCTGCGCGAGGCCGCCGCCGCCGCGGGGTTGCAGCCGAGCGACCTGACGCACGTCGGCGTCGGCTCGCCCGGCGCGATCGACGCCGAGGCGGGCACGGTCACGAGCGCGAGCAACCTGCCCGGCTGGACGGGCGCCTACCCGCTCGCCGCGGTCCTCGCCGACGAGCTCTGCACGCCGGTCGCGCTGGGCAACGACGTCCAGGTCGCGACCGACGCCGAGGCGCAGCTGGGGGCCGCCCGCGAGTACCGCTCGCTGCTCGGCGTCTTCTGGGGAACCGGCGTGGGCGGCGGCATCCGGCTCGACGGCAAGCCGTGGACCGGGTTGGGCGCGGCCGGCGAGATCGGGCACGTCTGCATCCAGATGCAGGGTGGGCTGCGCTGCCCGTGCGGGCGCCACGGCTGCATGGAGGCGTACGCGGGACGCGCTGCGATGGAGCGCCGCGCGCGCGAGCTGCACGACAAGGGCCGCCCGACGGAGCTGTTCAAGATCGCCCGCAAGCGCGGGCGCGAGCGGCTGACGAGCGGTATCTGGGCGCGCGCGCTCGAGCAGCGCGACCCGCTCGCGACCAAGCTCATGGCCGACGCGGTCGAGGCGCTCGGGGCGGGCGTCGCCTCGGTCGTCAACGTGCTCGACGTCGAGGTCGTGATCCTCGGCGGCGGACTCGGCATCCGGCTGGGACAGCCGTACGCGGAGAGGATCGCCGAGGCGATGCTGCCGCACCTCTTCAACGACCACCGCCCGCCGCCGGTGCTCGTCGCCGAGCTCGGCGACCTCGGCGGCGCGCTGGGCGCGAGCCTGCTCACGCCGGCCGCTGCTTAGGCTGAGCCGCAACGCAGAACGGCCCTCCCGGCGCGCGTGCCGAGAGGGCCGTTGTCGTGCGTGCGACGGCTCAGCCCTTGCCGATGCCCGGGGACGGCGCGGACCTGGAAACCGCTGACGCGCCCGTGCAGATGACGTAGACCTTGAACGTCTGGGGCGAGGCGCCGGTGTTGTTCATCCACGCGCCCCAGGTCGTGGTGCTGAGCGCCCCGAGCGCATTGAACGGGCCGCTGGCGTTCACGCTCTGCGTCACGCCCCCGCTGCTATACACCCCGCCGCCGACGGCGTACTTGCCGGCGTCGCAGGCCACGCTGCCGAAGCTGATCTGGCCGGGCGGGTTGCTGATGTTGGCTGCGGACACGTTGTAGTCCAGCGTGGTGGTCTCGCCCGGCGCGGCCGGGCCCGCGGGCCCCTGGGCGCCGGTGGCACCGACCGGGCCGGCGGGCCCCGCGGGGCCGGCCGCGCCGTTGGCGCCCTTCGGGCCGGCGGGGCCGGCGGGTCCCGTGGCGCCGGCCGGGATCTGGCCGGCCTTGAAGTCGTTCAGGCGCAGCGAGCCATCCTTGACGTCGGTCGAGGTGACGGCGCTGGTCCGCAGCTGCAGCGGGCCGACGCTGTTTGACGGAAGCCCCGCTGCATAGGCCGTGCCGCCGAGGGCGGCGACGAGGGCCATGGTGGCTGTGACGTTGGCGTACTTCGAGCCGGTGATCAGGCGCTTCATGTTCGCTCTCTCCTAAAAGACGCTGGGATGTGGTGTCCCGGAGAGGAGGGAAGCTACGAACGCGGAGATACAGGTGTGACCGACATCACCCTGGAGCTGTCAGCGGCCGGCTTGTGCCTGCGCGGCTTGCAGCTCGTCGTCGCAGACGAGCGCGAAGCCCAGCCCGTGCAACGTGACCGGGTCGGTCTCGATGCCGCGCGTGGTGAGCTCGCCGGCGATCCGCTCCCAGGCCGCGAGGCGCGCGCCGGTCGGAGCCGCGCGCAGGCGCAGCGACATCTGCACCGACAGCTCCAGCCCGGCGAGCTTGGAGCGCTCGATGCTGAGGCTCGTCGAGGGCGCCTGCGGGTCGAGCACCCGATCGCCGCCGTCCAGCGACGCGAAGAGGCACAGGTCGACCTTCGCGAAGTCGGCCGTCGCCGGCACGTCCGGGCTCAGCGACGCGACCGCCCCGACGTTGCGCACGCTCGGTGAGATGTGTTCGTCTGCGGCCATCGCGGCCGCAACCGTATCCGAGGACGGGCCGAAGCTACGAGCTCGCCGTCACGGGCAGCGCCCGGCTGCGGCAGGGCGCCCCCAAGCGAGACCGACTAGATTTCGCCCTCCCAAAGCGCGGTGGGGAGGACCTCGCCCGCCCGCAGCGAGCTCCTGAAACCCCGAGGAAGGACGTATCGAGCATGCCAGTACGCGTTGGAATCAACGGCTTCGGCCGCATTGGCCGGAACGTGTTCCGCGCCGCCCAAGCGGCCGACGCCGACATCGAGTGGGTCGCCGTCAACGACCTCACGGACAACGCGACGCTCGCGCACCTCCTGAAGTACGACTCGATCCTCGGCCCGTATCCGGGCACCGTCGAGCTCAACGACGACGGCCTCGTGGTCGACGGCAAGCAGATCAAGGTGATGGAGGAGAGCGATCCCGCGGACCTCGGCTGGGGCGACCTGGGCGTCGACGTCGTGCTCGAGTCGACGGGCTTCTTCACGAAGCGCGACGACGCCGCCAAGCACCTGTCCGCCGGCGCCAAGAAGGTCATCATCTCGGCGCCCGCGACCGACGAGGACATCACCGTCGTCCTCGGCGTGAACTTCGACTTGTACGACAAGAACTCGCACGACGTCATCTCCAACGCGTCCTGCACGACGAACTGCCTCGCCCCCTTCGCGAAAGTCGTCAACGACGCCGTCGGCATCGAGCACGGCTTGATGACGACGATCCACGCCTACACCGCCGACCAGAACCTCCAGGACGGCCCGCACAAGGACCTGCGCCGCGCCCGCGCCGCCGCGATCAACCTGTGCCCGACGTCGACCGGCGCGGCGAAGGCCGTCGGCCTCGTGCTGCCGGAGCTCAACGGCCGCTTGCACGGCTTCGCGGTCCGCGCCCCCGTCCCGACGGGCTCGATCGTCGACCTGACGTTCGTCGCCAAGCGCGAGACGACGGTCGAGGAGGTCAACGAGGCCTTCGCCACGGCCGCCGCGAGCGGCCCGCTCGAGGGCATCCTCCAGTACACGACGGACCCGATCGTCTCGAGCGACATCGCCGGCAACCCGCACTCGTCGATCGTCGACGGGCTGCTGACGAGCGTCATGCAGGGCACGCTCGTGAAGGTCGTCTCCTGGTACGACAACGAGTGGGGCTACTCGAACCGCTGCGTCGACGTCGTGCAGCAGGTGCTGTAAGCGGTGCGGACGCTCGACGACCTCGGGGACGTCGACGGCCTGCGCGGCCTCGTCCGCGTGGACTTCAACGTCCCGCTGGACGGCGACACGGTCACCGACGACGCGCGCATCCGCGGCGCGCTGCCGACGATCGAGGAGCTGCTCGAGAAGGGGGCGAGGCTGCTGCTCGTCTCGCACCTCGGGCGCCCCAAGGACCGTGAGCCGGAGTTCTCGCTGAGGCCCGTCGCCGAGCACCTGTCGGGGCTGCTCGGCGTCGACGTCGAGCTCGCGCCCGACCTCGACGACGTGCCCGACGGCGCCGTCGTCATGCTCGAGAACATCCGCTACGAGCCGGGGGAGACATCCAACGACCCCGGCCTGTCCAAGCGCCTCGGCGAGCTGGCGGACTTCTACGTCAACGACGCGTTCGGCGCGGCGCACCGCGCGCACGCGTCGACGGTCGGCGTCGTCGAGCATGTCGAGCGCTCCGCGGCGGGCCGGCTGCTGCAGCGCGAGGTCGAGACGCTTACCGGCATCCTGGCGGATCCCGGGCGGCCGCTCGTCGCGATCGTCGGCGGCGCGAAGGTGACCGACAAGATCGGCGTCATCGACGCGTTCTTGAAGGTCGCCGACACGATCCTCATCGGTGGCGCGATGAGCTATCCGTTCTTCAAGTCCCAGGGCCACGAGGTCGGAGCTTCGCTGTGCGAGGAGGAGGGCGTCGAGCCCGCCGCCCGCGCGCTGGAGGAGTCAGGCCCGCCGGACGGCAAGATCCAGCTGCCCGTCGACCACGTGCTCGGCGCCAAGTTCTCGCCGGACACCGAGGCGATCGAGCACGACGAGATCGACGTGCCCGAGGGGCTCATGGGCCTCGACATCGGGCCGAAGACCGCCGAGCTGTACGCGGAGGTCATCGCGTCGGCCGGCACGGTCTTCTGGAACGGGCCGATGGGCGCCTTCGAGCTGCCGCCGTTCGCCGCCGGGACACGCGCGGTCGCCGAGGCCGTCGCGGCCACCGATGCCGTGACCGTCGTCGGCGGCGGCGACAGCGCCGCGGCGCTCGCGCAGTTCGGCCTCGAGGAGCACATCACGCACATGTCGACGGGCGGCGGCGCGTCGCTGCAGCTGCTCGAAGGCAAGAAGCTGCCGGGCCTCGAGGTGCTCAAGTGAGCCGCACGCCGTTCATCGCCGGCAACTGGAAGATGCACAAGACGGTCGCGGAGGCCGAGGACTACATCCAGGCGCTGCTGCCGCGGGTGTCCTCGATCGACGGCGTCGACGTCGCGATCTGCGTCCCGTTCACGGACCTGCAGGCGATGGTCGACTCGGCGCGCGGCTCGCGCGTCGAGGTCTTCGCGCAGAACATGCACGAGGCGGAGGAGGGCGCGTACACCGGCGAGATCTCGGCGGCGATGCTGTGCGAGATCGACGTCCACGGCGTCGTGCTCGGGCACTCCGAGCGCCGCCAGTACTTCAACGAGACCGACAAGGCGCTCGCGCTGAAGCTGCCCGCCGCGCTCGTCGCGGGCCTCAAGCCGATCCTCTGCGTCGGCGAGACCGAGGACGAGCGCGAGCGCGGCGACACCGAGCGCAAGCTGCGCCATCAGGTCCAGGAGGGGCTCGAGAAGCTCACCCCGGAGCAGATCTGCGAGGTCACGATCGCCTACGAGCCGATCTGGGCGATCGGGACCGGCAAGGTCGCGACGCCCGAGCAGGCCCAGGACGCGTGCGGCTTCGTGCGCGCGCTCGTCGCCGACAAGGCGCCGGACGCGGCAAAGGTCGTGCGCGTGCTCTACGGCGGGTCGGTCGACTCCGACAACTCCGCCGAGCTGCTCGGGGCGCCGGACATCGACGGCGCGCTGGTGGGCGGCGCCTCGCTCGACGCGGAGACGTTCGCGGAGATCGTCGCGGCGGCGGCCGCGCTTTGACGTCGTTTCCCTCGGTCTGCCTGGTCGTCCTCGACGGTTGGGGACTGGCTGAAGCGGGCCCGGGCAACGCCGTCTCGCTCGCCGACACGCCGGTCTTCGACGCGCTCTGGGAGCGCTACCCGCACACGACGCTGACGGCGTGCGGCCAGGCGGTCGGCCTCCCCGCTGGCCAGATGGGCAACTCCGAGGTTGGTCACCTCAACCTCGGCGCGGGCGCGATCGTCAAGCAGGATCTCACGCTCATCGACGAGGCGGCCGAGCAGCCGAACTTCGGGGACAACGAGGTGCTGCTCGCCGCCATGCGCGGCGCGCCGCGCGTGCACCTGCTCGGCCTCGTCTCCGACGGCGGCGTGCACTCGAGCATCGAGCACCTCGGGGCGCTCGTCGAGATGGCGGCGAGCGCGGGGGTGCCCGACCTCGTCATCCACGCGATCACCGACGGGCGCGACACGCTGCCGCACGGCGGTGCGGCGTATCTGCAAACCGTCGAGGATCGCTGCGCGGCGGCGGGCCTCGGGCGGGTGGCGAGCGTCATCGGTCGCTTCTACGCGATGGACCGCGACAGCCGCTGGGAGCGGGTGCAGGCCGCGTACGACCTCGTCGTTCACGGCATCGCGGAGCACGGCGCGCCGACCGCGGCCGCGGCGGCCCGGGCCGCCTACGAGCGCGGCGAGACCGACGAGTTCGTGACGGCGACGACGGTCGGCGCCGAGGGCACGATCCGGCCGGGCGACTCCGTCATCGCGTTCAACTTCCGCCCCGACCGCATGCGTGAGCTCAGCGCGGCGCTCGCGGCGCCCGAGTGCCCGGCGATCGACCGCCGCGGCGCTCCGCCGATCGACCGGTACACGACGCTCACCGACTACGCCGGCGAGGTGGCGTCGCACCCGATCGCGTTCATCTCACAGCGCCCGGCGGTGACGCTGCCGCGCGTCATCGCCGGCGGCGGCGGGCTCCAGCTGCACGTCGCGGAGACCGAGAAGTACCCGCATGTGACGTACTTCTTCGGCGGCGGCAAGGAGCCGCCCGAGGAGGGGGAGCGGCGCGAGCTCGTGCCCTCGCCGCGCGACGTGCCGACGTACGACCACAAGCCGCAGATGAGCGCTGTCGAAGCCACCGACGCGTTCGTCGGCGCGTGGTCCGAGGAGCCGTTCCAGTTCGCGGTCATCAACTTCGCCAACCCCGACATGGTCGGCCACACCGGCGTGATCCCGGCGGCCGTGACAGCGATCGAGACCGTCGACGCGTGCCTCGCGCGGGTCGTCGAGGCCGTGCAGGGGACGGGCGGCGCGTGCATCGTCACCGCCGACCACGGCAACGCCGACCACATGCTCGAGCCGGACGGATCGCCGAACACCGCGCACTCGCTGAACCCCGTGCCGTTCGTCGTGACGGTCGAGGGGGGCAAGCTCGATCACGAGGGCGGCATCCTCGCGGACGTCGCGCCGACCGCGCTCGAGCTGCTCGGCATCCCGCAGCCGCCGGAGATGACGGGTCGCTCGCTGATCGTCCACGAGCCGCCGGCGGGGTGAGCCGGCCGGCCGCTGCCGGGGTGGTCCGCGCGAGGCGGCCGCCGGCCGCTGCCGGCGCGGCGCACGCGAGGCGGCCGCCGGCCGCTGCCGGCGCGGCCCGCGTGAGGCGCGCGTGACGGTCACGGTCGCGCTCGCGGCGCTGGCGCTGTTCGTCGGCGCGGCGCTGCAGTCCGCGACGGGCTTCGGCTTCGCGCTCGTCTCCGCGCCGATCCTCTTCGCGCTGCTCGGCCCGCGCGAGGCGGTGACCGCGGGCTTCATCGTCGCAATCGGGCTCAACAGCCTGACGCTTGCGACAGAGGGCCGCCGGCCTCAGGTGCTCGTGCGCGACGCGGTGGCGATCGTCGCGTGGTCGCTGCCAGGGGTCGCGCTCGGCGTGCTCGCCCTGCGCGAGGTCCCCGAGCAGCCGCTGTCGGTGCTCGTCGCGCTCGCGGTGCTGGCGGGGTTGGCGCTGCGCGTGCGCAGCCGCCGGGTGGCGGGGGCGGCCGGCGTGCGGCGGCGGCCGTGGCTGCTTCCCGCGGCCGGCGTCACGGCTGGCGCGCTCGGCACCTCGACCTCGCTGAACGGGCCGCCGCTGGTCTTCTGCCTGCTCGCCCGCGGCGCCGCGCCCCGGCAGATGCGCGACACGCTCGCGGCGATCTTCCTCGCCGAGGCGATCATCGGCGTGCCCGCGCTGCTGCTGAGCGACACGTTCACGCAGCCACGAGCGCTCGGCGTGCTGCTGCTCGCGGGGCTCGCCGGCCAGCTCTTCGGCCGCCGCGCGTTCGGCTGGCTCGAAGGGGAGCGCTACGAGTGGGCCGTGCTCGCGGCGCTGGCGGCGACGGCGCTCGTCGCGCTCGCGACGACCGTGGTGTAGCCGGGGACCGGGTCCGGCGCCTCCGCGCGGGCTGTACGCTCCGCTTCATGACGACCAGGCGCACGCTCGCGGCTGCGACCACGATCGCGATGGTGATCGCGGCCACGCTCGCCGCGGGCTACGCGACGGCCGGCTGCACGAACTGCTCGGACCACAAGTACTGGCCCAAGATCAACGGGCTCTTCAAGAAGCAGAACGGCAACGCGGATGTGACGTACACCGGCACCCGCAAGTCCGACGAGCTGCTCGGCCACCACGGCTCGGACACGCTCGACGGCGCGGCCGGGTCGGATGTGCTGTGGGGCGACTGGGACCCCAAGGGCCAGCCGGCGACGCAGGTGGACACGATCGCCGGCGGCGACGGCACCGACTTCATCTACGGCTCGCACGGCACGAACCGGATCAACGCCGGCCCCGGCAACGACGTGATCTCCATCCACTACGGACGCGGCACGCTGAACTGCGGCCCCGGGCGCGACATCTACCACGTCGCGCGCACGCGCAAGGCGGGGTACAAGATCAGCAACTGCGAGAAGGTCGACTACCGGCCCGAGAGCCAGCGCGGAGCGCTCAAGCCGCTCCCCTAGGACCGTCGGCGCGGCGCTCGTGCTCGAGCTCGACCACGTCTTCTGCATGGTGACCGACCCCGGTGAGGCCGCGCGCCGTCTCGAAGACGACGGCTGGGTGCTGGACGCCGGACAGGCGCACCGCGGGCAAGGCACGCGCAACCGGCGCCTGATGTGGCCCGAGCAGTACTTCGAGCTGCTGTGGGTGTCCGACGCGGCGGAGGCACGCGCGAACCCGCTGCGGCTCGACCGCCGCGCCGACCGGGCGACGACGGGCGCCAGTCCCGTCGGCCTGGGGTTCCGCGGGCGGATCGATCCCGGCGACGACTTCTGGCTCTACGACGCGCTCGGGCCGCGCATCTGGATCCATCGCGACAACGAGCGCCATCCGGAGCGACCGCTGGTGTTCGTGCTCGAAGCCACGGCGGAGGAGATCGCGCGCCGCCGGCGCCCGGCTGTCGCGCATGACCGTCCGGGCGCGCTGCGCGAGATCCGCGTGCGCGGACCGTCGGCGCCGTCCGTGCCGCCGTTCGCGGGCCCACCGATCGTGTACGAGCCCGGGCCGCACCGGCTGGAGCTCGTCGTCGCCGACGACGGCGTCGCCGTGCCGGTCAGCGACGGCCTGGTCCTCCGCGGTTAGCTCCGGCGATGTCGAAAGGTGACCGCTATCCGGTCACTTCTCGACATTCGAGAAGGCCGGAGCGCGGGCGAGCTCCGGCAGGGCGAGATCGATCGTGTCCATCCGCAGGCCGCGGCGCAGCGTCTCGAGCGAGAGCACCTCTGCGGGGGCGATGTTGCCGAGGCCGACGTTCGGCCCGACGACGTGGACCAGCACCGCCTGCTGGGACTTGCGCGGCGCCTCGAAGATGACGCGGTCGACCGGCACGGCGGCCGCGATCGCCTCGACGAGCTCGACGCGCACCTCGCCGTCGGGCTCGAACAGCCCCACCGTGCCGCTCTCGCGTCCCTCGGCCACGAGCCAGCTCGCGCCCGCGTCCAGGTCGCCCGCCAGCTCGTCGCACCAGCGCCGCACGTCGACCGGCCCCGGCCGCTTCGAGCCGACCTCGGCCAGCACCTCGAACTCCGTGCTGAGCTCCTGGATGAGCCGGCGCTTCTCGCTCGCGGGCATGTCGACCGAGCCGTTGGAGACCTCCACGCACGGGACCTTCAGCCCGTGCGCCCAGTCGACGTACTCCGACATCCGGCCCTGCGCCCAGGCGAGCTCGAGCAGCGTCCCGCCGAGGCAGGCGCGCACGCCCGCCGCGCCGCACTGGGCCACCTTCGCCGACACGTCGTCGGACACGTACGCCGTGCCCCAGCCGAGCTTCACGAAGTCGACGTAGGAGCCGGCGGCGCCGAGCAGGCCGCGCAGGTCCACGAGCGTCAGCCCCTTGTCGAGCACGTGCGTGACGCCCGCCTCGCGCGGCTTGGTCGTGCGCTCGGGCAGATCGAGGAAGTCGCCCAGCGCCGGGCGGCGCTCGGCGTAGCGCGCGATCTGCCCGCCCGTGAGGCCGTGGTCGGTGCTCACATGTGCCTCACGGCCGGCTCACAAGTCCACGAGCTCCCGCCGGCCCGCGCGCAGCCGCGACAGCTGGATGAAGTGCTCCGGGTTGAGGAACAGCTCGTTCATGTCGCCGAGCTCGTCGATCGTCAGCCCCTCCGGCCGGCGGAGCAGATGGTCGAGGTACTGAAAGGCGTCCTTGGCCCCGTAGCCGACGTGATGGAAGCCCAAAATCCGCCGCGACGACGCGTCGATGATGCACTTCTGCAACCCCGACAGCTCCGGCCGCGCGAACGCGTAGAGCATCGTGCCCTCGGCGCACGGCAGCGGGTTGTCGCGCTCCTGCCCGCGCGGCGGCATCCGGATGACGGCGACGTCGTCGCAGCGCTCGCGCGCCTCCTCCTCGCTGAGCCCGACCCAGCTCACCTCGTAGGTCGTGTGGAGGAAGTCGGGGTACTCGCTGAAGTCGAACGTGTAGTCCTCGCCCATGGCGTTGCGCGCCGCCGTCATGCCGCACTTGCGCGCCTTGAACATCTCCATCGGCGCGCCGATGACGTCGCCCGCCGCGTAGACGCCATCGACGCTCGTGCGCATCCGGTCGTCGACGAGGATCTCGCCGCCGGGCCCGGTCGCGAGACCGAGCGCCCGCACCGCGGGCTCGCTGTTCGGCCGCTCGCCCGTGCAGTTGAAGACGAAGTCGCAGTCAATGGCTTCGACGCGTCCGCCGGCATGCTCGACGATCGCCCGCTCGACGCGCCCGCCGGAGCCCTCGAGCGCCGTCACGTTGCCGCCTTCCAGCAGCGTCATGCCGCGCGCGCTCATGCCGTCGAGCACGTAGCGGCGGATGTCCTCGTCGACGTGATGCAGGCTGCCCGTGCGCAGGATGGGCGAGCGGGAGACGATCGTCGTCTCGCAGCCGGTCGACTGGAAGAACGACCCGTACTCGACCGCGACCTTGCCGCCGCCGACGATCACGCAGCGGGTCGGCTCGTAGTCGAGGTCCTCGACGAGCGTCGCCCAGTCGTGCACGCCAGCCAGCTCCGCGCCGGGCATCTCCAACGGCTTCTGGTTCGCGCCGAGCCCGATCACGAGGTTGCGCGCCTCGAACGTCCGGCCCGCGGCCGACACCGTGTTCGCGTCGAGGATCTGCGCCTCGGCGTTCAGCACGAACTCGACCTCGAGCTGGACCTGCGTCTGCCAGTTCATGAACGCGTGGGCCGTCGAGCGGCCGGCGCGGAACAGCTCGACGAGGTCGAGGATGCTCGCGCGCGACGCGTCGAACGGCGGGAAGAACAGCTCGTCCGAGAACCAGCGCGCGCGATCCAGCAGCGCCGCGGCCTCGGAGAAGAGGTGGTGGGGCACGCACGCCTGGTGCGGGCAGCTCCCGCCCAAGAATGGCCAGCGGTCGATGATCAGCGCCCGCCCGCCCATCGCGCGCAGGTACGAGCCGCCGAAGCGCCCGGCCGCGCCGCCGCCGACGAAGATCGCGTCGTAGATCCCGTCGCCGTCGTCGCGCAGGTTGAGGATCGGCGTGCCGTCGGCTTGATCGAGCGCACTCTCGATCGCCGTCCGCCAACCGACCACGTCCAGCTCGGACATCGTGCCACCTCCTGACTTGTCTTCGAGGAGCGTACGGGCGGGCGAACGCGGCCTCGTCATCCCGGACAGACAAAGCCTGAGCGATCGATTGTCTTTGAGAGAGCAGGCCAGGACGGTTAGATTCCCCCTATGGGTCCCGCCGCGGCAGCCGAGGTTGGGCATTCGGGCGTCTTCGACAAGGTCGCCGCGGACATCCTGAGCTCGCTCGACTTCGACGCGACGCTGCTGTCGGTCCTCAACGCGATCACGACGACGACCCACGCCGACATCGCCGGCATCCTGCTCGCCGACGAGAGCGGCGAGGTGCTGCGGATGCAGGCGTGCACCGGGCATCGCACGGTTGCGACCGCGCGCCTCGTCGTGCGCCGCGGGCAGGGCGTGGCCGGCATGGTCTACGAGGAGGGCTCTCCGCTGCGCGTCGACGACTACGACACCGATCCCCGGATCTCGGCCGACTTCATCGACATCGCGCACGCCGACGGCACGCGCGCGGCGCTCGGCGCGCCGATGGCGGTGCGCGGCCACACGATCGGCGTCGCGATGAGCTGGCGCCGGCAGCCGGCGACCTACACCGACACCGACGTCCGCGCGATGACGACGCTCGCGAACTTCGCGGCGATCGCGGTCGAGAACGCGCGGCTCTACGAGGCACAGCGCAAGACCGTCGACGGCCTGCGCCAAGCCAACCGCCGGCTCGAGTCCCAGAACGAGGTCCTGCGCCGCGCGACCGAGGTCCACGACGAGCTCATGCGGCTCGTGCTCGAGGGCTGCGCGCTCACGGACCTCGTCGAGGGCGTCGCGCGTCTGCTCGACGCGGACGTCGCGACGCTCGACGCCGGCCGCCGCCCGATGGCTGCAAGCAGCCCCGCGGGCGCGGCGCTGCAGAAGCGGATGGCGACGCGCATCGCGGCGGCGCGCCGTCCCGCGCCGGCCGCCGACGAGCGGCTGCTCGTGCGCGACATCATCGGCGGCGGCGAGCGGCTCGGGTACCTCGGCGTCGCGCTGCGCCACCCGCCCGCGCCGCTGGACGTCGTCCTGGTCGAGCAGGCCACGATCATGTGCGCGCTCGAGCTCACCCGCGAGCGGGCGGTCCTCCAGGCGCGCACCCGCGTGCGCGGCGACTTCCTCTGGGATCTCCTCGACGGCAAGATCTCCGACGCCGTCGAGGCGCTCGTGTGGGCGCGCGCCCTGCGGGTCGAGCTGCCCGAGCGGGTGCGGGTGGCGCTCATCCGCGCGCAGGCGCGCCCACGCGCCGGCGGCGGAGACGCCGACGCCTCCGCGCCCGAGCTCGTGCTGCGCGAGTCGCTTGCCCCGGTCGCCGAGCGCGTCGCCACGGCCCAGGGCGGCGAGTCGGCGATGGCGGCCGCGCGCGGCTCGCTGATCGCGTTGCTGCTGCCGGCCGCCGACGACCCGCGGCCGCGCGTCGAGGCCGTCGTCAAGCGGCTGCGGGAGTGCTTCCCGGGCATGGACATCGCCGCCGGGGTCAGCGCCTGCGCGGCCGCCATCAGCGATCTGCCCGAGGCCTACGCGCAGGCCCAGGTCGCGCTGAACGCCGCGCCGGTGGCCGACGGCTGCAGCCGCGTCGCCGTGCTCGACGAGCTCGGCGTCATGCGCTTCCTGCTCGCGCCCGGCGACCGCGGCGACCTGCGCGACTTCGCGCGCCGCGTGCTCGGTGGCGTGCTCGACTACGACCGCGACCACCCGAGCGACCTCACCGGGACGATCGAGTCCTACCTCGCCAACGACTGCAACCTCCAGCGCACGGCGGCCGCGATGTTCGTGCACGCGAAGACCGTCCGCTACCGGCTCGACAAGGTGCGGACCATCGCGGGCCTGGACTTCGCGCGCCAGCACGACCGCTTCGAGGCGCAGCTCGCGATCAGCATCTTCCGCACGCTCGAGCTGCAGGAGGTCGCGGCGCCGTGACGGCGATGGTCGCGCTCGTCACCGGGGCGGCGTCGGGGATCGGGCGCGCGTGCGTCGAGCGGCTGGTCGCGGGCGGCACCGCGGTCGCGGCCGTCGACCTCGACGCCGGCGCGATGGACGACCTCGGCGTCCTCGCGCTGGCCGCGGACGTGACGGACGAGGCCGCCGTGCGCGACGCGGTGGCGCTCGCGGAGGCCGAGCTCGGGCCGCTGGACGCGGTCGTGAACGTCGCGGGGATCACCGGGTCGGCGCGCGCAGCGGAGTGCCACGTGACGCCCGTCGAGGAGTGGCGGCGGGTGATCGACGTCAACCTCACCGGCCCGTTTCTCGTGTGCCACGCGGCGCTGCCGGGGATGCTCGCGCGCGGCGCGGGATCGATCGTGAACGTCGCGTCGGTGGCGGGGCTCGTCGCGTTCCCCGGCCGGTGCGCGTACACGGCGTCCAAGGGCGGGGTCGTCCAGCTCACGCGCTCGCTGGCGGCCGACTACGCCGCGCGGGGGATCCGCGCGAACGCGGTCTGCCCCGGCATGGTCGACACGCCGATGACGCGCTGGCGCCTCGAGGACCCCGACCTGCGCGCGGCGGTGCTCGACAAGATCCCGGCCGGCCGCGTCGCGACCGCGGCCGAGGTGGCGGACGCCGTCGCGCTGCTCGCCGGCGACGGCATGCCGTACATGAACGGCGCGATGCTCGTCCTCGACGGCGCCTGGACCGCGGTGTGATCCGCCCGAATTGGATCTGCCGGCCGTATCGCGGCGTCAGCGTGCAGCGCCTCGGCGTGCCGCTCGCCGAGGACGCGATCCGCGAGCACCTCCTCGGGCGGCGCGTGTACCGGCGCACCGAGGTGCTCATCGCGGAGGGCGACGAGGGGCACGCGGTCGTGACGGTCGACAAGGCGGCCGCGGGCGAGAACCTGTTCGCTCCCGTCACCGGCGTGCAGTGGGTCTCCGGCCCGGGCGAGACGGCGTTCGTCCGCGACCCCGAGATCGACACCGGCAACGCGACGCAGATGGCGCGCGCGGCCGCGGCCAGCGGCGCCGAGGCGCGGGTGTACGTCGTCGAGGGGCGCAATCAGCACGTCAACCTCATCGTCGAGCCGGCGCCGGTGCGCGTGCGCGTCGTCGAGGTTGTCCCGCCGCACCCGCCGAAGCTGCTCGACATGGCGCAGCGGGTGCTCGAGTACGACGAGGACCTCGACCCCGTGGAGCTCGAGCTCGTCGCGGTCGACCTCAACGAGATCGCGTCGGCCGCTCGCGCGGAGCACTGGCTGCTGCCGTGCCGCTGCGGAGGCCTCGAGCTGGACGGCCCGGTCGACTTCCTCGACTCCGGCCCGGCGGCGCCGCCGCCGGATTGGACGCTGCTCGGCTGCGAGCGGTCGCGGCAGATCCATGCCGAGCTCTACGGCGTGGAGCCGTCCGAGCGCGTCGAGATGTGCCCGCGCGTGCACGCCGGCACGCCGGGGGAGCCGACGCTCGTGAAGTGCTGCCTGCGCGAGCGCGGGATCGAGTCCGACGGCGAGCTTGTCGTCGTGCCGTGGGGCGCGACGCTGGAGGAGGTGCGCGTGGCGCTGCGCCTGCTCGTGCCGGCATGGCAGGCGGTGCCGGCGTGACCGCCGCGCACATCCTGGACTCGGTCGTCTACGAGCACCTGTGGACGACGCCCGCCGCGCGCTCGCGGTTCGGCGAGCGGGGCCGGATGCAGGCGTGGCTCGAGATCGTCGCGGCGCTGGCGGCGGCGCAGGCCGAGGTCGGGCTGATCCCGGCGGCCGCCGCGGAGGAGATCGCCGCGACCGCGGACGTCGACGGCTTCGACCTCGCCGACGTCGCGGCGGGCACGCGCGCGTCGGGGCACTCGACGCTCGGGATCATCCGGGCGTGGCAGGAGCGCCTGTCGCCCGCGGCGGGCGAGTGGATCTATTGGGGCGCGACGGTGCAGGACGTCACCGACACGTGGACGGGCATGGTCATGCGCGACGTCCTCGACGACGCGGACTCGGATCTCGCGCGGCTCGAGGCGGCGCTGCTCGCGCTGGCTCGGGAGCATCGCGAGACCGTCGTGCTGGGGCGGACGCACGGGCAGCCCGGCCTGCCGATCACGTTCGGCTTCAAGGCCGCCGTCTGGCTGGCGGAGGTCCGCCGGCATCGCGCGCGGATCGCGCAAGCGCGGCCGCGCGTCGCGGTCGGCCAGCTCGCCGGGGCGGTCGGGACGTGCTCGTTCTGGGGGGAGCACGGGCTCGACCTGCAGCGGCGGATGTGCTCGCGGCTCGGCCTGGACGCGCCGGACATCACGTGGCTGACCGCGCGTGACCGCGTGGCGGAGTTCCTGACGCTGCTCGCGATGGTCACGGGGACGCTGGCGAAGATCGGGCGCGAGGTCTACGAGCTGCAGCGCCCGGAGATCGGGGAGCTCGCCGAGGCGACGCGGCCGGGCCTCGTCGGCTCGATCACGATGCCGCACAAGCGCAACCCGGAGCTGTCGGAGCACCTCGGGACGCTGTGGCGGGTCGTGCGGGCGGCGGCCGGTCTCGCGCTCGAGGGGCTCGTGCACGAGCACGAGCGCGACGGCGCCGCGTGGAAGGCGGAGTGGGCGTACCTGCCCGAGGCGTGCGTCATGACCGCGGCGGCGCTGCACTTCGGCGTCGAGCTCGTCGAGGGGTTGGAGGTCGACGCCGAGCGGATGGCGGCGAACGTCGCGGCGCAGGGCGGCTACGTGCAGTCCGAGCCCGTGATGCGCGCGCTGACCGACCGGCTCGGCAAGCACCGCGCGCACGAGCTCGTCTACGAGGCGGCGATGCGCGGCCAGGCCGAGGGTCTTGCGCTGCGCGAGGCGCTCGGCGGGGAGCCGGCGATCGCGGCGGAGCTGACGGCGGAGGATCTCGACGCCTTGCTCGATCCCATCACCGCGGCGCGCCCGGCGATCGCGCTCGTGGACCGCGTGCTGGCGGAAGGGGCGGAGGGCCGCGAGGTCGCGCCTTCGCGCGCGGTGGGCGGCGAGGGGCGCGGCGGATGAGCGCCGCCGTCGCGGGCGGCGAATCGCTCGGGGCGCGGCTGGGCGCGCTGCCGCGCGTCCGCCTCGCCACGCTGCCGACGCCGCTGCAGCGCGCGCCGCGCCTGTCGGAGGCGCTCGGCGTCGAGGTGCTCGTCAAGCGCGACGACCTCACCGGGCTGGGCCTCGGCGGCAACAAGGTGCGGATCCTCGAGCCGCTGCTCGGCGACGCCCTCGCCAAGGGCGCCGACGTCGTGCTCACGGCCGGTGGCGCGCAGTCCAACCACGCCGCGCTCACCGCCCTTGCCGCGGCGCGGCTCGGGCTCGAAGCCCGGCTGGTCCGCTACGGGCCCGAGCGCCCGGTCGCGCACGAGGGCAACGCCGCGCTGTCGGCGCTCGCCGGGGCGCATGTCGTCTGGACGGGCGACCCGGATCGCGCATCTGTCGATCCCGCGCTCGAAGCGCTCGCCGACGAGCTGCGCGCGCAGGGGCGCGTGCCGTACGTCGTCCCGCGCGGGGGCGCGACCGCCCTCGGAGCCACGGCGTACGTCCGTGCGAGCCTCGAGCTCTCCGTCCAGCTCGACGAGCTTGGCGTCGCGCCGGCGCGGATGGTCGTCGCGACAGGCTCGTGCGGGACGCAGGCCGGCCTCGTGGCGGGAGCGCTCCTGCTCGGCGCGCGGCATCGCGTCGTCGGCGTGACGGTCAGCCGGCCGCGCGAAGAGTGCCTGGCCCGCGTCCAGGCGATCGCCGCGGACTGCGCACGGCTGCTCGGCGCCGATCTCCCCGTCGGCGAGCCCGAGATCCTCGACGGCTACACCGGGCCGGGGTACGGGCGCCCGTCGGAGGCCGGCGACGAGGCGGCGAAGCTCGCCGCCCGGACCGAAGGCCTCGTGCTCGACCCGGTGTTCACCGCCAAGGCCATGGCCGCGCTCGTCGAGACGGCGCGCGAGGACGAAGGGCCCGTGGTCTTCTGGCACACCGGCGGCGGCGCGACGGCCGTGGCCGGAGGGATGCTCGGCGCCGGAGGCGACCTGTGACCGGCGCGCCCGGCCCCCCGGAGGGATACCTCGGCGCGACCGGGCGCATCGCCTCCGGGCCCGCGCCCGAGCTCGTCGCCGCGGGCTACGAGCGCGAGCTCGCCGACAACGACCTGCTCGCCGCGGGCATGGGCCTCGCCGACCTCGCCCACGTCCTCGCGCTCGGCGAGCACGGCGTCATCGCCCCCGACCAGGAGCGCGCCCTGCTCGCGGCGCTGCTCGAGCTCGAGGAACGCGACCCAACCACGCTCGCCGACGCCCGCTACGGCGACCTCTACAACCTCCGCGAGCGCTGGCTCGAGCAGCAGATCGGCGGCGCCGGCGGCTGGCTCGCCGCTGGCAGGCCGCGACGCGAGTCCGGCCGGATCGCCTTCCGCATCGGCCTGCGCGCCCGCGTGCTCGACCTCGAGCAGGCCGTCGCCCGCTTCGCGGCGGCCCTCGTCCACCAGGCCGACCGCCACAAGGCGACGCTCATGCCCGACTTCACCTATCTCCAGGTCGCGCAGCCGACGACCGCCGGCCACTGGCTGCTGTCCTTCGCGGCGCCCGCGCTGCGCGACGGCGAACGGCTGCGCCGCGACTTCGCCTGGGTCAACGGGAGCCCTGCCGGCGCGGGCGGCGTGAACGGCTCGCGCGTCCCCGCGGACCGCGAGCGCCTCGCGGACGACCTCGGCTTCGACGGCGTCATCGCCCATACGCGCGACGCGATGTGGCAGACCGACGGGCTCGTCGAGCTCGTCTCGCACGCCACGCTCGCCGCCACGAACGCCAGCCGCCTCGCCGAGGACCTCGAGATCTACGCGAGCGAGCCGTTCGGCTTCTTCCGGCTCGCAGCCGAGCACTGCCGCGCGAGCGCGCTCATGCCGCAGAAGCGCAACCCGTACGCGCTGCCGGTCATCCGCGGCGCGGCCGGAACCCTCATCGGGCGAGCGACGAGCATCGCCGCGACCCAGCGCACCCCCTCGGGCCGCACGGACAACCTGCTCTACGCCTACGGGGACACCGCCGGCGCCGTCAAGCTCGCGACCGACGCCGTGAGCCTGGCGGCCGCGGTCGTCGAGGGGCTCGAGTTCGACACGGAGGCGCTCGAGCAGCCGCTGCGCGAGGGGTTCGCGATGGCCGCGGACCTCGCGGAGCAGCTCATGCTCGAGACCGGGCTCGACCACCGCTCCTGCTACCGCGTCGTCGGCCGGGCGGTCGCCCTGGCGATCGAGCGCGGCGAGGGCCCCGAAGCGCTCGACCCCGCGGCGCTCGACCAAGCGGCGCGCGAGGTGCTCGACCTGCCGCTCGAAGCGCCCGCGGCGCTCGTCGCCGACGCGCTCGACGTCCACGCGGCGATCGCCTCGCGCACGGTCACCGGCGGCGCCGCGCAGGCCCCGATGAACGCGATGCTCCGCGACGGCGCCGACCGCGCGCAGGCCCTTGCCGGCTCGGCGAAGCAGCGCCGCGACGCGCTCGACGCAGCCGAGGCGCGGCTGCGCGAGCGCGCCCGCCAACGGGTCGCGGTCCTCGGCGGCGGACAAGAAACGGCCGGAGATTTGTCTCCCGCAGCCCATCACGGAGGCTCGGCGCCGAATTAGCGTCAGCCGCATGGGACGGCTCGACGGCAAGGTGGCGATCGTGACCGGGGCCGGCTCGGGGATCGGCGCCGCGACGGCCAAGCAGTTCGCGGCCGAGGGCGCGCGCGTGGGCGTCGCCGACGTGCGCGCGGACGCCGCCGACGCGGTCGCCGGCGAGATCGCCGCGGCGGGCGGCGAGGCGATCGCGCTCGTCGCCGACGTCTGCTCCGACGACGGCGCGCGTGAGCTGGTCGGAGCGACGGTCGACCGCTGGGGCCGGCTCGACGCGCTCTACAACAACGCCGGCGTCGACGCCACGGGCGACGTCCTCGACGTCACGGCCGAGGACTGGGACCGCTGCTTCGACGTCAACGTCAAGGGCACCTGGCTGTGCTCCAAGCACGCCGTGCCCGCGATGGAGGACTCGGGCGGCGGCGCGATCGTCAACCAGGGCTCGGTTGCGGCGCTCGTCGGGATCCGGCGCTTCGCCGCGTACTGCGCCGCCAAGGGCGCCGTCGTCTCGCTGACGCGCGCGATGGCGCTCGACCTCGCGCCGCGCAAGATCCGCGTGAACTGCATCTGCCCCGGCACGGTCATCACCCCGCTCATGGAGACGATGATCCGCGAGCGCGGCGGCGGCGACCTCGACAAGGGGATCGCGATGACCGTCGAGAAGTACCCGCTCGGGCGCCTCGGCGACCCGCAGGACGTCGCCCGCGTCGCCCTCTTTCTCGCGAGCGACGACGCGGCCTTCGTCACCGGCTCGATCTACACGGCGGACGGCGGCATGACCGCCCAGTGACGATGCGCGCGCGCACGCAGCCCGACAAGCGGCGCACTCTCGCCGAGGCGGCCGATCTCGTGCGCGACGGCTACACGGTGGCGCTCGGCGGCGCGCTCTCCTACCGCGAGCCGATGGCGCTCGTGCGCGAGCTCATCCGGCAGGGCCGGCGCGACCTGCGGCTCGTCGGCTCGGCGCACGGCATCGACGTCGACCTGCTCGTCGGCGCCGGCGTCGCGGGCACGGTCGAGGAGAGCTACGTCGGCTTCGAGCAGGACCTCGGCCTCGCGCCCGCGTACCGGCGCGCCGCCGAGTCGGGCACGATCGACGTCCGCGAGACCTGCTGCTACACGCTGCTGCAGCAGCTGCGCGCGGCCGAGTACGGGCTGCCGTTCATGCCGGTGCGCGGCGTCGCGGGGACGGGGATCGCCGGCCTGCACCCGGAGTACGGCGAGGTCGAGTGCCCGTTCACCGGCGAGCGGCTCGTCGCGGTGCCCGCGCTGGCGCCCGACGTCGCGCTCATCCACGGCATCTGCGCCGACCGGCGCGGCAACGTCCACCTGCGCCGCCCGTTCGTGCTCGACGAGCGCTTCGCCCACGCGTCGAAGCGCGTCGTCGTGACGGTGGAGCGCCTCGCGGACACCGACCACGTCGCCGCCGAGGGCGTCGTGCTGCCGTCGTTTCTCGTCGACGCCGTCGTCGAGATGCCGCTCGGCGCGCACCCGACCTCCTGCTATCCGCAGTACGCCTACGACCACGTGCACCTGCGCGAGTGGGTCGAGGCCGCGCGCAGCGAGGAGGGCGTCGCGGCGTACCTCGCGCGCTTCGTGACCGGCGGGGGAGAGCCGGCGTACCTCGATGCCGTCGGCAGCGAGCAGCTCGCGGGCCTGCACGACTGGCACGAGTCGACCGCGCGCTGGATGGAGCTCGCGTCCGCGTGAGCGCCGGCGAGTTCACGATCGACGAGTGGTTCTGCGTCGCCCTGGCGCGCACGATCCGCGACGGCGAGATCGTCTTCCACGGGTTCGGCAGCCCGTGCGCGCAGGTCGCGATGTACGTCGCCAAGCGCACGCACGCGCCGCAGATGGTGCTCGTCGAGGGGTCGACCTACGCGCTGGATCCCGAGCCGCCGTTCATCCCGGCGACGTCCAACGACTGGTCGCTGCTGCGCCGCGCCTCGCACATCCTGCGCTTCGAGGAGCTCTTCGACCTCGCCGCGCGCGGTGGCCTGGACCGGATGTTCCTCTCCGGCGGGCAGATCGACCCGCAGGGCAACACGAACGTCACCGCGATCGGCGCGATGCCGCGGCCGAAGGTCAAGCTCGGCGGCGGCGGCGGGGGCTGCAACCTGTCGGCGACGGTCGGCGAGCTCACGCTGTGGACGACGCGCCACCGCTCGGGCCGGGCGCTCGTCGAGTCGTGCGACTTCATCACGGACATCGGGCACAGCACGCCGCTCGGGACCCGCGGGGCGATGGGGCTCCCCGGCGGCGGCCCCGCGGCGCTCGTCACGGAGCTCGGCGTGTTCGACTTCCCCGACGGGCGCATGCGCCTGCGCGAGCTCTTCCCCGACGTCGAGCTCGACGAGGTCCACGCCGCGACGGGCTTCGAGCTCGACGTGGCCGGCGACCTGCGCACGGTCGCGCTGCCGCGGGCCGAGGAGCTCGCGATCATCCGCTCCGTCGACCGGCTCGGCGTGCGCCGCACGGAGTTCGACGCGCGCGAGCTCGAGCGGCGCTTTCGCACGTCGAGCCACAGCGCCGCCTGCCCCTGCTGCACATGAGCGACCTGCGGGCCGTCTTCGAGCCGCGCCGCGTCGCTGTCATCGGCGCGTCCGACGAGCCCGGCAAGGTCGGCGCGACGCTCATGCGCAACCTCGCGGGGTTCGAGGGCGAGGTCGTCCCGATCAGCCACAGTCGCGAGCAGGTCGCCGGTCGCCGGGCGTACCAGCACCTCCGCGACGTGCCCGGCGGCGTCGACCTCGCCGTCGCCGCCGTGCCCGCGAAGGCCGTGCCGGGCGTCGTCGAGGACGCCGTCGCCGCGGGGGCGGGCGCGCTCGTGGTCCTCTCCGGCGGGTTCGCCGAGACCGGCGCGGCGGGCGCCGAGCTGCAGGAGCGCGTCGTCGCGGCGGCGCGCGCGGGCGGCCTGCGGATCGTCGGGCCGAACTGCCTCGGCGTGCAGAACTGCGCGACGGGCCTCAACGCCTCGATGGCGGCCGGCACGCCCGACCATGCGGGCGGGATCTCGCTCGCCACGCAGTCGGGCGCGTACGGCATGGCCGTCTACATGCTCGGGCTCGAGCAGCGCATGGGCTTCGCGAAGGTCTACGCCGCGGGCAACAAGGCCGACGTCACGGACGCCGAGCTGCTCGCGTACCTCGGCGCGGACGAGGCGACGCGCGTCGCGTGCTTCTTCGTCGAGTCGCTGGCCGACGCGCGCGGCTTCGTCGAGGCGGCGCGCGAGGTCACGGCGCGCAAGCCGGTGCTCGTGACGAAGACGGGCCGCACGGCCGCCGGCGCCCGCGCCGCGCTGTCGCACACCGCCGCGCTCGCGGGCGACGCCGCGATCTGGCGCGCGGCGCTCGAGCAGGCGGGGGCCGTCGTCGCCGACAGCGGCCTGGAGATGATGGACGCGGCGCGGGCGCTGGACTGGCAGCCGGTGCCGCGCGGGCCGCGCGTCGGGATCGTCACGAACTCCGGCGGCACCGGGGTCGAGCTGAGCGACCTGCTCTCCGAGCAGGGGCTCGAGGTGCCCGAGCTGTCCGAGGATCTCCAGCGCGAGCTCGCCGAGGCGCTGCCCGCGTTTGGCAGCGCCCGCAACCCGGTGGACGTCACGACCGCATGGGCGCGCTTCGCCGAGCTCTACCCGCTGGCCATCGACCGCCTCGCGCGCTCGGGCGAGGTCGACATCGTCGTGCCGGTCCTGCTCCAGCGCTCCGCGATGGACGCCGACGTCGTGGCGGCCGTCCGCGACGCGGTCGCGCGCCTCCGCGACGACCCCTCCGCGCCGCGCGCCGGTCCCTCCGCGCCGCGCGCCGGTCCCTCCGCGCCGCGCGGCGACTCCTCCGCGCCGCGCGACGACCCCTCCGCGCCACCCGACCGCGCCGCCGGCGTGCCCGTCTACGTCTGCTGGGTCGCGCCCGAGACCGCCCGCGCGAACGCGGACCTCCTCCACGAGGCGCGCGTCCCGACCTTCGAATGGCCCCAGCGCACCGCCCGCGCCGCGGCGCTCGCCTGGCGCCACGGCCGCGCGAGCCGGCGCCCGCGCCAAGCGGCGCCGGCCGCCGCGGCCCCTCCCGATCTGCCCGCGATCGGCGACGGCCTGGTCGAAGCGGACGCCGCCGCGCAGCTCGCGCGCGCCTTCGGCATCGCCGTCCCCGAGCAGGCCGTCTGCCCGGACCCCGGCAGCGCCGCCGCCGCGGCGGCCCGGATCGGCTTTCCCGTCGTGGCGAAGCTCGCGGGAGGGCGCCACGTCCACAAGTCCGACGCCGGCGGCGTGCGCCTGGGCCTCGCAGACGCCGAAGAGGTGCGCGCCGCGGCCCGGGAGCTGCTCGCGCTCGACCCGACGGCGCAGCGTGCTCGTCCAGCCGATGGCGCAAGGCACGGAGCTCGTCGTCGGCGCGCTGCGCGACCCGGCGCTCGGCCCGGTCGTCATGGTCGGCTTCGGCGGGGTGCTCGTCGAGGTCCTGCGCGACGTCGCGTTCCTGCTCGCGCCCGCAAGCGAGGCCGACGCGATGGCCGCGATCGAGACGCTGCGCGGCTTGGAGCTGCTCAAGGGCGTGCGCGGCCAGCCGCCGGCCGACCTCCAAGCGCTCGCCGCGACCGTCGCCGCAGCCTCGCAGCTCATCGCCGCCGTCCCCGAGATCGCCGAGCTCGACCTCAACCCCGTGCTCGTCGGCCCGGACGGAGCCGTCGCGGTCGACGTCCGGATCGTCGGCGCTTCTGCTCCGCGAGCGCCAACCGCGGCGCCCGGAATGCTCGTCGGGGGATAGTGATCCCGCCGACGGCGGCATCTAGCGTCACGCGCAGGGTCAATCCGCGAGGAGGCACAACGATGCGCGTCGGCAATCAGGACATCCTGCTGCCCACCACGATGGTCGGCAACTACCCGAACCCACGCTGGTACGACGGACACGCGTTCTCCGCGTACCCCAAGGGGGAGTTCGTCTACGACGCGATCTCGCGCGAGGCGTTCGAGGACGCCGTCGCCGCCATCGTGCACGACCAGGAGGCCGCGGGGATCGACATCATCTCCGACGGCAAGGTCTACGGCGGCGACAGCCCGTACGGCCAGATCCTCTACCACTACTACGAGCGCATGGCCGGCTACAAGATGTCCGGCCCGCCGATCGGCCTGCCGATCTACTCGACGCTCTACGCGCCGACGGTCACCGGCGAGGTCAGCCGCCTGCACCCGTTCCACCTCGCCGCGCTGCGCGCCGTGCGCAAGGCGACGAAGAAGCCCGTGAAGATCTCCTACAACGGGATCCAGGTCCTGACGCTCGCGTCCAACGACACGTACTACAACTCCAACCGCGAGCTCGCCCGCGCGATCGCGAAGGCCTTCCACGAGGACTTCCTCCAGCTCGCCGAGGAGGGCGTCGAGATCATCCAGCTCGACGAGTTCGTCTGGCCGTACGGCATGTCCGACTGGGAGGTCGAGGCGTTCAACCTCGCCGTCGACGAGGTCCCGGGCGTCCAGTTCTGGGTCCACACCTGCTGGGGCAACTACTCGGGCACGCCCGGCTACTTCCCCGACGAGGGCGAGAAGGAGTTCGGCGCGTGGGTGCTCGACAAGCGCCCGTCCGACGCCGCCGCTCCCGAGCGCGCCGCCGCGATCTTCCCGACCGCGCTCGACGCGCACATGGACGTCCTGAACTACGAGGTCGCCCGCGGCGGCACCGACGACCTGCAGCCGCTCGTCGACAACAACTGGGACCGCGACTTCGTCGCCGGCGTCGTCGACGTGAAGTCGACGATCACCGAGACCGCCGACGACATCGCCGACCGCATCCGCCGCTGTCTGGAGGTCGTGCCGGCCGAGCGGCTCGGCCTGTCGACGGACTGCGGGCTCATCAACCTCCCGCGGATGATCGGCGCGAACAAGCTTCGCGCGCTCGTCGACGGAGCCGCGATCGTGCGCGAGGAGATCAAGCAGGGCACAGCGCCCAAGGCCGCGCTCGCGGGGTAGGCGCGCGATGTCGATCCGCGTGGACGCCAGTGCCGCGTACGCGACGGCGGGCCATCCTCTGGAGGTGCGCAGCCCCTACGACGGGTCCGTCGTGGGCGAGGCAGCGGTGCCGAACGAGGATGCGGTCAACGCCGCCCTCGACGCAGCAGCCGCCGCGACCCCCACGCTCGCGGCGATGCCGGCATGGGAGCGCTCCGAGCGCCTGCTGGCGGCGTCCGCGCGGATCGGCGAGAACGTCGACGAGCTCGCCCGGACGATCTCGCTCGAGGCGGGCAAGCCGATCAACGAGGCCATGGGGGAGGCCACGCGGGCGAAGTTCGTCTTCCGCTGGGCGGGGGAGCAGGCGAAGCGGATGGAGGGGCGCTGGATCCCCTTCGACACGGAGCCGGGGATCGGGAACCGCGGCGGGCTGTTGCGCCGGTTTCCGATCGGGCCGGTCCTGGCGATCACGCCGTTCAACTTCCCGTTGAACCTCGTGGCGCACAAGGTCGCGCCGGCGCTGGCCGCCGGCAACCCCGTTCTCGTCAAGCCCGCGAGCAGGACGCCGCTGTCGGCGCTCGCGCTCGCCGAGCTGCTCGCAGAGGACGACTGGCCCGAGGGCGCGATCAGCGTGCTCCCCGTGTCCGGGGGGCACGCTTCGCGCATCGCCGCGGACCCGCGGATCCGCGGGATCACGTTCACCGGCTCCGACGAGGTCGGCTGGCAGCTCAAGCGCGACAACCCGCGCAAGAAGATCACGCTCGAGCTGGGCGGCAACGCGGCGGTGCTCGTCGAGGCCGACGCCGACATCGAGCTGGCCGTCGAGCGGCTGACGTTCGGAGCGTTCGCCTTCGCCGGCCAGGTCTGCATCTCGACGCAGCGCATCCTCCTCGCTCGGGAGATCGGCGACGAGTTCCTCGCCGGCTTCCTGCCGCGCGTGGCCGCGCTCCAGCCGGGCGACCCGCTCGACGCCTCCACGAGCCTGGCGCCGATGATCACGGCGAGCGAGGTCGAGCGCGTGGCGGACTGGGTGCGCGAGGCGTACGACGCCGGCGCGACGGTCCTCCAGGGTGGCGGCACCGACGGCCCGTTCCATGAGGCGACCGTCCTGGAGACCGTGCCGCACGACAGCCGCTGCTGGCAGGACGAGGTCTTCGGCCCGGTCGTGTGCGTCGCTCGCTACGACGGTCTCGACGAGGGCATCCGGCTGGCCAACGGCACGCGCTACGGGCTGCAGTCGGCGATCTTCACGCGCGACCTCGACGCCGCGATGCGCGCGTTCGGCTCGATCGAGGCGGGCAGCATCATCGTCAACGAGTCCCCGTTCTTCCGGGCCGTGCAGCAGCCCTACGGCGGGGCGCGCGACTCGGGCTACGGCCGCGAGGGCGTGACGTTCGCGATGGAGGAGATGACCGAGCCGCGGCTGCTCGTGCTGCCCGTGCCGCCGGCGTTGTAGAGCGTCAGCGCGCGTCGCGCTTGCGGAGCCGCAGCAGGTCCTTCAAGGCCAAGCTCGGTGGCGGCGTGTCGGACGGAGCCTGCACGCCCCAGCCGTCGAACGCGGCCGGCCCGTGGTCGCGACCCCAGGCGGTCATCTCGGTGACCCATTCGTTCAGGCGATCCAGCGACCATGTCGCCGGCGAGGTCGAGCCGAGCACCATCCAGCGCTGCGAGCCGTCCGCCGCGTCGCGCGCCCCGCCCTGGTACTGGTAGTCGGTCGTCGCACCGAGGAACCGCATGAGCGAGCGCGTCTCGGTCTCGCCGGGTGCCGTGAACTGGAAGTCCAGCTGCAGCGGCGTCTGCTCGGTTATGCCGCGCGCCTGCAGCGCCTCCCACGTCTTCGGGTTGACGTTCAGGTGCGCCTGCAGCAGGTTCGCGTAGCGGTCGGGTTCGTCCTCCATCGAGGACGCAAGGTTAGAAGGCCGCGACGCGGGCGCTGGCCCAGGCCGCCATGAGCGGGACCCCGGGCGGGTCGATGTGGTGGCCGCCGCCGTGCTCGTGGTAGTCGACATCGAGACCCGCCGCCTCCAGACGCTCGTGAGCGTCGCGCGCGAACTCGACGGAGATGACCGGGTCGCGCGCGCCGTGCGTGATGAACACCGGCAGGCCGGCGCGGCTGTCGAGCTCCGGCTCCCAGCGCTCGACCGTCGGGATGAAGCCGCTCATCGCGAGGACGCCTGCGGGGGATGGCCGGCCCGGCCCGAGGCTCACCGCGTACGACATCACGCACCCCATCGAGAAGCCGCCGACGATCGTGCGCTCCCAGGGGATGCCGCGCTCCTGCAGCCAGCCGTCGAGGAAGCTCGTCAGGCGCGCGTACGTCGCGTGGAACGTCGCCGGATCGGGGAAGCCGACGCGCGGCACCTGGTACCACCAGCGCCCGCCGGGTGGGTGGGGACCGATTAGCAAGGGCGCGCCGGGCGTCAGGCCGACGAGCCGCCGGTCCGGGTCGAGCACGTCGAGGACCGGCTGCAGGTCGTACTCGTCGGCTCCGCGGCCGTGCAGCAGGACGAGCGCCCCCGCAGGCTCGCCCGCGCTCTCGCGCACGACGTGCACGAGCTGCTCGGTGGCGCTCACGCGACCTGCCGGGGATTCGTGATCGGCGTCAGCGCGGCTTGCAGCTGCTCGCGGCGCGACTCGTACTGCGGCGGCAGCATGAGCTCGAGCCCGAGCGACTCCAGCGGCTCGTCGACGTCGAAGCCGACGTCGCGCGAGGCGAGCTCGAACAGCACGCCGCTGGGCTCGCGGAAGTACACGGAGTGGAAGTACTGGCGGTCGATGATCGGCGTTGGCCGCGCGCCCGCGGCCGCGGCGATCGAGCGGTAGCGCTTGAGCTCGGCGTCGTCGGCGGCCGACCAGGCGACGTGGTGGATCGAGCCCGCGCCCTGGACGCCGGCACCGGCCGGCGGCTGGTCGTAGGACCAGCTCGCCCGCCGCTCGTCGCCGGCGAGCTCCCACGCGCCGCCGGCGCCCGCGAACCCGAGCGCCTCCAGCAGGCGGCTGCTCGCGCGCGGGCGCTCCGCGTACGCGCGCACGCCCGCGAAGCCCTGGAGCGCGTGCTCGGCGCGGATGTCGCCGGCGCGCGCCGAGAGCGGCGGATCGGGGACGTCCTCGACGACGAGCTCGTGCTCGAGGCCTTCGGGATCGTCGAAGCGCAGGGTCCCGTCGCGCGTGAACGCGACGCCCTCGTCGCCCAGGCGGGCGGCCCAGAAGTCCAGCGCGGCGTCGCTCGCGACGCGCCATGCGATCCGGTAGGGCATCCCGCTGCCGTGGCGCCCCGGCGCGGCGCCGGGGAACTCGAAGAACGTCAGCACGGAGCCCGGCGTCGCGAGCTCGTCGCCGTAGTAGAGGTGGTAGACGTCGGGCTGGTCGAAGTTGACGGTCTTCTTGATCATTCGCAGGCCCAGCGCGCGCGCGTAGAAGTCGACGTTGCGCGGCGCGTCGCCGGTGATTGCCGTGACGTGGTGCAGTCCCTCGAGAGCCATGGTCCGCGTGCAACGGTAGGCCGCGGCGGCCGCGAACGCCAGCCGCAGCGGATCCTTGGCGCCGCCGGGGGCGCTGTGGGAGGGTTGGCCATGCTCTCCAGCCGCCGCTCGCGCTCGCACGCGCTTGTCGTCGCCTTCGTGGCCAGCGCCATCCTGACCGCCATCCAGGCGCCCGCGAGCCACGCGCTCGCGCTGCGCGCCACGCCGGGCTACCGGTTCCTGCAGATCGACCACCCGCGGGCGGGCAGCACCACCGGCCCGACCACGATCGCAGAGAACGGTGACATCGCGGGCTTCTACACGGACGCCGCGGAGCGCAACCACGGCTTCGTCCGCGACGCCGCGACCGGGGCGTTCACCGACGTCGACGTCCCGGGCGCCACCCACACGTACGTGCTCGGCCTCAACGGCCTGGGCGACGTCTCCGGCACGTTCAAGGACGCAGCGGGCGCGCAGCACGGCTTCGTTCGCGACGCCGGCGGCTTTCACACGATCGACGTCCCGGGCGCGGTGAGCACGACGCCGGCAACGTCGGAGTTCGGCACGGGCCTCGGAACCGCGGTCGGCACGATCCGCGACGACGGCGCCGTGACGGGCGCGTGGGGCACGGCGGCCGGCGCGTCGCACGGGTTCCTCCTGCGCCCCGGCCAGCCGCGCGTCGACCTCGACGCTCCCGGCGCCTCGACTGCCATGGACCCGATCTTCCAAACCGAGGGCGGGACGGGCGCGATCCGCGCGAACGCGCGCGGGGACGTCGTCGGCTACTACAACCCGGCGACGCGCTCGTCGCTGTCGCCGGTCGACCTGCGCGCGTACCGGCTGCGCGACGGCGTGTGGAAGACGCTGCTGCCGCCCGGGTCCTTCACGTCGCAGGCGTTCGCGCTCAACGAGGCGGGCGACGTCGGGGGCGTCGCGTTCGGGATCGACGGCTTCAACGGCAACGGCTGGATCTGGCAGAACGGGGCGTTCAAGCGCATCGACCCGGCACCGCTGCTGCTGATCTCGACGGTGGGCGACATCTCCGAGAACGGCATCATCGTCGGCGAGAAGATCACCCTGGACTTCAAGACGCACGGCTACATCGGCTGGCCGACGGGCTGAGGTTCCGAGCGCCACGCTCGGCGACCCGTCCGGGGGAACGGGCCGCCGGCGTTACCCTTTCGCGGCGCGAAAGGCACAGTTCGCATCGGCACGGATGCATGGCGCCTTGACCCCATGGACGGATGGTCGAGCGCCCGCGTCGAGCGGCCGGGTCGACGGCGCGCGTTTCGTTGTACGTGCAATCAAGATGTTCTACCCTGGGGGCCATGGCGATCTCACCGAGCCTTCCCCAGGCGCATCTGCTGACTGGGCCTGAGCTCCGCGCCTGGCGCGGCATGCTGCGCGCGCACGCCGCGATGGCCAAGGCCCTCGACGCGCAGCTCGAGGCGGCCCACGGCTTGCAGCTCAGCTCCTACGAGGTCTTGATGTACCTCGCCGACGCCGAGGACGAGCGCATGCGCATGTGCGACCTCGCATCCTCGATCCTGCTCAGCCGCAGCGGCCTGACCCGCCTCGTCGACCGCCTCGCCCGCGAGGGCCTCATCGAGCGGGTCGCCTGCCACGACGACGCTCGCGGCCAGTTCGCCAAGCTCACCCCGCCCGGCCGCGAGAAGCTCGCCGCCGCTCGCGTCACGCACCTCGCCGGCGTCCGCGCCCTCTTCCTCGACCGCTTCACCCCGGAGGAGCTCGACCTCCTCGGCAACGCCTGGGACCGCGTCATCGAAGGCGCCGGCTGGAGCTGCTGCAAGACCTGACGCTTGCCGGTCCGGCCAGCGGCGCCAGAACAACGCATTGTGCCAATACAGGCATCGTGCCAAACTTGGCATCAATGCAAGATTGGCAGGATCTGCCCGACCTCCCCGCGCCGCTTGTAGCGGAAGTCTCGGATGAGCATCTGGTCGTCCGCCTGCCAGAGGGTCCGTCGACGACGTTCCAACGCGTCCGGATCCCCTCTCTGACGTCACGGGCTGTCGCCGACCTTCTGGATCGCACTCGCGCAGCGGCACACACGAACATGTTCGTGTCGTATCGCCACGGGTCGGCAGAAGCCCGCCAGGCGCTCCGCGTGGCTGAGGTTTCGTTCGCAGGCGCGGACGGGCGGCTGTTCCTTCGCGCGCCAGGCGTCCTGATCGATCGCGACTCGCTCCAGCCGCATCGCAGCGTCCGCTGGGATTTCGCACCCAGCGACGCGCCATCGGTACGTAACCCGTTCTCGAAGCGCGCGAGCAGAGTTCCGCGCTGGCTCCTGCTCCACCCCGACACACACTTCTCCGTCGGCGAGCTCGCCAATGCGATCGACCTCGATCCGGCAGCTACGTCACGCGTGGTCCGAGCGCTGGAGGACGCCGCGATCGTCAGGGACTCAAGCCCGCCCGAAGGGGGGCGTAGCCGCCAAGTCCGACTCGAGCGGCCACGCGCTCTCCTCGAGGCTTGGCTCCCGCACTGGGAGCGTCGCCGGATCCGTCATCGCGGATGGGACATCGGCGCCAGCAATGTCGAGGAGGCGCTCGGTCTGCTCCGACACGCAACGGCTTCGGGGTCGAGGGGGTGGGTCATCGGAGGCTTGGCGGGTGCGGCGACGGTCCGTCGTGCGGTCGAACCCGCTGACGTGCTCCTCTGGACGACAGAGGAGAGATTGAGCGAACTTGCGAACGACTTACAGCCCGCGCCTGCACAGCGTGGTCGAGGAGTGGTCCGTGTCGCAGTGACGCCCGATCCATGGACGCTGGGTCTCGGGCTTCCAGTCGGTGGTTTGCCCATCGCGGATCCCGTCCAACTCTGGCTCGACTGTGCTTCCGAGGGGGAGCGGGCGCTTGAGGCCGCGGAGGCGGTCGCCGGCATCTCCGGCTGGTCGTGAAGATCCTGACGCCTACGCCGCTGCTTGCCGAAGCCGCCGATGTGCTCACGAGCGTCCGAGAGGATGTCGTGATCGTCGGCGCTGCCGCGCTTGAGGCTGCGCTCGCGGATGTTGCGTCCGTCGCGATCACCCCGACGCGGGACGTCGATGTCGTGGTTCCGATCGAATCTGTCGAGGCGGTGGTCGCTGTGTTGGAGGATGCGGGGCTACAACGCAGCGACTTACCACACGAGCAAGGCTTCACGTGGGTGCGTGCTGATCTGAAGGTGCGCTCGTTCGCTCCTACCATCCGTTTCCGGGACCGTTGGCCAGCCGGCTGCCCGCGAACACGGTGTTCGCAATGGCGGCGGAGCCTGCTCATCAGGTGGTGATCGGCTTCCCCGACGATCGTGCGCGGCCGCGCCTGACCTGCGCCAACGCCGCATGCCTGCTGGCGCTGAAAGAAGCCGCGTTCGGGCGAACGCGGTCGCCCGATGACACGCCCGTCGAGCGCGACTTCCACGACGCCTATCTCTTGATCTCGGCCGTGCCGGATGCGGTTGTTCGGGAGCTGGGTCAGGCGCAGTACGAGGTGCGCCAGCGCGTATCGCGCGCCATCTCTCTCCTAGCTGCCGGAGCCGAGGAGACGGCGTCGGCAGCACGACAGATGGTGCGTCTAAGGATCGCGGACTCCCAACGTCTGGCGGAGGCAGATGTGCGCCGCGCTGCGGTGCAGATGCAACGTCGAATGGCTCGGACTTGACAGATACAGACTTAGGTTTTATACCTCCAGCAAGCAGATCCGTTGGACCGTATGGAGGTATAGACATGGCACTTGTGCGTTGGGACGCGACCCGTGAGCTGGACTCGCTGCAGGGCGAGATGAACCGTCTGTTCTCGAACTTCTTCGAGACGCCGCGCTCCGGCGGCAGCGGCAACGGCAACGGCGTCAGCCGGCGCTGGATCCCCGCGATGGACCTCGTCGAGACGCAGGACGGCTTCGTCCTGAAGGCCGACCTTCCCGGCATGGGCGAGGCGGACGTCAACATCGAGCTCGAGAACAACGTGCTGACGATCTCGGGCGAGCGCAAGACCGAGCACGAGGAGCACCACGAGGGCTACTACCGCCTCGAGCGCGCGACCGGCTCGTTCTCGCGCGCGCTGAGCCTGCCGGAGGGCATCGACCACGAAGCCGTCACCGCGGCCTTCGACAACGGCGTGCTCACCGTGCGCATCCCCAAGCCCGAGCAGATCAAGCCGCGCAAGGTGAAGATCGGCGTCGGCGGCGCCGAGACCAGGTCGATCGACGCCGAGGCCAAGACGGCCGAGGGCGGGACCGCCGCGTAGCAGCCCGTAGGCTCCGGGCGCGATGAGCGCCCTGCAGATCCTGCACCGCGACCCCGGCTCGAACGCTCGAGCCGGGGTCTTGCGCACCGCGCACGGCACGGTCCGCACGCCGGCGTTCGTCCCGCTGGCGACCAAGGGCGTCGTCAAGGGCCTCGAGCCGCGCGAGGTCGCGCAGCTCGGCTACGACATGGTCCTCGGCAACACGTTCCACCTCTTCCTGGATCCGGGCCCCGACCTCGTCGCCGAGTTCGGCGGGCTGCACGAGTTCATGGCCTGGCGCCGGCCGATCATCACGGACTCCGGCGGCTTTCAGGTCTTCTCGATGGGCCACGGCACCGTCGCCGACGAGATCAAGGGCCGCGCGCCGTCCGGCGACAACCGCCTCGGCCGCGTCCTCTCGATCGAGGAGGACGGCGTGCGCTTCCGCTCCTACGTCGACGGCTCGGAGCGCTTCCTCGGGCCAGAGACCTCGATGCAGGTCCAAGCGGCGCTCGGCTCGGACCTCGCGCTCGTCTTCGACGAGTGCACCCCGTTTCACATCGACCGCGACTACACCGCCCGCTCCACCGAGCGCACGCACCGTTGGCTGGACCGCTGCCTGAAGTGGCACGACGAGCACGGCCCGCAAGGCCAGCTCGTCTACGGGATCGTCCAGGGCGGCGTCCACGAGGACCTGCGGATCGCGTCGGCGCAGGAGATCGCCGCACGGCCCGTCGACGGGATCGCGATCGGCGGCTCGCTGGGCGCGGACAAGCCGCAGATGTACGAGGTCGTCGGCTGGGCGATCGAAGGCGTCGACGACGCCCGCCCCAGGCACCTGCTCGGCATCGGCGACGTCGACGACCTCATCCGCGGCGTCGAGCTCGGCGTCGACACGTTCGACTGCGCGATGCCCACACGCCTGGGCCGCCACGGCGTCGCGCTGATCCCCGACCCCGAGAAGCGCTGGCGGGTCGACCTCACCGGCGCGCGCTGGAAGCAGTCCCGGGAGCCGATCATGGAGGGCTGCCCGTGCCCCTCCTGCGAGGCCGGCTACACCCGCGGCTACCTGCGCTACCTCTTCAAGCAGCGCGAGCTGACCGCCGTCCGCCTGCTCACGGTCCACAACCTCGCCTACCTCGCCCGCCTCATGGCCGACCTGCGCGAGGCCATCGCCACCGGCACGCTCGCCGAGCGCGCGAAGGCGCTGCGCGAAGGCGCGGCGCCGGCGCTCACGCCGACCGCCTGACCGGCCGGGCGGCGCTCAGCGCGTGTTGTTGTCGATCAGCTCGGTCGCCTGCTCGGCGATCTCGCTGACGCTGTCGCCGTCGACGGGCGAGAGCCGCACCTGACCCGAGCCGCCCGACGAGTTGCCGTAGGCGAACGCGATCGCGGCGGCCACGAGCGCGACGGCGAGCACGATCGCGACGATCCGGCCGAGGCCGCCGCGCGACGGCGGCGGATCGTTGCGGCGCGAGCGCAGCGGCGCGGCGTCCAGGTCCGGCTCGTCGTACAGCGGCGGCGGGGGCGTGCGCGGCGCCTGCGGCTGGAGCCGGCGCGAGCTCGGGACCGCGCGCGTCGCGGCCGTCGGCTTGTCGACGGGCAGCATCGAGGTCGCGGCGGTTCGCTCGTCGCCGCCCGCGGGCGCGACCCCGCGTGCGCCCTCGTGCAGCGCCTTGCGCATGTCCTCGGCGCGCGCGTACCGGTCGCCGGGCTCGAGCTCGAGCGCCCGCTCGACCGCGATCGCCAGCGCCGCGGGCACCTCCGGCGTGAGCTCGTCGAGGCGCGCGGGATACTGGCGCTGCTGCATCATCGCGAGCTCGGTGAGCGACGACGCGTCGTACGGCAGGCGGCCCGCGAGCAGCTGATACGTCACGACGCCGAGTCCATAGAGATCGGCCTGCGGGCCGACCTCGGCGCCCGACGCCTGCTCGGGCGCGAGGTACGCGGCCGTCCCGAGGACCGAGCCCGCCTGCGTGATCTGCGACGTCCCGCCGACCATCGCCTTGGCGATCCCGAAGTCCGCGAGCTTCACGGCGCCGTCGTCGGAGCGCAGGATGTTGCCGGGCTTGACGTCGCGGTGGATGACGCCCATGCGATGCGCGTGCGCCAGGCCGCGGCACGCGCCGTCGACGAGCTCGAGCGTGTCCTTCACGCCGAGCCGCGTCTCCTCGCGCAGGATCTCGGCCCCCGAGCGGCCGCGGATGTACTCCATGACGATGTAGTGGTGGCCCGACGCCTCGTCGAAGCCGAAGTCGAAGACCTGGACGATGTTCGGGTGCACGAGCTTCGCCGCCGACAGCGCCTCGCGCTTGAAGCGCGAGATGAACTGGCTGTCGTCGGCGAGGTGCTCGGCGAGCAGCTTGACGGCGACCTCGCGCTCGAGCACGTTGTCCATCGCGACCCGGACGGTCGACATGCCGCCGTAGCCCAGCCGCTCACCGAGCTCGTAGCGGCCGGCGATGATCGCGAGGCTCACGGGCCGACCTCGGGTTCCGGCGTGGCTCCGCCGCCGGGCGTGCCGGCGGGCGGCGGCGCGGGCGGCGAGGCCGGCGGGACGGGTGGCGACACCGGCGGCGGCACGACCGGGGGCGGCGGGGGCGGAGGCACGACCGGGGGCACGACGGTCGTCGTCTCGGGCGGCGTGGTCGTCGTCTCGGGCGGGGCCGTGGTCGTCTCGGGCGGTGTCGTCTGCGTCGGGGGCGCGGTCGTCTGTGTCTCGGTCGTCTCGGTGGTCTGCGTCTGCGTCTCGCGCTCGTTGCACTCCTCCAGCGCGACGCGGTGCAGCCCCTCGCCGGCGTCTCGCAGGCGCTCACGCAGCCGGTCGTCGACGGAGGCGGGGAGGTCGTCGATGCCGTCGTCGACCTGGCGCAGCTGGCCGGGCACGTCGTCGCAGCGGCCGTCCTCGACGGCTTGCTGGACGTCCTCGATCTGGCTCTTGAGGTCGCCCGCGCTGGCCGACGGGATGCCGCCCTTCGTGCCGCCGCCGCAGGCGACGAGCAGCGCCGCGGCCGCGCCGAGCAGCAGCGCGAGCAGGTAAGGGAGGCGCCGCGGCATCGTCACTGACCGTAGCTCAGGCGCTCTGCGAGCGAGTCGGGCAGGCGCGCAGCCCGGATGGCCGCGGCGGCGCCGGCGATGTCGTACTCCACGCGCCGCCAGCTCGCGTGCCAGCGGTCGAGGTCGAGCATGAGCCAGGCGGCGCGCGGGTCGCCGTCGCGGGGCTGGCCGACCGAGCCGGGGTTCAGCAGCCACTCGCCGAGGCCGATGTTCAGCTCGTCGCCCTGGCGGCGCGGCTCGCCGGTCGCGATGTCGCCGGCGGGGCGGACGAACGACAGGGCGACGTGCGAGTGGCCGATGAGCGCGACGCGCTGCGGCTGGACGTCGAAGCACAGCTCCGCGAGCAGCGCGCTGAGCACGTACTCCCAGACCGGGTCGCGCGGGCTCGCGTGGTAGAGGCCGACGCCGCCCTCCTCGCCCGAGGAGTTCAGCGCGCGCAGGAACTCGAGGTTCGACTCGGAGATCGTCTCCTGCGTCCAGCGCGCGGCGAGCGCGGCGCCGGTCGAGAACTCGTCGAGGCCGATCTCGCCGGTGACGCCGAGGTCGTGGTTGCCGGCGAGGCAGATCGCGGCGTGGCGGCGCGCGAGCTGCACGCAGGCGTCGGGCTCGGCGCCGTAGCCGACGAGGTCGCCGAGGCACCACATCTCGTCCGCGCCGGCGGCCTCGGCGTCGGCGAGGACCGCCTCGAAGGCGTGGCGGTTGCCGTGGATGTCGGAGAGGATCGCGACCTGCATGCAAGTACAGTTCGACCGTGGATCGGGGACGCCTTCGCTGGTCGGTGGCCATCGCGGCCGCCGTCGTGGTCGCGGAGGTGGCGGTGGTGCTCCTGCGACCGCGGGAAGGCCTCATCGAGCCCGCTCCAGTTCGCGCCGAATCGTACTTCAGCGCCTCGGAGATCGAGCGCGCACGCGACTACCAGCGCCCGCAGCTCGCGCTCTACGGGGGCGCGCTGGTCATCCAGATCGGCCTCCTGGCGCTGCTCGTGGTGCGCCCGCCGCGCCGCTTGCAGGGCGAGTTTCGGCGGCCGTTGCTGGCCGCGGCGGCCACCGGCGCGGCGCTCTCGGTGACGCTCGCGCTCGCCGTCCTGCCGCTGAAGGTCATCGGCCGCGAGCGCGCCCGCGATGTCGGGCTCATCACGCAGGACTGGTCGGGCTACGCGCGCGACACCGCTATCGCGTGGGGCATCGGCGGAGCGATCGCGGGCGCCGGCGCCGCCGCCGGGCTCGCGCTGATCCGCAGGTTCCCGCGGAGCTGGTGGGCGCCCGGCTCGGCGGTCGTGGTCGCGTTCGGGGTCATCACGATCTACGCGGGGCCCGTCGTGCTCGACCCCCTGTTCAACACGTTCAAGCCGCTGCCCGCGGGCCAGGTGCGCTCCGACGTGCTCGAGCTGGCGGACAAGGCCGGCGTCGACGTCGGGCAGGTCTACGAGATCGACGCCTCGCGTCGCACGACCGCGGTGAACGCCTACGTCACGGGCCTCGGGCACACGAAGCGCGTCGTGCTCTACGACACGCTCATCGAGAACTTCACGCGCGACGAGCTGCGGCTGGTCGTCGCGCACGAGCTCGGGCACGTGCACTACGACGACGTCCCTTGGGGCTTGCTGTACCTCGCGATCGTCGCGCCGTTCGGGATGCTCGCGGTCGCGCGGCTGACGGGCCGGCTGGCGCCCGCCGAAGCAGCGGGCAGCCCCGCGATGCTGCCCGCGCTCGCGCTGAGCGCCACGATCATGGCGACGACGATCACCATGATCTCCAACCAGTACAGCCGGGCGATCGAGGCGCGGGCGGACGCGTTCTCGTTGCGGTCGACCGATCAGCCCGAGCCGTTCATCTCCTTCGAGCGGCGGATCGCCCTGCGCAACCTGTCGGACCCCGACCCGCCGGACTGGATCACGTTCCTCACGGCGACCCACCCGCCGGCGGTCGAGCGGATCGGCCTGGGCGTCGCGTACGAGCGCGAGCGCGAGTGATCGCCGACCCCAAGCTCTGGCGCGGCATCTCGTCGGCGCTGCTGTGCGTGCTCATCGCGGCGCTGCTCGTCGGTCCGGGCCTGCCGCGGTGGGGCTGGATCGCCGCCCTCGGCAGCGGCGTCGCGTTCGCGATCGAGCTCGCGCTCGCGCGGTTTCGCGGACGCTGAGGCTACGCGGGGCCCGGCGGCGGCTCGGCGTTGCTCGCGCCGCCGAACTCGGGCAGGTTCTTGATGCCCTCGCGCGTCGCCCACTTCGACCAGGAGTCCTCCAACGCGTCCGCCAGCTCCCGCATGAACTTCGGCGAGAGGTTCACGCGCGACACGACGACGCCGGGGATCTCTTCGGCGTCGATCTCGTGGTCGACGCGTGCGAACGTGATCGTGAACTCGTAGTCCGAGAAGGAGACGTTCGCGAAGTTCGCGTAGTGCCCCGCCATGATCTCGGGCGAGAAGTGGATGTTGATGTGCCGCTCGGGCTCGTCTTGTTCGGCCATGTGCGTGTCTAGTATCGCAGCGTGCGCCTGATCGTCCTTGCCGTCGGGCGGTTGCGCCCGCCCTACACCGACGACATCGCCCACTACCTCAAGCTCATCTCCCGCCACGCGCGGGTCGAGATGATCGAGGTTCGCGAGGAGGAGCGGCTCACGGGGCGGATCCCGGATCGCGCGTTCGTCTCGCTCCTGCACCGCGAAGGCGAGCAGTTCGACTCGCTCGGCTTCAGCCGGTTCCTCGAGGCGCGCCGCCAAGCCGGGCGCGACGTGTGCTTCGTCATCGGCGGCCCGGTCGGCCTCGAGCTCGAGGACGTCGACCACCGCCTCTCGCTCGGCCCGCTCACGCTGCCCCACCAGCTCGCGCGCGTCGTGCTGCTCGAGCAGCTCTACCGCGGCCACAAGATCCTCGCGGGCGAGCCGTACCACTACTGACTACGCTGAAACGGTGGACACACCGCTCAGCCAGTTGCGCGCCGTCGTTCAGGACGCCGCCGGTGCGATCGCCGGCGGCAACGGGTCCAAGCGCACCCCTCCGACGCTCGAGCGTCCGAAGAAGGCCGGCTTCGGCGACTACGCGACCAACGCCGCGATGCTGCTCGCGCCCGTCGCGGGCGCGCCGCCGCGCGACGTCGCGGCGCGCCTCGCGGACGAGCTCAGCGAGCGTCTCGGCCCGGCGCTCGACCGTGTCGACGTCGCCGGCCCCGGCTTCCTGAACCTCTTCCTCTCCGATGCCTGGTGCGTGCAGGCGCTCGGCCACGTGCTGGCAGCCGGCAGCGACTTCGGCGGCGGCGGCGCCGACCCCCCCGAGCGCATCAACATCGAGTTCGTCTCGGCGAATCCCACCGGGCCGATGACCGCTGCGAGCGGGCGGCACGGCGCCTACGGCGACGCCCTCGCGCGCCTGCTCGAGTTCAGCGGCCACGACGTCGGCCGCGAGTACTACTTCAACGACGCCGGCACGCAGATCGAGAAGCTCGGCGCTTCGATCCTCGCCCGCGCGCGCGGCGAGGAGGTCCCGGAGGGCGGCTACGAGGGCGACTACGTCCGTGAGCTCGCGGCGGAGATCCCCGGCGCCGCGTCGATGGACGCCTCGGAGCTGGCGCGGATCGGCGTCAAGCGGATGTTCGAGCGCATCAAGGACGTGCTGCGCTCCTACCGCGTGGAATTCGACGTGTTCTTCAGCGAGGCGCAGCTGCACGCGGGCGAGCCGTCCGAGATCGCGACCGCCTTGGAGCGCTTGGAGGCCGCCGGCCACCTCTACCGCAAGGACGACGCGCGGTGGCTGCGCACGACGACCTTCGGCGACGACAAGGATCGCGTCCTCATCCGCTCGACCGGTCAGACGACGTACTTCGCGGCCGATGTCGCGTACCTCGCCGACAAGATCGACCGCGGCTTCCAGCGGCTGATCCTGCCGCTGGGCGCCGACCACCACGGCTACCTGCCGCGGATGCGGGCCGCCCTCGCCGCCCTGGGGGAGGACCCCGAGCGCCTCGAGATGCCGATCCTGCAGTTCGTCCACATCGTCGAGCGCGGCGAGCGGGCGAAGATGTCCAAGCGGCGCGGGGACTTCGTGACGCTCGAGGAGGTCATCGAGTCGATCGGCGTCGACGCGACGCGGTTCTTCATGCTGCAGCGCTCGCACGACACGACGGTCGACCTCGACCTCGACCTCGCGCGCGAGCAGTCCTCGGACAACCCCGTCTACTACGTCCAGTACGCGCATGCGCGGATCGCGTCGATCCTCGCGCGGGCGGGGGAGGAGCGGGTCGCGCTCGCGCTGCGCGAGGCGGGCTCGTACGCGGGCGAGCTGCATCCCTCGGAGCGGACGCTGATCAAGAAGCTGCTGGCGTTCGGCGAGGAGGTCGACGAGGCGACAGCCAAGCGCGCGCCGCACCGGATCGCGGCGTACGTGCTCGAGCTGGCGCAGACGTTCACGGCGTTCTACCGCGACTGCCAGGTGCTCGGCGTCGAGGGCGAGGGCGTCGAGTCCTTCCGCCTGGCGCTCGGCGTGGCGGCGAAGCGGACGATCGCCCGCGCGCTGGACCTGCTCGGGGTGAGCGCGCCGGAGAAGATGTAAGACGCGCGCGCGGTCGCGGGGCCGGGCCGGGGTGCGGGTTAGGCGTAGCGCCCGAGGTCGTCGTCGAGGCGGCGAGCCTCGTCGTCTGAGAGCTGCGGGGCCGCTGTGTCGCCGATGCCTTGCGGCGAGCGCTTGCGCCAGCTCGGCAGCAGCAGCGCGAGGCCGCCAGCGAGCGCGACGAGCAGGGCGAAGGGGATCGCGTAGGCGGTCCAGCCGACGCCGCCCGCGTCGGGCAGCGCGAGCACGTCCTCCCCGTACTCGGCGACGAGCGCGGCCTTGACCTGCTCCTTGTCGAGGCCCCGGTCGATGAGCCCGCGGATGAACGCGCGCTGGCGGTCGGCCTGGGGGCTCTCGGCGATGTTCAGCGGGACGTTGCAGGTCGTGCACATGACCTCGTCCTCGACGTCGACGAGCGACGCCGGGGCGGCGAGGGCGGCGGGGGCGAGCGCGAGCGCGAGCGCGGCGGCGAGCGCGCACACGGCGGCGCGCGTCATCCGAGCGCCTTCGCGAGCGCGCGGTCCAGGCGCGCCTGGTCGATCTGGCCACGGTAGAAGTCGGCGATCCGGCCCTGGCGGTCGATGACGAACGTCTCCGGCAGGCTCCTCGTGCCGTACTCGCGGGCGAGCTTCGTGCCCACGTCGCGGACGTTCGGATAGCGCACGTCGTGCTTGCGCACCCAGTCCAGGGAGTCGGGGGTCGAGTCGCTGTAGGTCACGCCGAGGACGGTGCCGCTGCCGTCGCGCTCCAGGCGCTCCTGGGCGGCCGCGAGCACGGGCGCTTCGGCCTCGCAGGGGTCGCACCAGGACGCCCAGAAGTTCAGGACGACGACCTTGCCGCGCAGGTCGGCGAGCGACTGGGTCCCGCTCGCGCCGAGCATCGGCAGCTCGCGGCTCGCGGCGACCGGCCGCTCGCCGCGAGCGACGGCCTGGTCGATCGAGGTGTCCTCCGCGCGCGAGAGGAGCCCGAAGGCGAGCAGGCCGACGAGTGCCAGCGCGGCAAGGGTGGCGACGCCCGGTATGAGGAAGCGCTTCATCGCTCAGCCAGGGTAGAGAGGTGGCTTCGCCGGCTGCGCCGCCGGGCTCTCGCGTACCCACCCGCCCGCAAGCGCCTAGAATCCGCCCCGCGCGGACGTAGCTCAGTTGGCAGAGCGTCGGCTTCCCAAGCCGAAGGTCGCGGGTTCGACCCCCGTCGTCCGCTTCGTTGAAAAGCCCCGCAGATCGCAGGGTTTCGCGGCTCTGACACGGTGATGGCGGCCGCGAATAGCGTTCTAGCTGCTACTTGCGAAGTCGAATCCATCGCTCTGACTACTGAAGAGCCCCGCAGGCGAAATCTCGCCCCCGACCCAAGCCGCACCGCTTGACTCTGGGCCGCCGGCCGGCGGTGGTAGCGGCGCCTCGGCAAGTCGGCGTGTGGCGCACAGGTGAGATCCGCATACGGCATCGCCGGGTCGGGAGCCTGCTTCCGGCGGGCCACCCAGGAGCGTGACGGAAACCAGCAGGTAGGCAGCGATGGCAACGACGAGGAGCGCGAACCCGCGTCCGAGCGTCCGCTGCGGAACGTGGCCGGCAACCCAGGCCCCGGCGATGGCGCCGGCGACACACGCGGCAGCCATGGTCGCGGTCACGCCTGCGTCGAGCGAGCGCCCGGCCACCAGATGCGCGGCCAGTCCGAGGAGCGCGGTGGCGGTGATGATGACCAGCGACGTGCCGATGGCGGTGCGCATGGTGAACGCGAGGGCGATGGCGAGCGTGGGAACGATGAGGAAGCCGCCGCCGACGCCGAAGAACCCGGTGACGAGGCCGACGGCCGCACCGGCGATGAGGTCGCGGGGGAGCCGAAGCGGCGGGCAGGCGCCACCGGTCTCCCAGGTGCCGCCAGGCTCAGAACCTAGGGCGCTGGCCTTGCGCCAGGTGGCGTGGGCGGCGGCGAGCATCACCAGCGCGAAGCCGGCCAGCAGCAGCTCGCCGCTGACAGTTTCGGCCGCGATCGTGCCGAGAGCGATGCCGGGCAGCGCGGCCGCGGTGAACGAGCCGGCGTGGCGCCAGCAGACCCGTCCGGCTCGGGCGTGGCTGAGACCGCCGGCGACCGCTCCGGCGGCGATGACCACCAGCGAGGCGGTCGTGGCTTCCGGGACGGTCTGGTCGAGGGCGTAGACGAGGATGGGGACGGCGAGCACGGACCCGCCGCCGCCGAGGGTGCCGACGGCCAGCCCGATGGCGAGCCCGAACGATATGGCCAGCAGCACGATGCTTAGGCCTTCTCGGGCTGCTCGGTCGGCCAGCCCTCCCGCTCCCACAGCGGCACGCCGCCTTCGACGACGTGGATGACGTGCTCGCCGCCGAAGCGCTGCAGTAGGCTGGCGGCGACCGCGGAGCGCTGGCCGGAGCCGCAGATGACCGCGACCGGCTTGGCCGGGTCGATGCCGTCGGGGACGTCGCGGATGTCGTGGTAGGGCTGGTGCACGGAGCTGGGAATGTGGCCCGCGTCCCACTCGCCCTGCTCGCGCACGTCGAGGACCTGCAATCCGTTGGCGTCTTTTTCCCAGTGGTCGTGCAGCTCGGGGACCGTCATCCGCTGCACGCGGTCGACGTCGAGCTTCTCCTCGCGCCAGGAGGTCATGCCGCCGGCGAGGTAGCCGGCGATATTGCGCAGCCCGACGGCGCCTGCGAGGTGGGCGGATGCGATGGCGTCGTCGTCGTCGCGGCCGACAAGGACGATGGGCTGGTCTGGCTTGGCGAGCCAGGCGAGCTTGGAGCCGAACCCGGCGCGGCGCGCGGTGATGGAGACGGCGCCCGGGATGTGCGCTTCGTCGAACTGCAGCTCGGTGCGGACGTCGACCACGAGCGCGCCGTCCTCGTGGGCCTGCTGGACTTGCCGCGGGCTCAATGGATGCGCCTCGACGGTCTCCTTGACGAGCGGGCCGCGGTTGAGCGCGACGATGTTCGTGAAGTTCGGCGGCTGTGGTCCCAGCGTCGAGGTGGTCTTCTGGACGAACTCGTCCTCGTCGGTGACCTGCAGCAGATCTTGGTTGGCTCGCTCGAACCCGATTGTCGAGGAAACCTTCAGGTCCATGCCGGGTCCGCCGCACAGCGAGCCGCCGAGATGCCCTGGCCACACCTCGACGGTATCCGGCAGCGCCATGAGCGTGCCGTTGAGTGAGTGGAAGATGTCGCGGGCGCCTTCCTCCTTGTCGACGGCGAGGTCTGGGCGGGCGATATCGCCGACGAACAGGGTGTCACCGCTCAGGACCGCCCACGGTTCCTTCGACCGCGCGGTGTCGATGAGCGCGAACGCGGTGTGCTCGGGCCGGTGCCCGGGCGTGTGCATGGCGCGGACCGTCACGCAGCCCAGTGCGAGCTCCCAGCCGTCATCGAACGGCTCGTGGTCGTACTCGGGGTCGGCGTCGCGATGGATGTGGACGGTCGCGCCCGTGGCGGCCACGAGGCGGCCGTGGCCGGAGACGTGGTCGGCGTGGTTGTGCGTCTCCAGGACGTGCTCGATGCGGACGCCGAGGTAGCGGGCGAGACGCAGGTACTCGTCGATGTCGAGCTTGGGGTCGACCACGGCGGCGACGCCGGCGTCCTCATCGCCGATGAGATAGCTGGCGCAACCGAGGTCATCGTGCGTGAGCTGGCGGAAAATCATCGAGCCCTCCCGGGAGTTGAGGTATCCAGGCCGTGGCGCTCCCAGGCGGTCATGCCGCCGGCGACGTTGTGAGCGTCGAGGCCCGCGCGGCGGGCGGCCGTGGCGGCCATCGCTGAGCGGCGGCCGCTCTGGCAGATGAACGCGACGGGGCGGTCGGCAGGCAGCTCCCCGAGGCGCTGCTTGAGCTCGCCGAGCGGGAGGTGCCGTGAGCCGGGCGCGAAGCCCCGCGCCCGCTCGGGCTCCTCGCGGACATCGACGAGGACCAGCCGACCGGCGGTGTGTCCGGCCAGGGCCTCGACGACGTCCATCGTGTTCTTGCGCTTGAAGACCATGGTCATCACGCGTGGCCGAAGCGGACGTCGGGCAGGATGCGGTCCAGCGGCTTGGGCAGCCACCAGGCCCACTTCCCGAGCAGGCGCAGGGCGACGGGCACGAGCAGCAGGCGGACGAGCGCCGCGTCGAGCAGGACGGCGATGCCGAGGATGACGCCCATCTCCTTGGGCGGCAGCGGACCGCTGAGAGCGAACGTGAAGAACACCGCGACCATCACCGCCGCGGCCGCGAACACGACCCGCCCGGAGTGCGCGACACCCCCGACCATGGCCTCGCGCGGGTTGTGGCTGCGGTCCCAGTGCTCTTTCGCGGAGGAGAGCAGGAAGACCGTGTAGTCCATCGAGATGGCGAAGACCATCGCGAAGAAGAAGACGGGGGCCCACGCGTCCAGGAAGCCCTGCGGGTCCAGTCCGAGCAGGCCGGCGAGGTGGCCCTCTTGGAAGATGAGCCGGGCGACGCCGAACGCCGCGCCGACAGCCAGCAGGTTGGTGACAACGCCGACGGCGGCGAGGACAGGCGCTTGCAGCGCGACCAGCAGCAGCAGGAACCCGAGGGTGAGGACCACGCCGATGACAAGCGGCGTCTTGGCCGTCAATGCCGCTTCGAGGTCGTGGTTCTCAGCGACCGACCCGCCGACGAGCGCGCCGCCGGGAAGGTCGGCGCGTAGGTGGTCGATGGTCGCGCCGACGGCCGGGTCGGACGGGTCGTGCTTGGGGACGACCTGAACCATCACGTTGCCAGCGCGCCCGGCCATGGCGGGCATGACTTGGGCGACGCCGTGGTCGGCCTTGGCGATCGCTGCGACCCGCGCGGCGTCGGCCCTCCGGGCGACGACCTGCAGCGCGCCGGGCGCGCCCTGGCCGAAGGCGTCCTGCACCTGGGTGTAGGCGGTCCGCGAGCCGTCGCCTTCGGGGACGACCTTGATGGAGGGCATGCCGGTCTGCAGCCCGAACACGGGGAGGCTCAGCGCGAGCAGGACTGCAACGGCCACGGCGCCGTAGGCGACGGGCCGGCGCCACAGGTGCTCGGCCCAGGCGGCGAACTTCGGCGAGCGGTGCTCACCCGAGTGCACCCATGGCAGCGAGAGCTTGTCCACGCGGGTGCCGAGCTTGGCCAGCACGGCGGGCAAGAGCGTGAGCGTCGCCGCGAGGATGAAGACGACCGAGAGCATGATGCCGAGCGCCATCGACCGGAACGCGGGCGACGGGACGAGCATCACGGCCGAGAGGGAGATGAGAACCGTCACGCCTGAGAACAGGACGGCCTTGCCGGCCGTGTCCATGGTCTCGGCGACGCCGTCCTCGGCCGACAGCTTCGTTCCGAAGAAGGCGCCACGGAAGCGCATCACGATGAACAGCGCGTAGTCGATGCCGAGCGCGAGCGCGAATATCAGCGCGAAGTTCATCGCCCAGATGGAGATGTCGAGCACCTGCGTGCCGAGATACAGCGACCCGGCGGAGGCGACCAGGCCGAGGATGGTGAGCATCAGCGGCAGGCCGGCGGCGACCAGCGAGCCGAAGGCGAGCAGCAGGATGCCGAGCGTGACCGGCCAGGAGATGAGCTCGGACTTCATCATCGCGGTCTTGTTGGCCTCGTTGAAGTCCGACCACATGCCCGACGCGCCGGTCAGTGAGACCTGTACGCCTTCGGCTGGGAGCGCGGCGAGCTCCTTCTTCAGGTCATCTGCGGCGCGCACCATCTCGTTCGCGCTGGCGGCCGCACCGGCCTGGATGACGGCCGTGTGGCCGTCACGCGAGATGGACTGTCCCGGCCGCGGCGGGACGACCTGCGTCACGCGCGGGTCGGCGCCAAGCGCCCGCTCGGCGTCGGTGACGACGGCCTTGAACGCCGGGTCGCTCGCGGTCTTGTCGGCCGAGTGCACAACGACCATCAGCGCGGACGAGGAGAGGCCGCCGAACTCGCGGTCGATGGTCTCGCGCACCGTCAGCGACTCGGACCCGGTGGCCTCCCAGCCGGCGCCCGAGAGGGCGTGCTCGACCTTGGGCGCGAAGGCGCCGAGACCGATGGCGATGACCGCCCAGGCGATCGCGACGATCTTGAAGTGGGTGGCGGTCCAGCGGCCGAGGCGGCCGATGGGTCCGTAGGAGTGAGTAGAAGGCATGGGCGTGGGCTCCCGTTACGAGGTGGGCGGGGTGTTGGCGGCGGCTCGCAGGCCGAAGAGCCGCGTGAGAACCAGCGATGCGGGGCAGCCGCCGGCGGCGACGTAGAGCCACTGGTTGACGCCGACGAACGCGGTCAAGAGCAGAAACCAGGGCGAGACGAGCGCGGCCAGCGCTGCGCTGAGCAGGGGTCACGGTGCCGGCGAGCGCGAACAGCACGCGCTCCAGCGGCCAGCCGCGGCGGGAGGTCGGGCAGGCGGCGCTCATGCCGCACCTCTGGCGAGCATCTGGTCGAGCTCGGCGACCTGCTGGCGCAGGCCGCCGCACACGAGCTCGCACAGTTCGAAGATGGTGTCGTCGGCGATGGAGCAGCGGACGCGGTTGCCGTCCTTCTTACGAGCCACGATGCCTGCCTGCGCGAGCACGCCGACGTGCTTCGAGACGTTCTGCTGGCTGGCGCCGAGCGCCTCGGTGAGTTGGTTGATGGTCAGGGGCCCGTCGCGGAGAGCGTCGAGCAGGCGGATGCGCGTGGGCTCGCCGATGACCCGGAAGCGTTGCGCGATGAGCTCGACGAGCGCCTCCGGAAGCGGGTGGGGAATCGGGGCTGGGTCGGTCATGCTCACAACTATACCACTGCACAGTTGTTATAGCTGCCTGTGGGCGCAGCCCCCGCCTGGTTGTAGCGGGCGCGAACGGGCCAGGCGTCGGCCTCGCATGCGAGGAGGCTGCCGGCGCCGGGGCGCAGGCCGTGCAGCTTCAGCGGACGAAGGCCGGCGGCTGCTGCGGCGCTCTTGAAGGGGCGCCGGATCGCCGCGGGGTCGGGGCGTCCGCCGAAGCGGTTGCAGAACACGTACTCGTCGCGCCCGGTGACGTCGCGGCGGGCAGCGAGCCGAGCGAGTGCCTGCGCGGCAGGCGTCGCGAGGCCGATGTGGCGAACGCGATGAGCCTTGGTCGTCGTCTCCGTGTCGCCTGAAAGTGCGCGTTGCACGATGAGTCGGCGACCGCCGAAGTCGACGTCGCTCCAGCGCAACGCGACGACTTCGCCGCGCCGCAGCCCGTGTATGCGAGGACCCGGAACAGCTCGGAGTCCTGAGCGTCCTCCGCGCTGCGCACGGCGACCTCGTCGACGGGCACGTTCGGCGGCTGCGACCCGCGATGGCGTCTCGCCGCTGCAGCGCGCGCAAGCGCCTCGACCTCCTCCGGCTCATAGAAGTCCAGGGCGACCGGCGGCGCCTCGCGGCGCTTGTCGGTGCCCTCGACGGTTTGGTCGGCAGTGCGTAGGTCGTCGAGCGGCGCGCGTAGTTGAGGATCGCTGACAGGATCTGGCGGTTCTTGTTGACGGTGCGCGGCGAAACGCCGGCGCGGTCGAGTTCTCGCAGGAAGCGATCTACCTCGCGTACGTCGACCTCCCTGATCTGGCGCTCGCCGAAGGCCGCCATCAAGCGCCCGTGCGTCATTCCAGGGCCGCGGCGTGGGGCATACCCGGCTCGGCGAGCAACGAGCGGTAGTCGGTGAGCGTGGAGGGCTTGGCGCCCTTGACGCGTTCGACGTGCTCGAGCCATTCGGCCGCGACCTCTCGGAAAGTCGCGCCGCGCCGGCGGCGCTCATCGGCGTCGCGCTTGAGGCGCGTCTGCTCGCGGTCCTGCTCGGCGATCAGCGCGAGCATGGTTGCGATCGCCTCGGGCTCGGTGAGATAGCCGGCGCGTGGCCTGCCCCTGCGCGGCCGCCAGCCGCCGGCGCCGTCGGGCTCCATCCAGGCCGGTCCGATCGTGCGCCAGACCTGGCGGCCGTGGCGCGACCACTTGGCGTTCCACTTCGGCTCGCCGCGGGTGTCGGCGCGGATGACGGGGCGTGCTGTGATGCGCGGAGGCGGCATCGAAGACCGACGTAGGACGTCTACTACAGCCATGCAACGACTCGCGGGCGAGTGGCTAACGCCGGTAGCGAGAAGCGACGTACTCCTCGACCCAGGCGCGCGAGCTGCGCCATGTGCCGTCGGCGGCCTTCGCGGCTTTGAGCCGGCCGCGCGTCGCGGCCACCCGTAGCGCGTTGGCGGATAACGACTCGCTGGCGAGCGCCGGCAAGGGAACGAGCCGGGCGGGGCCGGCGACGGCCGGGACCACGAACTTGTGGAGGTTGTCGAGCACCGCGCGGGCGAGGAACTCGCCGAGTGGGCCGAGGTCGCCCTGATCGGCCCGCCGCAATGCCGAGAGGTAGCGCGCGCGGCTGTGCTTGTAGATGATCGCCGGCGGATAGCCGAGGCGGACGAGGATGAGGTTCAGGAGCAGCCGGCCGGCGCGGCCGTTGCCATCGAGATAGGGATGGATCTGCTCGAAGCGCGCGTGCAGTCGGGCCAGCTCCTCGGGGATCGAAGACTGATCCTCAGCGCGAATGCGCTGGACGCCGGTCGTCCAGTCGCGCATGAGCGCCGGCACCTCGGTCCACGCCGGTGGCTGCATGCCGCCGGGGAACGGCTGGATGTCGTGCTCGCGGAAGGAGCCCGGACCCTCGCGCTCGGTGGCCTGAGGGTGCGGCGCAACGTCCCACACCGGCGTCATCGCCAGCCCATGGACGCGCCGGATCTCGGCGAGCGAAACGAGCTCGTCGTCAGACCAGGTATCGGGTTGAATGCCCCGGCCGTAGACCCAGTCGGCGGCGTCGGCGTAGCCGCGAACCTCGAGGTACTCGCTGAGCTCCTTGTTGCCCACCGCACGACCCTCGTCAAGCAACAGCTCGACCTGCTTGAGAACGAGCGTGTTGCCCTCGATCGCGGTCGAGTGGTGGGCCTCCTCGAGCCAGATCCCGCGCCAGATGCCCTCGGCCTCGATCGGGGAGGGGAGACCGCCGAGCCGTTCCCGCAATTCACCGATCTGCACCTGCAGTCGCTCGTACACCGCGGCTCTCGACGGCCGGCCGCGTGCTCCCGCGCTTTTGTTCGGTATGGCCACGAACTAAATGTACCGCACAACCTTCCAAAGTGTGCGCCTAGGCGGTTCATTAATGAACCGAACACTTTCGCTTGTGCCTGCGATCCGTCCAGCCACGGCCGCTGTTCTCAACGCCACGCGCGACCTGCCCGATGAGCGGTGGCTGCTCCCGCGCCTTCTGGCCGCGTTCTGCGCGCTCGCGTGCCTCGTCGCCGTCCCGGCCGCCGGCGCGTCGGCGGCCACCAAGAAGTCCACGCTCCCGAAGATCACCTCCGTCGCTCCGATGCAGCTCGGCGTCGGCGACGTGCTCACGATCCGCGGCACGAACTTCCGGCCCGGCGCGCGGCGCAACTCCATCGTCTTCAAGCGCGACGGCATCCGCGCGGTGTTCGTCAAGGCCGGGGTCGCGACGCGCACGCGCATCAACGTCCGCGTCCCGGCCAGCCTGATCCAGTACCTCCCGCAGGTCGGCGGCAAGCCCGCCGCGGCGCACTTTCGCCTGCGGGTGCTCGCCGCCCGCTTCAGCCGCGGCTACACGCCCGCCGCGAAGTCCCCGCGGATCGGCCCCGCCGGCACTCCGGTCGCCAACGGCGGCGGCGTCGGGGGGCCCGCCGTCACGCCGCCGGCGGACCTCGAGCCACCGGACTGCGACGGCGACGGCACGCCCGACGCAGCCGACGGCGACGACGACAACGACCTGCTCTCCGACACGCTCGAGGCGGCCGTCAAGCTCGGCCCCTGCGACGCCGACTCCGATGACGACGGCATGACCGACGGCTTCGAGTACCAGTCCGCGATCGACCTCAACAACGGCGCCGGGACCCTGCCGTATCCGGGCAAGCGCCCCTACCCCAACCCGCTGTACGGCGACGCCGTCACCGACTACGACGGCGACGGGCTGACCGCGGCTCAGGAGTACGCGCTGTGGCGCTACGTCGGGCCGAACTCGCTGCCGCTCGCCTACAGCGCTGGGCTCAAGCGCACCGCCGGCCCCGTCGACGACGACAACCGCGACGCCGACAGCGACGCGCTCGGCAACTGGGACGAGTTCAACGGGCGCATGACGCCGGAGTGGTGGAACGCCATCACGAAGGAGATCCCGTACACCGAGACGTACTCGGCGCCGAGCCCGATCGACCCCGACAGCGACGGCGACGGCCTCCTCGACGGCGCCGACGACCAGGACTTCGACGGCTGGAGCAACGTGGCGGAGCGCAGCCGCGCGCAGTACCGCGTGCAGCCCTTCAACCCGTGCCTGCCGGATTACACCTCGCCCACGTGCAGCAACCATCCGCCGATCGACAGCCCCTACCCGCCCTTCGACAAGCCGCTCCCGCCGGCCCCGATTCAGACCGTCCCGTAGCAACCGGTCCGCGGGTTATGCTCGCGTCGAGATGGCGTCGTACAGCTTCCTCAGCACGTGGTGCGTGACCGCGCCGCTTCAGCGCGTGTGGGATGTGCTGTCCGCCCCCGAGGCTATCCGGAGTGGTGGAAGGGCGTCCGCAGCGCGACCGTCCTCGAGCCCGGGGAGGACGGCGGCCGAGGGGTCGGCACGCTCTACCGCATGCGCTGGCGCAGCAAGCTGCCCTACACGCTCGAGTTCGACTCGCGCGTGACGCGCGTGGAGGCGCCGCACCTCCTGGCCGGCCAAGCGAGCGGCGAGCTCGAGGGCATCGGCACCTGGCGGCTGTACGAAAGCGCGCTCGGAACCGCGGCCATCTACGACTGGCGGGTGTCCACGACGCAGGCCTGGATGAACCTGTTCTCGCCCATCGCAAAGCCCGTATTTGCCTGGAACCACGACTACGTGATGCGCCAGGGAGCACAAGGATTGGCCGACAAGCTCGGCGCGGAGCTCATAACGAGCAACTAAAACCCATCAAGAACGGGGAAATTGGCTGGACAAGCGGGCGCCGCTGGCTCACCATGCGACGTTCCGCGCCGATCCGTGACCGTGAGGTGGGCCGCATGGCTGTGCAGACTCAGGGACCCAACCTGTTCGAGTTCGTCTTCGAAGATACGAAGATCACGTACTCGCCGGGCGCATTCGGCGGCGAGCCGCGCCTGAACTACGCCGGGCCGATGGGCCGCCACAGCTTCGCCGGCAAGGAGATCCAGGCCGTCGAGAGCGCCCGCGGGCTGGAGGTCACGGTCTCGCTGGACCGCGTCTCGCACCTGCGGACGATCACGCTGACGGTCTTCGTCCCCGACCTCGAGCTCGACGGCACGACCGAGCAGAGCTTCCACACCGTCGGCATCCACGCGACGCAGCGCCGCACGCTGCGCGGCGGCGCGGGCGCCACGCTCACGTCCGAGCCCCTCGAGTTCGACGGCACCGCACGGCTCATCGAGTTCCGCGCCGCGGAGGCGCCGCAGCTGCTGTAAGCCCGGCTACCAGGCCTGCACGGTGTCGCAGTGCGGGCAGGGCACCGAGGTCGACACCGGGGCTTCGAAGAGAAAGCCGCAGCCGCAGGAGTAGGTCGCGCGATCGTCCGGTCCGCCGGCGTCGCGCATCCGCCGCTCGGCGGGGTGCATCGGCGCCGGGCGCGGGGCCGGCTGGGGCACGATGTGCAGCCGCCGGCCCGAGAGGTTGCGGCGCGGTGCGATGGCTTGTTTGACGGTCATGGCGGTCATGGCTCTATCGACATGGACTCCTCAGCACCCCCAAGGTTTCTCTCGACAACGGACATTTCCCCCTTGGTGGCGATGTCCCACACCCCGCCACCGGCTTTCCGAGGTGGCCCGGCTGCGATACTTCGCGACCCGTGAAGCCCGCCCGCAAGCGCAAGATCCGGCTCGTCACCGCGCTCAGCGCCGCCGTCCTGCTCGCCGTGGCGCTCGTCTATACGAGCGTCAACGCCTCGAGCGAGACGGTGTCCCCGAGCGATCTCGCGACCGCGCAGGCCGGCACGTCCTACCAGCTGACCGGCAAGGTGCAGGACGGCTCGGTACGCACGACGGACAGCGGCGTCGACTTCCGCGTGCGCGACCGCGACGGCACGACCTCGGTGCCGGTGACCTACACCGGTGTCGTGTCCGACGCCTTCCGCGAGGACCGCGAGGTCATCGTGACCGTCCGCAAGGAGGGCGCGCTGTTCGTGGGCGAGCGCGACTCGCTCATCACGAAGTGCCCGTCCAAGTTCACCGAGGACGCCACGAAGTCCCAGAACTCGAAGAGCTAGCGCCGTGGCCACCGTCGGCCGTGCCCTGCTGATCCTCGCGCTCGTCGTCGCGGCGTACGGGATCTTCGCCTCGCTCTACGGCGTCCGGCGCGGCAGGCCGGAGTGGGTGGTGTCGGGGCGCCGGGCGGTCTATGCCGTCGCCGCCCTGACGACCGGCGCGTTCGGGATCCTCGAGCTCGCGTTCCTGCGCAACGACTTCACGTTCGCGACCGTCGCGAGCCATTCGTCGACGACTACGCCGCTGTTCTACAAGGCCGCCGCCGCGTGGTCCTCGCAGGAGGGCTCGCTCCTGCTCTGGCTCTGGCTGCTGTCGATGTGGTCGAGCCTCGTGCTGTTCCTGACGCGCCGCTCGCTGCGCCGTGTCGCGCCGTACGCGACGGCCGTCCTGCTCGGGTTCGCGGCGTTCTTCGCGTCGCTGCTGATCTTCCTCGAGACGCCGTTCGGGGCCGCCGCGGTGGTCGTCGCCGAGGGCAACGGCCTCAACCCGCTCCTGCGCCACCCGAGCATGATGATCCACCCGCCGATGCTCTACTCGGGCTACACGCTGTTCGCGATCCCGTTCGCGTTCGCGGTCGGCGCGCTGATCTCGCGCCAGGTCGGAGCGGCCGACTGGATCCGCTCGACGCGGCGCTTCGCACTGGCCGCCTGGTTCTTCCTCGGCATCGGGATCCTGCTCGGCGCGCGCTGGTCCTACGCCGAGCTCGGCTGGGGCGGCTACTGGGCCTGGGACCCGGTCGAGAACGCGTCGCTGCTGCCGTGGCTCACCGGCACGGCGTTCCTGCACTCGATCATGATCCAAGAGAAGCGCGGGATGCTGAAGATCTGGAACATCTCGCTCGTCCTCGCGACCGGGATCCTCTCGATCCTCGGCACGTTCCTCGTGCGCAGCGGGATCCTCGACTCGATCCACGCCTTCGGAGCATCGACGCTGGGCGTGCCGTTCGTAATCTTTATCGCCGTCCTGATCGCCGGGTCGATCGGCCTCGTGATCTGGCGCCGCGAGGCGCTGCGCTCGGAGAACCGGCTGGACTCTCTCCTCAGCCGCGAGGCGGTGTTCCTCGGGAACAACCTCGTGCTCGTGGCGATGGCGTTCGTCGTCTTCTGGGGCACGTTCTGGCCGCTGATCGCCGAGGCGCTGACCGGCACGCGGCGAGCGTTGGGGCCGCCGTGGTTCGACCGCTACACCGTCCCGCTGGCGCTCGTGCTCGTGCTGCTGAGCGGGATCGGCCCGGTGATCGCGTGGCGCAAGGCGACGGCCGCCAACGCGCGGCGCAACTTCCTGCTGCCGACCGCCGTCGCTTTGGGCACCGGGGTCGTCCTGGTCGCGCTCGGCGCCGGGTCCCGGCCGCTGGCGCTGGCGATGTTCGTCTTCGGGACGTTCGTCTTCGCGAGCGTGGGGCAGGAGTTCTGGCGCGGGATCGGGGTGCGGCGGGCGATGACGGGCGAGAACCCGCTCGCGGCGCTGCGCTCGCTCGTGTCGCGCAACCGGCGGCGCTACGGCGGCTATCTCGTCCACGTCGGGATGGCGGTGCTGTTCATCGGCGTGGCGGCCTCGACGGCGTTCAACGACGCTCGCGACATCCGCCTGAGCCCCGGGCAGACCTCGCAGGTCGGCGACTACGCGTTCACGTACGTCAAGCCGACGTCGCACATCTCCGTGACGAGCGACGGGCGGCTCGAGAAGATCTCGTTCGGGTCGGTCGTGCAGGTGCGCCGCGACGGCAAGCTCGTGACGACGCTGCGTCCCGAGCGCGGCTACTACCCGTCGCGCGACACGGCTCTGGGTCCCATCGGGCGCTACTTCGAAGGCGAGGCGACGAGCGAGATCGGCCTGAAGGCCGGCCTGCGCGGCGACGTCTGGGCCGCGATGACGCCCGACAAGGCCGTGCTCGGGCCGGCCGTCGAGCAGGGCGACAAGGTCTTCTCGGACACGGGCGGCAAGCTCCCGCCGAAGGTCGAGGCGCAGCTGCTCGGGCAGGCGCTGCGCGGGCTCGCCGCGCGCTACGTCTCGGCGTCGCCGACCGCGACGTTCCGCCTCATCACGTCGCCGCTCGTGACGTGGATCTGGCTCGGCGCGATCATCGTCTTCCTCGGCGCGCTCATCGCGATGTGGCCCGGTGAGCGCGACGCGCTGCGCCGCCGCGTCAGGGCCGGCTACGCCGCGCGGGTCGCGCGGGACCTCGGCCGTGCGGGCCCCCGCGGCGCGCAGACGGTCGCGGCGGCTGGCCCTCCCGACGCGCCGGCTTAGCGCCTGCGCCGTGGACCCCGTGGCCCTGCTCGTCGTCATCGCCGTGATCTGCGGCGTCGTCGCGATCGTCGCCGCGCCGCTGCGCCGCCGTTCGGACGGGGATGCGGGCGCCGGCGCCGCCGGCGCCGACCGGCTCGCGGAGCTCGAGGCGCGCAAGGAGGCCAAGTACCGCGAGATCCGCGACGCGGAGATGGACTTCAAGACCGGCAAGCTCTCCGCGGAGGACCACCGCGCGCTCGACCGCCAGCTGCGCGCGGAGGCGATGGAGGTCCTACGGGCGATCGACGAGGAGACGTGAGGATCGCCGCGACGGGCGTCGCTGTACCCTGACGTCCATGGAGAACATCCTTTCCATCATCCAGGTGATCCTGGCGATCGTCGTGATCTTCCTGGTGCTCATGCACTCCGGCAAGGACGCGGGCCTCTCCGGCGCGTTCGGCGTCGGCAGCGGCGCGGGCCCGTTCGGCGGAGGCTCGCTCGTGGAGCGCAACCTCAACCGCTGGACCATCGGCTTCGCGCTCGCGTTCGTCGCGAACACGATCATCCTCCTGAAGCTGTAGGACACCGGCCGCCCGATGAGCGCGGGCGACGACATCGCTCGGCTCGCGACGCGCCTGCGACGGCGCCTGACGTGGTCGCAGATCAGCGGTGACGCGCGGCTCGCGGTCCGGCGCTTGGCGCTCGTGTTCTCCGGCGGCGTGTTGTTCGTCGGGCTCGCGGCGCTGGCCGACGTGGCGCTCGCGCGCCTGCCCGGCGCGTAGCGCTACGAAAATCGCCGCACGCGCCAACACGGTTGTCGGTGACGGTCAGCGGCAACTCGAAGGCGGTGATCGCGAGGAAGGGCACGCGGATCACGGTCGGGGATCGCGACAAGGCGCCGGCTACGTGCACCGGCGGCGTGCCGACCGTGCTGAACACCGACAGGATCGACGCGCAGACCGTCGGCTCCGGGTTCACGGACCTCGAGATGCACCTGGCCGGTGGTCCGTTCGCCCCCGGCGCGACGGCCGAGCCGGTCGGAGCCTCCGAGATCGAAGTCCAGTTCAGCTCGCCTGGAGGCATCGTCCCCTGGGTCGTCGGGACCGCCGGCGCCGACGACTGGCGCTGGGGCCTGGAGGGACCAGACATCGGCCTGAACCTCAATCCGGGTGTCGCCACGGACGAGGATGTCGACGTCACCGCCCGGGAGGACGACAACGGAACCGCGCTCGTCGCCTTCGGCGGTGCGGGTGACGACACCATCGGCGCCGGACAGGTACCGAGCGGAAAGCACTACCTCGTCGCGTTCGGCGGGGAGGGCGACGACCGGCTGAGCGTGCCGGCCGCTCATGCGTATGGACTCGTGACCGGCGGAGACGGAAACGACACGCTGACCGGCGGCGCGCTTGCCGACCGCCTCACGGGTGAAGGCGGGGCCGACCGCATCCTCGGCAACGGCGGCGGCGACCAGCTGACGGGCGGTGCGGGGCGCGACCGGATCATGGGCGGGGCGGGAGCGGACATCGTCAGGGCACGCGACGTCTCCCGCGACCGGGTCAGCTGCGGCTCCGGACGCGATCGCGCGACCATCGACCGGCGCGATCGCGTGTCAGGTTGCGAGCGCGTCAGCCGAGGTTGAGGCGCCGCTCAGCTCGTCGTCACGCCCGTGACGCGGAAGCCGTCCGCGCGCAGCGCGGGGCAGACGACGCCGTGCGCGAAGCGGCGGCCGTAGAACTCGCCTTCGGTGACGAGGCGCCGCTGCGTCGTGAGCTCCTCGGTCGCCTCGAGGATGCGCAGGACCGAGTCCGTGAAGCGGACGTCGCGCAGCGGCCGCGAGATGCGCCCGTCCTCGATGAGGAAGGTGCCGTCGCGCGTCATGCCGGTCAGCAGCGTCTCCTTCTCGCGGACCGTGTTGACGTACCACAGGCGCGTCACGTAGATGCCGCGCTCGATCGTCGACGCGAGCTCCGCGGCGCCCGCCGCGCCGCCGCCGTGCAGCACGAGGTTCGTCGGAGAAGGACCCCACGGCGAGCCGCCCGGCTGGGTCGCGTGCCCGGTCGACCGGGCGCCGGCGCCGGCGAGCGCGGCCGAGCTGAGGTCGTGGACGACCGCCTCGGCGACGCCGCCCGCGATGAGCGCGACGGGCGCCTTCGGGACGCCCTCCATGTCGAACGCGCGCGGCAGCGTCAGCGGGGCGGCGGGCGCGTCGTCGAGGCTGATCAGCGGCGACGCGACCTGCGTGCCAAGCCGGCCCGCGAGGGCGCCGCGGCCCTCGGCGTGGGCGAGGCCGTTGTGCGCGAGCGCGGCGAGGAACTCCAGCAGCAGCCCGACGGCCTCGGGCTCGAGCACGACCGGGTAGGAGCCGGGGCCGAGCTCCGCGAGCGGCTCCGGGGAGACCTTCGCCGCGGCGCGGCGCGCGAGCCCCTCCGGGTCCAGCGCGGTGACGGAGGGGGCGGCGTCGACGGCGTAGCCGCTGCGCCCGTCGCGGTCGCGGCAGACGACCTTCATGAACGCGTCGCTCACGCGGTCGTCGAGACGCACGCCGGTCGTCGTCGCGATCGCCGTGTGCACGTCGCCCGCCGTCCAGACGCCGAACGCCTCGAGCGCGTGGTCGCCGGCGATGGCGAACGCGCCGCGCAGCGCCGACGCAGCTCGCTCGGGGTCCAGCCGCGCGGTGTCGGCGTCGAAGCCGTCGTGCTCGCCGGCCGCGGCCGGCTCCGCCAGCCCCGGATGCGCGCCCGGCCCCGAGCGCGCCGCGGCCAGCGCCGCCGCCTCGGCGCGACCCGCCGTGGCGCGCAGGGCGTCGTCGTGAAGGCGGTTCGTCGAGGCGATCGCGACGTGCCCGTCGCGCAGGCAGAGGATCTCGACGCTCGTGTCGTCGACCGCGGTCGCCTGCGTCGGCGCCGAGCGCGCGAAGCGCGACATAAGGGAGCGCTCGCGCACGACCGTCACCTGCGCGTCCGCGCCCGCCAGGCCGAGAGCCCGCTCGGCGACCTCGAGCGGCCCCTCCTCGGAGCCGGTCACGCCACGCCGACCTCGACGTCGCGAAAGCGCGCCGGCGCCGCCCCGTGCGACACCCGCATCAGCTGGCCGGGCTCGCCCTTGCCGCAGTTGCCGAGGCCGCGCAGCCGCCATTCGGACGCCGAGCAGACCGCGTCAAGGCCGCCCCAGAACCGCGGCGTGATGCCGGCGTAGGAGGCGTTTCGCAGCAGCCGGCCGAGCTCGCCGCCGCGGATCTCGCGCGCGACCTCGGTCCCGAACTGAAACTGCAGCCGGCGGTCGTCGATCGACCACGAGCGGTTGGTCTCGAGGTACAGGCCCTCGCCCGTGTCGGCGACGAGGTCGGCGAGCGTGCCCGCGCTGCCCGGCTCGATCGAGACGTTCGTCATCCGCACGATCGGCTGGCGGGCGAAGCCGTCGGCGCGCGCGCAGCCGCCGGAGCGCTCGAGCCCGATCGCGGCGGCCGACTGGCGGTCCGACAGCGCGGCGCGTAGCTGCCCGGCTTCGATGAGCGTCGTGCGCTTCGCCGCGACGCCCTCGTCGTCCCAGCCGAACGAGCCGAGCCCGCCGGGCAGTGTCGCGTCGGCCGTGATCTGCAGCAGCTCGGAGCCGTAGCGCAGGCCGCCGAGGTCGTCCGGCTTGACCCAGCTCGTGCCCGCGTACGCCGCCTCGCCGAGCAGCATCCGGTCGAGCTCGAGCGCGTGGCCGATCGACTCGTGGATCTGCAGGGCGAGCTGGTCGTCGTCGAGCACGACGGTCGTGCGGCCCGCCGGGCACCGCGGCGCGGTCAGCAGCTCGACCGCCTCGGCGGCGACGCGCGGCGCGTGCGCGACGACTCGAAGCCGAGCACGTGCTCCCAGCCGGCGCAGGCCGCCGATCCCCGTGCGCGCTCGGGTACGAGCGCACGTGCAGCTCGTCGCCGTCGAGCGCGATCGCCGCGATCGCCGCGCCGCACTCGACGCGGACCTGCGTGCAGGCGGCGCCTTCTGTCGAGGCGAACGCCGTCCGCACGCGCCGGCTCGCGCACTCGGCCTCGCTACGGACGATCCGGGCGTCGCCGCGCAGCGCGGCCTCGGCGGCGAACAGGAGCTCGAGCTTCTCCTCGAGCGAGACCGTGAGCGGATCGCGCTCGTATCCGCACGACCAGTGGCCGCGCCGGCTCGACCGCCGCGAGCGCCCCGGCGGGCGCGGTCGGCTGCGACTCGGCGATCGCGAGCGCGCGCGCGAGCGCGTCCTCGAGGCCGGCGGCCGTCTCCTCGCGCGTCGCGGCGAAGCCCCAGCCGCCGCCGACGCGCACGCGCACGCCGATGCCGGCGGCGGTCTCGTCGTCGACCTGCGCGACGCGCCCGTTGCGCACGAGCACCGACTCGCTGTCGGTGGCGACGTGGCGTGCCTCCGCGTAGGAGCAGCGCCCGGGAGCGGAGGCGAGGGCGCCGGTCAGCAGGTCGAGGACGGGGTCGCCGGGCACCCGGCGCAGTATGGCGCGAGCGCCGGGTCGCGCGGCGGCGCCGGGTCAGGCGTCGCCGAGCGGGCGGCTGATGCGTTACCGCTGCCGCGAGTCTCGCGTCGCGCCCGGGCCCGCGCATCGGCCATCCTGCCTATCGAGAAAGCCGTCTTCAGAACGCTGCCGCGTACAGCTCGCGCAGCTCGTCGCGGTCGGCGCGCGGCGGCGTCAGGTCGAGCTCGGCGCGGCCCGCCGCCACGTCG
>CAVYAX010000035.1:0-32854 GCA_963766525.1 uncultured Actinomycetes bacterium
CAACGCCACGCGCGACCCGCCCGATGAGCGGTGGCATGCTCCCGCGCCTCCTGGCCGCGTTCTGCGCGCTCGCGTGCCTCGCCGCCGCTCCCGGCCGCCGGCGCGTCGGCGGCCACCAAGAAGTCCACGCTCCCGAAGATCACCTCCGTCGCTCCGATGCAGCTCGGCGTCGGCGACGTGCTCACGATCCGCGGCACGAACTTCCGGCCCGGCGCGCGGCGCAACTCCGTCGTCTTCAAGCGCGACGGCATCCGCGCGGTGTTCGTCAAGGCCGGGGTCGGCGACGCGCACGCGCATCAACGTCCGCGTCCCGGCCAGCCTGATCCAGTACCTCCCGCAGGTCGGCGGCAAGCCCGCCGCGGCGCGCTTTCGCCTGCGGGTGCTCGCCGCCCGCTTCAGCCGCGGCTACACGCCCGCCGCGAAGTCTCCGCGGATCGGCCCCGCCGGCACCCCGGTCGCCAACGGCGGCGGCGGCGTCGGGGGCCCCGCCGTCACGCCGCCGGCCGACCTCGAGCCACCCGACTGCGACGGCGACGGCACGCCGGACGCAAGCCGACGGCGACGACGACAACGACCTGCTCTCCGACACGCTCGAGGCGGCCATCAAGCTCGGCCCCTGCGACGCCGACTCCGATGACGACGGCATGACCGACGGCTTCGAGTACCAGTCCGCGATCGACCTCAACAACGGCGCCGGGACCCTGCCGTATCCGGGCAAGCGCCCCTACCCCAACCCGCTGTACGGCGACGCCGTCACCGACTACGACGGCGACGGGCTGACCGCGGCTCAGGAGTACGCGCTGTGGCGCTGCGTCGGGCCGAACTCGCTGCCGCTCGCCTACAGCGCTGGGCTCAAGCGCACCGCCGGCCCCGTCGACGACGACAACCGCGACGCCGACAGCGACGCGCTCGGCAACTGGGACGAGTTCAACGGGCGCATGACGCCGGAGTGGTGGAACGCCATCACGAAGGAGATCCCGTACACCGAGACGTACTCGGCGCCGAGCCCGATCGACCCCGACAGCGACGGCGACGGCCTCCTCGACGGCGCCGACGACCAGGACTTCGACGGCTGGAGCAACGTGGCGGAGCGCAGCCGCGCGCAGTACCGCGTGCAGCCCTTCAACCCGTGCCTGCCGGATTACACCTCGCCCACGTGCAGCAACCATCCGCCGATCGACAGCCCCTACCCGCCCTTCGACAAGCCGCTCCCGCCGGCCCCGATTCAGACCGTCCCGTAGCAACCGGTCCGCGGGTTATGCTCGCGTCGAGATGGCGTCGTACAGCTTCCTCAGCACGTGGTGCGTGACCGCGCCGCTTCAGCGCGTGTGGATGCTGTCCGCCCCCGAGGCTTATCCGGAGTGGTGGGAGGCGTCCCAGCGCGACCGTCCTCGAGCCCGGGGAGGACGGCGGCCGAGGGGTCGGCACGCTCTACCGCATGCGCTGGCGCAGCAAGCTGCCCTACACGCTCGAGTTCGACTCGCGCGTGACGCGCGTGGAGGCGCCGCACCTCCTGGCCGGCCAAGCGAGCGGCGAGCTCGAGGGCATCGGCACTGGCGGCTGTACGAAAGCGCGCTCGGAACCGCGGCCATCTACGACTGGCGGGTGTCCACGACGCAGGCCTGGATGAACCTGTCTCGCCCATCGCAAAGCCCGTATTTGCCTGGAACCACGACTACGTGATGCGCCAGGGAGCACAAGGATTGGCCGACAAGCTCGGCGCGGAGCTCATAACGAGCAACTAAAACCCATCAAGAACGGGGAAATTGGCTGGACAAGCGGGCGCCGCTGGCTCACCATGCGACGTTCCGCGCCGATCCGTGACCGTGAGGTGGGCCGCATGGCTGTGCAGACTCAGGGACCCAACCTGTTCGAGTTCGTCTTCGAAGATACGAAGATCACGTACTCGCCGGGCGCATTCGGCGGCGAGCCGCGCCTGAACTACGCCGGGCCGATGGGCCGCCACAGCTTCGCCGGCAAGGAGATCCAGGCCGTCGAGAGCGCCCGCGGGCTGGAGGTCACGGTCTCGCTGGACCGCGTCTCGCACCTGCGGACGATCACGCTGACGGTCTTCGTCCCCGACCTCGAGCTCGACGGCACGACCGAGCAGAGCTTCCACACCGTCGGCATCCACGCGACGCAGCGCCGCACGCTGCGCGGCGGCGCGGGCGCCACGCTCACGTCCGAGCCCCTCGAGTTCGACGGCACCGCACGGCTCATCGAGTTCCGCGCCGCGGAGGCGCCGCAGCTGCTGTAAGCCCGGCTACCAGGCCTGCACGGTGTCGCAGTGCGGGCAGGGCACCGAGGTCGACACCGGGGCTTCGAAGAGAAAGCCGCAGCCGCAGGAGTAGGTCGCGCGATCGTCCGGTCCGCCGGCGTCGCGCATCCGCCGCTCGGCGGGGTGCATCGGCGCCGGGCGCGGGGCCGGCTGGGGCACGATGTGCAGCCGCCGGCCCGAGAGGTTGCGGCGCGGTGCGATGGCTTGTTTGACGGTCATGGCGGTCATGGCTCTATCGACATGGACTCCTCAGCACCCCCAAGGTTTCTCTCGACAACGGACATTTCCCCCTTGGTGGCGATGTCCCACACCCCGCCACCGGCTTTCCGAGGTGGCCCGGCTGCGATACTTCGCGACCCGTGAAGCCCGCCCGCAAGCGCAAGATCCGGCTCGTCACCGCGCTCAGCGCCGCCGTCCTGCTCGCCGTGGCGCTCGTCTATACGAGCGTCAACGCCTCGAGCGAGACGGTGTCCCCGAGCGATCTCGCGACCGCGCAGGCCGGCACGTCCTACCAGCTGACCGGCAAGGTGCAGGACGGCTCGGTACGCACGACGGACAGCGGCGTCGACTTCCGCGTGCGCGACCGCGACGGCACGACCTCGGTGCCGGTGACCTACACCGGTGTCGTGTCCGACGCCTTCCGCGAGGACCGCGAGGTCATCGTGACCGTCCGCAAGGAGGGCGCGCTGTTCGTGGGCGAGCGCGACTCGCTCATCACGAAGTGCCCGTCCAAGTTCACCGAGGACGCCACGAAGTCCCAGAACTCGAAGAGCTAGCGCCGTGGCCACCGTCGGCCGTGCCCTGCTGATCCTCGCGCTCGTCGTCGCGGCGTACGGGATCTTCGCCTCGCTCTACGGCGTCCGGCGCGGCAGGCCGGAGTGGGTGGTGTCGGGGCGCCGGGCGGTCTATGCCGTCGCCGCCCTGACGACCGGCGCGTTCGGGATCCTCGAGCTCGCGTTCCTGCGCAACGACTTCACGTTCGCGACCGTCGCGAGCCATTCGTCGACGACTACGCCGCTGTTCTACAAGGCCGCCGCCGCGTGGTCCTCGCAGGAGGGCTCGCTCCTGCTCTGGCTCTGGCTGCTGTCGATGTGGTCGAGCCTCGTGCTGTTCCTGACGCGCCGCTCGCTGCGCCGTGTCGCGCCGTACGCGACGGCCGTCCTGCTCGGGTTCGCGGCGTTCTTCGCGTCGCTGCTGATCTTCCTCGAGACGCCGTTCGGGGCCGCCGCGGTGGTCGTCGCCGAGGGCAACGGCCTCAACCCGCTCCTGCGCCACCCGAGCATGATGATCCACCCGCCGATGCTCTACTCGGGCTACACGCTGTTCGCGATCCCGTTCGCGTTCGCGGTCGGCGCGCTGATCTCGCGCCAGGTCGGAGCGGCCGACTGGATCCGCTCGACGCGGCGCTTCGCACTGGCCGCCTGGTTCTTCCTCGGCATCGGGATCCTGCTCGGCGCGCGCTGGTCCTACGCCGAGCTCGGCTGGGGCGGCTACTGGGCCTGGGACCCGGTCGAGAACGCGTCGCTGCTGCCGTGGCTCACCGGCACGGCATTCCTGCACTCGATCATGATCCAAGAGAAGCGCGGGATGCTGAAGATCTGGAACATCTCGCTCGTCCTCGCGACCGGGATCCTCTCGATCCTCGGCACGTTCCTCGTGCGCAGCGGGATCCTCGACTCGATCCACGCCTTCGGAGCATCGACGCTGGGCGTGCCGTTCGTAATCTTTATCGCCGTCCTGATCGCCGGGTCGATCGGCCTCGTGATCTGGCGCCGCGAGGCGCTGCGCTCGGAGAACCGGCTGGACTCTCTCCTCAGCCGCGAGGCGGTGTTCCTCGGGAACAACCTCGTGCTCGTGGCGATGGCGTTCGTCGTCTTCTGGGGCACGTTCTGGCCGCTGATCGCCGAGGCGCTGACCGGCACGCGGCGAGCGCTGGGGCCGCCGTGGTTCGACCGCTACACCGTCCCGCTGGCGCTCGTGCTCGTGCTGCTGAGCGGGATCGGCCCGGTGATCGCGTGGCGCAAGGCGACGGCCGCCAACGCGCGGCGCAACTTCCTGCTGCCGACCGCCGTCGCTTTGGGCACCGGGGTCGTCCTGGTCGCGCTCGGCGCCGGGTCCCGGCCGCTGGCGCTGGCGATGTTCGTCTTCGGGACGTTCGTCTTCGCGAGCGTGGGGCAGGAGTTCTGGCGCGGGATCGGGGTGCGGCGGGCGATGACGGGCGAGAACCCGCTCGCGGCGCTGCGCTCGCTCGTGTCGCGCAACCGGCGGCGCTACGGCGGCTATCTCGTCCACGTCGGGATGGCGGTGCTGTTCATCGGCGTGGCGGCCTCGACGGCGTTCAACGACGCTCGCGACATCCGCCTGAGCCCCGGGCAGACCTCGCAGGTCGGCGACTACGCGTTCACGTACGTCAAGCCGACGTCGCACATCTCCGTGACGAGCGACGGGCGGCTCGAGAAGATCTCGTTCGGGTCGGTCGTGCAGGTGCGCCGCGACGGCAAGCTCGTGACGACGCTGCGTCCCGAGCGCGGCTACTACCCGTCGCGCGACACGGCTCTGGGTCCCATCGGGCGCTACTTCGAAGGCGAGGCGACGAGCGAGATCGGCCTGAAGGCCGGCCTGCGCGGCGACGTCTGGGCCGCGATGACGCCCGACAAGGCCGTGCTCGGGCCGGCCGTCGAGCAGGGCGACAAGGTCTTCTCGGACACGGGCGGCAAGCTCCCGCCGAAGGTCGAGGCGCAGCTGCTCGGGCAGGCGCTGCGCGGGCTCGCCGCGCGCTACGTCTCGGCGTCGCCGACCGCGACGTTCCGCCTCATCACGTCGCCGCTCGTGACGTGGATCTGGCTCGGCGCGATCATCGTCTTCCTCGGCGCGCTCATCGCGATGTGGCCCGGCGAGCGCGACGCGCTGCGCCGCCGCGTCAGGGCCGGCTACGCCGCGCGGGTCGCGCGGGACCTCGGCCGTGCGGGCCCCCGCGGCGCGCAGACGGTCGCGGCGGCTGGCCCTCCCGACGCGCCGGCTTAGCGCCTGCGCCGTGGACCCCGTGGCCCTGCTCGTCGTCATCGCCGTGATCTGCGGCGTGGTCGCGATCGTCGCCGCGCCGCTGCGCCGCCGTTCGGACGGGGATGCGGGCGCCGGCGCCGCCGGCGCCGACCGGCTCGCGGAGCTCGAGGCGCGCAAGGAGGCCAAGTACCGCGAGATCCGCGACGCGGAGATGGACTTCAAGACCGGCAAGCTCTCCGCGGAGGACCACCGCGCGCTCGACCGCCAGCTGCGCGCGGAGGCGATGGAGGTCCTACGGGCGATCGACGAGGAGACGTGAGGATCGCCGCGACGGGCGTCGCTGTACCCTGACGTCCATGGAGAACATCCTTTCCATCATCCAGGTGATCCTGGCGATCGTCGTGATCTTCCTGGTGCTCATGCACTCCGGCAAGGACGCGGGCCTCTCCGGCGCGTTCGGCGTCGGCAGCGGCGCGGGCCCGTTCGGCGGAGGCTCGCTCGTGGAGCGCAACCTCAACCGCTGGACGATCGGCTTCGCGCTCGCGTTCGTCGCGAACACGATCATCCTCCTGAAGCTCTAGGACACGGCCGCCCGATGAGCGCGGGCGACGACATCGCTCGGCTCGCGACGCGCCTGCGACGGCGCCTGACGTGGTCGCAGATCAGCGGTGACGCGCGGCTCGCGGTCCGGCGCTTGGCGCTCGTGTTCTCCGGCGGCGTGTTGTTCGTCGGGCTCGCGGCGCTGGCCGACGTGGCGCTCGCGCGCCTGCCCGGCGCGTAGCGCTACGAAAATCGCCGCACGCGCCAACACGGTTGTCGGTGACGGTCAGCGGCAACTCGAAGGCGGTGATCGCGAGGAAGGGCACGCGGATCACGGTCGGGGATCGCGACAAGGCGCCGGCCACGTGCACCGGCGGCGTGCCGACCGTGCTGAACACCGACAGGATCGACGCGCAGACCGTCGGCTCCGGGTTCACGGACCTCGAGATGCACCTGGCCGGTGGTCCGTTCGCCCCCGGCGCGACGGCCGAGCCGGTCGGAGCCTCCGAGATCGAAGTCCAGTTCAGCTCGCCTGGAGGCATCGTCCCCTGGGTCGTCGGGACCGCCGGCGCCGACGACTGGCGCTGGGGCCTGGAGGGACCAGACATCGGCCTGAACCTCAATCCGGGTGTCGCCACGGACGAGGATGTCGACGTCACCGCCCGGGAGGACGACAACGGAACCGCGCTCGTCGCCTTCGGCGGTGCGGGTGACGACACCATCGGCGCCGGACAGGTACCGAGCGGAAAGCACTACCTCGTCGCGTTCGGCGGGGAGGGCGACGACCGGCTGAGCGTGCCGGCCGCTCATGCGTATGGACTCGTGACCGGCGGAGACGGAAACGACACGCTGACCGGCGGCGCGCTTGCCGACCGCCTCACGGGTGAAGGCGGGGCCGACCGCATCCTCGGCAACGGCGGCGGCGACCAGCTGACGGGCGGTGCGGGGCGCGACCGGATCATGGGCGGGGCGGGAGCGGACATCGTCAGGGCACGCGACGTCTCCCGCGACCGGGTCAGCTGCGGCTCCGGACGCGATCGCGCGACCATCGACCGGCGCGATCGCGTGTCAGGTTGCGAGCGCGTCAGCCGAGGTTGAGGCGCCGCTCAGCTCGTCGTCACGCCCGTGACGCGGAAGCCGTCCGCGCGCAGCGCGGGGCAGACGACGCCGTGCGCGAAGCGGCGGCCGTAGAACTCGCCTTCGGTGACGAGGCGCCGCTGCGTCGTGAGCTCCTCGGTCGCCTCGAGGATGCGCAGGACCGAGTCCGTGAAGCGGACGTCGCGCAGCGGCCGCGAGATGCGCCCGTCCTCGATGAGGAAGGTGCCGTCGCGCGTCATGCCGGTCAGCAGCGTCTCCTTCTCGCGGACCGTGTTGACGTACCACAGGCGCGTCACGTAGATGCCGCGCTCGATCGTCGACGCGAGCTCCGCGGCGCCCGCCGCGCCGCCGCCGTGCAGCACGAGGTTCGTCGGAGAAGGACCCCACGGCGAGCCGCCCGGCTGGGTCGCGTGCCCGGTCGACCGGGCGCCGGCGCCGGCGAGCGCGGCCGAGCTGAGGTCGTGGACGACCGCCTCGGCGACGCCGCCCGCGATGAGCGCGACAGGCGCCTTCGGGACGCCCTCCATGTCGAACGCGCGCGGCAGCGTCAGCGGGGCGGCGGGCGCGTCGTCGAGGCTGATCAGCGGCGACGCGACCTGCGTGCCAAGCCGGCCCGCGAGGGCGCCGCGGCCCTCGGCGTGGGCGAGGCCGTTGTGCGCGAGCGCGGCCAGGAACTCCAGCAGCAGCCCGACGGCCTCGGGCTCGAGCACGACCGGGTAGGAGCCGGGGCCGAGCTCCGCGAGCGGCTCCGGGGAGACCTTCGCCGCGGCGCGGCGCGCGAGCCCCTCCGGGTCCAGCGCGGCGACGGAGGGGGCGGCGTCGACGGCGTAGCCGCTGCGCCCGTCGCGGTCGCGGCAGACGACCTTCATGAACGCGTCGCTCACGCGGTCGTCGAGACGCACGCCGGTCGTCGTCGCGATCGCCGTGTGCACGTCGCCCGCCGTCCAGACGCCGAACGCCTCGAGCGCGTGGTCGCCGGCGATGGCGAACGCGCCGCGCAGCGCCGACGCAGCTCGCTCGGGGTCCAGCCGCGCGGTGTCGGCGTCGAAGCCGTCGTGCTCGCCGGCCGCGGCCGGCTCCGCCAGCCCCGGATGCGCGCCCGGCCCCGAGCGCGCCGCGGCCAGCGCCGCCGCCTCGGCGCGACCCGCCGTGGCGCGCAGGGCGTCGTCGTGAAGGCGGTTCGTCGAGGCGATCGCGACGTGCCCGTCGCGCAGGCAGAGGATCTCGACGCTCGTGTCGTCGACCGCGGTCGCCTGCGTCGGCGCCGAGCGCGCGAAGCGCGACATAAGGGAGCGCTCGCGCACGACCGTCACCTGCGCGTCCGCGCCCGCCAGGCCGAGCGCCCGCTCGGCGACCTCGAGCGGCCCCTCCTCGGAGCCGGTCACGCCACGCCGACCTCGACGTCGCGAAAGCGCGCCGGCGCCGCCCCGTGCGACACCCGCATCAGCTGGCCGGGCTCGCCCTTGCCGCAGTTGCCGAGGCCGCGCAGCCGCCATTCGGACGCCGAGCAGACCGCGTCCAGGCCGCCCCAGAACCGCGGCGTGATGCCGGCGTAGGAGGCGTTTCGCAGCAGCCGGCCGAGCTCGCCGCCGCGGATCTCGCGCGCGACCTCCGTCCCGAACTGAAACTGCAGGCGGCGGTCGTCGATCGACCACGAGCGGTTGGTCTCGAGGTACAGGCCCTCGCCCGTGTCGGCGACGAGGTCGGCGAGCGTGCCCGCGCTGCCCGGCTCGATCGAGACGTTCGTCATCCGCACGATCGGCTGGCGGGCGAAGCCGTCGGCGCGCGCGCAGCCGCCCGAGCGCTCGAGCCCGATCGCGGCGGCCGACTGGCGGTCCGACAGCGCGGCGCGTAGCTGCCCGGCCGCGATGAGCGTCGTGCGCTTCGCCGCGACGCCCTCGTCGTCCCAGCCGAACGAGCCGAGCCCGCCGGGCAGCGTCGCGTCGGCCGTGATCTGCAGCAGCTCGGAGCCGTAGCGCAGGCCGCCGAGGTCGTCCGGCTTGACCCAGCTCGTGCCCGCGTACGCCGCCTCGCCGAGCAGCATCCGGTCGAGCTCGAGCGCGTGGCCGATCGACTCGTGGATCTGCAGGGCGAGCTGGTCGCCGTCGAGCACGACGGTCGTGCGGCCCGCCGGGCACCGCGGCGCGGTCAGCAGCTCGACCGCCTCGGCGGCGACGCGCGGCGCGTGCGCGACGAGCTCGAAGCCGAGCACGTGCTCCCAGCCGGCGCAGGCCGCCGATCCCCCGTGCGCGCTCGGGTACGAGCGCACCTGCAGCTCGTCGCCGTCGAGCGCGATCGCCGCGATCGCCGCGCCGCACTCGACGCGGACCTGCGTGCAGGCGGCGCCTTCTGTCGAGGCGAACGCCGTCCGCACGCGCCGGCTCGCGCACTCGGCCTCGCTACGGACGATCCGGGCGTCGCCGCGCAGCGCGGCCTCGGCGGCGAACAGGAGCTCGAGCTTCTCCTCGAGCGAGACCGTGAGCGGATCGCGCTCGTATCCGCACGACCAGTGGCCGCGAGCCGGCTCGACCGCCGCGAGCGCCCCGGCGGGCGCGGTCGGCTGCGACTCGGCGATCGCGAGCGCGCGCGCGAGCGCGTCCTCGAGGCCGGCGGCCGTCTCCTCGCGCGTCGCGGCGAAGCCCCAGCCGCCGCCGACGCGCACGCGCACGCCGATGCCGGCGGCGGTCTCGTCGTCGACCTGCGCGACGCGCCCGTTGCGCACGAGCACCGACTCGCTGTCGGTGGCGACGTGGCGTGCCTCCGCGTAGGAGCAGCGCCCGGGAGCGGAGGCGAGCGCGCCGGTCAGCAGGTCGAGGACGGGGTCGCCGGGCACGCGCCGCAGTATGGCGCGAGCGCCGGGTCGCGCGGCGGCGCGCGGGTCAGGCGTCGCCGAGCGGGCGGCTGATGCGTTACCGCTGCCGCGAGTCTCGCGTCGCGCCCGGGCCCGCGCATCGGCCATCCTGCCTATTCGGAAAGCCGTCTTCAGAACGCTGCCGCGTACAGCTCGCGCAGCTCGTCGCGGTCGGCGCGCGGCGGCGTCAGGTCGAGCTCGGCGCGGCCCGCCGCCACGTCGGCGCAGCGGTCGAGCGCGGCCTCGTCGACGCCGAGGTCGCGCAGCCGCAGCGCCCCGGCGCGCGCGGCCAGGTCCGTCGCCAGCGCGACGAGCTCGGCCGCGCCCACCGCGCTGCGCCGCGCCAGCGCGAGCAGCGTGTGCGGCAGCATCGCCGCGTTCGCCTGCCCGTGCGGGACGCCCGCCACGCGCGCGAGCGTCTGCGACAGCACGTGATGCAGCCCGTAGCCGCAGCCGTCGATCGCGTAGCCCGACAGCAGCGCGCCGAGCGCGAGCGTGTCGCGGTCGGGCTCGCCGGTCGTGTCGTACGCCGCGCCGATGAGCCGCGCGGCCTCGCGCCCGGCGAGCGCGGGCACGGGCGTCGCGCGCGTCGTGGCGGGACCCTCCGCCGCATGGCCGAGCGCGTTCGCCGCGCTCGCGGCGAGCGCGGCCACGGGCTGCGACCCGCTCAGCGCCGGGTCGTTGACGACGATCGCCGGTCGCACGCCCGGCAGCGAGCCGTCCGCGCCCGCCGCGCGGCGGTGGACCGCCGTCATCTCGGCGGCGCTCAGCGTCGTCGGCACGGCGGCGACGCGCGGCCGGTCGCCGGGCTCGCGCGAGGCCGCCATCGCCTTCGCGGTGTCGATCACGCGCCCGCCGCCGAGCGCGACGAGCAGCCCGCCCTCACCCGGGACGTCGTCGAGCAGCTCGCCGGCGAGCTCGTCGACGCGGCCCGGGGAGACCGAGATCATGGCCCCGGCGCGCTGCGCCAGCACGGGCGCCATCTCCAGCGCGCGCGACGACGTCAGCAGCACATAGCCGCCGCCGAGCGAGGGCAGCGCCCGCTCGAGCGCGCCGCGCCCGAAGTGGATCGTGCGCTCGCCGTCCTGCCACTCGAAGCTCTCGATCGTGATGCCCGCATCACAGCACACGGGCGAGCGACAGCCGCCGGGGCGACGCGCAGCGTCCATGCTCGCTCTTCCCGACGGCCATGTGTGTCGCGCATGCCGTTGGCCACCCCTGGCCCATGCGATGAAGCGACGTCCGTATCTGCCGGCGATCCTGCACGACCGGCGGGCGGCTGCCTATCCGCCGACCGGCCAGCGCAGGGCGGAGATCGTCCTCGTCCGATCGATCAGCGCAGCAGGCCGCGCCGCATCGCCTCCGCGACCGCGGCCGCGCGCTCGGACACGCCGAGCTTCTCGTAGAGGTTGCGCAGGTGGGTCTTGACCGTGGCCGTGGATATCTGCAGCTCGCCGGCGATCTCCGGAGCGCTCGCGCCGCCCGCGGTCCGCTCGAGGATCTCGTGCTCGCGGGGCGAGAGCGCCGGGCGGTCGTCGCGCTCGCGCATGCGCACCTGATCGGCGAGCCCGGCCTGGATCTCGGCCGCGAGGATCGTCCGGCCGCGGGCGACGGCCATGACCGTGTCGCAGATGACGGAGCGGTCGGCGTCCTTCGTGAGATAGGCCCGCACGCCGTTGGCGACGGCGCGGAAGACGACGGCGCCGTCGACCGAGGCGGACAGGATCACGACGCGCGTCGGCAGCCCGTCGCGCGTGATCGCTGCGAGCACCTCGCTGCCGAGCATGCTCGGCATGTTCTCGTCGAGGATCGCGACGTCGGGCGCGAGCTCGCGGATCTCGTCGAGCGCCACGCGCCCGTCCCGCGACGAGCCGACGACCTCGAGCTCCGGCCGCTGTCCGAGCGCGCGCACGAGCCCCTCGAGGTAGATCGGATGGTCCTCGCCGACATAGACCGAGACGCGCGCCGCCATAGCCCGACCCTACGCTCTCGGGGCGCCGATCGCGCGATGCGGGCCTCCTCCGATCGGATGACCCCGGTCGCGCGAGCGATTAGGCTGCGCGACGGGGCACATGGGACGACTTGGCACGATCGTCAGGGCGCCGTCCGCGGCCGAGGCCTTCGCCGCGTTGCGGCTCGGCGGCGCGATCGTCGTCGGGCTTGCCGTCATGCTCGGGCCGGTCGACCACGGGAACGCGTTCTACGTCGCGCTGGCGGGCGCGTTCGTCTGGGCGATCGCGATCGCGATCACGGCGCTCCTGGGGATGCGCAGGCAGCCGAGCGTCGCGATCGCGCTGATCGACGTCGTGGCGATCCTCGTGCTCATCGCGACCAGCGGCGGCGCGCAATCGGAGGCGCGCTTGGCGCTGGTCGTCTTCCCGATGGCGCTCGGGCTCGCGCATGTGGCGCGGACGATCGCGGGGCTGACGGCGATCGCGGCGATCGGCTTCGCCGCCGTGTCGGTGCCGACGCTCGACAGCGCCGCCGCCGACACCGCCTTCATCGAGACGCTCGCCGCGCTCATCATCGTCGGCGCGATCGGCGTCGCGATGGCGGGCGTGTTCCGGCGCCGGACGGCGGAGGTCGAGCAGCTCGGCGCCGATCGCGCGGCGCTGCTGCACGACGCGCTGGACGCCGAGGAGCGCGAGCGGGCGCGGATCGGCGAGCGCCTGCACGACGACGCTCTGCAGTCGCTGCTCGCGGCACGCCAGGACGTGCGCGAGGCCCGCGCGGGCGACCTGCGCTCGCTCGACTACGCCGACGACGCGCTCGCCGACGCCGTGCGCGCGCTGCGGGAGACGGTCCGCGGACTGCACCCGGCGGCGCTCGCCGACCGCGGCCTGGAGCTCGCGCTCCGGGTCGAGCTCGACCGCATCGCGCGGCGCGGCAGCCTCGACGTCACGCTGCACGTCGACCCGGCGGCCGTCGGCCCGCACGACGCGCTGCTCTACGCCGCGGCGCGCGAGCTCGTCGGCAACGTCGTGAAGCACGCCGCTGCGACCAGCGTGCGCCTGAGCCTGGAGCGCACGCCCGCCGGGGTGGTGCTGGCGGTCGCCGACGACGGTGACGGCATGGCCGCCACACGCCCCGACGCGGCGCTCGCCGACGGGCATGTCGGCCTCGCCTCGACGCGGCAGCGCATCGAAGCGGCCGGCGGCACGTTCGAGCTGCACTCGGCGGCCGGCGCCGGCACGACGATCCGCGTGACGGTCCCGGTCGCATCGCCGACCGGGACCGAAGCGGAGGCGCTCGTGCTCAGCAGCGCGCGGCCTGCGGGCGGCGGCCCGCGGCCTTGAGGCGTGAGAGCCAGGTCTCGCGCGAGCCCTCGGCGGCGGCGAGGCCGCGAGCGCGCAGGCGCAGCAGCTCGACGAGCTCGGACGTGCGCGCGAACGGGTCGGCGGCGACGCTGCCGTCGTTGAGGTCCAGCGCGGCGCGGGCGACGCCGTCGACCTCGGCGAGCAGCGCCGGGCCGGTCAGCTCGGGGCGGCTGTCGAGGGCGGCGAGGCCGGCGAGCGTGCGGACGTCCTCGGCGACGGACTGGCGGATGACGATGTTGTGGCTGGGATACATGGCGGCGCTCCTCTGTGTCTCGGACTTCGCAAGGGCAACTCTCACACGCCCGGCACATGAGCACAAATGACATTCCGATGTGTCTGCGATAAGGTGCGCTAATGCTTGACGTGAAGCGCCTACGAGTGCTGCGGGAGGTCGCCGCGAAGGGGTCGTTCTCGGCCGCGGCGGAGTCGCTGGCATACACGCAGTCGGCGGTCTCGCAGCAGATCGCGGCGCTGGAGCGCGAGGCCGGCACGGTGCTCGTCGACCGCAACGCGCGCGGGGTGCGCCTGACGGAGGCGGGCCGCGCGCTCGTCCGCCACGCCGACGTCATCCTCGCGCGGCTCGCCGACGCGGAGGCCGAGCTCGACGCCATCGCGGGCGTTCGCGGCGGCAGGTTGCGGCTCGTGTCCTTCCCCACCGCCGGCGCGACCATCGCGCCGCGCGCCATCGGCCGCTTCCGCGAGCGGTACCCGGGCGTGGAAGTCACGCTCGCGCCGCAGGAGCCCGACGCCGGCCTGGAGTGCTTGAAGTGCGGCGAGTGCGAGATCGCGCTGACCGTCGAGGCAGGCTTCGACCCGATCTCCGACAAGGCGATCGAGCGTCACCGGCTGCTCGACGATCCGATGTACCTCTGCCTGCCGGCGTGCCACCCGGCGGCGCACAAGGCGCGAGTGCGGCTCAAGGACTTCGCGGACGAGGCGTGGATCCTCGGGACGACCGGCACGTGCCCCGACGGCGCGATCCTGCAGCGCGCCTGCCAGGCGGCGGGCTTCGAGCCGAAGGTCGCGTTTCAGTCCGACGACTACTCCGCGATCCAGGGCTTCGTCGCAGCGGGGGTGGGCGTCTGCCTCATCCCGGACCTCGCGTTGGCCGCCGTCCGCGACGACGTCGTCATCCGTGAGCTCGAGGGCCGGCCGCCGGTCCGCCACGTGCTCGCGGCCACGCTCGCGGGCGGCTTCGTCTCGCCCGCCGCCGCGGCGATGCTCGAGATCCTCGTCGAGGTCGGCGCGGAGTTCGAGGCGACGAACCGGTCGCTCGCGCTCGTGAGCTGACGGCCGGCGGTTTTGGCGCGCGCCCGCGCGGCGCGGTTGATCCAAGTTCCGGCGCGCTGCGATTTGACTCCCAACGGCGGCGATTCCCCCGATCGTCCCCCGTCCGCAGGCGCCGCGCGGTCGCCCATCCCCCTGCCCGGGCGATCGCGCCGCGCCTGCCCTGTTCACCCGCCACCCGGGCGGATAGGCTCGCGACTGGCCCGATGAGCTCTGACTTTCAGGTAGTGGGAGAACATCCCTCGGCGCTCTTCACGCTGAAGGTCCACCGTGGCGAGGGGATGGCGCTGCTCGCGATGGACTGGAAGGTCGCCCCGCCGCCGGCCGACTTCGTCGGCTTTTCGATCGAGTACCGCGAGCCGGGCGGCGACAGGTTCTTCGCGTTGAAGAACCGCCTGGGGTTCGCTCGCGACGACGGCCACGCCGACCCGGCTTCGCTTGAGACGACGCTGATCGCCCATCCAGAAGTTCCGCTGGGTGCACTTCCCCCGCAACGCCGAGCTCGAAGGCGAGTTCGTCTACCGGGTGACGCCCGTCTTCATGAACGACGACGACGAGCTGAGCGTCGGCGAAGCGCAGGACGTGGCGATCGAGCTGCGCCGTGAGACGTACCCGGGGAAGCTCAACGTCGCCTTCACGCGGGGGTTCGTCTCGTCGCAGGCGTTCGTCGACCGGTTCGACAAGTTCGGGCCGATCTCGACGCTGCTGCCGGCCGACGGCGACGCGGGTCTGACGTTCACCCCGACCCATCCGAAGGTCGCCGAGGCGCTGCCGTGGATGGGCTTCGAGGCGCGGAGCGCCGTCCTGCAGATCCTCGATCAGGCGATCGCCGACGGCTCCGCGAGCGTTCGCGTCGTCGCGTACGACCTCAACGAGCCCGGCATCGTGTCCCGGCTCGAGCAGCTCGGGAGCCGGCTGCGGGTGATCATCGACGACTCCGACAAGCACGGGGAAGAGGAGTCGGCCGAGTCGCAGGCCGAGCGGCGGCTCGTGCTGAGCGCGGGTCGCGACAACGTCAAGCGCCAGCACATGGGCGACCTGCAGCACAACAAGACGGTCGTGGTCGACGGTCAGCAGACGCAGGCCGTGCTGTGCGGCTCGACGAACTTCACCTGGCGCGGGTTCTTCGTGCAGTCCAACAACGCGATGACCCTGCGCGGCTCGACCGCCGTCGCGGCGTTCACGGCGGCGTTCGAGGGCTACTGGAAGCACGACAAGGTCGCCGGCTTCGGCGCGACGCCCGCGACGGCGTTCACGGATCTCGGGATCGACGGGCGTCGACGCTCGCGTCGCGTTCTCACCGCACGTCGACGGACCCGCTGCTGGCGAAGATCGGCGACGACATCGCGAACGGCACGACGTCGTCGTTGCTCTACTCGCTGGCGTTCATGGCGAACACCGAGGGGCCCGTGCGCGAGGCGATCACGAACGTCACCGAGGACGAGCGGATCTTCGTCTACGGGATGGCCGACCACCAGATCCGCGGCATCGAGATCCAGACGCCGGGAGGCAACGTGCTCCCGGTGCGCCCGGAGGCGCTCGCCGGCAAGAACGTCCCCGAGCCCTTCAAGTCCGAGCCGTCGGGCGGCTTCGGCGCCAAGCTGCACCACAAGTTCGTCGTGATCGACTTCGACAAGCCGACGGCCAGGGTGTACATGGGCTCCTACAACTTCTCGCCGCCGGCGGACGTCAAGAACGGCGAGAACCTGCTGCTCGTCAGGGATCGCCGGGTCGCCGTGGCCTACGCCGTCGAGGCCCTGCGCATCTTCGACCACTACCACTTCAGGGTCGTGCAGAAGGAGGCAGGCGGATCGCGCGAGCCGCTCGTGCTCGCCGGCCCGCCGCGCGCGAGCGGGGACACGCCGTGGTGGGACCGCTACTACACCGATCCCCAGCGCGTCCGCGACCGCGAGCTGTTCGCGTAGCTCGTCCGGGACGAGGAAAGGCCCGCATTTGCGGGCCTTTCGCGATGCGCCGAAGAGGACTCGAACCTCCACGGGGGAATCCCCCCACAAGGCCCTCAACCTTGCGCGTCTACCAATTCCGCCACCGGCGCAGGTGCTCGCGCAGTATAGGCGCTTGATTCCATCCGCCGGCCCCGCTAGCTTATGCGAACAGATGTTCGCTTTCCCGAACAGCCCGCCCCGCGTCAAGGAGCCTGCCCGATGGACCTGACCAAGCGCCAGCAGGAGATCTTCGACTTCATCAAGCGCTACTCGGCGGGCCACGGGTATCCGCCGACCGTGCGCGACATCGGCAAGGCCGTCGGCCTGGCGTCGTCGTCGACCGTGCACGCGCACCTCGCGAACCTCGAGAAGCTCGGGCTGCTGCGGCGCGATCCCACGAAGCCGCGAGCGATCGAGTTGCTGGACCGGGCCGTCGATCAGGTCAAGTCGTTCGTGCGCCCGGACGGGCTTCCGCTCGTCGGCGCGGTGGCGGCGGGCTCGCCCGTGCTCGCCGAGGAGAACATCGAGGAGTACGTGGCGGTCCCGCAGCTCGCCGGTGGGGAGGATGGCGAGTACGTGCTGCGCGTGCGCGGCGAGTCGATGAAGGACGCCGGCATCCTGCCGGGCGACTACGTCGTCGTGCGCCGTCAGGACACCGCGGTCGACGGCGAGATCGTCGTCGCGCTCGTGGGGGAGGAGGCGACCGTCAAGCGCTTCTTCCGCGAGTCCGACCACATCCGCCTGCAGCCCGAGAACGCGTCGATGGAGCCGATCCGCTCGCGCGACGTGCAGGTGCTCGGGCGCGTGGTCGGCCTGTTTCGGAGCGTGCCGTGATGGCGACCCTCGACCTCGAGCGGCCACTGATCTTCACGTCCCCGCGCGAGGGTCCGACGCTGGAGGACGTGCTCTCCGGCGCCTGGGAGGAACTCTTCGCGCACCGCGCCGCGACGTGCCCGATCTGTGACGGGGTCATGGAACCCCGCTACGGATCCGGGCCGTCCGCGGTCGGGGGACGCTGCCGCAGCTGCCGCACCGAGCTGGCCTGACCCTCGGCCGCCACGCGCCGCCCGACAGCGCGCCTCGCGGGGCGCGCGCCAGCGCCGCCCTCGCCGCTCGCGCGACGCGAGGCATGCCTCCCGCTACCACGCGACACAAGCACGCCTTCCGCTCGGCCGTGCGACCCGAGAACGCTCCCGCTCGACTCACGCCACAGCACGCTCCCGCCCGGCGCGCGACACAAGCACGCTCCCGCTCGGCACGCGACACAAGCACGCTTCCGCGCGAGTACGCGACACAAGCACGCCTCCGCGCGACGCACGCGACACAGGCACGCCTTCCGCTCACGCACGCGACACAAGCACGCTCCCGCTCCACGCACGCGACACAAGCACGCTCCCGCTCCGAACGCGACGCACGCACGCCTCCCGCCCGGCGCGCGCCACCTGCCGCTCGGCCGCGCGCCGCGATCCCTGCCGCGCCCCGTTTCCGCGCGCACCGCGAGCCATCCCTGCCGCGTGGGGCGCGCGCCGAGCTGCCTGCCTCGTCGCGCACCGCCAGCGACCCTGCGCGGCGTCAGGCGAGCCATCCTGCCCCGGCGGTGCCGCATCGCGGATCGCGTGCCAGTGGCCGCGCACCGCGACGCTCCCTCGCTCGCGGCCGACTACGCGACGCGCTCGCGCCGGGGCGTGCATGCATGTCGAATAGTGGGCGCATAGCGCTTGCTATTCGACAGAGAAGGCGCGGGCGAGCGAGCGCCGGCTACCGCATGATCTGCGAGATGACGTCGTCGTCGGACGGCGGCGGAGGCGGCGCGGGTGGCTGGTCGACCGGGGCGTCGGCGGCGACGACGAGGGTCTTCGCCACGCGGTCGCCCAGACGGCGGCGCGGGTGGCCGCCGGCGAAGACCGCGATCGCCCCCACGATGTACAGGAACGGAAGCCAGTCCACGAAGCGCACGACGTTGCGCAGCATGATCGCGCCGGGGGAGGGCGCGGTGCCGCCGGCGCCGACGACGCGAAGTCCCAGCACGCGCTTGCCGACCGTAGCGCCCCATGCGGTTTCGGTGGCCGAGAAGTACACGAACAGGAGAACGAGGAAGAGGAGGGTGTCGAGCGGTCCGAGCTGCGCGGAGATGGACGTGTCGTCCGTCTGGGACTCTCCGAAGAGCGCCCCCACCAGGAACAACAGGAGGATGCCGATCAGGAAGTCGATGACCGCGGCGCCGATGCGGCGCCCGATGACGTCGGTTTGCTCCATGGCCGGACCCTACCCCTGCTCGCGGAAGCATGCTTCGATGCGTCGCGCGGTCGCCGGCGACGCGATCGGACACCTGTCGACGGCCGGGTGCCGCGCGCTACGCTGAGTCGTGCAAGCCAAGCAGCCGCGGAGGTATCGCCTTCGAGGAAAGTCCGGACATCACAGGGCAGGGTGGTCGGGAACCCGACCCGGGGAAACCCGCGGGAAAGTGCCACAGAAACACACCGCCGATGGCGCGTCAGCACGTGCGACGCGCACAGGCAAGGGTGAAAAGGTGCGGTAAGAGCGCACCGGCGCCGTGGCGACACGGCGGCCAGGCAAACCCCACCCGATGCAAGGCCAAGCAGGACCGCTTGAAGGCTGCCCGCCGAGGTCCAGGTCGGCCGCTCAGATGGATGGCTGCTCAACGACAGAATCCGGCTTATCGGCTTGCTACGGAAAAGCCCCGCAAACGCGGGGCTTTTCTATGTCCGACCCGCGGAACGTCCTGCTCCGTCGAGCTCGAGCCGACAACCGCACCGTCGGCGCCCATGGCGATCAGGCGCGGCGAGATCCAAGCCGCCATCGGGCACTGGGAGATCCCGGCGAGCCGTGGCCAGCACCCGACGACCGCGCGCTGGCTACCGAAGCCGCCACGCCGCGCTGCCCGGGAGGACGAGCGGCGCGCCATGCCGCATGCGTCCGGACGCCTGGCGCCTGGACCCCGCTATTAGGGGTCAAGACGCCAGCTCCCGCACTGCATCGCGCGCCCGGCGTCTTGACCCCGGTATTGGGGGTCAACACGCCATTCGTTGTGCCGGGCCCAAGCCCGCCCGCCGCCAGCCCCAGCTCGCCCGCGCGCCCTCGCCGGGCTGTCGCTCTCGCCGGGCTGTCGCCCTCGCCGGGCTGTCGCCCTCGCCGCCCCCGCGCCCCTTGCCGGTCGCTTCCTGCCGTCCCTCGCCGCGGGCGCTGCGGCCGGCTCCCTCCATCGCCGGCCCCGCGCCCCTTGCCGGTCGCTTCCTGCCGTCCCTCGCCGCGAGCGCTGCGGCCGCTCCCTCCATCGTTGGCTGTCGCCTCGCGGGGCCGGCCGACCTCGCCAGCTCGCGCCCCGCCAGCCCGCCGCCTCGTGCGCTCGCCATCCTGCGAGCGGAGGTGGGCCCGCTACGCCGCGCTACCTGCGCTCGCCATCTTTGCGAGCGCAGGTGGGCCCGCTACGCCGCGCTACGCAGGCTCGGCGCGTGCGGCCTCGACCCGCCGCCAGCGCTTTCGTCACGCCGGCTCGACGCCTGCGGCCGCGACCCCCGCCAGCGCTTCCTCGAGCGTGTCGTGCATCGGTGCGGCACGCGAGAACTCGACGAGCTGCAGCGTTCGCAGGACCATGCTTCCCTGCGGGCTGACGACGTGCACGCGCTGGCGCCGCTCGCCGAGCCTGGCCGACAAGCCGAAGAGGTTGCGGATCGCAGTCGAGTCGAGGAATCCGACGGCGGCGAGGTCGATGACCGCGCCGTGCGCGTCGGGAGGAACGGCAGCCTCGATCGCGGCCGTCATCTCGGCGGCGTTGAAGACGTCGAGCTCGCCGCGCAGCGTCACGATCACGTGATCGCCCCGGCGCTCGCTCTCGATCGACGCCGCCGGGCTGCTCATGCGCCTTCACGCCCCGTCGGGCGCCAGGGCAGGGGAAGGGTGCCGGGCGCCGGGGAGCTCATGCGCCCTCGCGCGTCGTCAGGCGCCAGGGCAGGCGAACGGTGCCGGGCGCCGGGGAGCTCATGCGCCCTCGCGCGTCGTCAGGCGCCAGGGCAGGCGAACGGTGCCGGACGCCGGGGAGCTCATGCGCCCTCGCGCGTCGTCAGGCGCCAGGGCAGGCGAAGGGTGCCGGGCGCCGGCGAGCTCATGCGCCCACGCGCGTTGTCAGACGCCGCCGCAGGCGGACGGTCGTGCCCGCCGGCTCGGGTACGACCTCGACCTCGTCCATCAGCGCCTCGATGAGGTCCAAGCCGCGGCCCTGGTCGCCCGGTGGGCGGTGCTCGCGCCAGCGCCCGCGATCGCGGATCGTGAGCTCCACCTCGCCGTCGCGCAGCACCGCCGCGAAGGCGATCGGCTCGTCCGGTCCGGCACCGGAGTGCTCGATTGCGTTCGTGCACGCCTCGCTGCACGCCATGACGATCGCGTGGGCGTCTGCGTCGGAGGCCTCGATCTGCGCGAGCCAGCGTCGCAGCAGGCCGCGCAACGAGCCAAGCGCGCTCGGCTCACTCGGGATGTCCAGCTCGAGCCGCGACCCGAGCGGTACGTGCGACAGCGCGAGCAGCGCGACGTCGTCGGCCGTCGCGCCTGTCGGGACCATCGCGACGAGCAGGCGGTCGCAGAGCGCATCGGCATCAAGGGTGCCGGCCGCCGCCGTCGCGCCGAGCAGCGCCATCCCCGTCTCGAGGTGCTCACCGCGGCGTTCGATCAGCCCGTCGGTGTAGAGCACCACCGCGCCGCCCGAGGCGACGATGGCCGTCTCCTCGGCGTAGCCGGGAAACGGCAGCACGCCCAGCGGCACCGAGCGCGCTCCCTCGAGAAAGGTCGGCGCGCCGTCAGCGTCGAGCGTCAGCGGCGGCGGGTGGCCCGCGTTGACCCACGACAGCTGACGGGAGACCGGGTCGAAGACCGCAAGGACGAGCGTGGCCATGTGGTCGCGGGAGGGCTCAGCGAGCACGAAGCGGTGCACGCGCTCAGCGATCTCGGCCGGGCCATGGCCCTCGAGCGCGTACGCGCGGATCGCGTTGCGCAGGGCGCCGAGCGTCGATGCCGCGGCCAGGCCCTTGCCCGACACGTCGCCCATGACGAGCAGCAGGCGCCCGCCCGGCAGCGCGATCGCGTCATACCAGTCCCCACCGACCTCGGACTCCGCGGCGGCCGGCAAGTAGCGCGCGCTCAAGGAGACGCCCGCCACGGACGGGAGCGCCTGCGGCAGCAAGCTGCGCTGGAGCGTCTCGGCGATGCGGTGCTCGCGCCCGTATGCGCGGGCGTGGTCGATCGCGAGCGCTACGCGGTCCGCTGTGAGGCGGAAGAGGTCGATGTCGTCGGGCCCGAGCCGGCGCGGCGGTCGCACCCCGATCTCGATGACGCCGAGCACCTCGCTCTCCGACATCAGCGGCACGCCGAGGATCGATCCGATCCCCGCGTCGATCACGGATGGGTCCGCGAGCTCGCACGCTGCGAGGTCCTGGACGAGGACGGGCTCCCCGCTCGCGAGCACCCGGCCCGCGATGCCGGCGTCCGCGCGCACGCGCTCCGGGCGCTCGACGGTCGGGGCATCGTCGGAGGACAGCAGCGACAGCCACCCGTCGTCCTGCAGGAGCAGGAGCGCCGCGGCGTCGGCGCCCATGACGTCGCGCGTGCGTTGCAGGATCGTCGGCTGGAGGTCGGCGAGGTGACGGTGCGTGAGCGCCGCGTCAGCGACGGCCTGGAGACGCGCGATCGTCGTGGCCGCGCGCTCGGCCTGCTCGCGCGCGGCTTCGGCGGCGACCAGGCGCTCGCGCTCCTCCTGCTCGCGCAGCCGGTCGCCGATGTCCGTCAGGCGCGCGTTGAACATCCGCTCGCCGTCGCGCTCGACGACCCAGATCATCGTCTCCGCTCGCAGCCGGATCCCGTCGGGCCGGTCGATCGCGACACGCAGCGCAAGGTGGCGGGTGCCGTCCTCGTCCGTGCCGTCGAGCAGCGCGCGGCGGCGCTCTTCGAAGCGCTCGTGCTCGGACGGCGGGATGCCCAGCTCCAGCATCGGGCGGCCGATGACCTCGGCACGCGGGCGACCCAGGAGGGCTTCTGCAGCGGCGTTCACGTCGAGCACGTGGCCGCGCGCATCCGTCGAGATGAAGCCGTCGCGCGCGCTGTCCACGATCAGGCGCGTGCGCCGCTCGCTCGATCGCAGCGCACGCTCCTGGTGCTCGCTGCGCGCGAGCCCCTCGCGCATCTTGCCGAGTAGGCGCGAGATGAGCAGGCCGATGACGAGCGGCGTGCCGAGGACCAGCACGAGGCGGATCGTCGCGTCCCTCGCGTCGTCGATCGCGAGGACCGTGCCGTACGCGGCGCCGATCAGCGCCAGGTGCGCGAGCGCCCCCGGCGTCGAGAAGAAGTAGAACGCGTACAGCGCCGGCCACATGTAGATCAGCGGGTAGAGCGCCGACTGGTCGGTGTAGTGGACGACGAGGCTGAGGATCGCCGTGACCGCGGCAAGCCCGGCATGCAGCAGCGACTCGGAGCTGCGCGCGCCGATCCGCAGGCAGGCGAGCGCGAGCGCGAGCGAGACGGCCGCGACCAGGAGCACGTGCCCGGAAGCGACGGATTCCTCGTGCGGGAAGGCGACCGTGAGGATGCCGACGAGCGCGCCGGCAGCGAAGAGGAAGGCCAGCGAACGGGCCTTGGTTCGGCTGTCGAACGTCGATGGCCCCTGCATCCCCGTGGGCAAGCTTACGTTCGCGCCGCGCGGCGGTCCAGCCGGCGGCTGCCGCGGATGGAGGGCCGCGCCGCGCGGCGCGCCCCGGCCCGCCTGCGGTTTCGGGACTACCACCTCGTATCCGCCGGATCGCCGCGACGAGGGCCTTGCGCAGAATGTCGATCGATGCGAACATGTGTTCGATCATGATCGTATGCGTGCTACTGGACAGATTCGAGCTCGCGGTCGCCGCGGGCGGCCGCGCCGGCCTCTTGGGCGAGCCTGCGGCGCTTGCCCCGGAGCCGGGGAGAGAGATGTTCGTCGGCGAGGTGTCCCAGGCGGCGGAGGCGTTCGGGATCTACCCCGGGATGAGGATGGGCGAGGCGCTGGCGCGCTGCCCGCGGCTGGCGCTCGTGCAGCCCGATCCGGAGGGCGTGGCGGAGGCGTGGGAGAGCGCGATCGTCCGGCTTGAGAGCCTTGGCGCGGAGGTCGAGTCGCTGCGCCCCGGAGAGGCGTGCTTCGACGCCGGCGGACTGCAGCGCCTGCACTCCGGGCGGGTCGTGCGCATGCTGTGCGACGGCTATCTCGCGGGCCGCGGGTCTTGGCCCGAATCCGCCGATGCTCGCGGCGAATCCCCGTCGCCGATCACGGTCCAGCGCCGATCTGCGGCCTTCGAAGGGGCACACCATGCGCCGCCGATCGACCCTGGACCGCACCGGCAGCAGGGATTTCATCGGCGGATCCAGGCCGAGCGCCTGCGCAAGGTCCTGTCGGGCGCGCGGGTCGGGCAGGGGCCGACGCGGTTCTGCGCGATGGTCGCGGCCAGCCGCGCCCGCGTTCGCCGGCCGCAGCGGGTCGCCGGGGCCGGAGACCTCGCTTCGCGGCCGGTCGCGCTGCTGCGCCGCCGCACCGAGACCGCGGCGCTCGTCGAGCCCTTCGAGCGGCTGGGGATCATGACCCTCGGCGAGCTCGCGGCGCTGCCGCGGGGGAGCATCGCCGATCGCTTCGGGCGCCCCGGCCTGCTGGCACACGACCTCGCCCGCGGGCGCGACACACCGCTTCGCCCGCGGCGGCCCGGCGAGCGCTTGCGTGAGTCGCTCGAGCTGCCCGAAGCGGGCTCCGGCGAGCAGCTGGGCCGGGCACTGGGACTGCTGATCGACCGCCTGCTCGCCCGCCGCGAGCGGCGCGGGCGAACGCTGCGCGCGGTCGTGCTGTCCGCGCGGCTCGTCGAGGGCGGCACCTGGCGCGAGCGCGTCGTCTTCCGCGAGGCGCTCGCCGATCCGCAGCGGATGCGGCTCGCGCTCGGTGGCCGGCTTGCGTTGCTGCCCTCCCCCGCCGAGACGCTGCTGTTGACCGTCGAGCGCTTCGGCCCGCCGCATCCCGAGGCGCGCGCGCTGTTCGACGACGGCTCGGTGCGCCGCGACGAGCGCCTGCGCGAGGCGGTGCGCCAGGCGCGCGCGGTGGCCGGGCCCGACGCCGCGCTGCGGGTTCTCGAGATCGACCCCGGATCGCGCGTGCCGGAGCGTCGCGTGGTGCTGACCCCGTTCGAGCCGTGATCCATGTCCAGGGTCGAAGCGGGCACGGCGCAGGCACGCGGTGCAGCGGCGGCGCGCGGCGCAGAGGTGCGGTGCGCCCGCGCGCGGAGCAGCGGCTCACGCGGTGCAGCGGCGGCGCGCGGCGCAGAGGTGCGGTGCGCCGGCGCGCGGAGCAGCGGCTCACGCAGTGCAGCGCGGCGCGCGGCGCAGAGGTGCGGCGCCCGCGGCGCGTGCGCAGGCGCGCAGCGCAGAGGCTCGCGCGGCGCAGTGGCGGCGCGCGGCGCAAAGTGCGGCGCGCGCGGCCGAGGGCGGGCGCGCGCGGCCGAGGCGGGATCATGAGCCCGCGCCCGCGCCGGATCCGCGAGCCGCGGCCGGCTGCCGTGCGCGCGGACGACACCGGCCAGCCGCTTGCCGTGGACGGCGAGGACGTCGACGCCGTCCGCGAGTCGTGGCTCGTGGAAGACCGCTGGTGGACCGACCAGCCGCTGCGCCGGCGCTACTGGGAGGTCGTCACCGGCGGAGGGCGCAACGTCGTCCTCTTCCGCGACCTTGTCGCACAGGCGTGGTACCGCCAGTGACCCGCCGCTCGCCGCCGTTAGAGGATGTGGACCGGCGTGCCGACCGGCATCAGCCGCGCGAGCCGGCGGATCTTCGCGTTCGGGACGCGCACGCACCCGTGCGACGGGCGGCCCGGGATGAGGCCCGGCTGGTTCGTGCCATGGATGCCCACGACACCGCCGCCGGGCCAGTCGCTCAGGACCGAGTAGGCCGACGTGCCGAAGGCCCACGGCCCGTAGCTCGAGCCGTCGCCGAGGCCCTTCAGGCGCGAGCGGATCCAGAAGCGCCCGGCCGGCGTGGGCGTGGACGCCTTCCCCACGCCGATCCGCGACGACCAGATCTTCCGGCCGCCCTTGTAGAGCGTCGCGCGCAGCGCACGCCGGTCGACGCGCAGCATCGTCGTGACCGCGAACAGCGGACCCAGATCGTCGCGGTTCACCCAGCCGGTGCGACCATTCGGGCGGCCCGGAATGCGGATGCGCACCCACGTGCGCTGCGCCGCGTCGAGGTGGCTCTCGAGCGTCAGGTAGGTTTCGAGCGGGCCGTCCTCGGTCTGCGAGTGCAACCGCTCGACGACCTGCGACCGCACGCTCGCCCGCCGCCGCACCCGCGCGGGCGCGACAGCGTTGGCGTAGCGCGTGAGCGTCCGCTCGTCCGACAGCCGCTCGTTGCCGAGCGCCGCGTCGGACTCCAGCGAGCGGACGGGGCGGTTGTCCGGGGCCGCGCTCGCCTGCGCCGCCGCTCCGAGCATGCCGAGGGTGCAGGCGCACGCCGTCGCGGCGCGCAGGCAGCGCCTGCGCATCAGCCCGTGAACTTTGGATGCGCCGCTGCCCGTGAACAGCGCTGGTAGACGAGGTACAGCTTCACGGCATCGGCTCCCGTGGCGGGCTTGAAGGTGACCTTCGCGGTGACACGGCGCACGGCCGAGCTCTGGTCGCGCGGGCGCACGACCGTCGAGAACACCTTCTGTCCGGGCTTGGCAACGATCGTCCGGCCCCAGTTGTTCGCGAAGCGGAACCGCACCTGAGCGATCTCGCGACCGATGACGCTGGCGCGGAACCGGCTGGTCACACAGGTCGATGGGCCGCTGAGACGGACGGACATGCCTTCGGCGCCGGTCGAAGCGCCGGCCTCCGCGGAGCCGTGGGCGGCGCCTGCGCCAGGGGCCGCCCCGGCGCCCGTGCCGCCCGCCGTGCCGGCTGCACCAGTGCCAGCGCCACCGGACCCCGCGCCGCCGCCGCCGGCGCCGCCAGCGCCTGTACCGTCACCGCCCGCGCCTGCGCCACCTCCGGCGCCGCGCCGCCGCCGCCGCCGGCGCCGGCGCCGCCACCGCCTGCGCCGCCACCGCCTGCGTCCCCGCCGCCGCCTGCGCCGCCACCGCCTGCGCCGCCACCGCCTGCGCCGCCACCGCCAGCGCCGCCACCGCCGGCGCCGCCGCCAGCGCCGCCACCGCCACCACCGCCTGCGCCACCGCCGCCACCGCCATCGGCCGGCGTGATCGTCAGCGACCCGGTGGCCGTGTCCGAGCTGCCACCGGCGCCGACGACGTGAAACGTGAAGTCATCCGGGCCGCTGTAGGCGCCGTCGGGTGTGTAGACGACGGTGCCCGCGCCTTGGTCGATCGGACCGAGCGTTCCGTGCGCTGGACCGCCGTCGATCGCGAAGGTCACCGGCCCGCCGCTCGGGTCGGAGCCTTGCAGGACGACGGTCACCGGCTGGCCTTCACCCGTCGTCGCAGAGACATCCGTCGATGACGGGCGGCACGCCGACTTCGTGATGAGGTTGGTGTCGAGCGTGACGGCGCCGTTGCGCGCAAGCGCCCGGCCGTTCAGCCTCGCGGCGGTCGTCAGCGTGATCGAGGTCAGCGCCAGGATGTTCCCGGCGAACCTGCTGCCCGCGAGGATGCTCGCGGAGCTGCCGACCTGCCAGAAGACGTTGCACGCATTGGCGCCATTCACCAGCAGCACCCGGCTGCCGGCGGCGGCCGTCAGCGTCGTTCCGGCCTGAAAGACGAACACCGCGTCAGGATCGCCTTGAGCGTCGAGCGTGAGATCGCCGCTGAGGCCAAGCGACGTCGCCGAGGAGTAGACGCCCGGTGACAGCGAGTTGCCTGCCAGGTCGGACGCGATCGTCGCTCCCGAGCCTCGCGACGCGGCGTCGACATACGCCACCGTCAGGTCCGACTTGGCCTGCGCGGCCACGCCATCGGTGATGTGGGTCGTGCCCGCGAGCACGAGCCCGGGAGGAAACCCGGTCGCGACGGTGCCGGGATAAAGGCCGAGGTCGCCGCTGATCACGCTTGGGCCCGTGTTCGTGATCGTGCTACCCGCGAGCACGGCCGCATCGCTTGCCGCTCCGAGGTTCACCGACTCCGCCCGAGCGCTCGAGGCAACCATGGCGGCGACGAGCAGCGCGGTCAGCAGCACGGCGGCGAACACGCGTACGGCGCTTCTCCGCGCGGGAAGGTCTCCCGCGACGGGGTTACCGAGACAAAGCATGAGTCTCCATACTGCGGCACACATGGCCGCGTGGACGAGTGCCGCGAAGAGCGACACCAGGCAAGTTCAGATCGTGCCGTTCTCTCTCGGCAGAACGATTCAACGGGAGCGACGGCTATAGCAACTATCGGCAGAGTGGACGAATGGCGCCATCCCCTGGATGGGGGAAGAACCAAGAAGCTCCCCCAAAAGCGCTACGTCGTCTGAGGGATCTCCTCGTCAGAACCAGAAGAGTCATAGATCGACCACATGATCTTTCCCGTCACGAGCGCGATCGCGACCGCATGTGCACGCGTGTGCGCCCCGAGCTTGACCATCGCGTTCTGCGCGTGGCTCTTGATCGTCTCGGAGGACAGAAAGAGCTCCGTCGCGATGTCCTCGCTGTGACCGCCGGCGGCGATCATCGTCATGACCTCGGTCTCGCGCTTGGTGAGCTGGACGTTTTCGCTCCCTTCGACCGCGACCGGTGCCCACGCCGCCTGGCGCGCGGAGCCCAGCTTGCCCAGCGCGACCGAGGCGTCGTCCGGCGTGGTGAACACCATCAGATGCCGCCCCGCGACCACGTGTGCGATGGCACTGAACTCCACCGGCACCGGCCCCCGTTCGGGCGTCTCGAGCTGATACCAGCCTTCCGCGGCGCCGCTGGCCAGAAAGCCCTGCCATTGCTCGGTGAGCGGTCTGCGCCCGCTGGCGGGGGTGAACTCGTCGATCGTCCGCCACGGCATCTCCTCACGGCCGACACCCAGCAGCTCGCAAGCTGCGTCGTTGCCCGTCACCCAGCGCCGATGGTTGTCTGCGATCAACATCGGGTGACGCGAGCGAGCGAACCCCGCTCGCAGCCGGAGGACGGCTTGCGCGCCGAACCCGCCCAAGAGCTGCGCGTCGATCGCGGTGCCGGGCGAAGTGGAGGATGTCACGCCTGCATCCCGGTCACCGTCGTGATGACTCGACTCAGCGGGGGGTCGGTTCATGCTCGCGTCTCCCTCGAATACGTCCATGCACCTGAATCGTTCTCCATACACCTTACGTCGCTGGAGGTCACCACGAGCGAAAACGCAAGGAGACAGACAGACCTCTACCGTCCACGTTTGTGACACCGAGCTACCGCGGGCGCCTGCGCATCGAGGGCCTCGTCCTCGCCGGCGCCGGCGCGCTGGCGTGCATCGTTCTGCTCGCCGGCGTTCCGGAGGCGTCCGATCGCGCCGGTTCGACGATCGGTCAGCTGGTCTTCGTGGCCGTCCTTGTCGGCGCGGGCGCAACGCTCTTGACACGCCGTGCGCTGGCCTCCGCGCGCCAGGTCGCGCCCGGCGAGCAGCTCACCGGGCAGCCGACGCCACTGTGGATGCCGCCGCTCGTCCTGGTCCTGCTCGCGACGCCGTTCGTCGTCGCGGGGGAGCTCGGTGTCGAGGCGGCGGGCTGGGACGCCGGGCTGCGCGTCGCCGGCGGCTGCCTGCTCGTCGGCCTCGGGCAGGCGCTGCTCGTCGAGCGGCTCGTGGCAGCCGACGAGGCGCGCACCGGGCGCACGTACCTGCGCCTGCCGGGGTCCAGCGCGAGACGTGGCACAACATTGGGGTTCTTTCGTAACGAACGGGTGTAGTTCCGTAACGCGATAACCGGCAGCCTCGGAGCATGCCCCGCGAGCGCGGCCAAGCCACCATCGACTACGTCGCGCTGATCGCCGTGCTCGCGGTCGTGCTCGCCGCCGCGGCGGCCCTCGCGGCCGGAGGCGGGCCCGGCGTGGCGAACGCGGTGCTCGGGCAAGTGCGACACGCGCTCTGCATCGTCACGGGGCGCACGTGCAGGACCGAGCGCCGGCTGCCGTGCGTGATCGCCAGCGAGCGCGACGCCCGCCACGTCGCCGTCACGATCGTGCTCGTGCGCCTCGACGGCGATCGCTACATCCTGCGCGAGACGATGTCCGACGGCACGGTGCGCCTCACGCTCGCCCATCGCGGCGGCGGTGGCGTCGAGCTCGGCATCGGCGCGCGGGTGAAGGCCGCGCTGAAGGGGCGCGTCTTCGGAGTCGAGGACGAGGCACGCGCCGGCCTCGAGGGCGTGCTCGGCTACGGCGAGGTGTTCGTGGCCCGCGACGATCGCGAGGCGGACGAGCTTGTGCGCTCGCTGCGCAAGCGGGTGCCGCTGGCCGGCGGCGACGGCCCCGAGCCGAGCGAGCGCTTCGTCGAGGGCGGCGCGCGCGGTCTGGGCCGGATCGGTGTCGGCAACCCCCTCGCTGCCGCTTCGGTGGAGGGGATCGCGGAGACGATCGTCGGCGCGCGTCGCCACGAGCGCAGCGGCGAGGTCACGATCACGCTGAACGCCGGCAGCGCGGGCTGGGCGCTGCTCAACGCCGTGATGTCCGGGCCGGCGGGCGGATCGGAGCGCCAGGTCACGCTGGCGGTGACCCTCGATCGCGACCACCGGCCTGTCGAGCTCGCGCTTACCGCCACGGGGGCGCTGGCCGCCGGCGCGACGCTGCCGACCGGGCTGGCGGGACCGCTTGGCGTCCGTGAGGGCGACGCGCAGCTCGCGATGGGCGGGCGCCGGTGGGAGCTCGGAGCTCGTGTCGACCTGCGTGACCCCGAGGTCGCGGCCGCGTGGCACGCGTTTCGCCGGGATCCGACGAGCTCCGACGCGATCCGCGCGCTCGGTGCGCGGCTGCGGGAAGGCAGCCACCTGGACATGCGCAGCTACGCGATCAGCAGCGAGTCCGACGGTGCCGCGGCCGGGCTCGGGGCGGGACTGCGAGTCGGCGGGGAGATCGATCACACGATCGATCGGGCCCGGCTACTCGCGGCGGCGACCCGGCCGCCGGGCGGCCTGTGGGAGCGCCGCACCGACTGCCTGGTCGCATGAGCTCGCGACTGGTCTACCTCAGCAGGGGATCGCGCGGTCGGCCGTGCCGCCGAAGTCCGTCGTCCAGTACCAGCCGAACATCGTGCCGGCGCGGTACGCGCGCCCGATGCCGATGGCCTTGTAGCTCGTGCTGAGCATGTTCTTGCGGTGCGCGGCCGAGTTCTTCCACTGGTTGAACACTGCCGTCGCGCCGGCCGAGCCGGCAGCGATGTTCTCGCCGCGCGTCGCGCCGGTGTAGCCGAATGCCGAGATGCGCTTGGAGAAGCTGCGGCCGAGGCTGTCGGTGTGGTCGAAGTAGTCCTTCTTGGCCATGTCGGCGCTCATCCACTCCGACGACTTCGTCAGGTTCACGGAGAGCTTCAGCGCAGGGAGGCGATTCTGTGCGCGGTAGGTGTTGATCTGCTTGCAGAAGGCCCGCTCCTCAACGTCGGGGACGGGGTCTCCCGCGGCGGCGTTCGCCGCGACGGGGCAGGTGAGAAGGCAGATGATGGCGATGCCGAGTGTGCGAAGGCTCATGCTGCGCTCATCGCCAATCCGAGCCCCGGACGAGTGCCGGTCCAGGTCTGAGTGGACGTTCAGCGGACCCCCTGGGGTCCAGGCCCTAGTACGGGCGTCCACGGCAAGGAATACGTTCTCACGTGGGTTTGAACGCGGGGAAAAGCGGGTTGTTTGCAGCATTCGCGTGACAACCTCCGACCGGCATGCGAACATCTGTTCGTATGGCGTACATCGAGCTGCACTGCCACTCCGCCTACTCCTTCCTGGACGGCGCGTCCCAGCCCGAGGAGCTCGTGGCCGCGGCGCTGGCCCGTGGCCACGGCACGCTCGCCCTCAGCGACCACGACTCGCTGTCGGGCTCGATGGAGTTCGCGCAGGCGGCGAAGGCGCTCGGCCTGCGGGCCATCCACGGGGCTGAGCTGACGCTCGCCGACGAGCGCCACATCACGCTGCTCGTCCGCGATGCGACCGGCTGGCGCAACCTCTGCAGACTGCTGACGAAGGCCCACGAGCACACGCGCGACGGCCCGCAGCGCGATCGCAGCGAGCCTTCCGTCTCACTCGACGACGTCGAGCTGCACGCCGACGGCCTCGTCTGCCTCAGCGGCTGCGCGACCAACGGCATCCGCGACGAGCCGACGATGCGCCGCCTGCTCGGCGTCTTCGGCCGCGAGCACTTCCGCGTCGAGCTGCAGCGCCCGCTCGCCCGCCACGACCGCGCGCTGAACCGCGGGCTGTCGGGGCTCGCCGAGCGCCTCGGCGTCGCGACCGTCGCCACGGGCAACGTCCACGCGCACACCGCCGAGCGCGCGCTGCTGCAGGACGCCTTCGTCGCGATCCGCGAGCACACGACGCTCGACGCCTCCGAGCCGCTGCGCCGCGGCAACCACGCGCACGTCCTGACGACGCCCCGCGCGATGGCCGCGCGCTTCTCCGACCATCCCGAGGCCGTCGCCGAGACCGAGCGCGTGGCGGACCTGCTGCGCTTCGACCTCTGCAGCGACCTCGGCTATCGCTACCCCGGCGCGGAGGACGCCGGCGCCGACCGCGCCCTCGCCGAGATCTGCCACGCGCGCTTCGAGGAGCGCTATCCGCCGGGATCCGGGCACCGCGCGGAGGCCGCGGTCCGCCTGGAGGAGGAGCTGCGGGTCATCGACTCGCTCGGCCTCGCGGGCTTCTTCGTCTTGCACCGCGAGATCCTCGAGCTCGCGCGGGAGGTCGCGGTGGATGTGCGCGGGCGCGGGGGCTGGCCGGCGGGGACCAATCCGCGCGAGCTGCTGCCGCCCGGCCGCGGGCGCGGGTCGAGCGTCTCCTCGATCGTCTGCCACCTCACGGGCCTCAGCCATGTCGACCCGATCGCCAACAAGCTCCTGCTCGGGCGCTTCCTCAACGAGGAGCTCACGGCGCTGCCCGACATCGACCTCGACTTCCCGCGCGACATCCGCGAGGTGCTGATCCCGCGCGTGCACGAGGTCTACGGCCGTGAGCGATCGGCGCTCGTCGCGGCCTTCCCGACCTACCGCGCCCGCGGCGCGATCCGCGAGCTGGGCAAGGCGCTCGGCCTCCCGCCGGGGGAGATCGAGCGCGTCGCGCGCGGCAGCGAGGGCTGGTCGACGCGCGACGTCGACCGCGACATCGACACGGCCCTGGGCGAAGGGCGGCGGACCGGCCGCTGGGCGTGGCTCGCGCGGCTGGCCGCCGAGGCGCAGGGGCTGCCGCGCCATCTCTCCCAGCACTCCGGCGGGATGATCGTCGCGACCCGCCCGCTCGTGGACTGCGTCCCGCTCGTCCCCGCCGCGATGGAGGGCCGCCAGCTCGCGCAGTGGGACAAGGACTCCTGCTCGGACGCGGGCTTCCTGAAGATCGACCTGCTCGGCCTGGGGATGCTGAGCGCGGTCGAGCGCTGTGTCGAGCACATCGCGGTGCGGCGCGGCGAGCGG
>CAVYAX010000036.1:0-7053 GCA_963766525.1 uncultured Actinomycetes bacterium
GGCGCTGACGCAAGCAGGCTGACGAGCGCTGCGGCGACGCGGCCCGAGCTTGTGCACGGCGATGTAAACAGGCACCGGCCGCACGAGGTAGGTTCGCCGGCATGCCCCGCGACGCCAGCTACGGCAGGTCCGTCTAGGCGTTCTTCTGGCCCGCGGTCGGCGTGCTCGTGCTCCTCATGCACGGTCTCACGTCGGAGGCGGGCCTCCGGCGCCGCCCCGGCGCGGTGATACCGGGCCCGCCGGCCGGCGCGCACGTCTGAGACACGGTCCGCTGGAACACACCGGCGAGGGGGATCCGATGACGGCCGAGGCCTACGTGTACCGCTGCGGCGAAGCCGAACGGCGATGGTTCGGTGAGACGTCGACCCAGTTCCTCGCCACCGGAGATCGCACCGACGGGGAGTTCGCGCTCGTCGACGAACGAGCGAACCGTGGCGAACGGGTCCCGCTACACCGCCACAGGGACGACGTCGAGTCTTTCTACGTCGTCGAGGGGGAGGTCTCGTTCTTCCTCGGCGACCAGCCCGGCGTCCGCGCCGGCGCCGGCTCGTTCGTGCACGTGCCCGCCGGTGCCGTCCACGGCTTCCGGGTCGAATCGGAGACGGCCCGCTACCTCATCCTCACGACCGCGCGTCACGGCGAGTTCTACCGCGCGATCACCCTGCCCTCGCGGCCGGGCGGCCTGCCGCCCACCGAGTCGATAGAGGGCTCGCAGATCGGCGGCGCAGCGAGGGAGTACGGAGTCGAGTTCATCGGCCCGCTGCCCGACGAGGCCTGATCGATTCAGCGGAGGGGGAGGGATTCGAACCCTCGGTAGAGGGGTTACCCCTACAACGGTTTTCGAGACCGCCCGATTCAACCACTCTCGCACCCCTCCAAGGCGCTTCTTGAGCGTCGCCCGAGGATAGGAGATCGATCGCAACAGCCGCGAGACGGTCCCACCGCCGCCTGAGTCGGCACCGCAACCGTCTCGGCGCGAGCGCGCGCCGCGCGGGACGTACGCGCAGATCTCAGCGCCCGCCGGGCGGGTGCGCTTCTGCACAGCATCGCGCAGGAAGGCACCGGAAGTGCAAGCGGCCGCTGCGCCCGGGCGGGGGGTGTGTCGAATTATCGTCGTATGGCGACAGATATTCGACACACCCCCGGACCCGGCACAGACCCTGGCCGCGACCCCATTCCTCATCGATGCCCTTCGGACCCGCGCGAGCGCTCGCCTCAGAGCGGCCGCCCTCGAGACGGTCGAACGGCCGCCTGAGTCAGCATCCCAACCGTCTCGCGCAGCGCTCAGCGGCGCGACCCGAAGAACTCCGTCAGCAGCGTCGCGCACTCGGCCGCCAGCAGCCCGCCGGCGACGGCGGGCCGGTGGTTGAGGCGCGGCTCGGAGAGGACGTCGAGGACCGAGCCGGCGGCGCCCGCCTTGGGGTCGGTCGTGCCGTAGACGACGCGCGGCACGCGCGCGAGCACGATCGCGCCCGCGCACATCGCGCAGGGCTCGAGCGTGACGTACAGCACCGAGTCGAGCACGCGCCACGATCCGGACGCGCGGCTGGCCTCGCGCAGCGCGAGGACCTCGGCGTGGGCGGTCGGATCCTGGCGCAGCTCGCGCTCGTTGTGACCGGCGCCGATCACCTCGCCGTTGCGCACGACGACCGCGCCGATCGGGACGTCGTCGTGCTCGAGCGCCGCCTCGGCCTCGCGGATCGCCAGGCGCATGAAGTACTCCTCGCGCGGAAAGAATGCGGCCGCCATATGTGCAGGACTATCGCAGCGTGCCGCACGGCCTCCTATCGTGTGACGCAAGCAGCAGCCCTGCCCTCCTCGTGACCACTCTCTCTGTTCTGCTCCGCAAGAGCGCTACGGTCGCCTTCGCCGCCATAGTGCTCGTGCCGGCCACCGCGAGCGCCCGCGCGCATGAGCTGCTCGCACGCGCCGCCTACGTGCCCAACGACTCGGGCGTCGCCGCCGCCGCGGCCGACGCCGGCTGGACGAACGTGCAGTGGGAGCTGAACGGTCCGTTCGGGATCAACGCTCCGCTGGCGTGGTCGCAGGCCAGCCATCTGGGCGGGAGCGGCGGTCGGGGCGTGCTGATCGCCGTGCTCGACAGCGGGATCGCGTACGCCAACCGCGGGCGGTTCCGCCGCTCGCCGGACCTCGCGAGGGCGCGTTTCGTGCGCGGCTACGATTTCGTCGACGGCGATCCCTACCCGAACGACGAGTACGGTCACGGCACGTTCGTCGCGAGCACGATCGCAGCGACCGCGAACAACGCCTACGGCACCGTCGGCGTCGCATACCGCGCGCGGATCATGCCGATCCGCGTGCTCGACTTCGAGGGCCGCGGCTACCCGTCGACGATCTCGCGCGCGATTCGCTACGCGGTCGACAATGGCGCCGACATCATCAACCTGTCGCTGGAGCTCTACGACGGCCCGCAGCTCGCGCCGACGCCACGCAGCGTGACCGCGTCGCGCGGCGTGCGGGCCGCGCTCGCGGCCGCGCGCCGCGCCGGCGTCATCGTCGTGTCGGCCGCCGGCAACAGCTCGGACCCCAACGTCCCCGCCAAGCGCTACGACACGCTCGCGATCAACGTCGGCGGCACGACCGAGCACGGCTGCCTGGGCGACTACTCAAACCACGGGCCGGGCCTCGATGTCGTCGCGCCCGGCGGTGGCACGGACGCCGCGGTGCCCGACGACCCCAACTGCCAGCCCGACACGGCGCCGCCGGGCCGCGACATCTCTGGCGTGAGCTTCCGTGCCGCCTCCCCCGCGCGGTTCGAGATCCTGCCGCGCTTCCGCGGCACCTCGACGGCCGCCCCGCAGGTCGCCGGCGTCGCCGCGCTCGTGCTCGCCTCCGGCGTGCTCGGCCCCAACCCGACGCCGGGCGAGGTCGAGCGCCACCTCGAGCGCACCGCGCACGACCTCGGCCCGCCCGGCCACGACAGCTACTACGGCGCCGGGCTCGTCGACGCGGCGGCGGCGACACAGCCGCTGCTGCCGACGCCGGCGCCGGTCACAGCGTCCGAATGATCAGCACCGAGCAGGGCGCGTGGTGCGAGACCTTGTTCGGCACCGAGCCCAGCAGAAAGCGCTTGGCGCCGGTCATGCCCTTGTTGCCGACGACGATCAGGTCGCTGCCGCGCTCCTCCGCGACGTCGAGGATCGCGTCCGCCGGGTCGCCCTGACGCGCGAACACCTCGACCGCGACACCGGCCTCGCGGATCTCGCGCGCCGCCAGCTCGAGCGTCGCCACGACGTCCTCGCGTGGGTTGATCATCCACTGCAGGTCCTCGGGCACACGGACCGAGGCCTCGCGCAGGCGCGCGTCTGACACCGGCTCGTAGGCGCTGACGAGCTCGATCCGCGCGCCGACGGAGCGCGCCAGCTCGATCGCCTGGCGGACAGCCTCGGTCGCCGTGTCCGACCCGTCCGTGCCGACGACGATCGAGTGGAACATCCGGATCGCGCCCTAGGCGAGCTTCACGATCGCGATCACGATCCCCGCGAGCACGAAGAAGACGATCGCGCTCTGCATCCAGATCCAGGTCGGCGACATGCCTAGACCCGGCTCGTCGACGCCACTACTTCGCTCCGAGCTTGGAGTTGATCGCGGCGATCGCCGATTCGATGCGGGCGTTGACCGTCTGGGTCGCGCTCTGGATCGTCCGCTGGGCGCCGGCGATCGCGCGCGAGTCGGGGTTGCGCAGCGCGTCGGTCGCCTTCTTGATCTGGGTTCCGAAGCCGCTCATCGCGCGCACGAGCTGGCTGTGCTCGGTCGTCACGTTGTCCGGGACGGTGACCTCACGCAGCTTCCTGACGGCCGTCTGGATCGCCACCTGGAACTGCTGCAGGGTGCGGCGGTCGTCCGCCGACGAGCTCTGTCGCGTGATCCGCTTGGAGACCGTGGTGACAGTGGCAGCGAACTCGGTCTGTGCGGCATTGACGCGCTGCACGTAGGCGTTCCTGATCTGGCTGTCGCTGGCTCCACCGCATGCGCCGAGCGCGAGCGCGGCGAACAGCACGGCCACCAGCGAGACGATCTGCGCGGGCCTCGACATTCGCCGCAATCTACCTAGCTGGGACCGACGACAGGTGGCAGCCGGGCGATTTCTCCGCTAGCGCGCCGGCTCGGGTGCGACGGGCGCGGCCTCGGCGGGGGCATGTTGGGTCGTCTTGATCTTGCGCGCCAGGAACGGAAGCTCGACGAAGCGATACGTCAGCGCGCCGCTGAGCACCGTCAGCGGAAAGCCGATGCCGGCCATCACGGCGAGTCGGGTCGTGAGGCTGTCGTCCGCACCGAGCAGGTGGTCGAGCTCGAGCAGCACCCAGATGTGCACGAGGTAGAACGAGTACGAGCGCGCGCCGAGCCAGAGCATGACCTTGTTGGCGAACAGGCGCGGCGCGCGGCCCGTCCCGATCTGCAGCACGATCAGGCCGAAGAACAGCAGCCCCGTGCTGAGCCGCCGCCAGCATCGCGCGCACACCGAGCGCGTGGTGGATCGGCGTCTGGCGCGGGTCGTAGTCGCTCGACGCGTAGACGAGCGCGCACAGCAGGCCGAGCGCGAACGCCCCCCACGCGAGTTGCTTGGCAAGCCGCGCGCGCTCGCGCAGGTGCGGGGCGATCAGCGGCTCGATGATCCCGAGCGCGACGCCCGGCATGAAGCCGTACATGATCGCCGGCGGCGCCGTCAGCCAGGCGAACTGGTACTTGTCGACGGCGCGCAGCGCGATGCTGACGACGAAGACAAAGCCGATCGCCGCGAGCGCGAACGCGGCCCGCGAGTACTGGCTCGGCAGCCGCTTGCCGACGAAGTACGCCCCGTAGGCGGCGAGCGGGATGACGAAGTAGAAGCCGACCTCCGAGCCGATCGACCAGGCCGGGCCGATCGGGATCGACGCGGGGCCCGCGGTCTGGCCCTGGATGAAGAAGAACTGCGCGACGACCTGCCACCACTCGCTCTGCGCGTCGGGCGCCGCGGCGCCCGTCTCGAGGCTTCCGTCGAGCCCGAAGCGCAGCAGCACGAGGATCGTGAAGAAGTAGAAGACCGGCACGACGCGCAGGATCCGGTTGCGCACGTACGAGCGGATCTTCGGGCGCCGCCCGCCGGTGACGTACGCGCGCGTGAACGGGCGCGCGATGAGATAGCCCGACAGCACGAAGAAGGCCGACAGCGCGAGGTCGATGTGGCCGAGGATCGGCGCCGCCCAGTCGTAGCTCAGCAGGTTGTTGTTCGCGACGGGGTCGGCGAGCAGGCAGACATGAGTCGTGAAGACGAACAGCGCGCCGACGCCGCGCACTCCGTCGCCCGCGATCAGCGTCCGGATCCCGAGGTCCGTCGCGGGCTGCGCCTCAACCGTCGTGGCCATTGCGGCAGGGTAGTGGCCGGCGGTGCCGGGCTCTGAGCCATGTAACGCCCGGCCGCTACCGTGGACTGTGCATCACGCAACGATTTGAGGCCCCCGCATGCTCAACTTCCTCTCCAAGCACAAGACCGAGATGCCGACCGCCGAGGCCGCGCTGCCGGGTCGCGAGAAGCCGATCCCGGTCCCCGAGCGCCACTACGTGCTCGACGCTCCGCTGAAGGGACCCTTCGCGGACGACACCGAGCAGGCGATCTTCGGGCTCGGCTGCTTCTGGGGCGCCGAGCGCGTCTTCTGGCAGACGCCGGGCGTCGTCACGACCGCCGTCGGCTATGCCGGGGGCCTGACGCAGAACCCGACCTACGAGGAGGTCTGCAGCGCGCGGACGGGCCACAACGAGGTCGTCCTCGTCGTCTACCGGCCGGCCGAGGTCTCCTACGACGATCTGCTCGCGGCCTTCTGGGAGGCGCACGACCCGACGCAGGGCATGCGCCAGGGCAACGACGTCGGCACGCAGTACCGCTCGGGGATCTACACGACGAGCGACGCGCAGGCCGCCGCCGCGACCGCCTCGCGCGATCGCTACCAGGCCGCGCTGACCGCCGCCGGACGCGGCGAGATCACGACCGAGATCGTGCCGGCGCCCGACTTCTATTACGCCGAGGACTACCACCAGCAGTACCTCGCCAAGAACCCGCGCGGCTACTGCGGCCTCGGTGGGACCGGCGTCACATGCCCGATCGGCGCGGGCGCCGCGGGCGAGCTCAGCTGACCCCCGGCACGCCGGCGGTCCGGCTGACGTCGGCTCGGAAGAGGTAGTGCGTCGGCGGGCCGGTCGGCTCGGCACGGTGCATCGAGACGGTCCCGGCGATCGGCACGAGCAGCCCGCCGGCGTGCATGTAGACCGTCTCGATCGGCGCGCTGTGGATCTCGCCTGCCCGCAGCGCGCGGGCGATCTCCTGATGGGCCTTGAGGTTCTCGCGATCGATGATCGACGGCCAGCGCGCGTGGTGCAGGTCCTCCTCGCGGCAGCCGAGCAGGTGGCAGAACGCCTCGTCGAGCTGCTTGAAGGCGCCGTCGAGCCCGATCAGCGCGGCCGCTTGGCCGGACCCGACCGCAGGCAGCGGAAGCTTCGGAGCGGCTGGCGCGGCGGCGGGTCGCGCCGGCGCCGACCAGGGCGGAGCGCTCGGCGGGCGGGCGCTGCTCGGCCGTGCCACGCTGGCCGGACGGGTCGAACGCGAACTCGGCGCGGATCGCCTGCGCGGCGGCGCGAGCCTCGTTCAGCGAGGCGATCGCCACGTCGTGTTCGCTGCGCAGGCGGTCGATCTCGGCGCGCGCCTCGACAAGCTCCGCGCTGCGCGCAGCGAGCTCGTCGCGCACGCTCGTCAGCTCGTCGCCGGCGGCGGCCACATGGCCGTCGTAGCGCTGTAGCTCGTCGACGCGGGCCGCGAGCTCGGCGCGGGCGGCGTCGAGCTCGCGCTGCACGCCGCCGAGCGCGATGTTCGCGCTGCCGAGCTCGGCGCGGACCGCGGTGACCTCGCCGCGCGCGAGCGCGCACTCACCGCGCGCACCCTGCAGCGCCTCGTGCGTGGCCTGCAGCTCGGCGCGCAGCGCCTGTGCCTCGCCCTGCGCCGCCTCGTTGGCGGTGTGCAGGGCGGCGATCTCGGCCTCGGCGCTCTCGCTGTGGGCGACG
>CAVYAX010000037.1:0-22280 GCA_963766525.1 uncultured Actinomycetes bacterium
CGCGCTCCGCGCTGCAAATCCGCCAGCGATCCCGCCGACCACGCCGAACCGGAACCTCTGCCCGTACCCGCACGACTCACACACCGTCAGCGATGCAGTCGCCGCCGGGCAGGCCACCGCATCGCGACAGCGCACCCGCCCCGCCTGTCGTGTGTGACGTGCGCGCCGCCGCGCCATCGCGCCGGCGCGCCATCGGGGCGCGCCCGGTGCGATATCCGCACCCGGCGCGCCCCGACCGCGGCCGTCACGTCGCGTGGCACCCATGCCGCGCTCCGCGCTGCATATCCGCCACCGATCTCCCGACCACGCCGAATCGGAACCTCCCGCCGCACCCGCACGACTCACGCCGCCTCCCGGTCCGGATTCCGCGCGACAGGCGATGGGTAGCGTGGGCCGGATGCCCGCAGCCACCCACGAGCCCTACCCCTGGGAACGCCGCCTCGGCGCGACCCCGCTGGACGACGGCACCGTCGAGTTTCGCGTGTGGGCGCTCGGTGCCGACGACGTCCGCGTCCGCGTCGGCGACGACGTGCATCCGCTCACGCACGTCGGCGAGGGCGTGCACGAGGCCCGCGTCGACGCGCACGGGGGCGAGGACTACGCGTACCTGCTGGGCGACGCCGGCGAGCTGCCCGACCCCGCCTCGCGCCATCAGCCTGCCGGCCTGCGCGGCCCCTCACGGATCGTCGACCCGCAGGCGTTCGCGTGGACCGACGCCGATTTCTCCCCTCGCCCGCTCGCCGAGCACGTCATCTACGAGCTGCACGTCGGCACGTTTACCGGCGAGGGGACGTTCGATGCCGCGATCGCGTACCTGCCCGGGCTCGCGCAGCTCGGCATCACCGCGATCGAGGTCATGCCGATCGCCGAGTTCCCCGGCAACCACGGCTGGGGCTACGACGGCGTCTACCTCAGCGCCGCGCAGTCGAGCTACGGCGGCCCGCAGGGCTTTCAGCGCTTCGTCGATGCCGCCCACGCGAGCGGGCTGAGCGTCATCCTCGACGTCGTCTACAACCACGTCGGCGCGTCGGGCAATCAGGCGCTGGCCGCGTTCGGGCCCTACTTCACCGATCGCTACTCGACGTTCTGGGGCAACGCGATCAACTACGACGACGAGCACTCCGACCCCGTGCGCGAGTGGGTCCTGCAGTCCGCCGAGGGCTGGCTGCGCGACTTCCACGTCGACGGGCTGCGCCTCGACGCGATCCACGCGATCTACGACACCGGCGCGGTGCCGATCCTCGCCGCGCTCGCCGACCGCGTCCACGCCGCCCGGCCGGGCGCGCTCGTCATCGCCGAGTCCGGGCTGAACGACCCGAAGGTCATCCGCCCGCGCGAGCTGGGCGGCTTCGGCCACGACGCCCAGTGGGCCGACGACTTCCATCACGCGCTGCGCGTGCTGCTGACCGGCGACCGCAGCGGCTACTACGAGGAGTTCGGCGCGGTCGCCGACCTCGCGAAGGCGTTCGGGCGCCCCTTCGTCCACGACGGCCGGTACTCGACGTTTCGCAAGCGCCGCTTCGGCGCGCCCGCCGCGGACCGCCCGCCGCAGCAGTTCGTCGTCTTCGACCAGAACCACGACCAGGTCGGCAACCGCGCCTTCGGCGACCGCCTCGCCGCGCAGGCCCGCCCGCTGGCCGCGTTCGTCACGCTGCTGTCGCCGTTCGTGCCGCTGCTCTTCATGGGCGAGGAGTACGGCGAGCCGGCACCGTTTCAGTTCTTCTCAGACCACATCGACGAGGCGATCGCCACCGCCACGCGCGAGGGGCGCCGGCGCGAGTTTGCCGCGTTCGCCGAGTTCGCCGGGCAGGCGGTGCCCGATCCCCAGGACCCGGCGACGTTCGAGCGCTCCAAGCTCACCCGCGAGCGCGACGAGGAGCTCGCGGACCTGTTCGCCAGACTGTTGCGCGTGCGCCATCAACTGCCCCACGAGGAGACCATGCCCCACTTCGACGAGGACGCGCGCTGGCTGACGGTCGATCGCGGCCCGTACCGGCTGGCCTGCAACTTCGCCGGCGAGCCGCAGGCGGTGCCCGTCCACGCCGTGCATGGCGAGCTCGTGCTCGCCACCCATGACGGCGTGCGGGTCGGCGACGGCGAGGTCGTCCTGCCGGCGCTCGCGGGGGCCCTCGTCCGGTGAGCCACGACAACGGCAAGCCCGAGGTCTGGCCCGGCCGGCCCTTCCCGCTCGGCCCGACGTGGAACGGCCGCGGCACGAACTTCAGCCTCTTCAGCGAGAACGCCGAGCGTGTCGAGCTGTGTCTCTTCGACGGTCCCGACGATGTCGAGACGACCATCGAGATGGTGGAGCGCACGGCCTTCAACTGGCATTGCTACCTGCCGGGGATCGGTCCCGGCCAGCGCTACGGCTACCGCGTCCACGGCCCGTACGTGCCCGAGGAGGGCCACCGCTTCAATGCCAACAAGCTCCTCATCGACCCGTACGCGAAGGCGATCGAGCACGAGATCCTCTGGGGCAAGGCGAGCACCCTGCCGTACATCCCCGACGACACGGACGTCGCCGACCTCGAGCCCGACGACGAGGACGACGCCGAGGCGATCCCCAAGGGGTTCGTCGTCGATCCCGGCTTCGACTGGGAGGGCGATCGCCTGCTCGGGACGCCGTGGACGGAGACCGTCATCTACGAGGCGCACGTCAAGGGCTTCACGAAGCGCCATCCCGACGTCCGCGAGGACCTGCGCGGGACGTACGCCGGGCTGGCCTCCGAACCGGCGATCACGTACCTCAAGGAGCTCGGCGTCACCGCCGTCGAGCTGCTGCCCGTCCACCACAAGGCCGACGAGCACTTCCTCGTCGCGAAGGGCCTGAGCAACTACTGGGGCTACAGCTCGATCGGCTACCTCGCGCCGCACGCCGAGTACGCCGCGACGGGCTTCAAGGGCGAGCAGGTGCGCGAGTTCAAGGGCATGGTCAAGGCGCTGCACAAGGCCGGCATCGAGGTGATCCTCGACGTCGTCTACAACCACACGGCCGAGGGCAACCACCTCGGCCCGATGCTCTCCTTCCGGGGCGTCGACAACAAGAGCTACTACCGGCTCATGCCCGACGACCAGCGCTTCTACATGGACTTCACGGGCACGGGCAACAGCCTCAACCCCGTCCACCCGAGCGTCCTGCGGCTCATCATGGACTCGCTGCGCTACTTCGTCATCGAGTGCCACGTCGACGGCTTTCGCTTCGACCTCGCCAGCGCACTGGCGCGTGAGCTGTACGACGTCGATCGCCTCAGCGCGTTCTTCGACACGATCCACCAGGACCCGGTGCTCTCGCAGGTCAAGCTCATCGCCGAGCCCTGGGACGTCGGCCCCGGCGGCTACCAGGTCGGCAACTTCCCGGTGCTGTGGACCGAATGGAACGGGATGTACCGCGACACGATGCGCGACTTCTGGCGCGGCGAGGCCAGCGTCGGGGACTTCGCGCGGCGCCTGACCGCGTCCAGCGACCTCTACGAGGAGGACGGCCGCGAGCCGTTCGCGTCGATCAACTTCATCACCGCGCACGACGGCTTCACGCTCGCCGACCTCGTCGCCTACAACGAGAAGCACAACGAGGCCAACCTCGAGGACAACAAGGACGGCACGGACGACAACCGCTCGTGGAACCACGGCCACGAGGGCCCGACCGACGATCCCGAGATCCTGGCGCTGCGCGAACGCCAGCAGCGCAACTTCCTCACGACGCTGCTGCTGTCCCAGGGCGTGCCGATGCTGCTCGGCGGCGACGAGTTCTCGCGCTCGCAGGGCGGCAACAACAACGCCTGGTGTCAGGACAACGAGATCTCGTGGTTTGACTGGGACATCGACGAGCGCGGCGCGGCGCTCCAGGCCTTCACGAAGCGGCTCATCCGGCTGCGCCACGACCACCCGGTGTTCCGCCGCCGCCACTTCCTCACCGGCGACGCCACCGGCGCGGCCGGCCTGGGGCTGCCCGACGCGTGGTGGTTTCGCCCCGACGGGCGCCGGATGACCCAGCGCGACTGGCAGCAGAACGGCCACGTCATCGGCCTGTTCCTCAACGGCCAGGAGTTTCCCTACCGCGGGCGCCACGGCGAGCAGATCGTCGACGACTCCTTCCTGCTGCTCATCAACGGCTACCACGAGGACATGACGTTCGTGCTCCCGGGCCGCCGCTTCGGCAAGTCGTGGGCGCTGGAGCTCAGCACCGCCGACCCGAACGCCGCGCCGGGTTCGATCACGACCGGCACGCGCGAGCCGCACGAGGTCAAGGCGCGCTCGGTGACGGTGCTCAAGCGCGTCGATCCCGCTCACGTTGCGTGAGCGAGCTGCGCGCCACGTACCGGCTCCAACTCGGGCCGCACATGCGCTTCGCCGACGTGCGCGCCCTCGTGCCCTACCTCGAGCAGCTCGGCGTCAGCCATCTGTACCTGTCGCCGTCGCTGACCGCGCGCTCGGGCTCGACGCACGGCTACGACGTCGTCGACCCGACGCGCGTCTCCGACTCGCTCGGCGGCGAGGAGGGTCTGCGGGCGCTGGCGCAGGCCGGCCTGGGGATCATCCTCGACATCGTCCCCAACCACATGGGGACCGGCGACGAGAACCGCTGGTGGGCCGACGAGCAGGAGCGCGTGCGGGTCTTCGACGTCGACCCCGAAACGGGCCACTACCGGCGCTTCTTCGACATCGACGACCTCGCCGGCGTGCGCGTCGAGGACCCCGAGGTGTTCGAGCTGACGCACCGCAAGGTCCTGTCGCTGCTGTCCGACGGCGTGATCGAGGGGTTGCGGATCGACCATCCCGACGGGCTCGCCGACCCGGCCGGTTACCTCGAGCGCCTGGCCGGCGCGGGCGCCGAGCGCGTCTGGGTCGAGAAGATCCTCCATCCCGGCGAGGCGCTGCGCGACTGGCCCGTCAGCGGCACCGTCGGCTACGAGTTCCTCAACGACGTGCAGGGCCTGTTCATCGACCCCGCCGGCGAGGCGTGCCTGACGCAGCTGCACTTCGAGCTCACCGGCGAGGAGCGCGCGTTCGCGGAGGTCGCGCTGGAGGCGCAGCTCGAGCAGGCGCGCGGCACGTTCGATCGCGAGGTCCAGCGCCTGCGCGCGATCCACGATCCCGGCGAGCTGGAGGAGGCGCTCGCGCGCCTGCCGGTCTACCGCACGTACGTGCGCGACGGCGTCTACGACGAGGCCGACCGCGCCGCGCTGGCGGCGGCCGGGCGCCCGGAGCTCTTCGAGGACGCGCCCGAGGAGTTCGTCGCGCGCTTTCAGCAGACCTCGCCGCCCGTCACGGCGAAGGGGATCGAGGACACGGCGTTCTATCGCTACGTGCGGCTGCTGGCCCTGAACGACGTCGGCGGGGACCCCGGCCGCTGGAGCGTCTCGGTCGACGACTTCCATGTCGGCAACGCCGAGCGCGCACGGCGCTTTCCCGAGAACCTGCTCGTCACCCAGACGCACGACACGAAGCGCTCGGGCGACGCCCGCGCGCGGATCGGCGCGCTCAGCGCGCTGGCCGAGGGCTGGGCGACGTGCGTGCGGCGCTGGTATGAGCTGACCGACGCGCTCGTCGCCGATGGCGCGCCGGACGGCCAGGAGCGCTACCTCATCTTCCAGACGCTCGTCGGTGTCTGGCCGATCTCCGCCGAGCGGTTGGAGGGCTACGTCGAGAAGGCGTTGCGCGAGGCCAAGCGCAACACGAGCTGGGTCGACCAGGACCACGCGTGGGAGGAGCGCGTCGAGCGCTTCGCCGTCGCGCTGCTGACGCACGAGCCGTTCCTCGCCGCCTTCGAGCCGTTCGTCGCGGAGGTCGCGGCGGCCGGCGAGCGCTCGGCGCTCGGCCAGCTGCTGCTCAAGCTCACCGTGCCCGGCGTGCCCGACGTCTACCAGGGCGACGAGCTCGTCGACCTGTCGCTCGTCGATCCCGACAACCGCCGGCCGGTCGACTGGGCCAGGCGGCGGGCGGCGCTGGCGGCGCTGCAGGACGGCGCCGAGCCGACGCGCGAGACGATGAAGCTGCACGTCATCGCACGCGCGCTGGAGCTGCGGACGCGCCGGCCGGAGCTGTTCGGCGCCGGTGGGGCGTACATGCCGATCGAGGCCGGGCCGGACGTCGTGGCGTTCAGCCGCGGTGGCGGCGCCGAAGTGGTGGTCGTGGTGGCGCTGCGCGGCCGCGTGGAGGGAGCGACGCTCGAGCTGCCCGCGGGCGAATACCGCGATGTGCTGAGCGGGGCACGCCACGCTGCCTCGGCGACCACGCCCGTGGCCGGGCTCGTTTGGCCGCACGGGCTCGCGCTGCTCGAGCGAACCTGACCGGTCAGCGCGCGGCAGCGTGCGCCGGCGCCGCGGGCGGCTGCTCGGCGAGCGCGTACGCGGTGACCATCGGATCGCCGTCGGCGCGATGGACGCCGAGCCGGCGGGCGAGCGCGGGCGTCACGCCGCGGCCGGCGAGGATCGTGTGGTGATGACGTCCCAGCTCGGCGATGTCGGCGGCGTGGTCGGTGAGGTTCGCCGGGGCCAGCGAGCACAGGACGACCGCGGCCGGGTCCAGCGAGGCGCTCATGGCGGCGATCTGATCGACCGGTGTGTCGGCGCCGAGGTAGGCGATCCGCCAGCCGCGGTCGGCGAGCACGAGACCGAAGCACACCAGACCGAGCGTGTGGCGCTCGCCGGGCACACAGGCGAGCAGGGCCAGCGGCCCGCGGCCCGCGTCCCATCCGTGCGCCATGCCCAGCAGGCGGCGCTCGACGATGTGGCTGGCGAAGTGCTCGTTGCCGACCGTGAGCTCGTTGCGCTCCCAGCGCCGGCCGATCTCGACGAGGACCGGCAGGACGACGTCGCGGATCCCGGCGATCATGCCGCGCCCGAAGCCCGCGTCGAGCAGGGCGTCGAAGCGCGTGGCGTCGAACGCGATCGCGGCATCGATGAGCGCGTCGACCAGCGCGCCGGGCTGGGCCGGCGCGACGATCTCACGCGCTGACTCGGCGATCGCGAGGGCGGCGGCCTGGGCGGCGGCGAGGCCGCGCTCCATGTGGGCCTGCATCGCGCGCACGCGGCGCTCGTCGACCGAGGTGTAGAGGCGATAGCCGCCCCCCGAGCGCTCGGGCGCCAAGAGGTCGTAGCGCCGCTCCCACGCGCGCAGCGTCGGTTCCTGCACCCCCACGCGGGCGGCGAACTCCTTGATCCGCCAGCGGTCTTCGGGCTCGGCCACGCCCGCAGTATCGCAGATTGGACTAACCTTTGACAAACCTTATGCAAACACTGTACAGTTGGCGCATGTCCACCTCCAGCGCCATCGCCACCAGCCCCGCCGTGCCCCGCTACGGCGTCACCGCCACCGCCCCCGACGCCGTGCTCATGTCCCGCGTCGCCGGCGGCGACGCCGCCGCCTTCGACGAGCTCTACCGCCGTCACGGCCACCGGGCCCTCCTACTGGCCCGCAAGCTCTGCGCCAGCCGGGAGCTCGCCGAGGAGGTGGCGCAGGAGGCCTTCATCTCCCTCTGGCGCGGGGCCCATGGGTACAAGCCCGGTGCCGGCAGCGTGAGCACCTGGCTGGGCAGCCTGGTGCGCAACCGGGCGATCGACGCCTGGCGCCGCGCCTCTGTGCGCCCGGTCGAGGTCGAGGCCTTCGAGGACGGTCCCGGCCAGCTGCGGGGGGCGAGCTACGCGGAGCCGCCGGCCCCCGACCGCGCCGTCGCGCTGTCGCTGATCGCGGAGCTTCCGGCGGGACAGAAGGAGGCGGTGTTCCTCGCGTACTTCGGCGACATGACGCACTCCGAGATCGCGACCCACGCCGACGCGCCGCTGGGAACCGTCAAGGGCCGTATCCGGCTCGGCCTCGAGAAGCTTCGCTCCGGCCTGGAGGAGGCAACGTCCGGCCCGGCGCGGGCGGCGACCTGCTGACCCGCGGCTGCCCGCCAGCGGCGTGGCCGCGCCACCCGGTTCGTCATACTCGCGCCCGTGAAACTTCCACTTCTCGGGCTCGCCGCCCTGCTCGTGGCCGCCGCCGTCCTGGCGCCCGCCGCCGCCGCGACCCCCGCCGCGGACCTCGCCGCGATGATCCGCGACCACGCTCGCGACGACAAGCTCACGCCCTGCCGGTTCACGAAGAACCAGCTCACCAACGCGCGCACGCAGATCTCGGCCGACATCGACACCTACGGCAAGGGCATCCGCACCGCGATCAACCGCGAGCTCAAGCGCTGGAGCGACGGCAAGTGCAAGGGCAAGCGCGGTGGCGCGAAGCTGCAGATCACGAAGGTCAGGGGTGCGGGGGCGGCCGGCAAGGAGTACGTGACGATCCGCAACCTCGCCGGCAAGACCGTCAACCTGAAGGGCTACGCGCTGCGCGACAGCACCGACCACGTCGTGAAGTTCCGCTCCCTGAAGCTCAAGCGCGGCGCGCGGCTGAAGGTCATCACCGGCTGTCGCAGCGGGCACAAGAGCGCCGTGCGGCGCGGCGCGAGCTACTACGCCTGCCGCAACGTCGAGGTCTGGGACGACGCCGGCGACCTCGTCGAGCTGCTCGGCCCCGGCGGCGGACTGCTCTCGCGCAAGCAGTACGGCACGCTGCCGCCCGCATGAGCGTCGTGAAGATCAACGCGATCACGGTTCCCCGCGAGCGCTTCGACGACTTCGCCCAGCGCTTCGCCTCCCGCGCGGGGCGCGTGTCGAGCGCGGAGGGCTTCGAGGCCTTCGAGCTGCTGCGTCCCAACGACGACCGCGATGTCTGCCTCGTCGTGACGCGCTGGCGCTCGGAGGAGGACTTCGCGGGGTGGCTGAACGGCCCGGACTTCAAGGCCGGCCACGCACAGCACCGCACGGGCGGGCCGGTCGGCACGTCGAGCGAGCTGTGGTCCTTCGACGTCCTGGAGCTCGAGGGGCCGGCGGACTCTGGCCCCGCGACCGGCGGCGAGGGCTAGCTCTGCGGCCGCGCGTGCTGCTCGCGCTCGCGGCGGTCGTCGTGCTCGTGCCGGCCGCCGTCGTGGCGGGATCCGCCTCGGGCCCGCCGGACCCGCCGCCCCCGCCACCCGAGTTCCGGGTCCTCGACGCACAGGTGAGCCCGCGCCACGCGTACTTCGCCGGACGTCCGGTCGCGCTCACCTTCAGCCTCGCCGCCCCCGAGCCGATGGCGCTGCAGGTCGACATCGTGCGCGAGAAGACCGACGCGCCGGTGCGGCGGCTCCTGGCGCCCGCGGTGACGCCGGGCGTCCCTCAGCGCGTCGAGTGGGACGGGCTGACCGGCGGCGACAAGGTCGCGCCCGAGGGCAGCTACCGGATTCGCATCCGCGGCGCCGACGGGCGCGTGCGCCGGGGCGGGACGTTCACGCTGCGCAGCCACATGTATCCGATCGCCGGCCGGCACGCCGACCGCGGGCCGATCGGCAGGTTCGGCGTCGCGCGCAACGGCGGGCGCACGCACGAGGGCTTCGACGTCAACGCGCCCTGCGGGACGCCGCTCGTCGCCGCGCGCGGAGGCACCGTCGTGCGCGCCGGCTTTGACCCCGTCCTCTACGGCAACTTCGTGATCGTCCGCGGCGAGCGCACCCGACGCGACTACTGGTACACGCACATGAAGCACACGACGCGGCTGCAGGTCGGCGATCGGGTGCGCACCGGTCAGCGGATCGGCAGCATCGGCGCGACCGGCAACGCGCGCTCGATCGGCTGCCACCTGCACTTCGAGATCCACACGCGCGGCCGGCCGATCGACCCGGCCCCCGACCTGCACGAATGGGACCGCTGGAGCTGAGCCCGAGCCCAGTAGCAACGAATGTCGCTAGTTCGATGCGCTGATCCACGCTGATCCAGTATCCGTGCAGGCCGCGCACGGCAACGCCAAACATCGCCGGTCGTCGCCATAAGCGATAGGTTTCGGTATCAGGGCCCGTGGGGGAGCGCAGGCAGGATCTGCGAGCTTCGCGGGCCGCCCCTTCAACACGAAAGGGGGCTTCTCGTGGCGCGTGAGCGTCCGACGGCCTCCGACATTTCAGCCCTATCAGGTCTTGACGGCGGCGCGCCCGCTCGCGGACGTACCGAGGGCGACGCGCGCGGAGGCGCACGTCCTGCGCCGCAGCGCGCCACGCACGCACGCCAGGCTGGCCGAGATCTTCGAGCCGCTCAGGACGACGACCAACGGGTGGATCGAGGGCAGCGGCGAGGCCGCAGATGCCATGCACGGAGACACCGTCCACACCGTGTTTCGCAGCGCGACCGGCAACTGGGCCAACCAGGTCACGTCCGGCGAGCGCGTCTATGGGGTCTACGCGACGCAGGAGGAGGCGGTGCGGCGAGGCCAAGCCCTCGCGCGCGCCGCGCAGGTCAATCACGTGATCCACGACGCCGACGGCACGGTCCGCTCGCTGAACGCCTACCGCGACGATCCCCGTTCGCTGTGACGCGAGCGCAGAGGGAGCCGGCTAGCCGAAGGTGATGACCTCGCAGTTCGTGACGGTGTCGATCCTGTCGACGATCACGCGGTCCCGGCCCGTTCCGCAGTTGACGCGGTCGCGCGTGCCGTCGCGAGCCGTGATGAAGTCGTTGCCTGCGCCGCCGCCGAGGGTGTCGCGGCCGGGGCCCCCGGACAGACGATCGCGACCGCCCGCGCCGATGATCGTGTCGGTGCGCCGGCGCAGATCAGCGTGTCGTCACCGCCGGCGCAGTAGAGCCTGTCCCGACCGCTGCCGCTGTTCATGCGATCGCCGCCGGTCTGACCTGCAAGGCGGTCGTTTCCGGCGCCGCCGTCGAGGCGGTCGTTGCCTGACCCACCGAACAGCGCGTCGTCAGCCGCGCCTCCCGACAGCTGGTCGCGGCCACTGCCGCCGTAGAGGCAGTCGCGCGAGCCCGACCCGACGAGGATGTCGTTGCCGCCGCGGCAGAGCAGAACATCGCTGCGTGACGTGCCGTCCAACGTGTCGTCGGACGTGGTGCCGCAGTGAGCGGGCCCGACTGGGGACAACCGGCGGGCTTGCTGGTTTGCGGCGTGGCCGGTGTTGGTGTCGCCGGTGCTGGTTCGGCCGGCGGGCAGGGGAGCAGGCCCGGGGGGTCGACGCATTCTTCGGGTGGCGCCGCGGGCGCCGGCGACGCGATCGCGATCGGCTGTGTCGCGGTGGTGGAGTTGCCGACTGCGTCGGACGCGCTGACGCTGATCGGATACGTGCCCGCCTGCCCGTAGGCGTGCGTACCGTCGTGCCAGTCGCCGTCGCGCCGTCGCCGAATGACCAGGGCGTCGCAGCGACCTTCGACCAGACGTCGACCGGCGACACCGAGAACGACAACTCCTGCCCCTCGACGCCCGCGGCGGGAACCGACAGCGAACGCAGCCACGGTCCCGCGGCGTCGTACCCCGCGGCCTTCACGGTGGAGCCGGTCTCCCAGATCGACACAGCGTTGCCCTGGACATAGACTGCGGCCTGAGGAGCGCCGCCACGTTGCTGGCGAAGTCGACGGCCGCGTGCCAGGTACCGCTCGCGGGGAGTGCGGCCCCCTGCACGCCGTAGTCGGTGAAGTCACGGTATAGCCACATGGCGACGCGGTGCCCTGAGGACCGACAGCCACGCGCGCCGACAGCTCGTAGTAGACCTCGGAGAGGGCGACGGACGGCTGCCAGGCCTCGCAGGCCGGCCGCACGCACTCTGCACGTTGTAGAAGTACCGGACGACCCGTCCTCATGGTCGACGTTGCGACCGATCCGTGCCGAGAAGGCCACGGCGTGCTCTGCGCATAGACTCCGACCTGCGGGATACGACGGCTGTGGTAGACAGATAGACGGGCGCCCCTCACGCCTGGACCGCCGGACGCGTCGCGCCTGCACGATGGTGTCCGTGACGCTGGAGCGTGCCCACACCGCCACCGCGTCGCCCTGCGCATCGACGGCGACCTGAGGATCCTAGGCGTCTTCGCTGGCGGCTGAGAGGTCGACGGGTTCCTGCCACGTGCCGCCCGCCGGGCGCACCGCGCTGTGCACGATGGAGTGCGTCCCATCCGAGCCGACCCAGATCGCGAACGCGTTGCCGTGTGGATCGACGGCGATCTGCGCGCCTTCTGCCGGACGGCCCGGAGCGGAGAGGGTGACCGGCTCCTGCCACGCTCCGCCGGCCGGGCGCACCGCGCCCTGGACGCTGGAGCCGGGGCCGTCGCGGTGCTGCCAGACCGCGTACGCATTGCCCTGCGGATCGACCGCCAGCTCGGGGTAGTCCTCGTTCGGGCCGGCGCCGGAGAGCTCGACGGGTTTCTCCCACGCGCCGTCGACTGGCCGCACCGCGCCCTGGATGACGTAGTTGGCACCGACGCGGCGCTGCCAGATCACCACCGCGTTGCCCTGCGCATAGACGGCCACCGGAGGCGCGAACGCCACGTTCTGCGCGGAGCTGGTGATGTCGACGGGTGCTTGCGAGCTGTCGCCGGCCATACGCACCGCGCTCTTCACGACGCAGTTCGCGCTGACTGCCGATCGGCCCAACCAGACCGCGACGACGTAGCTCTGCGGGTCGACGGCGACGTCCGGCTGGCGCGACCGGGCGCGTCTGATCTCGCGAGATGCAACGGGATCGAGCCAGGTGGGAGCCGCGCCGGCCGGCGCGGTCGCGAACAGTGAGAGGGTCACACCGGCCAGCACGGTGAGAACGGCGCGCGAGCACTGCTGATCGCGAACATGTGTCGACAATACGCACGCGTGAGCACGCCGGTCTGTGAGAAACACTGGAGTACGAGCAGCGCTAGAAGCCGGCCCAGCGCTCCTCGGAGCGTGGCCGCTCGCGCTGGCGGCGGCAGAGGACGCAGACGACCTCCGAGTCCTCGGGCTTCGCCGCCTCGACGTCGGCGTACTCGTGGCGCCGCTCGCCGGCGAACCAGACGTGGCCGCAGTCGTCGCACGTGCGATCGTTGGGGTCCGGCCAGCCGTCGGGGCGCGGGGCGGCCGGGGCTCATCGGCTCGACGACGCCCGGGCGGCGCCCTGGCGCGGGGAGAGGTCGCCGCTGGCGACCTTGAAGGCGATCGTGTCGAGGTAGTCGCGCTTGCCGTCGCGCGTGCGCTTGGCCGCCTGGCCCGGCGTGACGCGCAGGTCGTCGAGCTCACGCGCGGCGTCCGGGTCGAAGCAGCGCGCCTCCAGCCACTTCGCGGTCTGCTCGTCGTCGAAGCCGGCGTCGGTCCAGGCCTTGGCGGCGTCGGCCGGATCGCCGACCTGGTCGGCCAGCTCGTCGAAGCGCGTGATCGTGTCAGCGGTCGTTCTGACCTTTTTCCAGTGGCTCATCGCTTCTGCATGGTCCTCGATATCGCGCGCCTTTGGTAGCGCGTCGCCGGGGCTGGTCGGCCGATTGCGGATGTGCGTACCCCGACGCGCGATCATCACGCGATGTCCTACCAGGCCGATCTCGCGCGCTGGTTCGCCCAGCTGCACGCGGGCGCGCAGCCGCTGCTGCTGCCCAACCCCTGGGACGTCGGCTCGGCGCCGGCTGCTGCGCGAGCTGGGCTTCCAGGCGCTCGCCACGACGAGCAGCGGCTTCGCCGCGACGCTCGGGCGGCTCGACGGCTCGGTCACGCGCGACGAGGCGCTGGAGCACGCGGCCGCCCTCGCCGCCGCCACCGACCTGCCGCTCTCGGCCGACCTCGAGAACGGCTACGCCGACGATCCCGAGGGGGTCGCCGAGACCGTGCGCCTGGCGATCGAGGCGGGCCTCGTCGGCTGCTCGATCGAGGACTTCACGCGGCGACGACGCGCGACCCGATCTACGAGCTCCCGCGCGCGGTGGACGCGCGTCGCGGCGGCGGCCGAGGCCGCGCACGCCGGCCGCGTCCACCTCGTGCTCACCGCGCGCGCGGAGAACCACGTCCACGGCCGCGACGACCTCGACGACACGATCGCGCGGCTGCGCGCCTACGGCGAGGCCGGCGCCGACGTGCTCTACGCGCCCGGGCTGACGCGGATCGAGGACATCCGCCGCGTCGTCGCGGAGGTCGGCCGGCCCGTCAACGTGCTCGCCTATCCCGGCGCGCCCGAACGGTCAGCGAGCTCGCCGCGGCCGGGGTCAGGCGCGTGTCGATCGGCGGCGCCTTCGCGTTCGCGGCGATCGACGCGGTGGCGCAGGCCGCACGCGAGCTGCTCGACGACGGCACGTACGGTTTCGCGAGCGCGCACGCGCGGGCTCCGCCCTCGCCCGCCGGGCGTTCGCGCCCGCCGCCCGAGCCGCGATGAGCGAGGCGCTGCACCTCGCGCTGGAGCCGAGCGCGCCGTGCGCCAGCTCGCAGCGGCAGATCTCGACGAGCTCTACGCCCTGCAATGCGCCAACCAGGACGCACCTCGCGCCATGGATGCCGTGGGCGCGAGCAGCTCGACCGCGACCAGACCGCCGCGTTCCTCGCGCAGGCCGAGCAGCAGGCGGCGCGCGACGACGGCGTCCAGTGCGCGGTCACGCAGGCCGGGCGGATGGTGGGCGTGATCGGCATTCACTACATCAACCGCATCCACCTCGCGACGAGCATCGGCTACTGGCTGGCGGCCGAGGCGCAGGGCCGCGGCACGATGACGCTCGCCCTCACCGCGCTCGTCGACCACGCGTTCGAAGCGTGGGGGATGCACCGCGTCGAGCTGCAGGCGCGCCGTCGACAACGCGCGCAGCCGGGCCGTCGCCGAGCGGCTGGGCTTCGTCCACGAGGGCGTGCTGCGCGAGGCCGAGCGCTTCGCCGACCGCTACGCGGACCTCGACGTCTTCTCCGTGCTCGCGCCCGAGTGGCGAGGGAGGGAGGGGGCGGTGACACGGCTCAGGCGCACAGCAGGGCGCGGCCGGTGAGCTCCGCCGGCCTCGATCTGCGCGTGCGCGCCGGCGGCGTCGGCGAGCGCGAAGCGGTGGATCGCCGGCGCGGGCAGGAGGCCGCCGCGCACGAGCTCGGCGATCCGCGTCACGTGCTCGCGCAGCGCGTCGCCGGTGAGGTTCTCCGAGCTCCAGCCCGTGAGCACGAGCTCCTGCATGAGGTCCCAGGCGGACAGCGCGCAGCTCGCCGCCGGTGAGCGCGCCGACGAGGCACAGCCGCCCGCCGCGGCGCAGGACGGCGGCGCTGTCGGCGAACGTCCGCGCGCCGGTCGTCTCGAGCACGGCGTCGACGCTGCGGGCGCCGAGCGCGTCGAGCAGCCCCTCCTCGTCGAGGCGGACGACCCGGGACGCACCGAGCGCGCGCACGTAGTCGTCCTTGCCGGCGCGCGGCAGGACCGCGATGACCTCACAGCCGCGCGCGCTCGCCAGCGCGACGGCGGCCGAGCCGACGCCGCCGCTGGCGCCGTGCACGACGATGCTCGTCTCCGACGCAGGTCCAGCCGCGCGAGCCCCTCGGCCGCCGTCACGGCGGCGAGCCCGAGCGCCGCGATCTGCTCGGCGTCGACCTCCGGCGGGAAGCTCGCGACGGTGTCGGCGCGCACGACGACGAACTCGCCGTAGCCGCCCGGGCGCTCGCCCCAGATCCCGCCCAGGCGCTGCATCATCGTGATGACCTGGGCGCCCGGCCAGATCCCGGTGACCCGGTCGCCGACGCCGTCGACGACGCCGACCACCTCGAGCCCCGGGGTGTACGGGAACGGGTCGCCGCGCACGATCGGCCACTCGCCGCGCCGGATCTCGATGTCGGCGCGGTTGACCGCGGCGTAGAGCGTGCGGATGCGGACCTCGTCGGGCGCGAGCGCGGGGCGCTGCACCTCCCGCCAGACGAGCTCCTCGGGACCGCCGTAGCGATCGATCTCGATTGCGTGCTCGGTCACGCCGGGCGACTGTACTCCCGCTGCCGGCGTGCGGAGACGGACCCTCGCCGGCTCGGAACGCGTCCGCAACGGCGGCGCGGGCCACTACCATCTGCACCGCTGCACGCGCGCGACGGCGGGATCGCCGCGCTGCGCACCATCCGCTCTTGACGTGAGGAGGAGAACACATGGCTTTCGAGGTTGGAGATCGCGTCTACGCAGAGAAGTCCGGCCGCCGCCGGCGCACCGCGCGCCAGCCGATGCGGCCCGGGCGCCACGGCGTGATCGTCAGGGTGCTGCGCGGCGACCCCAACCCCCGCTACGAGATCAAGTGGGACGAGGGCATCACCACGGTCTTCTCGCCGAGCGGCGGCTCCCTGCACGCCGACGACAACTACGTCGCGCCGGAGACCTCCCCGCAGGCATAGCGGTGGTGGGTGCGGCGGGGTCCTCTACTCGTCGCCGAACGCCTCGCGCACCGCGGCGAGCGCGGGCTTCGCCTTCCCCGCGAAGTCGTAGAGGCCCTTCTCGTTGAGGCCCGGCGTGAGCGTCAGGCCGGGCCGCAGCTCGAGCACCGAGCCGCCGCGGAAGTCCGGCCGCAGCGCGTAGTCGCGCAGGTTCCAGACGATCGTCCCGCTCAGGTTCGGCTCGTCGCGCAGCTCGCGCAGGCGCCGCGCGAGCAGGCCGGCCTGGAAGCGCAGGCCGCCGAACGCCCGCCGGCGATGCGATCGGTGCCGGCGGCGCCGAGCTCGGTCATGACGATCGGCTTGCCGGGGAACAGGCCGCGCAGCTTGGCGAGGCGCTCGCGCGTCTTCGCCGCCTGCGCGGCGGCGTCGAGGTCCAGGCCCTCGTACCAGCCGACGTAGTCGGTCATGCCGATCGCGTCGACGGCGGCGAACACGCCGCTGCGGTTGGGCAGCACGCGCCCCCAGAGGTCGGCGGCGACCGGGCGCGTGGGGTCGAGCTCGCGCAGGCGCGGCGCGGTCTGGCGGATGTACTCGTGCTGGCCGGGCTGCCCGTTGCCCGCGACCTCGTTGGTCAGCGTCCACGCGAGGATCGACGGGTGCGCCTGGCCGGCCTCCGCGACGCGCAGCACGCGGTCGCGAGCGGCGGCGATCTCCGGCGGCCGTGTCCGCGCGCCAGCGCCCGCCCGGCTCCCACGGCCCGACCTCCTGCCAGACGAGGATGCCGGCGGCGTCCAGGCGCGCGAGCATGCTGTCCGACAGCGGCAGCTGCGAGCGCGTCGCGTTGGCCTTCACCGCGCGCAGGCCGGCGACGATCCGGCGCTCGTCGGCGGCGGTCAGCGCGTCGCCGTGGCCGCGCGCGTCGGGCGGCAGCGCCGCGCCGCGCAGGACGAGCGGCTCGCCGTTGAGCCGCAGGCCGCCGTCCTCCCAGGCGATCTCGCGCAGGCCGATCCGGCGCTGCAGCGTCGCCTCGCCGGGGACGACGATGCGCAGGTCGTAGAGCTCGGGGTGCTGCGGCGACCAGAGCCGCGGGGCGTCGATCTCGGTCGCCGCCGTCAGCGCGCGCGACGTGCCGCCGCTCACGCCGGCCGGGCCGAAGTCCAGCGTGCGCACCGTGCGCCCGCCGCGCGAGATGACCCCGCGCACGTTCAGGGTCCGCGACGGTCCGCGGTTGCGCACGCGCACGCCGATCGTCACGCGCGCGCGGCGGCCGTCCGGTGCGAGCTGCGTGCGGACGGTCAGCGCGCCGAGCTCGGTGCGGCCGAGGCGCATGAGCGTCACCGGCCGGTTCAGGCCGCCGTAGTTGAACCACGCCCGCGCCCAGCCGCTGTCGGCCTGGCGGCGCGGGCCGCGCCAGTCGACGCGCACCGCGACCGTGTGGCGGCCGGGCTGCAGGGCCACGCGCGCGCTGAACGGCTCGTAGGCGCCGACGTGCTGCGCACGGCCTCGCCGTCGACGAAGACCGTGGCCCGGTGGTGCGCGGACTCGAAGCGCAGCGCGTAGCGGCCGGCGACCGGCACCTCGATCTCGCGCGCGAACCAGCCGACCGAGCCGTCGTAGGCGCGCCGGCCGGCGGCGCCGCTGAAGGCCGTCGCGTTGGGCGAGTGGGGCACCGCGCACCGGCCGTGCCCGTCCAGCGGCCGCGCGGCCCAGCCGCGCGCGCGGCCGCGGTCGTCGGGGTCGGCGCGGTAGCGCCAGTCGCGCAGGGCGACGATCGCGCTGCCGGCGGGGCCGTCGCCGGTCTGCGCCAGGGCGGCCGCGATCGGGCCGCGGGCGGTCGGGCCCAGGCGGATCCTCGCCGCTCAGGGCGACGGCCAGCGCGACCGCGCAGGCGACGATCACGAGCAGCGCGGCTGGGAGGAGGCGGCGGAGCATCCCTGGTGCAACGCGAGAGTAGGCGATCGGTCGCGCGGCGCGCGCCGCGCGGCCGATCGCGCCCCGCGGTCGCCCGCCGACCATCTAGGATCGCCGCGGGCCCCGCCGGGCTCCGCACGCGCCCGTGACCCCGCGCATCCTCATCCTCTCGTGGGAGTACCCGCCGATCGTGGCGGGCGGCCTCGCGCGCCATGTCCACAAGCTCTCCGAGGCGCTCGCCGCGCAGGGCGTCGAGGTCCACGTGCTCACGCGCGGCGCGCGCGAGCACGTCGCCGAGGAGCTGCGCGGCGGCGTGCACATCCACCGCGTGCCGGAATCGCCGATGCCGCGCGACCTCGACGCGTTCGTGGCGTGGGTGGAGGGCATGAACTCGCACATGCACGCGGCCGGGCGCCAGCTCGGCAAGCGGCTGCGCTTCGACGTCGTCCACGGCCACGACTGGCTCGTCGCCGGCGCGGCGGCCGCGCTCGCCGAGCGCCTGCGCTGCCCGTACCTCACGACGATCCACGCGACCGAGTACGGCCGCCACCAGGGCTGGGTCGACAAGCACCCGCAGTCCTACATCCACGGCATCGAGACGTGGATGGCGCGCCGCGCCGACCACGTCATCACGTGCTCGCACTACATGCGCGGCCACGTCGCCGACGTCTACGAGATCGACGAGCGGCGGGTCACCGTGATCCCGAACGGGATCGACCCCGCCGACCTGCACCCGGTGGCCGACCTCGACGAGCTGCGCGCGCGCTTCGCCGCGCCGGACGAGCGCCTCGTGCTGCTCGTCGGCCGGCTCGTCTACGAGAAGGGCTTTCAGCTCGCGCTCGACGCGCTGCCGCAGGTGATCCGCCGCGCCGGGCGGGTGCGCTTCCTCGTCGCCGGCTCGGGCACGCACGAGGCCGAGCTGCGCGAGCAGGCCCGCCGCCTGGGCCTCATGCGCCACGGGACGTTCATGGGCTGGATCGGCGACGACGTCCTGCATTCGCTGTACCGGATCGCCGACCTCTGCGTGGTGCCGAGCATCTACGAGCCGTTCGGCCTCGTCGCGCTGGAGGCGATGGCGAGCGGCTGCCCCTGCATCGTCGCCGACACCGGCGGCCTGCGCGAGGTCGTGCCCGACAACGACGCGGGCCTGCGCTTTCGCTCACGCGACCCGCGCGCGCTGGCGCGGATGATGCAGCGCGTGCTCACCGACGACGCGCTGCGCGACCGGCTCGTCGCCGAGGCGTCGGTGCACGTGCTGCGCTTCGACTGGGCCGACGTCGCCGAGCAGACCGCCGGCGTCTACGCGGCGCTCGGCGGCGCGTCGGCGGGTGCGGCGGAGGTGGCCGGCGGCCGGCGTGAGCCGGGGCCGGCGGGGAGGGCGCGGCGCCGCGGGCGTCAGGAGCCGGGCGGCGGGTGCTTCTTCGCCCACCGGGCGCGCATCTCGTCGTCGGCCTTCTTGTCGCCGCGTCCGGAGACGATCGCGACGACGATGCAGCCGGTCACGAGCGCGGGGATGAGGATCCCGTACGTGAAGAGCAGGCCGAACGTGTCGGTCCAGATCCCGCGTGCGGCCCCGTCGGCGGCGGCGATGAGGCGAAGAGCATGCGGCGCGGAAGCATAGCCGGGCGACCCCCCGCGGCGGTTCGCCGCGGGGCGCGCCGCGGCGCGAGCTCAGCCCTCGGGCGCCGCCACCGATGCGGCGATCCAGGCGAGGTAGTCCGCCGACCCGCCGGCGACGTCGAGCGCGACGAGCTCGAAGGTCTCGTACGGATGCAGCTCGCCGAGCGCCGCCTCGAGCGCCGGGCAGCGCGGCGCGCGTCGTCTTGATCACGAGCAGCGCCTCGTCGTCGTGCTCGACGGCGCCCTTCCAGCGGTAGACGGACTGCACGTGCGCGACGATGTTCACGCAGGCGACGAGCTCGCGCGCGACGAGCGCCTCGGCGATCGGGCCCGCCTGGTCGGGCGGCGTCGTGACGAGGCAGACGACGGCGTCCATCGCGGCGGTCATGGCACGTACGGCGGCGCCTCGCCCCAGCCCCAGCGCGGGACCGGCGCGTGCGGCGCGACGGCCGCTCCGGGCTGGGAGTTGTGCAGCGCCAGCCGCGTGCCCCACTCGAGGTAGGCGACGAGCGCCGAGCGAAACTCGGGGTCGTCGGGCAGCCCGGCGTCGTCGGCGGCGAGGCTCATGAGCGAGGCGAAGCGAAAGCGCTGCTCGGCGGTGATGCCGAGGTCGCGGTGCTTGGCGAGCATGTGCTCGTAGGCGCCGAGCTCCTCGGTGTAGCGCGCCGGCCCGCCGAAGACCTCGCTCCACCACGCGGCGACGTGGTCGCGATGGGCGGCGTGCACGCCGCCGGGGAAGAAGCCGGGCGAGCAGCTCGTCGGCCTCGACGCGGTCGTAGAACGCGTCGATGAGGCGCTCGAACGCGTCCTCGCCGCCGGCCCATTCGTAGAGCGTCTGCACTGCCGCCGAGTCTAAGCGCGCGCCGTACCATCGGCCCATGGCCTCCGCCACCGAGGCGCTCAGCGACGCGGTCCTGGCGATCGCCGCCGAGCACGCCGTCGAGCCGGTCCTGCAGAAGCTCGTCGACGCCGCGCGGGAGCTGGCCGGCGCGCGCTACGCGGCGATCGGCGTGCCCGACGGCGACGGCGGCTTCGGGCGCTTCATCACCTCGGGCATGAGCGACGAGCTGATCGCGTCGCTCGGCGAGCTGCCGCGCCAGCACGGGCTGCTCGGCGCGATGCTCGAGTCGGCCGAGCCGTTCCGCACCGCCGACATCCGCGACGACCCGCGCTTTCGCGGCTGGTGGCCGTCGGCGCACCCGTCGATGAGCTCGTTTCTCGGCGTGCCGATCGTCTCGGGCCGCGGCGACATCGCGGGCGCCTTCTACCTCACCGACAAGGAGGGCGCGGCGGAGTTCTCCGACGCCGACCAGGCGCTCATCGAGACGTTCGCCGCGCACGCCGCGCTCGCGCTGGAGAACGCGCGCCTGCACGAGCGCTCGCGCGAGCTGAGCATCGTCGAGGAGCGCAACCGGCTCGCCCGCGAGCTGCACGACGCGGTGACGCAGAAGCTCTTCGGCGTCGTTCTCGCGGCCGAGTCCGGGCGCGGCGCTGCTCGAGCGCGACGCCGGCGGCAGGCGGGCGCGCAGCTCGCGCTCGTGCGCGAGCTCGCGCGCGAGGCGATGGAGGAGCTGCGCTCGGTGATCGTGCACCTGCGCCCGGCGGCGCTCGAGTCGCAGGGCCTGGCCGGGGCGCTGGCCAAGCACGTCGAGGTGCTGCGCCGCGTGCACGGCCGCGAGATCGCGCTGACGGTCGACGGGCGACTGCGCCGGTCGCGGCGGCGATCGAGGGCGACGTCTTTCGCATCGCGCAGGAGGCGCTGCACAACGCGCTGCGCCACGCCGCCCGCGGCGCGGATCGACGTCGCGCTGCGCTGCGCGCCCGGGCGCGTCGAGCTGGCCGTGCGCGACGACGGCGCCGGCTTCGAGCCGGCCGCCGCCGGGCTGCGCTCGCGCTCGCTCGGGCTGACGACGATGGCCGAGCGCGCGCGCGCCGCGGGCGGGACGCTGACGATCGACTCGGCGCCGGGCGCGGGCACGAGCGTGCGCCTCGAGGTCTCGCGCGGCGCCGGCGCCGTGATCCGCGTCCTCATCGCCGACGACCACGCCGTCGTGCGCCAGGGGCTGCGGACGTTCCTCGAGCTGCAGGAGGACATCGAGGTCGTCGGCGAGGCGGCCGACGGCGAGCAGGCGCTGGCCGCCGCCGCCGAGCTGGAGCCCGACGTCGTGCTCATGGACCTCGTCATGCCGGGCCTCGACGGCGTCGGGGCGATCGAGGCGCTGCGCGCGAGCGGGTCGGCGGCGCGCGTGATCGTGCTGACGAGCTTCCTCGACGAGGACAAGGTCCTGCCCGCCGTGCGCGCCGGCGCGGCGGGCTACCTGCTCAAGGACGTCGCAGCCGGCCGAGCTCGTCGGCGCGATCCGCACCGTCGACGGCGGCGACGCGCTGCTGCACCCGGCCGTCGCCGCGCGCGTGCTGCGCGAGCTGACCGCCGACGGCAGCCGCCGCTCGGCGGCCGAGTCGCTCACCGCGCGCGAGCGCGAGGTGCTCGCCCTGATCGCCCGCGGTCGCGCGAACAAGGCGATCGCGCTGGACCTCGGCGTCGCCGAGAAGACCGTCAAGACGCACGTCGGCAACATCCTCGCCAAGCTCGGCCTGTCGGACCGCACGCAGGCGGCGCTGTACGCGGTGCGCGAGGG
>CAVYAX010000038.1:0-11494 GCA_963766525.1 uncultured Actinomycetes bacterium
TGAAGCGAGTGGTTCCGTGTTGAACGCGCGAATCGACGTTTCAGGTGTCGGTGAGCTTGGCCTTGTCGAGCGTTGCGAGACCGTCGGTCGGCGACGGTGGACTTCGCGCAGCCGAGCGACGTTGGCCTCGAACGCGGCGGTCTCCCCACGGCCTCCGCAGCCGGTAGGCGTGCTTGAGGATCCCTACGGCGCGCCGGTAGGCGCGGCGATCGGTCTCCACGAGGATCGCGTCGACCACGCCCGCGTAGACCGTGAGCGCTTCGTCTGGGGGGTCGGTGGCGGCGTTCGGCAAGTCTCAGCCACAGGTCTTGGTCGATGTCGTCGGCTGGGGACCTGTCGGCGGCTCCCAGGCAAGATCGTCGTCGCCGTCGTCCAACAACACCCTGACGAACGACCGCAGGTCGACGCGCTCGAGCACTTGGCGCGCCGCATCGCGCTCGAGATGCCACGCGTCGCACGCCCCGGCTGCCGTTCGCAAGGCGCTGTAGGTCGAGGTGGAGGGGGCGCGCTCGTGGTGGGCACGGCGCAGTCGTAGCGCCTCGCTCGGCGCGCCGGCTCCGACGTGGAGTTCACAGGCGAGGTCATAGAGGTGGGCGACCTGCCAGCCGCTCGTTTCTTCGATCCCGCGCGTCGCCCAGCCAAGGGCGAGGTCCGGCCGGTCGAGCTCCAGCATTGCTTCGGTCACGCGCTGGAACTGGTACGGGTTGGAGAGATCACCGCCCAGGAGCCGCACGAGCTCGTCGATGTCGCCGTCGAGCAAGGCCAGTCGCTCGTTCGCATAGCGACCGGCGAAGGAGCGCGGGCTGGCACTCTCGGCGACCGCCTCCCGATACGCGCGCAGTCCCCGCTCACCCAGCGCGCTCGCGTAGCGCACCGGGTCGGCCTCGAAGAAGTCCTGGTCCTCGAACCGGAAGCGGAACATCCACCGCGCAAGCTTGACCGGATCGGCGACGCCGGCATCGCATGCCTTGGCGTGAACGCACAGCAGTTCGTGCGCAACGTCGCCGATCAGACCCGAGGAGTCATCGGCGTGCAGGATGACCTTGACCACGTGGCCGATCGCGCGCTGCAGGAGCTCGACCAGATCACGCGATGGGGCATCGCCGGCGACCTTGTCCAGCTCGGCGACGATCCGCCGCGCATCCTGTGCCCAGGCCATGCTCTCGCGGTAGTCGAGGAACCGACGGGTGGAAGCCCCTTGTCGACCGCGGCCCGCAGCGCGGACAGGTCGCCGTCGGCGCGTGCGGCGACGAGCCGCACCGCACGCTCCACGTCACCATGGCGGTCGGCTGCCGCGCGGACCACGTCGATCAGCTCCTCGGTCTTGAGTCGCGCGATGACCTGGTCTATCGAAGCCTCGACCGGACGGCCACGCTTTGGGGGCGACACATCGCGAGTGTCGCACACCACCTCTCGTCCCCGTGCGTCGTCGGCCGACCGGCGCAGCGGAGAGACTAGGGACTGCATGAGCCCCGATGAGGATGATCCGCTCGGCTTCGCCGAGGCGCTGCTGGAAGTCGTCTCGCGAGCGCACGTCGCGATCTTCCGGCTGCACCAGACCCTGGTCGAGCTGGGCGTGGCCGACGACGGGTCGCGGGCGCTGCTGGACGAATCGGTGCAGATCGCTCTCAGGTCGGCTCCTGCGACGTTGCGCGGCGCCCGTCATGCGCTCTTCGACGAGGCCATCGAGCAGCTGCTGCAGCCGTCCGCGGCCGAGCTGTCCGAGGCAGCCCAGGTCCTGATCTCCGAGACGGAGCGCACGCTGCGCGTGCTGGTGCGCCGACAGGAGCAGATCGCCGACGAGCTACGGAAGCGGATCGACCGAATCGGTGGTTGACGGGGCTACTTGGAGCGAACGCGTTCGCGAGCTGCCTGCTCGTACCGCTCGGCGGCGTCGGCAAACGCCCGCCGCTGGCCGGCAGTGTCCGAGGCTCGGGCCAGTTGGCGATGACGTTCAGCCAACTCCCGCAGCTCGGCGGGGCTCGACGGCGCTTCGGCCAGCGCCTCCTCGAATCGCGCTGTCCACCGCCCATGAAGCTCCTCGATCTCAGTGCGGGTGATCCGAGCGCTCACAGACCGAAGTCTAGTCGTGGCGAGGACGTCGAGCGAATCTGCGAACTGGTGGGGCGTTACTGGGGCGCACTACTCGCTCCCGCGAGGTACGATCCTGTCCGACATGACCAAGAACCATCGGACTTTCCGGACTTCCGGGGATCCGATGAAGCCCTCCCACTTCACTCGTAATGAAGGGGTCAGCGGTTCGAATCCGCTCGTCGGCTTGTTGGGAACCCTGCATATGCGGGGCTTTTGGCGGAGTCCGTTCGCGTGCCGATCGCGATGGGTGTGGCGAGTTCGTAGGCCTGGGACCGACAAAGTCGCCACACCGCGCCGCCCTCGCGAGAGTTCCGCTCGTACGTTGCCGGCGCTCTCGCCGTCTGCGCTCACCTTGACATGCGATTTGCATGCACTTAGGCTGAATCACATGTCTACGATCCAGGTTCGGAATGTGCCCGAGCAGCTGCACCAGCAGCTGAAGGTCCGGGCCGCTCAGGAGGGGCGGACGCTGTCGGACTACGTGCTCGATGAGCTGCGGGTCGCAGCCGGTCGACCCACCATGAGCCAGTGGCTCCGCGATGTCGATGCGTTGCCGCCGCCTGAGGACGCGCCGACGCCGGCAGCGGAGGTCATCGCCGACGAGCGCCGCCGGTGACGCGTCTGGTCGCCGATGCGAGCGCGATAGTCGACCTGCTGTCGGGCGCGCCGCGCGCGGCGGCGATCCGCACCGAGCTCGCGGCCGTCGCCGAGCTCGATGTTCCCGAGCATTTCCACGTCGAGGCGATCTCGGCGCTGAGAGGTCTGCTGCGACGCGGGGACCTTTCGCCTGAGCGGGCCGACCGCGCGCTGGACCTGCTGCTTGCGCTTCGTGTGGTTCGTCATCCGGTGGCGCCGCTCGCGCGTGACGTGTGGGCGCTCCGCGAAGGGCTCACGGCCTATGACGCCGCCTATCTGGCGCTGTCGCGAGCGCTCGACGCGCGCATCCTGACCACCGACCGCGGCCTGGCCGCCGCGGCACGACGCGACCGCCGGCTCGTCGAGCTGTAGCTCCGCCCTCGACCGGCCCGCTCCGCGCCGTGAGGCGGTCGCTCGTCCTCGCAGTGCCCCCCGCAACGATCTCCAGACGATGAGCTCACCGCCCTCGATACGCTCCGAAAGTCCCCATGTCCCAGCCCATCCGAGAGATCCTGCTCGACCTGCCGCTCGTGCAGACCGATGACCGCCCCGAGGGGATGATCGTGCTCAACGCCGGCGAGGTGCCCGAGGACCGGCGCGCCGAGGCCGACGCGTTCGTCCAGGCCAACGGAGGCCTGATCGGCACGAAGCCGCTGTTCGAGGTCATCGGCGGCACGACGCCCGCCGGCGGGCCCGCCGCGGCGACGTTCTACGCGATCGCGCCCGCCGCGCTCGTCCCGCCCGCCGCCGAGTAGACCGCCGCGCGCGGTGAACGCCGCGCGCAGCGAACGCCGCGGGGCGGCGCGCTACGCCGGATCGCCCTCCTCGGACATCAACGCGACGAACTCGACCGTCGCCTGAGAGTCCGGCACCGGGTCCGGGGCGAGCAGATCCTCGCGACGCGGCGGCGCGACGCCGACGCGCTCGATGCAGCGCGCGAGCGAGCGCCCGCCGCCGGCGCGGATCTCGCGCAGCTCGAGGGCGACGCGCTGCTCGCGGCTGAAGTCGAACAGGTAGGCGATCCGCTGCCCCTCGGTCAGCGCCAGCTCGTCGAGCCGCGCGACCGCCGACCGGCCGCGCGGGCGGCTCGAAGCGGCGTTGTAGGGGTGCGTGTAGTGCTGGTCCTCGGCGCCCCAGAACGTGCCGTGCAGCCAGAAGGAGTACAGCTGGTCGTCATCCCAGCCGAACGCCGATTGCAGGGCGTAGTGCAGATCGACGAGCGTGAGGTCGTCGCGCACGAGGATCGTCCGGCGCACGCCTGGCACTCCCATGAGCTCTGCCGTGAACACATAGGTCTGTTGCGACATCGGAATCCTCTCGCCCGGGTAGGTAGCGCGACCGTACGCGCTCTGTAAGACGGAACGCAAGAGAGAACACCTTTAGGGCTCCTGAGTTTCAGTCGCGTACCCTTCCCCGGCTTCCACCCGTGCCCGAACTCGCCGAGAACATCCTCCCCACCGCGCCGGCCCCACTGGGTCGGGCGCTGCTCGACCGCCTGCGCACGATCTGCGGCGCCGAGCACGTCCTCACCGAGTCGATCCAGCTGCGCACGTACGAGTCCGACGGCCTGCTGCAGTACCGCGTCACGCCGGGCGCCGTCGTGCTGCCGGGCAACGCGGCCGAGGTGCGCGACGTCGTGCGCGCGTGCAGCGACGCCGGCGTGCCCTGGGTCGCGCGCGGCGCCGGCTCGGGACTGTCGGGCGGCGCCCTGCCGGTCCAGGAGGGCGTGCTGATCGCGGTGACGCGCATGCGCCGCGTGCTCGAGATCGACCTCGAGAACGGGCGCATCGTCGTCGAGCCCGGGGTGACGAACACCGAGGTCAGCCTCGCCGTCGGGCCGACGCACTTCTACCCGCCCGACCCGTCGTCGCAGATCGTCTGCTCGATCGGCGGCAACGTCGCCGAGAACTCGGGCGGCGCGCACTGCTTCAAGTACGGCTTCACGACGAACTACGTCACCGGCCTGGAGGTCGTGCTCGCCGACGGTCAGGTCGTGACGATGGGCGGCCACGAGGTCGACGTCCCCGGCTACGACCTGCTCGGCGCCTTCGTCGGCTCCGAGGGGACGCTGGGGATCTGCACGCAGATCACGCTTCGCGTCATCCCCAAGCCCGAGACGGTCAAGACGATGGTGGCGTTCTTCGAGACGACGAGCAAGGCGGGCGAGACCGTGTCGGAGATCGTCTCCGGCGGCGTCGTGCCCGGCGCCATCGAGATGATGGACAACCTCACGATCCAGGCCGCCGAGCAGGCCGTCGGCGCGGGCTTTCCGACCGATGCGGGCGCCGCGTTGATCATCGAGCTCGACGGCTCGATCGCGGAGTGCGACGCCTGCTTCGACGACGTCGTCGCGATCTGCGAGCACAACGGTGCGACCTCGATCCGCATCGCCGAGGACGACGCCGAGCGGGCGCTGATCTGGCGCACGCGCAAGGCGGCGTTCGCCGCGATGGGCCGCCTCGCGCCGAACTACTACGTCCAGGACGGGGTCATCCCGCGCACGAAGCTGCCCGAGGTGCTGGCCCGGATCGCCGCGCTCTCCGAGGAGTACGGGATGCGCGTCGCGAACGTGTTCCACGCCGGCGACGGCAACCTGCACCCGCTCGTCCTCTACGACGGGGAGGCGCAGTCCGAGAAGGCCGAGGAGCTCGCGGGCATGATCGTCAAGGCGTGCGTCGACGCGGGCGGCTCGATCACCGGCGAGCACGGCGTCGGCGTCGACAAGAAGCACTACATGCCCAGCATGTTCGACGAGCCCGACCTCGCGGCGTTCCAGCACCTGCGCTGTGCGTTCGATCCGCGCGGGCTGGCGAACCCCGGCAAGGTCATGCCGACGCCGCGGCTGTGCGGCGAGGTGCCGGGTCCCTACCGCGTGCACCCGCTCGAGCGCGACGGGATCGCGGAGCGGTTTTGAGGGCGCAGGACGTGCGCAGCCAGACGCCGGACACGGCACAGGAGGCGGCCACGCTGCTGCAGAGCTGCGCCGCCGACGGCATTCGCGTGCGGATCGCCGGCGCCGGCACGAAGCCGTGGGGCAGCCCGGGCGTCGAGTGCGACGTCGAGCTGCGCACCGCGGCCCTCGACGCGATCGTCGAGCACAACCGCGGCGACTTCACCGCGGTCGTGCAGCCCGGCGCCACGCTGCGCGAGCTCGACGAGCGGTTCGCCACCGACGGCCAGATGCTGGCGCTCGATCCGCCCTGGGGCGAGGGCGACGGCGCGACGATCGGCGGCGCCGTCGCGACCGGCGACTCGGGCCCGCTGCGCCACCGCTACGGCGCGGCGCGCGACCTCGTGCTCGGGGTCACCGTCGCGCTGTCGGACGGATCGCTCGCGCGCGCGGGCGGGAAGGTCATCAAGAACGTCGCCGGCTATGACCTGGCCAAGCTCTACAGCGGCTCGTTCGGGACGCTCGGCCTGATCACGGAGATCGCCCTGCGCCTGCATCCGCGCGCACCCGCGCAGGCGACGGCGACCGGCACGACCGACGACCCGGGGATCCTGCAGCGCGCCGCGATCGCGCTCGCCGCGAGCTCGCTGGAGGCGCAGGCGCTCGACGTGCGCTGGGAGGCGCAGCGCGGCACGGTCCTCGCGCGCTTCGCCGGGATCGCGGCGGTCGAGCAGGCCGCGGCCGCCGAGCGCGTCCTCGCGGAGCTCGACGTCGAGACCGCCGCGACGGAGGACGACGACGACCTGTGGGCGAAGCAGCGCGCCGCCCAGCGCAGCGTCGAGGGCGGCGCCGTCGTGCGCGTCTCCGGCCGGCCGACCGGGCTCGCGGATGCCTGCGTCGCGGCGCAGATCGCCGGCGCGACGCTCGTCGGGCGCGCCGCGCTGGGCCTGTGGTGGGTGGGGCTGCCCGCGACCGCCCCCGGCGAGCTCGTCACCGCCATCGCGCGCATGCGCAAGGTGCTCGCGCCGTCGGCCTGCGTCGTGCTCGACGCGCCCTCCTACGTGCGCGCGCACCTCGACCCGTGGGACCACGTCGAGGACCCGGCCGTCGTGCTCATGCGCCGCGTCAAGCAGCGCTTCGACCCGACGTGCACCTGCAACCCCGGCATCTTCGTCGGAGGGATCTGAGCACAGCAACCAATGCCCGCCTTCGACACCCACAAACCGCCCGAGGTCGACCTCATCGAGGACTGCGTGCACTGCGGCTTCTGCCTGCCGACGTGCCCGACGTACGTGCTCTGGAACGAGGAGATGGACTCCCCGCGCGGGCGCATCGTGCTCATGAGCGAGGGCCTGCAGCCCGACAGCGTGCTGTCGGACACGATGGTCGGCCACTTCGACAACTGCCTGGGCTGCATGGCATGCGTCACCGCGTGCCCGTCGGGCGTGCGCTACGACCTGCTCATCGAGGACACGCGCCAGCAGGTCGAGCGCAACCACCCGCGCACGCCGCGCGAGCGCCTGTTGCGGCGCGTGCTGTTCGCCACCTTCCCTCACCCGGGGCGGCTGCGCGCGACGGTGCCGCTGCTCGTCTTCGCCCGCCGCTCGGGCCTCGCCGCGTGGGCGCAGCGGTCACGCCTGCTGGCGCGCTGGCCGACGCTGCGCACGCTCAGCGAGCTCGCGCCGCCGGTGACGTTGCGCGACGGCATGCGCCGGCTGCCCGCCGTGACCCGCGCCGCGGGGGAGAAGCGCGGGACCGTCGGCTTTCTGCAGGGCTGCGTCCAGCGGGCCTACTTCGGCGATGTCAACGCGGCGACGGTCGCCGTGCTCGCCGCCGAGGGCTTCGAGGTCCACGCCCCACGCGCGCCGCGCTGCTGCGGCGCGCTCGGGCTGCACGCCGGCCAGGAGGAGGACTCGCTGCCGCTCGCGAAGGCGACGATCGAGGCCTTCGAGGGGTTCGACCACGTCGTCGTCAACGCCGCCGGATGCGGCTCGGCGATCAAGGACTACGGCCACCTGCTGCGCGACGACCCCGAGTGGAGCGAGCGCGCCGCGGCGCTCGCGGGGCGCGCCCGCGACGTGCACGAACTGCTCGCCGAGCACCCGCCGCGCGCCATCCGCCACCCCGTGCCGATGACCGTCGCCTACCACGACGCCTGCCACCTCGCGCACGCGCAGAAGGTCCGCTCGCAGCCGCGCCAGCTGCTGCGCACGATCCCCGGCCTGACGCTCGTCGAGCCCGCCGAATGGGAGCTGTGCTGCGGCTCGGCGGGGATCTACAACCTTACGCGGCCGGGTCCGGCCGGCGAGCTGGGCGAGCGCAAGGCCGACAACCTGCTGGCCACCGGCGCCGAGGCGATCGCCGCCGCGAACCCGGGCTGCACGCTGCAGATCGCCGCCCACCTGCAGCGCAAGGGCCATCCGCTGCCGCTGCTGCACCCGATGCAGCTGCTGCACCGGTCGATCACCGTGCCCGTCGTCGGCGGCGGGCTGCGCGCGGCGGCGACCCGGACGGCTCGCCGCCTGCGCGCGCGTCTGCCCTGGCGCTGAGCCGGACGGGTGCATCGCGGGGTCTTCCTCAAGGCGCATGGGACCGGCGACGCTCCCATGGCCGACCACTGGCTGGCCGCCGGAAGCTGGCTGATCGACCCGGGTCGCACGGCGTTTCCGCGCCGGCCGCGGATGACGAGCGGCGACCGGCTCGTGCTCTACGCGTCGGTCTGGCAGCGGATCTTCGGCGTGGCCGAGGTGATCTCCGAGCCGACGCGCGAGGCCCCGATGGCGCAGCGCTGGCCATGGTCGGTGCAGGTCGAGCTGCTGCTCGTCGTGCCGGTGCTCTCCAACGCCCCGCCGGTCGAGGCGATCGGCGTCGCGCCGCGGTCGATGAGCCAGCACAGCCACATCCGTCTCGAGGCGCGCCACCTCGAGCTGGCGATCGAGGCGCTGTCGGGCGTGGGCCGGTGAATGCGCGATGCTGTGCTCACCCCGCAGCCACACACGATCGAGAGCCGCCATGAAGCGCATCCACCTGGTCACGTTGCTCGTCGCGGGCGCGCTGCTGGGCGCGCCGCCGGCCGCCGGCGCGGAGTCGGTCACGAAGGGCGCGGGCAGCGTCAGCGCCACGCTGAGCTGGCAGAAGGGCGAGTTCGGCCTCGTGAGCCGGCCGCGCCTGCAGGTCGCGCGCGCCGGCGTCGTCGTGACCGACACGTCGGTGGCGTCCGCCTGTCGCAGCTGCGCCCTCGTCGAGGATCGGACGATCGACGGCGAGCCGTTCTCGATCATGCACGTCGCCGACCTGGACGCCGACGGCGAGCCGGAGGTGCTCTTCGACGTGCACAGCGGCGGCGCGCACTGCTGTGTGACGACGCGCTTCTTCACCTACCGGCCCGAGCGCAACACCTACGCGCGCGCGCCGAGCCAGTACTGGGGCAACGCCCACTACGAGGTCGTCGACCTCGACGCCGACGGGCGGCTCGAGCTCTCCGGCGCCGACGACAGCTTCGCGGGCGCCTTCTCCGCCTATGCGGGCTCGGCGTTCCCGCCGAGGATCATCCGCTACACGCGAAACCCGGCCACCGGCCGCTCGGCGCTGACGAACGTCACCCGTCGCTTCCCGCAGGTCATCCGGGCGGAGGCCGCGCGGCTGCTGCGAAAGATCCGCCGCGCCCAGCCCGATCCCGACTCGTTTCAGACGCAGGGCCTGCTGGCCGCCTACGTCGCCGAGCAGTATCTGCTCAACCGCGGCTCGGTCGGCAAGGCCGAGCTGGCGCGCGCCCGGCGGCGCGGGCTCACGGCGCCCGGCTTTCAGACCCGGCTGCTGCGCTTCCTCAAGCAGACCGGCTATCGCTGACGGGCGAGGCTCAGCTCGGCACGATCGCCCGGGCCGCGCTCCAGCCGCATTGCCGGGCCGCCGGCGGCGCGTCGATCCGCGCCCGCCGCACGCGGCCGTTGCGCACGAACGTCAGCGCCCGCAGCGGCGTGGCGGCGGGGAGCGTCAGCAGTCCGATGCCGTCGCGCAGCCGCAGCCGGCGGGGCTTCGACGCGCCGGTGTCGGCGAAGGCCCGCGTGCCGGGCTGCGTCACGACGGCGACGGTGATCCGGCGCGGGGCGCACGACGCGTCGAGCAGGATCGCCGCGTCGTCGCTCGCGAAGGGGCAGCGGGCGTCACCGCGCGGCGGGGGGCCGGCCGTCAGAGCGAAGCAGCGCCCCGTGATCGCTGCGTAGCGCCCGATCGTCTTCCACAGCGACGGCGACCCGGCGCGGCCGGCCACCCGTCGCGGACGGGCGAGGCGCAGCGCGCCCAGGCCGGCCTCCTCGGCGGCGGCGAGCTCGGCCCCGCGGGACAGGACAGCGCCCGCGCCGTCCAGCAGCTCGATCCGCGACAGCTGCGACGGCCGGGCGATCGGCGCGGCGGCGAAGCGCACGTGACCCGCGTAGCGCCCGGTGTAGCCCGCGCCGGCGTCGGTCGGGACGCTGACCGTGCCCGTGCCGCCAGGGGCGGGGAGGCGAACGGTCGCCACCCGCGCCGGGACGGCGAGTGCGACCGCGTGCGGATCGGCGAGGCTGTCGAGCGCGCCGTGCAGCTCGCCGAGCGACGGGGCGACGATCCGGCAGCCGGCCGCCCGCAGCGGCGCGTCGCCGATCGCGAGGCAGAGCGTCGCGCCCGGTCCGTCGGCGACGCGGAACGCCGGTGGGCCGGCGAGCACCACGGGCGGCGCGGCCGGGCTCACGACCGACCGGGCGTCGAACGGGCCGGGCGCCGCCGAACCGGACTCGAAGCTCGCCTCGCCGGCCGCGCACTTGGCCGCCAGCGGCGCGAGGCCGCGGTGCAGCACGCGGACGGCACCGGCCGGCGTCGTGAGGGTGACCGCGCGGACGGCGATCGCGCCCGTGGTGACCGCGTACGCCCGCCATCCCTCGCCGACCGCCACCGTCCGCACGGTCCGGCGCCGGCCATCGCCGAGCACGACGGCCAGGCGAGCCGGCCCGGCGACGACGCCGTGCAGGAGGCGAAATCCGGGACAGCGCTCCTCCACCGCGGACTCCTCGTATTCGAACACCTCCAGCGCCTCGCCCGGCGGCCCGCTCGCGCATGACTCCGTGCTGAAGCTGACGTCCCCGAACTGGGCGTTGGCGCGCACGCACTGCGACACCGTCTCGTGGCCGAGGTCGGCCACGCTCGGCGCCAGCGCCGACTGCTGCGAGGTGGTCAGCGACCAGCGCACGCCCGCGGAGCGGCCCGACAAGAGGCGCCGCCGGCCGGTCACGAGCGCGGCGTCCTCGTCGGCGAGCACCGCGACCAGCGCCCCGGCGGCGTCGAGGGCGTGGACGCGCAGGCCGTCGAGCGGCGTCGCATCCGGCAGGCGCACGAGCGCGAAGCGCAGCGCACCGGCGCCCGCGCCGCGATAGGCCGCCCCGGCCTCGGTGGGCACGCTCGCGATCAGGCTGCCCGCGCGGCGCACCTCGATGCTCGCCGCGGCCACCGGCGCCGCCACGCCCACGAGCTGGACGCCACCGGGCAACCCGACTGCGGTCACCACCCCGATGTCGGTCGCGCCGCACGCGCCTGAGGTCCTGCGGGGGATCGAGATGCAGAGCTCGCCGTCCTGCTCTGACGCCTGCAGCGTCTCCGCGCCGGCCCGCGCGACCTCGACCGGCGGGGGCGCGGAGGCTGAGTGGGCGGGGGCCACGAGCCCGGCGACCGCGACGAGGCCGGCGACGAGCCAGGGCATGGCGGATCCGTATCGCTCCGCGCGCCGCATCGCCCACACCCTCGATCGCGCCGCTCAGCCGGCCGCGCGCGCCAGCCGGTCCGGGTCGCGCAGCGGCGGCCCGTGCCGAAGAGCACGAGCGCCGGCCGCAGCGCGGCCAGGCG
>CAVYAX010000039.1:0-17144 GCA_963766525.1 uncultured Actinomycetes bacterium
CCGCCCCTTGAAACTCGAAGTCCGCGCGCTCCTTACTCGATGATCTCGGTCACGACGCCAGAGCCGACCGTGCGGCCGCCCTCGCGAATGGCGAAGCGCAGGCCAGCGTCCATGGCGATCGGCTGAATGAGCTCGATCTCCATCTGGACGTTGTCGCCCGGCATCACCATCTCGACGCCTTCGGGCAGGTGCGCTGCGCCGGTGACGTCGGTCGTGCGGAAGTAGAACTGCGGCCGGTAGCCCGTGAAGAACGGCGTGTGACGGCCACCCTCCTCCTTCTTCAGGACGTAGACCTCGGACTTGAACTTGGTGTGCGGCGTGATCGACTTCGGCTTGCACAGCACCTGGCCGCGCTCGATGTCCTCGCGCTTGGTGCCACGCAGCAGGCAGCCGACGTTGTCGCCCGCGCGACCCTCGTCGAGGATCTTGCGGAACATCTCGACGCCCGTGACGACGGTCGAGCTCGACTGCGGGTGGATGCCCACGATCTCGATCGTCTCGCCCGTGCGGACGATGCCCTGCTCGATGCGGCCGGTCGCGACGGTGCCGCGGCCGGTGATCGAGAAGACGTCCTCGACCGGCATGAGGAACGGCTTGTCGAGGTCGCGTACGGGCTCGGGGATGTACGTGTCGAGCGCGTTGGCGAGCTCCATGATCTTCGCCTTCGCGTCCGCGTCGCCCTCGAGCGCCTGCGTCGCGGAGCCGATGATGAAGGGGATGTCGTCGCCGGGGAAGTCGTAGCTCGACAGGAGCTCGCGAACCTCGAGCTCGACGAGCTCGAGCAGCTCATCGTCATCGACGATGTCGGCCTTGTTCAGGAACACGACGATGTACGGCACGCCCACCTGGCGGGCGAGCAGGATGTGCTCACGCGTCTGCGGCATGGGGCCGTCGGCGGCCGAGACCACGAGGATCGCGCCGTCCATCTGCGCGGCGCCGGTGATCATGTTCTTGATGTAGTCGGCGTGCCCCGGGCAGTCGACGTGCGCGTAGTGACGGTTGTCCGTCGAGTACTCGACGTGCGAGGTCGCGATCGTGATGCCGCGAGCCTTCTCCTCGGGAGCATTGTCGATCTCGGCGAAGCTGCGCGCCTCGCCGCCGCCATGCTCGGCGAGCACGGTCGTGATGGCGGCTGTCAGCGTCGTCTTGCCGTGGTCGATGTGACCGATCGTGCCGACGTTGACGTGCGGCTTGTCGCGCTCGAACTTCTCCTTTGCCACTTTCGGTTCGCTCCTCTACGTCTGTCGATGAACTGGACGAAACTATCGAACTTGCGGGGCTAAGGGCATGACGCCCACTAACGCTCGCCGCGTGCGGCTCGAGGCCGCAAGATCTCATTAGGCGGGGACTGGCTCCCCCATGCGATGCTCGACGACCTTCTCCGCGATGTGCTGAGGCACTTCCTCGTAGCGGTCGAACTGCATCGAGTAGCTCGCGCGGCCCTGCGTGTTGGAACGCAGGTCACCAACGTAGCCGAACATCTCGCTCAGCGGCACGTGTGCCGTCACGATGATCGCGTTGCCGCGACGCTCCTGGCTCTCCACGTGGCCGCGCCGGCGCATGAGGTCGCCGATGACGTCGCCGACGTAGTTCTCCGGCGCCGTCACCTCGACCTCGAAGACCGGCTCCATGAGCACGGGCTTCGCGCGGCGCGCGGCTTCCTTGAGCGCCAGCGAGCCGGCGACCTTGAAGGCGATCTCCGAGGAGTCCGTGTCGTGGTACTTGCCGTCGATCAGCGTCACCTTGACGTCGACCATCGGATAGCCGGCCTTGACGCCGGTCCCGAGCGCCTCTTCGACGCCCTTGGCGACCGCGGGGATGAACTCGCTCGGCACGGAGCCGCCCTTGATCTTCGACACGAACTCGAAGCCCTCGCCGGGGTTCGGCTCGATGTCGATGTAGACGATGCCGAACTGGCCCGAGCCACCGGTCTGCTTGACGAAGCGGCCCTCGACCTTGTGCGCCGTGCCGCGAATCGTCTCGCGGTAGGACACCTGGGGACGCCCGACGTTCGCCTCGACGCCGTACTCGCGCTTCATGCGGTCGACGAGGATCTCGAGGTGCAGCTCGCCCATGCCGGAGATCTCGACCTGGCCGCTCTCCTCGTTGGTCTGGACCTGGAAGGTGGGGTCCTCCTCGGCCAGGCGGCCGAGGGCGACCGACATCTTCTCCTGGTCGATCTTCGTCTTGGGCTCGACCGCGACCTTGATGACGGGCTCGGGGAAGTCGATGTTCTCGAGGCGCACGGGGCGGTCGGGGGCGCTCAGCGTGTCGCCGGTCGTGATCTGCTTGATGCCGACGGCGGCCGCGATGTCGCCCGCGTAGACCGCGTCGACCTCCTCGCGGTCGTTCGCGTGCATGACAAGCAGGCGGCCGACGCGCTCGGTGCGCCCGGTCGAGACGTTGAGGATCTTCGAGCCGGCGGCCAGCGTGCCGGAGTAGACGCGGAAGTACGTGAGCTTGCCGACGAAGGGGTCGGCCATGATCTTGAAGCCGAGCGCCGCGAACGGCTCGGAGTCGTCGGGCTGCAGCACGATCTCCTCGCCGAGGTCGCCGCCCTTGAGGATCTTGTGACCCTCGATCGGCTTGACCTCCAGCGGCGAGGGCAGGTAGTCGAGCACGGCATCCAGCAGGGGCTGCACGCCCTTGTTCTTGAACGCCGAGCCGCACAGGACCGGCGTGATCTCGATCGACAGCGTGTGCTTGCGGATGGCGGCCTTGAGCATCGAGGTCGGGACCTCGGCCTCCTCCAGGAAGAGCTCGGCGATCTCGTCGTCCATGTCGGCGAGCTGCGAGAGCAGGTGCTCGCGCGCTTCCGCCGCGGCGTCGACGTAGCCGGCCGGGATGTCGATGACGTCCTGGTCCTTGCCGAGGTCGTCCTTGTAGACGATCGCCTTCATCTCGACGAGGTCGATGATGCCCAGGAAGCCGGACTCCGCGCCGATCGGGATCTGCAGCGGCACGGCGTTCGCGCCGAGGCGGTCGACCATGGTCTTGAGCGAGCCCGTGAAGTCGGCGCCGATGCGGTCCATCTTGTTGATGAACGCGATCCGCGGCACGGCGTACTTGTCGGCCTGGCGCCAGACGGTCTCGGACTGCGGCTCGACGCCCGCGACGGAGTCGAACAGCGCGATCGCGCCGTCGAGGACGCGCAGCGAGCGCTCCACCTCGACCGTGAAGTCGACGTGGCCGGGCGTGTCGATGATGTTGATGCGGTGCTCGCGCCAGGTGCAGGTGGTGGCAGCGGAGGTGATCGTGATGCCACGCTCCTGCTCCTGCTCCATCCAGTCCATGGTGGCCGCGCCCTCGTGGACCTCGCCGATCTTGTAGGTCCGGCCCGTGTAATAGAGGATGCGCTCGGTCGTCGTCGTCTTACCGGCGTCGATGTGCGCCATGATCCCGATGTTCCGGGTCTTCTCGAGCGTGAATTGGCGTGGCATGGGTTCTCTTGATCTCTATTCGGGGCTGAGCAACAAAAACGGGCCCCTCGGGCCCGCGCGCACATCCGAGGTCTATCCGGTGCGTGGCGCTATGTGCTCGAGGTATCCATCGTGGGATGGGTTGTTCCGAGGCGGGCGCTGGTGAGCGCATCTGCCCGCGGAACGGCGACCGACTATAGCAAAGGACCTGCCAGCCGCCGGGGCGATTTGGCCAGGCGACGCGGGCTGCTCGCGGGCCTCGCGCTGGCCGGCGCGGTGCTGCTCGTCGCGGCCGAGCTGTCGCCGCTGTACACGGTGGTCGTCGGCGCGTTGCAGACGCCGCGTCGCAGCGTCTCGGGCGGCGAGGCGCACGGCTACGGCCTGCTGATCGTCGGGCTCGCGGGCGCCGGGCTGGCGGTCGGCGTGCTGCGCGGATGGCGCCCGGCCGGGGGCGCGCTGATCCTCGCGGGAGCCGCGGCGCTGCTCGTCGCGCTGGCGATCGACCTGCCGGCGACGCGCGACACGAGCCCGCAGCCCGAGGCTGTCGCCTACGCGGACGCGCGCGCGACGGCGGCGGGCGGCTTCACGCTCGAGCTCGCGGGCGGCGCCGTGCTGATCCTCGCGGGCGGCCTGACCCTCGCGCTCGGCTCAGCGGGCGGTCGCGGTCCAGTCGACCGCGCATGAGCCTCGGCGCGTGTCGGGTCTACAGCGCCGCGACGCGGGTCGATGCTCCTGGCGCGGTGAGTAGGCCGGATCAAGAAATCCAAGCTGCCGTAGTGCTGCGTCGAGTTCGTGCAGCATCGTTTGGAACGCGCTGAGGCGTGTCAGCTCGGACACCCGTGCCTGCTGACCAATTAGGTCGAGAAACGAGGCCGGCGCAGGTCGTCTGCGCCGCGTCTGCCGCCGCGGGCGGCGCGCACGCGTGAAGGTGGCTTGGGGTCCACCAACGCCTCATTGCGTCGGCAGACCCGGCAGACCAATCTCCGCGGGAGATCGCGGACCGAGTATGCGTGCAGGCACGAGTCCGCGAGCGCCGAAGCCTCGGTCACGCACCGGATCACGGCGACCGCACAACGCCCCGCGTGCCAAGGCGCGCGTGCACCGCATGCCTGGGTCCGCGCGCGCAGCGCGCCGGGGTCGCCGGCACCGTCGCTATGGACGAACAGCACGTGGAAGGCACCTTGGATGCGTCCGGCCCGGCGACCGCCAGCGCGAGCGCAACTGCCCACGGGCCGCCGGTAGCCGCTGTACGGCGCTGAGCCGACCGCGTGCCAGCACCAGCAGAAGATGCCGACCGTCCTACGGAGAGTTCATCAAGGAAGCGATGACGCTAGGCCCCTCGCGACAGCGCAGCCCCAACCAACGGCGCGCACCGCCCCCCACCGTGGCGAGGGCGCACCGCCATGAGTGACCAGGTGTCCCACGTCGCCGGGATCGAGAGTCGCGAAACCCGACGAACAACACGGGCACGAGTCACGACATCACCGGGCGGCCGCCCCATCGAGCGATGTGGCCGCATCGAAGAAGACACCCTCGCCCCTGAGACACGCGACGACACGGGCGATGCGTCGTGAGGATCAGCTGGAGGAGCGGCCGTGCCAGGCCGCCCCGGCCCCCGCCACCAGCGCTCTCGGGCGCGATCAGCGGCTGATCTGTCCGGGATGCACGCCGCGGGCCGAAGCAAATCACCCCGCCGAACGCGGCGCAAGCGCTGTGAGCAGCGCCAACAGCCGCAGCGTCCCCGACGCGACGCGGCTGGTGACTCGGCGCCCGATCTCGTTCGGATGAGAATCGCCACGGCGTTCGGACTCGTCCTCGCGGGGCACGCCGGGAGCCAGGCGCTAGGTGGGCGAGATCGGCAGAAGCCCGAAGAAGACCCGCTCGTCATCGTCGCTGGCGGTCGGCACGGACCGCGCCAGAACAGCCGCCAGATCCATCCGCTCGGCCAAGCGCTCAGGGGCGCGCTGATCGACCGAATCCCGAAGTCCAGCGGGATCGAACGGAGGAATCGCCACGACCGGAGCTCCTCCCGCGATGCGTAGAGGTGCTGAACTCGGCCGATGTGACGAAGACAACACCGTGGCCTCCGCCGCGACCGCCGGGCGCTTGCGCCTGCGTCCCATCCGGCCGATGCGGACAGCGGGTCACGGCCCCACCGCTCGAGCAGGTCGTCGGCGGTTGCACCCAACCGCGACGTCACGAGGGGACGCCGCGCTACGGGCTGCCCAGACATCCGGAGGCACGGATGGGCCGCGGCCCCCGCGTGACGTACAGGGTCGAGGCCGCGCCGACACGACGTCGAGCGTCACCGCGTTCCATGCGCGTCTGGATCAGCTGGTGACCTGGCCCCATGATCCGACGGACGGCTCAACGAGAACCTCGACTGCAAGGGCGATCTCGGCGGGCGAGCCGTGCCCAGAGCGATGGAACAGCTCATGGGGTCGCCCTCAGGCGCAGCTGCAGTGCGCAGATCTGCCTCGGCTAGACGAGCGAGGAGCTGAACGCGTCGAACAGGTGACTCCGCTTGCGTTGGCGGCGGGCGGGGGGGGGAGGGGGGGGGGGGTGGGGGAGGTGGGGTGTAGTAACTGAGTGGTAGGGTGTGAAAGGGAGTGGTCTGAGCTAGCGGGCTCAGCGGGCGGTCGCGGTCCAGTCGACCGCGCGAACGGGCAGCGCCAGCACCGCCAGCCAGGTCGCGGCGTCGGTGACGCCGGACGCCGTCAGGCCGCGGGCGGTCTGGAAGGCGCGCAGCACGACGTCGGTCGCGGCGTCGAAGCGCCCGCCCGCCGTGACCTCGACGGTCGCGTCGAACGAGGCGAGGTGCTGCTGGAGCCACAGGACCTGATCGCCCTTGGAGCCCTTGCGCAGCGCCGGCCAGCCGGGGTCGGCCGGGACGACCGTCGCCGGCGCGGGCGGCGCGAGCGCCGACCAGGCCTCGGAGCTGGCCGCCTGCCAGCTCCACCAGGAGACCCCGCCCGCGCCGTAGCCCGCCCAGATCGCGCGGAAGCGCCGGACCTCGGCGGCGCTGACGCCGCCGTAGGCCTGCCCGAGCGGTGCCATCGGCGAGCCGTAGATGCGGTTCTGGGCGACGGTCTTCGCGCTCACTGCGTCGACCGAGCCGCCGATCGCCTTCCAGTAGACCTGCGGCAGGTTGGCCTGCGCGGCGCCGGGTGCGAGGAACACCGAGTACGGGAAGCTCGGGTGGTAGTCGACGTAGGGAAACGACGTCAGGCCGAGCGGGTAGCTCGGGCCGACCTTCGCGCGCAGCGACTGCACGTAGCGCTGGGCGGCGGCGTAGCGCCCCTCGTAGGCGGTCTCCGCGTCGATGATCAGGCAGTCCGCCCCGTCCGCGACGTTCTGCGCGGCGGCCGCGGCCTCGCCGAGCGGGTTCGCGCCGTAGACGAACTGCCAGGCGCAGACGCGCAGCCCGCGCGCGTGGAGGTCCGCGACGAGCTTCGGCGTGAACTGCGTCCAGACGTTGCCGGCGTCCGAGCCCTTGACGTAGACGGTCGTCATCCCGTTCGAGCGGGCACGCGCCGCGATGACGTCGAGGTTGCCGTTGTTGGTCTTCGGGAGCTGCCAGATCCACATGCCGTCGCCGCGCATGACCGCGGGCAGCGTGCCGGTGGAGTTCGAGGCGAGCGGCCGCAGCGGGCTGGGCGCGCCGACGACGATGATGTGGCGCGCGTTGGAGCGCCTGCGCGCCCGGTCGCGCACGGTGACGGCGACGCGGCCGAGCGCGGTGCCCGCGGGGACGCGCGCGGTCCAGCCCGCCCCGCTGCGGCGAAGCTTCGTCGCGAGCGCGCCGAGCGGCCAGCGGAAGGTCACGCGCATGCCCGAGGTCAGGCCGCGCCCGCGCAGCTGGATCTGGCGGCCCGCGGTGACGCGCACGGCCTGCCGGCAGGCCGGCGTCGAGGCCGGGACGCAGCGCAGCCCGGTCAGCCGCGGGGCGGCCTCGCGGCCTGCGCGGCGGGTGCAGGAGACCGTCAGCAGCGCGCACAGGGCACAGGCGACGGCGGTCGCGCGGGCGATCATCAACGGTGCCAACAGGCCAGGCTCACCGAAGTAGCGTCGCACGGGGCATCCCGGCGGGTCGCAATTCGGCGGTCAGCGCGCGCCGGCGCGCCATCGCGGCGCGCCTTCGGCGGCCGCTGTGGCGGTGCCCGCCTTCAGCCGCCCTCGTGCAGGTAGCGGCGGCGCTCCTCCGCGGTGAGCGAGCGCGTCGCCCTGCGACGGACCTGCTCAAGCAGCTCGCCGAGCCGCGCGCAGGCCGGGCAGGCGTACAGATGGGCGCGGTTGTCCTTGCCCGCGGTGACGATCTGCTTCGCGTCGGCGCTGAAGCGCGCCTCGCCGATGGCCGAGTCCTGCGGGGAACGCGTGTGCGGCGGCGCTGGCAGATCGAGGATGCGCTGCTCGAGGCGCCAGTCCCAGACGGTCGCCCGGTCGACATCGCCGGCGAGCAGCAGCCGGCCGTCCGGGCTGAAGCTCGCGGTCTTCACGGCGCCACCGCCACGCAGATCGGCGAGCGTCCGGCCGCTGCGCCAGTCCAGCACGCGCACCACCCCGTCGTCGCCGGCGACGGCGACGAGGTCGCCTGTGGGATCGAAGCTCGCGTCGCCCGCGCCTGCAGGCAGCGAGAATCGCGCGAGCACGCTGCTGCGCCGCCAGTCCAGCACACGCACGAGATTGCCCTCCGCGACGACGATGACGTCCCCGCGCGGCGCGAAGTCGACCCGTCCGGGGAAGTCGGGGAGATCGGCCGGCTTGGATGCCGTGGCGACGCGGCGCACGAGCCGGCGACGAGGCACCGCCCGCCACGACCAGATGTAGACGCCGCGGTCGGTCGTCGTCGTCGCGAGCAGCCTGCCGTCCGGGCTGAACGCCGCCTCGCCGACAAACCGTGGGCCGTGAGGCAGGACCGCGACCTCGCGGCGAGCGCGCCAGTCCCACACGTGCACCATGCCGCTGTCGCTTGCCCCGGCCACGACGCGGCCGTCGGGGCTGAGCTCGACGCGCAGCCACGGCTCGAAGTCGCCGACGCCGACCGGTCGCTCCGCGAGCGTCGCGAGCCGCGCGCCACTGCGCGTGTCGTAGACCTCGGCGACGCGCCGGGGGTCGCCAAAGGCGCTCGGGTACGCCGGCCCGCCCGCGACCGCGACGTGCCCCCTGGCGGCGATGTCGACGCTCCCGACGAGCGGTCGTGCCCGCGTCGGCAGCGTGCGACCGCGCGCGGGCAGCGCCCAGCGCCTGATCGTGCGGTCGCTGCCGGTCGACACGACCTTGCCGTCGGGCCCGAGCGCGAGGCCGGCAACGGGCCCGCGATGCCCGCGCAGCTCGCTGCCGAGGTCGCCCGACGCCCAGTCCCAGACGCGGATCTTGCCGTCGGTGGTGCCGGCGAGCACGGTGGCGTCGCCTGCAAAGCGCGCCTCGGCGAACGATCCGCCCGGCCGCAGCTGCGCGAGCATCCGCCGGCGTCGCCAGTCGAACACCCGGACGACGCCGTCGCCGGTCCCGAGCAGCAGCCGGCGCGAGTCCGGCGCGAAGGCGATGCTCGTCGTCGAGTCGTCGTCCTGCGGCAAGGGCAGCTTGCTGATCACCCGCCGCGTGCTCACCTTCCACACGCGGGCGCGGCCGAACACGGCCGCTGCCGCGAGGTAGCGCCCGCTGGCATCGAAGGTGACGAGCGAGTGGAAGGCACCGTCGCCGAGCCCCGACAGCCGCACGCGGCGGTCACGGCGCCAGTCCCACAGCGTGACGCCGGCCGCGAGCGTGCGCCCGTCGGGACTGAACGCGAGGCGCACCTTCCCCGCGCCGGGCAGCGTCGCGACGACCTTCCGCGCGCGCCAGTCCCACACGCGCGCCGTCGCGTCGGAGCTCACCGTCGCCACATGCCGCCCGTCGGGGTGAAACGCCGCGCCGAAGTCGGGGCCGCCGTCGTAGTAGCCCGCCTGCGGCGTGGGCAGGCCGCGCGGCCGCAAGAGCGCCACGAACGAGCCGTCGCGCAGGTCGAACACGCGGCCTGCGCCATCCCGCCCGCCCTGAAGGAGGTAGCGCCCGTCCGGGCTCAGGGCCGGAGGCCCGAGCGGGCCGACCCTCATCGCCGTCCGCGTGTCGAGGTGCGACGCCGACAGTGCGGTGCGCAGCGCCGCCGTCGCCTGGCTCGTGGGCGCGACACGCGCTCCCGCGGCGGCGAGCAGCATGCTGAGCTCGGGGTCGGCGTCGAGCTGGGCGTTGGCCGCGGCGGCGAGCTCGCGCGACTGCGCGGTCTGCGACTGGCGCACGGCCTCGCTGCGCTGCACGAGCGCGACGACCGCCAGCGCGACGGCGATCGCGAGCGCGGCGAGCACCCCGCCGAACGTGGCCCGCCGCCGCCGCGACGCGGCCTGGCGGCTGTCGAGGATGTACTGGACCTGGACGGGCGTCGCCGACTCGCGGTGCCCGCCCTGGCGCGCGAGCCACTGCTCGGCGGCGTCGAGGTCCGACCCGCGCAGCAGGAAGCTGCGGTCGCGCTTCGCCTCCTCCCACTCGCGCGCGCGCACGGTCAGGCGCGCGTGGGCGTCGAGCCATGCCTCGTCGAGCTCGACCGCGGCGACGAGCGCGTCGTGGCCGGCGGAGGCGTCGTCCTCCTCGCGCAGCCAGATCCAGTTCGGCGTCGTGAGGTGCGCGGGCAGCCCGTGCGGGTCGACCGTGCGCCGCACGACCGGCACGATCCGCTTGCCGGCGCCGAGCGCGTGGCCGAGCTCCTGCGCGCAGACCTCGGACTCGACCGACTCCGGGCTCAGGACGAAGACGACGACCTTCGACGCCTCGATGCCGCGCAGGATCTGCCGGTGCCAGTCGGCGCCCGGCGGGATGTCGTCGAGGTCGACGTAGACGTTCTTGCCGCGGCCCTCGAGGTCGCGCGTCAGCGCCTGGACGAACGCCTTGTCGACGCGCGCGTAGGAGACGAAGACGTCGTAGCGACGCGCCCTGGCTTCGGTCGCACCGCCGCCCTGCACCGCAATCCGCGGCGCCTGGCCGCTACCAGCGGTAGTGGGCGAAGGCCTTGTTGGCCTGCGCCATGCGGTAGATGTCGTCCTTGCGCTTGTGCGCGCCGCCCTGCTGGGACTGCGCGTCGAGCAGCTCGTTGGCGAGCCGCATGGCCATCGTCTTCTCGCGACGCTGGCGGGCGAACTCGACGAGCCAGCGCACGGCGAGCGTGCGGGCGCGGCGGGAGGGCACCTCGACGGGCACCTGGTACGTGGCGCCGCCGACGCGGCGGGACTTGACCTCGAGCACCGGGGTCAGCGACTTGATGGACGCCTCCAGCTGCTCGACCGGGTCCTTGCCGGTGCGCTCGCCGATGATGGCGAGGGCGTCGTACACGATCTTCTCGGCCGTCGACTTCTTGCCGTCGAGCATGACCTTGTTGATGACCTGCTGGACGATGCGCGAGCGGTGGACGGAGTCCGGCTCGATCGGCCTGAGCTGTGCTGCTGCGCGGCGCGGCATTACTTCTTCTTCACGCCGTACTGCGAGCGCGCCTTCTTGCGGTCCGAGACGCCGGCGGCGTCGAGCGTGCCGCGGACGACCTTGTAGCGCACGCCGGGAAGGTCCTTGACGCGGCCGCCGCGGACGAGCACGACGGAGTGCTCCTGAAGATTGTGCCCTTCGCCCGGGATGTAGGCCGTGATCTCGATCGAGCCCGTGATCCGCACGCGCGCCACCTTGCGCAGCGCCGAGTTCGGCTTCTTCGGGGTCGTCGTGTAGACGCGGGTGCAGACGCCGCGGCGCTGGGGAGCGGCGACCTTCTTCTTGCGCCCCTTGCCGGACTTCAGGCCCGGCGTGGCGAGCTTCTTCTTGGGCGGCTTGCGGCCCTTGCGGACGAGCTGGGAAGTCGTTGGCATGCGGCGCGAGATGGTAGCAGCGTTGTGGCTAGCGCTTTGCGTCGGCGGGGACCGGCTTGATCGCGATGCTCGTCTTGCGCGGGCCCTTGGGACCGGGGAAGCCGAGGCGGTACTGCGACCCCGGGACGTGCGCGATCGTCCGCGTGAACGACGCGCGGGCGTCGATCTTCAGCGTGTCGATCGTCTTCCAGGTCCCGCGCGGGACGAGCCGCTGGACGGTGATCGTCTTCTTGCCCGATCCCAGCCGCACGCGGCCGAACAGCAGCACGCGGCCCTTCGTCCGCTTCTGCGCGAAGAGGCCCGCGACGAACGTCTTGGCGGCGATCTTGTCCTTGCCGTCGGCGAGCAGCAGGCCCGTCGAGTACTGGCCGAACGGGCGCGCCTTGCTCTCCGAGACGCGTTCCTTCGAGGGCGGCTGGTCGCGCAGAAGGAACTGCGCGAACGAGCGGATCGTCGGCACCTTCGCGGCGAGGTACTCGGCCCAGGTCAGCCAGCGCGCCTGCTGGAGCTCGTCGATCGTGGGCCGGCCGGCGACCCGCTGGGTCTCGTAGCCGAACTCCGTCAGGTAGATGTCGCGGTTCGCGGGCGCCAGGCGGCCCATCTTCACGAGCACGTCGAGCGTCGTGGCGAGCTGGGGCAGGTCGGCGAGGCGCAGGTCGTCGAGCTCGGACTCGGGCTTCGAGACGCGCGACGGGCGCTCGTTCTGCGAGTACGGGTGGTGCGCCCAGCCGTCGCCCGGGAGCATCGCGAAGTTCGCGCAGTCGGGCGTGGCCTTCGGCTTGAGCTTGCGATCGACGCAGGCCAGGTCGCGCAGGAACTCCAGCGGCGGGACGGGCCCCGCGCCCCGCGTGCCGCCGGTGCTCGACGTGTTGCCGACGAGGACCTTGGCCTTCTTGCGCACGGACTTCACGGCGGCGTAGCCGGCGCGCACCATCTCGCGGTAGACGCGCGGGCTCGCCGGGGTGGTCTTGTCGGCCTCCCACTGCGGCAGCAGCAGGCCCTGGTGGTTGGGCTCGTTCCAGAGGATGAAGTCGTTGACGGCCGGGAGCTTCTCGTTGGGCGCCTGCGCGCCGCCGCCGGTGGCCGTGGCCGCGCGGGGCGCCGCGGCGGCGGGCGCCGGCGGCGGGGGCGCCGTCGGCGGCATGTTCAGCGGCGGGATCCCGCCGGTCGGGTCGGGGATCGGGAAGGGGATGAACGGCTGCAGGATCGACTGCAGGAGCGTCTGGTCGGGCGTGGGCGGCGGGGGCGGCGCGTCGGGCGGGTCGGCGGGCGGGATGAACGCGCCGGAGTAGCGCAGCGCGACCGCGGCCGCGTAGTCGGCGTAGGCCCGGGGGTCGATGTTCGCGCGGGCACGCGGGCCGGGGTCGGTGGTCGCCCAGCGCGGCGCCCAGAAGCCGATGTCGACGAGCGCGCGCAGCCCGCCGCCGCGGATCGCGCGGACCGCGGCGTCGAGGGCGCGCCAGCGGCTCTGCTCGTAGGAGCCGGGGTCGCGGGCGTCGAAGCCCGCGGGCTTGGCCGGCTGGTCGGCCCCGCGCGTCAGCGACGACCAGCCCGCCGTGATGCGGATCGTGTCGATGCCGAGCGCCTTGGCGCGGGCGACGGCGGCTTCGATCTCGGCGGCGGGGCGAAAGAGGAAGAGGCCGTCGTCCTGGAGGATCGTCTCGAGGCCGCGCTTGACGACGGCGGGCTTGCCCGTGGCCTTGGCCGCGTCTTGCGCGCTTCCCTTCGTGGCGGCCTGCGCGGGCGCGCAGGCGAGCAGCGCGGCGAGCGCGAGCGTCAGGGCAAGCAGCGGCGGGCGCCTCATCGGGCGAAGTCTGCCTGTTGGCGCCGCGGCGTGCGGCGCCAGGCCGCACGGCGCCGCGCGGCGGGCGGCCGGTGGCGCTGCGCCCCGGGGCGCACTGCCGCGCTCGGCGGCGCGGCGCCGTTACCTTCGGGGTCGTGCTGAGCCATCATCGACAGGGTGCCGGCGAGCCGCTCGTGCTCATCCACGGGATCGGCAGCCAGTGGCAGGCGTGGACGCCCGTGCTCGAGGTGCTGGCCCGCGAGCGCGACGTCGTGGCGCTCGACCTGCCCGGCTTCGGCGACTCGGCGCCGCTGCGCGGCGAGGTCTCGCTGGCCACGCTCGCCGGCGCGGTGTGCGAGCTGCTCGACGAGCTCGGGCTTGCCGACGCGCACGTCGCCGGCAACTCGCTCGGCGGCGCGATCGCGTTCGAGCTGGCGCGCCGCGGGCGCGCGCGCAGCGTCGCCGGCCTGTCGCCGCTCGGCTTCGCCCGCGGGCGCGAGGTCACGTTCGCGCGGCGCTCGCTGATCGGCGCTCGCGCGCTGGCCCGCGCCCTCGCCCCGGCGACGGGCGCGTTGCTCGCGACCGGCCCCGGCCGCACGCTGCTGCAGAGCCAGTTCTTCGCCCGGCCGTGGCGCGTGCCCGCGGCCGACGCCGTCATGGCCACGCGCAACCTCGCGACGTCGCCAGGCTTTCAGGCCACGCTGCCGCTGCTCGCCACGGTGCAGCACGGCGACCTCGGGGTGCCGGTCACGATCGCCTGGGGCGCGCGCGACCGGCTGCTGATCCCGCGCCAGGCCGGCCGGGCCCGGCGCGCGCTGCCGGGCGCGCGCCACGAGTGGCTCGAGGGCTGCGGGCACGTCCCGACCTGGGACGATCCGGAGCACGTCGCGAGCGTGCTGCTCGCCGGTTCGCGCGGCTGACACGTGTCGAGAAACGGGCGCGCCGCGCAGAGGTCGCGCGGGTGCGGCGGCTGCGCGCGGCGGCGAGGACGCGTGGGCTCGCGGAGCAGGTTTGCGCCGCTGCCCGGCGGAGGGCTAGCCTGGACGCATGCCACTGGATCCACGAGGCCGCATCGTCCCGCGCGCCACGCCGGCCGGGGTCGATGTCGCATCGGCGAAGTTCACCGTGCGCGAGGGCGCCCGGCACGACCTCGCCGCGATGGCCGACAACCTCGAGAGCGGCTTTCTCTCCTACCGCACCTGGGCGAACGCCAACTGGGAGCCGCCCTCGCGCGTCGAGATGCTGCTCGGGATGATGCAGCGCTTCCAGCACGACGGCTCGTGGTCGTTCGTCGGCTTCGCCGACAACGAGCCCGCTGGGCACGTCACCGCGCGGCCCGACGTCGACGAGCACGAGCAGCCGATCGCGGGCGTCACCCGCCTGACGCACCTCTTCCTGCGCCGCGACTACTGGGGCAGCGGCCTCGCGGACCTCCTCTACGCCCGCATGCTCGAGAGCATGATCGAGCGCGGCTACACGAAGTCCGTCCTGTGGACACCCTCGGGCGCGGCCAGGGCGCGGGCGTTCTACGCCAAGCGCGACTGGCTCGAGACGGGCGGCGTCGAGGACGCCGACAACGGGCTCGGCTTGGAGCTCGTCGAGTACGCGCTCGAGCTGCCGGCGGCTCCGTCCTCGGGCTGAAGCCGCGGCGCGGCGCTCAGGCGGCGGCGGGTGCGGACGCGGCGCGAGCTGCTCGCACGGGTGCGGGCGTCAGGGCCGACGCCGCGATCACGAGCACGAACGCGACGGCCTGCACGACGATGCCGAGCGTGTCGCCCGGCAGCGGGTCGCCGAAGACGATGAGCCCGCCGGCGATCGTCGCGATGTTCGCGGCGGTGCCGGTGATCGCGATGACCGCGACCGCGTCGCCCACCTGCAGCGAGCGGGCCGAGGCGTAGAAGGCGGTTGCGGAGCCGGCGAGGGCGACCCACATCCAGGGGCTGAGCAGGACGGCGACCACGCCGCCGTCGCCGACGACGCCCGTGAGCGCCTTCACGCCGAGGTTGCAGACGCCGAAGAGGATGCCTGCCGCGGCCGCGAGCATGATGCCGTGGTGCTCGGCCCGGCCGCCAAGGCGGGGGCTCATGATGCACAGCGCGCCGAGCCCGAACAGCCCGGCTTCGAACGCGACCATCGCGGACACGGAGAAGCTGCCGTGCTGGCCGTGGCTGGCCGGCAACGTGATCGCCAGCAGCACGAGCCCGAGGAACGTCAGCGCGAGGCCCCACCACTGCCGCTTGCCGACCTTGAAGCCGAACAGCCGGTCAGCCATGACCGCGAGCAGCACGAGGCCGCTCGACAACACGACCTGAACGACCGACAGCGGCGCCAGCGAGATGGCCCCCACGTGGAGGATCCACGCGACCAGGCCGACGAGCATGCCGATCGCGAACCAGCGCTGGCTCCACAGCGAGCCCGCGGTCTTAAACGGGTGGCGGATGTCGACGTCGCAGGCGCAACAGGCCCCGCGGTGCTTGTACAAGAACGCCAGATTGGAGGCGAACGCGCACAGGAACGCGAGGAGAATGCCGAAGTGGAGGCTCATGAAGGGGTCAGCTCGGCGCAAACATCGTGCGGTCCAGTCAGACGCCGGGCGGTACCTCCACCATCGACAGCTTCAGGACCGAGCTTGACGCGCTTCCGGCCTGGCAAGCAGGCTAGCGAGAACTGGGCCGCACCGGGTACGCCGCGCAGAAACTTCACAGACCTGCCGCGATTGCAGGGTGTTTCTGCGCACCTTCGTGACAGAGAAGTCCTCAACTTGCGTCCTGGCACCGCTCGAACACCCGTCTAGCGGAGGCGGTGCATAGTTTGAACGCAGTCATGTATCTCCTTGCTTCCACATCGGGAATCCATCTCCTCGCGCCAGCCTCGCGCGCCCCTGAGCGGCTCCTACCCGACCACCGATGACCCTGCACCCACGCCTGCAAGCGCTCGGCGCGCGCGACCTCGGGGACGGCCTCACGCTGCTCGCCGCGCGCACGCGCCGCACGCGCGGGCGCGGGCTCGCCGGCCTCGACGCGCTGCCCGCCGACCACGCCCTGCTGCTCGAGCCCTGCCGCTCGATCCACACGATCGGCATGCGCTTCGCGCTCGACCTCGTCTGGCTCGACGCCGCCGGTGAGCCCGTCCGCGTGGACGCCGCGGTCGCGCCCCGCCGCCTGCGCAGCTGCCGGCACGCCCGCGCCGTGGTCGAGTGCGCGGCCGGCCAGGGCGGTCGCTTCGCCCGCGCCCTCGCCGCGAGCTGAGCGCAGCGGCGGGGCGCCAGCGGTGTCAGCGGCAGGTGGCAGGGGTATTGCGCCTGCAGCGACGGCACCCACCCTGGAGACGCGATGCCACCCGACGACAACGGCTCCGGCCTGCGCGACCAATCGGTCTCGGACCTGGTCAAGCAGCTGACGGAGCAGACGAAGACCTTGGTGCACCAAGAGATCGAGCTCGCGAAGGTCGAGCTCACCGAGAAGGGCAAGAAGGCCGGCATCGGCGCCGGGATGTTCGGCGCCGCAGGGCTGCTGGGCTTCTTCGCCTTCGCCACCTTGACGGCGTGCCTCGTGCTGGCGCTCGATACGGCGATGGCTGCCTGGCTGGCCGCGCTGATCGTCGCGGCGCTTTACGGCGCCGCTGCGGGCGTGCTGGCCCTCAGCGGCAAGAAGCAGGTCACGGAGGCCGCGCCTCCCGTTCCCGAGCAGACCGTCGAAACCGTGAAGGAGGACGTGCAGTGGGCGAAGCAGCGCGCACAAGCGGGGAGGCGGTAGGCGAGCCCACGCGCGCCGACGAGATCCGCAAGGAGATCGAGCACACGCGCGAGGAGCTCGGCGAGACGGTCGGGGCGCTGGCAGCCAAGACCGACGTCAAGGCGCAGGCGAAGGCGAAGGTCGAGGAGACCAAGGCGCGCGCGCAGGCCAAGGCCGACGAAGCCACGGCCCGTGCCCGTTCGAAGGTGGAGGACGCCCGCGGCAAGGCGCTCGCGAAGGTCGAGGCCGCGCGCGGGCGCACGGGATCGTCGTCGACGAACGGCGTCGGCGAGGCCCCGGGCTACGCCGCTCCCGGCGTGGAGGC
>CAVYAX010000040.1:0-18302 GCA_963766525.1 uncultured Actinomycetes bacterium
GCGCTGAGCGCCGGGCCGGCGCGTCCTACCGGCCACCTCAACCACTACAGTCGCTGACGTGCTCGACGAGCTCGACGCACTCGCGGCGTTCGCGATCGCCCTCGTGGCGACCGCCGCGCTGACCCCGTTGACGATGCGCTTCGCGCGGCGGGTCGGGGCGGTCGACCGATCGCGCGGTCGCGGGCTCGCCCCCGGTGGCACCCCGCTGCTCGGCGGGCTCGCGATCTTCGCCGGTGGAGCGATCGCCGGCGTGCTGCTGCTGCCCGGTAGCGAGGTCCTGCACGGGATCCTGCTGGCGGCGGTCGTGATCACGGTCGTCGGCGCGATCGACGACCGCTTCGAGCTCTCGGCGGGCTGGAAGCTCGTCGGACAGGTGATCGCGGCCTGGATCGCGGTGCGCGCCGGCGTCAGCGTCGATCACGTCACGATCCCGTTGGCTGGGGCGCTGGACTTCGGCAGCCTCGGCGAGCCGCTGACGATGCTCGGGCTCGTCGCGGTGATGAACGTCGTCAACCTGTCGGATGGGATCGACGGGCTCGCGGCCGGCGTCTGCGCGCTGAGCGCGGCGGCACTCGCGGTGATCGCCTTCGACCTGCAGAGCACGACGGCCGGCGTGCTCGCCGCGCTGACCGCGGGCGCGGCGCTCGGCTTCTTGATCCACAACTTCCACCCGGCGTCGGTCTACATGGGCGACTGCGGCTCGAACCTGCTCGGCCTGCTGCTCGGCTGCATCGCCGTGCTCGGCTCGGTGAAGACGAACGCCGTGCTCGCGCTGATCTTCCCGCTGATCGTGCTCGCGGTCCCGTTCCTCGACACGACGTTCGTCGTGCTGAAGCGGATGAAGTACCACCGGCCCGTCTACGCGGCCGACCGCGAGCACTTCCACCACCGCATGGACCGGATCGGCTTCTCGACGCGGCGCACGGTCCTGTACCTCTACGCCTGGACGCTCTCGCTGGCGCTGCTCGCGATCGCGCTGCGGGTAGTCCCGTACTCCGACAACGGGGGCACGCTCCACGTCGGCTGGGCGCTCGTGATGGCCGCGCTCGGCGTGCTCGAGGTGATCGCCTCCGTCTACCTCGTGTACGTCCTCGAGATCCTGAAGTTCAAGCGCCTCGACGCGATCCGGCTGCGCCGCGCGAAGCCCGAGGCCAGCGAGGAGGAGATCGACGAGGACGTCGAGACGCGGCTCGAGACCGGCGAGTTCGACGCCGTGCGCGGCGAGACCGAGGACTTCGAGCGGCTGAAGTCCTAGCGTTCCCGCCGCTTCGGGACGCCGGCGCGCGAGCTCCCTCTCCGCGCCGGCGCGCGAGCGCCGGCCGTCGCGGGCGCGGTCTCGCTGCCGACGGAGCATCAGTCGCTCGCCGAGGCGACCGTCCCGGTCGGTGGCGCGACCGCCGAGCACTACCACGTGCGCAGCGAGGAGCTGTACTACTTCACCGCCGGCAGCGGGCGCCTGCGCGTCGGCGGCGAGCACCGCGACGTGCGCGCCGGCGAGTGTGTCGTGATCCCGCCCGGCGCGATCCACAAGCTTACGAACACGGGCGATCAGCCGCTCACGCTGCTGTGCTGCTGCGCTCCGCCCTACAGCAACGACGACACGATCCTGACCGGCGGCTGACGCGCGGTGCGCGGCGCGCGCCTGTTCGCGTGCTGGTTCGGGCTGGCTGCTGCGGCGCTGCTCGCGCTCGCCTGGTGGCAGGGGCAGGCCTAATGGGAGTACTCCGACGGCATCTACTCGCTGAGCGCCCGCCAGCTGCTCGACGGCCAGGCGCTGTACGGCGATTTCGCCGCGGCGCAGCCGCCCCCGCTCTACTACCTCGCCGCCGCCGCGCTCAGCGTCAGCGATTCGCCCGTGTCGATCCGCGTGCTGATGGCGCTCTGCGAGGCGGTCGTGTCGCTGCTCGTGCTCGTCGCCGTGCGGCGGCTGACGCGCTCGTCGGCGGTCGCGCTGTGCGCCGCCGCGGTCTGCTTCGTGACGCCGTGGGCGCTTCGCGAGCACGCCCAGCTGCTGCCCGAGACGCTTGCCGCCGCTCGTCATGGCCGCGGCGCTCGCCGCCGGTCGTCGCGCCACGAGCGTCCTGGCGGGCGCGCTCGGAGCGCTCGCGGCCGCGTTCAAGCTCGCGTTCGTCATCCCGGCGCTGGCGATCGTGCTGCTCGCGAAGGACGTTCGCCGCGCCGACGCGGGGTTCGCCGTCGCCGCCCTCGGCTTGGTCGTGGTCTTCGGGCTGCTGTTCGGCGAGCCGCTGTGGACGAACGTCGTCCGCGCCCAGGCGCAGACCGGCCGCGCGTCGTTCGAGCACGTCGCCGGCCTGTGGTCGCAGGCCGGATGGAACCTGCTGCCGCTCGTCGTCCTCGCCGCCCTCGGGTGGTCGCGTCGAAGTGCGAGCGCCGATCCTGACCTCGCGCGCAGCCTGCTCGCGGCATCGCTCGGATCGCTGCTGCTGCTGGCGACGCTCGTCAAGCACGGCAGCTACCTCACGGTCGTCGTCGTGGCCGAGCCGCCGCTGCTGTGCCTCGCCGCCTGCGCTGTCGCCGCGACGCTGCGCGAGCGCTCACGAGCGCGGACGGTGTCGTCGCGGCCGCGCTCACGCTGGCGGTCGTGCAGGTCTCATCGCTCGTCGTCGCGCCCGCGAACCCGCGCCCGTTCACGCGCCCGGCGACGAGGGCTCGTATCTCGCGTCGTCGCCGCCGCGGATCGCGGCTCGCAGCCCGACCAGTTCATCGTCGGCGCCGCGCCGATCCTGGCCGAGTTTCGGCGCACGGTCGAGGCCGAGCCGGCGATCTGCCCGGGTAGGCTGCCCGCACGGTGATCGTCGACTGCGCCCACTACCAGGAGGGTGCGCGCCAGCACAAGGGTCCGCTGCCGCTCGACGAGGCCGCCAAGCGCTGCCACGACGGCGACGGGTTCGTCTGGATCGGCATGCACGACCCCGATCCCGACGAGCTGCACGAAGTCGCCGAGCGCTTCGATCTTCCACCGCTCGCGGTCGAGGATGCGATGCACGCCCATCAGCGTCCGAAGATCGAGGACTACGACGACGGCTACTTCCTCGTCCTGCACACCGCCCGCTACCTCGACGACGTCGAGGAGGTCGAGTTCGGCGAGGTGCACGTCTTCACGGGCGCCGGCTACGTGATCGTCGTCCGCCACGGCGCGGCGAGCGAGCTGCACGAGGCGCGCCAGCGCCTCGAAGCCCATCCCGAGCTGCTGCGCGAAGGGCCGGCCGCGGCCGTCTGGGCGATCACGGACAAGATCGTCGATGACTACGAGCCCGTCATGGCGGGCCTCGAGAACGACGTCGAGGAGGTCGAGGTCGACGTCTTCGGCGAGCGCAGCGACGAGACGAAGCGGATCTACTTTTTGCGCCGCGAGCTGGCCGAGTTCTACCGCGCGGTACACCCGCTGCTGCAGCCGCTCGAGCTGCTCGTCTCGCAGGAGCACCCCGATTCGTCGATGCTGCTGCGCGACCACCTGCGCGACGTCAGCGATCACGTCAAGCGCATCGAGGACTCGATCACGACGCAGCGCGAGCTGCTGACGAGCGTCCTGCAGGCGAACCTCGCCGTGATCTCCGTGCAGCAGAACGACGTCGTCAAGAAGATCTCCGGCTGGGCCGCGATCATCACGGTGCCGACGCTGATCGCGAGCGTCTACGGGATGAACTTCGAGCACATGCCCGAGCTGCAATGGCGCTTCGGGTATCCGCTGGCGCTCTTCGCGATGGTCGCGATCGGCTTCGCGCTGCACCGCGTTCTGCGCCGCGCCGGCTGGCTGTAGCAAGATCCCGCGATGGGACACGAGGGAAGCCTGATCCTGATCGCGGGGTTGCTGCTCGCGCTCGGCCTCGCGGCGTCCCTGCTGGCGGGTCGGCTGCGGATTCCCGGCCTCGTGCTGTTCCTTGGCGTCGGCATGCTCGTCGGCTCCGACGGCCTCGGCCTGATCTCGTTCACCGACTACGAGCTGGCCCGCACGATCGGCGTCATCGCGCTCGCGCTGATCCTCTTCGAGGGCGGCCTCGCGGCGGGCTTCTCGGAGATCCGGCCCGCGCTCGGCTCGGCGGTCAGCCTCGCGACGTTTGGGACGCTGATCACCGCGATGGTCACGGGGATCGTCGCGCACTGGTTGCTCGACCTGACGCTCCTGCAGGGCATGCTCGTCGGCGCGATCGTGTCCGCGACCGACGGCGCCGCGATCTTCGCCCTGCTGCGTGGGTCGACGCTCAAGCGCCGCCTCGCGCGCACGCTCGAGGGCGAGGCGGGCATGAACGACCCCGTCGCAGTGCTGCTCGTGCTCGGCTTCATCGAGTGGATCAAGCACCCCGACTACGGGGTCCTCGACATGGCCGGGCTCTTCGTCCAGCAGCTCGGGATCGGGCTCGTCGTCGGGCTCGGCGTCGGCTGGCTGGCCGTGCAGTCGTTCCGCCGGGCGCAGCTCGCGACCGGCGGGCTCTACCCGGTCGCCTCGCTCGCGGTCGTCGCGATCGCGTTCGGCGCCGCCGACGTCCTGCACGGCTCGGGCTTCCTCGCCGTCTACCTCGCCGGCCTCGCGATGGGCTCGGCCAAGCTTCCCGCGCGCCAGACCGTGCACGCCTTCCACGACGGCCTGGCGTGGGTCGCCCAGCTCGCGATGTTCCTCGCCCTCGGCCTGCTCGTCTTCCCGCACGAGCTCGACAACATCGCCTGGCAGGGGACGCTGATCGCGCTCGTGCTCGTCTTCATCGCCCGTCCGCTGGCGGTGCTGGTCGCGACCACGTTCGCGCCGCTCGGCGTCGGCGACCGGCTCGTGCTCGGCTGGGCCGGGCTACGCGGCGCCGTCCCCGTCGTGCTCGCCACGTTCCCCGTGATCGAGGGAATCGACACCGACCAGCGCTTCTTCAACATCGCGTTCTTCGCCGTGCTCGTCTCGACGCTCGTGCAGGGCTCGACGTTCGAGCCGCTGGCGAAGTGGCTCGGGGCGACGACCGAGGAGCCCGCGCTGCCCAGCCCGCTCGTCGAGGTCGGCTCGATCCGCCAGCTCGGCGCCGACGTCGTCGAGGTCGAGATCGCCGAGGGCGACGCGGCGATCGGCGTCCGCGTGCGCGACCTCGGGCTCCCGCGCGAGGCGCTCGTCAACGTGCTCGTGCGCGGCGAGGAGGCGCTGCCACCGCGCGGCTCGACGCGGCTCGAGGCCGGCGACCGCCTCCACATCGTCGCGCGCCAGAACGCGATGGGCGCGATCGAGGAGGCGCGCCAGCGCTGGCGGACCGGTCCCGTCGGCCCCGCGCCACGACCGCCGCGCTCACCGTCCATGGGCGCGCCGATCTTCACGACGCGGCCGTGGACCAAGGAGGACGGCGACGCGGACGCGCCGACGAGCGTGCTCGGGCTGGCGGTCGTGGAGCGGCTGAACACGCGCTGGGACGTGCCCGGGGCGCTCGTCGTGCTCGAGGACGGCCGCTACGCGGTCACCGGGCCGCACATCCTCGTCGGCGCTCGCGAGCAGGTGCAGTGGCATGCGCGGCGGCGGTTGAAGGTGGCGAAGACGGATGCCGAGCGGGCCTGGTGGCAGGAGGTGATCGGGGCTTCGGCGTTGTAGGCGGCGGTTGTTAGGTGGTTGACGGGTGGTTGAGCTGGCGGCGGGCAGGTGGGTGGCGAATCGGGATCGAGGGACTCCGGTCTCAGGAGGCCTCAAAGGACTATTTTTGTGATCGTGTAGTTGTTCATAAAATGTTCCGGATTCGCCGAAATAACTCTGCCATCATCGCCTAGCTGCGCAACAAGCGCACCGGACGAAACGACCTACCGAGCCAATTGAGGCGAGATCTGCATGAGTGGTCGCCAGGACTCGTGGTCGACCTGGAGTCGTGCGGCGGATGGCGAACTGCTCGGGAGGACGGACTGCAGCGCGCGGCGGCGCAGGTGGAGTCGTCGTCGGGCGCGACGACGACGTGTGCCGCGACGGCGACGAAGCCCGAGGTGACCTCCCGGACGTGCAGGTCGTGGATCTCGACAATCCCCGGCATCGCGGCGAGCGTGCGGCCGACCTCGTGGGGTCGATGCCGCGCGGGGAGGCCTCCAGCAGCACCCGCGTCGACGCGCGCAGCAGCAGCCAGCCGGAGCGCAGCATCAGCGCGGCGACCGTCAGCGCCGCGAGCGCGTCGACGCCGGTCGGCCCGCCGAACGCGATCACCGCGCCGGCGGTGATCGCCGCGACCGAGCCGTAGAGATCGGCGAGCACGTGTGCGCGCGCGCCGGCGATGTTCAGGCTCTGGCGCTGCGAGCGCGACAGCGCCCAGAAGGCGGCGACGTTGACGAGCGCGCCGACGCCGCCGACGAGGACGACGACCGATCCGTCGACGTCGGGCGGCGATCCGAGGCGGCGCACGGCCTCGACCGCGATCACGCCGGCGAGCACGAACAGCGCCGCGCCGTTGATCTGCGCCGAGAGGATCTCGGCGCGGCCGAAGCCGAACGTGTAGGCGCCGGTCGCCGGGCGGGCGGCGAATCGCGCGGCCACGAGCGCGAGCCCGATCGAGCCTGCATCGGTCAGCATGTGCGCGGCGTCCGACAGCAGCGCGAGCGAGCCGGCGAGCAGGCCCGCGACGACCTCGATCGCCATGAAGCCCGCGATCAGCACGAGCGCGAGGGTCAGCCAGCGGCGATCGGCGCCGGCCGCGACCACATGGGAGTGCCCGGCCCCGTGATTGTGGCCGTCGTGGCCGTGATCGTGGCCGTCGTGGCCGTGGTCGTGATGCGCTGCCATCAGGCTCCACGGTAGCCGCCGCGCACCGCATTCGCATCAACGTCGACGTGGGCTCGGAGAGCGGTTGACGGACGGCTGAAAGGCCCCGGCCGGCGCGCCCGCGCCGCGGTTGGGTCGGAGGTTCCGACGCAGGGTCGTACCGCCTGTCACTAAGTTGTTACAAAGTCCGGATTATCGGTATCCTGCTGGCCCGTCACCTGTACGCCGCCCGCGCCGCCCGCGCGGACGCGCACGTGTAGGGTGCGACCCCTCTCATGGCCTCTCTAGAGAACACCGAGCGCTCGTCCGACGAGCCGACCTCCGGTTCGGTCCCGCGTCGCGCGCGGCGGCGGCCGATATTCCTTTGGGATCGCCCTTGTCGGTAAGCGCTTCCGCGCCCCTTGAACGCGGATCCGTGGCCCTGACCTACCTCGACATCGTCCTGGTCGTGGTCGTGGCTGTTCCCGCACTTGCGCTCGGCGCTCCCACGCTCGGATACGCGGTCGGCGCCGCAGCATGGATCGTGCAGCGGCTCGCCTCGGTCGAGCTGGACCGCCGCCTCGCGGTCGTCCCCGACATGCGGCGCCGGCTCGGGCTCGGCGTGGCCTCGGCGATGGCCAGGGTGTGGGTGCTTGCCGCGACGATCATGATCGTCGGCGTGACGGCCACGCGGGCTGACGGCCTCACCGCGGCGCTCGTGATCTTCGGCGCCTTCTCGCTGAACTTCGCGCGTTCGGCGATCGCGCACATGACGCAGAGCAGAGGGACGACCGCATGAGCATGCGTCGCAAGCTGGGGCTCGGCATCGGCGCCGTCTACGTGCTCGGCTTCATCGTGATCGCCGGCCTGTTCGGCGCCACGCGCCAGGACAACGCCCATTTCAAGCCGCAGGACGAGTTCAAGCTGCTGACCTGGCTCGACCTGCCCGGTCCGCTGGACCTCAACAAGGGCGTCCTGTACCTGCTCATCACGACGACCCTGACGATCGGCGTGATGACCTGGGTCTCCAAGCGCATGCAGGGGCGGCCAAACCGCGTGCAGGTCGCCGTCGAGTGGGCCTACACCGGCCTGCGCGACAAGATCGTGCGCGACAACATGAGCGAGGAGATGGCGCGCAAGTGGTTCCCGCTCGTCTTCACGCTGTTCGTCTTCATCTGGATCTCGAACCTGATCGGCTACCTGCCGCTGCCGGTCAACACGGGCGAGAAGTTCAACCTCTTCGGCACCGAGGTCCCGTCGTTCCAGATCTACGCGGCCACCGCCAACGTCTCGATCCCGCTCGTCCTCGCGCTGATCGTCTTCTTCGCCTACAACATCGAGGGCCTCAAGGCAAAGGGGCTGTGGGGCTACACGAAGAGCATGATCCCGCCGGGCGTCACCGGGCCGATCCTGATCATGATCTTCCCGCTCGAGGTCCTGTCGCACTTCCTGCGCCTGATCTCGCTGACCGTCCGACTGTTCGCCAACCTGCTCGCCGGCCACATGCTGATCCAGTTCATGTCCGGCGGTCTCTCCGTCCTGCTCGGCCTCGAGGTCCTGGCGTGGTTTACGCTGCCCGCGGGGATCGCGATCTTCCTGTTCGAGGTGACGCTGATCGCGGGGTTGCAGGCCTTCATCTTCGCCATCCTGACGTGCATCTACCTGGGTAGCGCCGTCGCCGAACACCACTAGCACAAGGAGCTTGAACGACCCCCATGTTCGATCTGGACACGATCAACGTCATCGCACAGTCGGCGGCGCAGAATGAAGTCATCGGCCAGAAGGCCGGTCGCGCGATCGCCCTGGGCGTGGGCGCGGGCGGTGGCGCAGCCGGCGCCGGCGCAGGCATCGGCATGCTGTTCGGCAAGGTCATCGAGTCGGTGACGCGCCAGCCGGAGATGAAGGACGAGATCGCCTCGATCCAGTGGCTCGGCTTCGCACTCACCGAGGCGTGCTTCTTCTACGGCCTCGTCGGCGGTCTCATCGCCTTCTTCCTGTAGACACCGATGGACCTCGCCAGCCTGATCGCCGCACTGCCGCTCGCGGCCACCGAGGGGGCCGCCGCCGCCGAGGAGGAGGGCGGGTCGTTCCTCGTCTCGCCCAACGTCGGGCTGATGATCTGGACGCTTATCGTCTTCACGATCTCGCTCTACGTCCTGCGCAAGCTCGTGTTCCCGCGCATCCAGGAAGCGCTCGACAAGCGCCAGCGCTTGATCGAAGAGTCGATCGAGGCCGCCAACCGCACGCGCGTCGAGGCCGACGAGCTGCTCGCCGAGTACCGCGAGCGCCTGGCACAGGCGCGCGAACAGGCCGAGATCATCATCTCCCGCGCGCGCAAGGCCGCGGAAGCCGCCCAGGCCGCGGCGGTCACCGACGCCAAGGCCAAGCGCGAGGAGCTGCTCGAGCAGACCAAGCGTGACATCGCGGCCGAGACGCGCCGCGCGATCCAGGACATCCGCAACGAGGTCGCCGACCTGACGATCCTCGCGACGGAGAAGATCACGCGCAAGACGCTCACCGAGGACGACCAGCAGCGCCTCGTCGAAGAGGCGCTCAGCGAGCTGGACTTCTCGGCGCTCGCGGGCGAGCGGGGGCGCTAGGCGCGGAGAGGGGGCGATGGAGGAGATCGCCGAGGTCTACGGCCGGTCGCTGTTCGCCGTCGCGCAGGAGCACGGCAAGCTCGACGAGATCCGCGAGCAGCTCGGACAGTTCGCTGACGCGCTGCAGGACAACCGCGACCTGGCGGTGTTCTTCTTCTCGCCCTACTTCTCGACGCTCGAGAAGAAGGACGGCCTCAAGAAGACCGTCGAGGGCGCCGACCCGACGCTGATCAACTTCCTCGAGCTGCTGATCGACAAGCACCGCACGCCGGCGGTGTTCCGCATCCGGCGCTACTACGACGGGCTGTGGGAGCAGGAGAACAAGGTCCTGCCGGTCCAGATCTCGACCGCCACGACGCTCGACGACGCGGTCGTCAAGCAGATCGGCGACCGCATCTCGAAGGACACCGGCCAGCGGATCGAGCTGACCGCGGAGGTGGACCCCGACATCCTCGGCGGGATCGTCCTGCGGGTCGGCAACTCGATCCTCGACGCCTCGATTCGAAACCGCCTCGACAACCTGAGAAAGCACGTCGCCCGCGGCGCCTAGACGCCCACCGCGAGCATCAAGGAGCTGACACGACCTCCATGAAGATCAAGCCAGATGAGATCACATCCATCCTCAAGAGCCGTATCGAGGGGCTGGACGCCGGCTCGGCCGAGCTGACCGAGGTCGGCACCGTGCTGTCCGTCGGCGACGGCATCGCTCGCGTCCACGGCCTCGAGAACGCGATGTCGTTCGAGATGCTCGAGCTGCCGCACGGCGTCACGGGGCTCGCGCTGAACCTCGAGTCCGACAACGTCGGCGTCGTGCTGTTCGGCGACTGGCAGAAGATCGTCGAGGGCGACACCGTCAAGCGCACCGGCTCGCTACTGGAGATCCCGGTCGGCGATGAGCTGCTCGGCCGCATCGTCGACCCGCTCGGCAACCCACTCGACGGCAAGGGCGACATCAACACGTCGACGAAGCGCCCGGCCGAGTTCAAGGCCCCCGGCGTCGTCCAGCGCCAGCCGGTGATCGAGCCGATGCAGACCGGCATCAAGGCGATCGACGCGATGATCCCGATCGGCCGCGGCCAGCGCGAGCTGATCATCGGCGACCGCCAGACGGGCAAGACGACGATCGCGGTCGACACGATCATCAACAACCGCAAGACCGGCGTCATCTCCGTCTACGTCGCGATCGGCCAGCGCATGGCGACCGTCGTCGCGCTTGCCGAGACGCTGACCGAGGCCGGCGCGATGGAGAACACGATCATCGTCGCGGCGAGCGCCGACGAGGCCGCCCCCGTGAAGTTCCTCGCGCCGTACGCGGGCGCCGCGATGGCCGAGCACTTCCTCTACAACGGCGGCGCCGCGCTGTGCGTCTACGACGACCTCACGAAGCACGCCTTCGCCTACCGTCAGATGTCGCTGCTGCTGCGCCGCCCGCCGGGTCGCGAGGCCTACCCGGGCGACGTCTTCTACCTCCACAGCCGCCTGCTCGAGCGCGCGGTCAAGCTCAACGACGAGCTCGGCGGCGGCTCGATGACGGCGCTGCCGATCATCGAGACGCAGGCTGGCGACGTCTCGGCCTACATCCCGACGAACGTCATCTCGATCACCGACGGCCAGATCTTCCTCGAGCCCAAGCTCTTCTTCTCGGGCGTGCGGCCGGCGATCAACGTCGGCATCTCGGTCTCGCGCGTCGGCGGCAACGCGCAGATCAAGCCGATGAAGAAGGTCGCCGGGCGGCTCAAGCTCGAGCTGTCGCAGTACCGCGACCTCGAGGCGTTCGCGCAGTTCGGCTCGGACCTCGACGCCGACACGCAGGCGACGCTGGCCCGCGGTGAGCGGCTCGTCAAGACGCTCAACCAGAACGAGCGCTCGCCGATGGCTGTCGAGGAGCAGGTCGTCGTGATCTACGCCGCGACGAACGGCTTCGTCGACCGCATCTCCGTCGACCGCGTGCCCGAGTTCCACGAGGCGCTGGTGGCGCGGATGCGCGCCGAGTACTCGGACACGCTGGAGAAGATCGGCGACGGGAAGTGGGACGACGAGATCGTCGAGACCGTCCACGATGCCGTCGAGGAGTTCGCCAAGGACTTCGGCGAAGACATCGACGAGGACGGCGTCGCGATCGAGTCCGGCTCCGACGAGCGCGCGGCATCCTCGAGCGATGACGACGCCGGCGACGAAGAGACCGCCGATCAGTCCGAGAAGGAGGCGGCACCCGCGTGAGCGCTACCCAGCGCGACGTCAAGGCCCGCATCGGGTCGGTCAAGAACATTCAGAAGATCACCCGCGCGATGGAGATGGTCGCGGCGGCACGCCTGCGCCGTGCCGAGCAGCGGATCGCCGCGCTGCGCCCGTACGCCGGCGCGATCCGGCGCATGACGCGCCAGGCCGCCGAGGCCGCCGGTCAGTCGGAGATCTCGCGCCTGCCGATCCTCAAGGAGCATGCCAGCGAGGACAAGGTCGCGCTGCTGCTCGTCACCGGCGACCGCGGCCTTGCGGGCGCGTTCAACTCGCAGATCGTGCGCGCCGGCCTGCGCGCGGGACGCGAGTACGAGGGCGACGGGCGCACGGTGCTCTACAGCGCCGTCGGACGGCGCGGCGTCTCGACGCTGACGTTCCGCGGCAAGGATCCGGTCGGGCGCTACGTCGGCTTCACCGACCGTCCCGCCTACGCCGACGCGCGAGCGATCGCCGAGGAGCTGATGGCCGCCTACGTCGACGGCAAGGCCGACCGCGTCGAGATCTTCTACAACGGCTACATCTCGCCGCTTACGCAGGAGGTTCGCCGCGAGACGCTGCTTCCGCTGCAGCAGGCGACGATCCTCGAGGGCAGCGAGGACGAGGCCGAGGAGCCCGAGCAGGCGAGCGGTCACCGCGCGCTCGTCGACTACGAGCCCGATCCGCAGGACATCCTCGCCCGCCTCGTGCCGGACTACGTCGAGATCTCCGTCTACCGCGCGCTGCTCGAGTCGACGGCATCCGAGCACGGTGCCCGCATGACCGCTATGCGCAACGCCTCCGAGAACGCCGGCGAGCTGATCGAAGACCTCACGCTGGAGATGAACCGGGCCCGTCAGGCCGAGATCACCCAGGAAATCATGGAAGTCGTCGCGGGCGCTGAGTCGCTCACCTGAGTAACGTCGTCCGAAGGTCAGAGCTTGCGATGACCGGCGGCCGAAACCCTCTTAATCTGGAGAACCATGGCCACCACTGAAATGAATGAGACGACGACCGCCACGGGCCGGATCGAGGAGATCCAGGGCGTCGTGATCGAGGCGACGTTCCCCAACGGCGAGCTCCCGGAGATCTACAACGCGATCACCGTCATGCGCGGCGACGATCTGCTCACGCTCGAGGTCCAGCAGCACCTCGGCGACGACCGTGTGCGCTGCGTGGCGATGGACTCGACCGACGGCCTGTCGCGTGGCCAGGAGGTCACCGACACCGGCGGCCCGATCACCGTGCCCGTCGGCAAGGGCGTGCTGGGCCGCATCCTCAACGTCCTCGGCGAGCCGATCGACAACGTCGGCGACGTCGAGTACGAGGAGCGCTGGCCGATCCATCGCCCCGCCCCGAACGTCGAGAACCTGATGCCGACGACGGAGATGTTCGAGACCGGGATCAAGGTCGTCGACCTGCTCGCGCCGTACGCCAAGGGCGGCAAGGTCGGCCTGTTCGGCGGCGCCGGCGTGGGCAAGACCGTGCTGATCCAGGAGCTCATCAACAACCTCGCCCAGGAGCACGGCGGCCTGTCGGCCTTCTGCGGCGTCGGCGAGCGCTCGCGCGAGGGCAACGACCTGTGGCTGGAGATGAAGGAGTCCGGCGTCATCGACAAGACGATCCTCGTCTTCGGGCAGATGAACGAGCCCCCCGGAGCGCGCATGCGCGTCGCGCTGTCGGGCCTGACGATGGCCGAGTACTTCCGCGAGCAGGGCGGCCAGGACGTGCTGCTCTTCATCGACAACATCTTCCGCTTCGTGCAGGCCGGCTCGGAGGTCTCGGCGCTGCTCGGCCGGATGCCGTCGCAGGTCGGCTACCAGCCCACGCTGGAGACGGAGATGGGCCAGCTGCAGGAGCGCATCACCTCGACGCGCGACGGCTCGGTCACGTCGGTGCAGGCGATCTACGTGCCCGCCGACGACCTCACCGACCCGGCGCCGGCGTCGGTCTTCGCCCACCTCAACGCGACGACGGTGCTCTCGCGGGCGATCTCCGAGAAGGGCATCTACCCGGCCGTCGACCCGCTCGACTCGACCTCGACGATCCTCAAGCCCGACATCCTCGGCGTCGAGCACTTCACGGTCGCCAACCGCGTCAAGGAGATCCTCCAGCGCTACAAGGAGCTGCAGGACATCATCGCGATCCTCGGCATCGACGAGCTGTCCGACGAGGACAAGCTGATCGTCGGACGGGCGCGCCGCGTCGAGCGCTTTTTGTCGCAGCCGTTCTTCGTCGCCGAGCAGTTCACCGGCACACCCGGCGCGTACGTGCCGATCGCCGAGACGATCCGCGGGTTCAAGGAGATCATCGAGGGCCAGCACGACGACGTGCCGGAGTCCGCGTTCTTCTTGAAGGGCACGATCGACGACGTCGTCAAGGCCGCCAGCGGCAAGAAGGACGACGACGGCGACGCCAAGCCGAGCGCAGCGAGCGCCACCGACGACGAGACCGCCGGCGACGACGACGAGGACGACAACTAGTGGCCCACACACCGTTCCGCGTCGAGGTCCTCACGCCCGAGGGGTCGGTCTTCGACGAGGACGTCGAGATGGTCTCCACGCGCACCGAGGTCGGCTCGATCGGCATCCTCGCCCGCCATCAGCCGCTGCTCGGCATGCTCGTGCCGACCGAGCTGCGGCTGTACCGCAGCGAGTCGGAGATCGTCCGCTACGCGCAGGGCGAGGGGTACGTCCAGGTGTCGGCCGACGGCGTGCTCGTGCTCGTCGAGGAGGCGCACAGCGCCGACGAGCTCGACGTCGCGGATCTGCGCGACAAGCTGCGCAGCTCGGAGGACGCGCTCGCGGCGGCGGAGTCCGGTACGGAGGAGCATCGCCGCGCGGCGCGCGACAAGCGCCGCTGGGAGGCCTTCCTCCGCATCGCCGAGGGCGGCTGACGCGAGCGCCTGAGCGGCGCGCGCGGCGACGTCACTCCGCGGCGGCCCGCAGCTTGCCGCTGGACCACGTCGCATAGGCGCGCGCCGCGGAACGGTCCTGGCGCTCCTCGCCGTGCTGGATGCCGACGCCGTTGCCCTGGTCCTGGTCGATCAGGCCGACGTACTGCTTGCTGACCGAGCTGACGCCGACGAGGTTCGGCGGCGGGGCGGCGCGCCACGCCTCGAGCTGCGCGAGCGCGCGCTCGTGCACCTTCTCTCGCGTGAAGCGCAGCTCGAGCTCGGCCTGCAACGCCTTCGGCGCCTCCGACCGCAGCCAGCCCTGCGGACCGGCGTCGGGGTCGTCGGGGTCGCACCACTCGACGTGCTTCGCGCGCACGGACACGTACAGCGGCTGGCCGGCCCCGGATTCGAGGACGCCGCGGATGGTGACGCCGTAGAACGCGCCATCGCGCGTGACGCGAAGGTCGCCCATCGGGCGAGCATAGTCCGTGGGAGCGCCCGCCGGCAGCTCTTATGCGAGCCTGTGCCGATGCTCGACACCCTGCGCGGCGCGTTCGCCTACATCGTCGCCGCGGCACTGCCGCTCGCGGGGGTCGTGCTTGCGGTCCTGCGCTTCGTCCAGGGCGAGCGCAACGAGGCGATCATGCTGCTGGCGGCGTCGCTGTTCGGGCTCTGCATCTACTTGCTGCTGTTCAGCGGATAGGCGCGGCGGGCCTGCTCGAGCGCGCCGCGGATGCGCGCGGTCGTCTGCCGCGGGTCGCGCACCGCCTGGCCCCATGTGACGCGCAGGACCCGATCGCCGTCGGCCTCCATCAGCGCCTGCTTGCGCGCGTCGTGCTCGCGCGTGAGGCGGTTCTCGTGCCAGGCCGCGCCGTCAAGCTCGACGACGACGCGCAGCGCGGACCAGCGCATGTCGGGGACGATCGTCTCGCCCTGGATGACGCGCGCGCGGTTGAGGTCCGGTCGCTCGATGCCGGCGCGATTGAGCATGTCGACGGCAACGTCCTCGAGCTCGCTGCGCGTCGGAGCCGGTCCGTCGGCGACGACGACGCGCAGGCCCCGGATGCCGTGGTGTCCCCGAGCGCGCTCGATGGCCCCCGCGAGCCCTTGGACGTGCAGTCGCCGCTCAGCATGGGCCTGGCGGATCATGCGGCGCAGCGCGCGCGCGTCGAGGACCGCGGCGAGGTCCAGCACGGTGCGCTCCGGAGACGTGACGAGCAGCGCGCCGCGCTCCCAGACGTCGCGCGGATGGAGCCCGCGCGTGCGGTGGACATGGATCGCGGAGAGGCCACGTCCCGTGCTGCCCGGCACGGTCACCTCGGGGCGACGCGCCTCGTCCCACGGCAGCATGCTCCAGTACGCGGCCGCGGTGTGGTGGCTGAGCACCGCCCGCGGCCCGCATGCGAGGACCGCCGCGGTGACAGGCCGGCCGGCGTCAGGCATTCCCGCGCGACGACCGAGTAGACACCGCGGAAGACGCGGTGAAGATGACCGCGTCGGGTGCGAACCGTGATCGCATCGTCGGAGATCCCGCACGCTGCCAGCTGCCGCCGCGAGACGACCGCGTCCTGGCGCGCGGCCAGCCGCGCGACGCGCAGATCGGGGCGTGTGGCGAGTTGCTCGGCCTGAGACGTTGTAGGTCGCCACACGCCCTGCGCCATGTCGCCATCGTGGCGCGCGGCGCGTTACGGAACAGCGCGCGTTCGTAACAACTCCGGCGCGTACCCGTGACGACCTGCGCTCACTCGCCGAGCCGCAGGCGCGCGTGGAGCCGTGCGAGCGGCGCCGGCGCCCACCAGTTGCGCTCACCGAGCAGCTTCATGAGCGCGGGCACGAGCAGGGCGCGGACGATCGTCGCGTCGATCGCGACCGCTGCGGCGGTGCCGATGCCGAGCTCCTTGACGAAGACGATCTCCGACGTCGCGAACGCGCCGAGCGCGACGACGAGCAGCAGCGCGGCCGCGGTGACGATGCGTCCCGTGCGCTGGATGCCGAGCGCGACGGCCTCCTCGTTCGAGGCACCGGCGTCGCGCGCCTCCTTGATGCGAGTGAGCAGGAAGACGCCGTAGTCGGTGCTCAAGCCGAAGGCGATCGCGAGCAGGACGAGCGGCTGGGTGATCTCCAGCGCGCCCTGGCTGGTGTAGTCGAGCAGCCCCTCGAGGCGGCCGTCCTGGAAGACGAGCACGAGCAGGCCGAACGCCGCGCTGAGCCCGAGCGCGTTCATCACGAGCGCCTTCAGCGGCAGCACGACCGAGCCGGTCATCGCGAACAGGATCAGCAGCGTCGTGATCGCGAGCACGCCGATCGCCAGCGGCAGGCGCTGCGCCAGCCCCGCGCGCTGGTCGACGAAGCGCGCCGACTCGCCGGCGACGCGGACGATCCCCGGACTCGGACCCGCGCGAACCGCGCGCACGAGATCCAGCGCGCGCCCGTCGAGCGCGGGACCGACCGGCACGACCTCGAGGTACCACGTCCCGTCGCCGACATAGCGCGGCCGGGCGACGGCGGCGACGTCGTCGCGCTCCGCGAGTCGGCCGGCGTACGCGCGCATCGCCAGCGCGCGCTCGCGCGGTGCGCTGACGGCGACGTGCAGCGGCGCGGTGCGTCCGGGCGGGAACTCCGTCCGCAGCGCCGAGTCGACCTGCTTGGTCGCGGCGCCATCGGGCAGCACGCTCGCGTCGACGCCGGTGAACTCGATCCGCGTGAAGGGGATCCCGGCGGCGATCAGCACCGCGGCGGTCGTCACGGCGACGAGCACGGGGCGGCGCATGACGAGATGCGAGAGCCGATACCAGAAGCCAGACTCGGGATCGACCTCGCGATGGCGCCAGCGCTGCGGCGCGAGCGCGTCGACGCGCGGGCCCAGCGCCATCAGCAGCGCCGGCAGCGCGGTCAGCGCGATGATCCCCGCACTGAGCGCGGTGATCGATCCGCTGATCGCCATCGAGTACAGGAAGCGCTGCGGGAAGACGAGCAGCGACAGCATCGCCGCGGCGACCGTCAGCGAGCTGAAGACGACCGTCCGCCCGGCGGTCCGCAGCGTGCGCCGCAGCGCCTCGCGGCCCGGACCGTCGCGCATCATCTCCTCGCGGTAGCGCGACAGGATGAACAGCGAGTAGTCGATCGCGAGGCCGAGCCCGAGCCCGATCGCCAGGTTCAGCGCGAAGATCGACAGCGGCGTGGCCTCGTTGAAGAGCCGCAGCCCGAGGAACGTCGACATGATCGTCAGCAGGCCGACGAACAGCGGCAGCAGCGCCGCGATCGCGCCGCGAAAGACGAACAGCGAGAGCAGGAACAGCAGCGGGAAAGCGAGCAGCTCGGCCTTCGCGAGGTCCTCGGAGACCTGGTCGCCGACGGCGGGACCCGCCAGCGCTGCCCGCCCACGGTCACCCGGGCGACCGCTCGAGCGCCGCTTCGATCCGCGTCCCGGCATCCTCGTTGTCGTGATCGACGGCGATGTACACGGCGACGAAGCTCGAGCGGCCGTCGCGCGAGACGAACGGGCTCGCCGGTCGCGGGTCGCTCAGCGCCGAGCCCGTCTCGGCGACCGCCGGGTCGGCCTCGATCCGCGCGACGACGCGCCGCAGCGCGGCGCGTCCCGCGGCGCTGCGAACCGGCGCGCCGGAGCGCACCAGGACGACGACCGGGGGAGTCAGGCTGCGGCCGATCGCAGCCCGCAGCTCGTCGCCGGTGACGTTGCTCTGCGCGCTCGGTTGATGAAGTCCGTGTCGGCCTCGACCGCGAGCTTGGACGTGACCGGCGCACCGAACACGACCGCCACGGCGAACAGCGCCATGGTCACGGCAAGCACGCGGCGCGGCTGTGCGGTGACGAGGCGGGCGATCGCGGCAAGCACGGCCGCAGCGTAAGTGATCACTCACTCACGCGT
>CAVYAX010000041.1:0-9760 GCA_963766525.1 uncultured Actinomycetes bacterium
TCCAGCTGCGCGAGAAGCAGAAGGCGCGCCGCTACTACGGGGTGCTCGAGAAGCAGTTCCGGATCTACTACGCGAAGGCCTCGCGCCAGCCGGGAATCACGGGCGAGAACCTGCTCGCGATCCTCGAGTCGCGCCTCGACAACGTGCTCGTGCGGCTCGGCTTCGCCGCCTCGCGCCGGCAGGCGCGCCAGTTCATCCGCCACGGCCACTGGAACATCAACGGACGCCGCGTCGACATCCCCAGCTACCAGGTCCGCGAGGGCGACATCATCGCGGTCAAGGCCGGCACCCCGGTCGAGGCGCTGATCCGCGATGCGACGGAGCTGACGGCCCAGGTTCCGGCCTGGCTGCAGGCCGATCACGACTCCCTGACCGCGAAGGTGCTGCGCAAGCCCGAGCGCAGGGAGATCGCTGCTCCAGTGCAGGAGCAGCTCATCGTCGAGCTCTACTCCAAGTAATCCCTTCAGAACTTTTGCCTGCGTGCTGACGCATGCGCAAGCGCGCGGCAACACCCAAGTGACACCCCGACGTTAGGACCCCGATGCTCGACTTCCAAGTCCCCCGAATTACCAGTGAGACGGTCGAGGACAACCGCGGCTCGTTCACGATCGAGCCGCTGGACCGTGGCTTCGGCTACACGTTCGGCAACTCGCTGCGGCGCGTGCTGCTGAGCTCGCTCGCCGGAGCCGCCGTGACGAGCGTGCGCATCGAGGGGGTTGCCCACGAGTTCTCGACGATCAAGGGCGTCAAGGAGGACGTCACCGACATCGTCCTCAACCTCAAGGGCATCGTCTGCCGGATGCACTCCGACGCGACCGAGGTCGAGGCCCCGCTCGTCGTCACCGGTCCCGGCGAGATCACGGCCAAGGACATCGATCTGCCCGCCGGCGTCGAGGTGCTCAACCCCGACGTCCACATCGCCACGCTCGAGAAGAAGACGAAGCTCGAGCTGTACCTGACGGTCGGTCGCGGCCGCGGCTACCGCCAGTCCGAGGAGAACAAGTCGCCCGATCAGCCGATCGGCGTGATCCCGATCGACTCGATCTTCTCGCCGGTGCGGCGCGTCGCCTACGGCGTCGAGCCCGCCCGCGTCGGTCAGCGCACGGACTTCGACAAGCTCACGCTCGACATCGAGACCGACGGGTCGATCGACCCGCAGGCGGCGCTGCGCGAGGCCGCCGAGATCCTCATCGCCCAGCTCGCGATCTTCACCGACGCCGACCGCATCGAGGAGCTTCGCGCAGGTCCCAGCGGCCAGCTCGAGGGCACGAACGGGCACGGCACGCTCGCCGGTGCCGCGGGCGCCGGCGCGTCGGCGGGGCCGATGCACGACATCCTGATCGAGGAGCTCGAGCTCGGCGTGCGGTCCTACAACTGCCTCAAGCGGGCCGGCATCCAGACCGTCGGCGACCTCATCTCGAAGTCCGAGGGCGAGCTCAACGCGATCCCGAACTTCGGCAAGAAGTCGATCGACGAGGTGATCGAGACGTTGCACAACCGCGGACTCGGTCTCCGCGACGACTAGACTGCGCCACCGCCGCCATGCGCCACCAGAAGACACGCAACAAGCTCAGCCGCAGCTCCTCGCATCGCAAGGCGCTGCTCATGAACCTCTGCAAGGAGGTCATCGAGCACGAGCGCATCAAGACGACCGAGGCGAAGGCGAAGGCGGTCAAGCCGGAGATCGAGAAGCTCATCACGCTCGCCAAGCGCGGCGACCTGCACGCGCGCCGGCAGGCGCTCTCGACCCTCGGCCAGGACAAGTTCGTCGTCCACACGTTGTTCGCCGAGGTCGCCCCGCGCTACGCGGAGCGCCCCGGCGGCTACACGCGCATCCTGAAGCTGGGCCCTCGGCGGTCGGATTCGACCGAGATGGTGTACCTCGAGCTGGTCTGAACAGCGGGCTGCTTGCGCTTGTGGCGGCGCCTTCCGGACTCGGGCGACCGACTCCGGAACAACTCGTGTGAAGCGGGGTAGGGCGTGGGATGTGCAGTAGGCCGGGGACTGTTCCGGATTGGTGCCCGTGTCCGGGGGCGTGAGTTGACCGGCTCGGGGTGGGTGGCTCCAGGTGCTGGCTGGTGGATGCTCGCGATCCTCGGCGCCGTCGCGCCAGCCGCGCGGGCGGCGGTGCCGGCGGACGCGCCCGGTGCCACGAGCCCGCTCGTGATCACCGGCGCCGAGCTGGTCCAGCGCGACGTCCGCATGTCCCTGCGCATCACGACAAGCGGCGCGTGGACGGCCCCGGACCTGCGCGTCGCGGGGCGCGCGCTCTGCGTGACGCTCGTCCACGGTGAGCCCGTGATCGCGCGCGGGCGCATCTGCGTGACGCCGCGCGGGCAGCAGACCGTGCTGAGCTACGCGTCCATTGCGGGCGACGCAACGGCGGGCGCGCCGCGGCGCCTCGTCGCGGACGTGTCCAGACCGCTGCCCAGCGTGCTGGAGGCGACGTTCCTGCCGGCCGACGCCGGTTTGCGCCTCGGTCCGTATGGATGGTGGGCGCAGAGCAGCTGGACCGATCAGGCCGGCTGCGTGAGCGGCTGCGTCGACCGCTTTCCCGATGGCGACGGCGTGACGGCCGGCAACCTCGAGCTGCTCGCCTACCCGCGCTGCTTCGGCGCCGCGGCGCGGGATCCCCGTCGCCGCTGCGACAACCCCGACCTGCGCCTCGCGCTGGAACCGACGCTGAAGCGCGCGAGCGCGATCCTCGAGCCGTACTGCGACGCCCAGGAGCTCGTCGGCCTGCTGTCGGTCTGCGAGTTCGGGGCGCCGCGCGAGGAGATGCCCCGCAGGGTCGCGCTGATCGGCGACAGCCACGCAGCGAGCCTGAAGACGGCGCTGCACGTCGTGACGCTGGCGGAGCACTGGCGCGGCGTGTCGATGTTCCGCTCGGGCTGCCCGGCGACGCTGGCGCCGAGGCCGATCCTGCAGACGCGCGACCGCTCGCAGCAATGCGCGCGCTGGAACCGGCAGGTGCTCGACTGGCTGGGCGCGCACCCCGAAGTGGACACCGTGTTCCTCTCGGCGCACGCCGGCGCGCGGGTCGCTCCGCGCGCCGGCCAGAGCAAGCGCGCGGCGATCGAGCTCGGCTACCGCGCCGAGATCCGCGCGCTGTTGAAGCGCGTCCAGCGCGTCGTCGTGATCCGTGACAGCCCGGCCTCGACGCGGGGCCAGCTGGGCTGCGTCGCGCGCGCGCTGCGCGCGCGGCGGCCGCCCGGTCCCGCGTGCGCCCAACCGCGCGACAAGGTCCTGCGGCGCGACCCACTCGTCGTCGCCGCCCGCGCGCTCCGCGAGCCGCGCGTCAAGGTGCTCGATCTCACCTCGCACACGTGCGATCGCGCGCGCTGCTACCCCGTCGTCGGCGGCGCGCTCGTGCACCGCGACGCACATCACCTCACGCCGCCGTTCTCGGCCAGCCTCGGGCCCTACATCCTGCGCGCGCTGCAGGGATGACCCGGCGCCGGGGAGCGGCGGGCGTACGCTCTCGCCGATGACGAGCCGCATGCTGCTCGAGTACGACGGGACCGCGTTCGCCGGCTGGGCGCGCCAGCCGGGCCTGCGCACCGTGCAGGACGAGGTCGAGCGCGCGTTGCGAACCGTGCTGCGCGAGGACGGGCTGACGCTGACCGTCGCCGGGCGCACGGACCGCGGCGTGCACGCGTGGGGTCAGGTCTGCTCCTACGAGCACGAGGCGGTCGATCCGCGGCGGCTCAACGCGCTGCTGCCGCACGACGTCGCGGTGCTCGACTGCAACCCCGCGCCGGACGGCTTCGAGGCGCGCCGCGACGCGCTCTCGCGCACGTACTGCTACCGCGTACTGCACCGCCGCGCGCGCTCGGTCTGGCTGCAGAAGCGCGCGCTGTGGCACGGCTGGGAGCTCGATCGGGAGGCGCTGCACGCCTGCGCGCAGGCGCTCGTCGGGACCCATGACTTCACGGCGTTCACGCCGACCGACACGTACCACTCGCGCTTCGAGCGCGACGTGCTCGCCGCCGAATGGCGCGCCGACGGCGACCTGCTCGAGTTCTGGATCACGGCCGACACGTTCATGCGCCAGATGAACCGCATCCTCGTCGGGACGATGCTCGAGGTCGCGACCGGGCGCCGCACGCCGGAGGGCTTCGCGGCGCTGCTCGACGGCGCGCCGCGATCGCAGGCGGGACCGACGGCGGCGCCGCACGGGCTCGCGCTCGCGCGCGTCGGGTACCCGCCGGACAGCTAGTTCAGCTGATCAGCGGGGCGCTGCGGGCGCGACACGTCGTCATTGGGTCTGCTTGTCGAGGCCGGGGCCGCCGAGCAGGATGTCGCGTTGGGCGCCGCCGGAGAGGGTCTCTCGGCCGAGGCCGCCCAGCAGGCGGTCGCGGCCGAAGCCGCCATACAGCTTGTCGTTGCCACCGCCGCCGCTGAGGGTGTCGTTGCCCAGGCCGCCGCAGATCGTGTCGTTGCCGCCCAGTCCGCGGATCGTGTCGTTGCCGCCGCGTGCGGCAATGACGTCGGCCTTCGCGGTTCCGCGCAGCTGATCGCGTTTGGCGGTGCCGACGATCGTGGCGCGCTTGCCGGCGCAGTAGACGGCGGGGCCTCGGGAGCCGGGACTCGTGCTGGTGCTGCCCCCACCGCCGCCGCCCGTATCGCGTTGGGCGCCCGCCGGTGAGGGTGCGCCAAGCCCCTACCCCCCGGACCCGTGACTATTCTCGGTCACGCGCATGCGGGTGCTGCTGACGAACGACGACGGGATCGAGGCGGACGGCCTGCAGACGCTGCGCCGCGCGCTGCTGTGCGTGCCCGGCATCGAGCTCGTCGTGATCGCGCCGGACGGCAACCGCTCGGCGATGGCGCGCTCGATCACGACGATGCGCCCGCTCTGGGTCGAGCAGATCGCCTTCGACGACGGGACGATCGGCTACGCCACCGACGGCACCCCGGTCGACTGCGTGCGGCTCGCCAACCTCGGGCTCGTCGAGGGCTTCAAGGCCGAACTGATCGTCTCGGGCATCAACCACGGCGCGAACCTCGGCGATGACATCACGTACTCGGGCACGGTCGCGGCAGCGCTCGAGGGCGTCATCCTCGGCCTGCCGGCGATCGCCGTCTCGCAGCAGTCATCGGCGCGCGAGATGGACTTCCGCCTGTCGGACAGCTTCGACTTCGACGAGGGCGCGCGCTTCGTGGCGCGCGTCGTGGAGGAGATCGACGACGTCCCGCTGCCGCCCGGCACGCTGCTGAACGTCAACTGCCCGACGGGCGACGCGGCCGGCGTCCAGGTGACGCGGCTCGGCAAGCGGATCTACCGCGACGAGCTGACGCTGACCGACGCCGACGGTGAGCCGGCCGGCTCCCGGCGCCGGCGCTACTGGGTCTACGGCCGCGATCACGGCTTCCACGACGAGCCCGGCACCGACCTCGCCGCCGTCGCCGCGGGCGACATCGCCGTCACGCCGCTGCATTTCGATCTCACCGACGCGGCGGGGATGGACGCGCTCGCGCGCCACGACCTCGGCCGTCTGCTCGCGCCGGCCGCGCGGGAGGTGGAGTGACACCGAGCGACGCCGACGCGCGCGCGGCCGAGCTGCGCGAGCAGCTGCACTACCACGGCCATCGCTACTACGTCCTCGACGATCCCGCGATCGGCGACGACGACTACGACGCGCTGCTCGACGAGCTGCGCGCGCTCGAGGCCGCCGACCCGGCGCTCGTCACGCCCGACTCGCCGACGCAGCGCGTCGGCGGAGAGCCGGTCTCCTCGCTGCCGAAGGTCGAGCACGAGATCCCGATGCTGTCGCTCGCCAACGCGCGCACCGAGGAGGAGCTGCGCGCCTGGGTCGGGCGGATGCGCTCGCATCTCAGCCGCGAGGGGATCGAGGACCCGCGGTTTCAGTTCGTCGCCGAGCCGAAGATCGACGGCCTCGCGATCTCCCTGCGCTACGAGGACGGCGTGCTCGTGCGCGGCGCGACGCGCGGCAACGGTGAGATCGGCGAGGACGTCACGCACAACCTGCGCACGATCCCGACGATCCCATTGAAGGTCGACGATGCGCCCCCGGTGCTCGAGGTGCGGGGTGAGCTCTACATGTCGCTGAAGGACTTCGCCGCGCTCAACGAGCGCCGCGCGGAGGCCGGCCTGTCGACGTTCATGAACCCGCGCAACGCGGCCGCGGGCACGATCCGCCAGCTCGACCCGAAGCTCGCCCGCGCGCGCCCGCTGTCGATGTGGTCCTACGGGATCGGGCGCGTCGACGGGATCGCGTTTCAGAGCCACTGGGAGGCGCTGCAGTGGCTGCGCGAGCACGGCTTCCGCGTCAACACCGGCATCCAGCTGCTGGACTCGGAGGACGAGGTCGTCGCGCAGTGCCTCGCCTGGCAGGAGCGTCGCGGCAGCCTCGACTTCGAGATCGACGGCGTCGTCGTCAAGGTGTCCGATCTCGAGCTGCAGCGCCGCCTCGGCGTCGTCGGCCGCGATCCGCGCTGGGCGATCGCCTGGAAGTTCCCGCCGACGACGAAGGTCACGACGCTGCGCGACATCATGTGGAACGTCGGCAAGTTCGGCGACCTGCATCCGTTCGCCGTGCTCGAGCCCGTCCACGTCGGCGGCGTGACGGTCAAGCTTGCGACGCTGCACAACGAGGAGGATCTCGCCCGCAAGGACCTGCGCATCGGCGACGAGGTCATCGTGCTGCGCGCCGGCGACGTCATCCCGCAGGTGCTGTCGCCCGCGCCGCATGCGACCGAGCGCGCCGACCGCGCCGAGCCGCCGCGCCCGCCCGAGCACTGCCCGTCGTGCGGCACGCCGACGGTCAAGCCGGAAGCGGGCGTCTTCACGATGTGTCCCAACCGCGTCTGCCCGGGGCGCCAGTGGCAGCTGCTCAAGCACTTCGTCTCGCGCGGGGCGATGGACATCGACGGCCTCGGCGAGAAGCAGGTCTACCAGCTCCAGCAGGCCGGGCTCGTCACGACGGCGGCCGACTTCTACCGGCTGACCTCCGAGCAGCTGCTCGAGCTCGAGGGTTACGGCGAGATCTCGGCGAACCGCGCCGTGCAGAACATCGCCGAGTCGAAGGAGCGTCCGTTCGGACGGCTGCTGTTCGCGATCGGCCTCGAGGAGGTCGGCTTCGTAACCGGACGCAACCTCGCGCAGCGCTTCCGCTCGATCGACGCGCTGCTCGCTGCGAGCGCCGAGCAGATCGAGCAGACGTCGGGCGTCGGCCCGAAGATGGCGCAGCGGATCCACGAGCAGCTCGCCGACGAGCAGATGCGCGCGCTGATCGAGGACCTGCGCGGCGTCGGGGTGCGGATGGAGCTCGAGGGGCCGCCGCCGGGCGAGGGTCCGCTCGCCGGCAAGACGTTCGTCCTCACCGGCACGCTGCCCGAGCTGACGCGCGAGCAGGCGACGGAGCGCATCGAGACGGCCGGCGGACGGGTGACCTCGGGCGTCTCGAAGAAGACCGACTACGTCGTCGCCGGCGCCTCGCCGGGCTCCAAGCTCGAGAAGGCCGAGCGGCTCGACGTCCCGGTGCTCGACGAGGCGGGGCTGCTGGCGCTGCTCGCCTGACGCAGCCCCGCCGTCACGAGCATCGCTACTTGATCGTGAGCTCCTCGATCATGCCGTCCGCGAAGTGCGACTTGCCGCCCTCGCGGTCGTTGATGAAGCAGATCACCGCGTAGCGCCCGGCCGCGAGCTCGAGCGTGATGTTCTGCGCGATGTCGCCGTCGATCACGCTCGTCCCGACGCCCTTCTCGAATTCCACCGGCGGCGGACCGTCAGGCTGGCCGTTCGCACTGAGGAACGTCGTCGTCTGCTTGATCGTCGCGCCCTTCTTGAGCGGGAAGAACTGCGCGTGGTGCAGCTCCTCGCCGGTGTTCTCGAAGCGCACGTTGTTCGTGCCGGCCTTCAGGCCCTTGAACTCGAAGCCGTACTCGTCCTCGCCGTCGTCGGTCGCGGTGACGGTCGCCGGTTGAGCGGGCAGCGTGGCCTCGACGGCATCTCCGGTGACGGGTGAACTCGCCGCGCGCGCCGAGCGTGTTGTTCGGCGCGTCCTCGCCCTCGTCGTCCCAGATCGCGTACCTGCCGGGCGCCAGCACCTGCGTCACGCTCGCGCTTTCGCCCGGCTTGACGGTTGCGACGCCGCCGCCGTCCTGCGCCCAGTCGGGGATCGGGGGCGCCTCGTCGCCTTCGCTGTTGACGACCGTCTTGAGGAACTCGTTGGCGGTGTGATCGCCTTCGAGCCGCACGATCTGCGCCGAGCGGAGGATGTCGTCGGAGTTCGTCAGCGTCAGCGTCACGAGCCCGGCCTTGACGGTTGACGGGAACGTCATGACGAGCTTCTTCTTGCTCTCCGCGCTAGCCTCGATCGCGAACGGCGTGGGCTTGGCGTCGGCCGCGTCCTTGTCGTCGTCACCGCAGCCGATGGCGAACAGCCCGGCCGCGATCGCGGCGAGGGGGGCGACCGAACGGGTCAGTCAGGTAGCGAGTCGTTCGAGGCTGCATCCAGGTCCTTCTGATGTGACGACCGGCGCAGTCTGCACCAGGGGAGCGCGAAAAGCTAGGTTCCGGAGCCGCAGCGGGACTGCCCACCGGACAGTCCCGCGCGCCGTGCGACGACGGCTACTCGATCGTCAGCTCGTCGATCATGCCCTTGGCGACGTGCGGCTTGCCGCCCTTGCGATCCTGGATGAAGCAGACGACCGCGTAGCGCCCGGCCGGCAGGTCGAGCTCGAGGTTCTGGGCGATCCCGCCGTCGATGACCGTCGTGCCCGTACCCTTGGCGAAGTCGACCGGAGGCGGACCCTTGGGCGGCCCGTCCGAGGTGAACAGCGCCTCGGCATCCGCGAGCGTCTTGCCCTTGTTGATCGGGAAGATGATCGCGTGGTGCAGCTGCTTTCCGGTGTTCTCGAAGCGGACCTGGTTGACGCCCGGCTTGAGTCCCTTGAACGTGAAGCCGTACTTCTTGCCCTCGTCGTCGGCTGTGAGCGTGGCGGGCTGAGCGGGCAGCTCGACGTCCGCCGCCGGGCCGGTCACGGTGAACTCGCCCTTCGCGCCGAGCTCGGCGTAGCTGGGCCCCTCTTCGGAACCCTCGTCGTCGGTGATCGCGTACTTGCCGGGCGCCAGCACCTGCGTCACGATCCTCGTCGTGCCGGGCTCGGCGGCCGGAACCCCGCCGCCATCCTGGATCCAGCTGGGGATCGGCGCGCTCTCCCTGTCGACCGCCTCCTCGAACTCGTCGACGCTGTGGTCGCCGACGAGCCGCACGATCTGCGCCGAGCGCGCGACCTTGTCGGAGTTCTTCAGGCGCATCGTCACGAGCCCCGCCTTCACGGTCGCCGGGAACGCGAGTGCCTTCTTCTTGCCGTCGGCGGTGGCCTCGATCGCGAACGGCGTCGGCTTGGCGTCGGCCTCGTCCTTGTCGTCGTCACCGCAGCCGACGACGAACAGTCCGGCCGCGATCGCGGCGAGGGGGGTGACCGAGCGGGTCAGGTAGCGAGTCGTTCGAGGCTGCATCCAGGTCCTTTCTGATGTGACGGCCGGCGCAGTCTGCAGCACCGGATCGGGAAAAGCTAGGTTCCGGAGCGCGAGCGATCTGGCTCCCCCCGATGCTGGCGTCGTCCCCACGACGCCTGCATTTGATGCGCTACAGCGAGCTCAGCGAGCGGGGACGGCGCCGCCGTTGGCGGGTCCCGGCGCGATCGGTTCGGGGGTCAGCACGGGTGCCGGCGGGCCGCTCAGTCGAGCGATCGCCGTCGCGATGCGATCCTCGCGCGCCTTCGCGGC
>CAVYAX010000042.1:0-344803 GCA_963766525.1 uncultured Actinomycetes bacterium
GGCTGAAGCTCGCCCGCGAGCACGGGGCCGACGAGGTCGAGGTCGTCAACGACTCCGAGCTCGTGGCCAAGCAGGTCAACGGGGTCTACAAGGTCAAGCACCCCGCGATGAAGCCGCTGCACGCAGCCGCGCTGAAAGCGCTCGGCGAGTTTGACCGCTGGTCGATCCGGTCGGTCTCGCGCGCGCAGAACGCGGACGCCGACGCGCTCGTCAACCAGGCGCTCGACGCGCAGGCCTGAGCCTTGAGCGCGCTGGCCGCACGCCCCGCGCTGGCCGCGCTCGCGGGCGCGCTGACGATCGCGTTCTCGGCGATCCTCGTCGACCTCGCGGGCGTCGAGCCCGCGACCGCCGCCGTGTTTCGCTGCGCGTACGCGGTGCCGGTGCTCGGCGCGCTCGCGTACCTCGAGCGTCGCCGCCACGGCCCGCCGCCGAGCGGCAGCTGGTGGCGCGCGACCGCCGCGGGCGCGTTCTTCGCCGCCGACCTCATCCTCTGGCATCACGCGATCGAGGACGTGGGCGCCGGACTCGCGACGGTCCTCGCCAACGTGCAGGTCGTCCTCGTCGCGGTCGCGGCCTGGCTGCTGCTCGGCGAGCGCCCGTCGGCGCGCGCCGTGCTGGCGGTCCCGCTCGTCTTCGGCGGCGTGGTGCTGATCTCGGGCGTCATAGGCGACGATCCGTTCGGCGCCAACCCGGCCCGCGGCGCGCTGTTCGGGGTGCTGACGGGCGTCGCGTACACCGGCTTCATCCTCGTCCTGCGCGAGATGGGCCGCGACCTGCGGCGGCCCGCCGGCCCCCTGTTCGCCGCCACCCTCATGGCGGCGCTCGTCGGAATCGCCGCGGGCGCGCTGCTCGGCGAGCTCGACCTGCGCCCGAGCTGGCCGGCGCACGGCTGGCTCGTCACGCTCGCGCTGACGTCGCAGGTGGTCGGCTGGCTGCTCATCGCGCTCGCGCTGCCGCGCCTGCCGGCATCGCTGACCTCGATCATGCTGACGGTGCAGCCCGTCGGGTCCGTCGTGCTCGGGATCGTCCTGCTCGGCGAGGACCCGGCGCCGCTGCAGCTCGCGGGCGTCGCGGTCATCGTCGCGGGGATCGTGGTCGCGACGCGCCGAGCGCCCGAACCGACCGTTTAGACGCCCGCTCGACTGGCGATGATCGTTCCTTGTTGCGCTCCGCGTAGCAAAGGTAAACACTGCCGTTCATACCATCGGCGCGCCAGGGCATGAGGCGCGCCGTCTCTCGGAAGGAGACCGCGTGGGCACTACCGTCCCAGTGCAGATGACCGTCAACGGTCAGCCCGTCGATGCTGTGGTCGAGCCTCGAATGCTGCTCGTCCATTACATCCGCGACGTGCTGGGTTTGACCGGCACGCACGTCGGATGCGACACCTCCAATTGCGGCGCGTGCACGTGCCACATCGACGGCGAGTCCGTCAAGAGCTGCACCGTCCTGGCCGTCCAGGCGAGCGGGTCCGAGGTCACCACGATCGAAGGCATGATGGACGACGACGGGGGCCTGCATCCGATCCAGGAGGCCTTCTGGGCGAACCACGGCCTGCAATGCGGCTACTGCACGCCGGGGATGATCATGGCCGCCGCCGACCTGATCGCTCGCCATGGCCCCGGACCGCTCTCCGAGGAGGACGTCCGCCACGGCATCGAGGGCAACCTCTGCCGCTGCACCGGCTACCACAACATCGTCAAGGCGGTTCAAGCCGCCGCCGAGGAGATGGGGAAGGTATCGGCATGAGCACCGTCGAGGAGAACCCCACGGCCAAGCACGTCGGCCAGTCGATCCGCCGCAAGGAAGACCCGCGCCTGATCACCGGCCGCGCCCTGTACGTCGACGACTTCGTCGTGCACGGCATGCTGCACATGGCCGTCGTGCGCTCGACCGAGGCACACGCGAAGATCGTCTCGATCGACGCGTCCGAGGCGCTGGCCCGGCCGGGCGTCAAGGCCGTCTACACCGGCGAGGACATGAGCGACCTGCTCGCCCCGCTGCCGATGGCGTGGGCTCCGCCCGGGGTCGAGATCAAGACGCCCGAGCGCTGGCCGCTCGCGCGCGGCGAGGTCAACCACGTCGGCGACGCCGTCGCGATGGTCATCGCCGAGGACAAGTACGACGTGGTCGACGCGGCCCAGTCCGTGCGCGTCGAGTACGAGGCGCTGCCGGTCGTGATCGACGTCGAGGAGGCGCTGAAGGACGAGATCCTCGTCCACGAGTCGCTCGGCACGAACAAGGTCCACGAGTGGTCGATGGGCGGCGGCGACGTCGATGCCGCGATCGCGGAGGCCGACGTCGTCGTCGAGCAGCGGATCGTCAACCACCGCACGGCCGGCGCCGCGATCGAGACGCGAGGCGTCATCGCCGAGTACCGCGCCGGCAGCCTGACCGTCTGGTCCTCGACCCAGGTCCCGCACCTGCTGCGCCTGTTCTATGCCGTGCAGATGGGCATTCCCGAGGACCACGTGCGGGTGATCGCGCCCGAGGTCGGCGGCGGCTTCGGCGGCAAGCTCCAGGTCTGCGCGGAGGAGACGCTCTGCGCGTGGGCGGCCAAGGAGCTCGGGCGGCCGATCAAGTGGATCGAGACCCGGTCGGAGGCCATGGCCGTGTCACACCACGGCCGCGACCAGGTCGACCATGTCCGGATGGCGGCGACGTCCGACGGCAAGATCACCGCGTTCGAAGCGAACATCATCCAGGACTGCGGCGCGTACTTCGGGCTGCTCACGCCGATGATCCCGGAGCTCGGGGCCTTCGTCATGACGGGCTGCTACGCGATCCCGAACGTCCAGACGAACATCACGGGCGTCTTCACGAACAAGTTCTTGACCGACGCCATCCGCGGCGCCGGCCGCCCCGAGATGACGCACATGCTCGAAGTCACGATCGAGCTGCTCGCCGAGAAGCTCGGCATGGACCCGCTGGAGGTCCGGCGCAAGAACTTCATCGCGCCGGAGGACTTCCCGTACACGACGCCCTACGGCGTCACGTACGACTCGGGCAACTACGCGGTCGCGCTGGACCGGGCGCTCGAGATGCTCGACCTCGACGGCTTCCGCGAGGAGCAGGCCGCGCTGCGCGAGAAGGGCGTCTTCCGGGGCGTCGGCTTCTCGACGTACACGGAGATCTGCGGCCTCGCGCCGTCGCGGGCGGTCGGGCCGAAGGGCTTCGGCCTCGGCATCGGCCTGTACGAGTCGGCGCTCGTGCGCGTGCACCCGACGGGCTGCGTGACGGTGTTCACCGGCGCTTCGCCGCATGGCCAAGGCCACGAGACGGGCTTCGCGCAGATCGTCGCGGACCGGCTCGGGACCGAGCCGGCGGTCGTCGAGGTCATCCACGGCGACACGGCGACCGGGCCGATGGGCCTCGGCACCTACGGGTCGCGCTCGCTGGCGATCGGCGGCGTCGCCGCCGCGCACGCCGCGGAGAAGCTCGCGCAGAAGTGCAAGGAGATCGCGGCGTACAACCTCGAGGCGGACGTCTCGGACATCGAGGTCGGCCGCGGCGGGTTCTCGCTCATCGGCGATCCCGAGAAGACCATGACGCTCGGCGACATCGCGGGCGCCGCCTACATCGACGCGTCGATGATGCCCGAGGGCATGGAGCTCGGGCTCGAGCAGACGCTGATCTACGACCCGACGAACTTCGTGTTCCCGTTCGGGACGCACATCTGCGTCGTCGAGGTCGACGGGAACACGGGCAAGGTCGAGGTGCTGCGCTGGGTCGCGGTCGACGACTGCGGGCCGGCGATCAACCCGATGCTCATCGACGGGCAGGTGCATGGCGGCGTCGCGCACGGCATCGGCCAGGCGCTCTTCGAGCAGGTCGTCTACGACGACCGCGGCCAGCTCATCACCGGCACGTTCATGGACTACGCGCTGCCGACGGCAGCGGAGATCCCGAGCTTCGAGCTCGACCGGACCGAGACGAAGTCGCCGTCGAACTCGCTCGGCGTCAAGGGCATCGGCGAGGCCGGGACGATCGCCTCGACGCCGGCGATCGTCAACGCGGTCGTCGACGCGCTGCGCCACGAGGGCGTGACGTACCTCGACATGCCGCTCACGCCGCTGCGCATCTGGGAGGCGCTGAACGAGGCGCGCGGCGAAGGCAGCGGGCCGCGCGCCACCGAGCAGGGCCAGGACGTGCCGCCGCAAGGCGAGGGCTCCGCAGGCTCCGGACCGACGACCCCCGAAGGAGGTGCGGCATGATCCCCGCGGCATTCGACTACGCGGTGGCCGAGTCGGTCGACGACGCGATTCGCCTGCTGGGCGAGGGTGGGGAGGACGCGAAGCTGCTCGCGGGCGGGCACTCGCTGCTGCCGCTGATGAAGCTGCGCTTCACGGCCCCGTCGCTGCTCGTCGACATCGGCCGCCTCGACGACCTGCGTGGCGTCGAGACCGGCGACGACTCGTTTCGCATCGGCGCGCTGACGCGTCACGCGGACCTGCAGTCGCGCGACGACATGGGGCTCATCGCGGCGGCGGCGAAGCAGATCGCCGACCAGCAGGTCCGAAACCGCGGGACGATAGGCGGCTCGCTCGCCAACGGCGACGCGGCCGCGGACCTGCCGGCGGTGCTGCTCGCCTACGGCGGGTCGGTGGTCGTGAAGGGCCCGGACGGCGAGCGCGAGATCGCGGCGGAGGACCTGTTCGAGGGCTACCTCACGACGTCGATCGCGCAGGGCGAGGTGCTCACGCAGGTCCGCGTGCCGGCGCTGGTCGGGTACGGCTTCGGCTACGAGAAGTTCAACCGCCGCGCCGAGGACTGGGCGATGGTCGGCGTGTGCGCGCTCGTGAAGAAGGCGGCCGACGGCACGTGCGAGGACGTCCGCGTGGGGCTGACGCACATGGCGTCGACGCCGCTGCGGGCGACCGCGACGGAGGACGCGCTGCGCGGCCAGCCGCTGGACGACGAGCACATCTCGGCGGCAGCCGCTCTGGCATCGGAGGGCACCGAGCCGACGGGCGACCTCAACGCCACGGCGGACTACAAGCGCCACCTCGCGCGCATCCTCACGCAGCGCGCGCTGGCAACGGCGGCGGAAGGCGCATAGGCGCTTGATCGCAGCGGTCGTGCTCGCGGCAGGCGGGGCGTCGCGGTTCGGCTCGGCCAAGCAGCTGGCCGAGCTGGACGGCGTCCCGCTGCTCGAGCACGCGATCCGCGCGGTTGAGGCCGTGCCGGCGATCGAGCGGATCGTCGTCGTGCTCGGCGCGCGGGCGGAGGAGATCCAAGCGGGCGTCGACTTCGGCTCGGCCGAGGTCGTCGTCTGCGAGGACTGGGCGACGGGCCAGGCGGCGTCGCTGCGCTGCGGCATCGCGGCGATCCGTGGCGACGCGGACGCCGTGGTCCTGACGCTGGGCGATATGCCGAAGGTCACGCCACAAGTCATCGCCGAGTTCGCTCGGTTGGCGGCCGAGCACGGCGAGCACTCGCGCGCGCGCGGCACCTTCGACGGCGCGCCCGGCCACCCGGTCGCGCTCGGCAGCGCGTACTTCGACGACATCGCGGCGCTGCAAGGCGACGTGGGGGCCCGCGACGTCCTCAAGCGCATCGGCGCCTACCCGATCGAGGTCGGCCACCTCTGCTCGGGCATCGACGTCGACACGCCCGAAGCGCTCGAAGACCTGCGCTCCTGAGCGTTCGCGGCTCCGCCGTCCGGCGCGCCTCGCTCCGGCGCGCTGCGGTCCCACCGCCAGGAAGGCGCACGACGGCCGCTGGCACACACGGATACGCTCAGTTGGAGCGCAGAAGGCTGCGGGGATCCCCCGCGGGGGCGCGGCTGCGCCCGCCGCTGCCGCATTTATTAGTGTGCGCTCTATGAGATCCGCCAAACATTTCGCTTGAAGGCAAAGACATCGACAGCGAGGATGCAGGTATGAGCCTGGTCGAGGAGCCGGCCGGTGCCGCCGTGCGCGCGGTGCCCGAGCTGCCCAAGCGCCTCGAGCCGCTGGCGATCGCCGCCGTGCGCAACGCCGCGATGGCGGCGTTTGTGTGGGCGGGCCGGGGCGACGGGAAGGCCGCCGACGGCGCGGCAACCGAGGCGATGCGCCTGGCCCTCGGCACCGCGCACGTCGTGGGCAAGGTCGTCATCGGCGAGGGCGAGAAGGACAACGCCCCGATGCTCTACAACGGCGAGGAGGTCGGCGAGGGCGACCACGTCAGCTTCGACATCGCCGTCGATCCCGTCGAGGGCACCGACCTCTGCGCCGCCGGCCAGGCCGGCGCGCTCACGACGATCGCGTTCGCCGGCGTCGGCGGCCTCTGGTCGCCGGGTCCCGCCCACTACATGGACAAGCTCGTCGTCGAGGCCGCCGCGCGCGACGCCATCGACCTGCGCGACGAGCCCGAGCGCGTGCTCAAGCGCGTCGCCGCCGCGCTGGGCAAGCGCCCGAAGGACCTGGTCGTCGTCGTCCTCGACAAGCCGCGCCACGTCGAGCTCATCGCCCGCCTGCGGGCATGCGGCGCCCGCGTACAGACGCCGACCGCCGGCGACGTCGCCGGCGCGCTGCTGGCCGCGCTGCCGGGCACGGGCGTCGACCTGCTGATGGGCTGCGGCGGAACGCCCGAAGGCGTCATGGCCGCCTGCGCGGTCAAGTGCGTCGGCGGCGGCATGCAGACCCGCCTGAACCCCCAGCGCGAGCCGGAGCGCGAGGCGATCGCCGCGGCCGGGCTCTCGACGACCGACATCCTCGAGGTCGACGACCTCGTCAGGGGCAACGCGATGTTCGCCGCAACCGCCATCACCGGCGGCACGCTCGGCCTCAGCGCCCCGCGCCGCTCGGGTGGCTGGAACCTCACGCATTCGCTGATCGTGCGCCCGGGCTCGGTGCGCCGGATCGTCGAGAGCAGACCCGTAACCGACCAGGAGTGAATAGATGCCGCTTGTGACCATGCGCCAGTTGCTCGACGAGGCCGCCGCCGGCGGGTATGGCGTCGCAGCCTTCAACGTCAACAACATGGAGCAGATCCAGGGGATCATGGAGGCCGCGCAGGAGACGCAGTCGCCCGTGATCGTCCAGGCTTCTCGTGGCGCGCGCTCGTACGCAGGCGATCGCTTCCTCTACCACATGATGCTCGCGGCGGCCGAGACCTACCCCGACATCCCCGTCGCCCTGCACCAGGACCACGGCAACTCGCCCGAGACCTGCATCAGCGCCATCGAGCTCGGCTTCACGAGCGTCATGATGGACGGCTCGCTGGCCGAGGACGCCAAGACGCCCCTGGACTTCGAGGACAACGTCGCGGTCACGAAGAAGGTCGTGGAGTACGCCCACGCGCGCGGCGTCACGGTCGAGGGCGAGCTCGGCACGCTCGGCGGGATCGAGGACGGCGTCGGCTCCGGCGAGATCTGCCTGACGGACCCGGCGCAGGCCGAGGAGTTCGTCGAGCGCACGGGCGTCGACGCGCTCGCCGTCGCGATCGGCACGAGCCACGGCGCGTACAAGTTCTCGCGCGAGCCCGACGGCGACATCCTCGCGATGGAGATCATCGAGGACATCCACCGCCGCCTGCCGGACACGCACATCGTGATGCACGGCTCGTCGAGCGTCCCGGCGGACATCGTCGAGCGCGTGAAGGCCGCCGGCGGCGAGGTCGACGCGGGCTTCGGCGTGCCGATCTCGGCCATCCAGCGCGGCATCGAGCACGGCGTCCGCAAGGTCAACATCGACACTGACGGCCGCCTCGCGATCACCGCGTTCATGCGCGAGCACTTCAAGAGCAAGCCGGGCGACTGGGATCCGCGCGGCCCCGGCAAGGCGGCTCGCGCCGGACAGAAGCTCATCTGCGCGATGCGGATGAAGGAGCTCGGCATGGCCGGCCACGCCGGCGACTACGAGCCGCTCTCGCTCGAGGAGATGGCCGAGCGCTACGCCGCGGGCGTGCGCACGACCGTCTAGACGAACGACCCGACCTCGTCCTCCGGAATGAGTTTCCAGGCATGATCGACGTCGCATTCCTCGGGGCGGACGTTCGCCCCGCGGCGACCGCGGTCGTCATCGACGTCTTGCGGGCGACGACGACCATCACGACCGCGCTGGCGTCGGGCTACGAGCGCGTGCTCGTCGCCGGCGGGATCGAGGAGGCGGAGGGGCTGCGCGCCGAGGGCCGGGCGCTGGCGGGCGAGCGCGACTGCGAGCGCCCGCCCGGCTTCGACCTCGGCAACTCCCCGGAGGACATGCGGTCGCCGCTGGCCCCCGAGCTCATCCTGGCGACGACCAACGGCGCGCCTGCGATCGTCGGCGCGGTCGCGGCGTGCGACGAGGTTCTCGTCGCATGCCTCATCAACGAGGACGCCGTCGTGCGGGAGCTGTCCTCCCGGGCCGGCGACATCCTCCTGCTCTGCGCCGGCACGAACGGCAACGCCACGGTCGAGGACACGTATCTTGCCGGACGTCTGAGCTCGGCGCTCGACGGTCCGAAGACGGACGCCGCGCTCATCGCGGAAGCGGTCGCCGCGGCCTACCACGAGCCGATCGACGCGCTCGAGGTCAGCGCCGGCGCCAAGCAGCTGTTCGTCGTCGGCCTCGGCGCGGACGTGACGTTCTGTGCGCAGGTTTCGATCACAGACGTCGTCCCTCGGGTAACGAGTGCGGTAGGCGATGCGGCTGTGCTGGAAGCGGCACTCATAAACGTTTAGCAATGCAAACGAAACAATCTTTGGCTTTTTATCTTTGGATTGCCGGAGTAGTGTGCCGTCTAGAGCACACGCGAGAGAGGATGGAATGAGCACCACCGAGAAGGATGGGCAGAAGAAAACCAAGAGTCGTTGGGACTCTGGGGTCACGCCGTACGCCGAGATGGGTTACTGGAACCCGGACTACGAGGTCAAGGACACCGACATCCTCTGCGCGTTCAGGATCACGCCGCAGGAGGGCGTCGACCCGATCGAAGCAGCGGCAGCCGTCGCCGGCGAGTCGTCCACCGCTACGTGGACCGTCGTCTGGACCGACCGCCTGACGCCGTACGAGCACTACCAGGCCAAGGCCTACAGCGTTGAAGAGGTCCCGGGCACCCCCGGCCAGTACATCGCGCTGATCGCCTACGACATCGATCTCTTCGAAGAAGGCTCGATCGCCAACCTCACGTCGTCGATCATCGGCAACGTCTTCGGCTTCAAGCCGCTCAAGGCGCTGCGCCTCGAGGACATCCGGATTCCGGTCGCCTACGTCAAGACGTTCCCGGGCCCCCCGCACGGCATCGTCATGGAGCGCGAGTACCTCGACAAGTTCGGCCGTCCGCTGATCGGCGCGACGACGAAGCCGAAGCTCGGCTTGTCGGCGAAGAACTACGGCCGCGTCGTCTACGAGGCGCTGCGCGGCGGCCTGGACTTCACCAAGGACGACGAGAACATCAACTCGCAGCCGTTCATGCGCTGGCGTGACCGCTACATCCACGCGATGGAGGCCGTGCAGCGCGCACAGGCAGCCACCGGCGAGGTCAAGGGCCACTACCTGAACGTCACGGCCGCGACCATGGAGGACATGTACGAGCGCGCCGAGTTCGCCAAGGAGTGCGGCTCGATCATCATCATGCAGGACCTCACCGTCGGCTACACGGCGATGTCCTCGATGTCGAACTGGGCCCGCGCCAACGGCATGATCCTGCACCTCCACCGCGCCGGCCACGGCACGTACACGCGCCAGAAGACGCACGGCGTGTCGTTCCGCGTGATCGCGAAGTGGTGTCGCCTGCTGGGCGTCGACCACATCCACGCGGGCACCGTCGTCGGCAAGCTCGAGGGCGACCCGGCGATGATCATGGGCTACTACAAGATCCTGCGCGACGGCTATAACGAGAAGGACCTCTCGCTGGGCATCTACTTCGACCAGGACTGGTGCTCGATGCCGGGCGTCATGCCGGTCGCGTCGGGCGGCATCCACGCCGGCCAGATGCACCAGCTGCTGCACTACCTCGGGGAAGACAGCATTCTCCAGTTCGGTGGCGGCACGATCGGCCACCCGATGGGCATCGCGGCCGGCGCCAGCGCCAACCGCACCGCCGTCGAGGCGATCATCCAGGCTCGCAACGAGGGTCGCGACTACTACGAAGAGGGTCCGGACATCCTCATCGAGGCCGCCAAGGGCTGCCCCGAGCTGAACGCCGCGCTCGAGGTCTGGAAGGACATCACGTTCAACTACACCTCCACCGACACGGCTGACGTCGAAGTCACGCCGACGGTCGGCTAAGGGAGAGACAGACATGAGACTCACACAAGGAACGTTCTCCTTCCTGCCGGACCTGACCGACGAGCAGATCGAGGCGCAGATCACGTATGCGCTGGGCAACGGCTGGTCGATCATGGTCGAGTACACCGACGACCCGCACCCGCGCAACGGCCTGTGGGACATGTGGTCGCCGCCGATGTTCGACCTCAACGAGGACGAGGCGGACGTCGTCATGCGCGACGTCAACGCGTGCCGCGAGGCGCACTCGCACCTCTACGTGAAGGTCGTCGCATACGACCGCTCGAAGGGACGCCAGACGTCCGCGCTCTCGTTCATCGTCAACCGCCCCGAGCACGAGCCCGGCTTCCGTTTGGAGCGCCAGGAGACGCACGACCGCGTCGTCCGCTACACGATCCACTCGTACGCGGGGCTCAACACGCCCGCGGGCGAGCGCTACGGCGGCCCCGGCGGAGACCTGGCGCCGGTCATCGCCCATGGCGCCAAGAGCAACGGCAAGTCGAACGGCAAGTCAGAGGACTAGACCGTGGCCCAGACCCTCGAAACCCTCCCGGAGAAGCTCGACGAGGAAGTCCCCGACGGCGGCGACGCCGTCGAGGCCGTGCTCGGCCAGCTCGATCGCGAGATGGTCGGGCTGGCTCCGGTGAAGGAGAGGATCCGCGAGATGGCGGCGCTGCTGGTCATCGACCAGCTGCGCCGCGACGCGGGCCTGGAGTCCTCGCGCCCGTCGCTGCACATGACGTTCACCGGCAACCCCGGCACCGGCAAGACGACGGTCGCGCTGAAGATGGCCGAGATCCTCTACAAGCTCGGCTACATCAACAAGCCGAAGGTCGTGTCCGTCACGCGTGACGACCTCGTCGGCCAGTATGTCGGCCATACGGCTCCGAAGACCCGCGACGTGCTCAAGCGCGCCAAGGGCGGCGTGCTGTTCATCGACGAGGCCTACTACCTGTACCGGCCCGAGAACGAGCGCGACTACGGGCAGGAGTCGATCGAGATCTTGCTGCAGGTGATGGAGACCGAGCGCGAGGATCTCGTCGTCATCCTCGCGGGCTACAAGGACCGGATGGAGACGTTCTTCAAGTCCAACCCCGGCATGGGCTCGCGCGTAGCGCACCACCTGCACTTCCCGGACTTCTCGCAAGACGAGCTCGTGCAGATCGGCGATCTCATGATGGAGCAGCTCCAGTACAAGTTCGACGACAAGGCGCGCGACGCGTTCGCGGAGTACATCGAACGTCGCCTCGAGCGCCCGCGCTTCGCCTACGGGCGCAGCATCCGCAACGCGATCGACCGCGCGCGCATGCGCCAGGCCGGCCGGCTCTACGCCAAACGCGACAAGCTGAGCAAGGAAGACCTCATGACGATCAAGGCTGAGGATATCCTTGCGAGCTCGCTGTTCGGCGACGAAGAGGGCGAGTCGCCGGGCGATGACAACGGGTCATCCGACGGCGCGAAGTCGACCGCCCGCGGCAACGAGAGCTAGCTCAGGAGCGACATTAGTGGCCCGACCGATCATCCTCGGCATCGTTGGCGATTCCGCGACCGGCAAGACGACGCTCTCTCGCGGCCTCGTCCGCATGCTCGGCGACAACAACGTCACGCACGTGGCGGCCGACGACTACCACCGCTACGACCGCCGCCAGCGGGCCGAGCAGGGGATCACGCCGCTGCATCCGGACTGCAACTACGTCGACATCATGGAGCGCCACTTCGCGGAGCTGCGCGCGGGGCACGCGATCCTCAAGCCCGTCTACCAGCACAAGCACGGCACGTTCGGCCCGCCGGTGTACACGCAGCCTCAGCAGTTCACCCTCATCGAGGGGTTGCTCGGCTACCACACCGCGACCCTGCGCGAGTGCTACGACGTGCGCGTGTTCCTCGCCCCGCCGGAGGAGCTGCGGCGCCAGTGGAAGGTCCAGCGCGACTGCTCGCGGCGCGGCTACACGACGGACGAGGTGCTCGAGGAGCTCGACCGCCGCGAGCCGGACTCCGAGCTCTACATCCGCCCGCAGCAGCGCTGGGCGGACATCATCGTGTCGTTCATGCCCGGTCGCGACCAGGAGCACCTCGACGCCGAGATCGTCCTGCGCAAGGATCTCGAGCATCCGGACCTGTCGGACGTCGCCTCCAAGGACGGCCTGCGTCTCGAGGAGAGCGACACCGAGCACAAGCTGTTCGTGCCCGGCGACATCGACCCCGCGAGCGGCTCCGAGATCGAGGAGTCGGTCTGGGCGCGGATGCACTTCGCCAACCACCTGCGCTCCGAGCGCCTCGGCGAGTTCACCGTCGGCACGGAGCTGCATCGCTCCGAGTCGCTGGCCGTCGTCCAGGTGATCGTGCTGTACCACCTCGTGACCGCGCGCGCTGCGGTGGCGCTCGGCGGCGACGCCACGCGCACCGAGCGCTCGGCCGCGTCGCCGGCCACGACCTAGGAGCCGCGGCCGCCGCGCCGGGCGCGCTAGACGATGGCTTCGCGCGCCTCGGACGACGCGACGAAGCTCATGAAGCGCTCGACGGCGTTGCGGCGCGGGCCGACCGTCGAGCACATCGCATACCAGCGGCGTGCGGCCGGCCGGTTGCGGACCGGCAGCGCCGCGAGCAGGCCGGCGTCCAGCTCGAGCTCGACGGCGGCCTTGGAGATGAACGCGACCCCGATGCCGGCGCGCGCGGCCTGCTTGATCGCGCCGTTGGATCCGAGCGTCAGCGTCTGCGGCTCGAGGCCGGCGGCGGCGAGGAACTCCTCGTTGACGATCCGCGTGCCCGAGCCCGGCTCGCGCAGCAGCCAGACCCGCCGCTCGAGCTCGGTGGCGTCGATCGTGCCGGCGGCGCTGACGTGCGGGTCGTCGGGCGCGGTGATGAGCACGAACTCGTTGACGAGGATCGGGGTCGACTGGATCCGCGGGTCGCGCGGCGGGCGGCCGCCGATCGCGACGTCGGCGCGGTGGTCGAGCACGAGGTCGAGCACCTGCTCGCGGTTGCCGACGGCGAGCGTCAGGCCGATGCCCTCGTTGCTCTGGCCGAAGGCGCGCATGAGCGGCGGGACGAAGGACTCGGCCGCGGTCGTGACGGCAGCCAGGCGCAGCCGGCGGTCGGCGATGTGGGCGGCCTCGCGCGCGGCGCGGCGACCCTCCTCGAGCAGGCCGATGACGTCGGCGGCGAAGGGGGCGAACGCCGTCCCCGCGGCGGTTGGGCGGATACCGCGGCCCTCGCGCTCGGTGACCGGGGTGCCCAGCTCGCGCGACAGCGCGGCGACCGCCGCCGAGACGGACGGCTGGGTGACGACGAGCTCATCCGCAGCCGCGGTGACCGAGCCGCCGCGCATGACTGCCAGGAAGCTCCGAAGCTGCGTGAGAGTTATAGACACGACCCACAGCGTAGCGGCTAATCGACAGGAATCACACGATACTGCTCAGTCTTTCTATAGAACGGCGCGCGGCCGAACGGCGAAGCCCCGCCGAAGCGGGGCTTTCGAGCAAGCGGATGAAGGGACTCGAACCCTCGACCTTCTGCATGGCAAGCAGACGCTCTAGCCAACTGAGCTACATCCGCGAGGACGGCGATTATAGCCCCGGCGCCCGCGACCCGTCGCCGCCGGGCGGAGCGCCCGCGCAGTGCGACCTTCATCGGCACGCGATGCGCGATCCCGCAACCGAGGGTGCAGGAACCACGCGGTCGCGCGCTCCGAGTCGCGCAGTTGAACGGCACAGTTCGGCAGTGGATCACGTGGCTAGCTCCGATGTAAGTACCGTCGGTATCTGAAACCCTGTAGCCCGTTGATGGTCTGGACAGACCATGGGGCCAACGTTAGGGGCGAACTTCATATGCAGGACTTGACTCATGTGGCACCGGAGAGCGCGCCGCTGATCGCGCTGCTCGCCGACGACCAGCTCGCGGCGCGTCGCGTAGAGGGGGTGCTCGCGGGCGACGGCATGCTCGTCGCGACTCGCGGCCGGCGAGCCGACGACATCGCGTTCGGCTCGGTGCTCGACCCGGACCTGCTCATCGTCGTCTGTGGCCGCGGGATCACCGAGCGCGACCATCAGATGCGCCGCATGCGGCGCGGCATGCCGCAGTCGGGCATCGTGGCGGTCATGCCCGAGGACTCGCGGCGCGGCGTGCGCCGGGCGCTCGAGGCGGGCGCGGACGGGGTCGTCTTCGAGACGATGCTCGAAGGCACGCTGTCGGTGACCGTGCGGTCGGTGCTCGCCGGCCAGACCGTCGTGCCCGCAGCCGGCCGGCTCGAGCTCGACCGGCCGACGCTCTCGACGCGCGAGAAGCAGGTCCTGAGCATGGTCGTCGCCGGCATGAGCAACAAGGCGATCGCCGGCGAGCTGTTCCTCGCGGAGAGCACGGTCAAGTGCCACCTGTCGTCGGCGTTCTCGAAGCTCGGCGTGCGCTCGCGCAACGAAGCGGCCGACCTCATCTTGCACTCGAGCGACGACGGCGGCGGCGGCGTGCTCGCCCGTCCGTACGCCTACGCAGGCAACTAGATGAAGCGCCTGCTGATCGTCGCCGACCGCTCGATGGTCGTGCACTCGATCCGGCTCGCCCTGCGCCAGACGGCGGGCTTCGAGGTCGTCGGCTTCGTCGACGGCCGCACCTCGGTGCGCGAGGCGCTCCTCGAGCACCGCCCGGACGTCGTGCTCGTCGACGAGCTCGAGGACTCCGGGGAGGCGCTGTCGCGGCTGCGCGAGGCCACCGAGCACGCGCCCGACGCGCAGATCGTGCTGCTCACGCTGCGGATGCAGGACGCGTGGCTGGCCGACGTCTTCGAGGCCGGCGCCGACGCCGTGCTGTCGAAGAGCATGCACCCGGTCAGCCTCGGGACGACGCTGCGCGAGGTCGTGCGGGGCAACGTCGTGCACCGCTACGAGAGCCCTCGGCGGGCGGCCGCCGAGGCGTGCCCGCTCACGCGGCGCGAGCTCGAGATCCTGCTGCTCGCGGCCGAGGGTCATACGAACGGCCAGATCGCCCGGTCGCTGTGGGTGACCGAGCAGACGGTGAAGTTCCACCTGTCCAACACGTATCGCAAGCTCGGCGTTGCCAACCGCACGGAGGCAAGCCGCTACGCGCACCTGCACGAGCTGGTCGAGCCGCGCGAGCGGCTGGCGTCCTGACGCGCCCCTATTCCGGTCGGCCCGCGAACCCTGCGGGCACCAGCTTGCAGCACCGGCACCCGCCGGCGGCCGATACGGGCCGCCGGCGGAACCGGCCGAGTGCTGGGTGCCATCCGTGGCTTCTTCACACTCGGCGCGCGCCCGATCGTGGGGCGACGACCCGGACGCGCTGGTCAGTCGGACACCACTGAGGAATCCTGGCTGCCGACTGCCACTCTGAGACTAGAGCTTTCGAGGCGTACTGGCCATTGGTGTAGGCCCGGTTGCGTCGGGGACGTTTCTCCTCCGCGCGCGCCTGCCCTACGGTGACGCGGGCGCGGCGTCGCCCGCCGGCGCCGCGGAATCCCCCGAATCGGCGAGCTCGGCGAGGATCTCGTCGGTGTGCTCCCCGAGCCGCGGCGAGCGCACCGCGGGGAGGCGGCCGCTGCGCGAGAACACCAGCGGCGAGGCGGGTGTGAGGTAGGTCCCGACCGGGTGCTCGACGTCCGTGAACATGGGGTTCTCGGTCGAGCAGCGCGGGTCTTCGGCGACGAGCTGCTTGAAGGTCTGGTACGGGCCCCACGAGACGCCCGTGCCGGCGAATGCCGCGCGGATCTCCTCGAGCGTCCGCGCGCCGAACCACGGCGTCAGCAGCTCGCGGATGAGGTCGCGGCCCTTGTAGCGGCCGGCCTCGCCGCGGAAGTCGTGGCCCGTGGCCTGCTCGACCGACGCGAACAGCTCCTCGGTGCCCGTCGCCTCCTTGAGCGCCTTCCACTGGCGGCCCGTGAGGCCGACGACCATGACGCGGCGGCCGTCGGACGTCGGGAAGTCGCCGCCGAAGGCGCCGTAGAGGTAGTTGCCGTCGCGCGGCTGCTCGCGGCCCTCGAGCTGGACCTCGGCGATGCGGCCGAGGTTGCCGACGGTCGCGATCGCGACGTCCGACAGGGCGATGGTCACGAGCTGACCCTCGCCGGTCTGGTCGCGGTGCCTGAGCGCGGCGAGCAGGCCGGCGACCGCGAGGCCGCCCATCGCGGTGTCCCACGCGGGCATGAGGCTATTGGTCGGCACGGCCGAGTCGCGCGGGCCCATCGCCTCGGGGAAGCCGACGGACGGGTTGACCGTGTAGTCGACCTCCGACGAGCCGTCGTGGTTGCCCGTCATGACGACCATGATCAGGTCCGGCCGGCGCTCGGCGAGCTTCTCGTAGCTCATCCAGCCGCGCGCGGGGAAGTTCGTCAGGAAGATGCCGTTGCCCGGGCCCGGCGCGGTGATGAGCTGCGTGAGCGTCTCGCGGCCCTCGTCGGAGCGCAGGTCGACCGTGAACGAGCGCTTGCCCTTGTTCAGGCCCGACCAGAAGAGGCTGTCGCCGTCGCTCGTGAGCGGCCAGCGCTTGTGGTCCAGCCCGCCGCGCGGGTCGTCGAAGCGGATGACGTCCGCGCCGAGCTGCGCGAGCGTCATGCCCGCCGTCGGCGCGGCGACGAACGCCGAGCCCTCGATCACGCGCACACCGCTGAGGATTCCGTCGCTCATGCCATCGCTCCTACGAGTCGCCAGTCGAGTACCCCGGCCTGCGTGCCGTCGGCGCGCTGCGCCGTGACCTCGATGCGCAGGGTCACGAGGCCGCCGCCCTCGGGCAGCGCCTCCGTCCCCTCGAGGTGCACGGTACTGCGCAGGACGTCGCCCTCGAACACGGGGCCCAGGTGGTTGCAGTGATGCCAGCCGATGATCGTCACGAGGTTGGGCAGCGCCTTCGTGAGCTGCGCCGCCGCGATCCCGATCGTGTGGCCGCCGTAGACCAGGCGCTTGCCGGAGCTGTGCGAGCCCGGATCGGTGTGGGCCTTGGCGATGTTCAGCGACAGGCGGACGAGCTCGGTCGCCGCCGTGACGCTGTCGCCGCCGTCGATGACCCAGGTCGTGGGCGCTTGCAGGTCCGCGAAGTGCTTGCCGGGGACCGCTTCGCGATAGGCGCCGAGGTCGAGGCCCTCGAGCGTGTGGTGCAGCGCGTCGGGGGGCAGGTCGGCGGGGAAGCGGTCGAGGTCGTCGGCGTGGGGCTGGGAGGCGTCGAGGTCGTCGATCGGGAGCATCGCGCAGCGCCAGTAGTCGAGGATCGCGCGGTCCTCCTGATCGGTCGTGACGATGTGCAGGACCGCGAGGCCGGTCGGCTTGCGGCCTTCCTTGATCGTGTTGCGCTTGAGCGCGACGATCTCGGTCGTGGTGCGTAAGGTATCTCCTATCGCGGGCAGGCGGCGGAGCATGAGGCGGCGGTAGAAGAGGTTGCCGATGACGCGCTGGGTCGGGAGCGTCGACTGGCCGATCGAGACGTCGCAGACGAGCATCGGGTGGGCGAGGCGACGGCCGGCGACCTTGTCGGACAGGCTCGCGTCGAGCGCGATTCGCAGGCGGTCGCCGACGATCGACTGGTGCAGCGCCGCGTGGCCCTCGGTGAGCGTCATCGCGGGGAACTCGACGTAGGTGTCGCCGACGGTCAACTGCTCCCAGTAGGGGCCACCGACCTGCACGGCGTCGCTTGCGGTCATGGGCTGTGCACTCATGCTGGAACCTCGTGGTCGGCGGTGCGCAGAACCCCTCGACACGGGCGCGCCGGAGGCGCGGAACGTACCACGGGCGCCGCGCTCACGACGTGGCGAAGGTCAGAGCGTCTCCGGTTGCGAGCGGCTCGTGCGGGTCGGAGATCGGCCCGTGGCCGTCGAGCGTGACGCTGACGGAGCGTTTGAGCGCGATCCCTGCGGCGCGCGCGGCGCCGGCGAGCGTGGCTGCCGCGATCGCGATCGGGGCGGCGTTTGCCGGCGCGCGGACGCTGATCGTCGGCGCCGGCCGCGCGCGTGCGGCCTCGTAGTCGGCGGCCGTGTTGACGTTCAGCAGCGAGTCGAGCTCGGGATCCAGCGCGGCGACCCCTGGGTCGGCCAGCAGCGTTGTCGCGTCGAGCTCGTGCGCGCGCAGGCGGGCGACGAGGTCGCGGGCGCCGAGGCGCTCGCGTTCGAGCTGCTCGGCGAGCGCGTGCTCGAGCGGGGCGATCCGGTAGGCGGCGCAGAGGTGCTGGCCGAAGCCGTGCGCCCTGGGCAGGGCGACGTCGTCGCGCTCGCGCAGCCCGTGCAGGACCGCCGCGATGAACGCGGGGTGCAGCAGCGGGGTGTCGACGCCGGCGACGTAGACGACGTCAGCACGCTCGCCGATCTGCTGCAGGCCGGCAGCGATGCCTTGCAGCGGGCCGCGCCCCCGCCGTGCGTCCTCGACGACCTCGATCGTGTCCGGGAGCGGCGGCAGCTCTTGGCCGGCGGCGCGGACGACGACGACCGTGCCGTCGACCGCGCGCGCGACGAGCCCGGCGGCGCGGCGCACGAGCGTCGAGCCGTGCCACTCGAGCGCGGCCTTCGGCGACCCCATGCGCTTCGAGGCGCCGCCCGCGAGCACGATGCCCGCGGTTCGCTCAGCCACCGAGGGCGTCCTGGAACGCGGCGTATGCCCTGCGGTCGAAGAGCCAGAAGCGCGCTTGGACGCCGGGGTGCTCGGTCAGCGCCTCGCTCGTCGCCGCGATCGCGATCGCGGCGGCTTGCTCAAGGGGGTAGCGATAGGCGCCGGCCGAGATCGCGGGGAACGCGACGCTTCGGCACCCGTGCTGCGCGGCGAGCTCGATCGCCCGGCGGTAGCAGGACGCGAGCAGCTCCGGCTCGCCCTCGTCGCCGCCGCGCCACACGGGCCCGACGGCGTGGATGACGTGCCGGGCGCTCAGCCGGCCGCCGGACGTGATCTTCGCGTCGCCTGTGGCGCAGCCGCCGAGCGGGCGGCATTCCTCGAGCAACTCGGGCCCGGCCGCGCGGTGGATGGCGCCGTCGACGCCGCCGCCGCCGAGCAGGCTCGAGTTCGCGGCGTTGACGATCGCGTCCGCTTGCGCGTCGGTCGTGATGTCGCCGAGATGCAGCGTGATGCGCGGCATCGGAGAGGCGCCGTCCGGATTCGAACCGGAGTAAACGGCTTTGCAGGCCGCTGCGTAGCCACTCCGCCACGGCGCCGGGTGGGACGGGGCAGAGGGTACCGACCGAGGCCGGATCTCCAGCGACCGGCGCTCAGCCGGGTGGCGGGTCGGCCCCGGCGGCTGCGATGCGCAGGCCGATGCGCCGCACGATGCCGCCGCTGGCCAGCGCTCGGACGACCCACGTGCGCTGGTTCTCCTCGGTGCTGCCGACGACGACCGGCATCGTGGCGAGCCAGAAGCAGCCGTCCTGGAAGTAGGCCTCGGGATGCAGCTCCTTCAGGCGCGTCACGGAGTCGCCCACCTGCAGGCCGCCCTGGGTCCTCAGGCCGGAGCCGTAGACGTTTGCGGTCTGCATCACGCCGAGCCGCTGCACGCACGTCGTCTTCGTGGGGAACGCGGCGCCGAGGCTGACGAACGTCGCGCGCAGTCCGAGCTTGCGCCAGCCGAGCGTGCAGGCGACGCGCGAGGTGCGCTTCGTCGACGACGGACGGCCGAACGCCGCGATCGCGCGGGCGATCGTCGGCGGCTGCGTGTTGGAGGCTGTGCGCAGGGTGCCGATGCGGACGACCTCGTCGTCGGTCCAGCGGATCGTCGGTGTCGCCGCGCTGTCGCCCGTCGTGGCGCTCGCGCCCGCGGCAGCGGCAGGCAGGGCCACGAAGGCCACGCAGCAGAGCCCGACGATCCTCATGCGCATCACGCGGCTTCCCTACCCGCTGGCGACCCGCGGCACGCCTGCGTCACAGCATCGGCCCTTCGCGACAAGATCAGACGATGGCCCGCTCGCGCTTGGACGCCGACGATCTCGCCGCCGCCTACGAGCGCGGCGCGCGGCGGCTGCTCGTCTTCTTCACGCGGCGCACGTACGACGCGCAGCTCGCGGTGGACCTCGTGGGCGAGACGTACGCGCGGGCGTTCGAGCTGCGCCGCCGCTTCGATGGCGATCCGGCCGACGCCGACGCGCTCGGCGGCTGGGTCTTCGGCATCGCGCGCAACGTGCTGAACGAGGCGCTGCGCCGCGGCGCGGCCGAGCGCCGCGCGATGCGCCGCGCGGGCGTGCAGTCGCCCGTGCTCGACGGCGAGGAGCTCGTGCGCATCGAGGAGCTCGCCGCGCTCGGCGAGCTGCGCGCCGCGGTCTCGGACGCACTCGCCGGGCTCGCGGTCGAGCAGCGCGACGCGGTCCGGCTCCGGGTCGTGGAGGAGCTCGACTACGCGGCGGTCGCCGGACGGCTCGGGATCAGCGAGCAGGCGGCGCGCGCCCGCGTGTCGCGCGGCCTGCGCGCGCTCGCCGCGGCGCTCGACGGGCTCGGCCCTGTCTCGGAGGCGACGTCGTCGTGAACGCGGCAGCCGCTCCCCGCGCGTTCGTCGCGTGCGACCTCTACGCGGTCCTCGCGGCCTCGGCCGGCGGTCTTCCCGGCGCGGGGGCGCGGGCATGAGCGGCGCGCGCGACCCCGACGCGGTCCTCGCCGAGCTCGGCCGTGACCTGCACGGCTCGTGGCGGCGGCCGCCGCGCCGCTCGCGCCTTGCCGGCTGGCGGCGGACGGCGCTCGTCGCCCTCGCGACGCTCGTCCTCGTCCCGACCGCGATCGCCGCGCGTGACGTCGTCTGGGCGCCCGCGCCTGCGCCGCTGCCGGATGCGGCCCGGCCGCCGGGCGCGGTCGCGCCGCGCCATGCGGGCGAGCAGGTCTACGTCGCGAGCGGCTCGCTGGACGGCGTCGCTTGGCGGCTGAGCGCGTCGGCGTGCGACTACGCCGACGTGCGCGCCGTCGGCGTGTTCCTCTCGGTGCCCGGCGGCGGGGGCGGGGCGCGCTGCGACATCGCCTCGTCGGCCGCGGGCCGTGGCGGCGTGAGCCCGAAGATCCTTGCCGAGCGCCTCGTCCAGACGTACTTCGACCCGGTCGCGGGCCGCACGTGGGCCTTCGGCGCCCTCCCGGCCGGGGCGCGCGCTGTCGAGGTCGCGGCGACCGGCGCCCGCGTGACCGTGCCGTCCGCACCCGCCGATCGCACGGCCGTCGGACGGGGCGACCTGCCTGCCGGCATGCGCGTGTTCGTCGCGGCGCTCGACGGGGCGCGCGACGTGCCGCGCGTGACCGCCCGGTCCGCGTCGGGCCGGATCCTGCTCGTCTGCCTCGATGGCCGCTGCACCGCACCAACGACGAAAGGCCCCACGTGATCCGCAAGCCCTCGCCCGTGCTCGTCGTGCCGCTTGCCGCGCTCGCGCTCTCCGGGGTAGCCGCCGGGGCCGTCGCCGTGGCGGCGGGCGGCGGGGTTGCGAAGCCGGTGCAATCGCGCGTGGCGACGGCTCCGGCTCAGCCGGCGGTCGCGCGGCCGGCTCCCGCGCGGGCGGCTCTCGCTCGGCCGGCTCCCGCTCGGCCCGCGCCCGCGCGGCCCGCGCCCGCGCGGCCGGCGCCCCCGCGGCCGGCTCCTGCTCGGCCGCCGCACGGCCGTGCGAGGCTGGCGCTGCCGGCACCCGCCGCCGTGGCGCTCATGCCGCCGGTGATGGCGGCGCCGGTCGCGATCTGCACGAGGCGGGAGCCGGATCCGGCCGCGGCGCGCAAGCCGCCCAGCGATGCCATGAAGGACGCCTTCGGGATCCTGCGCCGGGACCGCGAGGACGACGACGCGCTGCCGGCGCGTGCGCTCGCCGCGTTGAAGCAGGCGGGCCTCGATCCGGCCGACCCGGCGGCGGCGCGCCTGCTGCGCGCCGACCGCGCCGCGCGGGCGTGGGTCGTGCCGGTGCCGGATGTCCTGGCGGCGCGCCCGTTGCAGTGCCCGCCCGGCGCCGGCGATCCGCCGCGCGAGGGTCTCGCGGTCGTGTCCGTCGGCGGCGCCGCGACGGGCGGCGGCGGTCCTCTGCGCGACCTCGTGCGCGGCATCGCGCCGCCGACGGTCGACCCGTGCGCCGGGGCGAGCCGCGACATGCTCGGCGTGTCGGGAATCGTTCCCGACGGCGTCGACGCTGTCTTCATCACCGCCGCGGACGGCACCGCCACCCGCGCCGACGTGCGCGACAACGGCTACGCGTTCGTGCTCGCGCACCCGCCGCGGTTCGAAGCGCGCTACCTCGTGTGGACGGGGCGCGACGGCAGCCCGCACGTCCAGCCGCTGCCCGCGTTCGCCGGAGGGCGCGACGCGTGCGCGCGGATATCGCCGGCCCAGGCGCCACCGCGCGTCACGCCGTCGCCGTTCGGCGCGGACTGCGCGGCGCTCGCCATGCCGCCGGGTGCCGCGCCGGGCGTGCGCATCTACGGCCCGCTCGCGCGGCTGCGGGCGCCGCGCATGCCGCCGGGCTCGCCGGGCGCCGCCCTCGCGAGGCGAGCCGCGCTCGCACGTCGCATCGCCCGTGCAGGACGGGCCGCCCGTGCCCGCGGCGCCGCCCGTCGGGCCATGCGCGTGCCGCGTCCCGCGCCCGTGCCGACCGCGCCCCGAGCCGCCCCGCGCGGGGCCGCGCCCGTCGCGCCCGCGCGTCCGCCCGGCGCCGTGCCCGTCGCGCCCGCGCGTCCGCCGCGCGCCGCGCCGGCCGCGCCCGCGCGTCCGCCGCGCGCCGCGCCGGCCGCGCCGGCGCGCCCTCCTGTCGCGCTACCGGGCACGCTATTGCCGGTACCGGTCATGGCCGCATGCGCGCAGCCCGCGACACCCGCGCCGGCGGCGGCACGCCCGCCGATCACGGTCGCGCCGACACGGCCGCGGCCGGCGCCGCGTCCGCCGCGCGGGCCTTAGCCTGCATCCACCGATCCTCGCGGCGAATCCCCGCCGCCGATCACGGCCCAGCGCCGATCGGCGGCTTTCGAAGGGGTCCACCCTGCGGGTGCGCCGCCGATCGACCCTGGACCGCGCCGGCGACAGGGATTCATCCACGATCCTCGGTGGATCCAGGCTTAGGCGTCGCCGCCCTCCTCGGCGAGGCGGTTGGCTTCGCGCGCGAGCAGCCCGAGCCGGGCCTCGCGCACGAGCGGCACCTCACGCCGGCGCTTGCGGACCATCGCGAGGTCGATCTCGGTCGTGACGATCGCCTCCTCGTTCTCGGGCAGGGCGCAGACGATCTTGCCCCAGGGGTCGACGATGTGCGAGCCGCCCCAGAACCGCAGGAGCGACCCCTCGTCGCCGACGCGATTGCAGAACACGACGTAGCACTGGAACATGCGCGCGTAGAAGACCGTGATGTCGCGCCAGTACGTCTTCGAGTCGTACTGCTCGGGGAAGCGGCTCTGCGAGGAGTTCGTGGGGACGAGCAGCACGCGGGCGCCGTCCTGCACGGCGAGGAACACGAGGTGCGGCTGCCAGGCGTCGTTGCAGATGAGCGTAGCGACGCGCCCCTGCCGGGTGTCGAACGCGCGCATCGTCTGGCCGGGGGAGAAGTGCTTGCGCTCCTCGAAGATGTCGTAGGTCGGCAGGTAGAGCTTGCGATGCGTATGGACGAGCGCGCCGCCGTCGTAGTACGAGGCGGCGTTGTAGTTGTGGACGCCGAGGCCGTCCTCGTAGATGCCCATGAGGACGTCGGTCTCCGGCGCGACCATGCTGAGCTGCGTGAGCCGCGGGTCGTCCGCCGACAGCGACACGTCCCTGTCGACCTGCCCGAGCGCGTAGCCGGTCAGAAACAGCTCCGGGAAGACGACGAGATCGCTGCTCTCCCGGCCGCCCTGCTCGATGATCCCGGCCGCGCGCTCGAAGTTCGCGTCGACGTCGCCAAGCTCGCTCGAGACCTGGGCAAGCGTGATGCGCATCAAGGCTGTCGAGGTCCGGGCCGCACAGGCCGCCGAGCGTAGCTGTCGGTCCACACGACTGCGTTGCGTTGCTATTCTGGTCGCCTCCCAGGGCGATTAGCTCAGCTGGGAGAGCGCCGCCTCGACAAGGCGGAGGTCACTGGTTCGAGCCCAGTATCGCCCACTCCAAACGCCTGGCTCGGGGGGGTGGATCCATTCGCTCCCCTATAGCGAGCCTGGATGGATCCACCCCTCTCATTTCGAGGTCGGCAACGAGCCGTGGTGGACAAGCGGGCGACTTTCAGAGAGAGTCGGGCATGGATCTCCGTCGTATCTCCTGTGTGATCGCGTCGGCCGCCGTCGGCGTCGCCGGCTTCTGCGCGCTCCCGGCCGCGGCCGCCGCCGCGGTCACGCCGCCCGAGCCGACCGTGAAGCTTCCGCCGAGCCACGGGCTGCGAACCGCGAATCTCACCGCGCGCTGGATCGTCGGCGCGCGCGCGGGCGACGTGGCGGACCGGATCGCCGCGCGCCACGGCGCGCAGCGGCTGCGCCTGCCCGGCGCCTACCTCATCGACACGACGAAGGCGCGCGCGTTCGCGGCCGCGCTGCGCGCGCAAGGGAAGCTGCGCTTCGCCGAGCCGAACGCCGCGCGCCACGCGATGGCCTCGTTCGACGCGCTGCCGGGCAACTGGGCGCGCGGGGCCGTCGTCGCGCCGGGGCTCGTGCCACCGGCCCCGACCGCGGCGATCGGCGTCATCGACGACCTCGTCGATCCCACCCACCCGGACCTCGCCGGCCACCTTGCGCCCGCCAACCCGGCGGCCGGACCGGCCGTCATCGGACCGCACGGGACGATGGTCGCGTCCGCCGCCGCCGGCGCCGCGAACGGCAGCGGCGTGCTGGGGATCTTCCCCGGCGCGCCGATCGTGACCTACAGCGTGCCCGAGCCGTTCGGCTGCGCCGAGTCCTCGGACGGGATCATCACGCTCGCGGGCCGCGGCGTGCCGATCATCAACGCGAGCTACGGCAGCACCACCCCGTGCTACACCGAGTACGCCGCGATCGCCTACGCGTACGCCGTCGGCAGCCTGCTCATCGCGGCCGCCGGCAACGAGTTCCAGGAAGGCAACCCGATCTCCTACCCGGCGGCGTGGCCGCACGTCGTCTCGGTCTCGGCGGTCGACATCAACCGGGCCTCGTCCTACTTCTCCAACGAGAACGCCGCGATCGACATCGCGGCGCCGGGCCAGGACGTGCCCGTCGCGATCCCGCTGGCGTTCGACACCACCGACGGCGTCGCCGACGGCGTCACGGTCGCGGACGGCACGAGCTTCTCCGCTCCGATCGTCGCGGGCGCGGCCGCGTGGATCAGGGCCGCGCGGCCCGGCGTGCGCAACGGCCAGATCGCGGATCTCATCCGCGGCACGGCGGATGACATCGGCCCGGCGGGCTGGGATCAGGCCAGCGGCTACGGCATGCTCAACCTCGCCCGCGCGCTGACGGCGCCGCTTCCGCGGATCGACCCCCTCGAGCCCAACGACACGATCGGCGAAGTCGACGGCACGCTGTTCGGCACGCACGACCCGTCCGTCTGGAAGGGCACCGGCACGTACTGGCTCAGGGCATCGGTCGACACCGTGGAGGACCCGGTCGACGTCTTCCGGTTGCGCGTCCCGCCGCGGGCGCGGTTCAACGTCCTGCTGCACCCCTCCTTCGGCGACCCCGACCTCCTCATCTACCGCCGCGCCGCGAAGTCGCTGTCCGACACGCGCGACGTGGTCGCGCGCAGCCAGCGCGGCGAGGGCCGCACCGACGCGGTGCGCCTCTTCAACGACTCGGGCGGGACGATCACGGTCTACGTCGTCGTGTACGTGCCCGACGAGGCGCGCTTCGCGGACGCCGGCTACCGGCTGCAGTTCCAGCGCAAGCGCCGCCGCTGAGGATCGCGCGGCCGGCCGTGTAGGCGACGAGCACGGCGAGCAGCGCGGCGCGCCGCTCGAGCTGGAGGTCGCGTAAAAGCGTCAGCGCGCTGTGCGGCAAGCGGCGACCGCGAGCTCGTCGCAGCGCTCGTTGAGCTCGACGCCCGCGTGGCCGCGCACCTTCGCCCACGTCACCGTGTGCGGCTCGATCGCCGCGAGCAGGTCCTCCCACAGCTCCTGGTTCTTCACCGGCTGCTTGGCCGACGTCTTCCAGCCGCGCGCCTGCCAGCCGACGTACCAGCGCTTGACGATCGCGTCCATGACGTAGCTCGAGTCGATGTGGACGCGCACGGCGGACGGGCGCCGCAGCGCGCGCAGCCCCTCGATCACCGCCTGCAGCTCCATGCGGTTGTTCGTCGTCGCCGGGTCGCCGCCCGAGAGCTCGACCTGCTTGGCGATCGCACCCGCGGCATCCCGAGCGACGAGGATCGCCGCCCAGCCGCCGGGGCCGGGGTTGCCGGAGCAGGCGCCGTCGGTCCACAGCTCGAGGATCACGGGGCCGAAGGGTAGGCGCCCGCCCCGACGGCACGGCGACGTTTGTGGCGTACCGCACACGGGCACGAGCGAATCCACGATGGACGGTCGACCGAGCCGGTGGTGGTACGCGCTGCTCGCCTTGCCGCTGCTCGGGCTGCTCTATCCGCCGCTGTACGCGACACGTGATCCCGAGATCGCCGGGATCCCGTTCTTCTACTGGTACCAGTTCGCCTGGGTCGTCCTGGCGTCGCTTATCACGATCCTCGTCTACGTCAAGACCCGGCGATGACGCTCGCGCTCATCTCCGAGCCGCACGACACGAACACGACCGCGCTCGCCGTCTTCATCGTGCTGTTCGCGCTCGTAACCGTGCTCGGGTTCGTCGCCGCCCGCTGGCGCAGGGCGGAGCTCGACCACCTCGACGAGTGGGGGCTCGGCGGCCGCAAGTTCGGCACCGTCATCACGTGGTTTCTGCTCGGCGGCGACCTCTACACCGCCTACACGTTCATCGCGGTGCCCGCGCTCGTCTTCGGCGCCGGCGCGATCGGGTTCTTCGCGCTGCCCTACACGATCATGGTCTATCCCCTGATCTTCATGGTGATGCCGCGGCTGTGGACCGTCTGCCGCGCCAACGGCTACGTCACGCCCGCCGACTTCGTCCGCGGGCGCTACGGCTCGCGCCATCTCGGGCTCATCACGGCGCTGACCGGCCTGCTCGCGACGATGCCGTACATCGCGCTGCAGCTCGTCGGCATGCAGATCGTGCTCGGCGCGCTGGGCGTGGACGGCGACTGGCCGCTGATCATCGCCTTCGCGATCCTCGCCGCGTACACGTACCAGTCCGGGCTGCGCGCGCCCGCGCTGATCGCAGTCGTCAAGGACACGCTGATCTACCTCACGATCCTCGTCGCGGTCATCTACATCCCGTCGAAGATCGGTGGCATCGGCGCGATGTTCGACGCGGCCGACAAGGCGCTTCCGCAGCGCGAGCCGCCGGGCTCGCTGATCCCGAAGGGCCCGGACGCGCAGGTCGCCTACGCGACGCTCGCGTTCGGCTCGGCGCTCGCGCTGTTCCTCTACCCGCACGCGATCACCGCGGTGCTCGGCGCGAAGTCCGCGCAGACCGTGCGCCGCAACACCGCGCTGCTGCCGGCCTACACGTTCCTGCTGGGGCTCATCGCGCTGCTCGGCTACATGGCGATCGCGCGCGGGATCGACCCCAGCAACCCGAACTTCGCCGTCCCCGACCTGTTCCTCAACGTCTTCCCGTCGTGGTTCGTGGGCGTCGCGTTCGCGGCGATCGCGATCGGCGCGCTCGTGCCGGCGGCGGTCATGTCGATCGCCGCGGCGAACCTCTTCACCCGCTCGGTCTACAAGGCCTACCTGCGCCCGGAGGCCTCGCACGCCGACGAGGCGCGCACGGCGAAGATCGTCTCGCTGCTCGTGAAGCTCGGCGCGCTGGTCATCATCGTGACGCTGCCGACGAAGTACGCGATCGAGCTGCAGCTGCTCGGCGGCGTGTGGATCCTGCAGACGCTGCCGGCGATCATCATCGGCCTCTACACGCGCTGGCTGCACCGGGTCGCGCTGGTTGCCGGCTGGGCCGTGGGCATGGTGACCGGGACGCTCATGGCCGCCTCGCAGGACTTCGCGCCGGCCTATCCGCTCGAGATCTTCGGCACGACGATCAACGCCTACACCGGGGTCTTCGCACTCGCCGCGAACCTCGTCGTGACGATCGCGCTCACGCTCGTCCTGCGCAAAGCCGGCGTCGGCGACGCCGGCGACGAGACCGGCGCGAAGGACTTCGACGAGCTGTCCGAGGACGCCGTCTATCCGGCTCCCGGCGAGCCGGCGCCGGTCGCGTAGTCACCATGTACGGCGTGCGCGCCTTCCTCGCCCTTCTCGCCGGCCTGCTGGCGCCCGCAAGCGCGCACGCCGCCTTGAGCCTGCAGCCCGTCGGCTCGTTCACCGCGCCGATCCACCTCGCCGCGCCGCCCGGCGACACGTCGCGCCTGTTCGTCGTCGAGCGCGGCGGCACGGTCCGGGTCGTCAAGAGCGGCGTCACGCAGGCCCGGCCGTTTCTCACGATCCCCGCCACCGAGCTCTCGACCGACGGCGAGCGCGGGCTGCTCGCGCTGGCGTTCGCGCCGGACTACGCGGCGACGGGCCGGCTCTTCACGTACTCGACGGACCTCGGCGGCGACATCCGCGTGGACCTCTGGCAGCGCTCCGCCGCCGATCCCGACGTGGCGTCGCCGGCACGCACGCTCGTCCTCAAGATCGAGCACAGCCTGCGCAACAACCACAACGGGGGCGACCTGCACTTCGGGACGGACGGCCGGCTGTACATCTCGACGGGCGACGGCGGCGGCGCAGACGACCCGGACTCAAACGGCCAGACGCTCATCCGCGCCGGAACGCCCGACCAGCAGAGCACCGCGCTGCTCGGCAAGCTCCTGCGCATCGCGCCCGGCGCGGCCGGTGGCTACGTCGTCCCGGCGGACAACCCGTTCGCCGGCCGCGCGGACGCCCGCGGCGAGATCTACGCCTACGGGCTGCGCAACCCGTTTCGCTTCTCGTTCGACCGCGGCACGGGCGACCTCCTCATCGGCGACGTCGGCCAGGACGACGCGGAGGAGGTCAACTACTCCGCCACGCAGGGGAGGGGCGCGAACTTCGGCTGGAAGTGCTTCGAGGGCAGCTTGCCCAACGACGGGACGATCCCGGCGTGCACGCCGCCCGGCCACGTCCCGCCCGTGTTCGAGTACGACCGCGCGGGCTGCCAGTCGATCACGGGCGGGTACGTCGTCCGCGACCCCGGCCTGCCGACGCTGGCCGGCCGCTACGTCTATGCCGACTACTGCGTGGGGGAGATCCGCTCGATCGTGCCGAGCACCGGCGCGGGCGACGCGACCACGGGCATCGACGTGGCGGACTTCACGCTCGCCGCCTTCGGCGAGGACGCCTGCGGGCGCATCTACGTCGCGCAGCTCTCGGGCGAGGTCTCGCGGCTGATCGACGGCGCGGCGAGCCCGTGCGTGGCAGCGCCGCCGCCGCCACCACCGCCGCCACCGCCCGGCCCACCACCGCCGCCGCCGCCGGATCGCGACGGCGACGGCGTCCCCGACGCGAGCGACCGCTGCCCGACCGCGGCACACCGCACGAGCGACGGCTGCGCCGCGTTCGTGACCCTGGCCGTCACGTCGCCGCAGCGAGTCGTCCGGACGAACCGCCTGTACGTCCGGCAGGTCAGGACGAACGTCACCGGCAACCTCACGCTCACCGGCCGCGTACGAGCGCGGGGGCGCCTGCTCAACGTCCGCCTGCGGGCGACGCGGCTGGCCGTCGTCGGCGGCCGTCCGGCGAAGACGACGCTCGGGATGTCGGCGCCGACCCGGCGGATCATCGCCAGGCGGCTGCGGCGGGGCCGCACCGAGATCGACGTGGCAGCCAGCATCTCGACCGCGCGCGACACCGCACGCGTGCGGATCCGAGCCTAGAGTCCGATCCATGGCGACCATCCGCTACGCGATCCCGGAAGACCAGGCCGCGATCACGCTCGAGGAGACCGGCGGCGCGCTGACCGCGCTGTTCGCGCTCGACGCGCACATGCAGCACCACCTGAAGTGGCTCGCCGAAGCCGCGGAGGCGTTCGGCAAGCCGCCGCACCTCGACGACGAGGAGACCAAGGACGCGCGCGCGGCCGCCAACGCGCAGACCGAGCGCATGCGGGCGCTGCGCACGGACCTCGCGGAGCTCGCCGCCGACGCGGAGGCGCAACTGCCGTCCGGCGAGACCGCCCGCGGCGACATCGTCCAGGACCACGAGATGCCGTTTCTGCCGGACACGCTCGGGCCCAAGGAGCTCGTCATGGTCGAGCGCAGCTTCTCCGCGGGGATGGCGCGCTACGTCCACAGCGCGTCGATCTCGCTGCGCCCGCTGCGCACCCGGCTGCAGAGCTTCGGCGACGACGAGAGCGCGCAGCTCGCCGCCCGCGTCGACGCGTTCCTCGGCGCGGTCCACAGCTGACACCGGCCCGCTGCCGGCCCGGCAGCGGTGGCCTACACCGTCTCGTTCGGGTCCGGCGGCGGCTTCCAGGTCACGACGAGCCGTGCCCCGCCCTGTAGCCGGAACGTCAGGCCGTTGGGCCGCTCGTCCACCTTCTCGACGGGTGCGTCGGAGAGGTCGAAGCGCGTGTCGCCCAGCGAGTAGTGGCCGTAGAGGTCGAAGTGCGAGGCGCCCGCGGTCGGCGCCTCGTCGGTGATGTCGAGGTGCCAGTTCTCGAGATGACCGCTCGCGATCAGCAGCGGCCGCTCGTGCGACACCTCGACCCACGCGGTGACCTCGTGTCCGAGCCGGTCGTTCAGCGCGAGCAGCGCCTCGTCAAGCGTCATGCGGCGCACCGTACTAGCCTGATCGGGGCGATGGCGAGCGCCCCACCGATCATCTTCGAGGTGAGCTTCACCGTGCCCGGCGAGATGCGCTGGTGCATGCGCGCGAAGGGCGCGTTCGACGACTGGATCATCCGCGAGGGCGAGTCCCTGAAGCCGCGGCCGATCGCCGAGCTGCCGGCCGCCGACATCGCGATGCAGATCGACGTCTGCGAGTTCAAGCTGACCTGGATCGAGCTGCCCGCGCGCAACGCCTGGGACGCGATCCAGCGCGCCAGCGAGGTCGTCGAGCAGGTGCTGCCGGAGCTCTTGCGCACGCGCGCGCTGCGCACCGCGGCGACCATGCAGAGCACCGACGCCGACATGCGCCGGCCCGTCGGCCAGTAGCCCGCGCCCCGGGCGGCCCGCCTACAGCTCGGCGACGAGGCGCAGCAGCTCGAGCGGGCTGAACGGCTTGGTGAGGAAGAAGTCCGCGCCGGCCTCCCGCGCCCGCACGCGCGCCGAGTCCTCCACCGTCGCGGTGAGCATCACGATCTTGGCGCCCGCCATCACGGGCTCGGCGCGCATCCGCCGGCACGCCTCGATGCCGTCGACGCGGGGCATGTCGATGTCCAGGAACACGAGCCGCGGGGCCTGCTGGCGCGCGGCCTGCACCGCCTCCTCGCCGTCGCGCGCCTCGTGCAGCTCGAACTCCGACACGCCTTCGAGCGTCGTGACGATGAGCTTGCGGATGAACGGGTCGTCGTCGACGATCAGGACCGCGCGGCGCGTGCTCATCCGATCCTCCGGCCGATGGCTTCGATGTCCGCGTCCGGCAGCGAGCCGAACGCGACGACGACCTCCGGATCGAACTGCGTGCCGCTCGCCGCCTCGATGATCTCGCGCGCCTCCGTGATCGACGACGGCTCGCGGTAGGGCCGGCGTGTCGTCAGCGCGTCGAGCACGTCGGCGACGGCGAAGATCCGCGCGGATAGCGGGATCGCGTCGCCGGCCAAGCCGTCGGGGTACCCGCTGCCGTCCCAGCGCTCGTGGTGCGAGCGGATGACCTCGCGCGCCGCACCGAGGAACTCGATGTCGCGCACGATCTCGCAACCCGTGACCGGGTGCTGCTGCATGACGATCCGCTCCCCCTCCGTCAACGGCCCCGGCTTGAAGAGGATCGCGTCGGGCACCGCCACCTTGCCGACGTCGTGCAGCAGGAAGCCGAACTCGATCTCCGGCTTGTCGCCGACGCGCATCCCGTAGACCTCCGAGAGCGCGAGCCCGTACGCGGCGACGCGCTCGGCGTGGCGGCCGGTGTAGGCGTCGCGCGCCTCGACCGCGCTTGCGAGCGCGCGCACCGTGAGCGTGTAGGAGCGGTGCAGCTCCTCCGAGCGCGTGCGCTCCTCGATGAACGTCTCGCGCAGGTCGGCGGCGTAGCGCTGAAGCTGAAGCTCCTTGTCCTCGGCCTCGTCGGCGCGCCGCGCGAGCGCGGCCTCGAGCTCGTCGATGCGGTTGCGGAGCTGCTCTTCGGTGGGCACGCTGCTCATCTTGCCCCAGCGGCGGCGGTCTCGCTCGCGAGTGTGGCCCGCAACGCGGAGATCGCTTGCGGCAGCGGGAACACCGGCATGCCGACGCCGGTGGCGATCCCGTGCGCGTCGTCGCCCGTCGCGAACAGGATCACCGAGCGCCCGCCGCGCCGCCCGCGCAGCGCCGCGCCCTCGAGCAGCTTCAGCGAGTCGCTCATGGTCGCGTGCACGAGCGCGACCTCGAAGAGCTGCTCGGCGCCCGCCCGCGCCGCGCCCTGCGCGGTGTCCTCCCAGCGGTACTCGATGCCGAGCCCGGCGAGCGCGGGCGCGAGGTGGACGCGCACGGCGTCCGGCGCGACGACGAGCACCCGCGAGCGCTTGGCCTGGATCGCGGAGTGCAGCACGTCGGTGAGCCGGCGGCGGTCGATCGGCTTCGTGACCGCCCACTCGCCGTCGAGCTGCGCGAGCGTCGAGGAGACCGAGACGAAGATCACGGGCAGGTCGCGCAGCTTTGGGTCCGCGCGCACCGCTTCGAGCACGTCGAAGCCATTCATGCCCGGCATCAGCACGTCGAGGGTCATCGCGTCGAAGTGCTCCCGGCGCAGGTGCTCGAGCGCGGCGGCGCCGCTATGGACCTGCACGCTCTGCACGCCGAGGGGCTCGAGCTGCTGGGCGATGAGCGCGGCCAGCGGCGGCTCGTCGTCGACGATCAGCACGCGCCGCGCGGCCAGTGGCGGCGCGCCGGCCGGAGCGACGCTCATCGCCCCGCCCGGCGCCGCCGGCAGCGCGATCGTGAACGTGGTGCCGATCCCGAGCTCCGAGCGCACCTCGATCGAGCCGCCGTGCAGCTCGACGAGCGACTTGACGATCGACAGGCCGAGGCCGGTGCCGGGGCTGCGGCGCTCGTCCGACGCGCCGCGGTAGAAGCGGTCGAAGATCTTGCGCGTGTCCTCGGGCGACATCCCGCGCCCGGAGTCGGCGACGGAGATCCGCGTCGCCCGCGCGTCGGCGTCCAAGCGGACGGTGATCGTCCCGTTCTCGCCGGTGTAGAGGTGGGCGTTCGTCAGCAGGTTCGTGACGATCTGGCGGACGCGGGCGGGGTCGGCGAGCGCGGGCGGCCGCGGCTCGGCGATGTCGACGACGAGGTGCTGGCGCTTCTCGTCGACGCGCGGCTGCATGAGCGCCGCGACCTCGTGCACCGTCGCGCGCAGGTCGCAGCTGCGCGGCGAGATCTCGAACTGGCCGGACTCGATCCGCGCGACGTCGAGCAGGTCGTTGACGAGGTCGACGAGCCGGTCGGTCGACTGCAGCGCGATGTGGATGAACTCCTGCTGGCGGGCGGTGAGGTTGTCGTTCTCGGTCGACTCCAGCAGCTCGATGAAGCCCTTGATCGAGGTCAGCGGGCTGCGCAGCTCGTGCGACGCCGTCGCGACGAAGTCGCTCTTGGCCTGCTCGAGGCGCGCGCGCTCGGTGATGTCGCGCAGCGTCCAGACGACGCCGCCGTCGGGGCCGCCCAGGCGCGCGGCGGTGACCGCGATCGCGACGCCCTCGTGCTCGACGCTCACCTCGCCGGCGAGCGCGGCGTCCAGCGGGGGCAGCGGGCTGCGGTGGCCGTGCGCCGGCTCGCCGGTGCGCAGCTGCGCCACGAGCTCCCCCGCGCGCGGGTTCATCGCCACGACGACGTTGCGCGCGTCGCAGATGACGAGGCCGTCGCCGAGGCTCTCGATCGTCGTGGCGAGCCGCTGGCGCTGGGACTCCACGCGCGCGCCCGCGGTCGCGAGGTCGGCGCTCATGACGTTGAACGACTCGCCGAGCGTCGCGAGCTCGGCCGGGCCCTCGGCCTCGACGCGCACGGCGAGGTCGCCGCCGGCCATCCGGCGCGTCGCGTCGACGAGGTCGTCGAGCGGGCGGCGCATCGTGCGGATCAGGAGCGTGAGGAACGCGAGGACGGCCACGAGCGCGAGCCCCGCCCCGAGCCCGATCGCGACGAGCGCCGAGCGCGTGCGGCCGGCCGCGTCGTCGCGGGCCTCGATGCGCAGGGCCTGCTGGCGCGGGACGAGCTGCTGAACGGCGCTGCGGACGGCCGGCAGGCGCCGCAGGGTCTTCGTGCGCGTCGACGCGCGCTCGGGCAGGCGCGCGAGCACCCGCGCCGCGCGCTGCGCCGGCGCGATCTGTGCGGCGAGCGTGGCGCTGCGCGCATCGCCGCGCGCGAGGGAGCGCACGCGCGCCGCGTCGCGCTCGAGCGCGCGCGCGGCGCGCGCGACGAACGGCGTCGTCTGCTCGCTCCTCGGGCGCGCGAGGTTGGCCTCGAGCGCGATCGCGGCGGACATGAGGTTGACCGCGGCGACCTCGAGCGCGGCCGTGTCCGACAGGCTGTTCTCGTAGTCCTGGCGGGCGTTGTAGAGCGCGGCGATCCCGATGGCGCCGATGACGGCGAGCCCGACGGTGAGGCCGAGCAAGGCGAGGCGCAGCGTGCGCGCGATCGAGCGCCGGCGCTGGCTCACGGTTGCCCCTGTCCGCGCGTGGCGCCGGGACCTATCATCGACGCAATGGATCTCGTCGGCGCATGGCTGCGCCAGCTGCTGCGCGCCGGGACGGCTGCCGCGATCGTCCCGATCGCGCTCGTGGCCGCGGTCGTCGTGGTGGTGGCCAGCGCGGGCGGCCCGGGCGGCCTCGGCTCGCTCGGCCAGCTGGTGACCGGGCCGCAGATCTCACCGGCGCAGGAGGTTGCGGGGCCCGCGGTGTCGCGCGATCGCGAGCAACCGCTCATCGCCCCGCCGGCGATCGCTGCGGCCGCGGAGCCGCCCGCCGCGCAAGGCGCCCCGCCCACGCCGAGCACCGACACCCCCCCGCCGCCGCCGCCGCCCGGCCCCGTGCCTCCACCGCCGCCGCCTCCACCACCGCCGCCACCGCCACCGCCGCCCCCGGTCCCGCCGCCGCCTCCGCCGCCGCCCCCGCCGCCGCCCGTGGCGCCGCCGACGACCGCGAAGGACCGGACGGGGGCGGTCGTCGAAGGGCTCGGCGAGGCCGTGGACGAGTTGGGGACGGTGGTCGGCGAGGTCATCGGGAACCTGGGGGAGGCCGTCGGTGGGATCCTCAACATCCCGCCGCCCGGCCGCTGAGCAGCGGCGAGCTCACGACGGACGCTACATCGGCGGCACCCTCGCGAGGGCGGGAAGCCCCGGACGGCGCTACGTCAGCTCGTCCTCGGGCACGACGTAGTAGGGCTTCGGCGCCTCGCGGGGCTTGAGCGTCGGCCCTCTGCCGCGGCGCGTGCTGGTCGCGAAGGACTTGTCCGGATAGCCGCCGTGCGCGCGGACCCACTCGAGCACCTCTTCGGGATCTCCGCCCGCGTCGACGACCTTGCTCTCCATGATCGCGACGGTCCCCTTGGGGTTGCCCATGAAGAGGGCCGGCGTGCAGCTCGCGAGCAGCTCGCGGATCGGATCGTCGTCGGTCTCGGACACGGGCGCGAGGATACCGGCGACCGCGGCGCGCCGGGTGCGTCGTAGGCTGATCGCGTGCGCCTGCCGCGCGTGGCCCTCGTGCTGACCGTCGTGCTCGCGTCATGCGGGGGCGAGGATCCGCCGCGCGTGGCGCCCGCGGCATCGCTCGAGGGGTACTCCGCGAGCACCAACGAGCTGTGCGCGCAGCTCGCGGCCGCGGTCCGGCACGCGTTCGAAGACGCGCCCGAGGACCCCGACTCCGCGCTCGCGCGCTACGCACGCGACGTTCACGACGCGGGCAAGACGTTCTCCGACGCGCCACCGCCACCGTCGCTGCGCGCCTTCCACGCGGCCGCCGTGCGCCATCTCGCGCTCGAGTCCGCGACGCTGCGCCGCGCCGCGCAGCTCAGCGCTCAGGGCGACCCGGCCGCCGCGCTGCGCACCCTGCACGCGACCGGCCTGCTGCCCGACCCGATCCCGCGCTCGGTCCTGCGCCGCGCGCCGGCCTGCCGCGCCGGCGTCGCTCCGGCGACGCCCGCCGAGCCGGGGGAAATCCAGGCCTAGCGAGGCAGCCCGCGCCTTGGGCGCGCGGCCCGGCACCCTCCGCGGTCCCCCGGCGCAGCCCTCCCCTTATCCCGCCGCCGGCGCGGGGACCTGCGGCCGGTCGCGCGCGGCGTCGAGCGGCGCGCCCGCGAGCTGGCCGCCCGCGCAGCCCGCGCACGCGACGTCGCGGCGCGGGTTGCGCACGAACGCCAATCCCACGAGCCCGCCGAGCGCGACGAGCGCGGCGCTGATCGCCATCCCGAGGTGGAAGGCGTCGACGGACGCCCGCTCGGTGGCGCGCGCGACGACAGCCGCCTCCGGGGGCGCCAGGCCCGACACGTCCGCGCGGGCGAGCACGCGCTCCTCGGCCGTGCTGATCGCCGCCCGGCCCTGCGCCGACAGCGACGCCACGTCGACGTGCTCGCGCAGCGCCCCCGAGAACTGGGCGGCGACGACCGCGCCGAGCGCGGCCACGCCGAGCAGGCCGCCCACGCGGGCGATCGCGTTGTTGATGCCCGAGGCGATGCCGGCGTGCTCCTCGTCGGCGTCGGCGAGGACGGTCGCGGTCAGCGGCGCGACGGTCGCCGAGAGCCCGAGCGAGAACAGGGCGAGCGCGGGCAACAGCTCGGTCGCGTAGTCCACGCTGGCGTCGACGCGCAGCAGCAGGACGAGGCCGACGGCGGCGAGCAGCGGCCCGCCGCCCATGAACAGGCGCGGGCCGATGCGGTCGGCGAGCATGCCCGCGCGCTTGGAGATCGCGAACATGACGATCGTCGTCGGCAGCGTCGCGAGTCCGGCCTGCAGCGCCGTGTAGCCGGCGACCTGCTGGAGGAAGAGGACGAGGTAGAAGAACAGCATCGCCAGGCCCGCGTACATCGCCAGCGTCTGCGCGTTGCCGGCGGCGAAGTTGTGCCGCTTGAAGAGCTCGAGCGGGAGCATCGGATGCGGCGTGCGCGACTCGCGGACGAGGAACGCGACGAGGAACAGCACGCCGGCGACGCCGGGGACGACGACGTCCGGCGCGCCCCAGCCCGACCGCGGCTGGGCGATGAGCGCGAGCGTCGGCCCCGCGAGGCCGAGGAACGACAGCACGCCGCCCTGCCAGTCGATCGGCGGGCGCACCTGCGCGCGCGGGCGCTCGGGCACGGCCATGGCGACGATGACGAGCGTCGCGATGACGAACGGCACGTTGATCGCGAAGATCCAGCGCCACGAGGCGCCGTCGATGAGCTGGCCGCCCACGAGCGGCCCGACGACGGCCGCGATCCCCGACCACGCCGTCCACGACCCGACCGCGCCGCCGCGCTGGGCGGGCGGGAAGGCCGCGACGATGACCGCCAGCGCGCTCGGCGTCAGCAGCGCGCCGAACACGCCCTGCGCGATCCGGCCGCCGACAAGCACCTCGATGGTCGGGGCGAGCGCGCAGACGAGCGACGTCGCGCCGAAGCCGACCACCCCGATGGAGAAGACCCGCCGCTCGCCGAAGACGTCGCCGAGCGACCCGCCGACGAGGATCAAAGCCGCCAGCGCCAGCAGGTAGCCGTTGGACACCCACTGCTGCCCCGCGAGCCCGCCCCCGAGCTCCTCCTCGATCGCCGGCAGCGCGACGCTGACGACCGTCGAGTCCAGGCCGACGACGAACGACCCCATGATCGCCGCCAGCAGGCTCAAGCGCTGCGTGCGGGTCATGCCAAAGGCCCGTGGCGTGCCACCCGCTGAGCGTACCTCGGGCACTGCGCGCCGGGCTCAGATCAGGGGCGGGCGAGGGGGCCGCACGCCACGGCTGTGGCGAGGGCGTCGCAGAGCTCCACCATGCGCTCGGCGCTCAGCAGCCCTATGCGGCGGGCGAAGCGATCCTTGGGCAGGAGGGTCAGCGCGTCGAGCATCGCGACGCAATCGCGATCGATGCCGTCGGCGGGGCCGAGGGGGACCGCGGTCGGGATGTCACGGATGGTCGTCGTTAGCGGTGCGACGAGCACCGCATTCAGCGCGCGGCCCGCGAAGTCGCGATGCATGACGACGACCGGCCGCGGCTTGTCCATCTCGGCGAGCCAGATCTCACCGCGACGGGGCCACGGCCTACCAGTCAAGGTCGGCTGCTCGCAGGCCTTCGAGGCTCAGCTCGGCCCAAGCCCGCCCCTCCTGTCCTGGGGGCTTCGCCGCGTAGCCGGCGGCGAGCTGCTCGTCGATCGCGGCTTCGCGCTGCTGGCGCAGCAGCTCCCGCACGGCCCCGCGGAGCACCTCGGCGCGCGAGCTCGACCTGGCGGCTGCCAGCTCGTCGATCAGTCGCAGGCTCTCGTTGTCGAGCTGAAACGCGACTTGTGTGACGGTCGCCATGGGAAGACCATACACAGCATCATCCACCGCGCCAAGCAGCGTGACCGACGTGCTCAGCCGAGCATCGGCGACGGCGGGATGCGGGTTTCGCCGCGGACCGAAGGGATGCGCATCGCGAGCTCGTCGGGGAAGCACCACGACCACGTCTCGCCCGGCTCGAGCGAGCGGATGATCGGGTGGCCCGACGCGCCGGCGTGCGCGGTGGCGTGGCGGCCGGGGGAGTCGTCGCAGCAGCCGACGTGACCGCACTCCAGGCAGATGCGCAGATGCAGCCAGACGCCGCCCGCCGCGAGGCAGTCCTCGCAGCCGTCCACGGCGTCGGGGAGCTCGGTCACCTTGACCGAGTCGAGATGCGTGCAGCTCGCCATGCGGGCCCTCCGGTTCGCGGGAACGGTGCTCTGGAGGTTACGGTCCCGACGGCATGGGCTCGGAGGAAGAACCCGCTCGCCAGGCCATCGGGCGCGAGCAGCTCGCCGCGCAGCTGCGGCGGCTCGGGCTGCGCGAGGGCGCCATCGCGATGGTCCACACGCGGATGAGCGCGCTGGGCTGGGTGATCGGCGGCAGCGAAACCGTCGTGCGCGCGCTGCTCGACGTCCTCGGGCCGCAGGGCACGCTCATGGCCTACGCCTCGTGGGCCGACCACGTCTACCACGCCGAGGACTGGCCGGCCGAGCATCGCGCGGCCTACCTCGCCGCGCCGCCGGTGTTCGACGTCGCGACCGCCGAGGTCGACCCCGGCTACGGCCGCATCCCCGAGCGCGTGCGCACCTGGCCGGGCGCGCGGCGCACGGCACATCCCGAGGCGGGCGTCGTGGCGGTCGGCGCGCGAGCGGCGTGGCTCTGCGCCGAGCAGCCCGACGACGACGCCTACGGCGCGCACAGCCCGTTCGCCCGGCTCGCCGAGGAAGGCGGCCAGGTCCTCATGCTCGGCGCGCCGCTGGACACGATCACGCTGCTGCATCACGCCGAGGCGATCGCTGACGTCCCACGCAAGCGGCGCGTGACGTTCGAGGTCCTCGTCGCGCGGGACGGCGACGTCGTGAAGCGGACCTACACCGACATCGACACCTCCGAGCCCGGGAGCGCTGCCCTACGAGGAGCTCGGCCACGACGAGGACGACTTCGCGATCATCGGCCGCGCGGCGCTCGCCGCCGGCGCGGGGTGCAGCGGGCGCGTCGGCCAAGCCGACTGCCACCTCTTCGACGCCGCGCGGCTAACGCGCTTCGCCGTCGCCTGGATGGAGGAGCGCTTCGGCAGCGACGGCTGAGCTGGCGCCGCCGCGGGCGATGCGCAGCGCCAGCCGCCCGTGCAGCGCCGCGGTGTCGCGCGCGCTGCGCGGGCCCGCGGGGTGAAACCACTCCGCGACGAGCACGACCATGTTGAGGATCGCCATGCTCGCGGCCTGCACCGCGTCGTCGGAGCCGAGCTCGCCGAACTGAAACGCGCCCCGGCGCTCGCCCTCGCGCAGCACGTCGGCGAACAGCGCGCGGACGCGCCGCCGGCGGCGCACGACGCTGTCGCGCTGCACGCCGGGCAGGTAGATGTAGTCGCGGTTGGCGACGCGCGTCTCGCGCGGTCGCGCGATGTGAAACGCCGTGAACGCGGAGGCGAGCGCCTCGAGCTGGAGCTGCGGGTCGTCGCCGACGCTACGCAGCGTCTCGGACAGCACGCTGTCGGCGAGGTCGTGGACGCGGTCGACGATCGCGAAGAGCAGGGCCTCCTTGGAGGCGTAGTGGTTGTAGATCGCCCCCGGCGTGAGGTCGCAGGCGTCGGCGAGCTCGCGGACCGTCGTGCCGGTGTAGCCGCGGTCGTTGAAGAGCGAGAGCGCAGCATCGTGGATCCGCTCCGCCGTCACGCTCGTCGCTGATCGATCGTTCACCGCCATGACGGCCTCAGCATAACCGCCAGAGAGCCAGGATGTTGCGGGTTGATGAACGGGCGTTCATACTGTCGAGGAGCGATGGATCTCGACCTCTCCGATCATCACGAGCTGCTGCGGCGCACTGTGCGCGAGTTCGCCGAGGGCGAGGTCGCGCCCGTTGCCGGCGAGCTCGATCGCACGCACGCGGTGCCCTACGACATCATCGCCAAGCTCGGGAAGCTGAACCTCATGGGGATCCCGTTTCCCGAGGAGTACGGCGGCGGCGGGGGCGACACGCTCGCCTACGCGCTGACCGTCGAGGAGCTCACGCGCGTGGACTCGTCCGTCGCGATCACGCTCTGCGCGCACACCTCGCTCGGCACGCAGCCCGTCTACCTCTACGGCACCGAGGACCAGCGGCGCGAGTGGCTGCCGCGGCTCTGCGCGGGCGAGATCCTCGGCGCGTTCGGCTTGACCGAGGCCGAGGGCGGGTCCGACGCCTCGAATACGAAGACCCGCGCGCGCCGCGCCGGCGACGGCGAGGGCTGGATCATCGACGGCGCCAAGCAGTTCATCACGAACGCCGGCACCGACATCTCGGGCGTCGTCACGATCACCGCGCTCACCGGCGACAAGCAGATCACGAACTTCCTGGTCCCCAACGGGACGCCGGGCTACGAGCAGGGCGAGCCGTATCGCAAGATGGGCTGGCACGCCTCCGACACGCGGCCGCTGACGTTCACCGACTGCCGCGTGCCCGAGGAGAGCCTGCTCGGCATCCCCGGCCGCGGCCTCGCCCAGTTCCTGCGCGTGCTCGAGATCGGGCGCATCGGCGTCGCGGCGATGGGCCTCGGCCTCGCGCAGGGCGCGCTCGACCAGGCGCTCGCCTACGCCAAGCAGCGCCGCGCCTTCGGCCAGGCGATCTCGAAGTTCCAGACGATCCAGGCCAAGCTCGCCGACATGTCGACGGAGATCGAGGCCTCGCGGCTGCTCGTCTACCGCGCCGCGCTGCTGAAGGACACCGGCCGCCCGTTCGGGCTCGCGGCCGCGCAGGCGAAGCTCATGACCGGCCGCCTCGCGGTGCGCTGCGCCGACGAGGCCGTGCAGATCCACGGCGGCTACGGCTACATCGAGGAGTATCCGGTCTGCCGCATGTACCGCGACGCGAAGATCCTCACGATCGGCGAGGGGACCGACGAGATCCAGCAGATGGTGATCGCCCGCGGGTCTGGGCGCGTAGTGCTGCCGCCAAGCGTCACCATCCGGGAGGTCGGCCCGCGCGACGGCCTGCAGAACGAGCCCGAGATCGTCGCGACCGCCGACAAGGTCGCGCTGATCGACCGGCTCGCGCGCACGGGCCTGCGGCGCATCGAGATCACGAGCTTCGTGCGCGCCGACGTCATCCCACAGCTCTCCGACGCGCGCGAGGTGCTGGCGGCGATCGACGTGCCGGAGGGCGTCGCGCGCTCGGTGCTCGTGCCGAACTCGCGCGGGCTGGACCACGCGCTCGAGCTGCGCGAGCGCTTCGACGAGGTCGGCGTCTTCCTGTCGGCATCCGACACGCACAACCTGCGCAACGTCAACCGCACGATCGCCGCGTCGCTCGACAGCCTGGGCCGCGTCATCCCGCGCGCGCGGGAGGCGGGGCTGCGCGTCGAGGCGGTCATCGCCACGAGCTTCGGCTGCCCGTACGAGGGGGTCGTGCCACGCGAGCGCGTGCTCGAGATCGCTGCGCGCCTGCACGAGGCCGGCGCGCAGGAGATCGCCTTCGGCGACACGACCGGCATGGCCAACCCCGTCCAAGTCGGGGAGCACTTCGCGGCGGCACGCGCTGCCCTCGGCGACGAGGTCGAGCTGACCGCGCACTTCCACAACACGCGCGGCCAAGGCCTCGCGAACGTCCTCGCCGCCCTGCAGGCGGGCTGCACGTCGTTCGAGTCCAGCGTCGGCGAGCTCGGCGGCTGCCCGGTGCCGCCCGGCGCGACCGGCAACATCGCGACGGAGGACCTCGTGTCGATGCTGCACGAGATGGGCATCGCGACGGGCGTCGACCTCGACGCGCTGGTGCAGACGGCGCGCGGCGTGCAGGCGCTGCTCGGGCGCACGCTCGGCTCGCACACGCTGGTCGCGGGCGCGATCGACTGGGAAGGGACCTCCGCCGCGCCCCCCGCGCGGCCGGGCTCGCCATGAGCGTCGTCCTCGGCACGAAGGTCCATCCGGGCGGCAAGACCTTCGCCGCGAACGAGGCCGCCCACCTCGCGCTGCTCGACGACCTCGCGCGACAGCTCGAGCGCGCTCGCGCGGGCGGCGGGCCGGCTGCCGCCGAGCGCCACCACGCGCGGGGAAAGCTGCTCGCCCGCGAGCGCGTGCGACGGCTGCTCGACGACGATGCGCGCTTCCTCGAGCTCTCGCCGATGGCCGCGCACGACCTCTACGACGGCGCCGCCCCCGCCGCCGGGATCGTCACGGGCGTCGGGCGCGTGCACGGACGCGAGGTCGTCGTCCTCGCCAACGACGCGACCGTCAAGGGCGGCGCGTACTTCCCGCTGACGGTCAAGAAGCACCTGCGCGCGCAGGAGGTGGCGCTCCACAACCGGCTGCCGTGCGTCTACCTCGTCGACTCGGGCGGCGCCTACCTGCCGATGCAGGACGAGATCTTCCCCGACCGCGAGCACTTCGGCCGGATCTTCTTCAACCAGGCGACGATGTCGGCACAGGGCATCGCGCAGATCGCGGCCGTCATGGGCTCGTGCACGGCCGGCGGCGCGTACGTCCCGGCGATGAGCGACGAGACCGTGATCGTCAAGGACCAGGGGACGATCTTCCTCGGCGGGCCGCCGCTCGTGAAGGCCGCGACCGGCGAGGAGGTCAGCGCGGAGGAGCTCGGCGGGGGAGACCTGCACGCGCGCCGGTCGGGCGTCGTCGACCATCTCGCCAAAGACGACGCCGAGGCGCTCGAGATCGTGCGCTCGATCGTCGCGACGCTGGGTCCGAAGGCGCCCGCGCCGTGGGAGCGCCGCGAGCCCGAGGACCCCGCGGTCGACCCCGGCGAGCTGCTCGGCGCGGTGCCCGTCGGCAGCCGCACGGGCTACGACCCGCGCGAGATCGTCGCGCGCATCGTCGACGGCTCGCGCTGGCACGAGTTCAAGGCGCTCTACGCGCGCTCGATCGTCTGCGGCTTCGCGCACGTCCACGGCCATCCAGTCGGGATCCTCGCCAACCAGGGCGTCCTGTTCGCCGACAGCGCGCGCAAGGCCGCGCACTTCGTCGAGCTCTGCGACCAGCGCGGAACCCCGCTGCTCTTCCTGCAGAACATCACCGGGTTCATGGTCGGGCGGGAGGCCGAGGCCGGCGGGATCGCGCGCGACGGCGCGAAGATGGTGGGCGCAGTCGCATGCGCGCGGGTGCCGAAGCTCACGGTGATCGTCGGCGGCTCGCACGGCGCCGGCAACTACGGGATGTGCGGCCGCGCCTACGACCCGCGCTTTCTCTGGATGTGGCCCAACGCGCGGATCTCGGTCATGGGCGGCGAGCAGGCGGCCACGGTGCTCGGCTCGCTGCGCGCCGACCGCGAGCCCGCCGACGCCGACGAGCTGCGCGACCGCATCCGCGGTCAGTACGACAAGCAAGGCCATCCCTACTACTCGACCGCGCGCCTGTGGGACGACGGCATCATCGACCCGCGCGCGACCCGCGACACGCTCGGGTCCGCGCTCGCGGCGTGCGCGAACGCGCCGCTGGGCGACCGGCGCCAACCCGTCCTGCGGATGTAACGGCGATCGACCGGCAGCGTCCAGTTCCCCTGGACGCGGGATTCAGACGGCTCCGCGTCGGCCGATCAACCGGGCATGACGCCCGCAGGCGAAGCCCCGGTCGAAATCCGCCCGCGCGGGGAGCAGGGCTTCACGATCGTCGAGAGCATGGTGGCGAGCGTGGTCCTGCTCGTCGGGCTGCTCGGCGTGCTGGCGTTGCTGACCGGCTCGCTGGGAGCGACCTCCGACAACACCGGCCGCGTGACCGCCACGAACCTCGCGCGCGAGCTCGTCGAGACGGCCCGCGGCCTGCCGTACGAGGACATGAGCGGCACGCTCGTGAAGACGCGGCTGCAGGAGCGCGGCCTCGGCACGGGTACCCCGTGGACGATCGAGCGCCGCGGCACGATCTACACCGTCGAAGCGACGTCGTGCACGTTCGACGATCCAGCGGACAAGCTCGCGGCCGTGCCTCCGACGGGCCTCTGCACGCCCGCTCCCACCGGGGCCATCGGCGACGCGAACGGCGAGGACTTCCGCCGCACGACCTTCCGGATCTCCTGGACCGAGTCGGGCGGGGGGCAGCGCGCGCTCACGCAGGCGACGCTCGTCATGAACCCGACGGGCGGGCTTGGCCCGCGGATCACGAGCTTCACACCCGTCACGCAGACGATCACCGCCGCCGCCACGACCGCGACGATCACATGGAACACGACGGCGGCCGTCACCCTGCGCTGGAACGTCGACGACGGCCGCAGCTCAGGGGCCGTCAACGGGACGACGAGCTTCGTCACGAACTGGAACATCGGCACGTCCGGCAGCGGGACCGAGATCCTCGACGGGTCATACCAGGTCACCGCGCAGCCGCTCGACGACCGCGACATCGCCGGCGAGGCGAAGCGAGCCAACGTCGTGCTCAACCGGCGCAGGCCGTACGCGCCGACGGCGTTCGAGGGCGGGCACAACACGCGGCTGGGCGATTGGGTCGAGCTGCAGTGGGAGCCCAACAGCGAGCGCGACATCCTCGGCTACCGCGTGACGTGGAACGGCGCCGACGGGGTCGCGGGCGGCACCGACGACCGGCAGGTGTGCCCGGCCCCGGACGCCGGCACGATCCTCGCGCCGACGACACAGAGCTGCACCGACCAGTCGCCGCCGACCGGAGCGACGGCCTACCGGATCGTCGCGCTCGACCGGGGAGCCGACGGAGCGGTGCGCGAGGGCGACCCGCGAACGCTGGCGATCGACGCGTCCAGCCCCCGGCCGCGCATGCCCACCGGCCCGCTCTCGGTGAGCACGGTGAGCAACCTGCCGCGGCTGACGTGGCACGCGCCGACCTCGGGCACCGTCCGCTTCTACCGCATCTATCGCGACGCAGTGCGCTACGACCGCACCTCGGACGCCACGACGACCTTCACGGACTCCAACCCCGGCACGAGCCTGCACCTCTACTGGGTCACGGCGGTCGACCCGAGCTTCAACGAATCCGACTCGCTCGGACCGAGCCTCTGGCTGCCGTGAGATTCGCCGACGAACGCGGCATGACGCTCACCGAGCTCATCTTCGGGCTGACGATCTCGTTCATCGTGCTCAGCGCGTCGCTCATGACGTTCAACAGCTTCTATCTCAACACCCACAACAACAACACGCGCAACGACGCGGCCGACCTCGCCCGCAACGCGCTCGACGTCCAGGCGCGGCAGCTGCGCAACCTCGCCAAGCGCGTCGCGAGCCCCGTCATCGACACGCTCGCACCGTACGACCTGATCTTCCAGACCTCCGACCCCGCCCGCACGTGGGTGCGCTACTGCCTCGATACGACGGCGCCGGCTTCGACGGCGCGCGCTCGCCTGTGGACCGGCGAGCTCCAGGTCGCGAGCGCTTCGCTGGCATCGCCCGTCACCGCGCCGATGCGGACGGGCTGCCCGGGAACGGGCTGGACGAGAACCCAGGTCGTCACGGACTACGTCACGAACCGCAGCGGCAACCGCGACCGCCCGATGTTCGAGTACACCTGCATCAACGTGTCGACCTGCGACTACGCGGCGACCTACGACCAGGTTCTCGGCATCACCGCGCAGCTCATCGTCGACACCACGCCGGGAACCGGCCCGGCGGAGGCACGCGTCCTCAGCAGCGTCTTCTTGCGCAACCAGAACCAAGCGCCGCTCGCGAGCTTCGTGTGGACGAGCTCGTCGACGTCGCGGACGCTCGTGCTCAACGCCGCGGGGTCGCAGGACTACGAAGGTCGCACGCTGGACTACTACTGGTTCGAGCAGGTCATGCCGGCGATCGCGAGCGTCGACTGCGCGCACCCGACGGTCAGCGGCCTGTCGCTGCCGCGGACGCTGTGGGGCGCGGCCGGCTTCCTCGGCGAGGGGATCACGCTGACGCGCACGTACGCGGCCGCCGACGGGGTCGCGGGCGACGTCGAAGAACATCGGCCTCGTCGTGTGCGACCCGGGCGATCGCTACGACACCGCCGGCATGCCGCCGGAGGCCGCCGTGACCGTCCAGATCCCGACATGAGCCGCCGCGCCTCGCCGCCGACGAGGGCTCGGCGCTCGTGGTCTCGATCGTGCTGCTGGCCTTCATGATGGTCATCGGGCTCGCGTCGTACGCGAGCGTCGACAAGGCGCGCGAGCGCGCGGTCGACCAGCGCGAGCGCGAGACGGGCCTGAACCTCGCCGAGGCGGTGCTCTACAGCCAGGGCTTCGTGCTCGCGCAGGCGTGGCCCGGCAACGCGACGAGCGGCGCCGCGATGCCGACGACGTGCACGTCGGCCCTGGTCGCCACCGCCTGCCCGGACCCGCGCACGCTGGCCGCCGGCAACGCGGCCGGGGCGGGCACGGCGAACTTCACGAGCATCGACGTGGCGTCCGACGTGAGCTGGACGACACGGGTCCGCGACAACGGCGGCCCCATCGCCGACGCGTTCGTGCTCGCACAAGCGGATGCCGGCGCAGACCGGCACGAACGTCAAGACCGGCGTGCCCTACACCTGCGCGGCCCCCTGCAGGTGGGATGCCAACGGCGACCTCATGCTGTGGATCCAGGCGCGCTCGATCGTGCGCGGCCACCCGCGCAACCTCGTCGCGCTGCTGAAGCGCGAGGAGTTCGCGGAGGCCGTCGGCGCCAGCAACGCCGTCACCGCGGGCAGCATCGAGACGACGAACTCCGGCAACAAGACGATCGTCGACGCCACCGGCTCGCAGGTCGTCGTGCGCTGCACGACGACCGCCGCGTCCTGTACGGACTACGACGCGTCCAAGGGCCAGATCCTGCCGCCGACGATCGTGCGCGACGCCGCGACGCCGCCGGGGATGACCGCCGCGCAGCGGGCGCGGTTCATGGCGGTCGCGCAGAGCTCGAGCCCGTCGACCTACTACACGTCGTGCCCCGCCTCGCTGACCGGCCGGGTCGTCTACATCGACGTCGCGTCGACGACCGTCTGCACCGACTCCAACAACGCGGTCTACAACTCGGCCGCCGACCCGGGGATCGTGATCATGCCGCGCGGAAGGCTGACGATGAAGGGCTCCCTGCACGGCATCGTCTACATGGGCAACGAGCAGAGCTCCTCCGCGCGCGGTGCTGACGCTGCAGGCCAACTCGGAGATCTTCGGCGGCGTCGTCGTCGACGGGCCCGGGCGGCTCGTCGTCGGCCAGGCGAGCGGCAACCGCTCGACGATCAAGTTCGTGCCCAACGCGTTCAACGCGCTGTCGACCTACGGCACGACAGGGCTCGTCCAGAACACCTGGCGCGAGCTACCCCCGACGTAACAGGGGCGCCGTCTGCCACCATCCCCGAGAGTTTGCTCTCACGCCCCCGGCGAACCGCGTCCTTTTGCGTCGCGCCGGGTTGTGAGGTCAACCGCCGCGGAGCGCACCGCGGCGAACACGCCTGCCGTGAGGACGCGCAAAGGCGATCGACGATCCCTGAAGAAAGAGACCCGCATGTCGCTCAACCTCAGATCCAACCGCATCCCGACGCTCGCGGTGTCCGCTGGTATCGCGCTGACGGCGCTGGCCGTCACCGGCGGCGTCGCTCAAGCGAGCCCGGTCGTAGCGCGCGTCGCAGACCTGCACCCCGCCGAAGTATCCGGGCCAGGGGTACTTCACCGGCAAGATCCGCGTGACGAACGTCTCGTGCGCCTACGGCAAGCGGTTCGTCGTCGCGTACTACAAGTGCCGCACACGCAACGGCACTCGCCCGGCGGGTCGCTGCACCTCGAAGGTCCTCGGCTGGAGCTGCACGGAGCGGCGCGAGTCGATCGCGACCGAGATCGACGCTCGCGTCACGTGCCGCCGCGGCACGCAGCGCATCGTCCACACGTACCAGCAGAACCTGGAATAGCCCGCGATGCACGCGCGCCGCGGCCCGCCCGGTCCTCAAGCGGACCGGCGCGCGGCCGTGCTCAGTAGCCGTTGAGCGAGCGGACCTTGCGCAGCAGGTACGGCCCGAGCGACGACGCGAAGACGTCGGTGAGATGCGAGATGTCCTTGTAGACGAGGGCGCCGCCGACGACCGGGAAGCAGCTCTTCGAGCTGCAGAAGAACGAGGTCATGTCGATGAGCTTGACCCGCTTGGACGGCGACCGGGTCGCGGCTGACGCGGCGGCGTCGCGGTCGAGCGCCGCGTCGCGCTGCAACGAGCACGTCTGACCGGCGTTCTTGCGCTTGGCCATCGGCGGCCCGCACGCAGTTCAGCGTGTCCGGCGTGGACTTCGGCGTGTCGCGGATGATGATGACGCGCTTGACGGACCGCGGCAAGCGCCGCCCAGGCCCGCGAGTAGCCCGACATCTTCGCCCTGAACTGGTTGGCCGGGTCCTTGACGACGACCGTCGAGTCGTAGTGCGCGACGACGAAGACCGTGCTGATCTTCGGGTTGGCCGCCAGCCATCGCGGGACCTGCTTGTTCCAGCTCACGCAGGCGTTGCGGCGGCTCGCCGGGTCGAGGCGGGCGGTCGCGCGCGTGTACGGGCAGCCCGAGCGCGTGACCGAGACGCCCCGCCACTTCGCGGTCTGGGCGACGATCTCGAGCGCGGCGCGCCAGTGGGCGGCGTGGCTGTCGCCGATGAGCGCGACCGTGTTGCGCGCTTCCGGCGCGGGCACGCCGAACTCGCACGGGATGACGAGCCCGATCTGCTTGAGCGGCGTGCAGGGGATGTTCGGCGTGAGGACGGCGTTGTCGGGCGTCGGCACGACGGCGCGCGCGAGCTTCGGGTTGCGACACGGCTTGCGCGGGTCGCGCGAGGCGGCGCCGAAGCAGCGCTGGCGGGCTTCCGGCGAGATCGACAGCGTGACCTGCATCTCGGCCTCGCCCGTGTTCGGCAGGAAGTCCTCGCAGCCGGCGGGCGGCGGGCAGGTCGGCTTCGTCGCGGTACTGGCTGCGCGCGATCCAGTGATAGAGGCCGGGCTTGAGGCGCAGCAGCGACGGCGGGAAGCTCACGCGGATCGTCGTCTTGCTCGGCCGCGAGACGATCGGCGACAGGTCGCGGATCCCGCGCTGGATGCCGGTCTGCGGATCGAGCACGGTGTAGCGCAGCGCGAGGCCGGACTTCGCGCTCTCGCTCGGGTAGGCGCACAGGCGCCCGGCCGGCAGCGGATGCTCGTCGCTGCGCAGCAGGATGCACAGCGTGCGGCCGAAGCGCGGGTTGATCGCCCCGGTCTCCCAGGGCTTGTGCGTGCGGATGATGAGCGTGAGGTCGGTGCTCGCGGTCTGGCCGAAGCGCACGCCGAAGATGTCCAGCGGCGACTTGCCCTCGGCGGCGTCGAAGTAGGCCGCCAGGCCGTCGCTGTTCGCCGGAGCGCCGCCGGACAGGCTCGGCAGCGAGAGCACGGCCGCGAGCACGACCGCGACGACGCACCAGCGAGAGGGGGTGAGGGGGCGCATGGGTCGGGTCATTCGTGGCGGTCGGACCCCGGGCCGGCGGGACCGAGCATGCGGCGGCACGCGGCCGCCCGCTGCATCATCGCCAATCTTTCAAACTGATGGGGCACGTAGGTTCGGTCACATGGTTCGTGACGCGCTCACACACCCCTGCTCGGCGCGCGGGCGCGCGGGCGCGCAGGCGCCGCGGCGCTCAGGCCGGAGGCTCGGCGACCGCGGCGGCGCGGTCGCTACCGCCGAGCTCGGTCGACGGGGCGCCGCGCAGCCAGACGATGTCGTCGCCGGCGAGCTCGAGCTCGTCCGCGGCGTGGCGCGTGAGCTGCGCGGTGACCGCCGCTCCGTCGGTCAGCATGAGCTCGACGCGCACCTCGAAGCCGAGGTGGATGACGCGCGAGACCATCGCCTCCACGCCGCCATCGAGCGGGTCGGTGCCGATCTCGATGTCGTGTGGGCGCAGCAGCTGATCGCCGAGCTGGCTCACCGCGCCGAGGAACCCCGCGACGAAGCGGTTGGCGGGCGCGTCGTAGAGCTCGCGCGGGCCGCCGACCTGCGCGATCCGCGCCGTGTCCATGACCGCGATCCGGTCGGCGATCGACATCGCCTCCTCCTGGTCGTGCGTGACGATGAGCGTCGTCACCGCTACCTCGTCGTGCAGCCGGCGCAGCCACTCGCGCAGCTCCGCGCGGACCTTCGCGTCCAGCGCGCCGAACGGCTCGTCGAGCAAGAGCAGCCGCGGCTCGACGGCGAGCGCGCGCGCGAGCGCCATCCGCTGGCGCTGCCCGCCCGAGAGCTGGTTGGGGTAGCGCTCCGCGTAGCCGGCCAGCCCGACGATCGTCAGCAGCTCCTCCGTGCGGTCGCGGATGCGCGCCTTGGGCTGCTTGCGCACCTTCAGGCCGAAGGCGACGTTGTCGCGCACGGTCATGTGCCGGAACGCGGCGTAGTGCTGGAAGACGAACCCGATCCCGCGGCGCTGCGGCGGGACGCGGGTGACGTCCTCCCCGTTGATCCGGACGCTGCCGGAGTCCGGCACCTCGAGGCCGCCGATGATGCGCAGCAACGTCGACTTCCCGGAGCCGCTGGGGCCCAGCAGCGCGGTCAGCGACCCGTCGGGCACCTCGAGCGACACGTCGTCGAGGGCGACATAGTCCCCAAAGCGCTTGGAGACGCCTTGGACGGAGATCATGCGAGGTCTCGCTTTCGATCCAGCGTGGTCATGAGCAGGAGGGTCACGAGGGCGAACGCCATCAGCACCGTCGACGCGGCGTAGGCGCCGAAGACGTTGTGGTCGTCGATGTAGCGCGCGTGGACGAGCAGCGTCAGCGTCTGCGACTCGCCCGACACGCCGCCCGAGACGACGATCAGCGCGCCGAACTCGCCGAGCGCGCGGGCCACGGTGAGCACGACGCCGTAGATGAGCCCCCAGCGGATCGCGGGCAGCGTGATCCGCCAGAACGTCTGCCGGCGCGACGCGCCGAGCGTCGCGGCGGCCTCCTCCTGCTCGTCGCCGATCTCCTGCAGCACCGGCTCGACCTCGCGCACGACGAACGGCAGCGTCACGAAGATCGTCGCGAGCACCATCCCGGGCAGCGAGAAGATCACCTGAAAGCCCGCCTCGGCGACCCCGCCGAGCCAGCCGCCGGTGCCCCAGAGCAAGATCAGCGAGACGCCGACGACGACGGGCGAGACGGCGAAGGGCAGGTCGACGATGGCCTGCACGATGCCGCGGCCGGGGAAGCGCCCGCGCGCCAGGGCGAGCGCCGTGACGACGCCGAAGACGACGTTCAGCGGCACGACGATCGCGACGATCGTCAGCGACAGCGCGATCGCCGAGATGCCGGCCGGCGTCGTCACCTGCTCCCAGAACGCCACGAGGCCGTGCTCGAACGTGCGAAAGAAGATCATCGTCAGCGGCACGACCAGCAGGACGAAGAGGTAGCCGAGCGCGAGCGTGCGCAGCGACAGGCGGGTGCGTCTCGTCAGCGCCATCGTCAGCTCGTCTCGTGGCGGCGGCTGCGCGCCGCGACGACGCGCAGGACGAGCAGGACGACGAAGGAGATCGTCAGCAGCGCCATCGAGACGGCGGCGGCGTTGACCGGCCGGTCGATCTCGATCTGCTTGGCGATGTACTGCGACGCGACCTCGGTCTCGCGCGGGATGCCGCCGCCGATCAGCACGACGGAGCCGAACTCGCCGATCGCGCGCGCGAACGCGAGGCCCGCCCCGCTCAGCAGCGCCGGGCCGAGCGACGGCAGGACGATCCGGCGGAAGATCGTCCGGTTGCTTGCCCCGAGCGAGGCGGCCGCCTCTTCGGCCTCGCGGTCGACCTCGATGAGCACGGGCTGCACCGAGCGCACGACGAACGGCAGCGTGACGAACAGCAGCGCGATGACGAGCGCCGGCTTCGTCGCGTTGAGGTGCAGGCCGATCGGGCTGCGCGGCCCGTAGAGGGCGAGCAGGACGATGCTCGCGACGATCGTCGGCAGCGCGAAGGGGAGGTCGATGAGCGCGTTGACGAAGCGCTTGCCCGGGAACTCGTCGCGCACGAGCACCCAGGCGATGAGCGTGCCCGCGACGACGTTGACGAGCGCGACGATCAGCGAGATCCCGAGCGTCAGCGTCAGCGCGGCGCGGGCGGTCGGCGCGGTGACGGCGTCCCACAGCCCGCCGGCGCCGTCGTCGAGCGAGCGCGTCGCGACCGCCGCCAGGGGCAGCAGGACGATGAGGCTCAGCCACAGCGTGGCGACGCCGAGCCCGAGGGGCCCGACGCCGCCGACGGCGGCAGGCCGGTGCCGGCGCCTGCGGACGCCGGCGACCGGCAGCTGCGCTCCGACCGCCATGGCCGGCTAGTGGACCTGTCCGTTAGTTCGTTGGGCTAGGCCGCGAGCTTGAGATGCGGCTCGCGGTCGGCAAGGCGTGCCAGGAGGGCGTCGAGCTTGGCGCGCGTGAAGGTCCAGTCGAAGGGCTTGGCGATCTGTCGGTACTGCGCTTCGAAAGCCGTGATGCGCGCGGCGAGTCCGTCGAGGTCTGCGAAGTCGTTCGGGGTCAGTGCTTTGCGTTGCAAGATCGAGAAGTAGATCTCGATCTGGTTCAGCCACGACGCGTGGACGGGCAGATGGATCAGACGCGCATTGGCGTAGGCGTCCTGCATGCGGGCGATCGAGGTCTTGCCGGCGTGGCTTGAGCCGTTGTCGACGACCCAGAACACGGTCTTGGCGGACTTGTAGGGCTCGGTGCTCATGACCTGCTCGACGAGCCTGCCGAACGGCTTGATCCCGGTCTTCGGTTCGCAGCGCCCGAACAGGCGGGCGTGGTGAACGTCCCATGCGGCCATGTACGCCAGCGTGCCGCCGCGCCGGTATTCGAACTCGACGAGCGCTGGGCGACCGGGTGCGGGCGCGACGGTTTCGTGGCGGCGCGCCAGGGCTTGCAGCTGAGACTTCTCGTCGGCGCAGATGACGTACTCGCCGGGATGCAGCAGCCGTCCTTCGAAGCGGCGCGCGTACAGATCCAGCACGCGACCGGCCTTCGGCTGGAAGTTCGGGTCGCGCGGAAAGATCCACGAGCGCTGCTGCCACGGCTTCAGCGAGCGGTCATGCAGCCAGCGCCAGATCGTCGATGCCGACGCCTCAGTGACGCCCTGCTCGATGACCAGCCGATGCAGCTCAGTGCGCGAGAAGCGTCCCAGCGGACGGTCGTGCTTGGCCGGCAGCTCGCACGCGACCGCGACGACCTCGGCGACCTGCTGCGGGGGGAAAACGGCGCGGGCGGCCCGCGCGTGGCTTGTCGGTCAACCCCTCGATGCCGTGCTCGCAGAATCTTCGTCGCCACTTGCTGACGACCTCGGGATGACAATCGCACCGGATTGCGATCTCGGTGTCGGGCAGACCCTGGGCGGCGTAGAGTGTCAATGGCCATCGGTTTCTCCCCAGCTACGGCCATCGGAACTCCCCGGTGGCGGACACGTTGTCTCCCCACTGGTGGCCATCGGTTCTCCCCAGCGCACTGTCGTCGCGAAGCCGAGCCCGTAGGGCGAGGTGAGCGGCGATAGCGCGCTGCGCGCGTCAGGTCAGGGGCCTCACCCCCTTGCCGGCGGTCGCTTGGGCGAGGCGGTAGCTGTCGGTGCCGTCGGTCAGCAGGACGTGCGCGTGGTGCAGCAACCGGTCGACGGTCGCGGCGGCGAGCGTCTTGGGCATCAGCTCGTCGAAGCCCGCGGGATGGATGTTCGATGTCAGCGCGATCGAGCGCTTCTCGTAGGCGGCGTCAACGACGCGAAACAGCGCCTCGGCGGCGTCCGCGGCGACGGGAAGCATGCCGACGTCATCGATCACGATCAGATCGGCGCGGATCAACCGCCCGATCGCCTTGCTCACGCTGTCGTCGGCGCGGTGGCGACGCATCAGCGTCGCCAGCGATTCGAGGGTGTGCCAGGCGACCGTCTTGCCCTGGTCGATCGCGGCGTGACCCAAGGCTTCGGCGAGGTGGCTCTTGCCCGTGCCGCTGGGTCCGCAGATGCAGAGGTTCTCCGCCCGCGCGATCCATTCCAGTGTCCTGAGTGCCTGCTGTGTCGCCTGCGGGATCGGTGACGCAGCTTCGTTCCACGCGTCGAAGGTCTTGCCGGCCGGCAGCCCGCTTGAGCGCCGCCGCATCCGGATCGTCGCGCGGTCACGGCCGGCTGCCTCCTCGGCGAGCAGGACGCGGAGGACTTCGGCGGGATCCCAGCGCTGCGACTTCGCCGTCGCGAGGACCTCGGGAGCGGCGTGGCGAACGTAGGGCATCCGCAGGCGTCTGAGCAGCCGGTCGACCTCGTCGGGCAGCGGCGGTGCCATCGGGGTCTTGACGCTCATCGAGATGGTCCTCATGCGGTCGGCGTGTTCGGCGACCTCGAGCAACTCGAAGGCCAGCGCCCTGGCTTGACAGACCAACAGTGCGACCGCCGCCGGGCGCAACGCCCGGTCGCCGCGCGAAGCGTCGGTGAGGATCACGCTGACGTCTTGGCGGCGGCCCCCGTCGGGCAACGGATCGGACTGCTCGGGATCGATCAGCGCACGGATGCTGGTGTAGTAGTCGGTCATCGCCCGTAGCCCTCCGACGCCGCCGTGGAGCGCTGCAGCGACTGCTGCTCGCTGGCCTTGGCAGGAAACGCGATCACCTTCGCGCTGTCGTGGTGAGCGAGGATCGCGGCGAGGTCGCCGTCAGCGAAGCGCCCGGCATCGGCCGCGGCCCTGAGCGCCTCGTCGACCTGAACCGAGCCGTGGAGCTTGGCGAGGTCGACAGCCTCGGCGAGCTTGCGCCGCACCCGGCTCGCGCCGGCCGCGGCGGCGGCGATCAGCCACGCTTCAGCCCCGGCGCCGATCTGAAGGAACGCCTCCTCGTCGGCGCTGGCCGCGCGCGGCTTGCGCTCCAGAGCGCCCGCCGGCCGCGGCGGGTAATGCGCGTCGTCGATGCTCGGGCGCCCCGGCGTCGTCAACGCGTGCCGCGCGACCTCGCGCGGCCCATCGCCGCTGTCGGCGTGCACGACGACGAGCTCGCCGCCGTCCGCGCGCGCCCACACCCGCTCGTCGACGAGCGTCGACGGGACCGAGTACAGCGCGCCGCCGACACTGATCGTCGACTGCCACGACACCCTCCTGGTCTCACCGAAGCAGACGGTGTGCGCCATCTGCGGCAGCCGGTGCAACCGTGCGCGTTCCTCGGCGAGCATCACCGCCGGCGCGCGCCTGGTGATCCGATGCTCGCGCGTGTTGACGCGCTCGCAGAAGATGGCGCACGCCTGCTCGAGCTCGTGAAACGAGGCGTAGGCATCGCGCAGGTTGTGGTCCGTCGGCACCAGGTCGGCCTTGGCGATCCGAACGGTCGCCTCCGAGCCGCCCTTGCTCTGCGGGTCTGCCGGCACGCATGTCGCGATCGTCAGGCCGTAGTGGCGGCCGACCGCCACGATCGTCGGGTTGCGGACCGCGATCTCGCAGACATGATCGACCGACACCGTCTTCTCGTTGTCGGTCAGCGCGTAGGTCGGCGCCCCGCCGAACGCGCGCAACGCAACGGTCCAGCGCCAACACGACCGACGCCATCGTGCGGTCGCGCAGCGCCAGCACGACGCGGTAGCGCGACCACGCAAGCCACGCGCAGAACAACACCGTCGACCGGCCCGCCACCAAGGGCCCGTCGCCGTAGTCCCACTGCATCCACAGGCCGGGCTCAACGACCCACGGCCTCGTCCGCCGGCCGTGCTCGGCGCGCCACCGGCGCTTGGCATCGACGACCGCCCGCCTGGTCGTGCGCTCCGAACCCATGTAGCCCATCGCGACCAGCCGCTGATGCGCCGCATCCGCGCGGATCTTCCCGCGCGAACGGTCGACCCACTCCTCGATCTTCACCGCGAACGCATCCACCCGCGGCCTCGGCCTCACCGACACCGGCAGCCCGCCGCCGGCCTCGTCACGCGCACGCACCCACTGCGCGACGGTCTTGTGATCACAGCCCGCCAGCTGCGCCGCACCACGCAGCGTGCCAGTCAGGTCAAACGCTTCCAGGATCTCCATCACTTCCTCCGAGCTCTTCAAGCCGGACCCCTCCGCACACGCGTCGACAACAGGACGCGCCGGTGAGTACCGGCCGATCAGGACAGAATCGCGGGGAGAACCGATGGCCACGGGCGGGGAGATCCGACGACCGCCAGCGGGGAGAACCGATGGCCGCCTACGGGGAGATTCCCATGGCCGCCGTCAGTAGAGGATCAACCGCGCGCGCTGGACATCGCGATAGGCGAGAGTCGGTGTCCCAGCGCGCCGCGCAAGCTCACGACGATCCTCCTCGCCAAGCTCGATCGGATAGCGGCTGGTCCGGGCCACAATCTCTCATTCAACGCCGCCCGCCATACTCCTTTACATAACTGAGAACTTGGATGGTCACTAGCTCGTGGCCTCGTCGTAGATCTTCGCGACGCTGCCCTTGTCCGGGTCGAAGAGCGCGTCGTTGACCGGGCCCCAGCCGCCGAGGTCGGCGATCTCGTAGAGCTTCTTGGGCGCGGGGAAGTCGCTGGCGAACTCCGCGGCGACGGCCTCGTCGACGGGCCGGAAGCCGGCCTGCGCCCAGGCCTTCTGCGCCGCGGGCGTATAGAGGTAGTCGGCGAACGCCTTCGCCTCGGGCTTGGCGTCCTTGAGCACCGCCACCGGGTTCTCGATCTTGAACGTCGTGTCCGGCGTGACGTGCCCGACCTTCTCGCCGTTGCGCTCGAGGAAGATCGCCTCGTTCTCGTAGCTCAGCAGCACGTCGCCGCTGCCCTGCAGGAACGTCTCGGATGCTTCGCGGCCCGACTTCGGCTGCACCTTGACGTGGTCGGAGATGAGCTTGTCGAGGTATGCCAGGCCCGCCTTGGGGTTCTTGCCGCCCTCGCTCTTCTCGGCGTACGGCGCGAGCAGGTTCCACTTCGCCGAGCCCGAGCTGAACGGGTTCGGGGTCACGATCTCGATGCCGGCCTCGAGCAGGTCGTCCCAGGTCTCGATGCCCTTGGGGTTGCCCTCGCGTGTGACGATCGTGACGACCGATCCGAACGGGATGCCGTTGTGCTCGCCGGCGTTCCAGTCCTCGGCTACGAGGCCCGCCTCGACGAGCCGCGTGACGTCGGGCTCGACGGAGAAGTTCACGACGTCGGTCGCGAGCCCGCTCTCGACCTTGCGCGACTGGTCCCCGGAGGCGCCGTAGGACTGGCTGAAGGCGACGTCCTTGCCGGCGTCGGTCCGCTGAAACAGCGGGATGACCTTGTCGAAGCCGACCTTCGGGACGGCGTAGGCGACGAGGGAGAGCTTCGTCTTCGCCCGGTCGCTGGACGCGGAGCCCGCGTCGTCGACGCTGTCGCTCGCGCCGCCGCAGCCGGCGACAGCCAAGGCTGTGGCCGTGGCGATCAGGGTTACGACGATGTGTGGACGGGTCTTCACAGGTCCTCCGGTTGGAAACCGCCGTTTGTCGATCGAGATTGTGGATATTACAGTTCCCGGCGCATGTCGCCATGATTGGCCGGTGCGCGTTTCCGCCAAGGTCGACTACGCCGTCCGGGCTTCCGTCGAGCTCGCCGCCGCCCAGGGCGGGGACGATCCGAACCGTCCTGTGAAGGCCGAGGCGCTGTCTCGCGCCCAGGACATCCCGCTGAAGTTCCTCGAGAACATCCTCCAGGGGCTCCGTCAGGCAGGGCTGATCGAGAGCCGCCGCGGGCCGGAAGGCGGGCACCTGCTGGCGCGCCCCGCGGCGGAGATCGCGCTCGCCGACGTCATCCGTGCGATCGACGGGCCGCTGGCGGGCGTGGGGGGCCGGCGCCCGGAGGACCTGCGGTTCAGCGGCTCGGCGGAGCCCATGCGCGACGTCTGGATCGCGGTGCGCGCGAGCTTGCGGCGCGTGCTCGAGGACGTGACGGTCGCCGACGTCGCCGCGGGCAACCTGCCCGAGCACGTGGCCGAGCTCACCGCCGACCCCGGCGCCTGGGCCAAGCGCTAGACGCGGCGGTCGTGGTACCCGGCCTGCGCGGCGGCGGCCGGCGCGGCGGCGAGCGCGCGGCGGGTCAGCGCCGCCTGCGTCACAGCGCGGCGAGCAGGCGCTGCAGGTCCGTCTCGTCGTTCCACGCGCCGACCGACGCGCGTACCAGGCCGGTGCCGGGGAGGTCGCGGATGATGACCCCGGCGGCTTCGCAGACCGCCTTGGTGGCTACCGGGTCGGGGACCGTCCACGAGACGAGCGTCGTGCGATCGCGCGGCGCGACCTCGAAGCCGCGCGCGGTCAGCGCCGTGGCGAGCGACTCGGCGAGCGTCGCGGCGCGCTCGTGCACCTCGTCCCAGCCGGTCGTCGCGAGCAGGACGAACGCGGTCGCGGCGCAGACGGCCGACTCGAGGCTCTGCGAGTGCGTGTCGTGGCGCTTGGCGCCGGCGGCGGGCGGGGCGTCCAGGCCGGCGCTCGTGTCCTCGAGGTTCACGTACGTCGGGCCGATCGCCCGCACGCGGTCGCTCCACTCGGGCGCGATCCACAGCATGCCCGTGCCCACCGGGCCGCACAGCCACTTCTGGCCGGAGGCGGCGTAGAACGCGCAGCCGAGCTTGCCGACGTCGACTGCGATCGCGCCGGCGCCCTGCGCGCCGTCGAGCAGCACGGGAACGTCGAGCTTGCTCATGTCGGGCGCGAGGCGGCCGTTGATCCAGCTCACGTGCGAGCAGGCGACGAGACGGGTCGCGGGGGAGACCGCGTCGGCGAGGTCCGCGAACGGGACCATGCGCACCGCGATCCCGCGCTGCGCCCTGGCGGCGCCCAGCGGTCCGAGCAGCCCGGGGTGCTCCTCGTCGGAGGTCAGCACCTCGTCGCCGGGGCGCAGGTCGAGGCCGGTGAGGACGCGGACGATGCCCTCGCTCGTGCCGGTCGTCAGCGCGACGTCCTCGGGCTCTGCGTTCAGCAGCGCGGCGTAGGCGGCGCGGCGCTGCGTGGCGAGCGCCTTCGTCTGCTCGTAGTACATGCGGGCGCGGCCCGAGCGCATGCACTCCTCGAGCACGCGCGCTTGCACCGTGACGGCGGCCTCCGGCAGCGGCCCGCAGGTCCCGGCGTTGAGATAGGCGAGCGTTTGGCAGACGGGAAACTGCTCACGAAACTTGGGCGCATCCACCGGCCGGAGGCTAGCGAGGCGGCCCGCCGGGGCGGCGCGTGTCGCTTATGCAGCGCTATGAGCTGCAAATTCGACACGCACCGCCGGCGACGTGGTTCTAGCGGCCGCAGACCGGCCACTGGCCGGGGCCGTAGCGGCGATAGAGGATCGCCGCGCGGCGATCCTGCTCGGTCTCGGAGGCGCGGGCGGGATCGCCCTTGCCGCCGACCGCGCGCCATGTGGCGAACGAGAACTGGTACTTGCCGCGGTACGTGCCGCTGGCGGAGATCGCGCGCGGGTTGCCGTGCGACTCGCACTGCGCGATCGCCTTGAGTGCGCCCGGGATCGGAACGTCGGGGGCGCCGCCGTAGCGGTTGGCCAGGCGCTTGCGCAGCGCCCGGATGTCACGGCGCAGCGCGCGCGTGCGGGCCCGGACTTGCGCCGGCGTGAGGGTGTGGAGTCGGCTGCGCATGGCGCGCCGCTCCTCGAGCGAGAGTCGCTCCCCTTGCAGCCGCGCGTGGCGGCGCTTCATCCAGACATGGCGGTCGACGAGCCGTCGCATGACGGACCGGTGCACCACGGCGGTCGTCGCCGGGCCGGCGAGCGGAGCCGTCAGCGGGGCCGTGCCGGCAGGCGGCACGGGGTCGGCCGCGACAGCGGAGGAGGGCGCCGCGGCAGCGCACGTGGCGCAGACGGCGCCCAGGGTTCTGAGACGCATTGATTGACGTGTCCTTCATCGGCCACCGAGGCGCCACGCGACGGGCGCGCGGCGCACTGGCCGGGTCGTTTGCGGGCGGTGAAGCGGCGCCTTGAGGCACCTGAGTGCAACCGCCGGCGGGGCAGGCTAGCAGCCGATGACGAACTCCTGTTCGCTTCGGGAGCGAACGATCGGGCGCGCTAGTGGGCCACTAGGGCTTCAGCACGACCTTCACGCACTCGTCCTGCTTGTGCTTGAACGTCTCATAGCCCGCCGGCGCGTCGTCGAGCGACAGGCGGTGCGTGACGACGAAGCTCGGGTCGATGTCGCCGTTCTCCACGCGGTCCAGCAGCGGGCGCAGATAGCGGTGCACGTGGCACTGGCCGGTCTTGATCGTCAGGCCCCTGTTCATGACCTGGCCGATCGGGAACTTGTCCATGAAGCCGCCGTAGACGCCGATCATCGAGATCGTGCCGCCGCTGCGGCAGTTGTAGATCGCCTGTCGCAGCGCGTGGCCGCGCTCGGTCTGCATCCGCGTCGCCTGCTTGACGCGGTCGTAGGCGTAGATGCCCGGATGGTGGTGATGGGCCTCCATGCCGACCGCGTCGATGCAGGCGTCCGGCCCGCGCCCGCCGGTGAGCTCGCGCAGCACCTCGCGGACGTCCGCCTGCTCGTAGTTGATCGTCACCGCGCCGGCCTTCTCGCGCGCCATGTCGAGGCGGTAGTCGAAGCGGTCGATGCCGAACACGAGCTCCGCGCCCAGGAGGTACGCGCTCGCGATCGCGAACTGCCCGACGGGGCCGCAGCCCCAGACGGCGACGATGTCGCCCGGCTTGATGTCGCACATCTCGGCGCCCATCCAGCCCGTGGGGAAGATGTCCGAGAGAAACAGCACCTGCTCGTCGTCGAGATCGGACTCGATCTTGATCGGCCCGACGTCGGCGAACGGGACGCGAACGTACTCGGCCTGGCCGCCGGCGTAGCCGCCCGTCAGATGGGAGTAGCCGAAGATCCCGGCCGTCGAGTCGCCGAACAGCTTCTCGGCCATCGACGCGTTCGGGTTGGAGTTCTCGCACAGCGCGAACAGCCCGCGGGTGCAGGCGTTGCAGGAGCCGCACGCGATCGGGAACGGCACGACCACGCGGTCGCCGAGCTTGAGGTTCGAGACGCCTTTGCCGGTCTCGACGATCTCGCCCATGAACTCGTGGCCGAGGATGTCGCCCTTGCGCATCGTCGGGATGTAGCCGTCGTAGAGGTGCAGGTCCGATCCGCAGATCGCGGTCGACGAGATCTTCACGATCGCGTCGCGGTCGTTGAGGATCTTCGGATCGGGCACGTTCTCGACCTGGACCTTGTTGCGGCCGTTCCAGACCGTCGCTCTCATGACCTGACTCCGATCCCGATCGTCTGCGGCTCGCTCTCGCCGAGCGGGTGCGCGGGGCGCTGCTTGGGCTGGCGCGTGCCGAGCTGACCCTCGGGTGAGCCGTCCGAATGGGCGATCTCGCCCGTCTCGGCGATCTGCTTGAAGCGCCGCAGGTCGTCCTTGACCTGCATCCGGCGCTGCGCGCCGAAGAGCTTGGCGAGCGTCGCGCCGACCGCGCCGCCGGGGACGTCGTAGCGCAGCTCGACGTGGACCTCGGTGCCCTGGTCGCCGGGCGCCTTCGCGAACACGACCGTCCCGGATTTCTCGATCCTCGAGCGCTCCATGGAGCGCCACGAGATCCGCTCGCCCGGGACGTCCTCGGTGATCTCGGCGTCCCAGAAGTCGCGCCAGGACGCGCACAGCTCGTCGCGATCGCGGCGCACGGTGATCGCGGCCGTGACGTGCACCGGCTTGTCCTCGCCGACGCGGGCTGCGATCTCGCGGATCCTGGCGGCGCGCAGCCGGGCGCGGCTCACGACGGCGCGCCTGCGCGCACTGCCGAGAACTCGCGCACGATCGCCTCGCAGAACGCCGGCAGGTCGTCGGGGTTGCGGCTGGACGTGACGTTCTCGTCCGTCACGACCTCCTCGTCGACGACCTTCGCACCGGCGTTGCGCAGGTCGGTGCGCACGCTCGGAAAGGACGTGATGCGCCGGCCGCGCACGACGTCCGCCTCGACGAGCGTCCACGGGCCGTGGCAGATGACGCCGACCGGCTTGCCGGCGTTGACGAAGTCGCGCACGAAGGCGACGGCGTCGTCGTCCATGCGCAGCCTGTCGGCGTTGCACGTGCCGCCCGGCAGGATCAGCGCGTCGTAGTCCTCGATCGAAGCGTCGCCGACCTTCCGGTCCACGGAGAACGTGTCGGCGGGCTCGAGGTCGTTGTTCATCGCCTGGATCTCACCGTCGTCGAGCGACAGGAGGTCTGCCCGCGCGCCGGCCTTCCGGACGGCGTCGCGCGGCTGCTCGAGCTCTACCTGCTCGACGCCGTCGGTGGCGAGGATCGCGATCTTGCGGTCGCCAAGCTCGTTGGCCATGGGGATGCTCCTTCCGTCATGGGGATTGCTCGCACCGCCGTCCCCGAGCGGTCCTTGAGACGGGTTAGGCCGTAGGCGGCGATCGCAAACCCGAAGTTGGCTCGAACCGGCGCGGCGGCAGTGTGCTCGAGCGCGCGGACGCGAGCGAGGCCGAAGTGATGTGACAATGGCCTCGTGAACGTCACCCTCCCCGATGGAACCGAGCTCGAGCTCGCCGACGGCGCGACGGGCGCCGACGCGGCCGCGGCGATCGGCGCCGGCCTCGCGCGCGCCGCGCTCGCCGTGCGCCAGAACGGCGAGGTCCGCGACCTTTCCGCACCGCTCCTCGCGGGCGAGCCGCTCGAGATCATCACCCCGAAGTCCGAGGGCGCGCTCGACGTCATCCGCCACGACGCGGCGCACGTGCTGGCCGCCGCGGTCATGGAGCTCTATCCGGGCGTGAAGATCTCGATCGGGCCCGCGATCGACAACGGCTTCTACTACGACTTCGAGTTCCCCGCCGGGGTCACGGTCTCCGACGCCGACTTCGAGCGCATCGAGCAGAAGATGCGCGAGCACATCAACGCCGACGAGCAGTTCGTGCGCGAGGACGTGACGGTTGCCGAGGCGCTCGAGCGCTTCCGCGGCGAGGGCCAGGACTACAAGGTCGAGCTCATCGAGGACCTGGTGAGGGATGCCGATCCCGCCCACCCGCTCGAGACCGTCAGCCTCTACACGAACGGGCCGTTCACCGACCTCTGCCGCGGGCCGCACGGCCCCGGCACGAAGCGCATCAAGGCGGTCAAGCTGCAGTCCGTCGCCGGCGCGTACTGGCGCGGCGACTCCGACCGCACGATGCTCACCCGCATCTACGGCACGGCGTTTCTGTCCAAGCAGGAGCTCGCCGAGCATCTCGAGCGCCTCGAGCAGGCGAGGGCGCGCGACCACCGGCGGCTGGGGCCGCAGCTCGGCCTGTTCACGTTCTCCGAGGTCGCGCCCGGCAGCGCGTTCTGGCTGCCCGCGGGCACGACGATGTTCAACGAGCTCGTCGGGCTGAGCCGCGAGATGGGCATCGACCGCGGCTACACCGAGGTCAAGACGCCGCAGCTCTACGACAGCGAGCTGTGGAAGATCTCCGGCCACTGGGACAAGTACCGCGAGCACATGTTCGTCACCCAAACCGAGGATCGCGAGTTCGGCCTGAAGCCGATGAACTGCCCCGGCCACGCGCACCTGTTCAGCATGCAGAAGTGGTCCTGGCGCGACCTGCCCGTGCGCTACTCCGAGCCGGGGCTGCTGCATCGCAACGAGCCGAGCGGCACGCTGCACGGCCTGCTGCGCGTGCGCCACTTCGCGCAGGACGACGCCCACATCTTCTGCATGGAGGAGCAGGTCCAGGACGAGGTCGGCGCCTGCCTGGACTTCGCGTTCGACACCTACAGGCTGTTCGGCATCGAGCCGCACCTCGAGCTGTCGACGCGCCCGGAGCAGCGGGTCGGCGACGACGCGCTGTGGGATCGCGCGGAGGCCGCGCTCGAGCTGGCGCTGAAGGACCGCGGGCTGCCGTACGTGCTCAACGAGGGCGACGGAGCGTTCTACGGGCCGAAGATCGACCTGCACATGACCGACTCGCTCGATCGCTCCTGGCAGCTCGGCACCGTGCAGCTCGACTACTCGTTCCCCGAGCGCTTCGACCTCACGTACACGGGCGCCGACAACGCCGACCACCGCGTCGTCATGATCCACCGCGCGCTGATGGGCTCCTACGAGCGCTTCATCGGGATCCTCACCGAGCACCTCGGCGGCGAGTTCCCGCTGTGGCTCGCGCCCGTGCAGGCGATCGTGCTGCCGATCTCCGACCGCCACCTCGACGCCGCCCGCGCGGTCGGCGCTTCGATGCGCGCCGCGGGCCTGCGCGGCGAGGTCGACGAGCGCACCGAGTCCGTCGCGCGCAAGATCCGCGACGCCGAGCTGCGCAAGATCCCGTACATGCTCGTCATCGGCGATCGCGAGGCGGAGGGCGGGAGCGTCGCGGTGCGCGAGCACGGCCGCGGCGACACCGGCTCCGAGCCGGTGGACGAGCTCGTCAGGCGGCTGTCGGAGCGATCCGCGACACGTGCGCCTTGACACCCCGGCGTATACTGCGACGCGTTGACTTACATTCAGAACTTCACGCAGCGCCTGCGCACCGCTTGACGCGCGCACCGAAAAGCTAGTGCCGGTCCCTCGCAGGTTCGACCGGCGCCCGCCCGAGCGGGACTCGACCCGGATCAACGAGCGCATTCGCGTTCCCGAGGTTCGTCTCATCGACGAGCACGGAGACCAGGTCGGTGTCATGAAGACCGACGCCGCGCTGCGCTACGCACAGGATCGCGACCTCGACCTCGTCGAGGTCGCCCCCGAGGCGCGCCCGCCCGTCTGCCGCGTGCTCGACTACTCGAAGTACAAGTACGAGCAGGCGCAGAAGCTCAAGCAGGCGCGCAAGCACCAGCAGCAGATCACGATCCGCGAGATCAAGTTCCGGCCGAAGATCGCGGAGAACGACTACAAGACCAAGAAGGGCCATGTGGAGCGCTTCCTGCGCCACAAGGACAAGGTCAAGATCACGATCATGTTCCGCGGCCGCGAGGTCACGCACCCCGAGCGCGGCGTGATGATCCTCGACCGGCTCGCGGAGGAGCTCGGCGAGCTCGCGGTCGTCGAGCAGCGCCCGCTGCAGGACGGCCGCAACATGACGATGATGCTCGGCCCGTCCAAGGCCGTGCTCAGCGGCGAGCTCGACGCGAGCCCACCGCCCGCGCAGCCCGAGCCCGGGCCGGAGCCCGACGGCGACGTCGCGGCGGCCGCTGCCGCGCGAGTCGCGAACGGCGGAACGGCGGCCGCGGCGGCGGACGCCGACGCAGCGGACGGCGCGGTCGCCGAGGCGACCGACGCGAAGTCGCCCTCCGCCTGATCGCATCGGCGATCCCAACGCGGCGATCGCCTGGTCGCACGGCGTGACGCGTCGAGCTAGGAAGCGTTCGCCGCGCTGAACCCAAGTATCAGCCTCGAGGGTCAGACAGCGAGGAGGGAAGTCCGATGACGTTGCGCCTGCACGCGGTGGCGAGCGCGCTGGTCATTGCGGTTGTCGCGTCCGCGGCGACGCAGATGCGGCCGGCGGGAGAAGCGGCTGCCGCAGCCGCCGTGAAGCGAGGCGAGCTTCGGCTCGCGACGATGACGGGAGTGCCGTCGTCGCTCACGGTCGGCAGCGCACTGCGCGTGCGTGGACGCGTGGCGAACCTCCCGCGCCGGATCACGCAGTCCGCGCGGCTCACGTTCACGTTGCGAACGAGCGCTCGCGGAAAGCTCGTGCGGCACCTCGCGGGTACGAACCTCCGCAGGGCGAGGGGATCCACCGGCCGGTGTTCTCGGTGCTCGTCCGCATCCCGCGAACCGTCAACCCCGGCCGCTACACGTTTCGTGCCTGCGTCCGGCGTGGCAGCGCCGGCGCGAGCTGCCGCTCCAAGCGCATCCTCGTGAAGGCGCGGCCGGGCACGCCGCCGCCGCCTCCGCCGGGACCGGTACCGCCGCCCCCGCCCCCGCCGCCACCTCCGCCTCCGCCCCCGCCGCCACCGCCACCAGACGGCCTGCACAGCCTGCGCCCGCCCGTCACCGGCGAGAACTTCTACTTCGTCATGGCCGACCGCTTCGAGAACGGCGACAGCGCCAACGACCACGGCGGGCTGCCGGCGGGTCAGGACGAGGGGGGAGTCCGGCTTCGACCCGACGGGCAAGGGCTGGTATCACGGCGGCGACCTGAAGGGCCTGACCAGCCGCATCGACTACATCCAGGATCTCGGGACCACGGCGATCTGGCTGACGCCGAGCTTCAAGAACAAGGCCGTGCAGGACAACGCGGGCTTCCCCTCCGCCGGCTACCACGGCTACTGGATCACGGACTTCACCCAGATCGACCCGCACCTCGGGACCAACGAGGACCTGCGCGCGCTGGTGGACGCCGCGCACGCACGTGGGATGAAGGTCTTCTTCGACATCATCACCAACCACACCGCGGACGTCATCGCCTACACGCAAGGCGCCGCCCCCGGCTACATCTCCAAGGACGAGTCGCCATACGAGACGGCCGCCGGCGCGCCGTTCGACGACCGCGACTACGCCGGGACGAGCAGCTTCCCGGCGCTCGACCCGGCCGCGAGCTTCCCGTTCACGCCGGTCAACCCGGCGGGCGCCACGACGCCCGGCAACCACAATCACAAGGTGCCCGAGTGGCTCAACGACGTCACCGCGTACCACAACCGGGGCAACACGACGTTCACCGGTGAGAACGCGTTCTACGGCGACTTCTTCGGACTCGACGACCTGTTCACCGAGCAGCCGCGCGTCGTCGACGGGATGATCGACATCTACAACACGTGGATCCGCGACTTTCGCGTCGACGGCTTCCGGATCGACACGATGAAGCACGTCGACGACGAGTTCTGGCGGCGGTTCGCGCCCGCGATGCAGGCGACGGCGCGCGCGGTCGGCAAAGACCAGTTCTACGCCTTCGGCGAGGTCTTCGACCAGTCCAAGTCGTATACCTCGCACTTCACGACGCAGGACGGGGTGCAGGGCGTCCTGGACTTCCCGTTCCAGCTCGCGGCGCAGGACTTCGCCGCGCGCTCGCAGCCCGCGAGCGGCCTGGCGGAGTTCTTCCGCGGCGACGACTGGTACACCGACGCGGACTCGAACGTCTATCAGCTCCCGACCTTCCTCGGAAACCACGACATGGGGCGCTTCGGGCTCTTCGTGCGCCAGGGCAATCCGGGCGCAGGCGATCCCGAGGTCTTCGCCCGCGACCGGCTGGGCCATGAGCTCATGTACTTCTCGCGCGGCAACCCGGTCGTCTACTACGGCGACGAGCAGGGCTTCGTCGGCGACGGCGGCGACCAGCTCGCGCGCCAAGACATGTTCGCCAGCCAGGTCCCGGAGTACAACGACGACGACCTCATCGGCACCGACGCGACGACCGCGCAGCCGAACTTCGACCGCTCCCACGGCCTCTACCAGGCGATCGCGCGACTCGCGGACGTCACCAGGGAGCATCGCGCGCTGCGCGACGGCGCCCACCAGCACCGCTACGCCGCCGCCGGTCCGGGCATCTACGCGTTCTCGCGCCTGGCGCACGCCGAGCAGCACGAGTACGTCGTCGCGCTGAACAACTCCGAGTCCGAGCAGACGGCGCCGATCCCGACGTGGGTGGCGTCGGGCGCGTTCACGCGCGTCTACGGCGTCGGCGCGCAGGTGCGCCACAGCGACGCCGCCAAGGTGCTGCAGGTCACCGTGCCGGCGCTGTCGACCGTCGTCTACCGGTCCGCGGAGCCGATCCCGAAGAGCGCCGCGGCGCCGTCGCTGGCGATCGCCGAGCCCGCCGAGGGCGGCTCGGGGCGCGACCGCCTGGAGGTGCGCGCGGATGTCGACGGCGACTCGTTCTACGAGGTGACGTTCGAGGCCAAGGTCGGCGCTGGCGAGTGGCAGGTCATCGGCACGGACGACAACGTGCCGTACCGCGTCTTTCACGACGTGTCGCGGATCGAGCCGGGGACGGCCCTGCAGTACCGGGCGACCGTGCTCGACAACGACCGCCACCAGCGCACGAGCGCCGTGCGCAACGCCGCGGTGGCGCCCCCGTCGCTGACGCTCGAGGCCCCGCGCGCGGAGGGCCGCGTGCGCGGTCGGGTGGAGGTCCGGGCCGCCGCGACGCCCGAGCTGCCGCACTACGTGGTGAGCTTCGAGCGCCAGGTCGACGGTGGCGCTTGGACGCCGGTCGGCTCGGACGGATCGTCGCCGGTCTACACGGCGTTCGACGACACGACCGGCCTGGCCGGCGGGGCGCGGGTGACGTATCGCGCAATCCTGACCTACGCCGCCGGTCGCACGGTGACGAGCGACAACACGCGGACGGTCACGGTGGTCTCGACGCCGAGTGGACGAACGCCACGCCGTTCGAAGGCACCGACGCCTTCGGCGCCTTCCACGTCATGCAGATCGACGAGGACACGAAGCAGGTCGGCTTCATCGTCCACGGCAAGCCGCCGGGCGGCAACCCCGACGTCAAGGACACCGACGCCGACCGCTTCTTCGTGCCGCTCGAGTGCCCGCACATCTTCGTGACGCAGGGCCAGCCCGAGTTTGTCTGCTCGGCGACCGCGACGCCGCCCTGACTCGGCATCCACCGGCGTGCGGACCCTGCATTCGATCCGGTGATCGGGACTCGGCGTAAAAGCGGACAGACCTCCGATGCTCGTCCGGTCCGGGCGCTATCCATCGGGGCGTGGACGCACAACATCAGGGGAGCGACGGCCGAGACGGGGACCGTGAGATTCGGCTTACGACCGTCGTGCAGGTCCTCAGCGGAGCTGTTGGTCTCGCTGCGTACGTAGCGTTGGCCGGCGGGGTTGCCGTATGGGTACGCACCGCTGCCGCGGGCCTCTCGCCGACGCAAGCGCTGGCCGCTTCGGAGCCGATTGCACTGCTCGCCAGCGGCTACCTCATCTTGCTGGTGTTCCCGGTCACATACGCGGTCGTCCGTGTGTGCCTGCGGGTGTCGGCCGATCTCGAGGCGTCGCCGCGGCGGCCTGCCGCCGCAACTGCGGCCGTCCACGGCTGGAGGATCGGGTCTCAGCTCGTCCTGTTGTACTTCGCCTTGATCGTGGCATTGATTCCGACTGTCCTCGTCATGGGACTCGTCGGGTTGGCGACGACTGGAAGTACCGAGACGGCCATCGTGGGCGCGGGATGCGTGGCGGTTCTCGCCGCGTCAGCGATGGCGTGGTCGCTGGGTCGCGCGATTCCGCGGCTGACCCTGAGGTGGACGACACTGCCCGCGATCAGGCCCAAAGGAAAGCGCGAAGCCGAGGTTCCGCCACTGCTTCGTTACGCAACTGCGACCGCGCTTGGGTCGTGCCGGCTATGGGTGAGCGTGGCTGCGACGACGACACTCGCGTGCGTCGCGGTGATGGCAGCGGTGGTAGCGAATGAGGGTCCGGGGTGGGCGTACCTCGCGGGAGCCGGCCTCTTGTGGACGGTCCTCACGGCAGCGGTCGTTGCGGTGGCGGGCGCAGTTGTCCTACGCGTCGCGATCGCACGCGACCTTGGTGGCATGGGGGCGGCCGAACAGCGGGCTCGGTTCAGCGCGTATGCGGCGCTCACGCTGGTCGCCGCGCTCTTCATGCTGCCGCAATCGCTGGGCGTGCTCGTCGTCGTCATGATGCTCATCGCGCTGCTGGCGGACGAGTTGCCGCCCGGGCTGCTCGTCCGCGGCATCATCTTGTCGTCCGCGCTCGCGCTCGGTCTGATGGGACTCCAGGCGCGTGCCCCACAGCGCTTCGACATGCTGCAGCTCGCCGTCGCCGGCGACAGTGGGGGAGCGCCTCTTACCGTGCGCGTCGCGGTCATCGGAACGAAAGGCGATGCTTACCTCGTTGCCGCGTGCGATCGCGTTCGGTCCGAGGTTCTCGACGGGACCGGCTGGACGTCGGAGCGCCCTGTGCTGCTGCGGCTCCCCAAGTCCGACGCCCGCGACGCGGTGATCACGCGCAGCGCCTACGCCTTCCTCCCGCGCTCGGAGCCGTCCCTCGGAAGCTCGCTCCTCGCAACGATCGACGACGGGTTGGGCTTTCCGGCGCTGATCTCGTCGATCTCGCTCCACCCGCCGTCTTCCGCGGATTCGATCGCGTCCGATGTCTGCGGTGGCGTCGACGGCTCGGTGGAGCAGGCACGCGCGGCGATCAGAGCGGCGGCAGGAGGGTGACGCGGCTGGAGCGCAGGCCTGTCCTATACTGACGCCCTCGTTATGCCCAAGATGAAGACACACTCCGGCGCCAAGAAGCGCTTCAAGCTGACCGCCAACGGCAAGGTCAAGGCGCGCCATCCCTTCTCGAGCCACATCCTCGAGAAGAAGTCGCCGAAGAAGAAGACCGCGATGAGCCGTCCGTTGATCCTCAACGACCACGACTCGCCGCGCGTCAAGAAGCTGCTTGGAGCCAAGAGCAAGTGACCCGCGTCAAGCGTTCAGTCCACGCTCGCAAGAAGCGGCGCGCGACCCTCGAGCGGACGAAGGGCTTCCGCGGCGAGGCGAACTCGAACTACAAGCGGGCCAAGGAAGCGCTGATGAAGGCGGACGCGTACGCGTACCGCGACCGGCGCAACCGCAAGCGCGACTTCCGGCGGCTGTGGATCACCCGCATCAACGCCGCCGCGCGCCAGAACGGCATGACGTACGCCACCTTCATCCACGGCCTCCAGGTCGCCGGCATCGAGCTGGACCGCAAGGTCCTCGCCGACATCGCCGTGCGCGACCCCGAGACGTTCTCCCGATTTGTCGACGCCGCCCGCGAGGCGTCGGCTGCTTAATCGCACCAAAGCCGACAGCAACCACCTCACCGGGCGCCGCTTCCTCCCAAGGACGGCGCCCTTTTTCATTTCATGATCATCACCAGCCCCCACAACGACAAGCTCAAGGAGATCCGCAAGCTCGCGCGGCGGCGCGAGCGCGACGACCGCGGGCGCTTCGTGGCCGAGGGCGAGGACCTCGTCGCGGCGGCGGCGCGGGCGGGCTGGACGCCGGTGCACCTGCTCGCGGCGGCCGGCAGCGGCCTGCCCGGCGAGCCCGTCGAGCAGCCGCTGCTCGACGCCGTCAGCGGGCTGGGCTCCGGCTCGCGGACCATCGGCGTCTACGAGGCGCGCTGGGGCACGCCCGCCGGCCCCCTGTGCGTCTACCTGCACGGCGTCGCCGACCCCGGCAACGTCGGCACGATCCTGCGCTCGGCGCTGGCGTTCGGCGCGGCCTCGGTCGTGCTCGGCCCCGGCTGCGCGGACCCCTTCGGGCCGAAGGCCGTGCGCGCGTCGATGGGCGCGATCTTCGACGTCCCCGTCGCGCGGGTGCGCGGGATCGACGACCTGCCCGGCGAGCGGATCGCGCTCGCCGCGGGCACCGGCACCGCCTTGCGCGGCCCGGCGCAGCGCGAGACGACACTTGTCGTGGGCGCAGAGCGCGCCGGCCTTCCGGCGAACGTCGCGGCGCGATGCGACCGGACCGCCCGGATCCCGATCGCAACCGAGTCCTTGAACGCGGCGATGGCGGCGACGGTCGCGCTGTACGAGCTGACACGAGGGGGTGTCTCGTCTTGATCGCGCCATACGCGACTTATCCGAGACACCCCCTCGCCGACTGCATGAGGATGGCCGGCTGATGATCGAGCGCATCGCAGAGCTGCGCGAGGAGGCCGAGTCGGCGATCGCCGGCGCGCGCGGGAGCGCCGAGCTCGAGGAGCTGCGCGTGCGCTACCTCGGGCGCAAGGCCGAGCTGCCGAACGTCCTGCGCGGGGTAGGCCAGCTCCCGCCCGAGGAGCGCGGGCCGACGGGCAAGGCCGCCAACCAGGCGCGCCAGGCCTTGGAGGCGCTGATCGCCTCCCGCGGCGAGCAGCTGGCGGCGGGCGAGCTCGAGTCCAAGCTCGAGGCCGACGCGGTCGACGTGACGCTGCCGGGCTCGCCGCCGCAGCCGGTCGGGCGGCTGCACTTACTCACGTCCACGCGGCGCGAGATCGAGGACGTCTTCCTCGGCCTCGGCTTCAAGATCGCCGAGGGCCCCGAGGTCGAGACCGTCTACTACAACTTCGACGCGCTGAACCACGCGCCCACCCACCCCGCGCGCGGGCGGTCGGACACGTTCTACGTCGCGGAAGACGTCGTGCTGCGCACGCACACGTCGCCGATGCAGATCCGCGCGATGGAGGCACAGCCGCCGCCGCTCTACGTCATCGTGCCGGGGCGCGTCTACCGCCCCGACTCCGACGCCACCCACACGCCGCAGTTTCATCAGATCGAGGGCCTGGCGGTCGACGAGGACATCACGCTCGCCGACCTCAAGGGCACGCTGCTGGCGTTCGCCCGCGCGATCTTCGGCACCGACCGCGAGGTCCGCTTGCGCCCGCATTTCTTCCCGTTCACCGAGCCGTCCGTCGAGGTCGACGTCTCGTGCTTCAACTGCAAGGCGGGCTACCTGCGCGACGGCTCGCGCTGCCCGGTCTGCAAGGGGACGCAGTGGCTGGAGATCCTCGGCTCGGGGATGGTCGACCCGAACGTCTTCGCGCATGTCGCCGAGCACGGCTACGACCCCGAGAAGGTGCAGGGCTTCGCGTTCGGCATGGGCATCGAGCGGATCGCGATGCTCAAGCACGCCGTCCCGGACTTGCGGCTGTTCTACGACAACGACGTGCGCTTCCTGGAGCAGTTCGGATGAGGGTCGGGCTGGAGTGGCTGCAGGAGTACTGCGACCCGGGCCTCGGCGCGGTCGAGCTCGGCGAGCGCCTGGCGATGACCGGCACGGAGGTCGACCGGATCCAGCACCACGGCGTGGGCAACCTCGACGCGTTCGTCGTCGGCAAGGTGCTGTCGGCCGAGCCGCATCCCGACGCCGACAGGCTCACGATCTGTCGCGTGCAGATCTCTGAGAGCGCCGAGACGCAGATCGTCTGCGGAGCGCCTAACGTGGCCGCCGATCAGACGGTCGCCATCGCGCGCCCCGGGGCAATCATGCCCGATGGGACGAGGTTAAAAAAGGCGAAGCTGCGCGGAGTCTCGTCGGACGGGATGATCCTCGCGGAGGACGAGCTCGCGATCAGCTCCGCGCACGACGAGACGATCGTCCTCGAGGACGGCTTGGAGGTCGGGTCGCCGCTGGACGCCGCGCTGCCGATCGCGACCGAGGTGCTCGAGCTCGAGATCACGCCGAACCGGCCGGACTGCCTCGGCGTCTACGGCGTCGCGCGCGAGGTCCACGCGGCGACGGGCGCTGCGCTTGCCGCCCCGCCATGGGCCGAGGATCCCGGTTCGATGGACTCGGGCGCCGGAGGCCGCGTCGAGGTCGTCGTCGAGGCGACGGACCTGTGCCCGCGCTTCACCGCGCGGGCGTTCGAGGGCGTGACGATCGCGCCGTCGCCGATGTGGCTCAAGGCGCGCCTCATGGCCGCCGGCCAGCGCCCGATCAACAACGTCGTCGACATCACGAACTACGCGATGCTCCTGACCGGCTCGCCGCTGCACGCCTTCGACCTCGACCGGATCGCGGGGCGGCGGCTCGTCGTGCGTCGCGCCGGCGACGGCGAGCAGGTCGTGACGCTCGACGGCCAGACGCGCACGCTGGACTCCGACGTGGTCCTCATCGCCGACGACGAGGGCCCGACGTCGATCGCCGGCGTGATGGGCGGCCTGCGCTCCGAGGTCCAGCCCGACACGACGCGCGTGCTCATGGAGGTCGCGAGCTGGGACGGGCCGAACATCCATTCGACGTCGCTGAAGCTCGGCTTGCGCAGCGAGGCGTCGGCGCGCTTCGAGAAGGGCCTGTCGGTCGAGCAGGCGCTCGAGGCGCAGATCGTGGCCACGAAGCTCATGCTCGAGCTGACGGGCGCGCGGCTTGTGCCGGGGACGATCGACGTCGGGGGCGCGGGGCCGTCGCCGCTCGTCTTGCGGTTGCGCGACGCCCGCGTCAGCGGCCTGCTCGGCGTCGAGATCGAGCGCGCCGAGAGCGCGCTGCACCTCGAGCGCTTGGGCTTCGAGACGGCCGAGGCCGAGGACGGCCTCGACGTGACCGTGCCGCACTGGCGGCGCAACGACGTCACGCGCGAGGCCGACCTCATCGAGGAGGTCGCACGGCTGCACGGCGTCAACGACCAGCTGCCCGCGACACTGCCGAGCCGCCGCGGCGCGGTCGGCGTGCTGACGGCGCCTCAGCGGCTGCGCCGCCGCGCCGAGGACGCGCTCGCCGGCCGCGGCCTGCTCGAGGTCGTCGGCTGGAGCTTCGAGGCGCCGGGCCTCGACGACCGCCTGCGCTTGGCGCAGGACGATCCGCGCCGGCGGCGCGTCGTCATCGAGAACCCGATGAGCGCCGATCAGTCGGTCCTGCGCACGACGCTGCTCGGCTCGCTGCTGGACGCCGCCGGCCACAACGCCGCGCGCGGCCAGGGCGTGCCCGGGATCTTCGAGTCCGGCGCCGTCTACCTCGCCACCGGCGAGAAGCTGCCGCACGAGCACCGCGCGCTGGGCGCGGTCGTCCCCGGCGACGTCTTCGCGGCCAAGGCCTACGTCGAGGCGCTCCTGCGCACCCTGCGGGTGGACGCCGCGTTCGCGAGCGCGCCGCAGCCGTTCCTGCATCCCGGCCGCAGCGCCGAGGTGCGCGTGGGGGACGACGTCGTCGGATGGGTCGGCGACGTGCACCCGCTCGTCGCCGAGCGCTGGGACCTCGCTCCGATCGCGGCGTTCGAGCTCGATCTCGACGCGGTGATCGCGCAGGCGGAGACCGTGCCGCGCTATGAGGACCTGACGTCGTTTCCGGAGCTGCGCGAGGACATCGCGATCGTCGTCGACGCGAGCGTGCCCGCGGCGGCCGTGCTCGCGAGCGTCCGCGCGGCGGGCGGCAAGCTGCTCGCGCGCGCCGAGGTCTTCGACGTCTACCGCGGCGAGCAGATCGCGGCCGGGCGCACGTCGCTGGCGATCGCGCTGACCTTCCGCGCGAAGGACCGCACGCTCACCGACGCCGACGTCGCGCCCATCAGGGAGAAGATCGTCGCGCGGCTGGCGAAGGACGTCGGGGGTGAGCTGCGTGGCTGACGCGGCCCGGGGCGCAAGGATCCTGATAGCGGGCGGCTCGGGCTATGCCGGCGCGCTCGCCGCGCGGCTGATCGATCGCCATCCCGAGTTCGAGCTGTCGGCCGTCACGAGCCGTAGCGACGCCGGCCGCCCGCTCTCGGAGCTCTACCCGCACCACCGCGTCGACGCGATCCTCGAGGAGCTCGACGTCGCGGCGCACGGCGACTGCGAAGCGGCCATCGTCGCCTATCCGCACGGCGCGGCGGCACCGGTGGTCGCCGCGCTGCGCGAGCGCTGCGTGCGCGTGGTCGACCTCAGCGCCGACTTCCGGCTGCGCGACCGGCCGACGTACGAGCACTGGTACGGCGAGCACGGCGCACCCGAGCTCTTCGGCGGCGGCGTCTACGGCCTGCCCGAGGTCTACGCGGAGCAGATCGCCGACGCCGACCTTGTCGCCAACCCCGGCTGCTATCCGACCGCGACGCTGCTCGCGCTCGCCCCGCTCGCGAGCTCCGGGACGGTCGCCGACGTCGTGGTCGACGCGAAGTCGGGCGTCTCCGGCGCCGGTCGCGCGCCGAGCGCGAAGACGCACTTCGTCAGCGTCACGGAGAACCTCGTGCCCTACGGCGTGGGCGCGCATCGCCACATGCCCGAGATCGACCAGGAGCTCGCCGCGCTCGGCGCGCCGGTGACGACGACGTTCACCCCGCACCTCGTGCCGCTGGACCAGGGCGAGATGGTCTCCTGCTACGTCACGACGAGCGAGCCGTGGAGCCAGGAGCGCGTCGACGAGGCGTACGCGGAGTGGGCCGAGGACAAGCCGTTCGTCGAGATCGCCGGCGGCCCGCCGGGCGTGCGCGACGTGCGCGACACGAACGTTTGCGCGATCTGGCCGCGGGCCGACGAGCGCACGGGCAAGGTCTTCGTCTTCGCGGTGATCGACAACCTCTGGAAAGGTGCCGCGTCGCAGGCCGTTCAGAACCTGAACCTCATGTTCGGCCTCCCCGAGACGCTCGGGATCGAGTCGTGAGCGGCTTCTTCGACTCGCGCTGGGTGCCGTGCCCCGAGCACGTGCGCGACGCGGGCGAAGGCCTCCCCGCGGGCTTTCGCGCCGGCGCCGCCGCTGCCGCGATCAAGACCGAGGGCGTGCTCGACGTCGGCCTGCTGGTCTGCGACGCGCCCGCCACCGTCAGCGCCGCGCGCTTCACCCGCTCGGGCGTGCTCGCGGCGCCCGTCCTCGTCACGCGCGACCACGCGCGCACGGATGCGCTGCGCGTCGTCGTCGCGAACTCCGGCAACGCGAACGCCGCGACGGGCGGGCCGGGCATGGAGGTCGCGCTCGCGATGCAGCTCGCCGCGGCGCGCGCGACGGGCGTGACGCCCGACCAGGTCGCGGTCAACTCGACGGGCGTCATCGGCATCCAGCTCGACCCGGGCCTCGTGGCGGCGGGCATCGAGCAGGCCGCCGCGTCGCTGCACGAGCACGGCGACATCGAGCTCACCCGGGCGATCATGACCACCGACGCGTTCCCCAAGCGCGCGACGCTCGAAGTGACGCTGCCCTCCGGCACCGTGCGCCTCAGCGCGCAGGCCAAGGGCGCCGGCATGATCGAGCCGGGCTTCGCGACGATGCTCTGCTTCGTCCAGACCGACGCGCGCCTGTCGCCGGAGACGGCCGACCTGCTGCTCGGCGTCTGCGTCAAGCGCTCCTTCGACCGGATCTCCGTCGACGGGCAGCTGTCGACGAACGACACGGTCATCCTCCAGTGCTCCGGTGAGAGCGGCGTCGAGGTCGCGCCGGAGAGCGCGGACGAGCGCGCGTTCGGCCTCGCGCTCGACGCGCTGCTGCGCCAGCTCGCGGTGCTGATCGTGCGCGACGGCGAGGGCGCGCGGCGGATCGGGCGCGTCGTCGTGCGCGGCGGCGACCAATCAGCCGCCGAGCGCTGCGCCCGCGCCGTCGCGAACTCGCCGCTCGTGAAGACCGCGCTGCACGGCGCCGACCCCAACTGGGGACGGATCGCGCAGGCGGTCGGCATGGCCATGCCGGGAGCGGCGCCCCTGGCGCTCGACATCGCGATCGAGGGGATCGCGCTGTGCCGTGACGGCGTGGCGGTGCCCTACGACGTGGACGCGATGAACGCGGCCGCGGAGGGCACGGAGATCGAGTACGAGATCGGATTGCCGGGCGAAGGTGCCGAGACCGAGGTCTTCTTCTCCGACCTCAGCCATGAGTACGTGACGATCAACGCGGAGTACACGACATGAGAGACGTCGGCACCCTTCTCGAAGCGCTGCCGTACATCCGGGAGTTCCACGGCCGTACCGTCGTCATCAAGTACGGCGGCGCCGCGATGACCGACCCCAAGCTCGTCGACGACTTCGCGCGCGACATCGTGCTCCTGAAGTACGTCGGGATGAACCCCGTCGTCGTGCACGGCGGCGGCCCCGACATCACGGCCTACATGGAGCGGTTGGAGATGCCCGTCGAGTTCGTCGGCGGCCTGCGCGTGTCCGACGAGGCGACGGTCGAGGTCGCGAAGATGGTCCTCGTCGGCAAGGTCAACAAGGACATCGTCCTGCGCCTGAACCGCCACGGCCAGCCGGCCGTCGGGCTCTGCGGCGACGACGGGTCGCTGCTGCGCGTGCGCCGGCAGGCCGCGCCGAGCGGCGAGGACATCGGCTTCGTCGGGCAGATCGAGAAGGTCGACGTCGACGTGCTGCTGCACATCGCGACGGACTACATCCCGGTGATCGCATCGGTCGGCGCGGACCGCCAGGGCCGCTCCTACAACATCAACGCCGACGAGGCCGCGGGCGCGATCGCCCGCGAGCTCAGCGCCTACAAGGTGATGTTCCTCACCGACGTCGCGGGCTGGCTGCGCGACCCCGCGGACCCCGGCGTCGGTCATCACCAGCGCGCACGCCGACGAGGTCGAGGAGGCGCTCGAGCACATCGACGGCGGGATGCGGCCGAAGCTCAAGGCGTGCATCGACTCGATCCACGGCGGCGTGAAGGCCGCGCACATCGTCGACGGGCGCGTCGCGCACTCGCTGCTGCTCGAGCTCTTCACCGACGCCGGCTCCGGCACGAAGATCGTGCCTGCGGCATGAGCCTCGCGGACCTCCAGGCGCTCGAGCGCGACCACCTCGTCGGCGCCTACGCGCGCATGCCCGTGCACTTCTTGCGCGGCGAGGGCGCGCGGCTGTGGGACGAGGAGGACAACGAGTACCTCGACTTCCAGACGGGCCTGGCGGTGACGTCGCTCGGCCACTCGCACCCCGCGGTCGTCGCGGCGATCCGCGACCAGGCGCAGCGGCTCATCCACGTCGGCAACCTCTTCTACACCGCCCCCGGCCTGTGGCTCGCCAAGCGCCTGGCCGAGGGCTCGCTCGCGGGCGGCAAGGTCCACTTCGCGAACTCCGGCACCGAGGCCAACGAGGCCGCGCTGAAGGTCGCGCGCAAGGCCAAGCAGGGTGGCTCGATCATCTCCGTGCACCGCGGGTTTCACGGCCGCACGTACGGCTCGCTGTCGGCGACGCCGCAGGAGGCCAAGCAGGCGCCGTTCGCGCCGCTCGTACCCGGCTTCTTCGCGGTCGCTCCCACGGCGGAGGCGATCGCCGCGGCCGTCGACGAGCGCACCGCGGCGGTCATCCTCGAGCCGGTCCAGGGGGAGGGCGGCGTCTGGGTGCTCGACGACGACGTCCTGCTCGCGGCGCGCGCGGCGTGCGACGAGCACGGCGCCGCGCTGATCTACGACGAGGTCCAGTGCGGCCTGGGTCGCACCGGGACGCTCTGGGCGTTCGAAGACGCGGGCGTCGTGCCGGACATGATCACGTCGGCGAAGGCGCTCGGCGGCGGGCTGCCGATCGGCGCTTTGATCTGCGGCCCGCGCTTCGCGGACGTGCTCGAGCCCGGCGACCACGGCTCGACGTTCGCCGGCGGGCCGATGGCGTGCGCGGCCGCGCACGCGGTGCTCGACGTCGTCGAGGACCCGGAGCTGCTCGCGCGCGTGCGCGCGCTCGGCGCGCGGCTTGCAAACGGCCTGCTCGACCTGCGCGGCGTCAGCGAGGTCCGTGGCCGCGGGCTGATGCTCGCCTTCGACCTCGAGGCCGGCGGCGCGCCGGAGCTCGTCCGGCGCGCGCTGCTGAAGCAGCGCCTCGTGCTCAACGCGACGGGCCCCGCGACGGTTCGCTTGCTGCCGCCGCTGACGATCACCGAAGCGGACGCCGACGAGGCGCTCCGCCGCCTGCGCGCGCTGCTGCCGTAGCGCCGCGCGGCGGGGGAGGCCGCGCGCCGCCGCTGCGCGCCGCAGGCCGCCGCGCCGCCGCGCCGCAGGCCGCCGCGCCGCAGGCCGCCGCGCCGCAGGCCGCCGCGCCGCAGGCCGCCGCGCCGCGCGCCCCTTAACGACCGCGGGCCCTCCGAAGAGGGCCCGCGGGTGCTGCTCTGCGCTATCTCCTAGGCGCGTCCGCCGCGCACCACCGTCACGACCTTGCGGACGTTCTGGCGGTTGTTGTTGGCGTCGATGACGGTCACGATGACCTCCGACCGCACCGGGCTCTCACGCCGCAGCACCGAGCGGCGCTGCGCGTTGAAGTCGAAGATCGCGAATCCGATCTTGCCGACGTCCAACTGCACCGGAGCCGTCGAGAACGTCACCCGTCGCACGGCCTTGACCGGGAACCCGAAGCTCTGCGGACGGATCTTGTTCAGGGACCGCACCTTCATCGCGCCCGAGCACGTGCGCACCGCGATCCGGCGGCAGAAGATCTGCACCCGGACCCGGCCGATGTTGCGACCCCTGGTCGGCACGGTGATCCGCGTCGCGTCGATGCGGACCATCGCCAGCGGGCTGCTGGAGTCCGCATCGGCCAGCGAGGAGCCGGTGGCACCCGCGGGGCCAGCCGGGCCACGCGCGCCCGGAGCTCCCGGAGCGCCGGGAGCGCCCGGAGCGCCGGTAGCGCCGGGGGTACCCGGAGCGCCCGGTGTCCCCGCCGGGCCCTGCGGACCCGTCGCGCCCGTGGCGCCCAGCCCGTTGTTCGTCCATCTCACGGTGTTGCCGATCGCCGTTCCCACGTTGTTGGTCGCAACGACGCGTGCCTTGTACTTCGCCTGCGGCTGGAGGTCGCTGATGACCACGCTGTTGCCGATCACCGCCGTCTTCCCATCGCCGACCGACGGGAACGTCGGCCCGAGCGGGATGAAGTTCGAGAACGCATCCGGGGTCGCGGGGTCGTCCAGCCCGTACTGGTAGTAGTAGACGGTCTCGGACCCGTTGGGATTGATCTCGCTGGTCAGCGTGGCGGTCGTCGACCCGTAGTCCGCCGGCCGCGTCACGGCCGTCGGCGAGCAATCGGTGGTGAACGACTTGGTCGCACCCAGCGTCGGCTGGGGCACACCGGCCACGACCGGGCTGGCCGTGTTGGTGGCCTCGATCCGGAAGTGGTAGGTCGTGCACGCCAGCAAGCCCGTCACCGTCCGCGGACGGCTCACCGGCTCGGTGAGCTGCCCACCGTTGAACGGCGCACCGGCAGCCGGGAGGGTCGAGCTGCCCGTCGTGAAATCGGCGTCGGTGTCGTAGCGGTAGATGAACGTCGTCGGCAGGCCCTGGGCGTTGACCTGGCCGTTGAGCGTCGCGCTGTGGTTCGTCACGCCCGTCCCCGTGATGTCGGTGGCGTCGAGCGTCGTGACCGTCGGCGGCCCGAACAACGGCGTGCCGTCCTGGAGCCGCAAGCGGACGTTGTCGTACTGGGCGCGGGCGGTGTAGAGCGCGGCGACCGCGGTCAGGAGCAGGATCGGCTTGGCCCGGAACGTGGTGGTCACCATGATGCGGTAGCTATGGCCGCTCTGAACGGTGCCCGCCGGCAGCGTGATCGGGCCGTGGCCGCTGAACGGCGGATCCTGGTTGCGATCGACGTCCACCGTGTCGCCGTCGAGGATGAACGGCGTCCCGGGGCTCGCCTCGTCGACGAGCCAGAAGTTGTAGTTGAAGCGAGCTGGATCCTCGGTGATCAGGCCGAGGGGCAGCAGGGCCTCGAGCGTGAAGCGCCGGTCGACCGTGAAGGTCGCTGGCCCGCCCGTGGGGACGGTGAACCGCGGGGAGAGCGACGTCGCCTGCCCCCGGATGACGCCGAGGAGGCCGCCTACGGCCGCGGAGGCCGTCTGGTCGCTGGACTGCTCGAGCGAGCCCGGGGGAGTTCCGTGACCGGCCGAGTGCACGGTGTGCGGTGAGCACAGCGGCTGCGGCGCGCCGAGGTCGAGCAGCGGATCGCCGTTGAGGTCGACGAGGAAGCACTGGTTGCTGAAGTCCGTCCAGCCGTCCAGGCCGGAGTCGAAGGACGTGCCCGTGAGCTTGTTGTCCGGGTAGATGGTGTCTGCCTGCGCGACTGGTGCCGCCGCGAGGAGGACGAGGGCCAGCGCGAGCAACGCCCCGCTGACGCCGCGATGAACGCGACGAGCCTCGATCGTCATTGGTGTTTCCCCCTGCTGTCGTTGGACCGGTCCTGCACGCCCCCGCGTAACGCCGGTACACGGCACGCTAGCCGAAATCGCGCCAAACGTCACCTATTTACCCCAGAACCCCGCCGAAGGTCGCGCTTCGCGCCGGAGGATGGCAGGTCGGACGGCCGCTGGCGCCGCCTCGCGGCGCCGCTGCCCGGGGCTGCCGCCTCGTAGGCTTTCGTCGCATATGGCCGAGACGACCACCCAGACACCCCACACCCGAACCGCCTCATACGAGGCCGATCCCAGCGAGGTCGGCCGCGTGCTGCTGCTGTACTCCGGCGGCCTCGACACGAGCGTCATGCTCAAGTGGATCGCCGACGAGTACGAAGCCGAGGTCGTGACGCTGACCGTCAACCTCGGCCAGCCCGGCGAGGACTACGCGGCCGTCGAGAACAAGGCGCGCCAGATCGGCGCCGTCGAGTGCCACACGGTCGACGCGCGCGAGGAGTTCGCCCGCGACTTCGTGCTGCCGGCGATCAAGGCCAACGCGCTCTACGGCGGCGGCTATCCGCTGTTCACCGCGCTCGGCCGCCCGCTGATCGCCAAGCTCGCCGTGGACGTCGCCCGCGCGACCGGCTGCGACACGATCGCCCACGGCTGCACGGGCAAGGGCAACGACCAGGTCCGCATCGAGGCGACGATCGCGACGCTCGCGCCCGACCTCAAGGTCATCGCGCCCGTCCGCGGCTGGAAGATGGGCCGCGAGGAGGAGATGGAGTACGCGCGCAAGCACGGCATCCCGCTGAAGACCGGCACGGAGATCCACCCCTACTCGATCGACGACAACCTCTGGGGGCGCTCCTCCGAGGGCCGCTGGATCGAGGACCTCGACCACGCGCCCGACGACGACGTCTTCCAGCTCGTCACGCCGCCCGAGCAGGCGCCGGACGAGGCGCAGGTCGTGCAGATCGGCTTCAGGCACGGGGTTCCGGTCGCGGTCGACGGCGAGGAGCTCGAGCTGGTCGAGCTGCTCGAGCGCGTCGCGGACATCGGCTGCAAGCACGGCGTCGGGATCGTCGACCACATCGAGGACCGGATCGTCGGCCTGAAGGTGCGCGACATCTACGAGGTGCCGGCGGCGGCGATCATCCTGCTCGCCCACCAGGAGCTCGAGAAGCTCGTCGGCACGATCCACCAGAACCAGTTCAAGCCGGGGCTCGAGCGGCAGTGGGCGTACCTCGTGTACGCGGGCCTGTGGTGGGAGCCGCTGCGCGGCGACCTCGACGCCTTCATGGAGCGCGTCAACGAGCAGGTCACCGGCACGATCGGCGTGAAGCTCTTCAAGGGCTCGGCGCGGGTCGTCACCCGCGAGTCGCCGAACGCGATGTACGACCAGTCGCTGGCCTCGTTCGCGGAGTCCGGCGGGCTGTTCTCCCAGCAGGCGTCGCCGGGATTCATCGAGCTGTGGTCGCTGCAGTCGCGGATGGCGCACCAGCTGCGCGCGCGCAACGCCGCGGCCGCGGCTGCGGCCGACGACGACGCCGGCGGATCCTGACCGCGGCCGAGCCGGGCCGCGATGCCCACACGACCGCAGTACTGGCGGTTTCGGAAGATCTACGACGGCTTCGAGCACGGGGGCCTGCGCTCGGAGATCGACGACGGCGCGTCGACGCCGCTGAACCGGGCGGGGCGCTTCGTGCGCCTCGAGGGCTACATCGTCGACGAGGCGGGTCGCCGGGTCGGGGGCTACACGCGCATGCTCGCGTCCGGCGGCGAGGGCCTGCGCGCGCGTCACGAGAAGATCGAGCTCGAGCGCGCCTACCGCGGGCGCGGCTTCGCGCGGGCGCTGCACGCGCACGCCGAGACGACCTACCGGCGGATGGGCGTCGCCTTCGTGACGATGCACGCCGAGCACGTCGGCTCGCTGCTGTGGCCGCGCCTGGGCTTCGACTTCGACCTGCGCGCGGTCGCCGGCGAGGACGAGGCGACGCGCCGCGCGAACGCCGTGCTCGCGCTGCTGTCTCCGCGCGCGCGCAAGGTGCAGGGCTTGCCGCGGCCCGCGGAGCTGCTGGCCACATGGGAGACGTCGCCCGGCGGGCGGGAGGCGGTCGCCGCGCTGCGCACCGTGCTGCCGACCCCGGCACGCGTGGCGGCCGGTGACCTCGACGGGTTGCTGCTGCATCCTCGCGCGCTGGGCGAGTTCGACGCCGGCGGGTCGGGGCTCGGCCCGACGCTCATGCTCGGAGCTTCGTGGGACGCCTACAAATCGCTCGCCGAGCCCGCGGATGACCGCGCGCGGGCGGAGAGCGCGGCGAGCGGCGACCCCGGCGGGGCCGCCGCGCCGCGTGACGTCAGACCGTGAGGGACTTCTCGATCGACGAGAGCTGGTGGCGGGCCATCGCGAGGTTCGCCTGCTCCTTGTTGAGGGCGACGTAGAGGAACAGCCCGTCGCCGCGCTTGTTGTCCATCAGGCGGATGATGTGCAGCTGGTCGTCGAGCGTGATGAGGATGTCCTCGATCGAGCCCTTGATGTTCAGCTCCTTCATGACGGCCAGCTTCGCCCTGACGACCTCGGTGTTGCCGGCCGCGGCGACGTCGAGGTTGATCTGACCGCCGCCGGCGGTGCCGAGCGTCAAGCCGCTGGAGTAGTCGACCAGCGCGGCGCCGAGGGCGCCCTTGATGCTCATCGCGTCGGCGAGGGATTCATCGACGTTCTTGGCCATGGGGTTCTCCTTTGGGGGTTCGGGTGGTGCTGGTGGTGATGGAGCGATGCGAACTGCGGGCGTGGCATGCGTCGCCACGGGCTCAAGGCGGGTGGCGGCTCGCCGGCCGTTGGGTGCCGGCGCGGTCCTCTGCCTGCGTGGAAGTCTCAGGCGCCACCTCCGTCCAGCGCGCTTGCGACCTTCGCGGCACAGCGCCGTGCCTCGAGATGGATGCGGCCGAGGTTGGCGCCTTCCGACGCCATGACCGCCAGCACGGCTGCCCGGCCGACGCTGTAGACCACGAAGTAGCCGCGCTCGGCACGCACGACGCACTCGGTGAACGCGCCGAATGCGAAGTCGTCGACGATGCGCTTGCCGAGTCCCGCCGCCGTCGCCGCCATGGCGGCGATGCCCGCGGGGTCGCCGCTGTGCACGTCGTGCGCGATCGGGAGGCCGTCGGCGCTGGCGACGATCGCGCCGACGACGTCGGAGGTCGCTCGGCGAAGCTCGTAGAGCGCGCGCTGGACCGCCGCGCGGACGGCGTCCTGGTCTTTGCCTTGGGCGCGAGCGTCTGTGCGATGCGCGCGCTTCTCGGTCGCGGCCGCGCTCATGGCCCGAGCTCGTCGTCGACGGCCGACAGCACCTCTTCGAGCAGGGCGAGCAGCGTGTCGCGCGCGGAGTCCTGGTCGTTGGCGTCGCAGGGCACGACCGGCGCGCCTGGCGCGCCCAAGGTCTCGGCGATGGCTTCGAGCTCTGGTGGCCCGCCGCTGCTGCGGTTGGCCCCGATGACGAAGGGCGCCTCGGAGATCCCGCGGAAGTGGGCGATGATCGCGCTGGCGTCCTCGAAGCTCTCCGGCCGCGAGACGTCGACGAGCACGACGTAGCCGTCCATGCCCATGGCGAGCACGTCCCACATGAAGTTGAAGCGCTGCTGGCCGGGGGTCCCGAACAGCGAGAGCTCGACGATCATGTCCTCGTCGACGAGCGTGAGCTTGCCGAAGTCCATCGAGACGGTCGTCTGGGTCTTGATCGCGCTGGTGGCGTCGGTGACGGCGGTCTCGGTGCCGATGACCGGGATCTCCGACATCGTCTTGACGAGGGTCGTCTTGCCGGCGGCGAACGGGCCGGTGATGACGAACTTGATGACGATGGTCTCGCGCTCGAGTTCCGGGAGCTCCTCGTCGAGCTGGATCTGTGGCGTCGGGTCGTACATCGGTCAGCGCCTGAGGACCGAGATCATCCGGCGCATGCCGCGGACCTTCGGGCGGGTCTCGGGGGACGCGCGCAGCGCCGGGGCCGGGGGCGCGGTGGCGGCTGCGGGCGGGGGCTCCGTAGCGGCGGGGGCGGCTGGCGCGGTGGCGACCGCGGGCGGGGGCTCCGTTGCGACGGGGAGCGTCGGCGCGGTGGCGACCGCGGGCGGGGGCTCCGTTGCGCCGGGCGCGGCTGGCGCGGTGGCGACCGCGGGCGGGGGCTCCATAGCGGCGAGGGCGGCTGACGCGGTGGCGACCGCGGGCGGCGTGGCGGTCGGGGACGGCGGCGCGGTGGCGACCCGGGGCGCTGGCGCGGCCGCTGGGGCTGGCGCCGGCGCGACGGTCTCGCGCGCGGCGGCCGCCTTGACGCTGGCGAAGTGCTCGACGGCAGCCGCGAAGACGTTCGAGAGCGCCTCGATGCGGGCGTCGGCGGCGGCCAGCGCCCCCTCGAGCGCCGCGACGCGGTCGCGCAAGCCGGCGACCTCGGCGCTCTGCGGCGCGGGCCGCTCGGCGTCGGCCTCGTGGAGCAGCGGCCCGCTGAGCCTGAGCTCGACGACGATGCGATGGTCGTCGCGGGCGTCCGCGGGAACGGCGAGGTCGGGGGATGTCCCGTTGTCGAGCATCCTCGTCACCTCCTCAATGCGGCGATCATGCGGCGCAGCCCACGGGCCTTCTTGGAGGCGGCATCGCGGTTGACGGGTCGTGGCGCGGGCGCGGCGGGACGGTTGAGGGCCGGCTGCGCCACCGCGGCCGCGGGGGCGGCGGGCCGGGGGCCGGCGGCGGGCGGCGCGACAGGCTGTGGCGCGGCGGCGGGCGCCGCGGCCGCGACGGGCTGTGGCGTGGCGGCGGGGGTCGCGGCCGCGGCGGGCGGCTCCGCGACTGGCTGCGGCGCGGCGGTGGGCGCGCTGGCTGCGACGGGCTGTGGCGTCGCGGCGGGGGTCGCGGCCGCGGCGGGCTGCTCCGCGACTGGCTGCGGCGCGGCCGCGGGGGCGGCGATGGGCTGCGCGGCCGGGGGCGGCGCCGGCGCGGCGAGCTCCTCCGGGCGCGTCTCCGGAGCTTCGCGGGCGGCGTGCCACGACCGGCGCTGCAGCTCGCTCTCCAGGCGCCGGCGCTCGGCGCGCTCGGTGTCGAGCTCGCGCGACAGCGAGTCGATCTCGCGGGCGCTCGCACGAGCGGTCTGGTCGGCGATGAGCCGCGCCTGCGCCAGCTGGGCCAGCGCCTCGTTGGCGGCCGTCGCGGCGGCGGACAAGCCCTCGGCGTGCTTCTCGGCGATCCGCACGCGCTCGCCGGCATCGCGCGCCTGCTCCCTGGCCGCCGCGGCGCGGCGTTCCGCCTCGAGCGCGCGGGCGTCGGCGGTCGACGCGCGCTCGTTCGCGGTGCGGGCGCGGCCCTCTGCGTCGGCGAGGCGCCGCTCGAGCGCCGCGACGGGATTCCGCGCGCCGCCCGGAGCGGCCGCCTGCGCAGCCCCTGTCGCCGCACGCTCGGCCGCGACGTCCGTCAGCCGGATCGCGCTCGGCCCGGCCGGGGGCGGCTCGTCGCGGTACGGAGCCGGAGCTTGGGTGTGCCCGGCGCTCGGCACGCGCTCGCTCGCGATCGGGGCCCTCACGATGTGAACCGGAGGGGCCGCGGGCGCGATCGCCACGGGCGCTGCGACGGGCTGCACGGCGGGCGGCTCAGGCGAAGCAGCCGCAGCCGCAGGGGCGGACGGCGCCGGCTCGCCGCCCGTCGAACCCAAGGCGTGGCCCTCGACCTGGGCGCGGGTCGCAACCGCGGGGCGGACGTCGCGCCCGATGAGATTGGCGATCTCGGCGATGCTCAGCAGCGCCTCGGGGTCGTAGAGGGCGAGCACCACCTCGTTCGTGGAGAGCTGCGCGACCGGCAGCGCGCCGAGGCGGACCGCGGTGTCCGGCGGGACCAGCGCCTTGATCTCCGCGTCGATGGGGAAGACGTCGAGGTCGATGTGATCGATCCCGTGGTGGTCGGCGAGCGTGCGGGCGAGGTCGTCGGCGGAGAGCTTGCCGTTGTTGACGAGGATCTCGCTGTAGCGGCGCCCCGAGCGCGACGCGCGCAGCGCGGCGTCCATCGTCGCCTGGTCGACGAGGCCGCGCGCCACGATCGCGTCGCTGAGGAAACGGTGCGTCGGCCCGTCGGGTCGGGGAGGGGTGACACCCGGAGCGGGCGCGAGGGATCGCCTGCTCGCATCGGATGTCTGCGCCAAGGCGTTCACCGGACGGGTCATCGGCCGCGCGCCGGAGAACTTCAGACGGATCGTCGGGCGTTGGATCGCAGGCCGCCGCGAGTCGCCGCGAAGACGGGTGGGTAGCATCGTGGGATGCGCTACAAGGTTCTCGGATTTGTCGTCTGGCAGGGCGCCCGCTGGTACGTGCGGCGCCGCATCGCCCGTCTCGCGCCGTCGCGCCGCGTCGTCAGCGCTGCGCTCGTCGCGGGCGGAGTTGGCGCGATCGCGCTCTTCGCGGCGCGCAGCGACCGCGACTAGCCACCGGCATCAGACACCCCCGCCGGGCCGCCACGCGAGCGGTCTTCGCAACGTGCGCAAAACGCGTCGCGCGCCCGGGATCTTGCCGCCGATCGGGCACGTATCGTCCTGCCGCGTGACCGCCCCCGCCTGCGCCCATCTGCACGTCCACTCCGAGTACTCGCTGCTCGACGGCGCGTGCAAGGTCGAGGCGCTCGCGAAGCGCGCCGCGGCCTTCGGCCAGCCGGCGCTCGGGCTCACGGACCACGGCGTCATGAACGGCGCGATCGAGCACTACAAGGCGGCTCGCAAGCACGGCGTCACCCCGATCATGGGCTGCGAGATCTACTTCGTCGATGATCACGCGGCGCGCGGCCGGCACGAGCACAACCACCTCACGCTGCTGGCGGCATCCAACGCCGGCTACCGCAACCTCGTCAAGCTCTCCAGCGCCGGCTTCCTGCGCGGGCTGAACCGGGGCAAGCCGACCGTCGACCTGGGGCTGCTCGAGCGCTACAACGAGGGCGTCATCGCGATGACCGGCTGCCTGGCGTCGCGCTTCTGCCAGCGCCTGGCGGACGACCGCGACGACGAGGCCCGCGCGCACGCCGACGACCTGCTCCAGGTCTTCGGGCCCGAGGACGTCTACTTCGAGGTCCAGCGCAACGGCATCGCGACGCAGGACAAGTGCAACGAGAAGATCGTGCGGATCGCGCGCGAGCTCGGGCGCCCGATCGTCGGGACCGCGGACGTGCACTACCTGCGCAAGGAGGACTACCACCACCACGCGGCGCTGCTGTGCGTGCAGACGAAGTCGACGATCAAGCAGCCGAAGATGTCGTTCGACACGAACGAGTTCTTCTTGAAGTCCAACGAGGAGATGGCCGAGGCCTTCGCCGCGTGGCCCGAGGCCATCGCATCGACGCTCGAGATCGCGCAGCGCTGCAACGTCGAGATCCCGCTGGGCGGGCAGCTCATCCCGTCCTACCCGACCCCCGGCGGCGAGCCGGAGCCGGAGTACCTGCGGGCGCGGGTCCTCGAGGGCCTGTCCGAGCGCTACGGCAACCCGCCGCCGGCCGCAGCCATCGGGCGCATGGAGATGGAGCTCGGCGTCATCAACCGGATGGGCTTCGACGCGTACTTCCTCATCGTCTGGGACTTCATCCGCTACGCGAAGCACAACGGCATCGCGGTCGGGCCCGGCCGCGGCTCGGCCGCGGGCTCGATCGTCGCGTACTGCCTGTCGATCACCGACGTCGACCCGTTGCGCTATGACCTGCTGTTCGAGCGCTTCCTGAACCCCGAGCGCGTGTCGATGCCGGATATCGACATCGACTTCTCCGTGCGCGGCCGCGCACAGGTCATGCGCTACGTCGTCGAGAAGTACGGGCGCGAGTCGGTCGCGCAGATCGTGACGTTCGGCAAGATGTTCCCGCGCGCGGCGACGCGCGACGCCGCCCGTGTCCTCGAGTACGACTACGGCGTCGGCGACAAGCTCGCCAAGCTCATCCCCGATCCGATCATGGGCCGGGCGCCGTCGTTCGAGGACTGCCTGAAGCCCGGCGAGCAGCTGCGCGCGGCCTATGACTCCGACCCGATCGCCAAGCAGATCGTCGACGTCGCGAAGGGCCTCGAGGGCATCGTTCGCAACTCGTCGATCCACGCGGCCGCGGTGGTCATCGCGGAGGGGCCGCTGACCGACATCGTGCCGCTTCAGCTCGCAGACTCCAACCAGGTCGACGCCGACGGCAACAAGATCTTCAACATCGTCACGCAGTTCTCGATGAAGCCGGTCGAGGAGCTCGGCCTGCTGAAGATGGACTTCCTCGGCTTGCGCAACCTCGACGTCATCGAGGACGCGCTGGACATCATCGAGCGCTCGTCTGGCGCCCGCCCGGACATGGCCAACCTGCCGCTCGACGACGAGCCCACGTACGCGATGCTCTCCGCAGGCGACTCGATCGGCGTCTTCCAGTTCGAGTCCGAGGGCATGCAGAAGGCGCTGCGCAACGTGCGCCCGACGGAGTTCGACGACCTCGTCGCGCTCGTCGCGCTGTACCGCCCGGGGGCGATGGACTCGATCCCGACGTACGCGCGCGGCAAGCGCAACCCGGAGTCCGTCGACTTCCCGGACGAGCGCCTGCGGGCGATCACGGAGTCGACGAAGGGCGTGATCCTCTACCAGGAGCAGTCGATGCAGATCGCCAAGCTGCTCGCGGGCTTCTCGGGTGCCAAGGCCGACGACCTGCGCAAGGCGATCGGCAAGAAGAACCGCGACGCGATGGCCAAGCTCGAGCCCGAGTTCCGCGAGGGCTGCCGGTCGTCGGGCACGCGCGAGCCGGTCATCGAGCAGCTCTGGCAGACGAACGTCAAGGCAGCTGACTACTCGTTTAACAAGTGCTTGTCAGCAACGACCCGCGTGATCCTCCCGGATGGGACGCGGATGCGGCTGTCGGCCGCTGCCCGCCTGCAAGTACCCGAGATCATGTCGATGTGGGTAGACGGCCAGATCCGGCCCCACAAGGTCCAACGCATCGTCAAGACCGGTAGCAAGTTCGTCTACCGCGTCCGCTGTGAGAGCGGCCGGCAGGTTCGAGCCACCGCCGAGCACCGCTTCTTGACGACGGCTGGCTACATGCCGGTCTCAGAGTTCCAGATCGGCAAGACCGAGCTGATCACTACCCCGCTCATCAGCGACAAGCAGCGCGAGGCTCGCCGCGACACGATGCGCCGGTTGGCACAGAGCGCCGAGCGCAAGAGCTGGGATCGAAGCGCGTCCATCAGGATGCGTGCCTACCAGGCGTCACGGCCGCACGAGGACAAGGCCGCGCACATGCGCCGGATGCACGAGCTTCATCCGGACATGACTCGAGCGGGAACGGCGGCCATGCACGAGCGGATCAAGTGGCTGTGGGCGAACGATCCCGAATGGCGCGCCCGGCAGATGGCGAATTCCTTCGGGCGCGTGCGCGCGGCATACGACACCGGTCCGGGCTACGGCCACTGCTCGACCGCCTCCAACGGAATGTGGTGCGCGAGCTGGCCGGAGCGGCAGATGTGCGAGTGGCTCATCGACCAGGGCATCGAGTTCGAGATGCACAAGCCATTGGCGAGCGGGCGCATGTGCGACTTCTACTTCGACGGGGTCTACTGGGAGATGGACGGGATGGACCGGGTCGCTGAGTACTTCGAGCAGAAGTACGGCGATCTTCCGTACGTCGTCGTCACGCCCGAGGACTTCCGCTTTCGCGTCGAGCGCCATATGGCGACGGCTCATGCCGAGAACGGCGACACGGTCGTCGCGATCGAGCCTCTGGGCTACGAAAGCACGTACGACGTCGAGATGTGCACCGATGGCCCGCTGAACTTCCTGGCGAACGGCATCGTGTCGCACAACTCGCACGCTGCGTGTTATGCGTTAATCGCATACCGGACGGCGTGGCTGAAGGCGAACTACCCGGCGGAGTACATGGCGGCGCTCATCTCGAGCGTGATGTCGACGAAGGACAAGGTCCCGTTCTTCGCGACGCAGGCCGAGCAGATGGGCATCGAGATCCTGCCGCCGGACGTCAACGTGTCCGACCACGACTTCGTCGTCTTCGAGGGCAACATCCGCTTCGGCCTGGACGCCGTCAAGGGCGTCGGCTACGCGGCGGTCGAGGCGATCAAGGCGGCGCGCGCGGACGGTGGCCCGTTCGACTCGATCTGGGATTTCTGCGCGCGTGTCGACGCCCGCGCCGTCAACAAGAAGGCGATCGAGGCGCTGATCAAGTGCGGCGCGTTCGGCTCGACCGGCGCGACGCGCAAGGGCATGCTCATGGTGCTCGAGCAGGCACAGGGCGCGGGCCAGAAGGCGCAGCAGGATCTCGAGATCGGCCAGGGCTCGATCTTCGACTCGTTCGACTTCGGCGGTGGCGGTGGCAGCGACAACGGGGCTGCGGCCGCCTTCGCGGCGCCGGCGCATCCGGCGATCCCGACGGAGGAGTTCGAGCAGCCGGAGCTCCTGGCGATCGAGAAGGAGTCGATCGGCCTGTTCATCTCGGCGCATCCTCTGAAGCAGGTGCGCGAGGCGCTGCGCGAGGTCGTCGACTGCCCGCTGTCGGAGCTCGCGACGCGCAAGGACCGCGACTGGGTCTCCGCCGGCGGCATCATCACCGCCGCGAAGAAGATCCGCACGCGCAACGGCGAGCACATGATGTTCGCGACGCTCGACGACCTCGAGGGGTCCGTCGAGATCCTCGTCTTCGGCAAGGCGCTGGCGGAGTACGAGGGCGCGCTGGGCGTCGACTCCGTCGTCGTCGTGCGCGGCAAGGTCGACCACAAGGACGCCGACAAGACATGCCTCATCGTGCAGTCCGTGGAGCCGTTCGTGCCGACAGCCGAGGAGGTCGAGCGCGCCAAGGCGTCGGCCGCGACGCGCTTGGTCGGCCCGCTGCCGCTGCACGTGCGCCTCGACGCGGCGGCGCTGCCGGCGTCGATCATCGACGACCTCAAGCACCTGCTCGCGAACTTCCCGGGAGAGTCGGACGTCGTGCTCGAGGTCCAGATGCGCGGGGGAGACCCTCGCACCCTGAAGCTCGGCCCCTCCTACAAGGTCGCGCCGACGCCGACGCTGCGCGCCGAGCTCGAGCACGTGCTCGGCCCGAACTCACTCGTCGCCGTCTGACGCCGGCTACTTCTCGGGGGCGTCTGCGAGCAGCGCGGCCATGTCGCGGTCGGCGGACGGTCCGGGCTCACTCCCCCGACCCTCGGCGGCGGCCTGCGAGCCGGCGATTTCGAGCTGCGTCGCGACGAGGTTCCACGATGCGGACTCCGCGAGGCGCTGTTCGTAGCTCAAGCGCCGACCATGGTCGAGCTCGCCGGGGTCGACATCGTGCTCGAGCGGCCGTGAGGTCACCACCAGTCGTTCGCCGAGCACGAGCAGCAGCGTGGTGAAGCGCTCGAAGCTGGGCGACTCGCGCCCTGACTCGATGCGGCTGATCGCGGCCTGGGTCGTCCCCGCTCGTCGCGCGAGGGACCGCTGAGAGACCCCCTTGCGCTCACGGGTCGAGCGGAGGATGTCGCCGAGCACGGACACTGAGCGACACCGTATCCGATATCGCAGCTTCCACGCCAGGACCGGGCCGGCTGCGGACGTGCGGTGCGCTGTGGAGGATGATCGGTGGCGTATTCGGGATGTTCATATACGCCTTGATCGACCCGGGTCGGGTCGGACCGACGCTCGTCGTTCCTGCCCTCCTTGCGCAGCACGAGCTCGAACGAGCCGTCGGGCGGTCACGGCCGACGGTGCCGCTGCATGCCGAGGCGTGTGACGCGCTGACGCGCTGGCAGGCGTCGCCGCAGTCGGCGAGCCCGCGCTGTTCGTGAGCCTCCGGCAGTGCCGAGTCGCGCGCCCCGGAGCGTGTCGGCGAGCGCCGTCGGAGACGTTGTCGCCAAGCACGCCGCCGCCGCCGGGTAACGCGAGCGGGCGCGACGCGTGTAGGTTCCCTCGACGGGGTCGCAGCACCACGACGGAGGCGTCGATGTCCAGCACCGGCAGGCTCAGGACCGTCGGGTTGGTCGTGCTCATTGTCGTGACCTTCGGAGCTGCGCCCGCGCACGGAGCCGCGACGATCGAAGTCGCGTCGCCGCGATTGGGTACGTTGGTGACGGGCAACGAGGTAACCGTGCGGGTGAAGCTCAGCGGGCCGCTGTCGCGGTTCTCGGCGGAGCTGCGTGGTCGTACGTCGCGCGGAGGCAAGCCACGCCGCGTCACGGCGCGCTTCGGGCCGGCCCGCGGCGGCGTACGGACGGCGCGGCTGCGCGGCCAAGACTTGGTTGTCGGACGCAACAACCTCTTCATCGACGCGCACGATTCCCGCGGCCGCCTCGTGGCGGACTCGACGCATTTCGTCGTCGGCCGTCGCGCGCCGCGGGCGCTTCGTGTCAGTGGGGTTGCGCGGCGGGAGACAGGTGCGTTCGATGTCCGCGTGCGGACCAGCGGGACGGACATGCTCACGGCCACACTCAACGGCAAGGCTGTCAGCGCGCTGCGGCTGCGGTCGCCGGGACTGCGCGAGGGGCGGCTCGGTGCCTACGACGGCTTGCGGTTCGGCGCGAACACGCTGGTCCTGACCGCGCACAACCGCAGGAGCGGCCGCTACGACCGCTTCACGAGGCGCTTTCGGGTGACCCGTCGCAGTCCGATCCCGGGGGCCGGCCGCGATCGTCGCGGTCGCGTGGGCGCCGCGATTGCGCTTGATGCGAGCTCGAGCAAGCCAGCCGATCCGCACAAGAGGATGAGCGTTCGCTGGAAGGTCGTCTCGCAGCCGCGGCGTGGGGCGGCGCGAGTGCTGCGAGCCACAGGGGACCCACTTGGGGCGCGGGTGACCGCGACGCGAGCCGGCCCGCGGCTGATCGCCAGCCGTCCGGGGCGTTATGAGGTCCAACTTGTGACCAAGCAGCCGGGCAGCCCCGCGGCGACCGACGTGATGAGCGCGACGGTGCAACCGCTCGCGACGCCGGCCGGCGTGCCCATCGAGACGATCGGGTCGCTGTCGAACCCCGGGGTCCGAGTGGGCAGCCAGTTCTATCCGATGGATTCCCCGGCCTCCAACTGGGCTCAGGTCGTGGTCCTCGATCGCGCGACGACGGCGCCGAGCCAGAATGTCGCCGATCCCAACACGACCTACCCCGGAACGGCAGCGGGGCTGCAGGATCTCGTCGACTACCTCTACTCCCTGACCAGCAGCGAACTGGTGATCGTGAGCGGAGGTGGCGGCTCGCCGGTTGCCGCCAGTGACGCCAGGTTCACGGCGGCGACGCTCCTCGTGGTCGTGCTCGGGGGCGCGTTCCCCGCGTCGGGGGACGACCTCTACAGCGTGCTCGCTGGTGAGTTCTCCATCATCGGAGTCCCGGTCGACCCTCCGCAGCAGTACATCGCCGGATCGGCTGCACAGATGCTCGGGCTGTCCCGGGGCCGCGGCGCGCCTCCCGGTGACATTCAGGGCGTTCTCCAGCCCGACACGAGCGCCGAGTTCACTTTCAACTTCCTGCCCAGCTACATCCCGTACGACACACAAACGCCCGCGAGCACCATCGGCAAGGGTGGCACGACCGTCACGAACGTGATGCAGGTCGGATCCACGACGTATCCGTCGGTCGCGGTGCCGGCAGACATGGCCGTATCCGGAAACGTCTTTCAGCTGTTGCTTCTCGATGCAGCGTCGCTCGAGCCGCAGCAGCCGTCGATCACGTTCGGCAGCGACGACGATTCCTGCGGGGGCAACACGGGACTGATGTGCGCCTCTGCGGTCGCAACGCTGCTGGAGGAGATCACCGCCCAGCAGGGCTCCGGCCAAACGCTCGTCATGATGACGTCGCTCTCGCCGCCGGGCTTCTACGGCGGCCCGGAATACGACCAACAGCAGTACGTGCGGATCGTGGCGCAGCTGGCGACCATGGGCGCCAACCGCTACGCGGCCGCTGGGCTCGCGACCACCGCCACCGGCAACTACTCCTTCGTGGGCTTCACGGGGATGACCGCGCTGTACGGTCCGAACTCGGGCGAGGATCTCGCGCAGGGGCTGGCGGGCGGATCATCGGCTCGTCTCGCCGGCCTTCTGACGCGCAACAACCAGGGGTTGTTCGCCGGGCAGGCCAACGCATCGCCGGGCCCGGGCGTGACGAACGATCTCGGCCGCCCCGAACTACAGAAGATCCTGGCGACCGAATCATCGCCGTATGCGCCGCTCAGCGACGCGGAACTCGCGGCGCACAAGTACATCGGCCGGCAGCTATTCAACCCACCCGCCGAGAACCCGAGCATCGATGCAATCAGCAACCAGCTAGGCGTGCGCGAGTACTACTACTCCGAAAACGACTTCGACTGGGGCTCGTACAGCTCGGATCTGCGAACGCTCGCCCCGTGCAGCGCTCATCCCTGCGCGGAGGCGTTCGACGCCGTCAAGCAGGCGCTAATTCCCGAATGGGGTGACGTCGAAGCGACACAGGACTACTTCGCTACGGTGCAGACTGGCACGCTCGCTCAGGTCTTCAACGCGTCGACCGTCGAGGTGCCAACCGCGCTTACGTCGATCGTGAGCGATATCACTTCACTCTACGATCCGCCGCCAGTGCCGGCCCAGGGCGTCAACGTCACGGGCGTGATCATCGATTCCATGACGATCGCATCGGGTGCCGCCGCCGAGATTCCAGGGGGAGGGCAGGCGTCAGGCGTGCTGACGATAGCCGCCGGTGCCGCGGCGCTCGCGAACGATCTCAGTACCAGCCCGGGCGGGCTCCCGGCGTTCGACCCGCTCGTCTTCTCGACCGACGTCTATGACTTCGGCAAGACCCTGCAGCACCTGCTGTCAACCGAGCTGCCCGACCTCGACATGGTGTCGGATCTGATCGTCAGCGATGCCGGACGGCTCGCGGCTTTCTCCGCCCTTTTCAATGCTCCGTCTACACCTCCTCCCGGCAATCCCGATGCGCCGCTCGGATTCGACATCACGTCTGCGAACGCGACGACCCTGACCGACCGACTCACACTCAACTTCCGGCGCTACGTCTGGCAGAGCCTGCTTCCTGTGCCGGTTTTCACTGGCGTCTGCTCCTATCAATCCACTAATTCGAGCTACTACCCCCAAGGCGGCTTTGTCGAGCACCCGTCGCCGGACCACAGCCATTTCCAAGAGGGCAACGTCGTCCCATTGAACACCGCAGGGGGACGGCCGCAGATCCTGGACCGCGACATGCTTCAGAACCTGTTCCAAACCCCCCCATCCGAGGGCGGCCTGGGGTTCGAGGAGCCGTACTTCCTCAGTGAGTCCGTTCCGACCGCCATCTCGACGACAGGGTTTGCCTACAAACAGATTATGCGCGACTATCCCGGCCTTCTTCTGGCGTTGTGCGGGTGAGACGCGATTCGCTACAGGTCGTCCTCGACGTCATCCCGGCTTCGTGAACGTCGAGTTGTAGCGCGCCACCGGGGAAGAACTCGACAGCTATGCCGCGCTCGGTCAGGGACGCACGTGGCGCAGCTCGCTACGACGCTCACATTCCGCGAGGGCGACGGTCTGTCGCCGGCTCAAGCAGGACCGCATCGATCGTGGTGAGATCGACGAGATCGCTGACTCTCCGACCGGCCGCCGGCGGGCCTTGTGCCTCGTTGTCCCATGTTGGGTAGTTGCGCTCATGCGGCCGAGCTCTGGGGGTTGGTCGGTTCGATCAGGACCGCTCGACGCTCGGCGGCGTCATCGGCTGCTCGCCCGGCGGCTCGGAGGCTTGGCGCGAGTTGAGCACGAGCCCGACGCCCACGAACACGGCGGCCAGCACGGCGAGCGCGAGCAGGGCGACGGTGAGCGGCGAGTCCGGTAGGGCGAGCCACAGCCCGACGGCGAGCAGCGGCACGGCCAGCATGACCAGCCACTGCCAGAACGCGATGCCCGGCCGGCGGGGAAGGTCGTAGGTCTCTCGGAGGTTGTCCATGCACCGTGCGTACCCGGTGCGGTGCGATCGCTAGCCCCGGCCGTCCGCTCCCCGCGCCCGCCGTCGTCGCCGTGCCGCCTGGCCGCGCCGGCGCAGCGCCCGCGCGAGCGCGATCTCCTCCTTGGCCGGCCCGCTGTGGCCCGGGCCGGGCGTCTCGAGCACGCACGGCAACCCGTCAAAGCGCGGCTCGGACAGGAAGACCGCGCAGCCGCGCATCCCGATCTCGCCTTCGCCGACGTTCGCGTGGCGGTCGCGGTTCGAGCCGAGCGGGGTCTGCGAGTCGTTGAGGTGCAGCGACCCGAGCCGTCGCAGGCCGACGAGCTCGCCGCACTCCTCGAGCACCGCGTCGAGGGCCTCCTCGGTGCGGATGTCATAGCCCGACGCGAGCAGGTGACACGAATCCAAGCACAGCCCGAGCCGCTCGTCGCCGCCCGCGAGCTCGACGAGCGTGGCGAGCTCCGCGAACGACCGGCCGAGCGTGCCGCCCGTGCCGGCCGTGTTCTCGAGGTGCAGCGGGCAGCCCTCGGATTCGGCGAGCGCCTCGGCGATGACCTCGCTCGCCCGCGCGAGCGCCGGCGCGACCTCGCCCGCCAGCGCCGACCCTGGATGCAGCACGACCGCGTGCGCGCCGAGCGCGGCGCCGGCGTGCAGCGAGCTCGTCAGCGACGCGAGCGACTTCGCCCGGATCTCCGGGACCGCGGAGGCGCAGTTCAGCAGGTAGACGGCGTGGATCAGCAGCGCGCCGACGGTCGACGCCGCCATCGCCTCGCGGAACGCCGCGACCTCCTCCCCGGAGTACACGCGCGGCTTCCACGCCCGCGGGTTCTGGTTGAAGATCTGGATCGCCCGGGCGCCGCGCTCGACGCCGCGGGCGACGGCCTTCGCCGGCCCGCCCGCCGGCGAGACCGCGGCGCCGATCAGCATCGGGCCACCAGGCCATCTCGTAGTGTCAGGGCGCATGAGGGTTCGCTTCGCTCCATCCCCGACCGGCGCGCTGCACGTCGGCGGCGCGCGCACGGCGCTGTACAACTGGCTGCTCGCGCGGCACGACGGCGGGACGCTCGTCCTGCGCATCGAAGATACCGACCGCGAGCGCTCGACTCCCGAGAACGTCGAGCAGATCCTCGACGCGCTGCGCTGGCTGGAGCTCGACTACGACGAGGGCCCGATCAGCCAGGTCTCGCGCACCGAGCGCCACCAAGAGGTGCTGCGCAAGCTGCTCGACGAGGGCCACGCGTACCGCTCGACCGCGACGAAGGCGGAGGTCGACGCCTACAAGGCCGAGCACGGCGCAGACCGCGGCTTTCGCGGTGTCCCAACGGACGAGGGGGCGGTGCGGCTGCGCGTCCCCGACGAGGGCGCGACCGTCGTCCACGACCTCATCCGCGGCGACACGACGTTCGCCCACGTCCACCTCGATGATCCAGTGATCGCACGCGCGGACTCGAGCGTCCTCTACAACTTCGCGGTCGCCGTCGACGACCTCGACGCTCACATCACCCACGTCGTGCGCGGCGAGGACCACCTCTCCAACACGCCCAAGCAGCTGCTCGTGCTCGAGGCGCTCGGCGCGCAGCCGCCGCTCTACGCCCACCTGCCGCTGCTGCACGGGATGGATGGCAAGAAGCTCTCCAAGCGCCACGGCGCCGCCTCCGTCCAGGAGCTGCGCGACGCCGGCTACCTGCCCGAGGCGCTGCGCAACTACATGGCGCTGCTCGGCTGGGGCTCGGAGGACGACGAGACGATCATCTCGACGGACGAGCTCGTCGCGCAGTTCAGCATCGAGCGCGTGTCGAAGAACCCCGCCCGCTTCGACCACCAGAAGCTGCGCTGGCTCAACGGCCGCTACATCCGCGAGCTGTCCGTCGATGACCTCACCGAGCGCCTCGAGACCTATACGGGTCGCACGGGCCTGCGCGCCGCCGTCGAGATCTCGCGCGAGAAGATGCAGACGCTCGCCGACTTCTGGCCGCTCGCGGGCTTCATCTTCGACGGCCCCGCCGACGACCCCGCCGCGCGCGAGAAGTGGCTCGGCGAGGACGGCCGCGCCGCGCTGAGCGACGTCCGCGCGGCGCTCGAGCCGCTGGAGAGCTTCAGCATGCAAGACGTGCAGGCCGCGCTCGAAGGTGTCGTCGCGGCGCGCGAGTGCAAGCCCAAGCAGGTGTTCCAGCCGATCCGCGTGGCGCTCGCCGGGCGCGCGGTCTCACCGGGGATCTTCGAGACGCTCGCGGTCCTCGGCCGCGACGAGTCACTGCGGCGCATCGATGCCGCGCTCGCACAGTAGTCACCGATTCACGCATTACACAAGAAATAGGCGGGCCGCCGGCGGCGTGGTCTGCGCGCCGTTCAGTGTTTATGGCACGCCCGCTGTGATCGTGAGAGCATGCGGCGCATGCCCCCGATTCCCCGCGTCCCGTCGCCCGAGAAGACCGTCGCCCACGCGCTGCTCGAGCTGCTGAAGGTCGAAGGCGTCGACCGCGTGTTCGGCATTCCGGGAGGCGCGCTCATCTGGCTGCTCGATGCGCTGAAGGCCGACCCGGACATCACGTATCACCTGTGTCGCCAGGAGACCGGGGCCGGGTACATCGCCGACGGCTACGTGCGCGTCCGCGGCGGGTTGGCCGTCGTCGTCGTGACCTCCGGGCCGGGTGCGACGAACGCCTTGACCGGCGCGCTGAACGCCGACGCGGCGAACACGCCGATGCTCGTCCTTAGCGGTGAGCCCAAGGAGCAGTTCTTCGGTCGCGGGTACCTGCAGGAAGGCGCCGCGGCGAGGCTGAACCTCGTCGACGTCTACCGCGGCGCGGTCGGCTACAGCGAGCTGCTGAGCTCGCCGCAGAACGTCGACGACCTCTTCGGCGCGGCGATGCGCTGCGCGTGGGGCCCGCCGCGACGAGCCACGCACCTTAGCCTGCCCAACGACGTCGCCGGCGCCGACGGCAGGGCGATCACGGTCGCCACGACCCCCGCGGCCTACCGAGCGCTGTCCCAACCGGTCGACGACGGTGGCATCGCCGACGCGGTCGCCACGCTCGCGGCGGCCACGAGCCCGCTGCTCATGCTCGGCAACGCCTGCCGCGAGGCGCTGCGCGACCCAGCGCTGCTCGCCGAGCTCGTCGCCGCCGCCGAGCACCTCTCCCTGCCGGTCATTACGTCTCCCGAGGCCAAGGGCATCTTCCCCGAGAGCCACGAGCTCTCGCTGCGCAACTACGGCATCGCCGGCTGCCGCTGGCCCAAGCACTACCTCACCGATCCGGACGGCAAGCAGTTCAACGCGCTCGTCGTGTTCGGCTCGACGCTCGGCGGGCTGACGACCAACAACTGGAATCCGATCCTCGTGCCCGACGGCCCGTTCATCCAGATCGGCAACGACCCGGAGATGCTGGGACGCGGATTTCCCCTCACGCGCGGCGTGTTCTCCGATCTCGGCGCGGGGCTGCGCAGCTTCACCTCCCGGGCCATGGCCGCGGGCGTCGATCCCGCCGTGGCCGCGTCGCGCCGCGCGCGCCTCGCCGCCATCAAGCGGGACTTCTCGCCGTGGGTCGATCCCGAGAAGCGGACGTCGACCGCGATCCCGGTCAAGCCGCAGGCGCTCGCGCGCATCATCAGCGACGCGGTGCCCGACGGCAGCCACATCTTCATCGACAGCGGCAACTGCGTCGGCTGGGCGCTGCACGAGATGATCATCGACCCGCCGACGCGCGCTCACTCGTCGCTGACGATGGGCCCGATGGGCTGCGCGACCGCCGTGGTCGGCGGCAAGCTCGCCGCACCCGAGGCGACGTGCCTCGCGCTCATCGGCGACGGCGCGTTTCTCATGCAGGCGGGCGAGGTCGCAACGGCCGCGCAATACAAGGTCGGCGCGATCTGGGTGATCCTCGCCGACCACGACCTCTCGATGGTCAGCCAGGGCATGGACGCGTCGACGGGCGACAAGACCTACGAGCACTACTACGACGTCGACTGGAGCGATCTCGCGACGGTCGCCCAGGGCCTCGGCGCGGAGGCGTACGACGTCGAGTCCGTCGCGGCGCTCGAGGACGCTCTGCACACGGCGATCGACCATGCGGGCGCCGGCGTGCCGCAGGTCATCGTCGTCTCGATCGATCGCGACGAGGCACCGCCATACGACTACCCACCCGTCCCCCCGCGCACGGATTGACGCTCGACACGCTGCTGAGCTTCGTTCCGTCGGTCTTGCACGATCGCGTGCGCGGCGGAGCGTTGCCCAGTCCGGGGGTCGAGCATGCGGAGGGCATCGTCCTCGTCTCGGACATCAGCGGCGTCACGGCGCTGGCGCTCTCGATGCGCGACGAGCCGCGCGGCGTCGAGCGACTCAACGCGATGCTCAACGACAGCTTCGCGCACCTCGTCGAGGTCATCACGTCGGCCGGCGGCGACATCCTCGACTTCGCGGGCGACGCGCTGACGGCCTACTGGCCGGCCGGCGAGCATGCCGCGGCCGCAGCGGGCTGGGCGGCGCTCGAGGCGCAGCGCCGGGTGGCCGAGGACACGCGCGTGCGGCTGCGCATCGGCCTGAGCTGCGGCCCGCTGGAGCTGTGGACGGTCGGCGGCGAGGGTGGCCAGTGGTTCCTGACGCAGGGAGGCGCCGCGCCGGCGGAGGCCGCCGCGCTGCAGGCGGCCGCCGGGCTCGGCGACGTCGCCGTGTCCACGGGGTTCGCGGCCGCGGCCGGCGCGCGGGCGCGCACGACGCAGAGCAGCGCCGGGATCTATCGCCTCGACGCGATCGACGGCGAGCCTCCACGCGCGCCCGTCCCGGATCGCTACGGCAGCGCGGACCGCGCCCCCGACGAGACGATCGCGGCAGTGCGCTGCTACGTCCCGCGCAGCGTCGTGGACCGCGTGATCGCCGGCCACGAGCACTTCCTCTCCGAGCTGCGCACGGTGACGTTCGCCATGCTGCGCACGCCGGGTCTCGAGCAGCCGGCGCACGCGGCGGAGCTCCAGGAGGTCGTGCTTGGCATCCAGCGCTGCGTCTACGGCTACGACGGCTCGCTCCAGGTCGGCGTCGACGACAAGGGGATCACGTTCAACATCGCCTTCGGCGTGCCGCCGTTCGCGCACGAGGACGTCGTGGACCGCGCGCTGTGCGCAGCCCGCGCGCTCGACCTCGAGCTCACCGCCGCCTCCGTCGAGCACGGCATCGGCGTGGCCACGGGGCTCGCCTACTGCGGGACGCTCGGCGGCGCGGCACGCCGCGAGTACGCGCTCATGAGCGACGTGCCGTGCGTCGCCGCGCGGCTCGCCGCGGCGGGCTGCGAGCACGCGCGCACCGCGGTGATCTACGACGCGTCGACGGCAGCGGCCGCACCGCCGCAGTGGGTGTTCTCGGCGCCGGTCGCGCTGCGCATGAAGGGCAACGACGAGCTCATCACCTCGTTCTCGAGCGCCGAGCGCGTCGCGCGATCGGGCCTCACCCGCGCGGCGATCGTCGGCCGTGCGCCGCAGCTTCAGCGCGTCCTCGAGCTCGTCCGCGATCCGCCCGAGCGTCCCGGCGGCCGGCTCGTGCTGATCGAGGGCGAGCTCGGCGTCGGGAAGTCGAGCCTGCTCGGCGTCGTGCACGAGGCGCTCGACGAGCGGGGCCGGCACGTGCGCGTCGGCTTTGCGGACCCGCTCGAGCGCGCCGTTCCGCTGCGCGCCTGGCAGGCGGTGTTCTCCGGCGTGCTCGGCATCGACGACCTCGACCGCGCGCGCGTCGCGGACCTCCTCGGCGAGCGCGTCGGGGCGCTCGCCCCGCTGCTGTCGGCGGCCCTCGCCATCGACATCCCGTCGACGGTCGCGAGCGACGGGCTGTCGTTCGAGCAGCGCATGGTCGCGACCCGCTCGATGCTGATCGAGCTCCTCGTCGACGACCGCGACGCCAACGGCGGCCTCGTCATCCTGCTCGAAGACGCGCACTGGTTCGACTCGGCCTCGTGGAGCCTGCTGGCCGACGTCCTCGGGCTACCGGGCGTGACCGTCGTCGCGACGACGCGGCCGCTGGCGCAGCGGCCGGCCGCACCCGAGCTCGCGAGCATGGACGACGTGACCGAGCGGGTCCGGCTCGATCCGCTCACGCCCGAGCAGGTCGGCCAGCTCGCGCGCGTGCGGCTCGGGGCCGACCGGATCGACGGGCGCGTGCGAGACCTGCTCGTCGACGGCTGTCGCGGCAACCCGTTCTTCACCGTCGAGGTCCTGAGGACGCTCGTGCGGCGCGACGCGCTCACCGTGCGGGGCGGCACCGCGCGACTTGCCGACGACGCCGCGCTGCGGGTGCCGGACTCGCTGCAGGCGGCGATCACCGCCGCCGTCGACAACCTCTCGGCCGACCAGCAGCTCACGCTCAAGCTGGCGAGCGTCGTCGGGTCGCCGTTCACGGTCGACGTCGTCGCGTCGATCCACCCGACGGGTCGATCCCGGAGCCTGCTGACCGCCGATCTCGACTGGCTCATCGATCGCGAGCTCGTCGATGCCGATCCCCGCCACGCCGGGTCCTACGGTTTCCATCATGCGCTGACCGGCGAGGTCACCTACGGGCTCATGCTCCACGAGCAGCGGCGGGCCCTGCACCGCGCGCTCGCCGAGCACTACGAATCCGAGGCCAACGACCTCGACCAGTTCGCCGCGGTGCTCGCACACCACTGGCTGCGCGCCGAGGACGACGCGAAGGCGGTCGCGTACCTGGCGCGCGCCGCGGGGGTCAGCCAGATCAACGGCATGCCGCGCGAGTCGGTCGCGCAAGGCGTCCAGGCCGCGCGCATCCTCGGGTTCGAGCTCGAGACGGACCCGGCGAAGATCGGCGACCTGCTGCCCACGCAGCTCGCCGAGATCGAGCGGCTGCTCATGGGCCGGCGGCCCGCCGACCTCGCGGCGCTGCCCGAGCTTCAGTCCCCCGACGTCGCGGCATCGATCGGCATCGTGCTGCAGGCGATGCCGGCGGCCTACCAGAGCCAGCAGGCCGAGCTCTTCGCGCTCATGGCGATCCGCCTGCTCAACACGACGCTGCGCTTCGGCGCGGGCGACCTCGCCGCGTGCGTCTACGCGATGTACGCGATCGTCCTGCTCGGCAGCGGCACCAACCCCGAGATGGCGTACGAGTTCTCCGAGCTCGCTCGCAGCGTCGACGCGTCGGCGGACGGTGCCAACGCCGAGACCGTCGGCTTCATCCACGCGTGGTTTCACAGCCACTGGCGCAACCCGTTCGCCGACAGCGTCCCGATCGCGCTCGCGAGCGCGGAGGCGGGGATGCCGGTGGGCGACCGGCTCTACGTCTGCTTCGCCCTCGCGACGGCGACGGTCCTGCATGCGCAGAGCGGAGCGCATCTGGACGAGGTCATCGAGATGAGCGCCCGTCACGGTGAGCGGATCGGGCCGCACAGCTCGGCGGCGGCGTTCCACAACCGCCTCGAGGGGCAGGTCGCCAAGGCGCTCGCGGGACGCACGCGAAGCCCGGCCTCGCTGACGAGCGACGACTGCGACGAGACGGATCTCGCCGCCATCCTGCGGACGAGCAACTTCACCGCGGTCGGCTGCTACCACGCGGCCAAGCTGCGCCTGCAGTACCTCGCGGGCCGGCCGAAGCCGGCGCTGCGCTCGGCGGAGCGTGCGCGCGCGCTGCTGCCCGCGTACGTCGGCCTCGTGGCGCAGATCGAGCTCACGCTCTACGGCGCGCTGGCCCGGCTCGCGGACATCGCCGACGACGACGACCCGGCGAGCCGCGCCGGCGCGCTGGCGGCCGCACGCGACGGTCTCGCCGAGCTCGAGAGGTGGGCGACGCGCTGTCCGCAGAACTTCGCCGCGATGGCCGAGCTCGTGCGCGGCGAGCTCGGGTCGGCCGAGGGCGATCACGCGGCGGCCGACGCCGCGTTCGCGCTCGCGGAGGAGCGCGCGGCGGCCGAGGGGCTCGTGCATCTGGCGGCGCTGGCGTGCGAGCGTCGCGGCCACGCCGCGCTCTCGGATGGCCGGGCGCCAAGCCCCTGGTTCGCGGCGGCCGCGGAGCACTACGCGGCCTGGGGAGCGCTCGCCAAGGCCCGCGAGCTCGAGGCGCTGGCGGTCGCCGGGTAGCCGGCGCCGGGTTAGCCGCGCTCGAGCAGCAGCACCGTGCACGAGGGCTCGGGACCGAGCCCTGCCAGGACGACGTGCGCCGTCGTGATCTCGTCACGGCAGGTGTCGAACGTCACCGCGTTGTTGGCGGTCGTCATGTTGCCGAACCTGGGCAGCGTCGTGATGAACTGCTTGGGCTTCAGCGCGGCGTTCCACGCGTCGTTGAGCACCGACGAGGACTGGTGCCCGATGAACGCGATCTCCGCGGGGGTGAGCCCGTGCTTGGCGATGATCTGCTTGGCGAGGTCGGGCGGCCCCGTCATCGCGAACGTGTTGTAGCCGTCGACGCCGAGCTGGGTGAGATGGAAGACGGGGTTCTCGAACGTGGGCGGCACCATCGGCGGCCGCGTCTCATCGCCGGTCATGTACATGCCGCCGTAGTACCTGCGCTCGGAGCTCACGGCGGTGTCGCGCACCCGCCATGCGTCGGGATCCGCGGTCGACGTGACGATCGCGGCCCCGGCGCCGTCGCCGCAGCTGATCGCGGGTGGCGCGTGGTAGTTCATGTGGCGGGTCCAGTTGGTGCCGACCACGACGAGCGCGTTGCGCGCTCGCCCGGCGGCGATGAGCGCGTCGGCGATCGAGAGCCCCTGGTGGTATTGGGCGTACTCGTTGTTCATGGGCAGGATCGTCGCGTTGGGCGACACCCCGAGCGCGACCGCGACGGTCACGAGGTCGTTGGGCGTGTTCCAGGTTCCGACGCTCGCGTACCCGAGGACGAGGTCGATGTCGGCAGCCTGCAGCGACGTCTTGGTCAGCGCGTCCTTCGCCGCGGCCACCATGAGATCGGCGACCTGCTCGCCGGGGGCGAGCACGTGGCGGATTCGATATCCCTTGAAGAGATCCATGCCCGCGGGCTGGTTCTGGTGCAGCCAGTCGAAGATCGGGTCGTCGTTCGTGCGCACCGTGACCGGCACGGACGATCCGGTGGCGACGATGGCGGGCCGCGTCATGACGTCAGGCGGGCGGCGCGTCGGGTGCGACGGGCGGCAGCTGCAGGTGCTCGGTGAGCAGGATCTCCGCGGTGCGAAGCGCGCCCTCGACCCAGCCCTGCGCGTCGGAGTAGGCCTCGCCGCAGACGTACACCGGCGCGCCGGCGACCGGCTTGACCATCTGCGGGATGACCTCCCAGCTCTTCACGCCGATGTTCCAGAAGTTGACGCCGCCGCCGTAGGGGTCGCCGATCCAGTCCTGGTAGATGCCGGCATACGGCGCCGGCGCGCCGGGCAGCCCGTGCACCTCCTTCATCTGGCGATGGAGCTCCTCGATGAGCGGGGCGGGGGCGTCGTGGTCGACCGCGTTGTCGCCGCCGAGATCCTGCAGGACGTGATCGCGCGCCTCGCTCGGGAGATGATCGAGCCGCAGGCCGTACCTCGGCACGTCCTCGCCCGCAAGGCCCTGCCAGAACCCGACGTTCGTGGTGTCGTCGTACGTGGCCAGCAGCACCGAGCTGCGGTTCGGGACCGAGGACCAGTAGTAGACCTGGCGCAAGGGCAGGTCCGTCACCGACCGTCCGCTGGCGATGCCGAGCTGCTCCCACCACGGCTCGTGGTAGGCGACGAACGCCTTGAAGAGCGGGATCGGCGTGACCGTCGTGAGGAGCTGCTGAAAGCCGGGGTCGCCGAGGACGGCGCCCGCCGGTTCGAGCAGCTCCAGCGACCGGCGGGGCATCGCGAGGATGACGTGGCGCGCGTGCACCGTGCGCGTGACGCCCGCCGCGTCGGCGACCTCGAGCGCGACCCCCGGCGAGCCGTCGGCGAGCGTGATCGTGTCGAGGCCGAGGGCGGTGTGCTCCATGTGCACCGAGCAGCCGTCCTGGTCGGCGAAGCGCTTGGCGAGCAGGTGCGGCACCGCCTCGTAGCCCTCCTGCACGCGGGTGAACGTCACGTCAGGCGCGAAGTCGGCATTGAGGACCACCGTGTCGGCGGCGTTCCAGTTCAGCTGCGTCGTGTCGTAGCCGCCGGCCTCCTGCGCGAAGCGGTAGCCCTCGCCGGACATGAGCCGCGCCAGGACATTCCAGAACCCCTGCTCGGCGAGGAGGCGCCCGTCGTAGGTCGCGGTCTCCATCGCCTTGCGCAGGGCGTCGCCGGTCAGGCCCTTGGCGCCCGGCGCCATCGTGTCCATCGCCTGCTGCAGCAGCGTATCGGGCTGTACGCGCTCCGCGGCATCGAGGTCGTAGGGCAGCAGCGACGCGTTCGAGAGGTCGCGCACGTGCAGGCGCTTGCGGCGCAGGTAGGCGATGTTCTCCGGCTGCGCCACCGGCGCCGGGATTCCGGGGAGGCGCAGCTCCTGCTCGATGAGCCACTTGACGAGCGGCTGCGACGACATGTAGCGCATGCCGCCGAGCTCGCAGGCGACGTCCGGCACGCCCGGCAGCTTCATCGACAGCAGCCGGCCACCGATGCGGTCGCTGCACTCGAACAGCCCGATCCGGCGGTACGTGCGCGCCGCCGGGTCGCCCGCGCTCAGGCGCCAGCCGCACCAGGCCCCGGACACACCGCCACCAACGATCGCAACGTCGAGCTGCTCGATCGCGCCTGCCATCTGGCCCCCTTGTTCGGCTGGCGCGAGTGTAGTCAGCGAGGGAGCCGGCGGTGGGATTTGTCGGGACGGCCGGGCACGGCTTTCCGGTGTAGTGAGCGCCGGCGGGCGCTAGCAGAAACCCGTGCGCCCGGCGCGCGATATCTGGCCATTTCGGCCGAAATCCCACGGGACCGCCGTCTGGCGCGCAAACCCACTCAACCAAACGTCCATAGCTGCCGATACCGGGGATGCCCCACCGATCCCGACCCGAAGGCAGGGACCGCCGAACATGATCTCTCCCGCAGCACCCGCACGCGCCGGATCCAGCAGCAGCGCAGCAGTCCAGCGTCATCACAACGAGGGCCACGGCCGCCGGCTCACCGCCGCGTTCGAGGCGCTCGAGGCGTTTCCCGCGCTCGCCGAATCACGCAACCGGCTGTTGCGGCTCGTCAGCGCTGAGCGCGTGTCGCCCGCGGACATCGTCGCGACCGTCGAATCCGACATCGCGCTCGTCATCAGCGTCATGCGCCTCGCCAACCGCCTGGACGGCCCGCGCCGCGGCCGCGTCGAGTCGGTCGTCAAGGCCGTCGAGATCCTGTCGCCCGAGTCGGTGCAGGCGCTTGCCAGCCAGGCGCGCACCTTCGACTTCTTCGAGCGCTCGTCCGTCTGGGACGCCGCTCCCGAGCGCTTCCGCCTGCACGGCGTCGCCACGCAGCGCGCCGCCGACCGCCTCGCCCAAGAGGCCGGCTACGAGCACCGCGACCGCCTCATGGTCACCGCGCTGCTGCACGACATCGGCAAGCTCGTCTTGACGCACGCGTACCCCGGCTATCCCGAGCAGGTCCACGGCGACGCCAAGACGCCCGAGGAGCGGGTGCATCGCGAGCGCCGCGAGCTTGGCGTCGACCACGCGCTGGTCGGCGGCGTGCTGGCCCGCCGGTGGGGGCTGCCGGGCCCGGTCGCGTCGGCGATCGAGCGCCATCACTCCGAGGACGCGCAGGGAGAGGCCGCGTTCGTGCGCCTCGCCGACATGCTCGCGCACTACGCCCATGGCGACCAGGTCTCGCCGAACTCGCTGCTGAAGACGGCGCGCGCGGTCGGCCTCGGCCCGAACGAGCTGCGGTCCGTCATGTACGACCTGCCGTACCCGACGTCCGGGCGCCCGCGCCAGATCGACCCGTGCCCGCTGTCGGGCCGCGAGGTCGAGGTGCTCAAGCGCTTGGCCGAGGGCAAGGTCTACAAGCAGATCGCGGCGGAGCTCCAGCTCTCGACCTCGACCGTGCGCACCCACCTGCACAACATCTACGGCAAGCTCGGCGCGGTCGATCGCGCGCAGGCCGTGCTCATCGCTACCGAGCGCGGCTGGCTGTAGAGCTTCTAGGTCGCTTCCGGCGCGGGGGCGCGCAGCGGCCACGGCGGGCCGGGCGGCCGCGCTTGCGCGCGGTCAGTGCCCATGCGAGCGCCGCGACGCCCATGCCGATCGCGTCGATCGCGACGTCGGACGGCGTCCCGTGGCGGCCCTCGACGAACGTTTGATGCCACTCGTCGCTCGCGGCGTACAGCAGCGCGGCGACGGTCACGGCGAGCGGACGCCGCCAGTCGGTGGCGCGCATCATCGTCATCCACAGCAGGGCGAAGATCGCGATGTGCGCGGTCTTGCGCAGGTACAGGTCGAGCGTGCCGAGCCCCGAGCTCAGGTCGGGCGTCGCGGAGAGCGCGAAGATGAGCGCCATGACCGCCGCCGGCGGCGCGTACCGACTGACCGGTCTCATACAGTGACGATAGCCCGATGATCTCGATCACCACGAAGTCGCCCTACGCGCTCCAAGCGCTCTCCGAGCTCGGCCGCTCCGGCGACGGGCCCGTGCCGATCGGCGAGCTGGCCCGCCGCCGCGACATCCCCGTGCAGTTCCTCGAGCAGCTCTTCGCGACGCTGCGCCGCGCCGGCGTCCTGAAGTCCCAGCGCGGCGTGAAGGGCGGCTACACCTTCGCCCGCCCGGCCGGCGAGATCACCGTGCTCGAGGTCGTCGAGCTGCTCGACGGCCCCTTCGGCCGCGACGCCAAAGGCATCTTCGGCGACGCCGCGGCAGCCGCACGCGCGGTCCTCGAAGCGACGACGATCGCCGACATCGTCGAGCGCGAGGCCCGCGAGGCCGGCGTCGCGATGTACCACATCTAAGGGCTCGCCCCGATCTTCGGTGGGCGCGTGTATCTCGCGCGCGGCCTGCTCTCTCCTGCATGCATCGGTAGTCCGCAGCCCCCGCGGACCCGAGATGGCGCGGGCCCGGCGCGAAGCCGGGGTTGACGCGCCGTCTTCGTCAACTGCATAGCTCGGAGGACACCCTCATGGACACAGACGAACCGCTCCTGGTTCCCCACCTCGACGAACTCAACCTCAACGGCGGCCTCGAAAGCATCGAGAGCGAGGATCTCTATGCCGAGGTCCTCGAGTCGATCTGCGGCATCGCCGACGACTCACAGCCCGTCGAGCAGTACAACGGCTCGCTCGGCGTCACGACCGCCTTCGTGAACGCCAACCAGAGCATGGTCGCGCAGGTGCAGTGGAACACGAGCCTGCCCTACTCGAATCCCGGCAACGTCGCGGGCGTGCGCTGGGGCACCGGCACGATGATCTCGCCCGATCTCTTCCTCACGGCCGGGCACCTGTTCGACCAGACCGGCGGCGGCTGGAACCGTCCGCGCGTCAACGGCACGACGAACATCATCTCGCCGCAGGAGATCGCGACGAACATGCACCTGAACTTCAACTACCAGGTGGATCCGTCGGGCACGCTGCGCGCCGAGCAGAGCTTTGCCATCACGCAGCTCGTCGAGTACCGGCTGGGCGGCGTCGACTTCGCCGTCTGCAGGATCGCGGGCAGTCCCGGCAACACGTTCGGCTTCTCCCCGGTCGCCACCGCGGACGCGGCCGTCGGCGACATGCTCTGCATCATGGGGCACCCCGCCGGCGTGCCGAAGCGGATCGAGGCAGGACCGCTCGTCAGCTTCAGCGGCAACACGGTGCTCTACAACGACATCGACACGCTCGGCGGCAACTCGGGGTCGGGCATCCTGCGCGCGTCCACCGGCCAGCTCGTCGGCGTGCACACCAACGGCGGCTGCAACGCGTCGGGCACGGGCAGCAACTACGGGATGCGCATCACGGCGATCCGGACCAACTCGCCGACTGTGAGGAACCTGAACCTGTTCGCGACCCTCAGCCTCGCCGACAGGATCGGCACGTCGCTGATCCAGGATCTGGGGCTCGCGACGAGCAGCACGAAGGACCTGCTCCGGACGACCGCCTTCTCGGACAACCCGACGCTCGCCACCACCGTCCTGCGCGACCTGCGTACCGACGTCACACGCGACAATCCGATCGCGACCGGTCCCGGCGGCGACCGGCCGTTCGGCTGGGACCTCGTCGGCCCGGTGGTCAACCCGGCGATCGTCAACGGCCCGGCAGTCCGGCCGTTCGTGCTCGCCACGCCGCACCACTCGCCGGTCCTGCCGGACGAGCAGCAGGCCGCCGAGGGCACGCCCGAGGAGTACGCGTCGGTCCTCGCCGCGCTCGAGCAGTCGATCGAGGCGCAGCAGGCCGAGCTGGCCGCGACGGCCGAGCAGTACGACGCCGTCCGCGCCGAGTACGAAGCGCAGTTCGGCGGGTGATCGCGTGATCGTCGTCGTCTCCCACGGGATGGACCCGCATGCCCTGGAGGTCCTGGAGCACCTGCGTCGCGCGGGAGGCGACGCGATCATGTTCGACACCGCGCAGTTCCCGCGCGCGATGAGCCTCGCCGTCGACCCCGGTGACGGCGAGACGTGGCGCGCCGAGGCGACCGTCGACGGCACCACCCACGACCTGACGCAAGCGCGGGTCGTGTGGTGGCGCCGGCCGCTGCCGTTCGAGCTCGACGATGCCGTCAGCGCGAGCGACGACCGCCAGTTCGCCTACGGCGAGTGCCAGCACGCGATCGCCGGCCTGTGGGCGGCGCTCGACGCGACCTGGGTCAACGATCCCGAGCGCGACGAGAAGGCCTCGCGCAAGCTCTGGCAGCTGCGCGTCGCGCCGCAGCTCGGCCTGCGCACGCCGCGCACCTGCATCACGAACGACCCGGCGATGGCGCGGGAGTTCGTCGAAGCCGAGGGCGGCGCGCCCGTGATCTACAAGGCGTTCGCCGGCACCGAGCGGGCGTGGCGCGAGACGCGGATCCTGCGCGACGACGAGCGCGACGCGCTGGAGTCCGTGCGCTACGCCCCGGTGATCTTCCAGGAGCACATCCCCGCGGTCGCCGACCTGCGGGTCACGATCGTCGGCGACGAGATCTTCGCCGCCGCGATCCACTCCGAGGACAGCGCGTATCCCGTCGACTTCCGCATGGACATGGACGCCGCCCGGGTGCTGGCCCACCAGCTGCCAGACGAGGTCGAGGCGCGGCTGCATGCGCTCATGGACGCCGCGGGCCTCGTGTACGGCGCGGTCGATCTGCGCCTCACGCCCGAGGGCGAGTACGTGTTCCTCGAGATCAACCCCGCCGGCCAGTGGCTCTTCGTCGAGCGCCTGACCGGCCAGCCGATCACGGCGGCGCTGTGCGCCTACATGCTCGCGCACGACCGCGTCGCGGTCGGCGCCGGCTGACCGCAGCGGGGGGGTCTGGCGCAAAACGGGACGTATGTTCACGTTTTGCGCCAGACCCCCGGCGCGCTCGACGCGGTTGTGCTCGAAGTCTCTGAAGGGCAGGTTGCGCAGGCCGGTGTCCTTGTCGTTGCGGATCTGCGTCTCGGCCCGGGCGCGCTGGCGCTGGCAGCGCTCGAGCACCTGAATATCGGGGTCGGGCTGGTCGGTCAGGACGGCTTGGAAGCGGTGGCCGTCATGGTCTGTGAAGGACAGTTGCGCGCCGGGATGCGCGCGCTCGCGGCGGACGATCACCCTGGAAGCGGTCGGCCACCCGGTCAGATCCAACGACGTCGTGATCTCGGCGATCTGCCCGTTCTCGCGGTCGCTGCCATCCGTCGCGAGCGCTGCGATCCACGCGTCCTCGGGGATCTTGAGGATCGCGGCCCTGACCGCGTCGGTCAGCTCAAAGCCCGCCGAGTAGCGCAGCCGGTGCTCGCGGCAGAAGTCCATGACCTCGTGCGTCGCGCCCGCGGAATCGGTGCGTACCACGATCTCGATCGTCTCGATCAGGTCCTCGGGGACCTGCGCGAGCGCGTCCTGGATGACCGCGACGTGATCGGCGGCAGTGTTCGAACCCGCGTTGCCCGGCCGCAGACTCGCGGCCAGCGCCTCGCCGGTCTCGTCGCAATAGGCCATCAGCGGATGAAAGCCATAGCCGCCCTTGTAGGTCCCGGCCGCCCCTTCCTTGTCGGAGTGGCTGCTGATCAGCGTCGCGTCGATGTCGATCGTGATGCGCTCCGGCGCCCCCGACAGGGTCCAGACATGCTCGCGAGCCCGGGCGTGCGCGTCGGCGAGCGCGTCGAGCAGCCCGGGCGTCGACGCGATCCGGTCAACGACCCTGAACGCGGTCGAGTCCGACGCCACCGCCCCGAACAGCGCGTCCTGGTCACGCACCGCTCCGAGATCGGCAAGGCAGTCTCCGCCGTCGGCGAGCATCACCGCCAAGTCGCGGACCACGCGCCCGGGATCGTGCCCGGACTCGCGCTGCTTCAGACCCGCCAAACGCACCGACAACGCCGCGGTGAGCCCGCTCTTGTCGGCGATCTGCGCCAGCAGCGCGCTGCCCGCATGCGACACCAGCCCTTCTCCGTCCGACGTGACTTCTACCGTGACGTTGCGGCCATCGCGCTGCACCTTCAAGGTGATCCTCCCGAGCCAGGGTTTCAGGACGTCGCAAACCCAAGAATCCCTGCTTGACCGGACGTTTCCGCGCCCCGACTCCGGTCGGGGCGCTCACCTTGCTGCAAGATCCGGGCTAGACGGCGCCGCTACGTGAGGTGGTAGCTCCCGCGGGCATCGGGCTTGTGACAGTGAAACCCGTAGCGGTGATACTCGCGGTCCCGGGCTCGGGCGCAGTACTGCCCGCGCCGCAGGCACTTGTGCGAGCCGCCGATGACGGCATGGGTGTAGCTCGAGGAGCAGGTCTTCGCGACCGCGGTGGCCGGGGCGACGGCGGTCGTACCGGGCGCCGCGACAGGCGCGAGCCCGAACAGTGAACCGGCGACGACGAGCGCGACAAGACGGCGTTTCATGTGAGGTACTCCTCGGCCGGGGACCACAGGTATAACGGGCGGGCGAGCGGCGCACACTGGGGTTCACCCCAGTGTCTGCGCGCCAACTCGACGTACGTATGACGCTCGGCTGGGTCGCGTCGAGCGGCGTGGGGAACCTCGACGCCGCGACCGCCGGCGCGGCCAGGACGCCGGCACCGCGTAGTACGGTCCGGCCGATGGACTACCTCGCCATCCGCGAGCAGTCGGTGGCGAGGCTCGCCGGCTGGAAGCTCTCGGACCCGGGCGTGCTGCCGCTGCACTCCGACGCGGACTTCGAATGGGTCCGCGACGCCGCGAGCGTGGCGGCGCGCTGCCACACGATCGCCGCCGCCCTCGCCCTCCAGCAGGGGGCCCCGCCGGCGCGCATCCGCCGCGCGCTGCAGGACAACGACCTCGAGCGCTGGCTCGGCGCCCGCGAGCTGCGCCTCCTGCGCCACCTCGAGCGCGACGTCTCGATGAACGCGGAGGAGCTGCACCAGACGTCGGTCGACATCTCCTGGCGCGAGGAGGCGCTGTGGGCGCTCATGTGGAGCCTGCAGCTCGTCGACGACCTGCCGCCCGACAAGCTGTGCGACCGCGCCCCGTTCTACGAGCGCCTCGCGCCCGACCTCGATCCGTCGAAGGGCAGGACCGACGTGACGCTGCGCCCGCTCGCCGAGATCGCGTCGATGCTCGACTTCTACTACTGCCTGCACTGGCACGCGCGCAACGCCCAGTACCACGGCCAGGTGTGGGACCCCGAGATCGCGCCCGGCGTCGTCCTCGAGCGCCGCCGCGCGCTGGAATGGCTGTTCCAAGACGTCCCGTGGGAGGACGTCGACCTCGGCGCATGACGGTGCGCGCGATGGTCGGCGTCGGGATCGCGACCGTCCTCGTGATCGCCGCCGGCGCCTGCTGGTACTTCCTCGCGCCCGCGCCGGAAGGCGAAGGCGGCTTTGCGCTCGTGCGCTCGGTGCCCGGCGCCGAGGCCACGATCTGGGCCGTCGGCGACGGCGCCGACGGCGGCACGGCGGCACGCGCGCTCGTCGCGCGCATCGAGGCCGGCCGGCCCGACCGGCTGCTGTACCTCGGAGACGTCTACGAGCGCGGCACGCGGAGCGACTTCCGCATCCACTACGCGACGACCTACGGAGCGCTCGCGCCGATCACCGCGCCGACGCCGGGCAACCACGACTGGCCGCGTCACGAGAAGGGCTATGACCCGTACTGGGCGGGCGTGCACGAGCGCCCGAGGACGGCGGGCTGGTACAGCTTCCGCGCCGGCGGCTGGACCGTCCTCTCCGTCAACTCCGAGGCCGACCACAGCCCTGGCTCGCCGCAGGAGCGCTGGCTGCGCGCCCGGCTCGCAAAGCCGGGCACCTGCCGGCTCGCGTTCTGGCACCGGCCGCGCTACAACGCCGGCGGCCACCACGGCGAGGCCGCCGACATGGCCGCGATCTGGGACGCGCTGCGCGGCAAGGCGGCGATCGTCGTCGCCGGTCACGAGCACAGCATGCAGCGGCTGAAGCCGATCGACGGCATCACGTCGTTTGTCTCCGGCGCCGGCGGCCACGGGCTCTACGACCTGCGTCGCGGCGACCGCCGCCTCGCGTTCGGCGACGACCGTCACTACGGCGCGCTGCGATTGCGCCTGCGCCGCGGCGAGGCGCGTTACGCGTACGTCGCCACGAACGGGGATGTGCTCGACGCCGGCCGCGTGGCGTGCCGCCCGCTGCGCGCAGTCAAGCTGTAGCGCGAGCTTCCGACGGAGCGGCGCGCGTGAAGCGCTGCCGCGGCGGCGGCTCGGGCGCCCTGACGAGGAAGCGCAGCAGCACCTCGGTGCCCCCGCCGTCGGCGCTGCGAACTTCGAAGTGATCGGACTCGCTCGCCATGAGGCTGAGCCCGAGGCCCATGCCCGGGCTGTCGGGGCGCGGCGCCATGCCGCAGCCGGTGTCACGCACGCACACGTCGAGGATCCCTCGATCGACGCACGCGGTGACGTGGATCCGGCCGCCGGCGGCGGGGGTGCGATAGGCGTGCAGGACGACGTTCGTCGCGGCCTCGCTGATCGCGAGCTCGAGCCGGATGAGGATCTCGGTGTCCGCTCCGCCCCGGCGCGCGATGCCGCTCACCGCCCGCCTGATGATGGCGACCTGCGGGGGCTGCGCCGGATACGAGGCATCGAGCCCGATCGCGGCTTCGGACAGAGCCATCTCGCACCCCTACCCGCTCCGGCGTGCGCCATCACATCGCCGGGCGGGATACGGTGTGAAGCCAATGGCGAGAATCCCGGTCAACATTGCCGAGCATGTCGGTCGCACCCCGATGATCGAGCTGGCGCGGATGGCGCCGGAGGGCGTGCGGCTGTTCGGAAAGCTCGAGTCCTTCAACCCCGGCGGCAGCGTCAAGGACCGCATCGGCGTGGCGATGATCGAGGCCGCCGAGGCCGGCGGCTTGATCGAGCCGGGCAAGACGACGATCGTAGAAGCCACCTCGGGGAACACCGGGATCGCGCTCGCGTTCGTCTGCGCCGCGAAGGGCTACGACCTCGTGCTCACGCTCCCGCAGGGCATGAGCCGCGAGCGCGAGGCGCTGCTGCGCATGTACGGCGCGCGCGTGGAGGTCATCGAGTCGATGGGCGGCATGAACGAGGCGGTGCAGGCCGCGCGCGACATGGCCAAGCGCGCCGACGTCTTCCTGCCCGACCAGTTCTCCAACCCGGCCAACCCCGAGGCGCACCGCCGCACGACCGGCCCGGAGCTGTGGGACGCGCTCGACGGCGACGTCGACGTGCTCGTCTGCGGCGTCGGGACGGGCGGCACGATCACGGGAGCGGGCGAGTTCCTCAAGGGACGCAACCCGAAGCTGCACGTCGTGGCGGTCGAGCCGGCGAGCTCGGCCGTGCTCTCGGGTCGCTCGCCGGGGCCGCACAAGATCCAGGGGATCGGCGCCGGCTTCGTGCCGCCGGTGCTCAACCGCGACATCGTCGACGAGGTCGTCGCGGTCGACGACGAGGACGCGCTGGACACGGCGCGCGCCGCCGCGCGCATCGAGGGCGCGCTGGTCGGCATCTCGTGCGGGGCGGCCCTGTGGGCGGCGATCGAGGTCGGTCGCCGGGCGGAGTCGCAAGGCAAGCGGATCGCGGTCGTCTTGCCGGACTCGGGCGAGCGCTACGTCTCGACGCCGTTCTTCGCGCCGTAGCGCCCGCCAAACAGCGGTTTCGCACCCCGAGATAGGCCAATTAGCAGGGAGAGCGGTGTCGCTACTCTCCCCAGCATGGTCGGTCTGGGGACGCTGTCGCGCGTGCTGGGGGAGGTGCGCCGGGATGTCGCGGCCGCACACGCGCGCGACCCCGCCGCCCGCGGCGCGCCGAGCGCGGAGATCCTCTCGTCGTGGCCCGGGGTGCAGGCGCTGCTGGTGCACCGCGTGGCCCACGAGCTGCACGAGGCCGGCATCCCGATCGTCCCGCGCTCGATGTCGATGGCCTCACGCATGCTCACCGGGATCGAGATCCATCCGGCGGCGCGAATCGGGCAGGGCTTCTTCATCGACCACGGCGCCGGCGTCGTCATCGGCGAGACCGCGGAGATCGGCGACGACGTCACGCTCTATCAGGGCGTCACGCTCGGCGGTACCGGCTTCGCGACCGGCAAGCGCCACCCGACGCTCGAGGACAACGTCACGGTCGGCGCGGGCGCGAAGCTGCTCGGCGCGATCACCGTCGGCCACGGCGCGAAGATCGGCGCGAACTCCGTCGTCATCCACGACGTCGAGCCGAACTCGACGGTCGTCGGCAACCCCGGCCACGCGGTGCGCGTCGACGGCCGCAGGCCCGAGGGGCCGGACACCGACTGGATCCACCTTCCGGACCCGATCGCCGACGCGATCAAGGGGCTGTCCGCGCGGATCGGCGACCTCGAGCACGACATCGCCGAGATGTCGGGCCGCGAGCGGCGCCCCGAGGCCGACGTGCGGGCGCTGCGCCAGGTGCGCGGGCCGAGCCCGGCCGGCGGCTGAGGCCGTTTCTCAGTAGTAGACGGTCCGGCAGCGATGCCGGGGCGTCGCCTTGTACTCCGGCGCCTGGCCGCGGCTCCACAGCGCGTTGTCGAGCTCGTGCGGAGCCGTGCCGATGCGCCGCGCGATGAGCTCGCACGCGTGCACCGCGCACGCGCGGATCTCGCGCTCGCGGCGCCCGGCCGGCAGCAGCGCGCCGGCGTCGATGTCGGCGGCGAGGGCGTCGTCGTAGCGCAGCACGCCGTCGCAGCGCAGCACGTGCGGGACGAGGTTGTCGGCGAAGATCGTCAGGCGGTCGAGGTCATGAAATCGCGCGACGCCCGCCAGCGCGAGGTCCGCCGCGGCGATCTGCGCGCGCTTGTAGAAGCCGCGGTCGTCGAACAGGGCCATGCCGGCGGCGAGCATCGTCGCGAGCCGCTCGGCCGAGCCGCGCGCGTCGCCGGCGAGCGCGAGCGCGTCGCGATCGCCGAGGAACGCGCCGAGCGAGCGCAGCGCCTGGGCGTAGAGCGCCATGAGCTCGTGGTCGCGGCGCTGCCCGAGCGTGTCGGCGAGCTCGTCGGCGCGCAGCGCCCGTAGCTGCGCGCTCGTCCATGGCCCGTGCGCGCGGAAGCGGTCCGCCAGCGACCAGGCGACCGTGAAGTAGCCCGAGCAGCCCCGGCGCTTGCGAAGCGTCGGAAACCAGCCCGAGCCGAAGTTGATCGCGTCGAGCGTGAGCATGTACGTCGCGACGTCGGGCTCGGACCCCTCGAGGTAGTGGCGCACGGGGTCGAGCGCGGGTGGCGGCGCCGGCCGGATCTCGGCGAGGCGGTCGGCGTCGATGCTCACATGGCGCGCCGCCGCGGCGATCCGCGCGCAGGACGTGCGGACGTCGTCGCACAGCGCCATCGGCGCAGCGCGGTCAGCGCGTGCCGAAGTCGAGCGTCAGCGTCGAGGCGGCACCGCGGGCGCTGGCGGTGGGGCCGCCGAGCACCAGCCCGACGCCGAGCTCGCGGTAGTTGCGGTCGAGCATGATCGGGCGGTGGACCGGGCTGCGGAAGAGCATGGAGACGAGCTTGAACGGCATGGCGTTGTTCCCGGCGCCCCAGATGATCGCCTCGCCGGCGGCGCGCCAGTTGTAGCCCGCGCGCGTGACGCGGGCGTAGACGTCGTCGCCGTTGCGGCTCATGTGCGAGACGTACTTGTTGGCGACCATGTCGGCGCTGTGGGCCGTCGACGCGCTCGCGAGCGGCCCGGCCGCGCGCACGCGACCCACGCCGCGTGCCGCACGCTCCTTGTTCACGAGGCACAGGACCGCGCTGCTCGCCGTCTTCAACGACGCGGCGTCGACCGGAACCACGTAAGCGCCGCGGCATGCGCCAGCGCTGGAACTGCTCTTCGCACTCGCGACGCCAGTCCCCAGACCGCACACCGCTAGCGCAGCGATCACGCACGCGATCGCCGTGCTGCGCCACATATCCCCCTGCTTCCCTCGCAACGACGAGGCGCGAGTATAGGAGCGCGCCCGGCGGTAGCGCAACCCCGGGGTTTCTGGCCTCCGACCCCGGGCCTATGCTGGAACGGATGCCCGACACCGCCTCCAGCGCCCGCACCGACGAGCTGCTCGCCGGCCTCAACCCGCCGCAGCGCGAGGCGGTCCTGCACGGCGAAGGGCCGCTGCTCATCCTGGCGGGGGCGGGCACCGGCAAGACCCGCGTGCTGACGCACCGCATCGCCTATCTGGAGCGCACCGGGCAGGCGCGCGCATCCGAGATCCTCGCGATCACGTTCACGAACAAGGCCGCGCAGGAGATGCGCGAGCGGGTCGAGCTGCTCGTCGGGCGGCGCACGCGCGCGATGTGGGTCATGACGTTCCACGCGGCCTGCGCGCGGATGCTGCGCGCCGACGGCGACAAGCTCGGCTACACGCGCCAGTTCACGATCTACGACCAGGCCGACTCGCGGCGGCTCGTCAAGCGCTGCCTCGACGAGCTGGGCGTCGACACGAAGCGCTACACGCCCGGCGCCGTCCAGCACCAGATCTCCGACTGCGAAGAACAAGCTGCGCGACTCCGAGGCGTACCGCCAGCTCGTCGGCTCGTACTTCGAGCAGACCGTCGCCGACGCGTTCGCGCTCTACGAGCGCGAGATGCACCGCATGAACGCGATGGACTTCGACGACCTGCTCGTCAACGCGGTCAACATCCTGACGCTCTTCCAGGAGGTCCGCGACCGCTACTCGAGCGCGTTTCGCCACGTCCTGGTCGACGAGTACCAGGACACGAACGCGGCTCAGTACCGCTGGCTCCAGCTGCTCGCCGGCGAGCACCGCAACCTCGCGGTGGTCGGCGACGACGCACAGTCGATCTATGGCTTCCGGGGCGCGGACATCGGAAATATCTTGTCGTTCGAGGACACCTTCCCCGACGCCCGCGTCATCAAGCTCGAGCAGAACTACCGCTCGACGCAGACGATCCTCAGTGCCGCGAACGCCGTCATCGCGCACAACCGCGCGCAGAAGCCGAAGTCGCTGTGGACCGAGGAGGGCGACGGCGACAAGGTCAAGATTCGCGAGCTCGACGACGACCGCGCGGAGGCGCGCTACGTCGTCGGCGAGATCCAGCGGCTCGTCGACGAGGGGGCGAGCCGCGCGGAGATCGCGGTCTTCTACCGGATGAACTCGCAGTCGCGGCAGATCGAGGAGACGCTGGTCGGAAACAACATCGGCTACCAGGTCATCGGCGGCACGAAGTTCTTCGAGCGCGCCGAGATCAAGGACGCGATCGCCTACCTGACCCTGCTCGGCAACCCGCAGGACGTCGTCGCGTTCGAGCGGATCGTCAACTCGCCGCGCCGCGGCTTCGGGCAGACGTCGCTGCAGCGCGTCACCGGCTACGCGCAGTCGATGGGCATCGACATCTGGGACGCGGCCGCCGACCCCGCCGCCGTGCCCGGCCTCGGCACCGCCGCGCAGCGCGCGCTCGGGCGCTTCATGGAGACGATGACCGCGTTGCGCGAGCGCGCGGAGGAGAACGTGCCGATCGGGGACCTGCTCGAGTCGCTGCTCGACGACACGGGCTACCTCGAGTTCCTCAAGAACGAGCGCACGATCGAGGCGCAGGGCCGCGAGGAGAACCTCGCCGAGCTCGTCGAGTACGCGCGCGAGTTCGACGCGACCGCCGAGGCCGAGCAGGACACGCTCGACGTCTTCCTGCAGACGGTGGCGCTCGTCGCGGACGCCGACACGCGCACGGACGACGACGGCCTCGTGACGCTCATGACGCTGCACAACGCGAAGGGCCTCGAGTACCCGATCGTCTTCATGGCCGGCATGGAGGAGGGGGTCTTCCCGCACTCGCGCGCGCTCGACGAGGGCGGGCTGGAGGAGGAGCGCCGGCTCGCCTACGTCGGCATCACGCGGGCGCGAACCAACCTCTACCTCGTGAGCGCGCGGCGCCGCAACGTCTTCGGCGCGATCCAGTACGGGATGCGCTCGCGCTTCCTCGACGAGATCCCCGCGGAGCTCACCGACCGGCCGTCCGATCGCGCGCGCCGGCCCGGCCTTGGCGGCGGTCCCGTGCAGCAGCCGGCCTCGTGGGCGTCGTCGTCGGTGCGCGAGGCCGCGCCGTCCGCCGACTTCCGGCTCGGCGACGACGTCATGCACGCCGCCTTCGGCGCGGGCGTCGTCACCGGGATCGAGCCGGGCGGCATCGTCGTCGTGCGCTTCGCCGGCGACGGCAGCGAGCGCAAGCTCATGGCCGAGTACGCGCCCGTCACGAAGCTCTGACAGGGTTCGATTCCATGGCGGCCGAGATCATCGATGGCAAGCAGATCGCCGGGCGCGTGCGGATCGAGGTCGCGCGCGACGTCGAGCGCTTCGGCGAGGAGTTCGGCGGCGCCAGGCCCGGACTCGCGACGATCCTCGTCGGCGACGACCCCGGCTCCGCGATCTACGTCGCCGGCAAGCAGAAGGCCTCCCGGGAGGTCGGGATGGTGCCGACGAACTACCCCCTGCCGGCGGACACGTCGCGCGAGGAGCTCGTCGAGCTCATCGAGCGGTTGAACGCCGACGACGAGGTGAACGGGATCCTCCTGCAGCTCCCGCTGCCGGGCCATCTCGACGGCGTCGAGCTCACCGGGATGATCGACCCGGACAAGGACGTCGACGGCCTGACGCCGGTCAGCGCCGGCCGGCTCGCGCTCGGCATCGAGGGGCTGCGCCCGTGCACGCCGCAGGGCGTCATGACGCTGCTCGACGCGGCCGGCGCGCAGCTCGAAGGCGCCGAGGCGGTCGTGATCGGGCGCTCGAACCTCTTCGGCAAGCCGATGGCGCAGCTTCTGCTGGGCGCCAACGCCACGGTGACGACGTGCCACTCGCGCACGCGCGACCTCGCCGAGGTCTGCCGCCGCGCGGACGTGCTCATCGCCGCGGTCGGGCGGTCGCGGATGGTGAAGGCGGACTGGGTGAAGCCGGGGGCGGTCGTCATCGACGTCGGCATGAACCGCACGGACGACGGCCTGGCGGGCGACGTCGACTTCGAGGCCGTCAAGGAGGTGGCCGGCGCGATCACGCCCGTGCCCGGCGGCGTCGGCCCGATGACGATCGCGTTCCTGCTGCGCAACACGCTGCAAGCGGCGCGAATGGCGAGGGCGTGAGCGTGGACATCCGCAGGCTGCGCGGTGGCGAGCTGCTCGCGGGCTTCGGCGCCGTCGCGCTGCTCGTCGTGATGTTCGAGGGCTGGTTCGGCGGCGAGTCGGCCTGGGAGACGATGGCGATCGCGCGCGGCGTGCTCGTCGCGCTCGTCCTGTGCGCGTTCGCGCTCGTCGTGCTGACGGTCTCGCGCACGGTCGCGATGGCCACCTCGGCGGCGACGATCACGATCGCCGTCGGCATGATCGCGCTGCTGCTCGTCTTCTACCGGGTCGTCGTCAACGAGCCGGGGCCCAACGGCCTCGTGTCGGTCGACCTTGGCGCCTACCTCGGGCTGGCGCTCGTGCTCGGCGTGATCGCGGGGGCGTTCCTCGCGCTCAAGGACGAGCGCACGCGGGCGCCCGCGTCGCTGCGCCAGACCGAGCGCGTGCTCGCGGTGCGCGGCGCGCCGCGCGAGCCGCCGCCGGCGCGCGATCCGGGCCGCGGCGCGAAGCGTTCCTGAGGCGCCGCCTCCGCGCGACCCGGCGAAGCTGCCTGAGGTCCTGCCGCCGGCGCCGCGCGCCTGCGCTGCCCGCCGGCGCAGCGCGCCTGCGCTCGGCGCTCGCGTTCGCCGGCTCAGCCCTGGAGCGCCGCGACGCGGTGCTGCTGCGGGCTGATGCCGCGCACCCGCTTGAACGCCGTGCTCAGCGCGAACGGGCTGCCGTAGCCGACGCGCGGCGCGACCGAGCCGACGGTCGCACCGGGCTCGCGCAGGAGGTCGGCCGCGAGGGCGATCCGCCAGCCCGTGAGGAAGCTCATCGGCGGCTCGCCGACGAGGTCGTTGAAGCGCCGCGCGAGCGCTGCCCGCGAGACGCCGGCCGCGCTCGCCAGCTCGGCCACCGTCCACGGGTGCTCGGGACTGTGATGCAGCAGGCGCAGCGCCGGCCCCACGATCGGGTCGCCGTAGGCGCGATACCAGCCGGGCGCCGCGGCCTCGGGCCGCGCGAACCAGGCGCGGAGCACGGCGATGAGCAGGAGGTCGAGCAGCCGGTCGAGGACCGCCTCCTGGCCGGGCTCGTCCTTGACGATCTCGTCGGCCATGAGCGCGACCAGCGGGCAGTCCCAGTCCGCGTCGCGCAGCACGAGGAGCTCCGGCAGCGCGCGCAGGAGCCGCTGGCTGACCTCGCCGTCGAGCAGGTAGGTCCCGGTCAGCATCTCGGTGGCGCCATCGGCGGCGTTGCCCCAGGTCCGAACGCCGAGATCCGTCATCTCGCCGGCGCCGGCGCCGGCGCCGTCGACGGGCTGGCAGTCCTGGCCCGGGAGGATGACGATCTGCGGCGCGGTCGCCGGGTCGTCGGCGACGGTGTAGGGGGCCGGGCCACGCACGACCGCGACGTCCCCGCGATGCAGGAGCACGCCGTCGGCGGCGTCGGGCAGGATCCACGCCTCGCCGCGGACGATCGCGACGAGCGTCAGCGGCGCCTCGTCCTCGATGCGCAGCGACCACGGCGGGCTCAGGCTCGAGCGCAGCAGGAACGCGCCGCGCGCCCGCGGCCCGTCGAGCAGTCCGGCCACAGCGTCCATGACGGGCGATTCTAGACGCTCGCACATGAACTTGCGCAATCGAACTATGGAAGCTCTCACGTCCGCGCGATGTACTGCGCGGCATGAGCACACACAGCAGCCACACCACACTGGTACTGGGCGCCACGGGCAAGACCGGCCGGCGCGTGATCGAGCAGCTCGAGCAGCGCGGCCTGGCGGTCAAGGCGGGCTCGCGCTCGAGCGACCCGCCGTTTGACTGGGAGGACCGCGCGACGTGGGGGCCAGCGCTCGAAGGCGTGAGCGCCGCGTACATCTCGTACTTCCCCGACCTCGGCGTCCCGGGCGCGGCCGAGACGGTGGGCGCCTTCGCCGAGCTCGCGGTCGCGAGCGGCGCGAAGCGCCTGGTCCTGCTGTCGGGCCGCGGCGAGGAGGAGGCCGAGCGCGCCGAGCGCGCGGTCCAGGCATCCGGCGCCGACTGGACGATCGTGCGCTGCTCGTGGTTCTCGCAGAACTTCAGCGAGGGCCACTTCCTCGAGCCGGTGCTCGAGGGCACGGTCGCGCTGCCCGTCGACGGCGTGGGCGAGCCGTTCGTCGACGTCGACGACATCGCGGACGTCGCGGTCGCGGCGCTGACCGAGGAGGGACACGCCGGCGAGCTCTACGAGCTGACCGGCCCGCGGCTGCTGACGTTCGCCGGCGCCGTCGCCGAGATCGGAGCCGCGACGGGCCGGGAGATCGCGTTCGTGCCGATCGCCCCCGACGACTACGCCGCCGGCATGGCCGACGCGGGCCTGCCGGACGACATCATCTGGCTGACGGGCTACCTCTTCGAAGAGGTCCTCGACGGTCGCAACGAGAGCCTGACGGACGGCGTCCAGCGCGCGCTCGGCCGCGAGCCGCGCGACTTCGCCGACTACGCGCGCCGCACCGCGGCGACCGGGATCTGGGACGGCGAGCGATGAGCCAGCGAAGCAGACGCCGCCCACCATGCGCGCGGGTGCGGGCCTGACAGCGTCGGGGTTGCTGGCGATCGCGCTCCGGCTCGGGTGAGCTCGCCGCGGGCGCCCTCCGAACGCCGCCGCCTAGAATCGCCCTCACATGATCGATCGAGAGCAAGTGCTGCACGTCGCCCGCCTCGCCCGCCTCGAGCTGACCGACGACGAGGTCGCGCGGATGAGCGAGGAGCTGTCGGCCGTGCTCGGCCACATCGAGAAGATCGGCGAGCTCGACCTGCACGGCGTCCCGCCGACGACCCACGTCGTCGAGGTGTCCAACGCGCTGCGTCCCGACGTGGTGGCGCCGTCGCTGCCGCGCGAGGTCGCGCTCGCCAACGCGCCCGCGGTCGCCGACGGCGGCTTCCTCGTCCCGAGCCCGCAGGCCGGATGAGCGCATCCGATCCCACCGCGCTGACGGCCGCCGCGGCCGTCGCGGCGATCGAGCGCGGCGACCTCGGCGCCGCCGAGCTGTTTGAGGCCTACCGCTCGGCCGCTGCCGCAGACGAGCTCAACGCGTACCTGTGGGTCGCCGAGGACGCGCCCGCGCCGGCGGCGGGCGCGCCGCTGGCCGGCGTGCCGCTCGCCGTCAAGGACCTCTTCTGCACGGAAGGGGTCCCGAGCCAGGCCGGCTCGAAGATCCTCGAGGGCTATCGCCCGCCGTACACCGCGTCGGTTGTCGCGCGGCTGGCCACCGCCGGCGCGCCGCTGCTCGGCAAGACCAACCAGGACGAGTTCGCGATGGGCTCTTCGAACGAGAACTCCGCCTTCGGCCCGGTGCTGAACCCCTGGGACCGCGCGCGCGTGCCCGGCGGCTCGAGCGGCGGCAGCGCCGCGGCCGTCGCGGCCGGCAGCGCGCCCTGGGCGCTCGGCACCGACACGGGCGGCTCGATTCGCCAGCCGGCCGCGCTGTGCGGGATCGTCGGCTTGAAGCCGACGTACGGCACCGTCAGCCGCTACGGGATGATCGCCTTCGCGTCGTCGCTGGACCAGGCGGGCCCGCTCACGCGCGACGTCACGGACGCGGCGCTCCTGCTCGGGCAGATGGTCGGCCAGGACGACCGCGACTCGACGTCGATCGGCTTTCCCGGCACGATCGACCGTCCGAGCGCCGAGCGCCTGGACGGCATCCGCCTCGGCGTGCCCGAGGAGCTGACCGAGTCGGCCGAGGGCATCCAGCCGGGCGTCCTCGCGTCGTTTCACGCGACGCTCAAGGTCGCCATGCAGCTCGGGGCGACCATCGAGACCTGCCACCTCCCGCACGCCCCGCACGCGCTCAGCGCGTACTACGTGCTGGCTCCCGCCGAGGCGTCGTCGAACCTCGCGCGCTACGACGGCGTGCGCTACGGGCCGCGGCAGCTCAACGGTGGAGGCCTTGTCGAGATGTACACCCGCACGCGCTCGGAGCACTTCGGCGCCGAGGTCAAGCGCCGGATCATGCTCGGCACGTACTCGCTGTCCAGCGGCTACTACGACGCGTACTACGGCCGCGCGCAGCGCGTGAGGACGAAGATCGCCGACGACTTCCGCGCGGCGTTCGAGCGCTTCGACTTCATCGTCACGCCGACGGCGCCGACGGTGGCGTTCGAGCTCGGAGCGCTGACGTCCGACCCGCTGGCGATGTACCTCAACGACTACTGCACGGTGCCGATGTCGCTCGCCGGGATCCCGGCGATCTCGATCCCAAGCGGGCTGAGCGACGGCCTGCCGGTCGGCTTCCAGCTCGCCGGCCCGGCGTTCAGCGAGAACCGCATCCTCGACGCGGCGTTCGCGCTCGAGACGGCCATCGGCTTCGACTCCGCCGGGAGGGCGCGCATGACCGATTACGAGCCCGTCATCGGCCTCGAGATCCACGTCCAGCTCGCGACGAACACGAAGATGTTCTGCGGCTGCGCGCTGTCGTTCGGCGAGCCGCCGAACACGCTGACCTGCCCGGTCTGCCTCGGCCTGCCCGGGACGCTGCCGCTCGCCAACGAGCGCGCGATCCACTTCGGGCTGATGATCGGCCTCGCGCTCGGGTCCGAGCTCGCCCCGCGGTCGATCTTCCACCGCAAGAACTACTTCTATCCCGACCTCCCCAAGGGCTACCAGATCAGCCAGTACGACGAGCCCCTGTGCAAGGGCGGGCGCCTCGGCGACGTGCGCATCCACCGCGTGCACCTCGAGGAGGACGCCGCGAAGCTCGTGCACGCCGGCGCGAGCGGGCGCATCCACGGGTCGGACTCGTCGGTGGTGGACTTCAACCGCGGCGGTACGCCGCTCGCGGAGATCGTCACCGAGCCCGACGTGCGCAGCGCCGCGCAGGCGCGCGAGTGGCTGACCTTGCTGCGCACGACGCTGCGCCGGCTCGGCGTCAGCGACGTGAACATGGAGGAGGGCTCGCTGCGCTGCGACGCCAACATCTCGATCCGCCCGGTGGGCGAGAGCCGGCTCGGGACGAAGACCGAGCTGAAGAACATGAACTCGTTCCGGTTCATCGAGCGCGGCATCAACGCCGAGATCGCGCGCCAGGAGGCGCTGCTGCGCGCGGGCATCCAGGTCACGCAGGAGACGCTGCACTTCGACCCGCGCACGGAGGCGATCACGTCGCTGCGCTCCAAGGAGGAGGCGCACGACTACCGCTACTTCCCCGAGCCCGACCTCGTCCCGGTGGCGGTCACGACGGAGATGCTCGACGCCGCGCGCGAGGCGATGCCCGAGCTGCCCGCGGCGCGCGAGCAGCGCCTGCAGGGTCTCGGCATCACCGCCGCCAACGCGCGCCAGCTCGCGTGGCGCACGGAGCTCGGCGACTACTTCGAGGCCGCGCTGAAGAGCGACGGCGCCGAGCCGCAGCCGCTGGCGAACTGGGTCTGCAACGAGCTCGTCGCGCGCGTGGGGGACGACGACCCGTCGCAGTCGAAGGTCGCGCCCGACGCGCTCGCCAAGCTCGTCGCGCTCGTGGGCTCGAAGGCCGTCAGCGTCTCGAACGCGAAGGTCGTGCTCGACCGGCTCGTCGCCGACGGCGGCGACCCGGCCGCGATCGTCGAGGCCGAGGGCCTGGGGGCGATGGGCGGCGGAGACGACGCGCTGGAGCCGATCGTCGAGGCCGCGCTGGCCGCCAACGAAGACGCGGCAGAGAAGATCAAGGCCGGCAACATGAAGGCGATCGGCGCGATCATCGGGCACGTCATGCGCGAGACGAAGGGCCGCGCCGACGGCTCGGAGGTCACGCGGATCGTGCGCGAGAAGCTCGGCGTGTAGCTCGCGCCCGGTAGTACGAGTTTCGTCCGAGATCGCTCCTATTCGGCGCATCGCCGCGCGCGGTACAGGTAGCGTGTCGCGGATGAAGTGGCTCCGCCCCGCGACGGTGGTCGCAACGCTGATCGCGGTGCTCGCGATCGTGCCGTCGGCGGCCGCGCAGGGGCCGCCGCCGAGCGGGGTCACGCCGCTCGAGCAGGCGCGCGAGGAGTCCGGCGTCGAGGACGCGCCGCGCACGCGCCACGACCTGCCGGCGGGCGTCCTGCGGCTGTCGCGCAGCGAGCTGCTCGCGACCGCGGGACAGGACCTCGAGATCTCCGTCACGCTCGATCGCGACGTCGCCAGGGGAGAGCTCGAGCTGACGCTCCCGGCGCGCTGGGTCGCGCGCTCCGGCGTCAGCGGCCTGTCCTTCGCGAAGGTGCCTTCCACGGGGCGCGCCTCGGGCGCGGGCGCCCGGGCGGCGCGCAGCGACCGCGTGGTGCGCTTTGCCTTCGACGGCGCGCGCAGCGGTGCCGCGGCGACCTTCGCGTTGACGGACGTCGGCATCCCGCCCGGCGAGTACGAGCTGCCCTACCGCTGGAGCGAAGCCGGAGGCGCCGCGGCGACCGGCCGCGCGGAGGTCATCTTCCTGCCGCCCGTCCGCGAGTCGGCCGAGGACGAGGAAGCGGTCGACTGGACCGAGCTGATGCGCGACGTCAACGCGACGAACGACGCGTCCACGGAATCCGAGACCTTCCTCACGGCCGTGCCGGGCAACCCGCTGCGCTTCGCCGTGGGCGCCAACGGCGGCGGTGGCTACAACGCCTGGATCACCAACACCGGCGGTGCGCCGTTCACGAAGGCGACGATGAGCACGTCGATCGACGCGCCCGCCGAGGTCGCGCCCGAGACCACGGACCCGTGCTGCGACCCGATGTCGGCTGCCGACGCGGCCGGCAACATCTGGTACGGCGGGCTCTCGTCGCACACGAGCGCCGCCTCGCCCAGCCGCATCATCGTCGCGCGCTCCGCGCCGGCGACGACGTCGTTCGTCAACACGGTGGGCCTGCCCCTGCGGGAGGTGACCACCGGCGTGCAGGACAAGCCGATGATGACGATCGACAACTCGCCGTCGAGCCCCGTATTCGGGCGGCTGTACGTGCTCTGGGACGAGCCGGGCGCAGGCGTCGACATCATCATGTCCACGTGCGACACGCGCCCCGGTGGCGTGCTCAACGCGGCCAACTGCGACAACGCCGACAACTGGACGGTGCCGATCGCGGTGACGCCGTTCAGTAGCGGCTACATCTACGCGGACGTCGCGACAGGGCCCGACGGGAAGATCTACGTCGTGTGGTGGGACTACACCGCCGCGAACGCGATCCGCGGCGACGTCTGCGATCCCGCGACGCAGAACTGCGCCACCGCCGCCGGTTGGGGAACGCCACAGACGATCGCGACGCTGGACTCGACGGGTGGCCAGCCGATTCCGTTCGAGTGCCCGATCGTCGCGCAGCCAGGCGGCCGCGCGTCGACCTCACCGCAGGTCGACGTCGATCGCTCCGGCGGGCCGGACAACAACCGCGTCTACGTGACCTGGAGCGACCTGCGCACCGGCAGCGGCGCGACGCGCTGCGCCGACAACGTCGCGCCGGTGCTGACGCACCTCACGTTCGACAACTTCGTCGCCTCGGCGTCCGGCGCGCTGCCCGGCGGCGCGTCGCCGTCGCCGGCCGTGGCGACGCGGCTGCTGACGGACGGGGAGGGCGGCGGGCAGGCGAGCTCCGACGACTGGTTCGCATGGCTGTCGGTCGACCAGACGAACGGCCGCGCGTGGGCCGACTTCTACTCGACGCGCGACGACGCCACGCGCAAGTCGACGAACTTCTACGCGCGCAGCGTCCTGCCCGACGGGGCGGGCCATCTGCTCGGCCCGCTGCGCAAGGTGTCGACGGCCACGTCGGACTACAGCGCCAACCCGTGCTGCGGGTTCGGCAACGACTACGGCGACTACACGGGCATCGACGCGACCAGCGGCCTCGCGTTCCCGGTCTGGTCAGACAAGCGGCCCGCCACGGGCACCGACGGGGAGGCGTTCGTGGACACCGTCGCCAGCCCGTTCCTCGTGGGCGGCGCCGGCGCCCTCGACGACTCGCCGGCCGCCGGCGGCGACGGCGACGGCGCGCTCGAGCCCGGCGAGAGCTTCCGCCTGACCAAGGCCCTGAGCAACACCGGTACCGCGGCGGCCGCCGGCGCCGTGGGCACGCTGTCGGCGCCCGGCGGGTCGGGTGTCACGATCACGCAGCCCAGCTCCGCGTATCCCGCGATCGCCATCGGCGCGGCCGAGAACAACCTCACGGCGTTCGCGGGCTCGCTGGCGGCCGGGGCCCCGTGCGGCTCGCCGATCGCGTTGACCCTCACCGTGGGCGGCGTCGAGCCCGCGCACGTGCCGGTCAGCGTGCCGACCGCGTGCCCGCCTCCACCGCCGCCACCTCCGCCTCCCGTCGGGCCGCCACCTCCGCCGCCCGTTGGGCCGCCACCGCCGCCACCGCCACCGCCCGCGATACTCGCGCCGCTTCAGTTCGCCCTGACGGGCAGCAGCCCGCAGAAGCCGCCAACCCGGACGCGCGGCATCAAGGTCACGCTCTCGTGCCCGCTCGAGAGCTGCCGCGTCGCGATGAAGGCCACGCTGACGATCCCGTCGGCGAGGGCTGGCGGGAAGGCCGGCAAGGTCAAGCTGAAGAGCTCGACCGTGTCGGTCACGAAGGGGAGGAAGAAGACCCACAGCTTCGCGGTCAGCCGGTCGCTCCGCGCGCGGATCGCGAGGGCGCTGCGGAGCGCTCGGACGCGCAGAGGCGTCAAGGTCCTCGTGACCGGGACGGCGCGCGACGCCGCCGGCAGGCGCGCGGTGACGCGCACGAAGACCGTCAACGTCCGCCGCTAGCGCGATGCACGCGCGGCTGCTCACGGTCTGCGCCGCGGGGGTCGCGGCGATCGCCGCCGCTCCGGCGACGGCCGGCGCGCCGCCCACGCGCTACGACCTGCCCGCCGGCGCGCTGCGGCTGTCGGACTCGAGCCTCCCCGCGGGCGCCGCCGCCAAGCTCACGTTCACGGTGAGCCTCGATCGGGCGGTGCGCAGCGGGCGGCTGGCGCTGACGCTGCCGCGCAAGTGGAGGCAGCGCTCGGGGGTCAGCGGCCTGCGCTTCACGAAGCTGCCCGTGCGCGGTCGCGGGTCGAGCGCCCGCGCGAAGGTCACGCGCGCCGGCATGGTCGTGAGCTTCGCGTTCACCCGCGGCCGCAGCGGCGACTCGGGCAGCTACGAGGTGCGCGACAACGGGCTGCCGGCGGGCACGTACCGGCTGCCGTACAGCTGGCGCGGCGCGGACGGGCGGGCCACGGCGCGGGGCACGGCGCGGGTCGTGCTCGTCGCGCGCACGCGCCCGCGATGAAGCAGCCGGTCTAGGATCCCGCCGTGCGCCGCCAGCTCGTCGCGACCGTTGTCAGCGGCCTGTTTCTCCTCCCGCTGGCGTTCCTCGTGCTCGGCGCGCTGCGCGATCCGGGCGCGCCGCCGCCGACGGGCCTCGAGGTGCTCGTCCCGCAGCTGACCGGTGCCGGCTTCGCGCGCGCGTTCGACCTCGTCGGCTTCGGCCGCCAGCTCGTGAACTCCGGCATCGTCGCGCTGCTCGCGGTGCCGCTGTCGGTGCTCGTCGCGTCGTGGGCGGGGTTCGCCGCGACGCGGCTGTCCGCGCGGGGCCGCCGGATCGTGATCGGCGCCTCGCTCGTCGCGCTGCTCGTCCCGCTGTCGGCGCTGTGGGTGCCGCGCTTCGTCCTCTTCTCGAAGCTCGGGCTCGTCGACACGTACGTCCCGCTGGTCGCGCCCGCGCTGATGGCGACCTCGCCGCTGTACGTCCTGCTGTTCTACTGGAGCTACAGCCGGCTGCCGCGAGACCTCGTCGACGCCGCGCGCCTGGAGGGCCTCGGGCTGTTCGCCATCTGGCGCAGGGTGGCGGCGCCGCTCGTGCGCCCGACGACGTTCGCCGTCGGCGCGCTGGCGTTCGCCTTCCACTGGAGCAACTTCATCGACCCGCTGCTGTACCTCAACGACCCGTCGCTGTTCACCGCGCCACTCGGCCTGCGCCAGCTCAAGGACCTCGGCCCGACGGACTTCCCGACGCTCATGGCCGCCGCGCTCGTCGTGACGCTCCCCGCGGCGCTGGCGTTCGGCGCGGTCCAGCACCGCTTCCTGTCCGACGTCCGGGCGGCGGGATGGCTGGGTCGATGAGCGCGACCCGCGGCTCACGCTCCCCGCGCGCCGCCATGACCGCCCGCGCGAGTTTCGCCGCGCTGGTGCTGTCCGGGGCCCTGCTCGCCGGCGGCTGCGGCGGCTCGGAGGGATCCGGCGAGGACCGCGCGGTCCGCTTCCAGGTCTTCGGCGACGCCGAGGAGCTCGCCGCCTACCGCGAGGTCGTCGCGGCATACGAGCGAACGAGCGACGCCGACGTCCGCCTGATCGAGGTCCCCGACCGCGAGGCGCACCTGCAGAAGATCGCGACGGGGTTCGCCGCCGGCTCGCCGCCGGAGGTCTTTCTCGTCAACTACCGCAACTTCGCGGGGTACGCGGCCCGCCGCGCGCTCGATCCCGCCGGCCCGCGCCTGGATCGCTCGAAGGTCCTGCGCCGCAAGGCCTTCTACTCCAAGCCCGTCGAGGCGTTCACCGTCGGCGGCACGCTGCAGTGCATGCCCCAGAACATCTCGAGCCTGGTCGTCTACTACAACCGCGACCTGTTCCGGAAGGCGGGCCTGAGCAAGCCGAAGCCCGACTGGTCGTTTCAGGAGTTCCGCGCGGCGGCGCGGCGCCTCACGGGGCCGCCGGTGAGCAGCGGGTCCGTGCGGCGCTACGGCGTCGGGCTCGACCCGTCGATCGTGCGCCTGGCGCCGTTCGTCTGGTCGGCGGGCGGCGACATCGTCGACGATCCGAACGACCCCGCGAAGTTCACCCTCGACACGCCGCGCGCCCGCGAGGGCCTGCTCGCGTTCCTCGACCTCCAAGGCGGCGACCGCCTCGCGCCGCTCGAGCGCGAGGTCGAGGCGAAGGGCCTCGAGGAGCGCTTCCTCGACGGCGAGCTCGGCATGTTCATGTCGTCGCGCCGCGAGGTGCCCTCGTTCCGCACGATCGAGGACTTCGACTGGGACGTCGCGGCGTTCCCGGCGCTGCGCGAGCAGGCGAGCGTGCTGCACTCCGACGCCTACTGCCTCGCGAAGGGCGACGGCGCGGACGCGGCGTGGCGCTTCGTCGAGTTCGCGGCCGGGCCCGAGGGCCAGCGGCTGCTGGCGCGCAGCGGCCGGATCGTGCCGTCGCTGCGTGCGGTCGCGAAGTCCAAGGACTTCCTCGACCCGTCCAAGCCGCCGCGCTCGAGCCGCATCTTCCTCGACGCGATCCCGGCGATGAGGCGGCTGCCCGTCGCCTCGACGTGGCCGGAGCTCGAGGACGCGATCGACCTCGCGATCAAGCGCGCCTACTACACCGAGCTCACGGTCGAGGAGACGCTCGAGCGCATCGACAAGGAGACCGCACCGCTGCTGCAGCGTGCACGCGATGCTCGTCCTTGAGCGCGTCGAGAAGCGCTACGGCTCGGTCAGCGCGCTCGACGGGCTGAGCCTCGAGGTCGGCGCGGGGGAGCTGCTCGCGGTGCTCGGCCCGTCGGGGTCGGGGAAGTCGACGGCGCTGCGCGTCGTGGCGGGGCTCGAGCCGCTGGACGCCGGCCGCGTGCTCGTCGGCGGGCGCGACGTCACGCACGTCCCGCCCTCGCAGCGCGACGTGGCGATGGTCTTCCAGTCCTTCGCGCTGTTTCCGCATTTGACCGTGCGCGAGAACATCGGCTTCGGGCTGGCGGCTCGGAAGACGCCGGCGGACGAGCGCGAGCGGCGCGTGGGGGAGGCGGCGGAGGTCCTGGGCCTGGCAGCGCTGCTCGGCAGGCGGCCGCATGCGCTGTCGGGCGGCGAGCGCCAGCGCGTGGCGCTCGCGCGCGCCCTGGCCGGCCGCCCGGCGGTGCTGCTGATGGACGAGCCGCTGTCGAACCTCGACGCGCCGCTGCGCGAGCGCGCGCGGACGGAGATCCGGCGGCTGCACCGCGAGACGGGGGCGACGGTCGTCTACGTGACCCACGACCAGGCCGAGGCGCTGTCGCTCGGCGAGCGGGTGGCGGTGCTCGACGGCGGCCGGCTGCAGCAGGTCGGCGAGCCGGACGAGGTCTACGAGCGGCCCGCGAACAGCTTCGTGGCGCGGTTCGTCGGCAGCCCGCCGATGAACCTCGTCGAGGCGCGCGTCGAGGACGGCTTCCTGCGCGGCCCGGGGCCGATCGTCCTGCCGCTGCCCGTGGCAGCCGGCGCAACGCCCGCGGGCTTGGGCCCCGAGGGGTCGCCGCGCCCCGGACCCTCCGGCGCGCGCCCGCCCTCCGGCGCGCTCCCGCCGCGCGGCGACCGGGTGCTCGCGGGCTTCCGGCCCGAGGGCGCGGCGTGCCCCGCGCCCGCCGGCGCGCTCGCGACCTTCGTCGCGCGCATCGACGTCGTCGAGCGGGCCGGCCACGAGCGGCTGTGGTACCTCACGGCGGGGGACGCGCGGTTCGCGGTGCGCCCGGTCGCAGGGGAGGCCGCGGCGCCCGGCGACGAGGTGGCCGTCGCGGTCGACCCGCGGGCGGTGCGCATCTTCGATCCCGTCACGGGCGAGGCGCGATGAGGCCGCGCCGCCCGCGGGGCGCACAAGGGCCGCGACGGCGCGCGATGAGGCCGCGCCGCCCGCGGGGCGCAACGGCGGGACGCGCGATGAGACGGCCCTCCGAGGCCACCGCCGCGCGGCTCATGCTCGCGCCCTACGCGCTCGGCCTGCTCGTGCTGCTCGTCCTGCCGGCGGCGGTGACATTCGCGCTCTCGCTGACGGACTACGACCTCTTCTCCGCGCCCGCGTTCACCGGGCTGGACAACTTTGGCGACCTGCTCGACGACCCCGCCTTCCGCGCGGCGCTGCCCGCGACGCTCGCGTTCCTCGCCCTCGCGGTGCCGCTGCGCGTCGCGGGCGCGCTCGCCCTGGCCCTGCTGCTGCACCGCGACGCGCGCGGCGCCGGGCTTCAGCGCGGCGCGGTCTTCCTGCCGACCGTCGTGCCCGACGTCGCGATCGCCCTGCTGTGGCTGTTTCTCGTCAACCCGCTGTACGGGCCGTTCGCGGTGCTGCTGAGCAGCGCCGGGCTGCCCTTCCCGGACATGCTCACGAACCCGACCGGCGCCCTGCTACTCGTCGTCGGGATGTCGGCCTTCGCGATCGGCGAGGGGTTCGTCATCGCGCTCGCCGTGCGGCGCGAGCTGCCCGAGGAGCTCTACGAGCTGGCGCGCGTCGAGGGCGCGTCCGCCGGCTTCACCTTTCGCCGCCTGACGCTGCCGCTGATGGCGCCGACGCTGTCGCTGCTGGCGTGCCGCGACGTAGCGCTGAGCCTGCAGTTCGCGTTCGTCCCGGCGCTGCTCGTCACGGGCGGCGGGCCGGACCGCGCGACCACGTTCCTGCCGCTGCTCGTCTACGCCAACGCCTTCGAGCACGGGCGCTACGGCTACGCCGCGGCGATCACGGTGGTGGCGTTCGGGCTGACGCTCGTCATCGTCGCGACGCAGTTGCGCGTCCTGCGACGCGGGCGGCTTGCCGTGTGAAAAGGCGCGCTCGCGGGCGTCAGGGCGGCGTACCATTGACGGCGAACCTTCCGGCGCCAAGGAGGCACGCGAATGTCGAAGCTCATCCGCATGGACCACACCGGTCACTCGACGCTCGCCGAGTGGACGCCCGACGACCCGGCGGCGGTGGAGGCCGCCGTGCGCGCGTTTCGCGCGGAGCTCGATCGCGGCTACCTGGCGATGGTCAGCACCGGGGCCGGCCACGCCGAGCAGGTCCGCGAGCTGCCGGTCGGCGCGCCGCTCGTGATCCTGCGCCTGCCGATCGCCGGCGGCTGAGAGGCAGCCGCCCGTGGCCGCCGTGCCGCAGGCGCAGGCTCTGGCGCCCGGCCAGCTCGACGTCCTGCCCGAGACCGCGGCGGTCCACTGGCGACCGCGCGTCGACGAGGCTCGGCTGCGACGCCTCGGCCGCCTGTGGACGCTGACGACCGCCGCGCACGTCGTGCCGTTCGTCGGCGCGGCGGCGCTGCTCATGTGGCTCAACCCGCTCGCGTTGCCGGTCGCGCTGGCGCTGGTCGCGCACGCCTGGGTCATCCCCGAGCTCTACGCTCAGCGCGGCGCGAACAACCTGCGACCGCGCGGGCGCGGCGGCGAGCAGGCCGAGCAGCGGTCGGTCGGGCTGCTGGGTGACCTCGTCGACCACGACGCCCGCGAGCTGCACGCCGCCACCGGCCTCGTGCTCGAGCCCGGCACGCTCGGCACGTGGCTCGTCGGCGAGCGCGGCGCGATGCTGCTGCGCGGGCGGCGCGCGTACTGCTGGTGCGTGACCGTCGACGGCCGCGTGGAGGGCGCGAGCGCGCTGCCGTCGGGCGATCGCATCGCCCACCTCCTGCTCGCGCTGCGCGCCGACGAGCGCGGCTTTGCGACCGTCGCGAACCTCAGCTTCTCCGGCGCGCGGTGGCGCGTGAAGCGGCGCATCGGAGCGTCGATGCGGCCGGCGGTTCACGCTGCCGAAACCTTTTGCGCCACGCGGTCCATGATCGCTCGCTGAACCCGGGACATCCGGCCAGTGCCGCAAATTGCGGCGCTCGCCATGATCGTCACATGCCCGTCACCGCCGATCTCACCCGCCGCATCCTCGTCCCTGTCCCCGGTCAGCAGCGCACCGCAGCAGCGCCTCGGGTTCGTCGCTACAAGATGGCCCGCATGGCCCCCGTCAGTCGTGCAGATCCGATGATCGACCGCTTCGCGCACTTGCGCCGGAGCTACGACTGACGCACTCCCGACCCGCACTCGCCCGCTGGCCGGCGAGGTACGCTTGAAGGCATGTCTACCTCCACTCCTTCAGGGTCCTCACTCGGCAAGCGGGCGATCGCGGTGCTCATCCTGCTGGTCGCGGCCTGGATCCTCTTCAAGGCCGTCATCGGGATCGCCATGGCGGTCTTCTGGGTCGTGCTCATCGTGGCCGCGATCGTCGCCGTGATCTGGGCGATCCGGGTCCTCTAGCCGCCCTCGCGCATGGCTGGCGGCGCGTACATCACGATCGCGATCGGCTTCGCGCTCTCCGGGGGCATCGTCGGCAAGATCAAAGGCAGCTCGTTCTGGCTGTGGTTCCTCATCTCCGGGGCGATCCCGTTCTTCGGGCTGCTCGCGGCCGTCTGCTATCGCTCCGAGCGCGACGAGCTGCGCCGCCAGTGCCCTGAATGCGGCCGCGTCTGCAAGCTCTACGACGCCCTCTGCGTGCGCTGCGGGACCGAGCTCGAGTTCCCCGAGGAGGCGCTGGCATCGGAGACCGCGGCTCCCGCGTTGCGCTGAGTCGCGCGTCGCTCGGCGTCCCACTAGACTCACCTGCTCTTGCCGGCCCGACGGGCTGGCCTTGCCCTGCTGAGAGGAGGTCGTGACATGCGTGCGGTCGACGCCATCATGGAGTGCTTGAAAGAAGAGGGTGTGGACGTCGTATTCGGCCTTCCCGGCGGAGCGAACCTTCCCACCTACGACGCGTTCGTCGACGCCGGCATCCGCCACGTCCTCGTGCGCCACGAGGCCGGCGGCGGCCACGCCGCCGAGGGCTACGCGAAGGCGACCGGCAAGGTCGGCGTCGCGTTCGCGACGAGCGGCCCCGGCGCGACGAACGTCGTGACGCCGATCGTCGACGCGATGATGGACTCGGTGCCGACGGTGTTCATCACCGGTCAGGTGCGCACGGACCTCATCGGGACCGACGGCTTCCAGGAGACCGACACGCTCGGCATCACGATGCCGGTCGTCAAGCACTCCTTCCAGATCCGCGACCCGCGGGAGATCCCGCGCGCGATCCACGAGGCGTTCTACCTCGCGCGCTCGGGGCGGCCGGGCCCGGTCGTCGTCGACATCCCGCAGGACCTCAGCCGTGCCGACATCGACTACGAGCCGGTCGGCGACGTCCACCTGCCCGGCTACCAGCCGACGACGGACGGCAACACGAAGCAGATCCGGCAGGCCGCGAAGGCGATGGCGTCCGCGCGCCGGCCCGTCATCTACGCGGGCGGGGGCGTCATCAACGCCAACGCCTCGGCTGAGCTGACGGAGTTCGCGACGACCGATCGCTTCCCGGTCACGTGCACGCTCATGGGGCTCGGCGGCTTCCCGGCGCCGCACCCGCAGTGGCTGGGCATGCTCGGGATGCACGGCACCCGCGCCGCGAACTACGCGATGGACGAGGCCGACCTCATCTGCTGCATCGGCGCGCGCTTCGACGATCGCATCACCGGCAAGCTGTCGGAGTTCGCTCCGCACGCGAAGTTCATCCACATCGACGTCGACCCGGCGGAGATCTCGAAGAACATCCCGGCGCACATCCCGATCGTCGGCGACTGCAAGAACGTCCTGACGAAACTCATCAAGGAGTACCGCTCGCTCGAGGCGACCGACCCGTCGCGGATGGACGAGTGGTGGCAGCGGATCGAGAAGTGGCGGGCGGACCACCCGCTGCGCTACGACGACTCCTCCGACGGCGAGATCAAGCCGCAGTACATGGTGCAGGCGTTGTTCGAGGCGACCGGGGGCGACGCGATCGTCTGCTCGGACGTCGGCCAGCACCAGATGTGGGCGGCGCAGTACTACCACTTCGCAAAGCCCCGCCGGTGGATCAACTCCGGCGGCCTCGGCACGATGGGCTTCGGCCTGCCCGCGGCGATGGGCGCGCAGGTCGGCTGCCCGGATCAGACGGTCGTCTGCATCTCCGGCGACGGCTCGATCCAGATGAACATGCAGGAGCTCGCGACCTGCGCTCAGAACGAGATTCCGGTGAAGGTGTTCATCATGAACAACGGCTACCTCGGGATGGTCCGCCAGTGGCAGGAGCTGTTCTGGGACAACCGCTATTCGCACGTCGACATGGGCCAGTTCCCGGACTTCGTGAAGGTCGCGGAGGCCTACGGCGCGACGGGCATCCGGCTGCGCGAGAAGGCGACGCTCGTCGACGACATGAAGGCCGCGCTGGCGACGCCCGGCCCCGTGATGGTCGACGTCCGCGTCACGCGCGAGGAGAACACCTACCCGATGATCGCGCCCGGCCAGCCGGCGCGCGACATGGTGGGCTGACGTCATGGGCGAGCCGGCAACGAAGGACCGCCTGAGCCTCGAGGACCTCGAGGCGACCGCCAGCCTGCGCAGCGGCCGCAAGCACATCCTGTCGATCCTCGTCGAGAACAAGGCCGGCGTCCTGACTCGCGTAGCGGGCCTGTTCGCGCGCCGTGGGTTCAACATCGACACGCTGACGGTCGGCCCGACCGAGGACGAGCAGTTCTCGCGCATCACGCTGACGTTCGACGGCGCGATGCACCCGGTCGACCAGGTCACCAAGCAGCTGCACAAGCTCATCAACGTCCTGAAGATCCGCGACCTCGAGCCGGCCGACACGGTCTCGCGCGAGCTCGCGCTGTTCAAGGTCGCCGTCGAGGGCCCGCAGCGCGCGGAGGTCATGCAGATCTGCGAGATCTTCCGCGGCAAGGTCGTCGACGTCACGCGCCGCTCGGTCATCCTCGAGATCACGGGGACGACCGACAAGGTCGAGGCGTTTGAGCGGATGGTCCGCCCGTTCGGCCTCATCGAGATGATGCGCACGGGCGAGATCGCGATCTCGCGCGGGCGCGGCGAGACGTGATCGCCGTCTTCTAGTGCTGGTGCGCGGGGGGTGGAGTCGATCAGTCCCGTCAGCGGGGACCGAACGACTCCACCCCCCTGCACGTTGGAGGCCGTGTGAGCGAGAGGGTGGTGGCGAGGCCGGCCTTTGGGCTCGGGCCGGCCGAGCGCGCGCTGCTGCGCAAGCGCTTCGAGCAGGCGGTCCGGCGCTCGCGGCGGCGGCGGTCGTCGGGGGTGCTCGCCGCCCTGACCGTGCCGGTCGCGCGCGACGTCGATCCCTCGGCGGTCGCGCTGCTGTGCCGGCGGCCGGGCGAGGCGTGGTTCTGCATCGAGCAGCCCGAGCGCGAGCGTGCGGCGATCGCGGCGCTGGGGAGCGTCGTGTCGCTGGAGGCCCGCGGGCCGGGGCGCTTCGACGAGCTCGCGGCGCGCTGGCGGGCGCTCGCGCGCGAGGCCGTGTGCGACCCGCCCGACGGGCCGCGCGGCGCGGGGCTCATCGCGTGCGGCGGGTTCGCATTCGCGCCGGACGGCGGCTCGAGCCCGCACTGGTCGGCGTTCGCGCCCGCGTCGCTGCAGGTGCCGGAGGTCGCGCTCGCGCGGCGCGGCGACGAGGTGCTGCTGACCGTCGCGGCGCTCGCGTGCGCCGACGACACGGCGGACGGGCTGCTCGCGCGCGTCGAGGCGCGGCTCGGCGAGCTGCGCAGCGGGCCGCTGCCGCTGCTCGATCCCGACCCGGTCGGCCGCTACACGGTGGCCGCGACCACGCCGCCCGAGCACTACGAGGGCGCGGTCGCGCGGGCGGTCGAGCGCATCCGGGCGGGCCAGATCGAGAAGATCGTGCTCGCGCGCGAGGTGCAGGTCCACGCGCCGGCGGCCTACGACGCGGCCGCGGTCTACGGCGTCCTGCGCGAGGGCTTCCCGTCGTGCTTCTGCTTCTGCGCCGGGCGCGGCGACGACGCGTTCATCGCCGCCAGCCCGGAGCTGCTGATCCGCCGCGACGGGATGCGCGCCTCGACGCTCGCCCTCGCCGGGTCGGCGCGCCGCAGCGCGGACCCGTCCGTCGACGACCACCTCGGCGAGCAGCTCCTGCGCTCGAACAAGGACCGCGGCGAGCAGTCGATCGTCGTGCGCCGGATCGAGCGCGCGCTGCGCCCGCACAGCGTGTGGGTCACGGCGGCGCCCGAGCCCGTGATCGTGAAGATGGCGAACATCCAGCACCTCGCGAGCCCGATCCGCGCGCAGCTGCGCAAGCCGATCGGCGCCGTGCGGCTCGCGGGGTTGCTGCACCCGACGCCCGCGGTGGGCGGCGAGCCGTTTCCGGTCGCGGAGCCGCTGATCCCCGCGCTGGAGGGGATGGACCGCGGCTGGTACGCCGGGCCCATCGGGTGGACGGACACGAACGAGGACGGCGAGTTCTGCGTCGCGCTGCGCTGTGCGCTGCTGAGCGGGCCGGTCGCGCGCTGCTACGCGGGCGTGGGGGTCGTGCGCGACTCCGATCCGGCGGCCGAGCTCGCGGAGACCGACGTCAAGCTCGGCGCGCTGCTGCCGGTCCTGTCGGGCTGACTACTCGCAGAAGGCGATGCGCGGCACGGCGATGAGCGTGACCTTCTTCGTCGTCGTGTCGACGGCGAACTGCAGCCTGCCGCCGCCGCTCTTGGGGACCTTGACGAGCGTGATGCCGAACGTCGCCTCGGTGCTCGTGTCGACGACGGCCTTCGGGAAGGCCTGCTTGATCTTCGCGAGGCTCGCGCCGATGCCGACCCCGCGCGCGGTCGCGCCGCCGCGGACGGCGATCGTCGTGACGCGGCGCGGCGACGTCTGCGTGAAGTCGACGGAGCCCTTGAGCGGGCTGCGCAGGGTCGCCGAGCGCGCCTGCGGGCCGGCGAGCTCGCAGCCGGGGCCGATCGGCCCGACGAGCCTGGCCGCACGCAGCGCCGTGTAGCTCTTGCCGATCGTCACGGCGCCGACGCCCGTGGGCGTGATCTTCTTCGGCGTCGCGCGGACCGTGACGGCCGGGGCGACAGCGGTGCCGAGGACGATGGCGGTCGCGGCTGCGACCGAGGTCAGGAGCATGCGGCTGCGCGTTGAGCTCATGCAGGGACCGTAGCGCGGTCGCGGCCCGCGCTGTGTGAGGTCGGCCGGTCGTGTGGTTCGGTCGGCCGCCTCCGCCGGTATCGTGCGACCACTCAAAACTGCGGAGGAGCGAACATGGTCGTCACGTCGTCGAGGCTCGCGGCGGACCAGTGGGTGGAGGACGACGCGTTCGTCCCGCTCACGTACGAGAAGGTCGTCGGCCTCAACAACCTCCTGAGCATCGGCTGGGTGAGCCGCGCGCTCGAGCTGGCCGCCTGCGTCTGCCGCGTCAACACGCCCGCCGGGCCGGGGTCGGGCTTCCTCATCGCGACCGACCTTCTGCTGACCAACCACCACGTCCTGCCCGACGCGGAGACCGCCGGCGCGACGGTCGCCGAGTTCAACTACCAGGCCGCGTGGGGCGGCGAGCTCGAGCCGGTGCGCCGCTTCACCTGCGACGCGACGTTCTTTCACAACAACCAGGAGCTCGACTACGCGATCGTGCGCGTCAACGGCGCGCCCGGCGACCTCTATGGCTTCGTGAACCTGTCCAAGCGCGCCGAGCCGACCGTCAACGACTTCGTCAGCATCATCCAGCACCCGCAGGGCGGCCCGAAGAAGATCGCGTTCACGGACAACAAGGTGTCGGCGGTCTTCAACGACCTCGTGCAGTACTCGACGGACACGGAGCCCGGATCGTCCGGGTCGCCGGTGTTCAACCAGGACTGGGAGATCGTCGGGCTGCACCATCGCGGCGGCGGGCTCGCGGGTCCGGACGGCAAGAAGTACTTCACGAACGAGGCGATCCAGATCGGGTCGGTCATGCGCGACGCGGCGCGGTTCCTCGGCCTGTCGGACGAGCTCTACGACCTCGCGTTCGGCGACCTGCGGGCGGCGCTCGTGAGCCTCGTCAACGTGAGCGACCCGCCGTCGGACCCCGACGTCGCGGCGCGCGACCTGCTCGTGCGCCGGCCGCGCTTCTCCTACGCGCTGGAGCAGTGGGCGAAGCTCAACGGGGTGGACGGACAGCGGGTGTCGCTGACGACGGCGATCGCCGGGGTCGCGATCGGGGGCGCGCTGCGCCAGTGGGCGCGGACGGACGGGCACGAGTCGATCCAGGCCGCGGGCGCGTCGGACCCGGCCCCGAGCGACGGCCTGATCGCGCTCGTCGGCGCGTTCAACGGCACGGACTCGCTGCCGCGCGACGTCTACGACGCGCTGCTCGTCGACCTGCGCGCGCAGCCCGCGCTGCTGGACGCGATCGTCGCGGCGGCGGCCGGCGAGGACGACGGCATCGCCGCCTCGGCGCGCTCGTTCGTGCGCGGGATCGTGGCGGGCGCGAAGGCGTACGACGGGGCGGGCGACGCGGCTGCGGCCGCGGCGCCGACGGCGGACGCGGCTCCGGCGGCGGCGCCCCGTTCGGGCGGAGCTCCGGCGCCGCCGGCCGAGGACCCTTCCGCGCCGTAGGCGCCGCCGGCGAGGACCCTTCCGCGCCGTGGGCGCCGCCGGCCGAGAACCCTCCGCGCCGTGGGCGCCGCCGGCCGAGAACCCTCCGCGCCGTAGGCGCCGCCGGCCGAGAGCCCTCCGCGCCGTAGGCGCCGCCGGCAGGCTGACGGACGGAGAGCCTCAGGCCGGCACGAGCAACGCGAGCAGCTCCGCCGCGGGCCGGGCGGGGTCGTCGAGCGCGCCTTCGAGCGCGTCGCCGGCCAGCGCCCGCACCTTCGCTGCGAGCGCGGCGGCGTCGAGCGGGTTGTCCGGGGAGCCGCGCGGCGCGGTGACGCGTGTCGCGAGCTCGCCGTCGACCTCGATGCGCGCCTCCGAGGTGCCGAGCGCGGCGTCCGTCCGCACGTCGATGCGCGCGGCCAACGCCGCCGCCTCGCGATCGACGTCCTCGAACGAGTCGAGGTCGGGCGGGCCCCGCAGGAGCGTGTAAGCCGTCAGGTACGGGATCGAGAACTTCGCTTGCAGGCCGTCGCGGACCTCGTCGAGCGCCGCCGCCTGGCGCGACAGCGGGTGGACGGCCACGACGATCCGGTCGCCGGGCACGCTCCCCAGCGCGAGCGCCGCGTCGATCGCCGCGTGCGTCTGCAGGCAGCACGGATACGCCTTGATCCAGTTCGCCTCCGCCGCGGCGGTCGAGGCCCCGGCGGCGAGCATCGCGTCGAGCGTCGCGAGCGACGTGCCGGCGCCGAAGGCGCCCGCGAAGCCGGCCTCGCCACCCGCGATCGCGGCCACGTCGACGCGCGCGCCGCCGGCGGCGAGCAGCGCCGCGTGCACGCCGGAGGCCGCCGCCATGCCCACTTGCAGCGCCTTGCCGTCCGAGCCGAACGCCGCCCGCAGGCCGCCGGCGCGCAGCAGCGCGAGCGCGATCGCCGCACGCTCGCCCTCGGAGCCCAGCGCCAGCAGCCGCGCCGCGGCGACCGCGGCGCCCACGCCGCCGCACACCGCGGTCGGGTGCCAGCCCCCGTCGTAGAGCGCCGGATGGCCTGCGCGCGACAGCACGCCCATCGCCTCGAACCCTGCGGCGTACGCGGCGAGCACGTCGCCCGTGCTCGCCCCGCGTCGCGCGCCGAGAACGAGCGCCGCGGGCGCCACGGCGGCGCTGAGGTGCGCGAGGCCCGGCGTGTACGTGTCGTCGAAGTCGAGCACGTGACCGCAAGCGCCGAGCGCCGCGACGCGCTCGAGCAGGCCGTCCCCGGCGGCGCGCGCCGCGCGAGCGGCCGGCTCGCGCGCGCCCCGCACGGCGCAGGCAAGCCAGTCGAGGAAGGCGAGCCGGTGGGCGGGCGCGGCCTCCGGTGCGGCCGCGCGGCTCACGCGGCAGGCGTCGCGGCCGCCGCCAGCGCGCGGTGCAGCGCGAGGTTCGCCGCGCGCTCGGTGCGCACCTCGAGGATCGTGGTGGGCGCCGAGCCCACGGCCCGGGCCAGCGCCTCGCGTAGCTGCGCGACCGTCGCGACCCGCTCGTGCGCGCAGCCATAGAGCGCCGCGGCGTGCGCGAAGTCCAGGCCGTGGGGGGTGGCGACGTGCTCTTCGAAGGCGTCGCGCTCGCCGGCGACCGGGAGGAACTCGAAGATCCCGCCGCCGTCGTTGTTCAGCAGGACGATCGTCAGCGACAGGCCGGATCGCCGCGCGGCGAGCAGGCCGCCGATGTCGTACGCCAGCGCGACGTCGCCGACGAGCAGGACGACCGGCCCGTCCGACACGGCGGCGGCGCCGAACGCGCTCGACACCGTCCCGTCGATGCCGTTCGCGCCGCGGTTGCAGAGCACGCGCGGCGCGTCGGGGCGCGCCGCCACGTACGTCTCGACGTCGCGCACCGGCATCGACGAGGCGACGAACAGCGTGGCGCTCGCGGGCAGGCATGCGCCGAGCTCGCGCGCGACGCGCGGCTCCGAGAGCTCGTCGCCGAGGACGCCGTCGATGGCTGACGCGGCGCGCGCGTCGGCCTCGCGCCACGCGCCGAGCCACGACGGGTTGGCGACCGGCGCATGCTCGGCGGTGGCGGCGAGCGTCGCGGACGCGTCGACGGACAGCACCGCGTGCAGCGCGCCCGACGGGTCGTGCCAGCTGCACTGCGGGTCGAACGCAAGCTGCGTGACGTCCGAGCCGAGGCCGTCGAGCCAGGCGCGCAGCGGCTTGGAGGTGGGGAGGTCGCCGCAGCGCACGACGAGGTCGGGGCGCTGCGCCGCCGTGAACGCGGCGCTGCGCAGCAGCAGGTCGTAGTGCGCGACCGCGGCGCCGCCGCGGCGCGCGCCGCTCAGCGGGTCGGCGAGCAGCGGCCAGCCGAGGCGCTCGCACGCAGGGGCGATCGCCTCGAGCGACGGCTCCGCGCGGCCCGCCACGACCACGGGGCGATGCGCGTCGCGCGCGACCACCGCGAGCGCGCGGCCGGCCGCGGCGGTGTCCTGGCCGGGCGTCGAGCGCAGCAGCCAGGGGCGGCCTCCCGTGCGGCCGGGCAGCGGATCGGGCCCGAGATCCGCCGGCGGGACGAGCGGCTCGCGCAGCGCGAAGTTCAGGTGCACCGGGCCGGGCCGGCCCTCGAGCGACGTCCAGACGGCGCGGCACGCGAGCATGCGCATCCAGCGCATGCGCTCAGGCGTCGCGTCGTGCGTGCCGACCTCGAAGAACCACTTCGCGGCCGCGCCGTAGAGCTTGAGCTGGTCGATCGTCTGCCCGGCGCCCACCTCGCGCAGCTCCGGCGGGCGGTCGGCCGTGAGCACCACTAGCGGGACGCGCGCCTCGTGCGCCTCGATGACCGCCGGCGCGAGGTTCGCGGCCGCGGTCCCGGACGTGACCGCCACCGCGACGGGCCGGCAGGCCGCCTTCGCGGCCCCGACGGCGAAGAAGCCGCCGCAGCGCTCGTCGATGTGCGAGAAGCAGCTCAGGCGGCCGTCGCGGACGAGCGCGAGCACGATCGGCGAGCTGCGCGACCCCGGCGACGTGCACGCCTCGCGCACGCCGCAGCGCGCGAGCTCGTCGACGAACGCGCGCAGCAGCAGATGGGTGTCGGGTCCGGCGGGCATGATGGCGGGCGTGTCCGAGCCGCTCCTCCTGCTGCACGGCTTCACGCAGACCGGGCGCGGCTGGGACGAGGTGGCACGCCACCTCTCGGGCGAACGCTACCGGCCGCTGGCGCCCGACCTCCGCGGGCACGGCGCGGCGGGCTCGCGGCGCCCGATCGACATGGACGCGTGCGTGGACGATGTCGCGGGACTTGCCGCGGGCCGGTTCGCGCTGGCGGGCTACTCGATGGGCGGGCGGATCGCGCTGCACGTCGCGCTGGCGCACCCCGAGCGCGTGGCGAGGCTCGTGCTCGTCTCGACGACCGCAGGCATCGAGGACCCCGCCCAGCGAGCCGCGCGGCGCGCCCGCGACGAGGAGCTCGCGGCGTGGATCGAGCGCCACGCGATCGCCGACTTCGCCGACCGCTGGGGCGCGCAGCCGCTGTTCGCCGGCCAGACGCCGGAGGTCGCGGCGGCGGCGCGCGCGGACCGCCTCGACAACCACCCCGAGCACCTCGCCGCCGCGCTGCGCGGGATCGGCACGGGCGCACACGAGCCGCTATGGGATCGGCTCGGCGAGCTGACGATGCCGGCCGCCGTGCTGGCGGGCGAGCGCGACGAAAAGTTCGTTGCGCTGGCGCGCCGCCTCGCGGATGGCCTGCCGCACGCGAAGCTGACCGTGGTGCCCGGCGCCGGCCACGCGCTGACGCTCGAGGCGCCGGCCGCGGTGGCCGCTGCGATCGTCGCGCGCTGAGCGCGCGGTGTCGCTCCGCGGCGGCGCGCTACCGCGGCAGCCGCGGCGCGGCCGCGCGGCGCGTGGCCCTGCGCTCGATCCCGATCGCCACGTTGCGCTCGCACCGCGGCAGGGGCCGGCGCTCGAGGAACGCCTCGACGGCCGGGGTCGCGCAGCCGTTGGGGTCGACGCCGAGCACGCCGTGGCCGATGCCGTTCTCGACGACGACCTTGCCGTGCAGCGTCGCGGCGAGATGGCGTGCGCCCTCGAGCGGCGTGCGCAGGTCGAGGTTGCCCGACAGGACGAGCGCCGGCACGTCGATCGGCAGCGCCGCCAGCGGCTCCATGACGCGGACGCGCGCGGGCCATTCGCCGCACAACGGCAGCAGCCCGAAGCTCAGCCCGGCCGGGCGGTCGAACGGCGCGAACCAGGATTCCGGCGTTGCGTCGGCCGCCTCGCGCGCCTGGCGACGGCGGATCTCGGGGCTCGCCGCCGGGTCCCACAGGAACGTGGACTCCTCGCAGGTCGTCGCCGCGTAGACGGCCGGGCTGAACTCGCTGATGCCCTCGCGGCGGCCGCCCGAGCCGTCGCCCGGCCCGATGAGGCTGAGCTTGAGCCGCACGAGCGGCCCGCCGTTGCCGGCGAGCGCGGCGCGCACAGCCGGCGGGATGCGGCGCATGAAGGACGGGTCGAGGTCGGACGAGACGAGCATCCCGAGGAGGTCGTCGACGTCGACGCGGACGGGCACGCGCCGGCCGTTGCGGCGCACGAGCAGCCGGATCGGCGAGCGCCGCAGCCGCGGGACGAGCCGCGCGAGATCCGCGACCGGGTGGGCCTGCGCGCCGCCGCAGCCCGCGCGGCAGATCGTCCGCACGACCCGCCCGACCGCGCCGAGCGTCTCGCGGGCGAGCGCGTCGGGCGCGTCGATCCCCACGGGCGAGTCGAGGACGACCCGGTCGACGTGCTCCGGGTAGCGGCGCACGTACTCGACGGCGACCCGCGTGCCGTAGGACACCGCGTAGATCGCGATCCGGCGGACGCCGAGGCGGATGCGCAGCGCCTCGAGGTCGTCCGCGGAGTCGGCGCTCGTGTAGAAGGAGCGGCGCGGACCCAAGCTGCGCCCGCAGGCGGCGGCCGCGAGCGAGAAGCTCGAGATGCGCCGCTCGAGGCTGGGACAGCGCAGCAGGCCGGACGCGCCCGTGCCGCGCTGGTCGAGCACGACGAGGTCGCGGTTTCCTCGCGGGAGGATGTAGTTGTAGGCCGACGCGAACACGACGCCGGCCTGCCCGGGCCCGCCCGTGAGCCCGATGAGCGGCGGCCGGAACGCGTTGCGCGCCCGGATGCGCGCGGCTCTGATCCGGATCGTGCCGGGGACCGTCCCGCTGCGGTCCAGCGGGACGGTGAAGGTCAGGCAGCGCGCGGGCCGCTCGGCCGGGCAGCGCGTCGCGGCCGTCACGGGAGCGGAGGAGGCCAGCGCGAGCGCGGAGGCGAGGAGCAGGATGAGGGCGGGCGCGCGCAGCGTTGATGGTGTAGCACGTATCGTCGGGCGGGTGAGCCAGATCTCGGCCGTCGTCCTCGCGCTGCTGGTCGCGTTCGCGCTGGGCGCGCTGGACGGAGATGAGCGCGCCGGCGCGCGGCCCGCGACGCGTGCCGCCCCTCCGGCGCTGACCTTGGCGCAGCTCGTCGGCCAGCACATGGTGTTCGCCTACGACGGGCTCGTCCCCCCGCAGGCGCTGCGCCGGCGAATCGCCCGCGGCGAGGCGGCCGGCGTGATCCTCTTCGGCCGCAACGTGCGATCCGCGGCGCAGGTCCGCGACGTCGTGCGCGGCCTGCAGGCGATCGAGCGACCGAGCGGGCTGCGCGCGCCGCTGATCGTCATGGTCGACCAGGAGGGCGGGCCGGTGCGGCGCATACCCGGCGCGCCGGCGCGCGCGGCGGCCGACGTCGCGAGCGCCGCGCAGGCGCGCGCCGACGGCCGTGCCGCCGCGCGCACGCTGCGCGGCGCCGGCGTGAACATGGACCTCGCGCCGGTGGCCGACGTCGGCCGCTCCGGCAGCGCGCTCGTCCGCGAGCGGCGCATCTACGCGAGCTCGGCGGAGCGGGTCGCGACGCTCGCCGGCGCGTTCGCGGCGGGCCTGCGCGACGGCAACGTGCGCGCGACCGCCAAGCACTACCCGGGCTTCGGCGCCGCGACGGTCAACACGGACGATGCGCCGGCGCGGGTGAGCGCGTCGCTGGAGACGCTGCGCGGCGTCGACGCGCGGCCGTTCGCAGCGCTCATCGAGGGCGGCGTCGATGCCGTCATGGTCTCGACCGCCGTCTATCCCGCGCTCGACCCGCGGCCGGCGGCGTTCGCGGCGCCGTGGGTCACGGGTGAGCTGCGCGAGCGGCTGGGCTTCCGCGGTGTCTCGATGACCGACGACCTCGGCACCCCGGCCGTGCGGGCGTTCGGCTCGATCGCGGCGCGCGCGGTGCTCGCCGTGCGCGCCGGGATCGACCTGCCGCTGTTCTCCTCGACCTACCGCGACAGCGCCCGCGCCGCCGAGGGCCTGCTGGCGGCGGCCAAGCGCGGCGGCCTCGAGCGGGCGGCGCTGCGCACGCAGGCCCGGAGGGTGCTAGCGCTGCGGGCGAAGCTGCCGCGCTGAGGCGGGCCGCGCCGTGCCGTCCGCGCCGCGCCGTCCGCGCCGAGCCGCGTCGCCGCGCCGAGCCGCTGCGCAACCGCGCCGCACGCGCCGCGGCTGCGGCTGCGGCTGCCCGGAGGCGCCGCGCTGAGCCTCAGCCCGGCCCGAGCCAGTCCGCGGCCGCGCGCCACGCCGGCCGCGACGGGTCGATCGGGTCGCGGTGCTCGCCCGCCGTCTCGATGAGCGTCACCGGGGCGCCGGCCGCGGCCGCGGCCGCCGCGTAGTCGCGCGAGCGCTGCGGGTCGACGGTCGCGTCGTGCGTCCCGTGGACGAGCGCGACCGGGACGCCGAGCGGGATGCGCCGCATCGGGTCGGCTTGCGCCCAGCGCTCGGGGACGTCGTTCGGCGCGCCGCCGAGCAGGCGCGCCGCGACGCGGCCCGCGCGGGGGAGGTCGCAGACCGCGGCCAGCGCGAGCACGCGCTCGCCGAGCACGCGCGGCGCGGCCCCCGGCGCGCCGGCGGGCAGTGCGGAGCGGCCCGCCGCCCACAGCGCGAGCTGGCCGCCCGCCGAGTGGCCGACGAGCGTCACCCGCGCGAGGTCGAGCTCGACGTCGTCCAGGTCGGCGAGCAGGTCGATCGCCGCCGCGACGTCGTCGAACGTCATCGGCCAGCCGCCGCCGTCGCGTCCGAGGCGGCGGTACTCGACGTTCCACGCCGCATAGCCGCGGCGCGCGAGGTCGTGGCACAGCGGCCGCATGATGAGCTTCGTGTACGGCCCCTGCCAGTAGCCGCCGTGCAGCACGACGGCGACGGGATGCGGCCCGCGCCCGGGCGGCCGGTGCAGGTCGCAGACCTGCTGCGGCTGCCCGCCGTAGCGATGGCGCTCGGGCGAGCGCCGCAGCAGCGAGCGCGCGATCCGGAACTCGAGCGCGGTCATCCCATCAGCCCCGGCCCGGTCGGGACGGCGATGACCCCGTCGTGCGGCGGGAACGGGTCGTCGAGGTCCTGAAAGAGCGCCAGCGTCGCCAGGCCGCACGCGGGCGTGAGGCGCAGCGCCGCGGCGGCGTGCAGGGCGGCCGCGATCCCCAAGGGCCCGTCGAACGTCGACGCGACGTACGGCTCGGCGCCCGTCGCCCGCACGAGCGTCGCGGCCGCCAGCAGCCCCGAGATCCCGCCGCAGCGCCCGAGCTTCAGGCACACCGCGTCGGCGGCGCCGGAGGCCAGCGCGCCCGGCTCGGCGGTCGTCTCGTCCATCGCGATCCGCGACGCCACCCGCTCGCGCACCGACCGCATCGCCGCCAGCCCGTGGACGGGCTCCTCGACGAGCTCGAGCCCCGCCGGCGCCAGCACGTCGATCATCCGCACCGCCTCGTGGACGGTCCACGCGCCGTTGGCGTCCAGGCGCAGGTCCACGCCGGGGCCGAGCGCGGCGCGCACGGCGGCGACGCGGCCGGCGTCGTCGCCCACGCCGACCTTGAGCTTCACGCAGCGAAAGCCCGCCGCGCGCGCGTCGGCCGCGCTCGCCGACGCGCCCGCGCGGTCGCACGCGCCGATCGTCGCGTTGACCGCGACCTCGCGCAGCGCCGAGCCCGCCAGCAGCGCCGAGATCGGCACGCCCGCCCGCCGGCCCGCGCGATCCCAGAGCGCGAGGTCGACGGCCGCGAGCCCCTGGGGGAGGTCGTCGACTTGGCGGCACGCGTCCAGCAGCTGGCCTCCCTCCAGCCCGTCGCCATCCTCGAGCACGGCGCGATAGGCCTCGAGCGCCGCGCGGGCGCGCTGCGTCGAGACGCCGTCGTAGGCCTGAAGCGGCGCGGCCTCGCCGCGGCCCTGGACCCCGTCGGGCCCCTCGATCACGAGCTCCAGCAGGTCGCGCTCGGCGACCTCCCCGTACGACGTGGCGATCGGCGATCGCAGCCGCAGGGTGCGCTGCGAGATCGCGACCCGCATCAGCGGCCCACCGGTCAGCCCGCGAGGATGCCGGCGCTCAGCAGCAGGCAGAACAGCAGCTGCAGCAGGCCGGTCTGGGCGAGCGCCTCGTTGAGCGTCGGGCCGTCGGCGTGCTCGCGCACGGTGCGCACGAGCTTCGCCGCGAGCGGCAGCGTCAGCCACGACAGCAGCAGCCACGGCGACAGCGGCCCGAGCAGCCACGGCAGCGGCACGACGAGGTACGACGCGACGATCATGGCCGCGTACATCAGCCGCCCGCGCTCGCGCCCGAGCCGCACCGCGAGCGTCCGCTTGCCGGCGCGCCTGTCGGAGTCCATGTCGCGGACGTTGTTGACGACGAGGATCGCCGCGGCGAGCAGCCCGACGGGGATGGCGAGCACGAACGCCTCGACCGGCCACGTCTCGGACTGGGCGAACGTCGACCCAGCGACCGCCACGATCCCGAAGAACAGGAACACGAACAGCTCGCCGAGCCCCTCGTAGCCGTACGGCTTCGGCCCGCCCGTGTAGAGCACGCCCGCCGCGATCGACGCGATGCCGACGAACAGCAGCTCGATCCCCGCGACCGCGATGAGGTAGCCGCCGCACACGACCGCCAGGCCGAACGTGATGTACGTGGCCAGCAGGACCTGCTTGGGCGGAACGAGGCCGCCGGCCGTCACGCGCACGGGGCCGAGGCGGTCGTCGGCGTCGGCGCCGCGCCGCGCGTCGGAGTAGTCGTTGGACAGGTTCGTCCCGACCTGGATGAGGATCGAGCCGAGCATCGCGGCGATGAACGCACCGGGGTGAAACTCCTCGTAGAGCTCGTAGGCGAGCGCCGTGCCGACGAGCACCGGCGCGATCGCGGCGGGCAGCGTCCGCAGGCGCGCGGCCATGAGCCAGATCCGCACGTCAGCCGGCCCTGGGGCGAGGTCGCGCCGCCATCAAGGCCTCTTGGGGAAGCGCGAGAAGTCCGGCGGGCGCTTCTCCTTGTAGGCCTCGCGGCCCTCGCGCGCCTCTTCGGAGCCGTAGAACAGGAGGTTCGCGTCGTGGGCGAGCTGCTGGATCCCGCTCAAGCCGTCCTCGGCCGCGTTGAAGCTCGCCTTCAGCAGGCGCAGCGAGAACGGCGACATCGCGAGCATCTCGTGGCACCACTTGACGGTCTCGTCCTCGAGCTCGTCGAGCGGGACGACGGTGTTCACGAGCCCCATGTCGAGCGCCTGCTGCGCGTCGTACTGGCGACACAGAAACCAGATCTCCTTGGCCTTCTTCGGCCCGACGAGGTTCGCGAGTAGGCCCGCGCCGAAGCCGCCGTCGAACGAGCCGACCTTCGGGCCGGTCTGGCCGAAGCGCGCGTTGTCGGCGGCGATCGTCAGGTCGCAGACGAGGTGCAGGACCTGGCCGCCGCCGATCGCGTAGCCCGCGACCATCGCGACGACCGGCTTGGGCAGCCGGCGGATCTGGATGTGCAGGTCCGTGACGTGGAAGCGGCCGACCGCGCCGGCCTTGCCGGGCTCGGTCTCGTAGCCGGTGTCGCCGCGCACGCGCTGGTCGCCGCCCGAGCAGAACGCGAGCGGTCCCTCGCCGGTGAGCACGATGACGCCGACGCTCGTGTCCTCGCGTGCGCGCTCGAGCGCGTCGGAGATCTCGATGATCGTCTGCGGGCGAAACGCGTTGCGCACCTCGGGCCGGTCGATCGTGATCTTCGCGATGCCGTCGCCGCTGCGCTCGTAGCGGATGTCCGTGTACTCGCCGCCGGCGGCGGTCCAGGCGACTCCCATGGCGTGCAGGCTACTTTCACTCAGGTGCTCGTCGAATCCTGGCTCGCCCGTGCGGCCCGCATGCGACCCGAGACCGTCGCGCTGCAGGCCGCGGATGCGCGGCTGAGCTACGCGCAACTCGATGCGGCGGCCACGCGCGCGGCGCGTGCGCTGGGCGCGGTCGGCGTGCGACCCGGCGATCGCGTCGCGCTCGCGCTGCCGGCGCGGGCGCCGTTCGTGGAGGCGCTGCACGGGTGCATGCGCCTCGGCGCGATCGCGGTGCCGGTCGACCCGCGCCTGTCCGAAGCCGAGCGCGCGGCACGCAGCGAAGGGTGCGCGGCGATCGTCGACGCGCCGCTCGGCGAAGAGGACCCCTCCGGGGGCAGCGCGGCGGGGCCCTTCACCCACGACCTCGACGCCACCGCGATCGTCGTGCATACCTCCGGCACGACCTCCGCGGGCCGGCCGGTCGAGCTGACGTACGGCAACTGGCTGTGGAGCGCGCTCGGCTCGGCCGTCGCCCTCGGCCTGGACCCCGAGGAGCGCTGGCTGTGCACGCTGCCGCTGTCGCACGTCGGGGGGCTGTCGATCCTCCTGCGCAGCGCGATCTATGCCACGACCGCCGTCCTGCACGACGGCTTCGACGCCACGGCGGTCGCCCGCGAGCTCGCAGAAGGCCGCGCCACGCTCGTCTCCGTCGTGCCCACGACGCTCGCACGCCTGCTCGACGCGGGATTGCGCGAGCCGCCGAAGCTGCGCGCCGCGCTCGTCGGCGGCGGGCCGATCCCGCCGGCGCTCCTCGACCGCGCCCGCGCGGCGAGCGTGCCCACCGTCACGACATACGGCCTCACCGAGGCCTGCTCGCAGGTCACCACGGCCGGGCCGCCGCTCTTCTGCACGCGCGTGCGCACGAGCGGCGACGGCGAGATCCTCGTCGCCGGCCCCACGGTCGCGCCGGCGGCGACCGCCGAAGACGGCTGGCTGCACACCGGCGACGTCGGCGCGCTCGACGCGCGCGGCCACCTGACCGTCACCGGCCGCGCCGCCGACACGATCGTCACGGGCGGCGAGAACGTCGCGCCCGCCGAGGTCGAGGCGGTGCTGGCGGGCCACCCCGCGGTCGCCGACGTGGCCGTCCACGGCGCGCCGGACGCGAAGTGGGGCGAGCGGATCGTGGCAACGATCGTCCGTGTCCCGGGAACCACCGCAACGGCAGACGAGCTGGCGGGTTACTGTCGTGTCCGACTGGCCCGATACAAGGTGCCCAAAGTGTTCAGGTTCTCCCTAGACTTGCCGAGGACGCAGTCAGGAAAGCTCCTGCGCCGAGATCTGGAGGAATGAATGCCAAGAACGGGCCGTCGTCGCTCGCTGACCACCGCCGCTGCTCTTCTCGCCATGCTCGCCGCTCCCGCGGCGGCACAGGCGGCCACATATACGGTCGCGGCGGGAGCCGGGCCCTGCGGGGGCGCCGACACCCAGTGCGGCGGCATGGGCGACGCGGCCACCGCGGCAGCCGCGGGTGACGTCTTCAACGTCACGCCCGGCACATACGGCTCGGCGACGTTCGACGTCGGCGGCGTGACGCTCGCCGGCACGGCGGCAGGCGTCGCCATCAACGGCTCGCTGGTGTTCAGCGGCACGACCGGCGGCGTCTCCAAGTTCCAGAAGATCGGGATCACGCAGACCACGGGCAGCGGCCCGGCGGTCTCCGTCACGGGCGCGGCCGGCCTCGAGGTCAGCGACGCGATCATCTTCGGGACCGCCGGCGACGGCATCCAGTTCCACGCGGGCACGACGAACAAGATCGTGCGCGCCCTCATCGCGACGGGCGGCCAGACGACGGCCGCCGTGCGCGTCCTCTCCGCCGACGCCTCGACCGCCAACAAGGCGCTGGTGATGGAGTCGGCGCTGGCGACCGGCGGCGCGGCTGCCGTGGCCGTGAACACCGGCAACGGCGGCGCCCTCGTCTCGACGCCCGGCAACGTCGCCCTGACGCTGCGCCACGTGACCGCGGCGGGGTCGTCCAACGGCCTGTCGCTGGACGCGAGCAAGGCCAACCCGCTGACCGGCGGGCCCTACGGCAGCATCACCGCCGACGTCACGGACTCGATCATCCAGAACGGGACCGCGAAGGCGGTCTATCCGGGCGTCATCCTGCTCGCCCCGCCGAACACGGTGACCGACACGTACACGCGCTCGCTGACCGGCGCGTTCGATTCGAACGTGGTCTTCCAGGACCCGGCCACTCGCAAGTTCCGGCTGAAGGCCGGCTCCCCGGCGATCAACGCGGGCGGCGTCACCGCCGGCGAGTCGACGACCGACATCGACGGCAACGACCGCTCCACGGCCCCGACGGATCAGGGCTTCGACGAGTACACGGTGCCGCCGCCGCCCCCGCCGCCGGCCGGCCCTCCGCCGCCCCCGGCCAACGGTGACGGCACGGCGCCGGCGGTCGTCATCACGAAGCCGAAGCAGAACCAGAAGGTCAAGCTCACCACCGTCACGACGAAGACCGTGACCGTCACCAAGAACGGCAAGAAGGTCAAGGTCAAGCGCACGACGACGAAGCGCAACAAGATCGGCTTCGCCGGGACGGCCAAGGACCCGTCGGGCATCCGGGGCGTCATCCTCACCGTCGAGAAGCTCAGCTCGTCGACGACCGCCAACCCGCCGGACACCGCACCGGCGGCCACGGCGAGGTGCAAGTGGCTGAACGCCACGAAGGGCATCGTCGTCAAGAGCTGCGCGAAGCCGGTCCTGCTGCTGGCGAAGACCGCCACCGACGGCACGTGGACGTTCAACGTGAGGAGCACGATCAAGCTCGGGGTCGGCGTCTACCGCATCCTCGTCGCCGGCGTGGACAACTCGGGCGCGCGCGGCAACTCCGCGACGCGGGCCGACGCGATCCACCGCTTCACGCTCGTCAAGAAGTAGCGCAGGCGACGCGACGGGTCGTGCGGTGAGCACGTACGACCCGTCCGAGTACCGCAGCGCGAGCGTGGAGCGCTGGGAGCACGCCGCCCGCGGGTGGGGCGAGCACCGCTCGGTGTTCCAGGCCGCCGCGCGCCCCGTGTCGGGCTGGCTCGTCGACGCGATCGAGCCGCAGCCCGGTCACCGCGTGCTCGAGCTCGCGGCGGGGCCGGGCGACACCGGCCTCCTGGCCGCGGAGCTCATCGCGCCCGGCGGCACGCTGATCAGCACCGACGCGGCGCAGGCGATGGTCGACCTCGCGCGCGCCCGCGCCGCGGAGCTCGGCATCGACAACGCCGAGTTCCGCACGATGGATGCCGAGTGGATCGACCTGCCGACGGCGAGCGTCGACGCCGTCATCGCGCGCTGGGGCTACATGCTGCTCGCCGACCCCGCGACAGCGCTTCGCGAGACCCGCCGCGTCCTGCGCCCCGGCGGCAGGGTCGCGCTCGCGGCGTGGACCGATCCCCGCGACAACCCGTGGGCATCGGTGGCACAGGAGGAGCTCGCGGCGACGGGGGTCATGCCGCCGTCCGACCCCGGCGAGCCGCACATGTTCGCCTTCCGCGACCCCGCGACCATCAACGGGCTGCTCGAGGACGCCGGCTTCACGGACATCGTCGTCGAGCAGCTCGACCTCGCCTGGCGCTACGAGGACCTCGATGCCTGGTGGGACGTGCAGATCGACATCTCCCCGGGCCTGATGAGGGGCGTCGCCGCCCTGACGCCCGCCCAGCGCGACGACCTGCGCGACGCGATCGACGCGCGCCTCGCGCAGTACGTCGCCGAGGACGGGTCGGTCAAGCTGCCTGGGCGCACCCACGTCGCCGCGGCCAGCGCCTGACTCCGACGGCGGCGATGGCGATGGCGCCGCCGCGCGGCGCTCAGCCCAGCGCGTCGCGCGCTGTCTGTCCCGTGGCTTCAGCCCAGCGCGTCGCGGCGCCGGCGCGGCGCTCAGCCCAGCGCGTCGCGCGACGTGCGCACGTCCCAGCGCGCCGCGAGCTCCTGCGGGATCTGAAACGGCGCGCGCTCGCCGCCGCGCACGGTCCAGCTGAAGCCCTCGAGCAGCTGCCGGCTGAAGTGCCCGGACACGTGCGCGACACCGGGGATCACGTCGCCGGCGAAGTCGGACTTGCGCGCGAGCAGCCGCAACGGGCCGCCGAGCAGCGAGGTCCAGTCGCGCCGGCGCACGCCGAGGATGTCGCCGAGCTCGTCACCGCCGAGGAAGCGCACGATGTACGCCGCGAAGCCGTCGAAGATCGTCCCCGGCGTCGCGTGCTCCATCGCGTCGACGAGCGCCTTCGTCATCGCCCGGCCCTCCGGGCACGCCTCCCAGTTGCGCTCCATGATCCGCCCCCACAGGACGCGGCCGTCGTCGATCGAGTCGCAGATCAGCCGCCGGTCGATGCCAAGGACGTGGCCGACGCAGTTCCAGCTGTGGAAGTACGCGTCGGCGTCCTCGTCGGAGAACGTCGTGCCGAGCTTCGCGACCGAGTCGAGCACGACGATCGAGAACGTCATGAGCGTGCCGGCGAGGTCCTCCTGGTTGACCGGCGTCCCCCATGCGGGGTCGTAGGCGTCGCTCGTGCTCACGAGGTGGCGGACCGCGGCGTGCATGAGCCGCACCTTCTGCGCGTCGCGGATGCCCTTGCCGCCGGGGTCGAGGCCGCCGGGCGCCATCGCGTCGAGCGCGAGCTGCGACGTCTCGCCGATCCGGCGCACCGGGTTGCTCTCCAGCCGCGCCGTCATCGCCAGCACCTGAACGCCGCGGCGGGCGGCGTAGCAGGCGGGCAGCGACGCGCACGCGAGCGCCATGACGCAGGCGGGCCCGTGCTCGGCGAAGAACTCCCCGCCGCGCGCGATCCGCTCGGAGTCGGCCCACGGCGGCAGGTCGTCCGTGGACTCGAGGTAGTCGCGCACGATGCGCGGGAGCTTCTTGGGGGGCATGCCGTCGTTGCGCACGAGCGTGCGCATGAGCCGGTTGACCGAGTCGACCTCGTCGTCCGCGAAGAGCTCGGCGACGACCGCGTCGGCCGGCGGATCGCCGGCCTCGCGCATCTCGTCGAGAAACCTGTCAGTCCAAGTGGCCGCCGTCATGGGTACTCCGAGGTCGTTCTCCGGTCGGCGGCATGACAGCGCTTGAAGCGGACGCTGTCAAACGCGCGACAGTCCGGAGAAGTCGCGCCTGCGGCGGGGCGGCCCCGGGGCCGCCCCGCCTTGTTCCGTCCGTCGAGTGGCATCGGGTCGCCCGACCCGGCCGCTTCGGCTCTCCGGAGCGGGCCCACCGCGGTTGCCCGGCGGCGTCAGCAGGGGTAGAACGGATACACCACCTGGCCGTTGGGGAAGTCCCTGCAATACTTGACCATTCCGATGCCGTAGGTCCAGACCCCGACACCGTACCCGGGGTAGAAGTCGCGATGGTAGACCCCGCGCTGCACCCAGCCTCCGAGGCTCTGCCACCCGATGGATGTGCCGTTCGGGTTCCGGACGATGTGCCACATCGCGTTGTCGGTGCCGACGATGAACGTGTGGACCCGCCCATCGCGGAAGCGGTAATCGAGGATCTGACTGCCACAGATGGCGTAGCCGAGGTGCCCGGCGCGCATGATGCGGCACCACCGCACGCTCGCCGCAGCGGATGTGCCTTGCTGCTTTGCGACCGTTGTCGTCGGCTGCGCCGCGACCGCGGGCATGGCCGCGCGGGCGACGCTGGCCCCTTGGCTTGGGCTGCGGTCGCCGCATTGGCGTTGGCTGTCGCGACGAGCATCAGAGCGCCGGTCGCGAGGACGACAAGCATGCGGGCCGGACATGCAGATCTCATGGCGTTGTGCATTACGGTGATCCTTTCACTGGATGGTCGACTGCACTTCCCGAGCGGGGCCCGGGCGGTGCGCCGCCGGCCTCGTGTGAGCCGGTACGTCACAAAGGGGCTGGTTGCTCCCCGCTGATACATGTCTTGGCGTGAGACGCCTTCTGCGCGGTCGCCGAGCTGGGGAGGGGCGTTATTCGCTCACCGCGCGCAGTTCCTTGTCGCGCGCGAGTCGGGCCAGCGCCCGTGCCCTCGTGGGGCCGATGCTTCCGACTGGCATGCCGAACTGCTCGCTTACCGCGCGGTAATCCGGCGTCAGCTCGCACACCAGCACGATCACGAGCCGACGGGAGCGCTCAGGCAAGGTCGCGAGGGCAGCGGTGAGAGCGGCGCTGCGCTCCGCTGCCAGCAGGATCGCCTCCGGGCTCTCACTCAAGGTTCCGTGATCGCCGCCGCCGTGGCGTTCGATGTCGTCGGTGAGGTGCTCGCGCATCCGCAGCTGCTGGCTGCGTTGGGCGCTGCGCCGCGTGACGGTTCGCAGCCAGCCACCCACGGCGGCCGGCTCGTGGATCCGGTGGACGGCTTTGACCAGCTCGAACCAGGTCCCTTGGACGATGTCGTCGACGTCGTCCGGCGCCAGCTTGTAGGAGCGCGCGATGTACCGCAGGCTTGAGTCGAACTTGCGTACGAGGCCTGCCCAGGCGTCGGCATCGCCGGCCCGGAGTGCCTGCAACAGCTCTGCAGGCGTCGTGTCGCGGCTGCGCCGCAGCTCCGAGGGCGCGAGGGTGAGTCGCGGAACCTCGCCCGTCCGGCGCTGGTTGTACTCGTGCGGCCGTGCCGGGTCTCGAACATGTGTCCATGAGGCCTCCCGTTGCCGTGCGGTGTGAGCCCGGCCAGCCTGGGGGTGGGCGCCTGCACGCGGCTTACATCCGGTTGCAGCGCGGCAGCAGCGCGGACGCCGAGGCGATACGGGGTAGCGTCCGCGCCGTGGAGTATCGGATCCTGGGTTCGCTGGAGGTGCTCGACGAGGCCGGTCCGGTGGCGCTTGGCGGCATCAAGGCTCGCGCGCTGCTCGCGGTGCTGCTGCTGCATCCGAACGAGCCTGTGAATGCCGAGCGCCTGTCGCTCGCGTTGTGGGGGGACGAGGCGCCGGCGAGCGCGGTCAAGACCGTGCAGGTCTATGTCTCCCGGCTACGCAAGGCGTTCGGTGACGCCGATCCGCTGGTCACGACGACGGCCGGCTACTGCCTCCGCGTGCGCGAGGACGAACTCGATGCGGATCGCTTCGCGCGCCTCGTCGAGGACGGAGCTCGCACGCTGGCCACGGGTCGCGCGGACCGAGCGGCGGCTGTGCTGTGCGAGGCGCTCTCGCTGTGGCGCGGTCCTCCGCTGGCCGATCTCGCGTTCGAGCCGTTCGCGCAAACCGAGATCGCGCGCATGGAAGAGCAGCGGTTGGCCGCTCTGGAGATGCGGTTGGAGGCGGATCTCGCCGCCGGGCGACACGCCGCGGTCGTCGGCGAGCTGCGACGGCTCGTCCGCGCCAACCCGACGCGCGAGCGGCTTGCCGGTCAGCTCATGCTCGCGCTCTACCGTTGCGGGCGCCAGGCCGATGCGCTGGAGGCCTTCCAGGACGCCCGGCGCGTGCTCGCGGATCTGGGGCTGGAGCCCGGACCGGAGCTGCGGCGCCTCGAGGAAGCGATCCTGCAGCAAGATGTCACGCTCGAGCCACCCTCTGTCGTGGCCGAGCTGCCGCCCGAGCTGGATGCTGCGGACGCGCCGCCGCTTGTGGGGCGCGACGCCGAGCTCGCCCGGCTCCGCAGGCATTGGGATGGGGCGCGGGCAGGTCGCGGCGCGCTCGTCACGGTCGTCGGCGTGCACGGGATCGGCAAGAGCCGCCTGGCGGCCGAGCTGGCCGGGGAGCTCCAACGCCTCGGCGCATGGGTGCTGTACGTCGACGGGCGCGGCTCGGTCGACGCCGCAATGGAGACGCTCGGGCGTGCCCGTGCGGCGACCGGTCTGACGCTGCTCGTCGTCGACGATGCCGACCGCGCCGACCCCGCGGTGCTCGCGGAGCTCGCGAAGACGGCGGACGATCTTGCATCCAGTCCGTTGCTGGCGCTCGCCACGGGTGAGGACGCCGACGTGCTCGCTGCCCTCGGTGCCCGTGCCTCGCTGATCCTCGGGCCGCTGGATGTCGAAGGCGTCCTCTCGATCGCCGCGCGTTGCGCCCCGCTGCGTGACGGTGAGGCGCTGCCTGCGGACTGGCTGCTGCAGGCCAGCGCGGGCGTTCCCCTCCGCGTCCAGGAGGCTGCGGGCCGATGGGGACAGCGTGAGGCGGCGCGGCGAGTCAGCGCGCTCGCCGGACGTGCCGCGGTGGGCCGCGGCGAGCTGCGCTCGATCGAGCTCGAGCTCGCCGGCGACGTCGTCGAGCTTCAAGTGGCCCGCGAGCGAGGCTCGACGGAGGACGAGCGCGAGCTCGCGGTGGTGTGCCCCTTCAAGGGGCTGGCTTCCTTCGAGGTCGAAGATGCGCGCGTACTTCTTCGGCCGCGAGCGACTGGTCGCGCAGCTCGTCGCGCAGCTTGTGGGGGCGCCGCTGCTCGGAATCGTCGGAGCCTCGGGGAGCGGCAAGTCCTCGGCTCTGCGCGCGGGCCTGCTGCCAGCCCTGTCGAGCGGCGTGCTGCCCGGCAGCGAGGGCTGGACGCAGGTCCTCTTCCGGCCTGGTGAGCACCCCCTGCGCGAGCTCGACGACGCCATGGCCGACCTTGGCGGCGACGACCGTTTCGTCCTCGCTGTGGACCAGTTCGAGGAGACCTTCACCGCGTGCGGCGACGAGCGAGAGCGGGTGGCATTCGTGGGCGAGCTCGTTCGCATCGCGGACGCGGGACCAGGCGTCGTAGTGCTGGCCATCCGCGCCGACCACTACGGGCGCTGCGCGGGCTACCCCAGGTTGGCGGGTCTGCTCGCCGCAAATCACGTGCTGGTCGGACCGATGGGTCGCGACGAGCTGCGGCGCGCTGTGCTGGGCCCCGCGCGCCGCGCCGGTCTGCGCATCGAGTCCGAGCTCGCGGACGCGCTCGTGGCAGATGTGGAGGAGGCGCCGGGGGCATTGCCCCTCCTGTCCGCGGCGTTGTTGGAGCTGTGGCAGCATCGCGAGGGAAGACGCCTTCGTCTCGGCGGCTACGAGCGGACCGGCGGGGTCCGGGGGGCGGTCGCACGACTTGCGGAGGATGCGTTCGTCCAGCTCGATCAGACGCGCCGGGCCGCAGCCCGCAAGCTGGTCATGCAGCTCGTCGAGCTGCGTTCGGACGGCGATGTCGAGCGTCGGCGGGTCCCCCTGCCCGAAGTCGCTGTCGAAGCGAGCGACGACCTTGCACGCGTCCTCGCTCTGTTTACCGACCGCCGCCTGATCACCGTGAGCGCCGGGACGGTCGAGATCGCGCACGAGGCGCTGCTGCGCGAATGGCCGCGGCTGATCACCTGGATCCACGAGGACCGCGACGATCTGCGCATCCAGCACGGGCTCGGCGTCGCAGCACGGGAGTGGCAGCGTCTCGGACACGACGAAGGCGCGTTGTTTCGCGGCACGCGGCTGCTGGAGACGCTCGAGTGGCGCGACGTGCGGGAGCCAGCGCTGAACGAGCCGCAGCGCCGGTTCCTGGAGGCAAGCGAAGCGAGCAGAGCGCGAGAACGCACGACGCGCCAGCGCAGGATCCGCCTGCTGGGCGCAACGCTCGCCCTGCTTGCGGGCGCCACCGCCACGATCGTGCTCACCTTGGTGTTCGCCCATCGCGAACGCGACGTCGCCGCATCGCGCGATCTCGCCGCAAAGTCCTCGGCGCTGCTTGCGACCGACCCCGGGCTCGCGCTCGCGGGCGCGTTCGCTGCGTTGCGACGCAGCGACACCAGGCAGGCGCAGAACGCGCTGCGCCAGGCGACGCTCGAACATCTCGAGACGCGGGCGGTCCAAGCTCACGAAGGCCTGGGGAACGACGTCGCGGTGAGTCCCGATGGCCGTCGCGCCGCCACCGCGGGCAGCGACGGCGCGGGCAGCGACGGGACGGTGCGCGTCTGGAGCCTCCCCGACGGGCGCCGGCTCGCCACGATCCGCGTCGACCACACGGAGCCCCGCGCCGTGAGCTTCAGCCGCGACGGCACCCGGATCGCGACCGCGTCCAGCGGCGGAGTCGTCGCGGTCGCCCCGTCGGACGGCGGCCGGCCGGAGGTCGTGACCCGCTTGGCCGACGATTACGCGCGCACGATCGAGTTCGGAGCCGGCGACCGGACGCTCGTCGTCGGCACCGATGGCGGCCGTGTCGCCGATCTGCGGCTGAGCGATGGCCGCGCGCGAGAGCTGACCCCGCGCAACGCCCCCGGTGTGGCCGCGGTGCGGCTGGATCGCGCCGCGCGGAGAATCGTCAGCGTGGGCTGGGATGGCTTCGCGCAGATCTCGGACGTCGGCGCCGGTGAGCATGGTCCGGCGATCGAGCTCGACCACGGCACGCGGCTCGTCCTCGACGCCGCCTTCAACCCGGCCGGCGACAGGGTCGCGACGGTCGACGAGGCGGGCGCCCTCCGGCTGTGGCGGACGGACAGCGGCGAGCTGGCGGCACCGGCGATCCAGATCGGTGACGAGCCCCTCGCGTCCGTGCGCTTCAGCGGGAACGGCCGTCGCATCGTCGCCGGCGGGTACGACGGCGTGATCCACGTGCTGACGATCGAGGGAGGTGGCGTGCTCGCCGATCTACGTGGTCACCACGGTCAGGCGCGGGCGAGCTTCCTACCGGGCGGCGCGATCGTCAGCCTGGGGGAGGAGGACGGGACGTTGCGGAGGTGGATGGCTCCCGCGGCGACGGTCTCTGCGCGGCCCGGCATCTACCCGCGCTTCAGCCGCGACGGGGAGCTCGTGGTCAGCGGCGACTTCAGCGGCGCCATCCATGTCTGGAATCCGCGGCTCGACGAGGACCGGCTCATCGAAACCGGTGTCGAGGATCCGCCGGCGGGTGGCAGCGATCCGCAGCTCGCCCCCGCCGCCGACGAGATCGTCAACACCGTGGGCGACGACACCGTCCGGATCTGGGACGTCGCAAGCGGTCACCCGACTGAGGTGCGAACCTTGAAAGGAGACAAGCTCGTGGCGGCGATCGATGCTACGGGGCAGCGGATCGCGATCGGAGGGGGGACGACCCCGCTGGTCATCCAGCGGCGTGACGGGAGCGATCGCCTCACGCTGAGCGCGCGCTCCGTGCGCATCAGCGCGCTCGCGTTCAGCCCGGACGGCAGTCACCTGCTGACCGGCGGCGACGACGAGACACCGCGCGTCTGGAATGCCCGCACTGGCAAGCTCGAGCGGACGCTGCGCGGACACCAAGGCGTCATTCGCAGCGTGTCCTACAGCAACGACGGCCGGCTTCTCGCGACCGCGAGCAGCGACGCGACCGTTCGCGTCTGGCCCGCGGGCGGCGGCGACCCGGTGATCCTCGTCGGGCATGAGAGCGCCGTGAACGCGGCGGCGTTCGACGACAGCGGCGATCGTCTCGTCAGCGCGGGCGATGACGGGACCGTCCGTGTATGGGACGTGCGGCGCGGCGAGATGCTCGTAGTGCTGCACCGCTACCAAGGCGTGGCCAAGGGGGCGGACTTCGGCAAGGGCTACGCCGTCGTCAGCGCCGGCGACGGCATCATGCAGATCGCGCGCTGCGAGGTCTGCGGGCGCTTCGAGGACGCGCTGCGTGTGGCGAGAACGCGCCCGCAGCGGGCGCTCAGCGCTGCTGAGCGCCGGTTGCTGCTGTCGAAGGGTGGCTAAGGCGCCGAGTGTCCTCAGCGGCGCGGCCACCTAACAGGCGACACGACTGGGCCGGCCTTCGTGCTCGTCGGCCGTGGGGTCGTCGAGCTCTCCCGCTGCGACCGGCGTGCAGATCAACAGCCGGGCATCGCCGCCGACCGCGATCACGGTCTGAGCGGCTGCTGCGTCAGCGCCCTCTTCGGGCGCGAGCGAAACGATGTCCTTGACCTTGATGTTCACGTAGCGCCCGTTGAGGGTGGCCTCCTCGAACAGGCTGACGAAGCCCGGCGGCGCCTCTTCGAGATAGCCCATCAGCTCCACGGTCGCCTGCGCTGGTGGGTCCTGCTGCGCGTCTGTCATGGTGTCCTTTGGGTGGTATGGCTACAGGAGTTCGAGCAGCCAGGAAGTCAACGGATCATCTCGGCGCACAGAGAGTGCACCGGGACATCCCTGAGCACAGATAAAGGTGGACCGAGGCGGCGCCCTGATACATCGCGATCGCGATGCCGCCATCCTCGTCCCAAGCCTGCGGCGGCTAGCATCCGGCGCCATGTTCTATGACGACGACGCTGACCTCACGCTCCTCGACGGCAAGACCGTCGCGATCATCGGCTACGGCTCCCAGGGCCACGCCCACGCCCTGAACCTCAAGGACTCCGGCGTGAACGTCGTCGTAGGCCTGCGCGAGGGCTCGGCCTCGGCCGACAAGGCCCGCGCGAACGGCGTCGAGGTCCTGCCCGTCGCCGACGCCGCCAGCAAGGGCGACCTGATCATGATGCTCGTCCCCGACGAGCTGCACCGCGAGGTCTACGAGGGCGCCGTCAAGGACGGCATCGCCGACGGCAACCTGCTGCTCTTCGGCCACGGCTTCTCGATCCTCTACGGCGAGGTGCAGCCGCCGCCGGGCGTCGGCGTGGCGCTCATCGCCCCCAAGGGCCCCGGCCACCTCGTGCGCCGCCAGTACACCGAGGGCTCGGGCGTCCCCGGCCTGATCGCGATCGAGCAGGACCCGCAGGGCGACGCGCAGCAGCTCGCGCTCGCCTACGCCAGGGGCATCGGCTGCACGCGCGGCGGCGTCTTCGAGACGACGTTCAGAGAGGAGACCGAGACGGACCTCTTCGGCGAGCAGGCCGTGCTCTGCGGCGGCGCCTCCGAGCTCGTCCAGGCCGGCTTCGACACACTCGTCGAGGCGGGCTACGACCCGCAGATGGCGTACTTCGAGTGCCTGCACGAGCTCAAGCTCATCGTCGACCTCATGTACGAGAAGGGCCTCGCCGGGATGCGCTACTCGATCTCCAACACGGCCGAGTACGGCGACTACACGCGCGGTAAGCGCGTCGTCACAGACGAGACGCGCGCGAGCATGAAGAAGATCCTCGCCGAGATCCAGTCCGGCGACTTCGCCAGGGAGTGGATCGCCGAGAACCGCGCCGGCCAGGAGAACTTCAAGCGCATGCGCGCCGAGCAGGCCGCGACACAGGTCGAGTCCACCGGCAAGGAGCTGCGCGCGATGATGGACTGGATCGACACGGACTTTCACGAGTAGGCGCTGAACGGCTGTGCAACCGCGTCACGTCGCGAAGCTGGCCGTGCTGGCGATGCTCGTCAGCATGGCCGTGAACGCGCCCGCGGCGAGCGCGCGCACCGACGCGATCGACAAGCCGATCTACTTCGTCCACGGCATCCAGATCGACTCGCGGACCAACTGCGACCTGTGGAAGCCGATGGTCGCGCGGTTCCGCGAGTGGTCCAAGCCGGCCAAGGTCGTGGCGCACACGGTCGGCTTCTACTACCGCGACAGCAACTGCAACACGTCGATCAACGAGGCCGGCAGGCACGCGGCGCACTACGGCGGCGCCTACAACGCGTGGCATCGCAAGGGCGGCGGGCACACGAACAACGTCCGCATCGAGCACCTCGGCTACCACCTGGCCTGGGACATCTACAAGCGCTACTCGAGCAAGGGGCAGGCCGTCGACGTCGTCGCGCACTCGATGGGCGGGCTGCTCATCCGCTACGCGCTCATGCAGGTCGGCTTGAAGAACTCCGAGTTCCCGCCCAAGCTGCTCGTCGAGGACGTGGTCACGATGGGGACGCCGCACGGCGGGTCGAAGCTGCCCCCGGCGCTCGTCGTGGAGGACGGCCAGATGGCGAAGGGCTCGACGTTCCTCAAGCGCCTCGAGCGCTCGGGCTACCTGCCGCAGGACGCCGACGGCACGGACTGGCTGGCGATCGCGTCGGGCGACGACGGGCTCGTGGCCGCCGCCAGCGCGGCGGGCATCGCGACGGACGCCGCCGGCAACACCGTCAGCAAGTTCTTCGGCGCCCAGCACAAGGTGATCTACACGAAGGCGTCCAAGCTCGGCCACAGCGACTACTACAAGGCGATCTCGATCGCCCCGACCGCGCAGGCGTTCGTGGGCCTCGGCGGGCCCGCCGGCCCGTTCACGATCACCAACACCGCGCCGTGGCCCGTGCGCCTGGCATGGGCGTCGATCCTCTACGGAGACGTCTGACCCGCGAGGTCCCGCGCTGGTGGGCCGTCCAGGAACGCTGCACCCGAAACGCCGGGCGCCGATCACCGCCAGGCGGCGTCCTCGGATCTCGATGTGGCAGAGCCACACCTTCGATCCTGCGTCCTTGCCTGGCGGCGCCGGCATCCCGGCGTTTCAGGCACAACGTCCCTGGACGACCCACTAGACTCACTCGGGCCGTCGCGACTGGCGTTAGTTCTGGTGGAGCACACCACCGGGGAGCGGCGGAGCAGCATGCCGCCGCGCGCCTGGGCATCAGTCCTATCCAACCGCAGACGCTGCGAGGACCACTGCCATGACGACGAGCACCTTGCTCGAGATTCCCCAAGACCTCCGGCCGGCCGACGGGCGCTTCGGATGCGGCCCCTCCAAGGTCCGCCCCGAGCAGCTCGCGAAGCTCGCCACCGAGTACGCGAGCCTCATGGGCACGTCGCACCGCCAGCAGCCCGTCAAGGCGCTCGTCGGTCGCGTCCGCGCCGGCATCGGCGACCTGTTCTCGGCGCCTGACGGCTACGAGGTCGCGCTCGGCAACGGCGGCACGACCGCGTTCTGGGACGCCGCCGCGTTCGGGCTCGTGCGCGAGCGCGCGCTGGCGCTCGTCTACGGCGAGTTCTCGCGCAAGTTCGCCGACGTGACCGCGCGCGCCCCGTTCCTCGAGGAGCCGCTGCTGCTCAAGGCCGACCCCGGCGACGCGCCGACGCCTGCCGCGCTGCCCGGCGCCGACGTCATCGGCTGGGCGCACAACGAGACCTCGACGGGGGTGATGGTGCCGGTCCACCGCCCGGCGGACACCGGCGACGCCCTGGTCCTCGTCGACGCGACGTCGGGCGCGGGGGGCCTGCCGCTCGACGCCGCGCAGGCCGACGCCTACTACTTCGCCCCGCAGAAGAGCTTCGGCTCCGACGGCGGGCTGTGGCTCGCGCTCCTCAGCCCCGCCGCGATCGCGCGCATCGACGAGATCGCCGCGAGCGGCCGCTGGATCCCGGACTTCCTCTCGCTGTCGCAGGCGCTGGACAACTCGCGCAAGGACCAGACGCTCAACACCCCCGCGCTCGCGACGCTGATCATGCTCGCCGAGCAGCTCGACTGGATGCTCGAGCAGGGCGGCCTCGCCTGGTGCGTCGCCCGCACGACCGCCTCGTCGGAGCTGCTCTACGGCTGGGCGGAGGCGTCCTCGTACGCGGCGCCGTTCGTCGCCGACCCCGCGAAGCGCTCGCTGGTCGTCGGCACGATCGACCTCGCCGACGAGGTCGACGGCAAGCTCATCGCCGCGACGCTGCGCGCCAACGGCATCGTCGACGTCGAGCCGTACCGCAAGCTCGGCCGCAACCAGCTGCGCGTCGCGATGTTCCCGGCGATCGAGCCGGCGGACGTGCAGGCGCTGACCGGCTGCATCGACTGGGTCGCCGAGCGGATGGCCGTCTGATGGCCTCCATCGCAGCGACGACCAGGCCGCCGCAGGCACGCCGGAGCAGGACCGCGCGAAGGTGCTCGTCGCCGAGGACATCGGCGACTCGGGGCTACAGGTGCTCGAGGTCGCCGGCTTCGACGTCGAGACCGGCTTCGACTGGACGCGCGCGGAGCTCGAGGAGCGCATCGCCGACTACGACGCGATCGTCATCCGCTCGGCGACCAAGGTCGACGCGCCGCTGATCGCCAAGGCGACGAAGCTGCGCGCCGTCGCGCGCGCCGGCGTCGGTGTCGACAACGTCGACGTCGCCGCCGCCACGAAGCGCGGCATCATCGTCGTCAACGCGCCGCGCTCGAACGTCGTCACGGCGGCCGAGCACACGATGGCGCTGCTGCTCGCGCTCGCGCGCAACGTCCCGCAGGCCCATGGGGCGCTGTCCCAAGGCCGGTGGGAGCGCAAGAACTGGAGCGGCACCGAGCTCATGGGCAAGACGCTCGGGATCCTCGGCTTCGGCCGCATCGGCCAGCTCGTCGCGCACCGGGCCAAGGCGTTCGACATGGAGGTCATCGCGTACGACCCGTTCGTCGCGACCGAGCTCTACAACAGCGCCAAGGTGCAGCGCGCCGACAGCCCCGACGACGTCTACGCGGCGGCGGACTTCCTCTCGCTGCACATGCCGACGACCGACGAGACCAACGGGATGATCGGCGCCGACGCGTTCGCGAAGATGCGCGACGGCGTGCGGATCCTCAACGTCGCCCGCGGCTCGCTCATCGTCGACGAGGATCTCAAGGACGCGATCGACAGCGGCAAGGTCGGCGGCGCGGCGCTGGACGTCTTCCGCTCCGAGCCGATGACCGACCACCCGCTGTTTCACTACAAGAACGTCGTCGTGACGCCGCATCTCGGCGCCTCGACCGCGGAGGCCACGGACCGGGCCGGCTACCAGGCGGCCGAGCAGGTCGTCGCGGCGCTGCAGGGCGGCAGCGTGACGACCGCGGTCAACGCGCCGTCGATCTCGGCGGAGGACCTCGAGCTGCTAAGCCCCTTCCTGCCACTGTGCGCCCAGCTCGGCAGGCTCGCGACCGCGCTCGCGGCGTGCGGGTCGGTCGACAAGATCGAGATCGAGTGCCACGGGCGGATCGGCGAGCGCGACACCGGCCCGCTCGGGATCGCCGTCGTGCTCGGCGCGCTCGGCGGGCGCACGGAGGACTCGATCAACGCGGTCAATGCGCTCTCGATCGCCAAGGAGCGCGGCATCGACGTCGTGCAGTCGCGCTCGAGCTCGGCGCGCGACTACACCGACCTCGTGCGCGTGGCGGTCTGGTGCGGCGGCAAGCGCCAGAACGGCGTCGTCGGCACGACGATCGGCAGCAAGCACCGCCCGCACCTGCTCGCCGCCTGGGGCCAGCGCTTCAACCTCCAGATCGAGCCGTACCTGACGGTGTTTCGCTATCGCGACGTGCCCGGGGTCATCGGCCAGGTCGGCATGACGTTCGGCGCCTACGGCATCAACATCGGCTCCGCCGCGGTCGGCCACACGCCGCCGACGGCCGAGGGCGACCGCCCCGCGGTGATGATCGTCACGACCGACGCCCCGGTGCCGCAGGCGGTCGTCGACGAGCTCGTCGCCGCCGAGCACATGATGGACGGCCGGACCGTCGCGCTGCCGGCCGGCTGAGGGGGCGAATATCCGCCACCACGCCCTATACGTAGTACATGGCGCATCTCGTCTTCATCTCTCATGCGTCGGACGACCGATGGGCAGCCGGCCAGGTCCAGAAGGAGCTCGTCGGAGTGGGGGCGGAATGCTTTCTGGACGCGGGAGGACTTGAGACCGGCGACGAGTTCGACCAGCGGCTCAAGCAAGCGCTGGACGACGCCGCCGAGCTCTGGTTCTGCTGACACCTGCAGCGCTGAAGCGCCCGTATGTCTGGATCGAGATCGGGATCGCGTGGAGCCAGTCCAAGCGCATCGTCGGGTTGCTTCTCGGTATGAGTACCGGTGACCTGATGGCCGCACGACGGGGCACCGGCCTTCCTCAAGGGCATGCACGTACGCGACATCAACGAGCTTGGCGAGTACCTTGCTGAGCTACGCCGAAGGATCGATCATGGCTGACGCTACCGCGAACATCTTCCTCTCCTATGCGGGACATGAGCCGTTTGTACGCGCTGTCGCCGCCCAGATGCGCCTGCAAGGAATCGATCCCTGGTTTGACGGCAGGGAGATCATCGCCGGGACCCGCTGGCCCGACGAGGTTGCGCGAGTACTCGCGGCCTCAGACGTAGTTGTCGTCTTCATCGGTGCCGCCTCGGACTCGCCGTGGTTTCTCTTCGAGATCGGGGCGGCCGTTGGCGGCCGCAAGAAGGTTGTGCCGGTGTACTTGACCGAGGGAGCGATGCGGACCGCGCCGGCGCCACTCACGATGTTCCAAGGCATTGATGCGCACGATCAGACGCCCGAACAGGTCGCCCACCAGATCGCGCAAGCGATCGACATACCTGCGTAGGCGCCCTGGCTAAGCGGCGACGTCGCGCTCGGCGCGCGTGACGGTGTCGCGGAAGTCCGCGGCGAGGTCGGCGACGAGGCCGACGAGCCCGTCGCGCTCGGCCAGCCGGCGCTGGCGGGCCGGGCCGCCTTCGACGAGCAGGCCCGCCACGAGCTTGAGCTCCTCCGAGCAGCCGAGCTCCGCGGCGTGCGGCGCGCAGCAGACCATGAGGTCGGCGACGACGTCGACGACCGGGACCGCGCACCCCTTCACCGGGTCCACGAGCTTGGCGTCGCAGCCGTCGCGCGCGGCGAGGAAGCGGTTCTCGTCGAGCACCTCGGGCGCGTGGACGAGCGCCGCGTCGGCATGCCCGTCCACGAGCTCGAGGCGCACGAGCGACTGCACGAGCGCGACGAGGGCCGCCGTGCCGCCGAGCGTCGACTGGGTGTCCATGATCCGCACCTCGACCGTGCCGAGCTTGGGCTGCGGGCGCACGTCCCACCACAGGTACGTCGGGTCGGGGAAGGCGCCGCAGTCGAGCAGCAGGTCGACCGCCCGGACGTACTCGCCGTAGGAGCCGAACGGGCGCGGGATCCCGACGCGCGGGAACGCCTGGAAGAGCGGCGTGCGGGCGGAGGCGAGGCCCGTGTCGCGGCCCTGCCAGAACGGCGAGTTCGCCGACAGGGCGAGCAGCACGGGGAGGTGCGCGCGCATGCGGTTGTAGGCCGCGATGCCCGCCTCGCCGGACGGCACCCCGACGTGGACGTGCAGCGCGAACGTCGGCTCGCGGTGGGCCAGCTCGCGCATCGAGCCGTAGACCTCCTGGTGGCGCTTGCGCGACGAGACCGCCATCTCGTGCCAGACCGCCGACGGGTGCATGCCGCTCGCGCCGGCGGCCAAGCCGAGCGAGGCGACGACCTCGCTCAACCGGCGGCGCAGGCGCCCGAGCTCGGCGATCGCATCACCAACCGTGGCGTGGATCCCGGTCCGCAGCTCGACCGCGGCGGAGTGCGTCTCGGAGCTGACGTGGTCGCGGAGCTCGTCGGGGAGCGCCGCGAGCACCTCGTCGATCGATTGCGCGAGCGTCCAGTCGCTCGGGTCCAGGAGCATGACCTCCTCCTCGACGCCCAGCGTGTACTCGTTGCCGTGGCGCCACTTCGACCATGGCGCCTCGACCTGCCGGGGATCGCCGTCACGCGGCACGCGCCGCCTCCGCTCCGTGGGCCATGGCCGTCTGCGCGAACGTCCGCAGCAGCCGTGCCTGCTCGGGCGAGTCGATCATGCTCTCGGCGTGCCACTGCACCGCGAGCGTGAACGGCCGGTCGCTGGCCTCGACCGCCTCGATGACGCCGTCCGGCGCCCAGCCAACCGCGCGCAGCCCGCTGCCGAGGACGTCGACGGCTTGGTGATGGAAGGAGTTCACGGCGATGTCCGTGTTACCCAGCGCCTGCGCGACGCGACTCGCGGGCTCGAGCGTCACGTCGTGCGTCGCGACGCGCGCCGCCCGCAGCTGGCGGTGCACGATGCTGGATGGCCGCTCGCTCGGCAGGTCCTGGACGAGCGTCCCGCCACGTGAGACGTTGAGCACCTGCAGCCCGCGACAGATCGCCAGCACCGGCAGGTTGCGCGCCTCGGCCGCGCGCACGAGCGCCACCTCGAAGAGGTCGAGGTGCGGCTCGGTCGGCCCGAGGGCGGGGTGGGGGGTGGCCCCGTAGACCGTCGGGTGCAGGTCGGGCCCGCCGGACAGGCACAGCCCGCACAGCCCGTCGAGCAGCGGGTCGATGCTGTCGGTGTCCAGGGGCGGGATGATCACGGGCACCGCGCCGGCGTTGCGGATCGCCTCGGGGTAGGTCAGGCCGAGCGCGAGCTCGCGCTGCGCGGGCTCGGAGTGCCGGTCGTGGACGACGCGCTCGGGCGTGCGCATCTCCGACGTGCTGACGCCGATGATCGTGCGGGTGGCACAGGGCATGGTGAGGGCAGGCATCGTATGTCCGGTGGCGGTCCGGCCGGTCCGTTGTATCCGTCGCATCGGGCGCGAGCACTGTCCGATGGTCCAAAGGCGGCCCCCGCAAGCTGGCCCACCTGTCTTGGCGCCCCGGACGGATGAGTAGCCTCGGCCGATGATTCGCGTCCGCATCGTCATGTGGTGGGTGACGCTCGCCGGCGTCGCGGCGCTCGCGGTCGCGATCGCGCCGGCGCGCGGGTCGGCCGGCGGCGATTCGGTGCGGCTGACGGCGTCCGGCGACGAGCTCGGCTGGATCTCGCTCGTCGTGCGGGGGCCGGATGACGCGCGCGTCGAGCTCCGCGAGCTTCAGGGCGCGGGCAGCGCGAGGATCGCGATCCTGACGCTGCGCTCCGGATCGAGCGAGCGCCCGCGCGCCGCGCGCTGGCGCTGCGACCGGCGCACGCGGCGCTTCACGGTCAGGACGCTCGGCGCGGACGTCAAGACGGCGGCCGCGACGATCACGACGCCGTCCTGCGAGGACCGGCTGCGGATGATCGTCGTGCCGGGCCACGTACGGCCCGGCCAAGCGGTGAGCGTCCGCGTCAGCGACACGTGGCGCTTGGGCGGGATCGCCGCGACGATCTGCGCGCGCCCCGCAGCCGATGCGACGCCGTGCCGGCGCGTGAGCCTCCCGAGCGGCGCGCGCACGCGGCGCGCGCGCGTGACCCTCACGCGCCCGGGCGAGCGCACCATCACGCTGCGCTCCGAGTTCGGGCAGCGCGTCGCGACGCCGGTCGACGTGCGGCCTGGCGCGCGCGTGCGCGTTCTCGTCACCGGCGACTCGCTGATCGGCGGGATGTCAGCGGTGCTGGCCGCTGATCTGGGCGACCGCGCGACGGTGGTCGACGACTCGCACCCGGGGCGCGGCATCACGACGCCCGGGGGGTTCCTCGACTGGTCCGCCCACGCCCGGCGCGTGTCGCGCACCGAGCGTCCGGACGTCACGATCGTCGTCCTCGGGTCGGCCGACGGCGGCTATCCGCTGGCCGCGGCCAGCGGCGAGCCCGTGCCGTGCTGCGAGCCGCAGTGGGTGTCCGCGTATGCCGTCATCGCGAGCGGCATGATGACCTCGTTCCTGCGCGACGGCCGGGGCCTCGTGTACTGGGTGCTCCTGCCCGCGCCGCGATCTCCGCTGAAGGCGAGGGTCCTGAGCGCCGAGAACGACGCGGTCCGGGAGGCGGGCGGCGACCACGCCGACGGCGTGCGCGTGATCGAGCGCGTGGCCGGCGTGCTCTCTCCCGGCAATCGGTTCGTCGAGTCGATATCCGTCGACGGCCGCGAGGTCGTCGTGCGCGACCCCGACGGCGTCCATCTCACGGTGGGCGGGATCCGCATCGCGATCGACATCCTCAAGCAGTCGCTGCTCGCGGACGGGCTGCTGGAATAGCCGCGCGCTTGCCGATGGCGCGTTCGGGCACCATCAGCGCGATGCGCACCCATCCCGAGGCGCCGTGGTGGCGCGACGCCGTCGTCTACCAGGTCTATCCGCGCTCCTTCCAGGACTCTGACGGCGACGGCGAGGGTGACCTCTCGGGCGCCGCCCAGCGGCTGGACCATGTCGCGCGCCTGGGCGCCGACGCGATCTGGCTGTCGCCGTTCTACGCGTCGCCGATGGCCGACGGCGGCTACGACGTCGCCGGCTACACCGACGTGGACCCCCGCTTCGGCACGCTCGCCGACGCCGACGCGCTGATCGTCGCCGCCCACGACCGCGGCCTGCGGGTGCTATTGGACGTCGTCCCGTGCCACACCTCGATCGAGCATCCGTGGTTTCGCAAACACCCCGAGCGCTACGTCTGGTCCGATCGCGACGGGCCCCGGAACAACTGGCTGGCGTCCTTCGGCGGTGGGTCATGGTCTCGCGACGCCCACAGCGGGCGCTGGTATCTGCACTCTTTCTATCCCGAGCAGCCCGACCTGAACTGGCGCTGCGACGACGTGCGCGCCGCGATGGCGGACGTCCTGCGCTTCTGGATCGCACGCGGTGTGGACGGCTTCAGGCTCGACGCGATCGACCGCCTCCTCAAGGACCCCGAACTGCGCGACGACCCGCCGGCGAGCGGGCCCCCGGCGCTGCCCGAGCACGGCGATGTCGCGACGCTCGACATGCGCCACAGCCGCAACGCCCCGGATATCGGGGACGCGCTCGCCGTCTTGCGCGCGGGTGCCGGCGACGACGCGCTGCTCGTCGGCGAGGTCTATCTGAGGGCGGCGGAGCTCGGCCCGTACCTCGAGCACCTCGATGTCGCGTTCGCCTTCGAGCTGCTGCACGCGCCGTGGGACGCGACCGCCGTGCGGGCGGCGATCGAGGCGGGCCTGGGGGCGGGCCGCGTCGCCTGGGTGCTCTCCAACCACGACTTCCCGCGGCTGCCGGACCGGGTCGGCACGGCCAACGTGCGCGCCGCCGCGCTGCTCGTGCTGACGCTCCCAGGCCCGGTCTTCGTCTACCAGGGAGACGAGATCGGGATGGCCGACGGGCCCGGCCGCGAGCCGCCCGACGACCGGGCCGGACGCGACCGCCACCGCCATCCGATGCGCTGGGACGACGACGCCCCGCACGGCGGTTTCACGCACGGCGAGCCGTGGCTGCCGGCGATCGACGTCGACGGGGGCGGCGTCGCGGCGCAGGAACGCGATGCGGACTCCGTGCTCGCGCTGTACCGCGATCTCATCGCGCTGCGGCGCGACCCGGGCGACGGCCTTGAGTTCGTCGACGCCGCCGACGGGGTGCTCGCATACCGTCGCGGCGCCGGTCACCTCGTGGCGATCAACCTCGCCGACGCTCCGCGCCCGGCACCGGCGGCACGCGAGATCGTGCGCGCCACCCACTCCGAGCTGCTGCCCTCCGGCGCCCCGGCGCCCCTCGAGCTGGCGCCCGGGAAGGGGTTTCTGGGCCTCGTCTGAACGTTGACGGACTGTCGGCGCGGCAGCGGAAAAGGAATGTGCGTTTAGATCCGAGCTTGGGGGTAGCCTCGCCGTCATGTGGAGGGGGGTTAACGCTGCATTGGGTCTCGTCGTGGTCGCTCTGGCCGTTGCCGCATGCGGTGACAGCGGGAGCGGCGGCGCGCGCGCCACGCTGACCTGGTTCATCTTCAACGAGCCAAGCGGCGCCCCGCAGCAGATTGCCGATCAGTGCTCGAAGGACTCGGGCGGCGCCTACAAGATCACGTTCGAGTACCTCCCGTCCCAGGCCGACCAGCAGCGCGAGCAGCTCGTGCGCCGCCTCGGCGCCAAGGACAGCTCGCTGGACCTGCTCGGCATGGACGTCGTCTGGACCGGCGAGTTCGCCAACGCCGGCTGGCTGAAGCCCGTGCCGCCGCAGACCGAGAAGGTGGTCTCCGAACAGGTCTTCGACAGCGTCCTGCAGACCGCGCGCTTCGAGAACAAGCTGTATGTCGTCCCGATCTGGTCGAACACGCAGTTTCTCTGGTACCGCAAGGACCGCTCGCCGACGCCGCCCAAGACGTGGGACGAGATGATCGACGCGGGCGAGAAGCTCGGGCCGGACAAGGGCCGCATCCAGGTCCAGGCCAACCGCTACGAGGGCCTGGTCGTGCTCGTCAACCAGCTCATCGAGTCGGCCGGCACGCAGGTTCTCGCCGGGCCCAAGCAGGCCAAGCTCGACGAGGCGGCGACCGAGCGCGCGCTCGCGGTCCTCGGGCGCCTGTCGAAGTCGCCGGTCGCGGCGTCGAACATCACGACGTCCACCGAGGACACCGCCCGCCTGGGCTTCGAGAGCGGCGACTCGACCTTCATGATCAACTACTCGTTCGTCTATCCGTCGGCGAAGTCCAACGCGCCCGACATCTTCAAGGTCATGGCCGCGGCGAAGTACCCGCAGGTCGATCCGAGCAAGCCGGCCAAGCCGCCGATCGGCGGCATCAACATCGGCGTCTCCGCGTACTCCAAGCACCCGGCCGAGGCCTTTGCGGCGACGGAATGCCTCACGAAGCCCGAGAACCAGCTCAAGGTCGCCGAGCTCGGCGGCCTGCCGCCGGTGCGCTCGGACCTCTATGACAGCCCGGAGATCGAGAAGGCCTACCCGGGCTTCGGGGACGTCGTGCGCGAGTCGATCGAGAGCGCCGCGCCGCGCCCGTCGGAGTCTCCCGCCTACCAGGACCTGTCGCTCGCGATCCAGCGCGCGGTCCATCCGACGACGCAGATCGATCCCTCAAAGCCCACGCCCGCGTACGAGAAGCTCAAGGACTACGTCGAGAAGGCCATCAAGCGAGAGGGCCTGCTGTGACCGCGATCCCGGGTGCCAAGAACCGGCGCGGCAAGACCCCGATCTCGGACAAGACGCGCGCGGAGCGCAAGCTCGCGTACATGCTGTGCGCCCCCGCGGTCATCGCGATGCTGCTCGTGACCGTCTATCCGATCGTCTACGCGATCGCGCTGTCGGTGCAGAAGGTCGACCTGCGCTTCCCGGAGGAGTCGGGTTTCGTCGGCCTCGACAACTACACGGCGGTCCTGACGTCGGACCTCTGGTGGCAGGGCGTGTGGAACACAACGCTCATCGCGGTCGTCTCGGTGGCGATCGAGCTCGTCCTCGGCATGCTGATCGCGCTCGTCATGCACCGCGCGATCTTCGGCCGGGGCGTGGTGCGAACGGCCGTCCTGATCCCCTACGGCATCGTCACGGTCGTAGCGGCGTTCGCCTGGTTCTTCGCGTTCGATCCATCGAGCGGCTTCGTCAACCACCTGCCGTTCGTGCCGGACGACAAGGCGTGGTTCGGCTCGCACAACAGCTCGCTTGCGGTGATCATCATGGCCGAGGTCTGGAAGACCACACCGTTCATGGCGCTGCTTCTGCTCGCCGGGCTCGCGACGATCGACGAGGGCTTGTACGAGGCGGCGCGCGTCGACGGCGCAACCGCGTGGCAGCGCTTCTGGAAGATCACGCTGCCGCTGCTCAAGCCGGCGCTGCTTGTCGCGCTGCTGTTCCGCACGCTCGATGCGTTCCGCGTGTTCGACTCGATCTTCATCATGACCCGCGGCTCGCAGGACACCGAGTCCATCTCGATCCTCGGCTACAACCAGCTCATCTCGCGGCTGAACCTCGGCCTGGGCTCGGCGGTCTCGGTGCTGATCTTCGCGCTCGTCCTGCTGATCGCGTTCATCTTCGTGCGCCTCCTCGGGACCAGCAACCCCGTTGGGCAGGGAGAGAAGTAGTGCGCAGCCATCGCTCCAAGGACTACCTGAAGTGGACGATCGGGATCGTGTTCGTCGTCTTCTTCGCGCTGCTGCCGGTCGTGTGGATCTTCATGGTGTCGCTGAAGACGCCGGCGACGGTGTCCGACGGCTCCTTCATCCCCAAGTCGGTCACGCTCGACAACTACACGACGCTGTTCGAGGGCGGCTTCGACAGCCCGCTACTGCGCCCGCTCATCAACTCCGTCGCGATCGCACTCATCGCGACGGTCATCGCGGTGACGCTCGCGGCGTTCACGGCCTACGCGATCGCACGGCTGGACTTCCCGGGCAAGAACGCGATCCTCGCCGGCGCGCTGGCGATCGCGATGTTCCCGCAGATCTCCGTCGTCGGGCCGCTGTTCGACATGTGGCGCACCCTGCACCTCTACGACACCTATCCGGGCCTCATCATCCCGTACCTCACGTTCTCGCTGCCGCTCGCGATCTACATCCTCGTGGCGTTCTTCCGCGAGATCCCGTGGGAGCTCGAACAGGCCGCCCAGGTCGACGGCGCGACGCCGTGGCAGGCGTTTCGCAAGGTCATCCTGCCGCTCGCCGCCCCGGGGACGTTCACCGCGGCGATCCTTGTGTTCATCTTCGCCTGGAACGACTTCATCTTCGCGATCACGCTGACGTCGTCGGACAAGTCGCGGACGGTTCCCGCGGCGATCGCGTTCTTCCAGGGCGACTCGCAGTTCACGGCGCCGACCGGCAACATCGCAGCGGCCGCCGTGCTCGTCACGATCCCGATCATCATCTTCGTCTTGATCTTCCAGCGTCGGATCGTCGCCGGCCTCACCGCCGGGGCGGTGAAGGGGTAAAGGAGACACATGGCCGACATCGCACTCCACGACGTCACGAAGCGCTATCCGGACGGCACCGAGGCCGTCAAGAAGCTCAACCTCGAGATCGCCGACGGCGAGTTCATGATCCTCGTGGGCCCGTCGGGCTGCGGGAAGTCGACGGCGCTGCGGATGATCGCCGGCCTCGAGGACATCTCCGAAGGCGAGCTGACGATCGGCGGCGAGGTCGTCAACGACAAGGCTCCGCGCGACCGCGACATCGCGATGGTCTTCCAGAACTACGCGCTGTATCCGCACATGACCGTGCGCGAGAACATGGGCTTCGCGCTGAAGCTCGCAAAGGTGCCGACCGAGGAGATCAACCGGAAGGTCGAGCACGCCGCTGAGATCCTGGATCTCAAGGCGCACCTGGATCGCAAGCCGTCGAACCTGTCCGGCGGCCAGCGTCAGCGCGTCGCGATGGGGCGCGCGATCGTCCGCGACCCGAGCGCGTTCCTCATGGATGAGCCGCTGTCGAACCTCGACGCCAAGCTGCGCGTGCAGATGCGCACCGAGGTCTCGCGGCTGCAACGCGACCTCTCCACGACAACGGTCTACGTCACCCACGACCAAACCGAGGCGATGACGCTCGGCGACCGCGTCGCGGTCATGCGCGGCGGCGTGCTGCAGCAGGTCGACACCCCGCGCGTCCTCTACAACAGCCCGGTCAACATCTTCGTCGCGGGCTTCATCGGCTCACCGGCGATGAACTTCTTCTCCGCCACGGCGAATGGCGGCAAGCTCCGCCTGCCGTTCGCCGACGTTCCGGCGCCCGAGGGCGCCGCCGACACGGGCGACGTGATCGTCGGCATCCGCCCCGAGGACTTCGAGGACGCGACGCTCGCGCCCGAAGGCCGTCGCCATGGCGTTGAGTTCGACGCGCCGATCGAGGTCCTCGAGTCGATGGGCTCGGAGATCTACGCGTACTTCCAGTTCGAGGGCGGCGAGGTGAGCTCCGACGAGCTGGCGGAGCTCGCGCGCGACTCGGGCATCGCCGAGACGCCGAGCGGCGGCGCCGGGCGGGCGGTCGCGCGGCTGAACCCGGAGTCGGAGATCCAGGCGGGCTCGACGGCCAAGCTGTGGTTCGACGCGGCCAAGCTGCACGTGTTCAGCGCCGGCGACGGAACGAATCTCGCGCACGCCGCGGCGAGCTCGGCCACGGCTCCGTCGGTGGCCGAGGAGGGCGAGCCCGACACGACCGACTCGCCCGCCGCCGAGGCCGCCCCGACCGAGGAGTAGCCTCGCGCAGATGCATATCGGCGTCCTCGGCACGGGCACGGTCGGGCGGACCCTCGCCCAGGCGCTCGTCGATCGCGGTCATGAGGTCCGCATGGGCTCGCGCCAGGCCGGCAACGAGACGGCGGTGGCCTGGGCCGGCGGGGCCGGCCCGCTTGCATCGGAGGGCAGCTTCGCCGACGCCGCGGCGTTCGGCGAGCTCGCGATCAACGCGACGGCCGGCGCCGCGTCGCTGGAGGTCCTTGAGGCCGCGGGCGCCGAGCAGCTCGCAGGCAAGGTCTTGATGGACGTGTCGAACCCGCTGGACTTCTCGAAGGGCATGCCGCCGACGCTCACCGTCTGCAACGACGACAGCCTCGCCGAGCAGTTGCAGCGCGCGTTCCCGGAGGTGCGTGTTGTCAAGGCGCTCAACACCGTGACGGCCGCGGTCATGGTCCAGCCGGACCTCGTGCCCGGTCCCCACACGATGTTCGTGTGCGGCGACGACACCGCGGCGAAGCAGCGGGTTGGCCTGCTGCTCGCGGAGCTCGGCTGGGGCGACGGCATGGTCCTCGACCTCGGCGACATCAGCGCCGCGCGCGGGATGGAGATGTACCTGCCGCTCTGGCTGCGCCTGTGGGGCGCGACCGGCACGGCGGTGCTGAACGTCGAGGTCCGCTCGGAGGCCAAGCCGGAGGCTTGACCGCGGCGACGGCGAGCGACGTCGCTGCGCTCAGCGTCCCCGGCGAACGCGGTCGACGGACTCGTCGGTCCAGCGGTGGGTGCGCATGAGGCGGTAGCGGTCCGATGACAGGCGAAGGTAGGCGTCGGTCTCCGTCTCGCGGCGGCCGATGAGGTCCGCCTCGCGGAGCATCGCGACGACCGGCTCGTACTCCTCCTGAAACCAGCGCCGCGCGACCTCGGCGCGGTCGAGGAAGACGGCGTCGTGCTGGATGAGGCGAAAGCCCCAAGCCTCGACACCCTCGGCGAGGCTGCCGTGGTCCAAGGGGTCGCTCACCTTGACGCGGGCGCGCGCGTCGGGCGGCAGCGGGACGCGCTCGAGGAACACGCGCTCGTGGTTCTTGAGCGGCAGGATGTCCGAGCTGATCGACGGCTCGGCCGGCACCCGCGTCACGACCTCCACGACCCGCGCGTCGATCTCGTCACGCCCCTGCGCACGCGCGACCGCGACGCGATGGTGCCCGTCGCGGACGAAATGCAGCTGCCCCACGCGGTAGACGTCGATCGGTGGCATCGACGCGCCGCGGCGCTGGGCGTTGGCGATCTGCTCGAAACGCGCGCGCACGCGCGCCGACGTCGGCCGGAACGCGCGGTCGAACTCCTTGCGGCGATCGACCGTTCCGACGATCGATTCGATCGGGATCGTCATGACGCCGAGGTCGCGCTCGCCGACGCGGCCGAGCGCTTCGACGACCTCGTCGAAGGACAGGATGACGTCGATATCGCCGGCCTCGAGCCGGAGCACCGCTGACAGCCGCGCCAGCACGCGGCGTCTGCGCGCGCGGAGGAAGTCGTCCTGCGCGTCGTTCGTCGGAAAGCCGGTATCGCGGCTTCTCGGCATACCACCGAGGATAGGCACCCGGAGCGTGGCGTAACCGGGGGCCGGGTAACAGCAACCTCGTTCGCAGCAACTGACACGAGGAGACCCAGAAATGCCCATCGCCGCAGGACGCCCGGCCGCACCGGATGCCGTGAGAAACCACGAAGCTGGGTTGCTGCTGATCGGTCTCGGCGCAATCCTGCTGCTCGTCAGCCTGTTCCTCGAGTGGTACCAGCGCGGGACCGACGCCTTCGAGGCGTTCGAGGTGTGGGATCTCGTGCTTGCGATGCTCGCCGTCGGCACGCTCGCCGCGGTCGCCAGCCGCTTCGGCTTCGGCCCGCCGAGGCCCGCGAGCTGGCTCATCGGGCCGACGATCGCCGCGCTCGTCATCGTGCTCTTCGCGCTCATCAACCCGCCGCCCGTCGCCGCCGGCATCGACGACGATCCCAGCACCGGGCTGTGGCTGGCGCTCGCCGCGACGATCATCATGAGCGCGGGTGCGCTGCTGTCGGTCGCCCGCATCTCCGTCGCGCTCGCGTCGCCGGGCGCCGATCCGCTCGGGCGCCGGGCTCACCGCGCCGGGCCCGTCACGCCCGGAGCCGATCCGGCCAACGATCCCGCATACGCCGATCCGGCCTACGGCGAAGCTCCCGCGGGCCGGCGCTTCATGCGCGGCAAGGACGGGCCGATGGTCGCCGAGCCGGTGGACCCGGTCGCACCGGGCGCGGTCCCGCCGACCGAGCCGACCCGCAGGATCTGACGCTGCCGCGCGTCGTCACGGTCGGCGTCTACGACTTCGACCTCGAGGCCTTCCTCGCGGCGCTGCAAGCCGCCGGGGTGGGCCTCGTCGTCGATGTGCGCCAGCGCCGCGGCGTGCGCGGCCCGCGCTATGCGTGGGCGAACTCGCGCCGCTTGCAGGCCGCGCTCGCAGGCGCAGGCATCGCCTACGACCATCACCGCGAGCTCGCGCCGACGACCGAGCTGCGCCAGCTCCAGTACGCCGCCGACGACCGCGCGGGCGTCGGCAAGCGCTCCCGCGCCGAGCTCGATCCCGAGTACGTCGAGCGCTACACGCGCGAGGTCCTCGACCGAGCCGACCTCGACGCGCTCGTCGCGGAGATGCCGCACGACAGCGTGACGGCGCTGCTGTGCGTCGAGGCCGACCCGGAGGCCTGCCACCGCTCCCTGATCGCCGCGCGACTCGCGGAGCGCCACGGCCTCGACGTGCGCCACATCCGGCCCGGCGACCGCCTCGACGAACGTTCGACGCACAAGCGCTCCACAACCGTGCCATGACCGTTTAGACTCCTCGGCGCATGACGCGTGCACTCGAGCTTTCCCTGCTTCTCCTGCTCCCCCGATAGGGGGAGCTATCTGCGTGGCGGCCGCACTGCCGCATACCGACTGAGAAGCAGCACATCTCGAGCCCTTACAAGGAGTGAAGCCCCGTCATGAGCACCATCGATCGCAACCACGTCCGCATCTTCGACACCACGCTGCGCGACGGCGAGCAATCGCCGGGCATCTCGCTGAACACCGGCGAGAAGCTCGAGATCGCTCACCAGCTCGCCCGCCTCGGCGTCGACGTCATCGAAGCCGGCTTCCCGATCGCCTCGCCCGGCGACTTCGAGGCCGTCCAGGCGATCGCGCGCGAAGTCCAGGGCCCGATCATCGCGGGTCTCGCTCGAGCTCAAGCCCCCGACGTGGAGTCCGCCGCGCGAGCTGTACGCGACGCGGAGCGACCTCGGATCCACACGTTCATCTCGACATCGGACATCCACATCGTCCACCAGTTCCGCTCGACGCGCGAGGACGTCCTCGCCCAGGCCCGTGCGGCCGTCGCGCATGCGAAGTCGTTCGTCGACGACGTCGAGTTCTCGCCGATGGACGCGACCCGCGCCGAGCTGGAGTACACCGCCGAGGTCGTCGCCGCGGCGATCGAGGAGGGCGCGACGACGATCAACATCCCCGACACCGTCGGCTACACGGTCCCCGACGAGTACGCCGCGTTCCTCGGGGGCCTGTACCGCCTCGTGCCCGAGCTGCGCGACGTCATCGTCTCGGTGCACTGCCACGACGACCTCGGCCTCGCGGTCGCCAACTCGTACGCCGGCCTCGTCGCCGGCGCGCGCCAGGTCGAGTGCGCGATCAACGGCATCGGCGAGCGCGCGGGCAACTGCTCGCTCGAGGAGATCGTGATGCTCCTGCACACCCGCGGTGACGTCAGCGGGCTGCACACCACGGCCGTCACGACGGAGATCGCGCGGACGTCGCGGCTCGTGTCAAGGCTCACCGGCTACGTCGTGCAGCCCAACAAGGCGATCGTCGGGCGCAACGCGTTCGCGCACGAGTCCGGCATCCACCAGGACGGCGTCATCAAGGAGCGCACGACCTACGAGATCATGGACGCCACGAGCGTCGGCCTGGACGCGAACTCGCTCGTGCTCGGCAAGCACTCCGGCCGCGCCGCGCTGAAGCAGACGCTCGCCGAGCTCGGCTTCACCGTCGAGGGCGCCGCGCTGAACACGGCCTTCAAGCGCTTCAAGGAGATCGCCGACAAGAAGAAGCAGGTCACGGCGATGGATCTCGAGGCGCTCGTCACCGACGACCTGCGCAACGAGCTCGCGAGCTACACGTTCGACACCTTCGAGGTCAGCGCCGCCTCGGGGACCGAGCCGCACGCGCGCGTCACGGTGACGCCGCCCGACGGCGTGCCGGTCACGGCCACAGGCTCCGGCGACGGTCCGATCGACTCGGTCTTCGCGGCGATCAACGCGGCGACCGGGATCGACGCGCAGCTGCGCGTGTTCCGCGTCGACGCGGTCACCGGCGGCCAGGACGCGCTCGGCGAGTCGTCGGTCGTGCTCGAGTACGAGGGGCAGTCGGCCTCCGGCCAGGGCGTGGCGACGGACATCATCGAGGCGGCAGGCACCGCCTACGTGCGCGCGCTCTCGAACGTCGTGCGCAAGGCGCAGGCGGCCGGCGACGCGATCGACCTCGGCGCCAACGCTCCCGTTCCGACTCCCTGATTCGTCGAGACGCAGCCGTGCCCGCGCGCCTTGCGGGCACGACGACGAATGGGCAACGCGAGTTCACGTCCACGAGGTTGCCGAGGGCTCGGTGCGTGGTCTGCGTGGTCGAGCGTGAACGCCGGCCGGGGTGGTGGCGGGTCATCGGCGCGCCGGGTCGGCGCCCGGTTTGACGTTGATCTGGCCCGCGCGGTGCCAGGCTTGACACCCGCGGTCGCATGTCAGAGACTCACCGGCTCCGCGGCGCCGTGGCGGGTGGGGAGCGCTCGCGCGGACCGCCGGGCTCCAGCAGCCCGGGGCGTCGGTCACATACCCGAGCCACCGCGAGGAGGATCGCGTGTCGAGCCGTCAGCGATCGGATAGGCCGAACGTCACGTCGCGTGTGTGTCGGCGACGCACGACGCGCGGTCTGTCGCTGGCGAGGATCACGACGCGGCGCGGCTGTCGCGCGTTCGCCGTGTGTGCGACGTCAAGCGCGCTGCTTGGGATACTGACGGCACCGGCCGCCCATGCCGCGTGTACCCCGTCGGCTCCGGACTTCGGCGGCGTCGTCGTCGTGACATGCGGCTTCACCGGTGCCGAGCAGACGTTCACCGTTCCGGCAACCAGCGCGCTGCAGATCGTCGCGACCGGCGGAGCGGGCGATCACGGGGAAGCAGCCACGGCGAGCGCCACGCTCGCCATCGGCGCGGGCTTGCCTGTTGCGCCCGCAAGCGTGCTGTACGTCGAGGTCGGCGGGGCGGTCGCCGCGAACGTCGGCGGGTTCAACGGCGGCGGCAACGGCAGCGTCGGCGGCGCGGGCGCGTCGGATGTCCGCACGTGCCTGCGGGATGCCTGCCCCGTGACCGGCGATCCCGCGACCGACCGGCGGCTGATCGTGGCCGGCGGTCCCGGCGGCCTCCGAGGCGGGTCGGCCGGCTTTCCCAGCCCTGGCGGCACCGGTGCGCCGGCTCACCGGCAGCGATGTGTGAAGGCAAGGCCGCGACGATCGTCGCTCGCAGCGGTCAGACGTCGATCACGGGCACAGCGGGCGCTGACGTCATCATCGGCGGCGACGCTGCCGACACGATCGACGGGCGCGGCGGAGACGACACGATCTGCGCGGGCGCCGGTAACGACGTCGTGCGCGGCGACAGCGGCGACGATGTGATCCGCGGCGGCGCCGGCAACGACAGGCTCTCCGGTCAGGCCGGCAACGACAGCCTGCTCGGCGGCGCCGGCGCCGATGACCTGCGTGGCGGCTCTGGCAACGATCGCAGCGGCGGCGGCGACGGCAACGACCGCGTCGACGGCGGATCGGGAGACGACGTGCTCGACGAGATGCGCCTCGGCGGCCGCGGCAACGACCAGCTCTTCGGCGGCACGGGCGCAGACCGTGTCCGCACCGCCGGCGACACGAAGGACGTCGTCGACTGCGGGTCGGGCCGCGACTTCGCGCTCCTGGACCGCAAAGACAAGCAGCGCGGTTGTGACAGCGTCGGGCGTGTCGGGCCCGCGACCTAAACCGCCCGACCCCCACGAACACGAAGCATCGTCCGCGTCGAAATCCACTCGTCCCGCCGACCAGACCCGACCGTCGGCACGCCGATCGGAGATCGGTCTCGCACACCACCCTCCGCGGCCTGAGGTCCCGGCGGCGAGCAGTCGAGCCACCGTTCTAAGCTGCACGGCGTGACCGCCGAAGCGGCCATCGAAGTCGACGGGTTGCGCAAGTCCTACGGCGCGTTCGAGGCCGTGCGCGGCGTGTCGCTGCGCGTCCAGCGCGGCGAGATCTTCGCGTTCCTCGGACCCAACGGCGCGGGCAAGACGACGACGGTCGAGATCCTCGAGGGCTTTCGCAAACGCGACGCCGGCGACGTGAGCGTCCTTGGCCTCGACCCCGCGCACGGCACCCGCGACTGGCGCGCGCGAATCGGGATCGTGCTCCAGGAGGGCAGGGCGCAACCGAACCTGACCGTGCGCGAGACACTCGAGCTGTGGTCGGCGTACTACCCGAGCCCACGTCCGATCGCCGAGACGATCGGGCTCGTGGGGCTGGCGGAGAAGGCGGACGCTCGCGTCGCGCGGCTGTCGGGTGGTCAGCGGCGGCGCCTGGATGTCGCGCTCGCGCTCGTCGGGCGGCCCGAGCTCGTGTTCCTCGACGAGCCGACCACGGGCTTCGATCCCGTGGCGCGCCGCTCCGCGTGGGAGGTCATCGCCGGCTTGAGGGAGCTCGGCACCACGGTCTTCCTGACGACGCACTACCTCGACGAGGCGCAGGAGCTGGCCGATCGCGTCGCGATCATCAAGGGCGGCGTGATCGTCGCCGAGGGCGCGCCGCAGGATCTCACGGGGCCTCGGGCTCAGGAGACGGAGATCGCGTTCGTGCCGCCGGCCGCGGTGCAGCTGAGCGGGCTGCCTGCCGGCCCGGCGGCCGTGCTCGGCCACGACGGCCGCGCCAGGCTGCGCACGAGCTCCCCCACGCGCGTGCTCGCCGATCTCTGCGGCTGGGCAGCCGAGCGCGGCCTGGAGCTCGAGCGCCTCGAGGTGCTGCGACCGTCGCTGGAGCAGACCTACCTCGACATCGTCGGAGAGCCGGCGGCCGATCCACCCGCCGAGGCACCGGCACCCTCCCGAGGCCGGCGGGCGCGCAGATGAGGATGCTCGTCGCGCAGCTTCGCTCGGACTTCAAGGTCTTCGTCCGCAACCCTGCGGCGCTGTTCTTCACGGCGATCCTGCCGATCATCTTCCTCTGCTTGTTCGTCTCGATCTTCGGCAACGAGCGCACGGGGGAGGAGTACGGGAACGTCCGCGTCTCGACGCTGCAGGTGCCGGCGTTCATCGCGCTGGCGATCGTTTCGGCGTCGTTCGTCGGCCTCGCGATCGGGCTCGTGAGCGTGCGCGAGGATGGCGTGCTCAAGCGCGTCCGCGGAACCCCGGCGCCGCCGTGGATCGTGTTCGCGGGGCGCGTCGGGACGGCGATCGTCAGCGCGACGATTGTCACGACGCTGCTGATCGCGATCGGCGGGATCGCCTTCGGCGTCCGCGTACCGACGGCCACGCTGCCCGGCCTCGTCGCGGCGCTGGCGGTCGGGGCCTTCGCGTTCTGCGCGCTCGGCATCGCGTACACGCGCGCGATCGGCAGCGAGGACGCCGCGCCCGCGATGACGAACGCGATCGTGCTGCCGCTGTACTTCATCTCCGGCGTCTTCGTCCCGGTCAGCGAGCTGCCCGACGGGCTGCGCACGGTCGCCGACGTGCTGCCGGTCAAGCCGCTCGTCGATGCGCTGACCGTCGCCTTCGACCCGCGTACGAACGGTGCGGGGATCGCCGGCGGCGACCTCGCGATCCTCGCGGCGTGGGGCCTCGTCGGGCTGGTCGTCGCGCTGAAGACGTTCGGCTGGACGCCGCGTCAGCAAGCGGGATGAGGGCCGGCGCTGCGGCGGCGGCGCGTCGGGCCCGCTGCGCGTTGGGGCCGGGTCCTCCTGCGGCCCGCCTAGCGCGTTGGCGCCGGGGGCTCCTCGTCGGGCCAGTGGCCGTGCTCGTCGAGGTAGTCGCGCGCCTCGGCCTCGCGGTCGCGCTCCTCGTCGCCCGTGACGCCGACGCGGTACAGCACGTTGAGCAGCAGGATCGCGCCCGCGGCGCCGACGAACATCGCCGCGCCCTCGAGCCCGTCGATCGAGTGGTTGAAGACGAGGATCGCCACGCCCGCGAGCACGACGACGGCGGGCAGCACGTAGCGCACGGCGACGAGGCTCTTCGGGGGCACCGTCAAGAGAGTAGGACGCGTCGCACGAACGTCATGCGCCGATCCTGTCAGGCGGCCACGGCGAGCGCGGGATCGGCCGGCGCGGCGCGACGAGCGAGCGCCCGCGAGAAGCCGGCGACGAGCTCGCCGACGGCCGCCGGCGGGTCGGCCGACTCGGCGGCGGCGCGGACGAGGCGGCTGCCGACGATGACGCCGTCAGCTCCGGCGTCGGCGGCGTTCGCGGCATGCTCGGGACGCGAGATCCCGAACCCGAGCGCGACAGGCATGCAGCCGCCAGCGCGTGCGCGGCTGATGAGCGCGGGGAGGTCGAGGGGCAGCGCCGAGCGCTCGCCCGTCGTGCCCGACACCGACATTGCGTAGACGAACCCGCGACCACCGATGTGGGCGATGTGGTCGTCGGGTGTCGCCGGGGCGACGAGCGGGACGAGTGCGATCCCGCGCGTAAGGCACGCGCGCTGCACGGCGACCAGGTCGCGCGGTGCGAGGTCCGGCACGACGAGGCCGCTGACGCCCGCCTCGTCCAGGGCTGCCGCGAAGGGCCGCGCGCCGCGCGCCAGCACGGTCTCGGCGTAGCACATGATCACGACCGGTACGCGCCGCGACAGCGCGCGGGCGACGTCCAGGATGCCGTCGAGGGTGGCGCCGGCGCGCAGCGCCGCCGCGCCGGCCTCACGAATGACGGGGCCGTCGGCGTGTGGGTTGGCACACGGGATCCCAAGCTCGAGAATGTCGGCGCCGCCGGCCACGCACGCCTCGCCGATCTTGCGCGACGCGGCGAGGGTCGGGAGGCCGCCCATGAGAAACGGCATGAGCGCGGCGCGGCGGCCGCGGCGTCCGGCGGTGGCGAAGGCCGTGGCGATGCGCCGGTCGCCGCTCGGGGAGCCGGCCTCGGGCCAGCCGCCGCCCTGCGGCGGCACCGGACGCCGCAGGGCGCCGGCGACGACCCTCATGTGGGGCTTGTGGCTGCATGGCGTCTCCTCGTCGATTGTGAGGTTCAGCCTGGAGATCCCGGTCCCGACGGCGGCGGTGCTGGTCATCGCGTGTGCTCCTGGTGCGTGATGTTCGGTGGGTGGGAGCAATCTCCGCGACGTGCGCGCTCGCGTCGAGAGTGGTCACCACTCCGATGCCCCTGGCTCGCGCCGGCCGTCGAGGTCGGCGACAGGAGCGCTACGGCGGCGCGCGGCCCGCGAGCGGTTCGGCCCCGACGGCGGCGCGCGACCCCGAGGGGCGGTAGGTCAGTCCGGCTCTGGCAGGCCGCCGGCGAACGCCGGCCAGGTGAGCTGGCGCAGCGTGCGGCGCGTGAGCTCGCCGTTGCCGAACACGCGCTCGCGCACGACGATCGGGTCCGTCGCCTCATCCAGGATCGCGGTGATCACGCGCATCGGCCCGGTGTGCGAGCTGACGAGCACAGCGAGCGGCCGGCCGAGGTCGGACGCAAGGCACCGCACGTCCAGCAGGAACGAGAGGCACCGGCGCGTCATCGAGGTGTAGCTCTCGCCGCCCGTGGGCGCGAGCGTCAGGTCGACCGCCAGGCGCGGGTCGCGCGGGCGGATCGCCGTGCGCTCGAGCACGCCGAACGAGCGCTCCGCCAGCCGCGGATCCTGCACGGTATGGGGCAGGACGAGGTCGCCGGCCCGCGCCATGAGCTCGAGCGTCTCGACGCTGCGCTCGAGCTCCGAGGCGAAGCCCAGGTCGAACTCGGCGCCCGCGATCGCCCGGCCGGCGTCCTGCGCCTGCAGGCGCCCGGTCACCGTGAGCGGCGCGTCGGTCGTGCCGGTGATGAGCCGGGCGGCGTTCGTCGTCGTCTCGCCGTGGCGCACGAGCCACAGCTCGACGTCGGGCGCAGCCGGCTGCCGAGCGACGCGCTCGCGCAGGCGTGAGGCGTCCTCGCCCGGGGGCGTCGCGACGGACCGCCACGCTTCCAGCGGGGTCCGTGCCGTTGGCGGATGCAGGCTCATCACCGTCCTTCATACCGCACCCGGCACGCGGGCAGCCTTGGTCGCCGCCCGGCGAGCCCGAGGTCCTGCGCCGGCGGCGCGGCGCAGGACCGCGAGCGCCCCGCTCAGGGGGTCGCTTCGAGCTGGTTCTGGGCGTCTTCGAGCTGCTGCTTCTGCTCGTCGGTGAGGTTGCTGTTGTCCTTCACCGAGTCGATCGCGTCCTGCGTGGTGTCCTCGGCCTTCTCCTTGAGCGCGTTGGACTTCGCCTCGAGCTGGGCCGCGCCCTCCGCGGAGGTGAGCTTGCCGCTCTTGACGTCCTCGGCGATCTGCTTCGCGTCCTCCTGGAGCTCCTGCCCCTGCTGCTGGAGCTCCTCGCCCTGCTTCTGCAGATCCTCGGCCTGCTTCTCGTTGTCGTCGCCGCAGCCGGCGATGGCCATGATCGCTGCGGTTGCCGCGACCGCGAGCAGCCGCCGCGCGCGGCGGGGTGAAGCGTTCATCTGACATGCCCCCTTGTCGTGTGAAGCGCCAACGTATGGTCGCGCGCCGCGGGGGAGTGTGCGATCGGCCACGATCGCGACGTTTTTCAGACTCGCGTCACGCGCGCGCCGAGCCGCCGCCGACGGTCAGGCCCTGGGCGTAGCCGCCCGCCAGCACCTGCTCGCGGCGGCGCGTGTCCATGAGGTTCGGGCCCATGACGCGGGCGATGTCCCGGGTCGGGCCGATCATCCGCACCTTGGTGCCGCGGCTGCGCAGCGACAGCGTCTCGAGCGCGGCGCTGCTGCCCGCGATCGCGCGCAGCAGCCCGAAGGGGGAGGCGATCGCGATGTCGAGGCTCGCGATCGGGTTCAGGCACAGCACTTGGGTGGCGCGCGCGCCCGGCGCGATGTCGAGGTTCGTGTTGCTCCAGACGCCGCCGTCGACGTACTCGCGGTCGCCGATGCGCATCGGCGCGAAGATCCAGGGGACCGAGCACGACGCCTGCACGGCCTCGGCGACGGTCGCGTCCGGGGCGCCCGGCGCGCCGAAGACGACGCGGCGCCCGCTCTCGCGGTCGACCGCGACGATCCGCAGGCGCCCGTCGAAGCGCGCCCCGGTCTCGGCCACGCCGTCGTGGATCGCGCTGAGCGACGTGTCGGTGCCGGGCGCGCGACCGAGCAGCGCGGCCCGCAGCGCCGTGCTGCCCGTCGAGCCCACGGCGAGCGCCATCGGGGCGAGCGGCGTGGCGGCGATGCCGGCGAGGCGCGCGGCCTCGCGCACGACGCCCTGGATGGCCGAGCGGGACGGCAGCCACGTCGTGAGCTGGCCGAAGCCCCCGGGCGCGACGTCCGCGCTCGCGGGGGCTCCCGACTGAAGCTGCAAGGTCCCGGGCTGCGGCGCCGGGCGGCGCGGCCGCTGCCCGGCTACGAGCGCCGCCGCGACGAGCGCGCCGGCCGACGTGCCGATGAGCGACTCGGTGGCGCGGAAGTCGTGGCCCGTGGCGTCCTCGATGCCGGCCAGCAGGCCGCTCATCCATGCCTCGCCGAGCGTTCCGCCGCTCGCGAGGACGAGCACGTCGGGAGGCACGAAGGGGTCGCTCACGCCGGGGGAGCGTAGCGAGGGTCACAGACGCTCAACGACATACGCTTGTACGTGATAACGTACAAGGCATGACGACCGTCGAACACCACGCCACGCCGATCGGCCCGCGCATCCGCGCGCTGCGCGACGCGATGGAGCTCAGCCTGCGCGACCTCGCCGATCGCTGCGGCGTCAGCGCGCCGATGCTCAGCCAGGTCGAGCGCGGGGAGACGAGCCCGACGCTCGCGGTCGCCGCGCGGATCGCGAGCGGCCTCGACCTGACGCTGTCGCAGCTCTTGCGCCTGGACGAGGGCGCGACCGTCGCGATCGTCCGCTCGGGCGACCGCCGCCCCGGCACGAGCGACCCGCGCTCGGGTCACAAAGCCGAGATCCTGACGCCGCCGCTGCCCGGCCAGCGCGCCGAGCTCTCGCGCCACGTCCTCGCGGGCGGCGCGAAGACGGGCGGCCCCGGCGACCCGCCGATGCACGAGCCCGGTAGCCGCGAGACCGCGCTCGTCCAGGAGGGCGCCGTCGCGCTGATCATCGACGGCGAGCGCTACGAGCTGTCCGAGGGCGACTGCGTGACGTTTGACGCCGACCTGCCCCACCACTTCGAGAACCCCGGCTCCGGCGACGCGGTCCTGCTCGCCGTCGTCTCCGCCGGCCTACGCAGGAGCTGATCGCCATGACGACGACGACGTTATTCGAGAAGATCTGGGTCCTCCACGAGGTAACCGCGGGCATCCTGTGGATCGACCTGCACCTCGTCCACGAGGTGACGAGCGCGCAGGCGTTCGACGGGCTGCGGCTCGCCGGGCGCACCGTCCGCCGGCCCGACCGCACGCTCGCCACCGCCGACCACAACACGCCCACCGACGGCACGCCCGTGTCCGCGCGCATCAAGGACGAGCTCAGCCGCGTGCAGGTGCAGACGCTCGAGCGCAACTGCGAGCAGTTCGGCGTGCCGATCTACTCGCTCGGCTCGGACCGCCAGGGCATCGTCCACGTCATCGGGCCGGAGCTCGGCGTCACGCAGCCCGGCATGACGATCGTCTGCGGCGACAGCCACACCGCGACGCACGGCGCGTTCGGCGCGCTCGCGTTCGGGATCGGCACGAGCGAGGTCGAGCACGTCCTCGCCACGCAGTGCCTCGTCGCGAACAAGCCCAAGTCGATGCGCATCCTCTACACGGGCGAGCTCGGCTTCGGCGTCACGGCGAAGGATCTCATCCTCGCGACGATCGGCCAGATGAGCACCTCCGGCGCCGTCGGCCACGTCGTCGAGTTCGCGGGCCCGGCCATCGAGGCGCTGTCGATGGAGGGCCGGATGACGGTCTGCAACATGACGATCGAGGGCGGGGGACGGGCCGGCATGATCGCGCCCGACGAGACGACCTTCGCGTGGGTCGCGGAGCACGCGGGGATCGAGATCCCGTCCGAGTGGCGCGCCCTTGAGACCGACGAGGGCGCGACCTTCGACCGCGAGATCACGGTCGAAGCGAGCGCGATCAGCCCGCAGGTCACGTGGGGGACGGCGCCCGACATGGTCGCCGGCGTCGCGGAGTCCGTGCCGGAGCCGACGACCGAGGGCCACGAGCGCGCCCTGCACTACATGGACCTACGCGCCGGCACGCCGATCCAGGACATCGCGCTGGACCGCGTGTTCATCGGCTCGTGCACGAACAGCCGCATCGGCGACCTGCGCGTCGCCGCCGAGGTCGTGCGCGGGCGCAAGGTCGCGTCGACCGTGAACGCGATGGTCGTGCCGGGCTCGGCGCAGGTGAAGGCCGAGGCCGAGGCCGAGGGGCTCGACGAGATCTTCCGCGCCGCCGGCTTCGACTGGCGCGCGGCGGGCTGCTCGATGTGCCTGGGCATGAACCCCGACACGCTCGCGCCGGGCGAGCGCTGCGCCTCGACCTCGAACCGCAACTTCGAGGGCCGCCAGGGACGCGGCGGGCGCACGCACCTCGTCTCACCCCAGATGGCCGCCGCGGCCGCCATCGAGGGCCGTTTCGTCGACATCAGGGAGTGGAGCTACCATGGAGCCGATCGTTCGATTCGAAGGCGGCATCTCGCGTGCTCGACCGCTCCGACGTCGACACCGACCAGATCATGCCCAAGCAGTTCCTCAAAAGGGTGGAACGCACCGGTTTCGGTGAGTTTCTCTTCTATGACTGGGCGAAGGAGCCCGACTGGGACCTGCCCTCCAACCCGATCCTCGTCACCGGCCGCAACTTCGGCTGCGGCTCCTCGCGCGAGCACGCGCCGTGGGGCCTTGAGGACTACGGCTTCAAGGCGATCGTCGCGCCGTCGTTCGCGGACATCTTCGCCTCGAACTGCACGAAGATCGGCCTGCTGACGATCGCGATCGGCGAGGACGACGTGCGCGCGCTCATGGCCGCCGACCAGGCGACCGTCGACCTCGAGGCGCAGGAGATCTCGTGGGACGGCGGCCGCGCCTCGTTCGACATCGACCCCGAGACCAAGCACCGGCTGCTCAACGGCCTCGACGACATCGCGCTGACGCTCGCCCAAGAGGACGCGATCTCCGCCTACGAGGCCGAGCGCGAGCGATCGGGGCCGGTCACGACGGCGCTCTCATGAGCGCGGTCCGCGGCTGGAACGCCGATGCCTACCACCGGGTCTCGGGCCCGCAGGTCGCGATGTCCGAGGCCGTCATCGACCGCCTCGACCTGCGCGGCGACGAGACGGTCCTCGACGCGGGCTGCGGCTCGGGCCGGGTGACGCGGCTGCTGCTCGAACGCCTTCCGGCCGGCCGCGTGATCGCGGTCGACGCCGACGCGGAGATGGTCGCGCGGGCAAGAGGGGAGCTCGAGGACGGCGCCGCGGACGTGCGACAGGCCGACCTCGCGAACCTGCGGTTGGACGAGCGCGGTCGACGCCGTCTTCTCGAACGCGACGTTCCACTGGGTGCCCGACCACGACGCGCTGTTCGCCTCGCTTGCCGCCGCGCTGCGTCCCGGCGGGCGCGTCAGCGCGCAGTGCGGGGGACAGGGCAACGTGGCCGCGGTCCACGAGGCGGCGCTGCGGGCCGGTGCCGACGCCGGCCTGTCCGAGCGCTTCGCCGGCTGGCCGATGCCGTGGAACTTCGCGTCGCCGGAGCTCACCGAAGAGCGCCTGCGCGCAGCGGGATTCGAGGACGTGCGGTGCTGGCTGCAGCCGTGGCCCGTCGAGCCCGACGAGCCGCGTGCGTACCTCGAGACCGTGTGCCTCGGGCCGCACCTCGAGCGGCTGGCGCCCGGCGAGCACGAGCGCTTCCTCGACGCGGTCCTGCTGCGTCTCGGCGAGCGCCCGGTGCTCGACTACGTGCGGCTGAACATCGTCGCCACGCGCGGGTAGGCCCGACCGCGCCCGCGACCGGCTCCCGTTCAAGGGCCGGCCGCGGACGGGCGGGGCTTCACCTCACCTCTGTGAGGAGGCTCGCATGCCCGAGCCGAGGTGAAGCCGGGCGCTCAGGACAGCGCGCCCTCCGGCTGGCGGGCACGCACGGGGGCCGCGGGCCGGGAGCTTCAGGCCGCCGAGCGAGAACGCCGCGAGCAGGAGGCCGACGAGCAGGAACGCGCCGCCGACGGCGATCCCGAACAGCGAGACCTGCTGCGCCATGTAGCTCGTGTTCAGCGCGTTGGACAGCGCGGTCTCGGTCACCCAGACGCTGCGCGCCGGGTTGTCCATCGGGCGGCCGTTCGGGTAGCGCAGCGCGAGCGCCTCGTCGCTGGTGCCCTTGCCGTCCTTCGTGGCGAAGCGCGGCATCTGCGCGTAGGTCTTGCCGCCGGTCGCCATCATCGCGTCGACGCGCATGTACTCGGCGAAGCAGCGGGCGTCGGTGCCGCTCTCGATCGGCTTGCCGGCGACCGAGCACGACGGGACCTCGAGGCCGGTGACGCCGCTCTTCTTGATCTCTTCAGCGATCGCGGACGGCGACATCGTCGGGGTGCCGACGATCGCCTCCTGCGTGAGCTTGTCCTGGACGAGCGAGCTGCCGGTGACGCCCTGCACGGCGGCCGCGACGCCGAAGACGATCAGGATGGCCGCGGCCACGATCCCGCCGATCCGGCGGGCACGACTTGGTGCGTTCTGCATGAGAGCTCCCCTTCGATGAGGTGATGGATGTGCGCCGGCGAAGCCAGCCGGCCGGTCCGATCCTCAACTCGCCGGTGCATCGCAGGCAGACCCCATCGGGGGGAGCGGACTCACCCCGGGACGCCGCGCGAGCCCGGTAAAGTCGCTTGCATGACGTCCGAGGCCCCGCTTCGTCAGATGACTGCGCAGGAACTGCTCCAATACACCCACGAGCCGTATCAGCAGGAGCTCGTCGAGGGGATGCTCTACGAGATGGAGCCCCCGGGATCACTGCACGGTGTGGTGACAACCGAGATTGGCATGCTCCTGCTGCGCCATGTCGAGCGCGACGGCCTCGGTCGCGTGGTCATCGGCGAGGTGGGCTTCCATCTCGCGCGCGACCCGGACACCGTCCGAGCACCCGACGTCGCGTTCATTCGCCGCGACCGCTCGGACACGATCGGTATCCCGAAGGGCTACTGGCCGGGTCCGCCCGATCTTGCCGTCGAGGTCGTGTCGCAGCACGACCGCCTCACCAAGGTGAAGGCCAAGGCCCTCGAATGGCTGGCGGCGGGCACCCTTGCGGTAATCGTCGTCGATCCTCCGAGCCGCACGGCCACTGTCTTCCGCGGCACAGACGACATCACAGTGCTCCACGCAGACGAGGTGCTCGACCTCGGCGGCGTCGTGCCGGGCTGGTCGCCGCGAGTCGGCGACTTCTTCGTCTGAAGCCATAGCCTGCGGGCCATGCCCACCATCGTGACCCTTCCCGGCGACGGGATCGGCCCGGAGATCATGGCCCCCGCGCTCGAGCTCCTGCGCACGATCTCCGAGGACTTCAGCTTCGAGGAGCACGCCTTCGGCGGCGCCGCCATCGACCTCCACGGCACGGCGCTCACCGACGACACGCTCGCGGCGTGCAAGGCCGCCGACGCCGTCCTGCTCGCCGCCGTCGGGGGGCCCAAGTGGGACACGACCGATCCCGACGCGCCGCGCCCCGAGCAGGGCCTGCTCGGCCTGCGCAAGGGGATGGGGCTGTACGCGAACCTCCGCCCGGTCCGCCCGGTCCCGGCGCTGTACGACGCGAGCCCGCTCAAGCGCGAGCGCATCGAGGGCACGGACTTGCTCGTCGTGCGCGAGCTGACGGGCGGCATCTACTTCGGCGAGAAGACCCGCACCGCCCGCAGCGCGAGCGACCTCTGCTTCTACACCGTCGAGGAGGTCGACCGGATCGCGCACGTCGCGTTCGACGCCGCCCGCCTGCGGCGCAAGAAGGTCGCGAGCGTCGACAAGGCCAACGTCCTCGAGACGTCGCGGCAGTGGCGCGAGGTCGTCCACATCGTCCACAAGGCGCGCTACAACGACATCGAGCTCACCGACGTGCTCGTCGACAACTGCGCGATGCAGCTCATCGCGCGGCCGTCGGAGTTCGACGTCATCGTCACCGAGAACCTCTTCGGCGACATCCTCTCCGACGAGGCCGCGATGATCACCGGCTCGATCGGCATGCTGCCCAGCGCGAGCCTCGGCGAGAGCGGCGACCCCGGCCTGTTCGAGCCCGTCCACGGCTCGGCGCCGGACATCGCCGGCACCGGCGCGGCCAACCCGCTCGCGATGTTCCTCTCCGCCGCGCTCATGCTGCGCCACGGCCTCGGCTGGGACGCGGAGGCCGCCGCCATCGAGGCCGCGGTCGATCGCGCGCTCGACGCCGGCCTGCGCACGCGCGACCTCGGCGGCGAGGCGAGCACCGCCGAGGCGACCCGCGCGGTCGTCGACGAGCTCGGCAAGGGATAGCGCCCCGCCGGGCTCGCAACGGTCCGAGATCCGGCGATTCGTCCAACATCCGGCCAGGCGCGTGGTGCGTGCATGCCACCCGGTCGAAGGGGACGGCATGCGACTACTGGCCAAACCCACCACCGTGGTGGCGACGTCGCTCGCCCTGGTCTGCGCCGGCGTCCCTGCCGCCGCGCTGGCCAAGCCGAGCCTCGTCGTCAGCTCCGTGACCGAGCCGCCCGACCTCAGGCCCGTCCGAGGTCACTGGCGCACGACGGTCACCATCTCCAACCAAGGCAGCACGACCGCGTCCGCCACGAGGCTGCGGATGTTCCTCTCGCGCGGACGGCGCTTCAGCCGCGACGATCTCCCGCGCGAGCTTCGCATCACGCCGGCGATCGTCCGCTCGTACCCGCGGATGGGCTCGATGCGCGTGCTGTCGCGCCGGCTGACGGCGACGATCCCGGCGTCGATCCCCGAGCGCGCGTACTACGTCGTGACCTGCCTGTCGACGGCGCGGATCGGCAGCGACAACCTCAAGTGCCACTTCTCCGGCCAGACGATGCGCGTCGGGGAGCCGCTTCCGACGGGCACCGGCAACGGCAACGGCGGCACGGTCGTGGTCGCCACGCCCGTCCCGGTCCCCGGACCTCCGGGTCCCCCCGGCCCGGCCGGAGCAGCCGGTCCGGCAGGCCCCGCAGGGCCGGTCGGGGAGACAGGCCCGCAGGGCCCCATCGGCGTCGACGGCTGACCCTCGGAACACTCCTTGGGGAGGGCAAGCGGCCCCGGCGGGCATACCGCCGGGGCCGCTCGCTTGCCAAGGCCCGCACGGGAGAATGCGTGCAGCGCCCCCGATCTCGGACAAGCGGCTGGCCCGCGGCACGCCGCCGCCGTAGAATCGGGGGCACGCCATGACGCAGCGGCAAACCGCGAGGAGCTCGACGTGAAGCAAGCCGACCTCATCTGGATGAATGGGGAGTTCGTCGCCTGGGAGGACGCGAAGGTGCACGTCCTCACGCACGGACTGCACTACGGCACGGGCGTCTTCGAGGGAATCCGCTGCTACGACACGGAATCCTCCGGCCCCGCGGTGTTCCGCCACCGCGAGCATCTGCAGCGCCTCAACCGCTCGGCCGAGCTGTACTACATGCCGGTCCCGTTTCACCTCGAAGCGCTGCGCACCGCCACGAACGAGCTCATCGGCCGCAACGGCCTGCGCTCGTGCTACGTGCGCCCGATCATCTACCGCGGCTACGGCCAGATGGGCCTGAACCCGCTCGAGGCGCCGGTCGACGTCTCGATCGCCGTCTGGGAGTGGGGCGCCTACCTCGGCGAAGAGGGCAAGAAGCAGGGCATCCGCACGAAGGTCTCGAGCTGGCGGCGCATCAGCCCCGGCTCGCTCATCCCCGCCGCCAAGGCCTCGGGCCAGTATCTCAACAGCGTGCTCGCGAAGATCGAGTCGATGAAGGCCGGCTACGAGGAGGCGATCCTCCTCGACGACCACGGCAACGTCTGCGAGGGCTCGGGCGAGAACATCTTCGTCATCTGGGAGGGCCGGCTCATCACGCCGCCGCCCGCCGCCTCGATCCTCGACGGCATCACGCGCCGGTCGGTCATCCAGATCGCCAACGACCTCGGCTTCGAGGTCATCGAGCGCAACATCGCGCGCGCCGAGCTCTACATGGCCGACGAGGTCTTCATGACCGGCACCGCCGCCGAGCTCGTGCCGGTGCGCGAGGTCGACGACCACACGATCGGCGCCGGCGAGCCCGGCGAGATCACGCGCGCCATCCAGACGACCTTCGAGGACGCCCTGCACGGGCGCAACGACCGCTACTCAGAATGGCTGGACCCCGTCCCGGCACCCGCCAAGGTCGCATGAGCGCTCACGCGCCCGCGCGACCCACCACGGACATGACACAGATCGAGCTCTACGACGCCACGTTGCGCGACGGCATGGGCGGCGGCGGCATGACGCTGACCGCCGACGAGAAGGTCCGCCTCGTCCATCGCCTCGACGACCTCGGCGTGCAGCTCATCGAGGCCGGCTTCCCGGCGTCGAACCCGAAGGAGGCAGAGCTCTTCGCGCTGCTCGAGCGCGAGCCGCTGGCGAACGCCACGATCGCGGCCTTCGGCATGACCCGCCGGCGCGGCATCGCGGCCTCGGAGGACATCGGCCTGCGCGTCCTCGCCGAGTGCTTCGCGCCCGTGACGACGATCGTCGGCAAGACCTGGACGCTGCACGTCGAGAAGGTCGTGCGCGTCTCGCGCGAGGAGAACCTCGCGATGATCGCCGAGTCCGTCGCGTTCCTGCGATCGCAGGGCAAGCGCGTGCTGTTCGACGCCGAGCACGCCTTCGACGGCCTGCGCGCCGACCGCGACTACGCGCTCGCGTGCCTGCGCGCGGCGGCCGAGGCCGGTGCGGAGCGGGTCGTCCTGTGCGACACGAACGGGCCGTCGCTGCCGAGCTGGATCGCCGCGGACGTGGCCGACGTCGTCGCGTCGCTGCCGGGCGTGAAGATCGGCATCCACTGCCACAACGACGGCGGCTGCGCGGTCGCCAACAGCCTCATGGCGGTGGAGGCGGGTGCAACGCAGGTGCAGGGCACGCTGAACGGCATCGGCGAGCGCACCGGCAACGCGAACCTCATCACGATCATCGCGAACCTCCAGCTGAAGCTGGGCCGCCGCGTCGTCTCCGACGACCAGCTGCGCCGGCTCACCGAGACCGCCCACTTCGCCGACGAGCTGCTCAACCGCCAGCCCGACGCCGGCCAGCCCTACGTCGGCAAGCACGCGTTCGCGCACAAGGCCGGCCTGCACGCCGCGGGCATCCGCGCCGACGCGACGACGTTCGAGCACGTCGACCCCGCCCTGGTCGGCAACCGGCGCGACCTGCTCGTCTCCGAGCTGTCGGGCAAGGGCACGGTCGCCGACAAGGCCGAGAACGCGGGCCTCGAGCTCGACGACGACGTCGCCGCCCGCGTCCTCGAGCGGATGAAGGCGCTGGAGCACGACGGCTTTCAGTTCGAGACCGCGGACGGCTCGTTCGAGCTCTTGCTGCGCAAGGAGGCCGGCGAGTACGAGCCGCTCTTCGAGCTCGACTCGTGGCGGGTCATCGTCGACCAGAACGCCGACGGGCACGTCGAGAGCGAGGCGACGATCCGGATCGTCGTCGACGGCGAGCGCTACGTCCGCATGGCGCGCGGCAACGGCCCCGTGCACGCGTTGGACAGCGCGCTGCGCGGCGTCCTCACCGAGGCGCACCCGCATCTCGCGGAGACCTGGCTGTCGAACTTCAAGGTCCGCATCCTCGACGAGACGCGGGGCTCGGACGCGAAGATCAGGGTGCTCATCGACGCCACCGACGGCGACGAGACGTGGGGCTCGATCGGCGTCTCGACGAACCTCATCGCCGCGTCGTGGTCCGCGCTCGTCGACTCGCTCGAGTACGCCGAGCAGCCCGGCCGCGTGCGCGGCGCCGCAACGGTCCGGTAGTGATCCCGCTCGCCCGGCCCGTGCTCGGCGACGCCGAGGAGCGGGCGGTCATCGACGTCTTGCGCTCGGGCCAGCTGTCGCTCGGCCCGCGCGTGCCGGCCTTCGAGCGCGCGTTCGCGGACCGCCTCGGCGTGGCGCACGCGTGCGCGGTGTCCAGCGGCACGTCCGGCCTGCACCTCGCGCTGCGCGCGGTGGGCGTCGGCGCGGGCGACGAGGTCGTGACGTCGCCGTTCTCGTTCGTCGCGAGCGCCAACGCACCCATCTACGAGCGCGCGCGGCCCGTCTTCGCGGACATCGACGCGCGCACGCTGAACCTCGACCCGGCCGCCGCGGCGGCTGCCATCACCTCGCGTACGACGGCGATCCTGCCGGTCCACATCTTCGGCTACCCGGCGGACCTGCCGGCGTTCGAGGCGCTCGGCCTGCCGATCGTCGAGGACGCCTGCGAGGCGCTCGGCGCGGTCCACGCCGACGGCGTCGCGGTCGGCGCGCGCGGGCATCCCGCGGCGTTCGGCTTCTACGCCAACAAGCAGCTGACGACCGGAGAGGGCGGGATGGTCACGACCGCCGACGCGGCGGTCAAGGCGCGCATCGACTCCGAGCGAAACCAGGGTCGCGCGCCGGACATGGGCTGGCTGGACCACGACCGCCTCGGCTTCAACTACCGCCTGTCGGACATCGCGTGCGCGATCGGCCTCGCGCAGCTCGAGCGCCTCGACGCGATGCTCGCCGGCCGCGCCCGCGCCGCCGCGCTGTACCGCGAGGCGCTCGCCGGCATCGAGGGGCTCGAGCTCCCGTGCGAGGACGCCGGCGGCGACCGGCGCGGCTGGTTCGTCTTCGTCGTGCAGCTCCCGCGCGGCGCCGACCGCGACGCGACGATCCGCGCGCTGCGCGAGCGCGGCGTGCAGTCCAAGCCCTACCTGCCGGCGATCCACCTCATGTCGTACTACCGCGAGACGTTCGGCCATCGCGAGGGCGAGTTCCCGGTGTGCGAGGACGTCGCGGCGCGCTCGGTCGCGCTGCCGTTTCATCCGGAGCTGACGAAGGGTCAGATCGAGCGCGTGGCCGCGGCGCTAGGACTCGTGCTCGGCCGCTAGCGCGGCCAGGTGGCCCACCTCGTTGTAGCTGCGCAGCCACCAGCGGCCGTCGGGGAAGACGATGAGCCGCGTGATCGAGCAGTTGTCGGCGCGCACGAAGGCGAACGTGCTGCTGGCGCACGCCTGGCGGCACAGCTCTCCGATGACCCCGCCGTGGACGACCGCCGCGACCGTCGCGCCGGCGGGGACCTGCGCCACGATCCGCTCGATCCCGGCGCGCGTGCGCTCGGCGAGATCCTCCATCCGCTCGGCGCCCGGGATGACGTCCCAGCGCTCCTGCGTGAACACCTCGCGGATGACCGGGTCGCCCGCGTTCAAGGCGATCCGGAAGGCGCCGCCGTCGAGCTCGCCGAGGTGCACCTCGCGCAGCTCGGGGATGACGACGGGCTCGAGGCCCGTGGCCTGCGCGATCGGCTCGGCGGTCTGAGCGGTACGGCACAGCGGCGTGACGAACAGCGCCTGTAATGGCTGGTCGGCGAGGAACGCCGCGACCGCCTGCGCTTGGTGCCTGCCGTCGTCTGAGAGCGACGGGTCGGCCTGGCCTTCGAGCAGCTCGAACGGCTGGCCTTCGACCGCCGCCTGCGAGGCGCCGTGGCGCACGAGCATGATCTCGACCGCCTCCGAGGGACGCGAGAAGTTGCGCTGCGGGTAGCTTCGTTCGGCCACGGCGCGGAGGGTAGTGACCCCGTTCCTCGCCGCGCGCCCTGCCCGCCGTGTTGCCTCTTGCCGCACTGGCCGTTACCTCCGGCCGCACGCGCCGTTACCTTTGGCCGCGCGATGTCGCGCTTCTCCGAGCCACAGGACCCGATCTTCCGGCGCCTCAACACGTCGCTTCAGTTCGACCGCCGGCTGTGGCACCACGACCTCGCCCAGTCGCGCGCGCACGCGAGCATGCTCGCCGCGCGGGAGATCATCGGCGAGGCCGACCGCGACGCGCTGCTCGCCGCGCTGGACGCCGTGCAGGCCGAGCTCGTCGACGACGCCTTCCCGTTCGCCGACGACGACGAGGACATCCACATGGCGATCGAGCGGCGGGTCACCGAGATCGCCGGCGCGGTCGGCGGCAAGCTCCACACCGCGCGCTCGCGCAACGACCAGGTCGCGACCGACGTCGCGCTCTTCACGCGCGACGCCGCGGGCCACGCGACCCGCGCCGTCGACGCGCTCGCGGAGGCGCTGATCGACGCCGCCGAGGCGCACCTGGACTGGCCGCTGCCCGGCTACACGCACCTGCAGCGCGCGCAGCCCGTCTACCTCTCCCACCACCTGCTCGCCTACGTCTGGATGCTCCTGCGCGACCGCGAGCGCTTCGCCTTCGCCGCGGCCCAGACGGCCGCGCTGCCGCTCGGCGCGGGCGCGCTGGCCGGCGTGAACTTCGACACCGACCGCGGCGCGGTCGCGCGGGAGCTCGGCTTCGAGCGCGTCGCGCCGAACTCGATCGACGCGGTCTCCAACCGCGACTTCGTCCTGGACTACCTCTCGGCGGCCGCGACGTGCGCGACGCACCTCAGCCGCCTCGGCGCCGAGCTCGTGCTGTGGTCCAGCGAGGAGTTCGGCTTCGTCACGCTGCCCGACGCCTGGACGAGCGGCTCGTCGATCATGCCGCAGAAGAAGAACCCCGACGCCGCCGAGCTCCTGCGCGCGAAGGCGCCGCGCGTCGTCTCGCACCTCGGCGCGCTGCACGGCGTCATGCACGCCCTGCCGCTGACCTACAACAAGGACCTGCAGGAGGACAAGGAGCACCTCTTCGACACGGTCGACACGATCGACCTCTGCCTCGCGGCCGCGACCGGCATGATCCGCGGCGCGCGCTTTCATCGCGAGCGGATGTCCGCGGCGGCCTCCGACGACCTCATCGCCGCGACGGACGTCGCCGACCACCTCGTCAAGCGGGGCGTGCCGTTCCGGGCGTGCCACGGGATCGTCGCGGGCCTCGTGCGCGTCGCCGTCGACTCCGGGCGCACGCTCGCCGACCTCACCGACGACGAGCTCGCCGCGGCGTCCGAGCAGCTCGACCCGGCCGCCTTCCGCGAGCTGCTCGCGCAGAGCTCGTGGCTCGAGTCGAAGGTCAGCGAGGGCGGCACGGCGCTCGCGCGCGTCCGCGAGCAGCTCGAGCTGGCGCGCGAGGCGCTCGCGCGCGACGCCGGGTGAGCGGCGCCGCCCGGCGCTCGCCGCGCGCCGCCTCCGCGCCCGGCCCCGGCGACCCCTCCGCCCGCCACCTCCGCGCGCTCGAGCTGCCCGTCGTCGAGGCGGCTCGCGCGCTCGTCGGCTGCACGATCGCCTACGAGGACTGCCTCGGCGTCATCGTCGAGACCGAGGCCTACCACGACTCCGAGCCCGCGTGCCACGCGTTCGCCGGCCTGACGCCGCGCACGAAGCCGCTGTTCGACGCGCCGGGGATCGCCTACGTCTACCGCTCCTACGGCGTCCACGCGCTGCTGAACGTCGTCGTCGAGCCCGCGGGCGTCGGGGCGGCCGTCCTGATCCGCGCGCTCGAGCCGGTCGACGGCCTGGCCGGGATGCTCGAGCGCCGCGGACGCCCGCTGGAGACCGACCTGTGCTCGGGGCCGGGCAAGCTCACGCAGGCGCTCGGCATCGGCCTGGCGCTCAACGAGACCTCGCTGCTGGACGGCCCGATCCGGCTCGGCCCGCCGCTGCCCGACCGCCCGCAGGCGGACGTCGTCACCGGCCTGCGGGTCGGCATCACCCGCGCCGTCGAGCTGCCGTGGCGCTTCTGCGAGGCCGGCAACCGCAACGTCTCGCGGCCGTGGCCGCCGGGCCTGCTCGGCCCGCGGCGGCCGCGATCAGGGCGGCGGCGCGGCCCCGCCGCCTGACGGGCTCGCTCCGCCGGACTCCGGTTCCGGCTCCGGCTCGGCAGCCGGCGGCTGCACCGCGGGCGGCACGGCCGGCGGAGCCTGCGGGGCCGCCGGCACGCCGCCGTCGGTGTTCGGCGTCGCTGCGCCGGGGTCTGCCCGTCGGGGCGTCGCGTCGGTCGTGGCCGGGTCGGCGGGCGTCGTGCTCGTCGTCTGCGTGCCGCCGGGCGCTGCGGGCTCGGCGGGCGACTCGCTCGGATCCGTCGCGAGCCCGGCCCTGACGCAGCTCGCCGGCGGTGGCGGAGGTGGCTCCTCGGGATCGTCGGGCTGCTCGTCGAGCTTCTTCTGGTCGGCCTCGCACGCGCGCTCCTGGCGCTGCTTCTCGGCTCGATCGCGGCGGTCATGAAGTCGTGCCAGATGTGCGCGGGGAACGTGCCGCCGGCGACGGGCGACGCCCTGGTACTCGGTCGTCATCGGCTTCAGGCCGTTCGGGTAGCCGACCCACACGGCGACCGTGAGCTTGTCCGTCGCGCCGGCGAACCACGCGTCGCCGTAGTTCTCGGTCGTGCCGGTCTTGCCCCACGCCCGCACGCCGCCGAGCTGCGCGACCTTGCCGGTGCCGACGTTGACGACCGACTCGAGGATGCTCGTCGTCGTCTCGGCGACGTTCTTCGGCAGCACGCGCCTCTGGATGCGCTTGTTGCGGTTGCGGACGCGGTGCGAGTCGCGCATCGTGACCTTGCGGATGCCGACCGGGCCGCGCTTGCCGGCGCCCAGCGTGCCCGAGACGAGCACGCCGCCGGTCGCGAACGTCTCGTAGGCGTGGGCGAGGTCGAGCGCCGTCACGCCCTGCTTGAGGCCGCCGAGCGTGATCGCGTAGTTGCTCGAGACCGGCGTGCGGATCCCCATCCGCTCCGCCGTCCGCGCGATCCGCTTCGTGCCCGGTCTTGATGCCGACCTGGGCGAAGACCGAGTTGTCGGAGAACGTCGTCGCGCGCGCCAGCGTGCTGATGCCCGAGTAGTTGTTGTCGTAGTTGTTGACCGTGAACTTCTCGATGCTGTTGGGCACCTGGAAGACCATCCGCTTGGACTCCCACGTCGAGTACGGCGAGATCCCGCGGCGCAGCGCGGTCGCGAGCACGAACGGCTTGAAGGCCGACCCCGGCTGGCGCTGGCCCTGCGTCGCGAGGTTGAACGGCACCTTCGAGTAGTCCGTGCCGCCGACCATCGCGCGGATCTCGCCGGTGTCGTTGTCGATCGCGACGAGCGCCGCGTGCGGGCCGCTGCGGCGGGTCGCCGAGCCAGCGCTTGACGGCCTGGTCGGCGGCGCGCTGCAGGCCGAGGTCGAGCGTCGTCTGGACGCGCAGCCCGCCTTCGAGCGCCTGGCGCGCGCCGTAGCGGTCGATGACCTGCTGCTGGACCCAGGTCGCGAAGTACGCGGCGGACTGCGTCGCGGCCTGCGCCTGCGGCGGGCGGATCGTGTCGCTCTGCGGCACCGGCTCGGCGCGGCTGGAGATGTACTCGCCGCGCGTGAGGTAGCCCTGCTCGAACATCTTCGCGAGCACGACGTTGCGCCGGCGCTTGGCGGCGGCGCGGGTTGGCGATCGGGTCGAAGGCGCTCGGCGAGGCCACCATGCCGGCCAGCAGCGCGGCCTCGTGGGGCTCGAGCACCTTCGCGCAGCGCTGGCTCGGCTTGCCGCAGCCGAAGTGGTCGCCCTGGCCGAAGTACGTGCGCGCCGCCGACTCGATCCCGTAGGCGCCGTTGCCGAAGTAGATCGAGTTGAGGTACTCGGTGAGGATCTTCGTCTTGGACCACTTGCGCGTCAGGTGGTAGGCGAGCGCGGCCTCGCGCAGCTTCTCGAAGACCGTGCGGCGGTTCTGCGCCCGGGTCGCGTTCTTGACGAACTGCTGGGTGATCGTCGAGCCGCCCTGGACGGCCTTGCCGGTCGTGACGTCCTGCCACAGCGCGCGCCCGATGCCGCGGATGTCGACGCCGTCGTTCTGGTAGAAGCGCTGGTCCTCGATCGCGATGATCGCGTCCTTCATGTGCGGCGAGATGTCGCGCGACGGGATGATGATCCGGCCCTGGTTGGCGAGCGTCGCGAGGTACGTGCCGTGGACGTCGGTCAGCAGCGAGTTCTGCGCCTTCTTGAACTCCTCGCGGTTCTCGAGCTCCGGCAGGTCGGAGGCGACGGCCATCATCATCCCGAAGGCCGTCGAGACGAGCGCGAGGATCGACAGGCCGAAGCAGGATCAGCGCAAGGCGCAGCCGCTTGAGCCGCGGGCGACCGAGCGGTGGGTCCGAGAGGACCAGGATGTCAGGGCGTTCGGAGTCGCTCATGCAGCGAGGGTGGAACGTCCGCTTCCGGTGCGGTCCGCGCACCCGGGCACCGTCGGATAACGGGTGGCAACCCGCGCCACGGACGGCCCGGACTCTAGCATTGGCCCCGTGACGACCCCTGAGGCCAGCGACCCGGCCTGCGCCCCGAAGCCGTCGCGTCGCTCAGCGACGCGAATCCGCCTCCGCCCCGGCGGTGACCGCCTTCCTCGCCCGCGAGGCCTCTGCCGACCAGGCTGCGCCTTCCTCGCCCGCGACGCCGTCGACTGCCTGCCCGCCGAGGGGCCTCGAGCGCAAGCTCGCCTCGGGCCGCCCGCTGCGCGTCAAGCTCGGCCTCGACCCGACGGCGCCCGACGTCCATCTCGGCCACACCGTCGTGCTGCGCAAGCTGCGCGAGTTCCAGGACCGCGGGCACGTCGTCGTGCTCATCATCGGCGACTACACCGCGCGCGTCGGCGATCCCAGCGGGCGCTCGTCGACGCGGCCGGTGCTGTCGGGCGAGCAGATCGACGCGAACGCGCGCACGTACGTCGAGCAGGCGGCCAAGGTGCTCGATCCCGTCGCGCATCGAGCTGCGCCACAACTCCGAGTGGCTGGACATGCGCGATGGTCGACCTCTTCGCGCTCGCGCGCACGACGACCGTCGCGCAGCTGCTCGAGCGCGACGACTTCTCCAAGCGCTACGCGGCGCAGGAGCCGATCTCGATCCTCGAGCTGCTCTATCCGCTCATGCAGGCCTACGACTCCGTGGCGGTGCGCGCGGACGTCGAGCTCGGCGGCACCGACCAGAAGTTCAACCTCCTGCTCGGGCGCGACGTGCAGCGCGCGTACGGGATCGACGAGCAGGTCGCGCTGACGATGCCGATCCTCGCGGGCCTCGACGGCACGCGCAAGATGTCCAAGTCGCTCGGCAACCACATCGGCGTCTGCGAGCCCGCGGAGGAGATCTACGGCAAGACGCTGAGCCTGCCGGACGCGGCGATGGACGGCTGGTACTCGCTGCTGCTGGGCGAGCCCGCTCCCGAGCCGAGCTGTCCGCCGCGCGACGCCAAGCACGCGCTCGCCCGGCGGCTCGTCGAGCGCTTCTGGTCGCCCGAGGCCGCGTCGGCCGCCGCCGAGCACTTCGATCGCGTCTTCGTCCAGCACGCGCTGCCCGACGACATCGAGGAGGCGACGCTTCGACGGCTCGTCGGGGGTCGTGCACCTGCCCGGCGCTGATCGCCGACAGCTTCGGGCGCTCGCGCGGAGACGCGCGGCGGCTGCTGGGCCAGGGGGCGGTCAAGCTCGACGGCGAGGCGCTGTCGGGCGAGGACCTGGACGTGGCTCCCGAGCGCCTGGACGGGGCCGTGCTGCAGGTCGGCAAGCGCGGCTTTCGCCGCTTGCGCCGGGCCGCGTAGGCTGCCATTGCGTCCGCCGCGGCGGCTGCCGTCCGACCGACCTGTCTATACTCCGCGCTGCGCTGGTCCCTGCGCCTCTGACCGGAGCCCTTTTCTTGGGCCCCTTCGGAGCGCTATACTGGCGCGTCCTGTCTGCAAGCGGCTCCGGCTGCTTGCTGTAGCGCAGGTTCTTAGGAGGAGTCCCCTCCATGGGAACGCGCGGCGGTCTTTGAAAACTCAACAGCATGCGCACTTGGATCGCACCTAGCGATCCAGTGTGCGTCCAGGTTCGACCCCTCGGTCGATGTCGCCGGCTTGCCGGCGTCATGGTCGCGAGGGGCCTGAGAATGAAACCCGTCATAACCGTGGCCCCATCGTGTATTGGGGGCCACATTGGTCATGACAGCTCTACGTGACGAGCGGATAAGGCCTTCGGGCTGACGCCGCTCAGAAGTTCTTCACGGAGAGTTTGATCCTGGCTCAGGACGAACGCTGGCGGCGTGCTTAACACATGCAAGTGGAGCGACGAACCGGGGCTTGCCCCGGGGCAGAGCCGCGAACGGGTGAGTAACACGTGGGTTACCTGCCCCAATGACCGGGACAACCCGAGGAAACTCGGGCTAATACCGGATGTGGTCTTCGGACGAAAGGAAGCTTCGGCCTCCGCATTGGGATGGGCCCGCGGCGCATTAGCTTGTTGGTGGGGTAACGGCCTACCAAGGCGACGATGCGTAGCTGGTCTGAGAGGACGATCAGCCACACTGGGACTGAGACACGGCCCAGACTCCTACGGGAGGCAGCAGTGGGGAATCTTGCGCAATGCGCGAAAGCGTGACGCAGCAACGCCGCGTGGGGGAAGAAGGCCTTCGGGTTGTAAACCTCTTTCAGTTGGGACGAAGGGCTCGCGGTTAATAGCCGTGGAGTCTGACGGTACCTTCAGAAGAAGCCCCGGCTAACTACGTGCCAGCAGCCGCGGTAATACGTAGGGGGCAAGCGTTGTCCGGAATCATTGGGCGTAAAGAGCGTGTAGGCGGCCCGATAAGTCCGCTGTGAAAGTCCAGGGCTCAACCCTGGAATGCCGGTGGATACTGTCGGGCTCGAATCCGGAAGAGGTGAGTGGAATTCCTGGTGTAGCGGTGAAATGCGCAGATATCAGGAGGAACACCAATGGCGAAGGCAGCTCACTGGGACGGTATTGACGCTGAGACGCGAAAGCGTGGGGAGCAAACAGGATTAGATACCCTGGTAGTCCACGCCGTAAACGATGGTCACTAGGTGTGGGGGGTGTCGACTCCCTCCGTGCCGGAGCTAACGCATTAAGTGACCCGCCTGGGGAGTACGGCCGCAAGGCTAAAACTCAAAGGAATTGACGGGGGCCCGCACAAGCAGCGGAGCATGTGGTTTAATTCGACGCAACGCGAAGAACCTTACCTGGGCTTGACATGTGCCTGACCGGCCTGGAAACAGGTCTTCTCTTCGGAGCAGGTTCACAGGTGGTGCATGGCTGTCGTCAGCTCGTGTCGTGAGATGTTGGGTTAAGTCCCGCAACGAGCGCAACCCCCGTCGCATGTTGCCAGCATTTAGTTGGGGACTCATGCGAGACTGCCGGTGACAAACCGGAGGAAGGTGGGGATGACGTCAAGTCATCATGCCCCTTATGTCCAGGGCTACACACGTGCTACATTGGCGCGTACAGAGGGCTGCGATACCGCGAGGTGGAGCGAATCCCTTAAAGCGCGTCTCGGTTCGGATTGTAGGCTGAAACCCGCCTACATGAAGGTGGAGTTGCTAGTAATCGCGGATCAGCATTGCCGCGGTGAATACGTTCCCGGGCCTTGTACACACCGCCCGTCACACCACGGGAGTGAGCAACACCCGAAGCCGGTGGCCTAACCCGCAAGGGAGGGAGCCGTCGAAGGTGGGGCTCGTGACTGGGGTGAAGTCGTAACAAGGTAGCCGTACCGGAAGGTGCGGCTGGATCACCTCCTTTCTAGGGAGCCCCGTAACGGGGCCCGTACAGCACGGCGCCATGGCCGGCGCATCGCCTTCGTCTCGCCCCTCGGGGCGAGACCTCGCGATGTGCTTGATGCCTTGGTCACCGACTGTGCGGCCTAGTATGTCGACCGAACCTGGCCTGGCGAGCTCCTGCATACCGCAGGGCTTTAGCCGGTGCATGCTGTTGAGTTTTGAGAGACCGCGTCCGCGAGTCCCGCGGCGCGAACTCCCTGCGGCCCTTGAAAACTGCACAGTAGCCACATCGCCACCCCTATTCGATAAGCGGGGGTGGCGACGGGTATCACCGAACCGCCGCGGAAGCGGAGGGTTCGATCACCGTCAAGATAATAAGGGCACATGGTGGATGCCTTGGCACCTAGAGTCGATGAAGGGCGTGAACGGCTGCGATAAGCCACGGGGAGGCGCTGAATAGCCTTTGATCCGTGGATGCCCGAATGGGGAAACCTGGCGCTGGTAATGCGGCGTCGCCGCCGGCTGAACACATAGGCCGGCTGGAGACAAGCGGGGGAAGTGAAACATCTCAGTACCCCGAGGAAAGTAAATCAACCGAGACTCCCTGAGTAGTGGCGAGCGAAAAGGGATCAGCCCAAACCGGATGCGTGTAAGCGGTCACGCGTTGCGCAGCCGGGGTTGTAGGACGTGCGTTCCAGGCCGTGACCGGCCTGGCGGAAGTTACAAAGTCATGTGGTAGTCGAAGCGCGTGGAACCGCGCACCAAAGAGGGCAACCGTCCCGTAGACGAAACTGCATGACCTTCCGTCGCATGTTCCTGAGTAAGTCCACACCCGTGAAACGTGGACTGAATCTGGGGGGACCACCCTCCAAGGCTAAGTACTCCTAGGTGACCGATAGCGGACTAGTACCGTGAGGGAAAGGTGAAAAGTACCCCGGAAGGGGAGTGAAATAGTACCTGAAACCACGTGCCTACAAGCGGTGGGAGCATCCTTGTGATGTGACCGCGTGCTTTTTGCATAACGAGCCGGCGAGTTAGTCGTCTGCGGCAAGGTTAAGCGATGAGCGGAGCCGAAGCGAAAGCGAGTCCAAATAGGGCGACCATAGTCGTAGGCGCTAGACCCGAAACTTGGTGAGCTACCCATGGGCAGGTTGAAGCGGGGGTAAGACCTCGTGGAGGACCGAACCGACCTAGGTTGAAAACTGGGCGGATGACCTGTGGGTCGGAGTGAAAGGCTAATCAAACCAAGTGATATCTGGTTCTCTCCGAAATATATTTAGGTATAGCCTCGGATCAATTGCGTATTGGCCGTAGAGCACTGTTTGGACTAGGGGCCCTACCAGGTTACCGACTTCAGGCAAACTCCGAAGACCAATACGTCTACTCCGGGAGTCAGTTGCTGGGGGATAAACTTCAGCGTCAAAAGGGAAACAGCCCAGACCGCCAGCTAAGGTCCCCAAGTTCTAGCTAAGTGGCAAACGATGTCCGAGTGCATAGACAACCAGGAGGTTGGCTTAGAGGCAGCCACCCTTGAAAGAGTGCGTAACAGCTCACTGGTCAAGTGCTCGGGCGCGGATAATGTAACGGGGCTCAAGCTAGACACCGAAGCTGCGGGTGCGATCCTTCGGGATTGCGCGGTAGGAGAGCGTTCCCTGGCCAGTGAAGCGGCGGCGTAAGCCAGCCGTGGAGGCCTGGGAAGTGAGAATGCCGGCATGAGTAACGAAAGAGGGGTGAGAATCCTCTCCGCCGATTGCCCAAGGATTCCTGAGTAAAGTTCGTCTGCTCAGGGTTAGTCGGGACCTAAGGCGAGGCCGAAAGGCGTAGTCGATGGCCAACAGGTTGATATTCCTGTACCACGTCGCAACCGTTTGACCGATGGGGGGACGAGGAAGGCTAAGGGAACCCAGGCGATGGTCGTCCTGGGGTAAGTGTGTAGGGGTGACCCCTGTGAAATGCGGGGTCGCATAACCTGAGACACGATGCCAGCTGGCTCTAAGCCGGCGAGTCCCCGACGCCATGCCTCCTAGAAAAGCCTCTAGGGAGGTTGCGCGTGCCCGTACCAAAACCGACACAGGTGGGCAAGTAGAAAATACTAAGGTGATCGAGATAACCCTCGTTAAGGAACTCGGCAAAATTGCTCCGTAACTTCGGGATAAGGAGCGCCCCGGTAGGGTAAAGCGCCTTGCGCGCGGAGCCCGAGGGGGCCGCAGTGAATTGGCCCAAGCGACTGTTTACCAAAAACACAGGTCTCTGCTAAGTCGAAAGACGACGTATAGGGGCTGACGCCTGCCCGGTGCCGGAAGGTTACGTGGAGTTGTTAGGCGCAAGCCGAAGCAGCGAAGCTAAGCCCCGGTAAACGGCGGCCGTAACTATAACGGTCCTAAGGTAGCGAAATTCCTTGTCGGGTAAGTTCCGACCTGCACGAATGGCGTAACGACTTGGGCGCTGTCTCAACGAGGGGCTCGGTGAAATTGCAGTCTCGGTGAAGATGCCGAGTACCCGCGGCTAGACGGAAAGACCCCGTGCACCTTTACTACAACCTGGTATTGGAATGCGGTGCATCTCGCTCAGGATAGGTGGGAGGCTTTGAAGCATCGGCTGCGGCTGGTGTGGAGCCAACCTTGAGATACCACCCTTGATGTATTGTGTTTCTAACACTGCGCCGTGAATCCGGGCAGTGGACAGTGCCAGGCGGGTAGTTTGACTGGGGCGGTCGCCTCCCAAAATGTAACGGAGGCGCACAAAGGTTCCCTCAGCACGGCTGGAAATCGTGCGTAGAGTGTAAAGGCAATAAGGGAGCTTGACTGTAAGACTGACAGGTCGAGCAGGTGCGAAAGCAGGTCTTAGTGATCCGGCGGTAGCAAGTGGAAGTGCCGTCGCTCAACGGATAAAAGGTACGCCGGGGATAACAGGCTTATCGGGCCCAAGAGTCCACATCGACGGCCCGGTTTGGCACCTCGATGTCGGCTCGTCGCATCCTGGGGCTGTAGTGGGTCCCAAGGGTTGGGCTGTTCGCCCATTAAAGCGGTACGCGAGCTGGGTTCAGAACGTCGTGAGACAGTTCGGTCCCTATCTGCCGTGGGCGTTGGAGAATTGAGAGGAGTTGTCCCTAGTACGAGAGGACCGGGATGAACGCACCTCTGGTGTATCTGTTGTCCTGCCAAGGGCATAGCAGATTAGCTACGTGCGGATTGGATAACCGCTGAAGGCATCTAAGCGGGAAGCCAACCTCGAGATGAATTCTCCCATCCCCATGAGGGAGTAAGACCCCTGGTAGACCACCAGGTTGATAGGCCGGATCTGTAAGCACAGTAATGTGTTGAGGAGACCGGTACTAATGGGTCGAGGGCTTGACGGATGACTTTTTGATACTCGTCGCACAGAAACGGTGGCTACCGTGCAGTTTTGAAGGGCCCGGGGAGACTCTCGACGTTTTCCGGTGGCTACGGCGAGAGGGAAACACCTCTTCCCATTCCGAACAGAGCAGTTAAGCCTCTCAGCGCCGATGGTACTTGGCCCGCAAGGGCCCGGGAGAGTAGGACGCCGCCGGTTTCTTCATCGAAAGGCCGCCATTCTGGCGGCCTTTCGTCGTGTTGCGGAGGATCTCGCGCGCCGGGCCTGGCGGCGTCGGCGCGTCCCCCCCGCAACGGCGGTCTACCGGCGGCCAGCACACCTCGCTGGGCGACCTTCCCGCAGTGTCGGCGCCGGTCCTCGCTGGGGTCAGATCGGGCGCGCCGTGTCGTCCGCGTCCGCGGCCGCCGCGCCGCGCTCTCGACGGTCTCTGGCGTGTTGACCCCGGATACAGCGGTCAAGACGCCATCGGTCGATGGCACCGCGCACGCCTGGCGTGTTGACCCCGGATACAGGGGTCAAGGCGCCAGCCGTCGATGGCACCGCGCACGCCTGGCGTGTTGACCCCGGATATCGGGGTGAAGGCGCCAGGCGTCGATGGGCCTGGGCACGCCAGCCGTGGACCGCGGACATCGGGGCGACGGCGCCAGCCATCGAAGTGCCGGCCGCTCGCGGAGGCGAACCGCGCCGCCGGCGAGTCGGCGGCCGCGGATCCGTCCCGTTATCGGCCGGGTCGAGGCGGGACACGCGCTCGGAACTCCCGGGTCACCTCACGGTGTGACCGAGGCGTGCCGCAGTTCGCGGTTTGCGGCGCTCAGGTGCCGCGGTGGCCGCTGACGTGGCGACTTGAGGCTCGCGCGGCCAGAGGGGTGAGGCAGGGCTGAGGGCGCGGGACGATGGACCCGGCGCGGTGGTGACGCCGCCCACGGGCGATCTGGCGGCGGTGGGGGTGCACGAGCCCGTCCTCCGTGGGCGCGAGCGCGACCGGATGCGCGCTGCGCGACTCCTGCGATGCCGCGTACGCGCCCGAGCCGCTTTCGAGCCGGCGGTCGAGCTGCGTGTGGCCCGCTCCGCCCGGGTCCGCGAGGATGTTCTCGCGACCAGCCGGCCGGGAGAACCCTGGAAGCACGGCGGCTTGCGCGGCGGGGTCGGCGGCGACGCGCTGCTCCGCGTGCTGCAGCTCGCGGTCAGCGTCCGCGTGCTCAATGCGTGCGGGATCGCGCGGTGGCGCGGGCTCGGGCAGCGCGAGGGCGCGAAGCGCGGCCGTGGCGCGACGGATACCGGCAGTTAGCGGGGAGATCGAGGTAACGAACACTTGTTCGCACTGTAGCCGGGGCTGCGGACGGAAGCAACAGGTCTTGCGAGCTGCGGGGCGGTTCGCCCAATTCGCGGACCCGTGGCCCGTCCGGGTCGAACCGCGGCTGCGCCTCCGCGCCCGCGTGCTCTGCGCGCCGCGGCTCGCGGCTCAGCGGTTCAGCTCCGCGCACGAGGACGCGACACAGGTTCGCGGCGGACGCGGCAGACTGGCGCCCGTGCGAGGGCGCGCTATGCGGAGACAGGGAGGGGAGGCTGCGCGCGGCGAGGCGCCGGCGCCGGATTCGTCCACGCTGGGCGGAGCCAGCCCGCGGCTGCTCTTCGCGCTCGGCTGCGTGCTCCTCGGCGCTGCAGCGATCTTGCTGCGCCTCGAGCAGCGCCACCACGGGCTCCTGTATCCCGACGGCTACCAGTACCTCCTGATGGCCCGCGGCATCACCGAGCACCTCCGCCCGACGACGATCCTCGGCCCGGGTGGGGACCTCTTCAGGCCCTCGCTCGACGCCGCGACCAAGCCGTGGTTTGCGGCAACGGTCGCGGCGTTCGTCGAGGCCGGGGCCCCGCTGCGCAGTGCCGGCGGTGTCGTCGCCGCGGTGTCGGCGGGACTGGCGAGCGTGGCGGCTGCGCTGCTCGCGCTCCGGCTCACGCGCTCGGCGATCGCCGCCCTCGCCTGCGGCGCGACGCTGCTCGCCAGCCCGGCGCTCGGATACTGGTGGGGCTTCGCGGGCCCCGACGGCATGGCCGCGGCGCTGGCGCTCATGGCCGCGTGGCTGGCGCTGCGGGGCAACGGCGTCGCGGCCGGGATCGTGACCGCGCTCGCCGTCGCCACGCGCCCGGAGCTCGTGGTCGTCGCCGTTGCGTGCGGCCTCGCGGCCCTGGCGACCGGCAGTCGGCGAAGCGCGCCGCGCGGCGACTCGACCGGAACACGGCCAACGGCGCGCGGGGCCGCGTCGACCGCCACGCGGCCCACGCCGCTCGGCGCCGCGTCAACCGCCACGCGCCCACCGACGCTCCGCACCGCCCCGACCGGAACGCGACTAACGGCGATCCGCGCCGCGGCGTCGGCCGCCGCGACCCTCGCCATCGTCTACGCGGTCCTCCGGCCGCCGCTCGGCTGGTCGTGGCAGTTCGTCCTCGCGCCCGCCGCCGGGGTCGTCGGCGCCGGCGTCCTCCTCCTCGCTTGCCGCGCGGGCGCGACCCGCCGCGGCGCGCTGGCCGGCTTCGCGGTCGCCGCGATCGCGCTCGCCGCCCTCGCGGCCGCGGGCAGGGCGTCGGCCATCGCCGGCCTCGCGAGCGCCGAATGGCCGCTGCTCGCCGCCGCCGCGATCTCCTGCGCGACGCTCTGGCTGGCCCACAGGACGCGGCCGCTCCTCGTGATCCTGGCCGTGGCCGGCCTGCTGACCGCCGTCTACGCCTACAAGAACCCGAGCTCCGAGCGCTACGTCGCCAACGTCCTTCCGCTCGTGGCGATCGTCGTAGCGCTCGGGCTGGCGGCCGCGACCGAGGCACGCCGCAGGCTGCTCCTCGGCGCCATCGTCGCGCTCGTGGCGCTCGACGCCCTGCTCGCGAACTCGCCCCCGGCGCCCGGCCGCGACCCGTTCGACGACATCGCCCCGCAGCTCGCCCGGCTACCGCCCGGCCCGCTCGTGTCGGCAACCCCGGACGCGTACGGCGTGCTGCTGCCGGACCGAGCGTCGCGGCGCCTGCGCCCCGGCGCCCGCGGGTTCGTCGTGCTCGACGCGGGCCAGCGCTACTACGCGCCGGGCTTCACCGCCCGCGGAGCGATCGCGTTTCGAGCGGTCCCGTTCTACGGCTTCGTGCGGCCCGACGGGACCGTCGACCGCGCAGCGAGCACGGTCATCGACGGCGTCGCGGTCGAAGTGCCGAGCCGGCGTCGCCGCTGAGGCGCGTCCCTATCCTTGCCGGCGTGTCGCGGGGGAGCGTCGTCGTCAGCCTGATCGCGTGCCTGGTCGCGGGCTGCGGCAAGGCCAACGCGCCCGCCGCCAACGTCAACGACCGCGTCAGCCTCCTGTGCGCGAACGCGGGGCCCGCCCTGAAGGCGATTCGCGCCGATCAGCGCCGCGTGCTCGCGGGGTTCAGCAAGGGCACGGTCAGCCGGGCGACGGCCATCGCCCACCTGCAGGCCGACTTCGACGAGCTCGGCGCGCTGACGACGCAGCTCTCGCGCGACATCGCACGACTCCCCACGAAGCAGGAGGACCGCAAGCGCCTCGCGCCGGTCGTGCGCGCCTATGCGGATCTCGGCAAGGTCGCTCGCACCGCCGCCGACGCGATCGCCGCGAAGGACCTCGAGCGCTTCCGCGCCAACCAAGCGCGCGCGGTCATGAAGAGCCAGGCGCTGAGCCGGGCGGCGCGGGCCGCGCTGGGCACGTCCGCATGCGGCCTGGGGGCCTGACGGCGGTCCCAGCGAGACCGCGACGAGCGGTGGAAAGCGTGCAAATGGCACACAACCGCACGATGACCCGTTATCCTGCCTTTCAAGCGGGCTCGATTCGGGGATCGACAGGCTCACCAGGGGATGGTGTGTCGGTTGTCTACGAGCTTGGGACGGCAGGCTCTTCTGCCGGCCCTCTTCGGGCAGCGGACGAACGCACACTTACGCCACGGGAGGGGACATGTCCAAGCACGTCAAACGAGGCTCGGCAATCGCAGTTGTCGCCGCCATCGTTGCCGGCTCGGCCGGTGCCGCGGTCGCGGCAGCCAATGGCGGTACGAGCACACCGGGCGGCCCGCTCGGCGCGCTCCTGACGTTCATCGTGGACCTGGTGCTCGACATCCTCGGCATCCCGGGCGACGCGATCGGCTCTCTGCTCGGCGGGTAGCGAGACGGACCCGCAGGACCCGGGCCGCCGCGCGGCCCCGACCGGAGGAGGCGAAGTGCACGGAAGCAGATCCCAGACCCAGCCGTCGCGGCCGGTCCAGCTCGCGGTCGTCATCCCGGCGCTCGACGAGGCGGGCAGCATCGGCAGCGTCGTCGCGGGCATCCCGCGATCCATCGGCGGCATCGGCAGCATCGACGTCATCGTCGTCGACGACGGCTCGCGCGACGAGACATCCGAGCGGGCGCTGGCCGCCGGCGCGGCGACCGTCGTCCGCCACGTGCGCAACCGGGGCCTCGCTGCCGCGTTCAACTCCGGCATCAGCGCCGCGCTCGAGCGCGGGGCGGACTTCATCGTCCAGCTCGACGGCGACGGCCAGCACGACCCCGCCGACATCCCCGCGCTGCTCGAGCCGATCCTCATCGGCGCCGCGGACATGGCCGTCGGGGTGCGCGCGCTGCGCGACGCCGACCAGGGCACGCGCTTTCGCCGCTTCGGCAACCGCGTCGGCTCCTCGATCTTCAGCCGGGCGCTGCAGCTCGACGTCTCGGACTTCACCTCCGGCTACCGCGCATACTCGCGCGAGGCCGCGCTGCGCCTGCACGTCGTCTACGACCATACGTACACGCTCGAGACGATGATCCAGGCGGCGCGCAAGCGGCTCGCCGTCGCGCAGGTGCCGATCCACGTCCAGGAGCGCCGCCACGGCGTCTCGCGGATGACCCACTCGATCGCCCGCTACATCGCCCGCGCGTGCACGCACTCGGCGCGCAGCATGCTGCACGACAACCCGCTGCGCGGCTTCCTGCGCATGGCGGCGGTCACAGGCACCGCGGCCGTGGCGGTGACCGGCTGGTTCTTGCTGAGCTACCAGGACGGCGGGCTGCACCTGCCGCTGCTGCTGGCCGACCTGGGGCTGCTCATGACGACCGGTGGCCTCGTGGTGTGCGGGCTGCTGGCGGACGGCATCAGCCTCAACCGCCGCCTGCTCGAGGACGCGCTGCACATGATCAAGCGCGACCGGCTCGGCGACCGCGCGCACGGAGGGCTCGACCTCATGCAGACGCCGGCGCTCTCGATGCTCGACGCCGCGCGGGCCATCGAGCTCGACGGGATCCCGCGGCAGGACCGGCCGGCCCGTGTCGGCGAGCCCGACGCCCCGTTCACGGGCGATCCGGCGCCCACACAGGGCTGAGGCGCCGCGACATCACCGCCCGGCATGCGTGTCATACCAACCGGGGAACGCGCCGAAGCGGTTGAGCTGCCGGCGCAGCACGCGCCCGGCGCGCGACCGTCCCATGGGCGACGCATCGCCGTAGCGCCGGTAGGCCGTGAAGATCCGTTCGTAGCGCGCCTGGACCGACGCTCTGTCCGTCCACTCGAGATCCTCGCCGAACGCTCCGGAGGCGTGCGGCTCGAAGCGGTGGACGAACGGGTCGCCCGCGCGCGTGCGCGTCGTGATCGTGCGGCGCTCCATGCCCTGCTGCTGGACGGCGCAGAAGCGGGTGTAGCCGAGGGCCTCGAGCCGGTCGAGCTCCTCGGCCACGGCTGCCACGGAGGTCTTGTCGGACTCGATCGAGAGGTAGCGCGGCGAGCCGGCGGGCGTCAGCGCGTCGAGGCAGATGCGGTCGGCGCCTTCGACGTCGATCTTCGCGTAGTGCGGCACGCCCCGCGCGGCGAGCTGCGCCGCGAAGTCGACAACCGGGACCTCGACGGCGACGTGCGTGCCGCGATGCGCGTTGCGCGCGACCCAGGCGGGGTCCGTCGTGCCCCAGACCGACTCGCCGGTGTGGCGGTAGAACGTGACGGTGGGCGCTCCGGGCTCCGCGATCGCGCCGTGGACGATCCGCAGCCGGCCGTCTTCGAGCGCTTCGGCGAACCGCCGCTCGCAGTGCGCGACGAGCTCCGGATCGGCCTCGAACGCCACGACGCGAAAGCCCTTGCGCAGGTAGAACGCGGTGTCCTCGCCCTTGTGGAGGCCGACGTCGAACACGAGGCCGTGGTCGTGTTGCAGGGTCGCCATCGCACGCGTCCAGCGGGATCATCGGTGGCGCTCGCCGGGACCGGCGCCGCCGCGGAAGCTAGCATCTCGGCGGCCTGATGAAGCCGCCTGCCAGCACCACCGCGGGAGGGCGCACATGAGCCGCCGCGGCGCCGTCACGCAGCCGCGCGCCTGGACGACGAACGCGGCGCTGGCGTTCGCGGGGGACATCGCCGCGAAGTCCAGCTCGCTCGTGGTCCTGGCGGTGGCGAGCCACGCGCTGTCGGTGCCCGAGCTCGCCGCGCTCGCGACGGCGATGGCCTACGCGTACCTCCTCGTGCCGCTGCTCGACGGCGGCGCGCAGATGCTCATCTCGCGCGACGGGTCGACGGCGCCCGAGCGCCGCGGCGGCATCTTCGTCGCGGCCATGCTCGGCCGCGCTCCGGTCGCGGTGCTCGGCGTCGCCGGCGCGGTCGCGATCGGCCTCGCGACCGGCCACCTCGGGCTCTGGCTCGGCACGGCCCTGCTCGTTCTCGCGAACGCCGCGGCGCTGTCGCTCGGGGGCGTGCTGCGGGCCTCGCAGGACTTCCTGCCCGAGACGGCCTTCAAGCTGCTCTACGCCACGCTGACCGCGGGGGCGGCGACGGTCGCCGCGGTGGCCTGGCGCAGCGCGGACGCCGTGCTGCTCGCGCTCGCGATCAGCGCGCTGCTCGCGCAATGGCCGATGTGGATGGCCGTGACGCGCCGGGCGACGTTTCACCGCGAGGTGCGGGTGCGAGCCGTGTTTCGCGCGGCGCTGCCGCTGGGCCTGCTGACGATGATCGCCGCGGCCTACGGGCGCTCGGGGACGATCGCGCTGTCGCAGCTGTCCTCGCATGCCGAGACCGCGAAGTTCGCGATCGCGAGCACGCTGGCGTTCGGGCTGCTGTCGGGATCGCAAGCCGTGGTCGGCGCGCTGCTTCCGCGGCTGGCGTCCGAGGCCGACGAGCTTCGGCGGCTCGCGATCATGCGCCGGTCGTTTCGCACGCTCGTCGCGGGCAGCGTCGTGGTCGCGGGCGCGATGGTCCTGCTTGGCCCGATCGCCATCGGGATCGTCTTCGGCGACCGCTACCACGCGGCGTCTGAGTCCTTCGCGATCCTCTGCGCCGCGCTGCCGCTCATCGTCGTCAACAGCGTGCTCGGCACGTGCCTGCTTGCGACGGGGCACGTCCGGCCGGTGGTGCTGCAGACCGTCGTCACGCTCGTCGTGAACGTCGCGGTGCTCGTGGCGGTCGTGCCGGGGATGGGGGCCGGCGGCGCGGCGCTCGCCACGGTCGCGTGCGAGCTCGCCGGCATGGCGGTGCTCCTGATCGCGATCCGGCGGCGGCTGCCCGGCCTGACGCTGATCGGCCGCCCGCGGACGCCCTGGGCGTCGCCGCGCGTCGTCGCGTAGATGGCGTTCCCCCTCGCCAGCTCGCGGATCGCTCCGCTCGAGCGCGGCGCCGAGGAGCTCCCGGCGACCCGGGCGCTCGAGCGCTACGCCGGACGCGCGAGCCTGCTCTCGGTCCTGGGCGTCGTCGCGCTGCAGATCTGGGCGGCCACGAACTCCTACGCCCTACGGGTCATCGGCGACACGCCGACGTTCCTCACGCTGATCCGCGACATGGGCGCGCATCCGATGGAGCCGGTGAGCACGTCGTTCGGCACCGCGGACACGGAGTCGATCCACGCCTCGCCGTATCTGCAGGTGCTCGGCCTGCTGTGGCGCGCGGTCGCGCCGGACGGCCGGTACGACGACCCGTTCGAGCTCGGGCAGTTCGTCGGGATCGTGGCGATTCCGATCACGCTGTTTGTCCTTGGGATGTTGTGGCTGTTTGCGCGGCAGGTGGCGGGCAGGACCGTCGCCCACCTGTCGATCCCCGTGGTGCTGATGGTGTTCGGGCCGGCGCACGTCACGTTCGCATCGGACCTGAGCGTCAACGGCTTCCTCTATGCGGGCTACTACCCGACGATGTTCGCGACGGGACTGACGCTGGCCGCGCTGGTCATGCTCCGCCGCGGCTCGGTCGGGTGGACGATCGCGGCTGTTCCCGTCATCGCGCTGATCATCACGACGGATCCGTTGAACGGCGCCACGCTCGCCGCGCTGGCCACGGTCTGCGCCGCCAGGAGCCGGCGCGACGCGATCGCGATCCCGCTCGCCCTGGTCGCTGGCTTTCTGCTCGCTGCGACGTGGCCTGTCTTCGACGTGCTCTCCGCGTTTGCGGACTCCGGGCTGCCGGTCCCGGGCCTGCTCGCAGGCGTGATCGTGGGCCCATGGGCCTGGCTGCTCATCCGTCGCGGCTTGGTGCGTCCGGGCGCCTGGCTCGCCGGTCACTCGATCGGCGGGCGACTGGAGGTGCGCGTCGCCGTGCTGGCCGCGCTTGCGACCATCGCGCTCACCGCGTGGGCCGTGTACGCGATGGTCCAATACCCGGACGACCAGCCGTTGCTCGTGGCCAATCGGCTCGGGTTCTACTGGAACGATCAGCGCTACCGCTGGCTGCTGCTGTTCGCACCTGCGCTGATCGGACTGGTCGGCATGCTGCGCCTTGCCCGGAGAGGCGAGCCACTCCTGCTGGTCTGGCTCGCCGGGTTCTACACGTTCGGAGTCTTGGGGGCCGTCGGGGAGTTGCTCGGCCTACATGTCCCGCTCTACTACCGGTTCATCCTGCTCTGTCAGGTGCCATTTGCGATCGGCGTCGCGTTCTATCTCGTCCAGCGCAAGTCCCGGGTCGCCGCGACCATGACGGGGGTGACGATCATCTTCGTCTTGGTCTTCAAGGTCGTGACGCTGACGGGCGCGTCCAAGCGCCTGACGTACTTCGGTGCCGATCTCCCCCCGGTGTGGAACCTCGCGAACACCGTCCCGTCGGATGCCGGCGTCGTCGCTTCCGATCCACAGACGAGCTACTACCTGCCGCTTGTTACCCGCAACCGCGTGCTGACCGTTTCGCTCGGCCATTCCGACTCCGAGTCCGAGCCCGACGTCGCCAAGGCCGGCTACCGGGTCATGCACGATCTCTACGTAGGCACGGGGCCAGTGGCGACGAACGCACTGACGACTCTCTGGCGCAAAGGGGTGCGCTATGTCGTCGTCGAGAAGTTTCAGACCTTTCGACCCTCGTCGCTCGAGAAGCTGTACGCCGGGCCATATACCGGCCTCATCCAGGGCCGCGACGTCGCGTCGGCGGAGCGCTACAACACTCGTCTGAGCCAGGCGGGACGGGTTGTCTCCGACAGCGGGCAACTCACGGTGTACAAGCTTGATGCCAGGCGATACCGCGCCGCTACCGCGGGCGGCCCGGGCATCCGGCCACGCAGTGTCGCCAAGGTGCGGTTGCTGCTCGCAAGCATTCCTGGCCAGCCTCCCGCCGGTGCGGTCCGAATCCGCCGCGAGCTGCGCAGGCTTGGCGTACGCATGGTCACGCTGAGCCAGGGCTGGCTCGGCTCAGGCCCGCGCCTTACCGCGTACGGGGCGCACGTCGGCGACCCCACCGTGAGCGTAAGGCTGGGTGGGCGGTCCACTCGTAGCGGCTGCGACGGCGAATGCGGCTCGGCTCGGGCGGCCGTGCGCTTCCTCGGCCTGACGCAGCTCGACGACGGGATCTTCACCGTGATCCGGCTCGTCGTGGGCGGGCGCAGGCTGCCGGCGACCGAGCGCGCGCCGAAGCCCAAGCCGGCGCCGAGCGGGGCCGACACGGCGGGCGCCCAGCCCGGACCGGGGGACGCGCCCGCGCCGCCGCCGCAGGCGCCGCCGAACCCGCCGCCGGTCGCGCCGCCGCCGGCGGCTGCCGACCCGGACGCCGAGCCGCAGGAGCCCGGTACGGAGGGACCCGAGGGCACGCCCCCGGTGGCGCCGCCGCCGGCGCCCGCGGACCCGAGCACGCAAGCCCCAGCCGATCCCGAGTCCTCGACGAAGCCGTCGACCCCGTCCGCGCGGCCCGGCCGCGAGCCGCCGGCGGGCTGAGCGTCGGTCCGGGACCTTCGGCCTTCCGCGCGGCGGCGCCGCGGAGCCGCGGGCCGGCGTCGGCTGCCTCCGCCGGCTGCGCCGGGGGCCGCGGGGTGAGCCTCGGCTCCCTCCGCGCGGCCGCGCCCCGGAGCAGGGCCGGGGTCGGCCCGCTACTCGCCCTCGTAGACGGCGTCGAGCAGCGCCGCGTGGCGCTCCGCCGACGCGCTCCAAGTGAGCTGCTCGGCGCGCTGCGCGGCGGCGCGCTCGAGCGTGGCGCGCGTGGCCGGGGCCAGCAGGTCGCGCATGCCGTCGGCGATCGCCGCGGCCGTCGTGGCCTGCACGAACGCGGCGGCGCCGCCGGCCACCTCGCGGATCGAGCCGTTGTCGGTCGCGAGCACCGCGCGGTGGGCGCCGATCGCGTCGAGCAGCGGGCCGTTTGACTCCCCGACGCTGCCCGCCCGGAGGTTGAGGATGCAGTCCGAGGCGAGGATCGCGAGGTCGTACTCCGCGTCGCCGGGTCGCTCGATCAGCGACGCGCCGATCGCTTGCGCGCCGTCCGCGACGCCGCGATCGGCCACCGGGCCGACGAGCAGCAGCCGCGCCTCCCCGGCCTTGAGCAGCGGTGCGGCGGCCTCGAGCACCGGCGCGACGAGCTTGGCCCGCTTGACGACCCCCGGCAGGACGAACAGCGGCGGTCCCTGTGGCTGCAGGCCGAGCTCGCGCCTGGCCGCCTCGCGCGACACGTCGCGCGGCGGCTCGGGCGCCGGGAAGGCGATGACCTCGACCGCTTCCGGCGACACGCGCGCCGACGCGATCAGCAGCTCCGCGGCGAACTCGGAGTGCACGATCACGCGCGCGGCGCGCCGCACGCACAGCGGGTAGACCGCCGCGCGGTACAGCGGCACGAGCGCCGCCGTGCGCGGGATCACGTCGTGGACGGTGACGACGTACGGCCGCCCCGCGAGCGCCGACTGCCGCACGACCTTGCGCGACGAGTTGCCGAGGTGGAAGTGCAGCCGCGCGCCGCGGCGGGGCGCGTCGGCGGCGAGGTAGTCCTCGCCGCGGGCCTGCATCGCGGCGGCCAGCCGGTCGACGTAGCGGCCGATCCCAAGCGACCGCGGGTCCCGGATGCCGATCGTGACCGCCATGCGCGAGACCCTAGTAGCCGCTGCGGGCGCGCAAGCGCGGCGTAGACTGGCGCCGCGTGAGGACGCGCAAGCGCGGCGTAGACTGCCGCCGCGTGAGGACGCGCGGCGCATGAGCGAGCTGGCGCTCTCGGTGGTCGTCTGCACGCACGACCGCCCCGCGGACCTCGAGCGCTGCCTGAACGGGCTCGCGGCGCTGCGCACGCCGGTCGAGGTGATCGTCGTGGACTCCGCGTCGGACCCGCCCGCCGAGGGCCTCGTCGCCGGGTTCCGCGAGCGGATACCGCTGCTGCGCTACGTCTACGAGCCGCTGCCCGGCCTGTCGAGCGCGCGCAACCGCGGCGTCGGCGAGACGAAGGGCGACGTCGTGGCGTTCGTCGACGACGACGCGATCCCGGCCGCGGACTGGGCCGGGGAGATCCTCGCGGCGTTCGATCGCCCCGCGGTGGGCTGCGCGGGCGGCGAGTGCCGGCCGCGCTTCGAGAGCGACCGGCCGGCGTGGCTGTCGGACGCGCTGCTGTCGTTCGCGGGCATCACGAGCTTCGGCGGCAGCGCGCGGCGGGCGCGGTCGCGCGCGGAATGGCCGTTCGGGGCGAACATCGCCTTCCGGCGGACGGCGCTCGAGCAAGCGGGCGGGTTCTCCCCGAAGCTCGGCCGCGTCGGCACCTCGCTGCTCTCCTACGAGGACACCGCGATGATCGAGCGCGTGACCGCCGCCGGCTGGGAGGTGTGGCTGCGCCCGACCGCCGTCGTCGAGCACACCGTCAGCGCCGAGCGCTGCCGCGGCGGCTACTACTGGCGGCGCTCGTGGTGGAACGGCGTCAGCCGGGCGCGCCACCGGCCGACGCTGGCGCTGGCGGCCAAGCGGCTCGTCGCGGTGCCGGTGCACCTCGGCCTCTACGCGCTGCGCCGCGACCGCATCCACCTCTACCGCATGGCGGAAAGCTGCGGCTACGCGACCGAGCGGGTGCGCGCGCGCCTGCGAGCCATCCGGGAGAAGGGTTCTTCATAGCGGCCGCGGTGGCAGCGCGAGGTCCCGCAGCGGCGGCGAGGCGGCGAAGCTTGCGGTAAGGCGGGCGAAGGTGTCGTCTTGCGGCGGCTGGCGGAGGGTCGGTCCTAGGGCCGCGCGGCGGGAAGGCGGCCGAGCGCCTCGTGGATCAGCGCGACGTAGCGATCGTACGAGCACGCCTCGTCGCCCGCGACGACGCCAGCGGCCAGGGCGGCGCGGCGCGACGCCAGCTCCTCGATCGCGCGGGCGATCGCCGCGGGATCGCCCGGCTCGCAGAGCAGGCCGTCCTCTCCGTGGCGCACGGCCGCCGGCAGCCCGCCGACGCGTGTCGCGATCACCGGCGTCCCGTAGCCGAAGCTCTGCTGGACGACCGCGGACTGCGTCGCGGAGCGATAGGGCAGCAGCGACGCATCGGCGGCGCAGAACAGCAGCGCGGCTTCGTCGTGGGGGACGAACCTGTCGCGGATCTCGACCGCGTGCTCGAGGCCCAGGCGCCCGATCTGCGCGCGCAGCGACGCCCCGCCGTCCCAGCAGACGCCCGCGATGACGAGCTTCACGTCCAGCGACGGGTCGACCTGCGCGAGCGCCTCGACCGCCAGGTCGGGGCCCTTGTACGGGCGCACGGCGCCGAAGAGCAGCAGCAGCAGATCCGGCGATCCCAACCGCGCGCGCTCGGCGGCGACCGCCTCCGCGGGCGGCGCCGGGGCGAACTCGTCGGCGGCGAACCGCGGCAGAAACGCCTCCACGAGCGGCGTCGCCCCGAGCCCCAGCGCGGCGATCTCCGCGCGCATGTGCGGCGCGTGGGTGACGAGCGCGTCGGCGCGCGAGAGGATCGCGCGCGTCATCGCGGCGCCGCCCCGGACCGGGTCGTGCGGCAGCACGTTGTGGCAGATGACCACGCGCCGGACGCTCGCCGGCGGCCGGGAGAGCAGGTAGCGGTAGGGCGGCGTCATCACCGGATGCAGCCACGGCACGATCATCGCGGTGGCCCCGGCGTCGGCGATGGCGCGCACGGCGCGGCGCCACGTCCGCGGGTCGACCCAGTCCAGCAGCTCCGCCGCCGGCTCGCCGGGACGCGCGAGCGGGGAGCTGTCGCGCGCCTCGCGGCGGTGGACGACGGGCGGGTACAGGCGCTTCCAGCTGATCGCCTCGACCGGCCCGCGCCGGCGCAGGGCGGTGAGCAGCGAGGTGTGAAACTGCGCCGCGCCGCTGATCTGCGGATGCACCGCCGCGACGAGCGCGACCGGTGCGGCGGCGGGCTGCGACCGCCCCGAGAGCCCGTCCACGGGCACGCTCAGCGCGGCTGCGCGGAGCCGGAGATCCGGCCTGAAGGAGCGTCGCGCTGTAGTACGGTCGGGACCTGCATGCGGGTCGCCTCACGATATCGCGACGCCGGTTGAGCGGCTGCGGCGCACGCGGCGCACGCGGCGCGGGCGGCGCGCGATCGCTGTGCGCGGCGCTGCTCATCTCCCTCGGCGGCCTCGCGCCGGCTCGCGTCGCGGACGCCGTCGTGATCGCCGAGCGCACGCTGCCGGTGTCGCTCCCGGAGCAGGGCATCGCCAACGCAGCGAGCGGCGAGCCCGCGGTCTCCGCCAACGGGCGGGTCGTGGCGTTCGCCAGCGCCGCCTCGAACCTCGGCCCGGCCGACCCCAACGGCGCCGTCCGCGACATCTACACCTCGGCGGTCGGCACGCGTGACGTGCGCCGGATCACGGTCCCGGCCGAAGGCGCGGCCGCGAACGGGCCGTCGAGCGCCCCCGCGCTGTCGGCCGACGGAAGGCTCGTCGCGTTCGCGTCGAGCGCGTCGAACCTCGTCTTCGGAGATGGCAACGGCGCCGACGACGTCTTCGTGCGCGAGGGGCCGGGCGCCGTGATCCTCGTGAGCATCACCCCGGACGGCCGGCCCGCCAACGGCCCGTCGGGCCAGCCGTCGATCTCCGGCGACGGGCGCTTCATCGCGTTCACGTCGGCCGCGACGAACCTCGTCGCCGACCCCGGCGGGCAAGGCACGCAGGTCTACGTGCGCGACCTCGTCACGAAGCGGACCACGCGCGTCAGCGACGCGCCCGGCGGCGCCGCGGCGAACGGGGTCGCGAGCGGGCCCGCGATGAGCGCGAACGGCGGGGCGGTCAGCTTCGACTCCACCGCCACGAACCTCGTCGCCAACGACACGAACGGCCTCGCGGACGTCTTCGTGCGCTCGCTCGTCCGCACCGCGACCGAGCGCGTCAGCGTCTCGACGAGCGGCGCGCAGCAGGACAAGGCCGTCGCCGCGCCGTTCGCACAGGTCTCGTCGATCAGCGCCGACGGGCGCTACGTCGTCTTCGACTCCGACGCGTCCAACCTCGTCCGCGGCGACGCGAACGGGCGCACGGACGTCTTCCTGCGCGACCGCCTGCGCGACACCACGACGCTCGTCAGCGAGAACAACGCCGGCTTTCAGGGCAACAACGACAGCTTCGCGCCGGCGATCGCCGCCGGCGGCGGGCACGTCGCGTTCGAGTCCTTCGCGACGAACCTGTCGATCGGCGGCGGGCCGCGCGAGAACGTCTTCGTGCGCGACCTCGGGCTCGAGCTGACGAGCGTCGTCAACGTCCGCTCGGACGGCGCGCGCCCCGGCGCCGAGCAGGTCAAGCAGCTCCTGCAGCGACCGGCGCTGTCGGCGAACGGGAGGGTCGCGGCGTTCACGTCCACCGCGCGGCGGCTGACCGGCGACACGACGGGCAAGGCCGCGGTGTTCGCGCGCCGCATGACCGCGCCGCATGGCAAGGTCACCCGCCCGCCGCCCCGCAGCACGACGCTCCTGCGGCCGTTCGTGAACCTCTCGGCGGACGACAAGCAGGCGACGCGCTTCGCCTGCCGGATCGACGACCAGCCCGCCTTCACGTGCCGCCGCGGCGCCCAGCGCCTGCCGCGCCAGCTCCCCGGGGCGCACGTGCTCGAGGTCCATGCCGGCGGCCCGGGACTGCTCTACGACCCGCTGGCGATCAAGCTGCGCTTCTCCGTCGAGGGCTGACTACGACTACGCAGCGAAGCTGCCGTGCAGGTCGAGCTCGCCGGCCTGCGCCTCGAGCGCGGCGATGACGAACGCGACGTGCTCGTCGAAGTCGACCTCGATGCGGTCGGCGCCGCCACGGACGTCGTCGCGGCTGACCGCCGCCGCGAAGGACGGCTGCTTGAGCTTCTTCTTGACGGACTTCGGCGTCAGGCCGTGGATGCCCTCGGGGCGCACCTGCGCGCAGGCGACGAGAAAGCCGCAGAGCTCGTCGACCGCGACCAGCGTGCGCTCCATCGCAGACTCCGGCTCGACGCCGAGGTAGTCCGCGTGCGACGCGATCGCGCGGACCATCTCGGGCGGCGCGTCGCGGCGCTCGAGCTCGGCCATGATCGTCCGCGGATGACCCCGCTCGGCATCGTCCATGTCGGGGAAGCGCTCGTAGTCGGCGTCGTGCAGCAGGCCCGTCACCGCCCAAAGCTCCACATCCTGGTCCGACGGGGCGCCGGACGGGGTACTGCGCTCCGCGTAGGCCTGCATCGCGGCGGAGACCGCGAGGCAGTGGCGGCGTAACGAAGGTGAGGAGACCCATTCCATGAGCAGGGACCAGGCCTCGTCGCGCGAAATCCTGACAGGCATGGCTGTTACCCTAGCCCAGCCCTCCGGCCCTGCTCCCGTCGCCGGACGGCACCCGCTCATGGAGAAGTTCGTCATCGACGGTGGCATCGCTCTGTCCGGCACGATCGTGCCCGCCGGCAACAAGAACGGTGCCCTGCCCATCCTTGCCGCCTCGGTCCTGACCGAGGACGAGGTCGTTGTCCGCAACGTCCCGAAGATCGGCGACGCCCAGGCGATGATCTCGCTGCTCGAGGCCCTCGGCGTGCGCGTCGAGTGGCTCTCCGACCACGAGGTCGCGCTGTGCGCCGCCGACCTGCACCCCGACACCGTCCTCGACCGCGCGCTGTCCGAGCGCATCCGCGCCTCCTTCCTGCTCGCCGGCCCGCTGCTCGCGCGCTTCGGCCGCGTGCTGATGCCGCCGCCCGGCGGCGACGTCATCGGCCGCCGGCGCCTCGATCCGCACCTCGACGCGTTCAAGGCGCTCGGCGCGACCGTCGAGCACAGGCGCGACATCCAGCTCGTCGCGCCGCGCGGCGGCCTGCGCGCCGGCGACGTCTTCATGGACGAGCCGTCCGTGATGGCGACCGAGAACGCCCTGCTGGCCGCCGCCCGCACGCCGGGCCTGACCGTCATCGGCAACGCCGCGTGCGAGCCGCACGTCCAGGATCTCGCGCGGATGCTCGTGAACATGGGCGCCGGGATCGAGGGCATCGGCTCCAACGTGCTGACGGTCAACGGCGACGCCGGCCTGCACGGCTGCGACCACACGATCGGGCCCGACCACATCGAGATCGGGTCGTTCATGGCGCTCGCGGGCGCCACCGGCGGCGAGCTGCGCATCCGCAACACGATCCCGGCAGACCTGCGCATGATCCGCCTGGTCTTCGAGCGCCTCGGCCTGCACTCCAAGCTCGACGGCAACGACGTGCTCGTCCCGGGCGGGCAGGACCTCGCGATGGCGCGCGACGTCGGCGAGCACAAGATCACCGTGCAGGACGGCCCGTGGCCCGCGTTCCCGGCCGACCTCACGTCGATCGCCGTCGCGCTCGCGACGCAGTGCGACGGCACCGCGCTCATCCACGAGTGGATGTTCGAGAACCGCATGATCTTCACCGACAAGCTCGTGCTGATGGGCGCGGACATCACGCTCTGCGACCCGCACCGGGCGCTCGTGTCGGGGCCGTCGCGGCTGCGCGGCGAGCGCCTCGAGTCGCCGGACATCCGCGCCGGCATGGCGATGCTCATCGGCGCGCTGTGCGCGGACGGCCGCTCGGAGATCGGCAACATCCGCCAGATCGATCGCGGCTACGAGCGCATCGACGAGCGCCTGCGCGAGCTCGGCGCCCGCATCCAGCGCGTCGCGACCGAGCCCGTCCACGCGTAGGTCGCGCGGACCCTTTCCGCTCGGCCGAAACCCCGCCGCCCGCCGCCCGCTCTCGCGCCGCGCCGCCGCCTGCCGGTCACCGCTGCGCGCGCCCGAATAGATTGAAAAGGAACCCGTGACACCGCCCGTCGACACCCGCACCACGATCCACCCGATCCCGTCGGGCACCCGCGACGTGCTCCCCGACGAGATGCGCGAGCTGCGCGACATCACCGAGGCCATTCGCGGGATCTTCGAGCTCGACGGCTATGGCGAGGTCTGGACGCCGACGCTCGAGTACGAGGACGTCCTCGCGCGCGGCGGCGGCGCGCCCCCGGCCTACCGCGTGTTCGACGACCACGGCGAGGTCCTCGCCCTGCGCACGGACATGACGATCCCGATCGCGCGCGTGGTCGCAAGCCGCTACCCGACCGCCGAGCCGCCGCTGCGCTTCTGCTACTTCGCCCACGCCTACCGCGGCGTGCGCCCGCACCGCGGCCAGATGCGCGAGTTCCTCCAGGCGGGGATCGAGCTCGTCGGAGCGCCGGCGCCGGGCGGGACCGCCGAGGCCCTGACGGTCATGTGCCACGCCCTCACAGCGACGGGCCTGCGCGGCTACAAGATCGGCCTCGGCGACGCGTCGCTGTATCGCCAGCTCCTGCGCTCCTTTCGCGTCTCCCAAGAGGTGGGCGACCGGCTCGTCGCCGCGCTCGTGCGCCGCGACTTCGTCCTGCTCGAAGCCGAGCTCGCGCCGCTCGGCCTCGAAGACGCCGACAAGGAGCTGCTGCTGCGCGTCCCGCAGCTGCGCGGCGGGCCGGAGCTGCTCGAGGCAGCCGATGGCCCCGTCGCCGTCGCGGTCGCGGGCATGCGCAAGGTCTACGAGCTGCTGCCCCGCGAGGTCGCCGAGCGCGTGATCTTCGACCTCGGCCTCACGCGCGACCTCGGCTACTACACGGGCGCGGTCTTCGAGGTCTACGACCCGGCGCTCGGCGCGCCGCTGGGCGGCGGCGGGCGCTACGACGACCTGCTCGGGCGCTTCGGCCGCCCGCTGCCCGCGGTCGGCTTCGCGCTCGGGATCGACCGCCTGCACATCGCGCTCGCCGGCGAGGAGGCGGTCACGTGACCGGTCTCGGGTTGACGATCGCCGTCCCGCGCGGCGCGCTCATGAAGGAGACGCTCGACCGCCTCGACGCGATCGGCCTCGACACGAGCGAGGTGCGCTCCAACGACCGCAAGCTCCTCTTCGCTGACATAGGCGTCGTGACGATGCGCCCGTCCGACGTGCCGACCTACGTCGAGGCCGGCGCCGCCGACGTGGGGATCACCGGCAAGGACGTGCTCAAGGAGCAGCCCGAGCGCGAGGTCTACGAGCTGCTGGACCTCGGCTACGGGCGCTGCGAGATGGTCCTCGCGACGGTCGACGGCCCCGACCCGTCCGTCGAGGCGCTGCGCCGGCTCGGCGTCATGCGCGTCGCGACGAAGTACTACAAGACCGCGATCGCCTACTTCGAGGAGACCGGCCGCCAGGCGGAGATCGTCGAGGTCAAGGGCTCCGTCGAGCTCGCGCCGCTGACGGGCCTCGTCGAGGCGATCGTCGACCTCACCGCCACGGGCACGACGCTGCGCGAGAACAACCTCGTCATCCGCGAGACGATCTACGTCTCGACGGCGCGGCTGATCGCCAACCCGGTGTCGCACAAGCTCAAGGCCGCCGCGATCGACTCGATGCTGGAGAAGCTGCGTGCGCTTTGAGCGCGTCGAGGTCGGCCCCGATCCGGTAGCGACGGCGGCGAAGGTGCGGGCGCTGGCGGCCGCGCCGCAGTCGGTGAGCGCCGCCGTCGGAGAGATCGTCGCCGCGGTCCGCGACGGCGGCGACCGCGCCCTGCGCGAGCTCGTCGCGCGCTTCGACACGGGCGGCGTGGAGCCGCCCTCGCTGCGGGTCGCGCCGGAGGAGCTCGACGCGGGGCTGCTCGCTGACGACGTGCGCGCGGGCCTGGAGGTCGCGATCGCGAACGTCGCGCTCGTGGCGGACGCCGGCGTCGGCGACGACGTCGAGGTCGCGCTGCCGCAGGGCCACCGCGTGATGCTGCGCGAGGTGCCGGTGGCGCGCGCGGCGATCTACGTCCCGGGCGGCCGGGCGCCGTACCCGTCGAGCCTCGTCATGGGCGTCGTGACGGCGCGCGCGGCCGGCGTCGAGGAGGTCGTCGTGCTGACGCCGCCGCCGATCGACCCGGTGATCCTCGGCACCTGCGCGCTATGCGGCGTGCACGAGGTCTATGCGATGGGCGGCGCGCACGGGATCGCGGCGCTCGCGTTCGGGACGGAGTCGATCGCGCGCGTGGACGTCATCGCGGGGCCGGGCAGCCTCATCGTGCAGGAGGCCAAGCGCCAGGTCTCAGACAGCGTCGGGATCGACGGGTTCTACGGCCCGAGCGACGTGCTCGTGCTCGCCGACGACAGCGCCGACCCGCGGCTCGTCGCGCTCGACCTGCTCGCGCAGGGCGAGCACGGCCCGGGCGCGCCGGTCGTCGCGGTGAGCGACTCCTCCGCGTGGCTCGACGCGCTGGCTGACGAGCTGAGCGCGCTCGCCGCGGACCGGCCCGCCAGCGAGCCCGCGGCGTTCGTGCTCGCGCACGCCGGCTCGATGCGCGCCTGCCTGCAGTTCGCGGAGGCGTTCGCGCCCGAGCACCTCGAGCTGGTCGGGCCGCAAGCGGAGCGGCTCGCGCGCCGCGTGCGCTCCGCTGGCTGCGTCTTCGTCGGCGCGGGCGGCGCCACCGCGTTCGGCGACTACGTCGCCGGTTCGAACCACAGCCTGCCCACGGGCGGCTCGGCACGCTTCGCATCCGGCCTGTCCCCGCGCCACTTTCGCCGCCGCTTCAGCGAGGTGCACATCGGACCCGAGGCCGCGATCGAGCTGGCCGCCGCCGGGGCGCCGATCGCCCGCGCGGAGGGATTTCTCGTGCATGCCGAGTCGATGGAGGCGCGGGTAGAGGACAATCCGCCGTCATGAGCCGCTTCGCAGAGCACGACCGCGAGACGAAGGAGACCCGCATCCGCCTGTCGCTCGGGCTGGATGGCGAGGGCCTGGGCGCGCGGCGCACGGGCGTGGGCTTCCTCGACCACATGCTCGACCTGCTCGCGCGCCACGCGCGGCTGGACCTCGACGTCGCCGCGACCGGCGACCTGCACACCGGCGCGCACCACACCGTGGAGGACGTCGGGATCGTCTTCGGGCAGGCGCTCGACACGGCGCTCGGCGACCGCGCCGGGATCTACCGCTACGGCCACGCGGTCGTGCCGATGGACGAGGCGCGCGCGCTGTGCGCGATCGACATCTCCGGCCGCCCGTACTGCGTCGTCGACGCGCCGGGCCTGGTCGCGGGGGAGACCGGCGGCTTCGAGCACGAGCTGCTCGAGGAGTTCTTCCGCGCGGTCGCCAACAACGCGCGGCTGACGCTGCACATCGACGTCCAGGCCGGGACGAACGCCCACCACATCATCGAGGTGTCGTTCAAGGCGTTCGCGCGCGCGCTGCGTGCGGCGATCGCGATCGACCCGACGGAGACCGGCGTGCCGTCGACGAAGGGCACGCTGACCGCATGAGCATCGCGATGGTCGACTACGGCATGGGCAACCGCCGCTCGGTCGCCAAGGCGTTCGAGCATGTCGGCTCGGCGATCGTGCAGACCGCCGACCACGACGAGCTGCGCGCCGCCGACGGGCTCGTCGTGCCGGGCGTCGGCGCGTTCCCCGAGGCGATGCGGCGGCTGCGCGCGCTCGGCCTCGACGAGATCGTGCGCGAGCGCGCGGGCGCCGGCGTGCCCGTGATCGGGCTGTGCCTCGGGATGCAGCTGCTCTTCGACGCCTCGACCGAGCACGAGGGGTCGGATGGGCTCGGCCTGCTGCCGGGCCGAGTCGTGCCGCTCGACACGCGCGGGCTGAAGTCGCCGCACATCGGCTGGAACTCCGTCTCGTGGCAGAAGCCGTCGGCGCTCGTCGAGGGCCTGCCGGACCCGGCGGCCTTCTACCACGTGCACTCGTTCGTCGTGGAGCCTGCCGACGACGCGATCGTGCTCGGCATGGGGGAGTACGGCTCGCCGTTCGTGTCCTTCGTCCAGCACGGCAACGTCTTCGGCGCCCAATGCCATCCCGAGAAGTCCTCGACCGAGGGCCTCGCGCTGCTGCGCAACTTCGTCGAGATCTGCGCGACAGTGCACGCCGCGTCGTGATCCGCGCGCGCGGGCGGGCCGCGGAGGGAAGAGGGACGAGGTCGTGATCCTCTATCCCGCGATCGACATCGCCGGCGGGCGCGCGGTGCGGCTCGTGCAGGGCGACTTCGATGCCGAGACCGTCTACGACGACAGCCCGTTCGAGGCCGCGAAGGCGTGGGTCGCCGCAGGCGCGCGCTACCTGCACGTCGTCGACCTCGACGGCGCGCGCACGGGCTCGCCGCAGAACCTGCACCACATCGAGCGGATCGCCGGCGAGCTCGGCGTGCCGGTGCAGGTCGGCGGCGGCCTGCGAACGATCGAAGCGGTGCGCGACGCCGTCGGCGCGGGCGCGGCGCGCGTGATCCTCGGGACCGCGGCGTTCACCGACGTCGACTTCCTCGACGAGGTCGTCGCGGAGCTCGGCGAGCGGACGGTCGTCAGCATCGACACGCGCGGCGGCTTCGTCTCGACCGCCGGCTGGACCGAGACGACGACGCTCCCCGCTGCCGCCGTCATCAAGACCATGCAGGATCGCGGCGTGCGCACGTTCGTCTTCACGAACGTCGACAAGGACGGGCTGCTCGGCGGGCCCGACCTCGACGAGGTGCGCCACATCGCCGAGGTCGTGCGCGGGCGCTTCATCTACTCGGGCGGGATCGGCAAGCGCGAGGACCTCGTGGCGCTGGCGGGCCTGCGTCAGGTGAACCTCAGCGGCGTCATCGCCGGGAAGGCGCTCTACGAGCGCAAGTTCACGGTCGCCGAGGGTCAAGCGGCGCTCGAGGGCCGCTGAGTGCACCTCAAGCGCGTCATCCCGTGCCTCGACGTCGACGCGGGCCGCGTCGTCAAGGGCACGAACTTCGTCGACATCCGCGACGCCGGCGATCCCGTCGAGCTCGCGGCGCGCTACGACGCGGAGGGCGCCGACGAGCTCGTCTTCCTCGACATCACGGCGACGAGCGACAAGCGCGACACGGTCGTCGAGCTCGCACGCCGCGTCGCGGACGAGTGCTTCATCCCGTTCACGATCGGGGGCGGCATCCGCTCGGCGTCCGACGCCCAGGGCGTGCTCGACGCCGGCGCCGACAAGGTCTCGATCAACTCCGCGGCCGTCGCGCGGCCCGAGCTCGTCGGCGAGCTGGCCGACGTCTTCGGGGCGCAGTGCGTCGTGCTGGCGATCGACTGCAAGCGGCGGCGAGACGGCGACGGCTGGGAGGTGTTCGTCGCGGGCGGGCGCACCGCGACGGGCCGCGACGTCGTCGAATGGGTGCGCGAGGGCGTCGAGCGCGGCGCCGGCGAGATCCTCCTGACGAGCATGGACTCCGACGGCACCACCGACGGCTACGACCTGCCGTTGACGACCGCTGTCAGCGAGGCGGTCGGCGTCCCGGTCATCGCCTCCGGCGGCGCGGGGACGCTCGAGCACCTCGCGCAGGCGCTGCACGCGGGCGCGGACGCGGCGCTGGCCGCGTCGATCTTCCACTACGGCACGTTTCGCGTGCGCGAGGCGAAGGCTCACCTCGCCGCGGCGGGCATCGCCGTGCGGCCCTGACGCCTTGGCGCCGTCCGTCTGGCTGGTGCGCCACGCGCCAACCCGCGACAACCTCGACGGCGTCGTCATGGGCCAGCGCGACGTCGCGCCGACGTCGTACGGGCTGACGGCCGCGGAGGGTCTCGCGGGCGGGGAGACGTTCGCGCACGCCGTGTCGTCCGACGCACGCCGCGCGCTGGAGACGGCGCGCGCGATCGCGCCCGGTGCCGAGCTGCGCCTCGACGAGCGGCTGCGCGAGCGCTGCTTCGGGGAATGGGAGGGGCGCGACAAGCGCGAGCTGCGCGCGGCGCATCCCGGGGCGTTCACGGCGGGTGGCGCGATCCGGCTGGACGCGGACGCCCCCGGCAGCGAGCCGCTGCACGCGCTGCTCGCGCGCGTCCACGGGGCGCTCTCGGACCTGGCGGCGAGCGACGGGCCGGTGCTCGTGGTGGCGCACAACGGCTCGCTGCGCGCCGCGCTCGTGCTGCTCGGCAAGACGGACCTGGCGGCGGCCACGACGATGTCCGTGGACTACCTCAGCCCGGTCGTAGCTGACCTCGCCCGGCTGCGGGCGCCCGACGCCGTCGTCTGACTCGGGCCCTAGCCGAGCATCGGGCGGCCCGTCGGCTGGAGCTCGGAGTCGAGCTCGAGCTGCTCGTAGTAGCGGCTGAAGTAGTTGCCCGCGCGGTACTCGCCGACGTGCGGCTCGATGTGCTCGCCCGCGGCCATGCGGACGATGAGCTCGGGGTAGGTGCGGCCCGGCAGCGCGGCGTACATCGGCGCGGCGAACGCGCCGCCGAAGCGGGGGTTGACGTCGGTGATCGCGATGCCGATCTCCGGGTCGCGGAAGACCTGCACGGTCCCCGGCCCGCGGAAGCGCAGCGTCTCGGCGACCTTGCTGGCCAGCTCGACGAGCTCGGGGTCGTCGATGACCTGGCCCTTGATCGACTCGCCGCCGCGCGACTCGAGCATCGTCCGCGGGATCGCGTTGAGGCAGACGCCGTCGAGGTCGCAGAGGACGTCGATCGAGAACTCGTGGCCGCCCATGAGCCGCTGGACCATCACGGGCTCCTTGACGTAGCCGACGAAGAACTCCATCTCGGCGCGGTCCGCGGCGGGGTGGATCGAGCGCGCGCCCGAGCCCTTGCGCGGCTTGACCATGACCGGGTAGGAGTCCGGCTCCGTGCCCGGGAGGACGGTCGGTGGCGACGGGAGGCCGTGCGACGTCAGCACCTCGTGGCAGCGGTACTTGTCGTACATCGCCTCGCAGACGTCCGGCGCGGGCGTGAACGCGGGCAGGTCGGCGGCGGCGAGCACGTGGATGTCGAGGTCCGTGAGCGGCACGACCGCGCCGACGTCGTGCTCGGCGACGAGCTCTTGGAGGAACGGGACGTAGGCCGGATCGTCGATGCGCGGCGGGGCGACGCGCATGCTGGCCGCGTACTGCGCGGGCGCGAGGGGGTTCGGGTCGGCAGCGATCGTGAACGTGTGGCGGGTGAACGCGGAGACGATGTCGTGGCGCTTGCCGACGCCGGTGAGCAGGACCGCCGGGGGCATCAGAGCTCCTGCAGCTTGGCGACGGTCTCCGACCGCAGCCCGAGCCGCAGGCTCTCGAGCGCGACGACCGCCGTCGTCGGGATGTTGCCGAGGTTGATCTCGGGGCCGAAGCGGTTGATGAGCCAGGTCTGCTGGTGGTGCAGCGGCGCCTCGAAGACGAGCCGGTCCAGGCCGACCTCGTGCGCGATCTCCTCGACCAGGCCGGTGCGCAGCTCCGACGTGCCGCGGTACAGGCCGGCCGTGCCGCTCGCGCGACCCTCGCAGACGACGAGCTCGGCCCCGGCGTCGAAGGCCTGGCGGATGAGGCTCACCCACTCGTAGGGCGCCATGATCGCGTCGGGGTCCTTCTCGCCGATCTCGGCGTAGACCGTCATGCGCTCCGCGAGCGTCGCGATCAGCCGCGCCTTCTCGTCGGCGGGGATCGCGATCGTGCCGCTCGAGACCTCGATGCGGTCGATGCCGAGATCCTCGATCCACGCGGCGAGCTCGTCGATGCGGCCGTGCGCCCATGCGAGCTCGGTCAGCGTCCCGCCGAGCATCACCGGGATCCCGGCGTCGCGGTAGAGCTCGAGCTTGCGCTCGAGGCAGCCGGTCACGAGCGCCGAGCCCCAGCCGAGGCGGACGAGGTCGACGTGCGGCGCCCCGACGTCCAGCAGGCTCTGCACCTCGAGCGGGCCGAGGCCCTCGTCGAGCACGTGGGTGAGGCCCGCGGTGCGCGGCTTGGCGGCGCGCGCGGGCATCGGGAAGAGGTCGCTCACGGCCGTAAGCCTGTCAGGACGGGCGGCTGGGAGGCCGCTCAGCGCCGGCGGACGTGCGTGTGGCAGTGGTTGTGGAACAGCACGATGGTCTTGCCCCGCACCTTGTAGACGTGCTTGTGGCGGTGGCAGCGTGGCGCGGTACCTCGCGCCCGGGCTCGCGGCGTGTGGCGGTGGCCGTGCGGCGCGTTGCGCAGCTTGTCCTGGCGGATGCGGCGGGCGCGAGCCCGGCTTGCTGCGCGCGCCTTACGGGCGCGGGCGCGGTTCTTGACGCGGGTCGCGCGCGCACGCGCCGTGCGGGCGGAGGCGGCGCGGCGGCGGGCGCTGCGCGCGGCGCCGCGCTGCGCGCTCGTCTTGGGCTTCGACGAGGGCCTGGCCGTCGCGGTCGTGTCCGAGCGGCCGGGGCGCTGGTCGAACGGCCGGCCCTCGTGGTCGAGCGCGAACAGCGACGAGAAGCCCGCGAAGTAGATCCGGCGGCCGTCGCTGATGACCGGGTTGAAGCCGCCGCGCCGGGTCTTCCAGACGGTGGCGCCCGTGTTCGCGCCGAGCGCCCAGGTCGTGTGCAGGTCGAGGTCGGAGACGAAGACGAGGTCGCCGACGATCGTCGCGGCGCCGGAGATCTTCTTGCCGAGCGCGCGGACCCAGCGCGGCTTGCCGCTGCGGGCATCCAGCGCGTAGAAGTGGCCGTCGTAGGAGCCGACGTAGAGGGTCGGCGGGCCGCCGCCGGCCGCGCCGATCGCCGGCGACGCGTAGACGAAGTTGCCGGTGCCCTTGCGCCACGCGAGCTTGCCGTTGGACGCTGCGAGCGAGTAGATGTCGCCGTTCGTGCTGCCGATGTAGACGCGCCCGTAGGCGACGGCGGCCGACGAGTAGAAGTTTCCCTCGCCGACGCCGAGCAGGCCGCCCTTGGCCGCGTCGACGGTCCACACCTTCTTGCCGTCCGAGCGGCGGATCGCGTGGACCCGGCCGCCGTAGTCGCCGAAGTAGAGCTTGCCGTTGTCGAGCGCGATTGCGCCCTTGACGGCGCCCGCGGCCTTGTAGGTCCAGCGGACGCTGCCATCGGACGTCCTCAGCGAGAAGACCGTGCCGTCCTCGGTGCCGAAGAAGAGCCGCCCGCGATCGAGGAGGGGGAGGACTCCGCGCGGCTGGGGAGCTTGCGCGACCACAGCGTCCTGCCGTTCTTCGTCGTCAGCGCGACGACGCGCCCGCCGTCCGCGCCGCGCGTGCGCTCGAGGATCACCGCGTACACGACGCCGTGGCTGCAGGCGGGGGAGGCCGCGGCGAGGTGGCCGAGCTTGCGCTTCCAGCGAGCCCTGCCGGTGCGCCGCGAGAGCGCGTACAGGGCGGCATTGTTCTTGAGGATGAAGATCTTGCGCTTGCAGAGAACCGGCGCGAACTCGAGCAGGACCTTGCCGCGGTACGCCCACTCCTGCTTGTAGGGCGGGCGCGGCGTGACCTCGAGCGGGAGGTGGTGCGTGCGCGCTTTCGAGAAGCCGTAGACGGGCCATTCGAAGCGGTCGTCGGCTGGGTGCGCGCGTGCGTCGGCGCGCGCAGCGGCCGTGGTTGGCGTGCTCTCCGTCGTCGCCACGAACCCGACGTCTGAGTTTGAGACGTCGCCCTCGCGGCCCAGCACGAGCGGCGCGGCAACGAGCACGAACACCATGGCCCCGAGCGCGAGCCGCGCCAGCGCTCGCACGCGGCGGGGCGAAGGGATCACGCGATCCATGGTAGAGATCGAAGCGGCGCGGGCCGCCGCTGAGCCCGAGGGGCGAGACTGTGGGGATGGCCGATCCGGATCTCCTGGCACGCGTGCGCGATCTTCCGTGCGGGCGGCGGCTGCTCGAGGCTGTGGCCGCCGGCGCGGATGGCACGTACCTCGTCGGCGGGGCGGTGCGCGACCTCCTGCTCGGACGGGCTCCGCGCGAGCTCGACGTCGTCGTGGAGGGCGATGTCGACGCGCTGGCGGCCGCGCTCGGCGATGCGACCGCCGTGCACGAGCGCTTCGGCACCGCGACCGTGGGCGACGGCGACTGCCGCTGGGATCTCGCCGCGGCGCGCGCGGAGACCTACGTGCATCCGGGCGCGCTGCCGGACGTGCGCCCGGCCTCGATCGCCGAGGACCTGGCGCGCCGCGACGTGACCGTCAACGCGATCGCGCTCGACCTCGCGAGCGGGGAGCTGCGCGCGGCGGAGCACGCGCTGGACGACCTCGAGGCCGGCCTGCTGCGCGTGCTGCACGACGCGAGCTTCCGCGACGACCCGACGCGGCTGTGGCGGGTCGCGCGCTACGCGGCGCGGCTGGGCTTCGCGCTGGAGCCGCACACGGCCTCGCTCGCTGCGGCGGCGGTTGCGGGCGGCTATGCCGAGCGGGTGTCGGGTGCGCGCATCGGCAGCGAGCTGCGGCTGGCGCTCGGCGAGCCGGATCCGCTGGCGGCGCTCGAAAGCGCGATCGGCCTGGGCCTCGCGCCGTGGCTGCGCGTCGACCGCCCGCGCACGGAGGCCGCGCTGGCCTTGCTGCCGGAGGGCGAGGGCCGGCCGGCCCTGGTCGTGCTGGCCGCCTCCCTCGCGGAGGACGCCGACGACGCCGACCAGCGCCTCGCGGGCCTGGACTTCAAGGCGACCGAGCGCGCGGTCGTGCGCGCCGCGGCCCGCGCGCCGCAGATCGCGGCGGCGGCGCTCGCCGCGGAGCGCCCGTCGGAGCTCGCGCGGGTGCTGCGCGGGCTGCCGGTGGAGGTCGTCGCGCTGGCCGGCGCCGAAGGGAAGGCTGGCGGGCCCATCCGGCGCTGGCTCGACGAGCTGCGGCGCGTCTCGCTCGCGATCGACGGCGACGATCTGCTCGCCGCCGGCGTGCCGCGCGGGCCGCAGGTCGGCCGCAAGCTCACCGCGACGCTCGACCGCGTGCTCGACGGCGAGCTCGGCACCGACCGCGAGGCACAGCTCAAAGCCGCCCTCGAGGGCCGGTAGCGCAACCTCTGTCGACTATGCAGCTCTATGCGCTGCATAGTCGACACAGGCTGGTCGATGGCGGCTCGGTGCTACAACGACGGGGTGCCTTCGACGATCTTTGCGCTGCGCGCGCCGTTCGCTTGGGTCGGCGAGCATGTCGGCTGTGCGCTGCCCGGGGGGCGCGTCCTGTTCACGACTCGCCGTGGCGGCGTGTCCTCGCCGCCGTACGACTCGCTGAACCTCGGGATCCTCACCGGCGACGACCCCGCGGACGTGAGCGTCAACCGCGACCGGCTCGCCGCGCTCACCGGCGTCCCGCGGGACCGCACCCTGCAGGGCCTGCAAGTCCACGGGACGACCGTGCGGCGCATCCGCGAGCTGCCCGAGCCGACCACGGAGCTCGAGGACGCCGACGGCCAGGCGACGAACCTCGAGGGCGTCGCCGCGGTCGTGCTGACGGCGGACTGCCTGCCGGTCGCGCTCGTCGCGCGCGAAGCGGTCGCGATCCTGCACGCCGGTTGGCGCGGGCTCGCGGGCGGGGTGCTCGAGGAGGGCGTGCGCGCGCTGCGCGAGCTCGGCGCGCGCGGCGCGATCCAAGCGGCGATCGGGCCCGGCGCCGGCGCCTGCTGCTACGAGACCGGGCCAGAGGTGCACGCGGCGTTCGCCGGCTACGGGCCGCGGGCGCGCAACGGCGACAACGCCGACCTCAAGCTCGTCGCGCGCACGCAGCTCGAGCGGGCGGGCGTCGCCGAGGTCGCCGACGCCGGCCTCTGCACGCTCTGCGCCCCGCCTGGTCTCTTCTTCTCGCACAGGCGCGACGGCGGCACGACCGGCCGGCAAGCGGGCGTCGTCCAGCGGGCGCCATGGCCGAGCTGATCACCGGCCTCACAGCCGAGGGCGTCCGAGCGAACCTCGACGAGGTGCGCGAGCGGATCGCCGCCGCGGCCGCACGCGCCGGCCGCGACGCCGCCGGCGTCGACCTCGTCGTCGCCGGCAAGTACGTCGCGCTCGAGGACCTCGGAGCGCTCGCCGAGGCCGGCATCGCGACGATCGGCGAGAACCGCGCGCAGGACCTCCAGGCCAAGGTCGAGCGGTACGGCGACACGTTCACCTGGGACTTCATCGGCCACCTTCAGAGCCGCAAGGTCAAGGTCGTCGCGCCGCTGGTGCGGCTCATCCACTCGGTCGGCACCGAGTCGGCGCTCAAGCAGCTCGAGCGCCACGCCACGCCCGGGCTCGGCGTGCTCGTCGAGGTCAACGTCGCCGGGGAGGAGGGCAAGAGCGGCGTGGCGCCGGCAGACCTGGCCGCGTTCCTGCGAAGGCGCGCCCGTCGAGGTGAGAGGGCTCATGACGATGCCGCCGCAGGCGCGCGAGCCGGAGGACAGCCGCCGCTGGTTCGCCAGGCTGCGCGAGCTCGCCGCCGAGCACGACCTCGCCGAGCTGTCGATGGGCACGACGCAGGACTTCGAGGTCGCCGTCGAGGAGGGCGCGACGATCGTGCGGATCGGGACCAGCCTCTTCGCATGATTCATGCCAAGTAGCAGGAGAAACGCCGCCGAGAGCTAACCTGTGCAGCGACTATGGCGTTTAGGGACAGCTGGCACCGCGCGCTCGTGTACTTCGGCCTGGCCGAGGAGCGCGCCTATGTCGACGAGTACGCCGAGGAGCGCGAGCAGCACGACCAGCGCGAGCGCCAGCGCGCCCGCGAGCGCCCGGCCCCGATGGCCGAGCCCGAGGCCGACATGGAGGAGCAGTACCGCGAGCGCCCGAACGTCCGCCGCCTCGCGCCCCGCCGCCCCCGCCGCGACGACTTCGACGACATCTTCCCCGACGACGAGCCGCGCTCCAGCCGCCGGCCGACGACCGTCCTGCGGCCCGTCGACCGCGCGCCGCGCAACGGCGGCGACGTGCGCGTCCATCTCGTCATCCCCAAGTCCTTCAACGACGCGCAGCAGGTGGCCGACAAGTTCAAGCTGTCGATCCCGGTCGTCCTCAACCTCCAGGGCACCGACACCGAGCTCGCCAAGCGCCTCATCGACTTCGCCAGCGGCCTGACGTACGCGATGGACGGCGGCATGCAGCGGATCGCGAGCAAGGTCTTCATGCTGACGCCGCGCAACGTGCAGATCAGCGCCGAAGAGCGCGCCGAGCTCATCGAAAAGGGCTTCTTCAACCAGTCGTGACCGCCGTCGCGGCGCCCGCAGCGGGTGCGGGGACGGCCTCCTTCATACTCCAGACCATGCAGATCGGGCTGATCGGTGCGGGGAACATGGCGGTCGCTCTGACGCGCGGCTGGGGCGACCCCGTGCACGTCTTCGATCTCTACCGCCCGCGGGCCGAAGCGCTCGTCGAGGAGCTTGGCGGCGAGGTCGCCGAGTCCGCGGACGAGGTCGCTCGCAACGCCGACATCGTCCTGCTGTGCCACAAGCCCGCGGGGCTCGAGCGGGTCGCGATGTCGCTCGGCGGCGAGGCCAAGGGCATCATCTCGATCCTTGGCGGCGTCCCGCTGTCGGCGCTGAAGGCGGCGTACGGCGGAACACCGGTCGTGCGGATGCTCCCGAGCGTGCCGGTCGAAGTGCGCCAGGGCGTGAGCGTCCACGCTCGCGACGCCGACGCGGACGCCGCCCTCGAGGCGAGCGCGCTCGAGCTCTTCGGTCGCGTCGGCCCGGTCGTGACGCTCGACGAGAGCCAGATCGACGTCGCGATGGGGCTCATGAGCTGCGCGCCCGCCTACGTGGCGCTGATCGCCGAGGCGCAGGTCGACGCGGGCGTGCGCGCCGGCCTGCCCGCCGACGTCGCCGGCGAGCTCGTCGGTCAGAACTTCGCCGGCACCGCCGCGCTGCTGCAGGCGCGCGGCATGGACACGCTCGGCGTTCGCCGCTCGGTCACCTCGCCCGGCGGCTCGACCGCCCGCGGACTCGCCGCGCTCGAGCACGCCGGCGTGCGCGCGGCCTTCGACGATGCGATGCAGGCGGTGCTGGCCCGATGAACGACGTGCTGATCATGGCCTCGGCGCGCGAGCAGATCGCGAACTTCGTCAGCGCCCTGATCTGGGTCTACATCCTCATCATCTTCGCCTATATCATCAGCCAGCTGATCTTCCAGTTCGGCGGGCGCGTGCCCTACTCGCGCTGGTCCAGCGCGGTGCTCGGCTTCCTGCGCGACGTCAGCGAGCCGTACATCTCGATCTTCCGGCGCTTCATCCCGCCGATCGGCCCGCTGGACCTCAGCCCGCTCGTGGCGGTCCTCGTCCTGCAGCTCGTCGGGGGCTTCATCATCGTCCCCCTCATCCGCGGCGGGTGAGCTTCGGCCGCGGCTCGGTCGCGCGCGCCGCCGTCGTGTTCGCCGCGGTCCTGACCTTCGACCAGGTGACGAAGGCGCTCGTGACCTCGTCGCTGGAGCGCGGCGAGGTACGCCAGATCGTCGGGTTCGTCGACCTCGTCAACGTGCGCAACTCGGGCGTCGCGTTCGGACAGCTGCAAGACGGAGGGATCGTCGTCTCGATCGTCATCGCGCTCGCGATCGTCGCCCTGCTCGTGTACTTCGCGCGCAACGCGTCGCGGCCGTGGATCTGGCTGCCGACGGGGCTGTTGCTGGGCGGGGCGCTGGGCAACATCGTCGACCGCATCCGCGAGGGCGCGGTCATCGACTTCCTGAAGTTCCCGCACTGGCCCGCCTTCAACGTGGCGGACTCCGCGATCACGATCGGCGTGATCGTGCTCCTGCTCGTCATGGAGTTTGGCCCCGATGGCGCTCGTCGTACCGCCTGAATCCGCGGGCGAGCGCCTCGACGCGTTCCTCGCGGAGCCGCTTGGCTCGCGCTCGCGCGCGGCGCGCCTGATCGAGGCGGGGCTGGTGCTCGTCGACGGGACGGCTGCGCGCAAGGGCCACCGCGTGCGCGACGGGGAGGAGGTCACGGTGCTCGAGGAGGAGCGCGCCGAGACCGCGCCGGCCGGGGGCGGCGAGGCCGCGTCCTTCGCGATCGCCTTCGAGGACGAGCACCTGATCGTCGTCGACAAGCCCGCGGGGGTCGTCGTGCACCCGGCGCGCGGGCATCGGGAGGGCACGCTCGCGCAGGCGCTCGCGGGCCGGATCGCCGGCGGCGAGGAGGACTGGCGCGCGGGGATCGTCCATCGCCTCGACCGCGAGACGTCGGGGCTGCTCGTCGTCGCGAAGAGCGACGCAGTGCACCGCGCGCTGAAGGCGTCGCTCGCCGCGCGCACGATGCGACGCGAGTACCTCGCGCTCGTCGAAGGCCGCCCGCCCGCGCTGACGGGCACGATCGAGGCGCCGATCGGGCGCGACCGGCGGGTGCGCACCCGGATGTCGACGGACAGCGACGCACCGAAGCCCGCGATCACCCACTTCGAGCTCGAGCGGGCGCTGCCGCAGGCGACGCTGCTGCGCGTGCGCTTGCAGACCGGTCGCACGCACCAGATCCGCGTCCACCTCCAAGCGATCGGCCATCCGGTCTGCGGCGACCCGGAGTACGGCACGGCCGGCCTCTACGGCCTCCGCCGGCAGTTCCTGCACGCCGCCCGCCTCGCCTTCCCGCACCCGGCGGGCGGCGAGCCCGTCGACGTGAGCTCGCCGCTGCCGGACGACCTCGCTGCGGCGCTGGCCGCGGCGCAAGGCTCAGCCGGTTAGGACCCCGAAGGTGCGGCGGGGCGGCCCGTCCAAAGGCCGCCCCGCCAACCCCACATCGCGGATCGAGCCCACCGGAGGTAGGGGAAGGGAGGACTCGGTCCGCAGCACCTGAAACGAAGGTCGCGGCGAAACCTTGCGTAAACTGAACAACTCGATGTCAAACGACCCCGCCGGGGTCAGCGACGCGGCCCTGCCCGGCACTGCATGCCGGGTCCCGCTCGTGCCGGCGGGCTTTCTCAGAGCCTCATCTATCAAGGAGCAGGACCCATGGCCCAAGTTGGGATCAGAGAGCTGCTGGAGGCCGGCGTGCATTTCGGCCACCAGACCCGCCGCTGGAACCCGAAGATGCGCCGGTTCATCCACGGCGAGAACGGTGGCATCTACGTCATCGACCTCCTGAAGACCGAGCAGCTGCTGCGCCAGGCGCAGGAGTTCGCCTCGGACGTCGCCCACAAGGGCGGCACCGTGCTGTTCGTCGGCACGAAGAAGCAGGCCCGCGACGCGGTCAAGGACGCGGCCGAGAAGTCCGGCATGCCGTACGTCAACCACCGCTGGCTCGGCGGCCTGCTGACGAACTTCCAGACGATCAACCAGCGCATCAAGCGCCTGCACGACCTCGAGCGCTACGAGGAGACCGGCCAGCTTGCGCTGCTGCCGACCCGCGAGCGCATGGCCGCGCTCGCCGACCTCACGAAGCTGCGGGCGAACCTCGGCGGCGTGAAGCACATGACGCGCCCGCCGCAGGCGATGGTCGTCATCGACCTCAAGGTCGAGGAGATCGCTGTCCGCGAGGCGCAGCGCCTGCGGATCCCGATCATCGGCCTCGTCGACACGAACTGCGACCCGGACGGCATCGAGTTCGTCATCCCGGGCAACGACGACGCGATCCGCTCGTGCGCGCTGATCATCAACTCGATCGGCGACGTCGTCGGCGAGGGCTCCGCCGTCTTCCGCGCGCAGGAGGAGCAGGCGCGCAAGGAGGCCGAGGAGCAGCAGCGTGCCGCCGCCGAGGCTCGCGCCGCGCGCGAGGCGGAGGAGAAGGAGGCCCGCGAGGCCGCCGAGCGCGAGGCAGCCGCCGCCGCGAAGGCAGCGGCCGAGGCCACGAAGAGGCAGGCCGAGGGCGGTGGCGACCGCCAGGTCGCCGAGGCCGAGGTCGCCGCGGCCGCGCAGGCCGCGGGTCGCACGCAGCCGGGGCCGAAGGTCCGCCAGGCAGCCAACACGGAGACCGCTCCGGCGCAGAAGGACAACGTCAAGGGCGGGTCGCCCGATCCGGCGCCGCCGGCCGAGGACCCGACACCCGATCCCGCGAGCCCGCCGGCCGAGCCGGTCGTCGCGGCCGCCGCCGACCCGAAGCTCGACGAGGCCTTCGGCCAGCCGCCGGTGACGGACCCGGAGGACAAGCCACCGCCGCCCCCGCCCCCGCCGCCGCCGCCGCCGACCACCAAGCCGAAGCCGAAGGCCACGAAGGCCAAGGCCGCGGCCCCGCGCAAGACGGCCGCTGCGCCGACGCCGCCGGAGGCCCCGGTCAAGGCGGCCGCCGCGCCGGCACCGCCGGAGGCGCCCGTGGAGGAGGCCGCCGCGCCGGCACCGCCGGAGGCGCCCGTGGAGGACCCGCCCGCCGCCGAGGCCCCGGTGCCCGCAGAGACCGCAACGGAGGACGCGAAGTGACCAACATCAGTGCGAAGGACGTCAAGGCCCTGCGCGACCAGACGGGCGCGGGCATGATGGATTGCAAGCGCGCGCTCGTCGAGACGGGCGGCGACGCCGACGCGGCGCTCGAGCTGCTCAAGGTGCAGCTCGGCAACAAGATCGCGAAGCTCGGCGCCCGCGAGGCGTCCGAGGGCACGGTGCAGTCCTACATCCACGCCAACGGCAAGGTCGGCGTGCTCGTCGAGGTCGACTGCAACACGGACTTCGTCGCGCGCAACGAGGACTTCGTCGCGTTCGCGAAGGAGATCGCGATGCACGTCGCCGCCTCGCCCGAGACGAAGTACGTCTCCGAGGAGGAGATCGACGAGGAGTCGCGCAACGCCGAGCTGCGGATCTTCGAGCAGCAGGCCGCCGACAAGCCCGAGCAGGTCCGCGGCAAGATCGCCGAGGGCAAGCTGCGCAAGTGGATGGAGGAGACCGTGCTGCTCAAGCAGCCGCACGTCAACGGCGACAAGTACGACGGCAAGACGATCGAGGACCTGCGCGCGGACCTATCCCGCAAGACCGGGGAAAACATCGTCGTGCGCCGCTTCACCCGCTTCGCGGTCGGCGAGTAGATTCCACACATAGTGGTGAGCGAGGCCCCCGCACCGGTCTTCAAGCGGGTCCTGCTGAAGCTGTCCGGAGAGGCCCTCATGGGCGACCTCGAGTACGGCACGGACCCCGAGCGGGTCCGCGCCGTGGCCGCCGCGGTCGCCGCGGTGCGTGACCGCGGCGTGGAGATCGCGATCGTCGTCGGGGCGGGCAACATCTACCGCGGCCTGAAGGGCGCGGCCGCCGGGATGGACCGCGCGACGGCCGACTACATGGGCATGCTCGCGACGGTTCTCAACGCGCTGACGCTGCAGGACGCGCTCGAGCGCCATGGCGTCCACACGCGCACGCAGTCGGCGATCACGATCTCCGAGGTCGCCGAGCCGTACATCCGCCGCCGCGCGATGCGCCACCTCGAGAAGAAGCGCGTCGTGATCTTCGCGGCCGGCACCGGCAACCCGTTCTTCACGACGGACACGGCCGCCGCGCTGCGCGCCGTCGAGATCCACGCCGAGGCGATCCTCATGGCGAAGAACGGCGTCGAGGGCGTGCTCTCGGCCGACCCGCGCGTCGACGCCGGCGCCGAGCTCATCCGCGAGATCAGCCACATGGAGGCGCTGACACGCGGCTTGCGCGTCATGGACTCCACGGCGCTTACGCTCTGCGCCGAGAATGCGATGCCGATCTACGTCTTCAACATGAACGACGAGCGCAACATCGAGCGGATAGTGTCCGGCGAACAGGTGGGAACGGTGGTGGTGACGCGAGATGAATGAGCTGATCGACGAGCTGCTGGCCGACGCCGACGAGCGCATGCACAAGTCCGTGGATGCGACGAACGGCGAGTTCGGCACCGTGCGCACGGGGCGGGCGAGCCCGGCGCTGCTGGACCGCGTCCACGTCGACTACTACGGCGCGTCGACGCCGCTCAAGCAGCTTGCGACGATCAACGCCGCCGAGGCGCAGATGCTGACCGTGCAGCCGTTCGACAAGTCGTCGCTGAAGGCGATCGAGCGCGGCATCACGGAGGCGAACCTCGGGCTGACGCCGTCCAACGACGGCAACATCATCCGGCTGGTGATCCCGCAGCTCACCGAGGAGCGGCGCAAGGAGTTCGTGAAGATGGTGCGCCACATCGCGGAGGAGGGGCGGATCGCGATCCGCAACGTCCGCCGCGACGTCATGCACGACCTGCGCGAGCTGCGAACCGAGGGCGACGTCGGCGAGGACGAGGAGCGGCGCGCCGAGGCCGAGCTGCAGAAGCTCACCGACAAGCGGATCGCCGATCTGGATGGCCTTCTGAAGGGCAAGGAAGAAGAGATCCTCGAGGTCTAGTGGCCTCGCGACCGTGACCACGGAGCAGGGCGACGCGGCGCGCTACGTCGCGATCATCACCGACGGCAACGGGCGCTGGGCGAAGGCACGCGACCTGCCCGTCGGCGACGGGCACGAGGCCGGCGCGGACACGGTCAAGGCGCGCCTGCGCGACGCCGTCGAGCTCGGCGTGCTCGAGCTGACGGTCTACTCGTTCTCGACGGAGAACTGGTCGCGGCCGGAGGAGGAGGTCATGGGGCTCATGGCGCTGTTCGCCGAGCGCATCGTCGCCGAGACGCCGGAGCTGCACGAGGAGGGCGTGCGGATGCGCTTCATCGGGCGCCGCGACGGCGTCGAGGAGGCGCTGCTCGAGCAGATGGACTGGGCCGAGGAGCTGACTGAAGACAACGACCGGATCACGCTGTTCATCGCCTTCAACTACGGCGGCCGCGCGGAGATCCTCGACGCCGCGCGCCGCTTCGACGGCGGCGGCGAGGACGACTTCAAGGCGCTGCTGTACGCGCCCGAGATGCACGACCCGGACCTCATCATCCGCACCAGCGGCGAGCAGCGGCTGAGCAACTACCTCATGTGGCAGTCGGCGTACTCCGAGCTCGTCTTCCGCGACGAGCTGTGGCCGGACTTCGACCGCCCCGCGTTCGAGGCGTGCCTGGCCGAGTACAGCGCGCGCCGGCGTCGCTTCGGCGGGCGCTGATGGCTTCGCGCGACCGGCGTCCACCCGCGCGACGGGCCCCGGCGCGCGAGCGCTCGGAGCTGACGGCGCGCATCCTCGTGGCGATCCCCGCGATCGTCGTCGCCTCGACGATCATCGCGCTCGGCGGCGCGTGGTTCGTCGCCGCGCTGGTCGTGCTCGGCGATCCTCTGCTTGGGCGAGCTGTTCGACATGTACGCGGACGTCGAGCCCGTTCGCCTCGCGGGGTTCCTCGGCGTCGCCGGCGTGATCGTCTCGGCGGCCGTGGGCGAGCACTTCCACGTCCTGCTCGCGTTCATGGCGCTCTTCCCGGTCCTCTTCGCGATCACGCTGCTCCAGCAGCGAGCCGGGACGCTCGGGATGGCGCTGACGGTCTTCGGCGTCGCCTGGATCGGGCTGTCGTTCGCGCACGGCGTGCTGCTGCGCGAGCTGCCGCACGGCGGCGCGATCCTCGTCGACATCCTCGTCGGCACGTTCGTCGGCGACAGCGGGGCGTACATCGGCGGGCGCTGGTTCGGCCGGACGAAGCTCGCGCCGAGGGTCTCTCCCAACAAGACCGTCGAGGGCCTTGCGATCGGCATGGTCACCGCGATCCTTGCGACGTGGCTCGCCGGCCAGTACCAGGACTGGCTGCCCGGAACCCACGCGCTGCTGCTCGGCCTCGGCGTCGCGATCGCCGCGCCGCTCGGCGACCTCTTCGAGTCCTACGTCAAGCGCGACGCCGGCACGAAGGACACGGGCCGCCTCTTCGGCGCCCACGGCGGCGCGCTGGATCGCCTCGACGCGGTGATGTTCACGGTCGTCGTCGGCTACTACATCTGGCTCGCGCTGCTGTAGGGCGCCTCGTTGTGCGGTACGTTCCAAGCAGCAAAGCATGGGGCATGGATCCGAGTTCGATGTAGACGCTGTTCTCGAGCGTGTTCTCAGTGCGGCGTTGGAGCTGACGGGCGCCCGCTACGCGGCACTCGCGATCCTGTACGAGCGCGGCCGAGGTCTCGAGCGCCTGCTGACCCGCACGCACGAGCGGGCGCGTGCGTGCTCGCCTGGCGATGAGCCGGTAGCGATCTTCCTGAGCGCTCCGATCGTCGTCCGTGGTGAGCCGTGGGGCGACCTCTACGTCGCCGAGAAGCAGACCGGGCCGTTCACCGCCCACGACGAACAGGCGCTCGCCGTGCTAGCCGGCTGGGCGGCGCTCGGGATCGACAACGCACACCTGCACGAGCGCGAGGCCAGCCGGCGGATCGAGCTGGAGCGGATGGTGCAAGCGCTCGAGGCAAGCGCGAACATCGCGCGCGCGCTCGGCGACGAGACGGACCTCGAGCGCGTGGTCGAGCTGATCGTCACGCGCGGCCGCGCGCTCGTGCAAGCACGCGCGATGGTCATGCTCCTGTTCGACGGCGACGCCCTGCTCGTGCGCGCCGAGGCCGGTGAGATCTCCAGGACAGCGGTGGGACGGAACGTGACGCTCGACAGGTTGTCCGGACGAGTCCTTGCGCATCCGACGCTGCTGCGCATCGACGACGTCGAGGACCCCCGGGGCTCCGCCGGCGCGCTGGGCGTGGTGGACGCCGAGGCCGCGATGATCGTCCCGCTCGTCTACGGGGCCCGGGACGTCGGCGTGCTCGTGGCCTTCGACCGGCTTGTGGGTGGCCCGAGGTTCCGCGCCGAGGACGAGGCGGTCGCGCTGAGCTTCGCCGCCGGCGCGGCGACCGCGCTGGCGACGGCGCAAAGCGTCGAGCGCGAGCTTCTGCGCCACAGCATCGAGTCGGCCGAGCACGAGCGCGGGCGCTGGGCTCGCGCGCTGCACGACGCGACCCTGCAGAGCCTCGGCGCGCTCGCGCTCAGCCTTTCATCGGCCCGGGGCGCGAACGACCCGGACACGCTCGACCGCGCTGTCAGCACGGGCATCGAGCAGCTCGTCCGCGAGATCGCGACGCTCCGGGCCCTGATCACGGATCTGCGCCCGGTCGAGCTGGACGACGTCGGGATCGTCCCCGCGCTGGAGGCGCTCGTCGACCGTTGCCGCGCGCTGTACGACTTCGCGATCGTGCTCGACATCGACGACGAGCACGCGCTACTGGGCTCGCGACTCGCGCCCGAAGCCGAGACCACGATCTACCGGACGGTGCAGGAGGCGATCCGCAACGCCGCCAAGCACGCCGTCGCCTCGACGGTGCGGGTCGCGGTCGAGGCTTCCGGCGGTCTCGTTCGCGTGACGATCGCCGACGACGGCCGGGGCTTCGCGCCGAGCGCCCGGACCGAGGGGTTCGGCTTGGTGGGGCTGCGGGAGCGCGCCACGCTGGCCGGAGGGCGGCTGGAGGTGAAGAGCGGCTCGGAGGGGACGCAGGTGCGCCTCGAGCTGTCGGCGGTACTTCGCGACGCACGGGCCGCGATCGCGTGAGCGAAGCCGCAAGACGCGTGCGCGTGCTCGTCGTCGACGATCATCCGCTGTATCGCAAGGCGGTCGTGGACACGGTCAAGGGCCGGCCCGGGCTCGAGTTCGTCGGTGAGGCGACCAACGGTCGTGAGGCGCTGCAGGAGATCCGCGACAAGCTTCCCGACGTCGCGGTCGTCGATGTCGAGATGCCCGAGCTCGACGGGTTCGCCGTCCTCAACGCCGTCACGCGCGACGGGCTGGCGACCCGCATCCTCATGCTGACCGCTCACGTCGAGTCCGCGACCGCGTTCAAAGCCGTGGGTGCGGGCGCCGCCGGATGCCTGCTCAAGGACACGACCGCAGACGTCCTGGGCGACGCGATCCTCGCCGTGGCCCGCGGGGAGACCGTCTTCGGCGCCGGCGTGCAGGCCGGCCTCGCACGTGAGATTCGCATGCGCAGCCGCGAGCCGCGGCCGGTGCTCAGCCCGCGCGAGCACGAGATCCTCGTGCTGACCGCCGACGGCTTGTCCGCCCCGCACGTGGCCGAGCGTCTCATGCTCAGTCCCGCCACGGTGCGCACGCACCTGCAGCACCTCTACGACAAGCTCGGCGTGTCCGACCGGGCCGCCGCCGTAGCCGAGGCGATGCGCCGCGGCCTGCTGGAGTAGCCGCCGCAGCGACCGTAGTCCCCCGTCCGTGGGTCATGCACATGTTCATCCAGGTGAACGATGTTCACCCCCGCGACTTGCGCCGATCCTTGTGCCACAGAGAGCAGCTGACCCAGCTACTCCTCAACCAAGGAGCGACGCCATGAGAACGCACAAGACTTCCAGGATCATTGCCGGCATCGCGGTCATCGGCGCGGTCGCCGCGGGTGGGGCCGCGTACACAGCCGGCATCACCCTCACCCCCGAAAGCGCAGGATACGGGACGGTCGCCGTGAGCGGCGCGGCGATCTCGACGCTGGACTACACGCTGAGGGATGGCGGCGCGAACATCGACGCGGCGATCCTGACCACGACCACCGATCTGGACACCGGAAAGGACGTCACCGCCGGTTTCGATCCCGCTGGCGTGGGTGACGAGGACTGCGTCGTCAGCGGGACCACGAGCCCCTGGACGATCACCTGCACGTTCGTAGCCGACGTGGCCACAGACGATGCGGACAACTTCCATCTGGCGGTCGTCAACACGCCGTAGGCACGTCCGGGTTCGGCGGCGGTCCGGCATCGTGCCGGGCCGCCGCCGGTCGGTCCATCTCAGCGATCAACTGAGGCTCCATCGTGACGCGCTCCAAGCATCTGTGCCACCGACTGATCGCCGCGGCGCTGCTGGCACTCGCGGCGGCGACGTTCGCGGCGCTCGCGCCGACGACGATCGGCGGCGCGGCGAGCTACGTCACGACGCGCGGCGTCAGCATGGAGCCGCGCTTTCACGGGGGCGACATGGCGGTCATCCGGCGGTCCGGGCACTACCGCGTCGGAGACGTCGTCGCGTTCCACAGCGCGACGCTGGACGAGGTCGTCATGCACCGCATCATCGCCCGCGACGGCGAGCGCTACGTCTTCCAGGGCGACAACAACGACTGGGTCGATCACGACCGCCCGCGCCGCAACCAGCTCGTCGGCAAGCTCTGGCTACGGGTGCCGCGCTTCGGGGCGATCTCCGACAAGCTGCACGCCCCCGCCCCCACGGCCGTGCTGCTGGCCGTCATCACCTCGCTGGTGCTGTTCGTCCGCAACGGGCGCCGCCGCCGTCGCGACCGCCGTCGCGGCATCACCCCATCGCCTCAAGGAGCCCGAACCGTGGCACGCTCACATCCGCTCGTCGACGCCCGCCTGCTGCTCGTCCCGTCTGCGGTGGCTGCCGTGGCCTTCCTCGGCCTCGGCGTGCTCGCGGCCACGAACCCGGCGACGACGGCGGTCACGGTGAAGACGCCGTACACCGAGCACGTGCAGCTCGGCTACGAGGCTCGTACGCCGCGCGGCGCCGTCTACCCCGACGGGCTGCTGAGGACGGGCGACCCGATCTTCCTGCGGCTCGCGCGCCGGCTGCATGTCAAGGTCGAGTACCGCCTCGCGACGAGCGCCCCGCACCGGCTGTCGGGCTCGATCGGCGTCATCGCCCGGCTGACGAGCCCGAACGGCTGGACTCGCGACATCACGCTGGCGTCTCCGACGGCGTTCACCGGCGACCGCGCCGGCGCCGAGGTGACGCTCCACATGGCCCGCCTGCGGTCGCTCGTCGACCGCGTGCAGCGGCTGACCGGCGCCTCGCCCGGCGGCAACTACACCGTCGCCGTCGTGCCGCGCGTGCAGCTCGCCGGCACGCTCGGCGGCAAGCCGCTGACCGGCGACTTTCGCCCGGCGCTGAGCTTCGAGGTCGACGACCTGCAGATGAAGCCCGGCGGCAAGGACGCCGACTTCTCGCCCAGCCGAAAGGGGACGGTCGCGGCGCCCTCGAACGTGCCGAGCACGCTCGGTGTCGGCCCTGTCGGGCTGCGCGTCGCGACCGCCCGCTGGATCGCGCTCGTCGGCCTGCTGCTCGCCGCCGCCGGCCTGCTCCTCGGCACGCTCGCCCGGCGGCGCCAGCCCACCGCTCCGGCGACGCGCATCAACGCCCGCTACGGCCACCTGATCGTGCCGATCTCCGCGATCGCGCTCGACCCGGCGCGACCGCCGATCGACGTGACGAGCATGGACGCGCTCGTCCAGCTCGCGGAGCGCAGCGAGCGCCTGATCCTGCATCACCATCGCGGCGACGGCGACACCTATCTCATCGACGACGAGGGGACCCTCTACCGCTACCAGGCAGGGGTCGCCGGGCCGCGCTGTCTGCCGCAGCGCCATGCCGCGGCGGGGAGTGTGCTGTAAGGCCTGCCACGGGCTGATCGAGCAGCCCCGGCGCTTCGGCGTCGATCGGATCGCGCTGGCCGACGCCGTGATGTTCTCGGTCGTCGTCGGCTACTACATCTGGCTCGCGCTGCTGTAGGCGCCTCGTCTCGCGCGCCGCTCAGCGCGTGAGACGGATCGTCGCGCGCTTCGTCGTCAGCCGGCCCGCGGCATCGGTGACCCGCGCGGTCACGTTCGCCCGCACCGACCTGCCACGACCGAACGCGCGCGTGATGAAGCGCCGCGCGGCGCGGGTCAGCCGCAGGGTGAGGCGCGACGTCGCGCGTGCGTCGATCCCGCGTTTGACGGTCGTGAGCTTCGTGGTCGGTGTCGTGCGCGACGCGACGATCGTGGTCGCCACCCGCGCGGTGCATGCGCGCGTGCCGCAAGAGACGCGCACGACGATCCCGCCCTGACGCAGCGGGCGCTGGACCGCGGTCGCCGTGAGCTTGATCGCCGCGATGCTCGCCGGGGGCGGCGGCAGCGGGGGCGGCGGCGGCGGGGTCGTCCATGGGGGCGTCTCGGCGGTCGACGCCGTCCAGGTCAACCGCGGCGTCCGGCACGTGCCGGACCCGTCGGTCGCCGTGAGCTGGATCGTGCCCTGCGCCGTCCGGTCGCGGCCGAGCGTCCCGCTGAAGCTGCCGTCGGGATCGGCGAACGCGTAGTTCGTGATCGGGATACCGACCCGGTAGCGCGCGAGCTCGTCGAAGCCGCAGCCGCTGCCCTCGACGCCTGTCGCGAGGTAGCTCGTGACGCGAGTGAAGTCGGGCGAGAGCGTGAAGCAGAACCCGCGGCCCTGCGAGTGGGTCCCGCGGTACACGGCGCCCGTCACGAGGCCCGTGGGCGGACAGACGAAGGCTTCGGCGGGCGGCACCGGCGGCGGAGGCGGCGGCGCCGGCGGTGGTTGCGGCGGCGGTGGGGGCGGCGGTGGTGGTGGCGGCGACACCGTCGCGATCTCGCCGGCGGCGTTGCAGGCGCCGTCGACGGGCGCGTTGTTCGCGTCGCCGCTGTAGAACGCGCGCCAGCGATACGTGCCCGGCTGCGAGGGCAAGAACGGCGCGGACGTCACGTCGCCTCCGAACACCGGATACGACACCGTCGACCTGGACGCGGGCGACGTGAGGCAGGCCCCGTCGTCCGGCCCGTAGAGCTCGAACTCGATCGTGGCGCCAGGCTGCGGGTTGACCCGCCCGCTGACCGACGCGGTGTCGGTGATCGGGTCGCCCACGCCCCTCCCCGGCGATGCCGCGGTCGCGATCGTCGGCGTCGCGCGCAGGACCTCGCGCGCCTGGTTGACATCCTCGCATTCGCTCGTGACGGGGGCGTTGTTGAGGTCGCCGCTGTACGCGGCGCGCCAGCGGTGCGTCCCCGCATCGATCGGCGTGTACGGCGCCGATGTCACCAGCTCGTCCGTCACGGGATATTCGACGGGCGGCGGCGAGAACACGGGCGCCAGGTTGCAGGTCGGATCGTGCGGGCCGTACAAGCTGAAGGTGATCGTCGCCCCGGGCTGGGGCGTCACGCGCCCGCTGACCGTCACGCTGTCGGTCAGCGTCCCGGGACCCAGCACGACCGGTCCCGGCGCCGGCGCGCCCGTGATCGTGGGCGCGGCGCTCGCAGGAGTGGCGCCCAGCAGCCACGTGACGCACGTCGCAATAACGACAAGAGCTCGCATATGAGATTGACCATATATGCGGCGTGGGTGTCACGGGACAATTTATGTGGGCCTTGGTGGTGACCCACCATAGGGTCCCCCCTCTTGCCGCCTGCCACAATGCCACGCGTGGCTAGGCGGCTTCTCATCCTCGGCTCGACCGGGTCGATCGGCACGCAAGCGCTCGAGATCGTCGCGCGCGATCCCGAGCTCGAGCTCGTCGGCCTGTCCGCGGAGCGCTCGTCGGACGCGCTGATCGAGCAGGCGCGGCGCTTTGACGTCGACCGGATCGCGCTCGCGGACGTGGACGCCGGCGCGCGAGCGGCCGAGCAGTGGACCGACGGGGAGGTGCTGTCGGGGCCCGAGGGCCTCGTCAAGCTCGTGCTCGAGTCCGGCGCCGACCTCGTGCTCAACGCGCTCGTCGGCTCCGCCGGCCTCGGCCCGACGGTGGCGGCGCTCGGCGAGGGCATCGACCTCGCGCTCGCCAACAAGGAGTCGCTCGTCGTCGGTGGCGAGCTCGTGATGGCGCTCGCCGAGGCGACCGGCGCGCAGATCCTGCCCGTCGACTCCGAGCACTCCGCGCTGCACCAGCTCATCGCGGGCGAGCGGCCGGGGACGATCGAGAAGCTCGTCCTGACCGCGTCGGGCGGGCCGTTTCGCGGCCGGTCGCGATCCGAGCTCGAGGACGTGACCGTCGAGGAGGCGTTGAAGCACCCCACGTGGGACATGGGCGGCAAGATCTCGATCGACTCGGCGACGCTCATGAACAAGGGCCTCGAGGTCATCGAGGCGTTCCACCTCTTCGGGATCCCGTACGAGCGCATCGACGTCGTCGTGCACCCGCAGTCGATCGTCCACTCGATGATCACGCTGTGCGACGGCGCGGCGCTCGCGCACCTCGGCCATCCCGACATGGGCGTTCCGATCTCCTACGCGCTGCACCATCCCGACCGCGTGGACGTCCCGCTGCGACGGCTCGACCTCACGGAGGTCGGAGCGCTGACGTTCGAGCCCGTCGACCACGACGCGTTCCCGTGCCTCGGCCTCGCCCGCGCGGCGGCGATCGCGGGGGGCACCGCCCCGTGCGTCCTCAACGCCGCGAACGAGATCGCCGTCCACGCGTTCCTGCAGGGCCGGCTCGGCTTCCTCGGCATCGCGGCGGTCATCGAGCGCACGCTCGACGCGCTGCCACCCGCGCCGGTGCGCGCGTTCGAGTCGCTCTACGAGGCCGACCGCGAGGCCCGCGCGGTCGCGGCGCAGCTCGTCGAGACAGCGTCGGACCGCCTGCCGCGCTGAGGCACTCGCTCAGGCGAAGCGCCGCAGCCCGGCCCAGGCGGCCGCACCGAACATGGCGGTCAGTGCCGCCAGGTGCGCGAGCGCCTGGCCGATGCCCGGCGACGAGCCGTTGATCGCCGCGTCGATCGCCTCCAACGAGGCCTTGAACGGGAAGACGAACGAGATCACCTGGATGACGTCGTAGAGCACGGGGGCGACGCCGCCGCTCGGCACGAGCGCGAGGAACGCGATCGGAAGCGCCAAGCCGAACGCCAGCAGCGAGGCCGCCCGCACCTCGCGAGCCAGCGAGCCGATCGCGACGCCCAGCGTCGCGAAGGCGATCGCGCCACCCCCGAGCGCGACCAGCCAGAGCCCGACTCTGGCCATGTCCAAGGGAACGAACAGGCTGACGCCGAACAGCATGGCCAGCGTCACGACCATCGCGCATGCCGCGGAGAGCAGCACCTTCGCGGTGAGCAGCGGGCCGCCCGTGACCAGGCCGCGCGCGAGCCGCGAGAACGTGTTCTCCTCGCGTTCCAAGGCGAGCAGGCCCGACGCGAGCAGGACGCAGACGAACATGAGCGACATCGTCACGGCGACCGCGATGGCGAACGCGTCGAGCGGCGTGCGGCGCCCGCTGAGGATCGTGCGCTCGACGCTGACGGGCTCTGTGACGGTCGAGAGCACCGCGGTGGCGCGGCCCGAGTTGGCGAGCGCGAGATGCGCGAACTTCGAGACCGGTGCGAGACGGCGCTTGTTCGCGGGCGTCGCGTCGTCGGCGAGCACCGCGTCGATCCGCGCCGTCGAGTTCTTCAAGCCGAGGATCGGGAAGTTCGTGCCGAGCACGTCGATCTCGCCGCCGTCGAGCAGGACGTCGATATAGCCGTTGGCGAGGCGTGATATCTGCCCGGAGAGCTCGGCGTCGGCGGCCGCCAGCTTCGCCGAGATCGTCGAGTCGACGAGCGACAGCTTGAGCGCATCGCCGTTGTAGATGACCTCGATGCTCGCGCTCGCGAAGCCCCCTTGGGAGAGCTTGACGGCGAAGTCCGGCGGGATGATGAGCGCGGCCGCCGCGCCGCCGGACTTGACCTTCTCGACGGCCTGGTCGCGGTTCTGGACGGGGACCTTCTGGATCGCTCCGAGCAGCTCCTCGGTGTACGTGCGGATGTTGATCTTCTCTTTGCCGAGGCGGATCTCCGCGCGGTTGGCCGGGACCTGGTTGAGGTAGGCGACGCGGGGCTTCTCGGGGCTGCTCGACAGGGCGAACCCCATGAGCGTCGCGATCGCGATCGGGTAGATGATCAGCAGCGCGACGAGCAGCTTGGAGCGCCGCAGGATCTGCACATCCTTGAGCAGGATCCAGCGCACGCTCAGTGTCCCTTCGCTCGCAGGAAGCTGACGAACGCCTGCTCGAGGTCCTCGCCCTCGCTCGCGATCGCCTGCGCCTTGAGCTCGGCGGGCGTCCCGTCGAAGAGCAGGTCGCCGTCGGCGAGGACCAGCACGCGATCGCCGTGGCGCTCGGCCTCGGAGATGTCGTGGGTGCAGAAGACGACGCTCGTCCCGCGCTCGGTCAGCCCGCGGATGAAGGTCCACAGCCGCTGGCGCTGGCGCGGGTCGAGCGCGCCCGACGGCTCGTCGAGCAGCAGCACCGGCGGGTCGGCGAGCAGGCCGACGGCGATGTTCACGCGCTGGCGGTTGCCGCCCGACAAGCTCGACAGCTCGTCGTTGGCGCGCTCCTCGAGCCCCGTTTGCTCGAGCATCCGCTGCACGGTCGCGGCCGGGTCCTCGACGCCCTCCAGGCGCGCGAAGAGCCGCAGGTTCTGCGCGACCGTGAGCTTTGAGTAGATCGCGGTCTGCTGCGGCACCCAGCCGATGCGCTTGTCGGCGTTCGGGCCGTGCTGCGTCACCGTCCCGGTGTCGGGCGCCCGGATCCCGCCCAGCATCGACAGCAGCGTCGTCTTGCCGGCGCCGTTGGGGCCGATGATCGCCAGCAGCTCGCCGCGGGCGACCTCGAAGCTGAGCTCGCGGACGGCGCGTCGCGACCCGAAGCTCTTCGCGACCCCTTCGACGACGAGCGACGGCGCCTCGGGCGGTGCTGCGACCACGGCGCTCACTTCGCGTCCTCGCCGGCCTTGATGCCGGCCGCCTCGGCGAGCGCCGCCAGCGAGAGCTGCAGGTTCGCGTACGGGTCGAGCTGCGTCGGCGCGTCGATCTCGTGCGGGTCGCCGACCTCGGAGATGTTCACGGTCGCGTCGAGCGTCCCGCTCCTGGTTCCGAGCAGCGTCTTGCGGTGCTTCTTGGCGACGACGAGCTTCCCGGTCACGTGGACCTTGCGCAGGACGTGGTCGTCCTTGCCCATCCACACGACGGCGTTCACGTCCTTCACGGAACGCAGGAACGCCGCCCGCATCTTCGGCGTGATCTCGGTAGGCAGGCCGACGGCCTGTGTCACGTGGATCAGCGTCAGGAAGTCGAAGAGCTTGGCGAGGTCCGAGAGCGCGACGTTGAGCAGGACGTCGGCCGTGAGCTTCACCGTGGGCTCGCCGGCGATCGTCTCCTCGCCGATGACGCGCGCGTTCATCTGCCAGTCGTGCGGGTTGATGTAGAACATCGCGCCGGTCTTCGTCAGCCCGTTCTTCGCCTCCCGCGCCGGCGCGACGAGGACCTTCGAGATCGAATCCGGCAGCTTGTAGCCGGTGCTGCCGAGCGTGATGTAGCCCTTCTCGCCGGCGACGACGATCCCGCCACCGAAGATGCCGCCGTTGAGACCGAGGGCGACGTCCAGGTTGAGCTCCGGAACGTCCTCGCCGTCGGGCAGGTTGTAGACCCCGTTGACGGTGATCTCGATCGGCCCCTCGAAGTTCTTGAAGCCCTTGACGTTGAGCCCGATGGTGCCGTCGATCCGCGCGGAGCGAGCCGCCGGGTTGGGGCCGGTCGCCTGCGCGATGATCTTCTCCGCCGCGGCGTGGCGCTCGGCAGGAGTGGACGACTCGGTGGAGGAGGAGTCGCCGCCGCCGCAGGCGGTGATGCTCAGCGCCAGCAACCCGAGCGCGAGCGGTACAAGGGCCTTCAAGCGAAACTGCGCGGTCATCTCGTCCTCCCGGCCTCCGTGATCGACGCGGCTATGTGGCGCTGATCTATGGCTCATCATGCCATGCAATGGTCCGGCGCGCCAGCCGAAAGCGTTTTGCCACACTGAGCGCGTGAGTTATGTCCTCGCCTTCGCGGGCTTCGCCGCGCTCGTCATCTTGCACGAACTCGGCCATTTCGTCGCCGCGAAGGCGGTCGGCATGCGCGTCGAGCGCTTCTCGCTGTTCTTCCCGCCGCTGATCTGGCGCTGGCGGCCGAAGGGGTCCGAGACGGAGTACGCCGTCGGTGCGATCCCGCTCGGGGGCTACGTGAAGATCACCGGGATGAGCCCGGAGGAGGAGATGCCTCCGGAGGTTGCGCACCGGGCGTACTACCGCCAGAAGGTGTGGAAGCGGATCGTCGTCATCGCGGCGGGGCCGATCGTCAACATCGTGCTCGCGTTCCTGATCCTGTGGGGCCTGTACTCGCTGTCGACGCTCGTCTTCACCCAGCCGATCGTCGCGAAGGTCACGCCGAGCAGCCCCGCGGCCGAGGTGCTCAAGCCCGGCGACAAGATCCTCTCGGTCGACGGCGTCAAGGGCTACTCGGCGGACCTGCCGGTCCGCGACGGCCCCGACCGCGTCGACGCCCAGATGAAGGCGATCGTCCAGCACACGTGCACCGAGAAGCCGCCGACGTTCGGCTGCCGCGCGGCCACGCCCGTGAAGCTCGTCGTGCTGCGCGGCGAGAAGCGGCTGAGCTTCGACGTCACGCCGCGCTACGAGCCCCTGCCGGCCAAGCAACGCGAGGTCGCGCGCAAGAAGGGCGAGCCGCAGGGCCGGATGCTCGTCGGCCTGCAGTTCGGCGTGGAGCAGTACAAGTTCGACACGCTCGGCGCGGCGGGCTACAGCCTCGACCGGATGTGGCTCATCACCACGACGACGGTCGACGCGCTCGTGAAGCTCGTCTACGACAAGGAGGCGCGTGACCAGGTGTCCGGCGTGGTGGGCTCCTACGAGGCGACCCGCACGTCCTTCGAGTTCGACACGAAGCGCGCGATCAACATCCTCGCGCTGATCTCGCTGTCGCTGGGCATCATCAACCTCTTCCCGTTCCTGCCGCTTGACGGCGGGCACATCTTCTGGGCCGTCGCGGAGAAGCTCCGGGGCAAGCCGATCCCGTTTCGCATCATGGAGCGCGCCGGCCTGGTGGGCTTCATGCTCGTGATCTTCCTGTTCTACATCGGGCTGTCCAACGACATCGGGCGGCTGTCGAGCGGCGAGGGCTTCGGCGCGCAGTGACTGCCGGCTGCGTGCCTTGGGGCTCGGCGCGCGGTTACAGCTTGATGCGCAGCGCGTTGTCGAGGCGGGTCGCCACGATGCCCAAGCGGCGATCGACTGCGCCGAGACGCTTGCGGGCCTCGGCGGCCTGCTGCTTGGTGATGTAGTGGCCGTTCCCGTTCCCGTTCGCGCTCACGTGGCCAGCCGACGCGTCGTCGTCCCGGGCGGGGGTTCCTGGCTGCATGGTCCGAGGTTACCCGTTCGGCGCTGAGTCGTCGCCCGGATCGTCGATGATCTGCGCGACGGCGTCGCGGAGATCCTGCTGATTCTCCTGGAGCCTCGCGATCGCATCCGAGAGCTCCGCCCGGAGCTGGTCGACGGCGTCTCGATCCGCATAGCGGACGCCACGGCCGGACAGCTCGTTGGGAAGCTCTCCGAGGAGCGCGCGGTAGGTGACGAGCAGCGCGAGAAACAGGGCGGCGAAGATCGCGACCGCGCGCATGGCGTACAGGACGAACGTGGAATTCAGCGCGGCGGCGGGAAGGCGGTCCGGCACGTCGGCCAGCATTGCCAGCACGATCGACGCGACCAACATCAGCACGACAAGCGGACCGAGCCAGCGCCGCCGCTCGCGCGCCGTCTGGCTTCCGGGGGCTGTCAGGGCAGGATCGGCCACTGCCGATGGACGCTCCCGGGTCAGGCGGACGGACGCGGAGCGCGAGGAACACGAGGAGCGCGCATCAGCCGGGGAGCCGGTTGCCTTCGTGCTCGCCGGTCGCCCACAGGTGCTGCACGGCGTATGCGCGCCACGGCCGCCAGGCTTGCGCGACGGCCGTGAGCGCCGCGGGCGTCGACGGCAGGCCGAGGCGGCGCGCCGCCGTGACGACGCCCAGGTCGCTGGCGGGGAACGCGTCCGGGTCGCCGAGGCCGCGCATCGCGATGACCTCCACGGTCCAAGGCCCGAATCCGTGCAGCGCCGCGAGCTCTCGCCGCGCAGTGTCCGGGTCGGCGCCGGGCCCGAGGTCGATCGCGCCGGAGCGCAGCGCCGCCGCCAGCGTCGTCAGCGTCGTCCGTCGCGAGCGCGGGAATGCGAGCGCCTCGGGGTCGATGCCCTCGAGCGCGGCCGGCTCGGGAAACAGATGCGTCAGCCCGCCCTCGGGATCGTCGATCGGCTGCCCGTAGGCGGCCACGAGCCGCCTGGCGTGCGTGCGCGCCGCGGCGGTCGACACTTGCTGGCCGAGTACGGCTCGCACCGCGAACTCCGCGGGATCGACGGCGCGCGGCACCCTGCGACCGGGCGCCGCGGCCACCAGCGGCCCCAGGTGCGGGTCGCGGCCGAGGTGCTCGTCGATCGCGGCGGGATCGGCGTCCAGGTCGAGCAGGAACCGGCAGCGGGCGACGGCGGCGTCGAGATCGCGCTCGTCGTCGAGGATCAGGCGGCACGCGATGTGCTCGCGCCGGGGAGCGAGGGCCGCGATGCCCGCCCCGTGCGGGAGCCGCAGCGCACGGCGAAACGCACCGTCTCGCCATTCCTCGACGCCGGGCGCGGCGGTCGCCGCCAGATGCCCGAAGAGGTGCTCCGGCCACAGCGGCGAGCGGAACTCCAGCCGCAGCGTCGTCGCGTTCACGAGGCCCCGGCGGCGGGGATCTCGACGCGCTCGAGATCGAGGATCTCAAGGCCCGCGAGGCCCGGCGAGCGCTCGACGGCCCCGGCATCCTCCGGCGCGATCGCCGTCACGCCTGCGACGACGTTCGCGAGGTAGTCGCGACTGACGATCGCGCAGCCGGCCGCGCGGCCCTCGCGCAGGCGGGCGCGCCCGTCCGCGGAGCCGCGGTAGGCCCACACGCGCCCCGGCGTCCGCGGAGCGATCGCCTGCGTGACGTCGATGCGGTCGTAGTTGCGCTCGCGGCGATCCAGGACGGCCAGCGCGGCCTCGTCGACCGGCATGCAGACGCCGGTCACGGCAGTGCCCGGATCGGGCTCGATGTCGACGTAGGCGACGAAGACCGCGGGCCGGCTGCCGTCGGCGCGCAGCCGGTAGGACTTGTAGCCGGGGACGTCGACGCGGTTGTCCATTGCGACGCCCCACACCCGCCGCCAGCCGCGGAGCACGGCGACCGGGCAGCCCGGGTGCTCGCTCGCGAGCGAGCCGTAGCCGAACACATGGTGCAACTTGTTCACAACAGGGTTGATCGGCCCCCCGAGGGCCACCGTAGAATGGCTCGACATGGCTTCCACGCGACAGATCATCGTCGGCGGCGTCCCGATCGGCGGCGGCGCCCCGGTCGTCGTGCAGACGATGACGAAGACCGAGACCGCCAACCTCAAGGCGACGATGGATCAGATCCACAAGGTCGCGGAAGCCGGCGCGGACATCGTGCGCGTCGCGGTGCCGCGCGACGACGACATCGAGGCGCTCAAGACGATCGTCGTGCAGTCGCCGATCCCGGTCATCGCGGACATCCACTTCAACCACACGCTCGCGCTGAAGGCGATCGACGCCGGCGCGCACTGCATCCGCCTGAACCCCGGCAACATCGGCGGCCCGGACAAGGTCGCCGAGGTCGTGGCGCGCGCGAAGCTCAAGGGCGTGCCGATGCGCATCGGCGTGAACTCCGGCTCGCTGCCCAAGCACCTGCACGCGCTCGAGCGCGAGAACTCTGTCGAGGCGCTCACGACGGCCGCCACCGAATTCGTCGAGCTCATGCACCGCCTGGACTTCTACGACTTCAAGGTCTCGATCAAGTCGACGAACGTCCCGAACACGATCGCGTCCAACCGCTTGCTGAGCGAGAAGATCGACCACCCGCTGCACCTCGGCATCACCGAGGCCGGAACGAAGTGGTCGGGCTCGCTCAAGTCCGCCGTCGGCCTCGGGACGCTGCTCGCCGACGGCATCGGCGACACGATCCGCATCTCCCTTTCGACGTTCCACGCCGAGGAGGAGGTGAAGGTCGCCTGGGAGATCCTCAAAGCGCTGCAGCTGCGCGAGCGTGGCCCGGTCCTCATCGCGTGCCCGACATGCGGGCGCCTGCAGTTCGACATGGACTCCGTCGTCATGGAGATCGAGCGCCGCTTGGAGGCCTACGAGGACCCGATCGAGGTCGCCGTCCTCGGCTGCGCCGTCAACGGCATCGGCGAGGCGTCGCACGCGGACTTCGGCATCACCGGCGCCAAGAACGAGGGCCTGATCTTCAGCCGCGGCAAGGCGCTGCGCAAGGTCCCCACCGCGCAGCTCGTCGATGTCCTGTTCGAAGAGATCGACAAGTACGCCACGACGAAGAAGATCGTCGTCGACGAGCAAGCGGCCGCCGAGGGCGCGGCGTGGCTCGAGGCCAACGAGGACGCGACCGCGATGACGCCCGAGCGCCTCGCTGCGATGGAGGCCGCAGAAGTGGCCGCCAACGGCGGCGGCGACGACGTCCTCGCGCTGATCGACGAGGAGATCTCGCCGGTCGCCGGGCGCAGGTTCACGCGCGCCTGAGGCCGTCCGCGCGACGCTCCAGAGCCGGGCGATGCGTTAGGTCGGCCCGATCGGGCGCCACGCCCCGCTGGGTAGGTCGTGCCCGCGGTCCATGGCGCTCTCGGTGGGTGCCTGAGCCGCTGCCAGGTGGTTGGCCATCGCGTCGGCGTACAGGACGTGGCGCCGTTTGTCCTGGCGCTTGGCGGCCTGGTCGGCTCGCTTGTACAGCTCCTCCGAAAGCTCGATGGCGATCTGCGGCGATGCGCGCGGAAAGCTGATCCGGCTGCGCACCGAGCCCGCCGACGAGCTCTTGGTGGTATCGACGTAGCGCTCGATTGCCGCCGCATAGAGCTCGTCGACGCTCTTGCCGAGCTCCTCCGCCCGCGCGGTGGCCAGCTTCAGCAGCTCCTCGGGCACAGTGACTTTGATGCGTGGCAAGGGTTGCTCCTTAGTCGCCGATGGTTCCAGGGCTCGACGCCCGGACGCTACCGTCCGGCAGGATGAACGCGCCGCGCCACTCGCCCAGGACGGGCATCGGCGCGGTCCGGGTGGCCGAGAAGTAGCCCATGGTGTCGCTGACGATCGGATCGCCGACGCTGATCCACGGCGTCGAGCCGTCCCGCGCGCGCCATTGGACGGTGGCGTTGGTCGGGATGTTGGGGCGGAAGCGCAGCTGGCCCCAGACGTTGAAGATGGGCGCCCCGGTCGGATCGAGCGTCTTGGAGTCGAATGCGAGGAACGGCAGCGCGTATGCCGAGGCCGCGGGCTTCGCGGTGCCGTTGAGGAAGTACAGCCCGGACTGGTAGGTGAACCAGTACGGCTTCGTGCCCTTGCGGCGCGCGCGGACGGGGGAGACGTCGCGCAGGAGGAACTGCGCCTGCGAGGCGATGCGCGGGTTGTTCCAGGCGAGGAACTCGCCGATCATGTTGAACTTCGCCTGAGCGGCGAGCGGCACCCCGGAGAACGGGTCCGGCGGGCTGGTCTCGAAGCCGAACTCCGTCATGAACAGCGGCAGGCCCGCTTTGATGGCGCCGCCGGTCTTGCTCGACAGCGAGTCCAGCAGCGTCCCGAGGTCGGAGATGTTGGCCATCGTCAGCGAGTCGGGACTGAGGTCGCGGATCGTGGGCCCGACGTTCTTCGTGTAGGGGTGATGCGCGTAGCCGTTGGCCGGCAGCCCGCCGCGCGCCGCGAAGTCGCCGCACGAGCGCGCGCTCGCGGCGGCGCCCGTGTACGGCGTGCCGTCGGGCTGGATGCACGCGAGCTCGCGCAGGAACTGCGCGGGCCGCATCGGCGCCCTCCCGGTCCGGGCGTCCGAGCCCAGCGGCGCGGTCTCGCCCATGAGGATGATGTCGTTGTCCGTGCGGTGGCCGCTGGCGACGAGGCCCTTGTAGCCGTACTGGTGCAGCTTGCGATACAGCGCGGGGGAGGCCGGCACCGTCGCGCCGCCGCGCTGCTCCCACTGCGGCGACAGCCAGCCGGCCTGGTTTGGCTCGTTCCACAGCGACCAGAACCGCACGGCGGGCAGGATGCCGCGGCTGGCGTTCTCGTCGCGGTAGGCGCCGCCGTAGCGCTTGCCGACCGCGGTGACGAACTGCTTGAAGGCGGTGGGACGGGGCTTCCACGTCCCCGCCAGCGCGCGCTGGGACGCGGGCGCCTGCTCGTGCGCCCAGGCGGGGCCGGGGCCCGTGACGTTGAAGTAGATCTTCACGCCGATGTTGGCGGCCGACTTGACGAGGTTGTCGAAGCGGTCCCAGTTGCGGCGCGGGTACGTGCTCGGATCGGCCGCGCGAAACCGCTTGGCCTGCTTGCGCGCGTTCTCCTTCGCCGAGCCCTTGAGCTTGGCGATCTCGGCCTTCGACGGGCGGGCGTTCTCGGCCACGATCTTCCACAGGACCGTCACGCGCGCCGTGTCCACGCCGAGCGACCGCATCTGCGTCAGCGTGCGCGCGGCGGTGCTGTCGTCGCGATAGACGAGCAGGTCGTCGTCCATCATGATCGACGTCTGCGTCGGGCTCGCTTGGGCAGTCGCGGGTATGAGAAGCGCGCTCGAGGCGAGCGCGATCGTGAGCAGGCGAGTCGGGCGCAAGGTGGGGCTCCTGGCTATTTGAGGGTCACCCGCGCGCCCCGGAGGGCACGCGGGTGGGTGTTGCCGCGACTCAGCTGCTGGGCAGGCTCGCGATCAGGACGGCACCGTCGGCCGGGTTGACGAGCGCCGAGCGCCACTCGCCGATGAGGGGCAGCGGCGCCTGCTTCGTGGCCTGGAAGTACCCCATGGGGTCGACCGGCACGGGCTCGCCAACCGAGATCCACGGCGTCGAGCCATCCTTCGCCCGGAACTGGATGGTCACGCCCGCCGGCCGAGCCGTTGGGCAGCTGGCGGGCCTGCCCCCAGACGTTGAAGATCGGCTCGCCCGCGGCGCCGAGCGTGTTCGTGTTGAACGCGAGGAACGGCATCGCGTACGCGGTGGCCGCCGGCTTCGGCTGGCCGGTCAGGCCGTAGAGGCCCGACTGATACGTAAACCAGTAGGCCTTCGACGTCCGCGGGTGCTTGCGAACCGGGGCGACGTCGCGCAGGAGGAACTGCGCCTGCGAGACGATGCGCGGGTTCTGCCAGGCCTGGTACTCGCCGATCGTGTTGAACAGCGCCTGGTTGGCGAGCGTCACGCCCGAGAACGGGTCGGGCGGGTTGGACTCGAAGCCGAACTCCGTCATGAACAGCGTCAGGTTGCGCGGGATCGCGTTGTTCGTCTTGAGCGACAGGTCGTCGAGCAGCGTTCCGAGGTTCGAGATGTTCGCCATCGTCAGCGAGTCGGGGCTCGGATCGATGACCGTCGGCGGGACGTTCTTCGTGTAGGGGTGGTGGGCGTAGCCGTTGGCGATCAGCGGGCCGCGCTGGGCGAAGTCGCCGCAGTCGCGCGCCGCTGCCTCGGGACCGGCGTACGCGACGCCGTTGGGCTGGATGCAGGCGACCTCGCGCAGGAAGAAGCCCGGCCGCATCGGCGCCCTGGCGCTGCGGACGTCCGACCCGAGCGGGGCCGTCTCGCCCATGAGGATGATGTCCGTGTCGGCGCGGTGGCCCGACGCCAGCAGGCCGCGGTAGCCGTACTGGTGCAGCTTGCGGTACAGCGCCGGCGACGCCGGCACGATCGCGCCGCCGCGACGCTCCCACTGCGGGGCGAGCCAGCCGGCCTGGTTGGGCTCGTTCCACAGCGACCAGAAGCGCACCCGCGGCAGGGCGCCACGTGCGCCGTTCTCGTCGCGGTAGGTCCCGTCGTAGCGCCTGCCGACGGCCTGCACGAACTGCTTGAACGCGGCGGGCTTGGGCTTCCACTGGTTGCGCAGGCTGTTGTAGCGCGCCGGCGGCTTGGTCATCGCCCACGTCGGCCCGGGGCCGGTGACGTTGAAGTAGACGCGGATGCCGCGGTCGGCAGCCGACTTCAGGAGGTTGTCGTAGCGATCCCAGTTGCGGATCGGGTACGTGCTCGGGTTCGTCGCCTTGAAGCGCGCGTTCTGGCGGCGCGCGGCGGTCTTGAGCTTGCCCTTGAGCTTGGCGAGATCGGCCTTCGAGAAGCGCGTGTTCTCCGCGACGGTCTTCCACAGGACCGTGACGCGGACGGTGTCGACGCCGAGCCGCTTCATCTGCGTCAGCGCTCGAGCCGCGACATCGTCGCTGCGATAAACGAGCAGGTCGTCGTCCATCATGATCGACGTCTGCTGCGGGTTCGCTTGCGCGGCCGCGGGTGCGAGCATCGCGCCCAAGCCGAGCGCGAGGATGAGCAGGCGAGTGGTGCGCGACATGGAGCTCCTGGCAGAAGGGGACTGGACGGGCGTGACCGCGGGACGGCATCGCTGCCGTCCCGCGTTTGCGAGAACACCGCCGAGGCGGCGGAGTTCCGCGCTTGCGTCTCTATCGGTCAGGCGGTGGCTGAGCTGTAGCGCTCTGCGACCTTGGTCCAGTTGACCGTGTTCCACCACGCCTTGAGATAGGCGGGGCGGGCGTTCTTGTACGTCAGGTAGTACGCGTGCTCCCAGACGTCGTTGCCGAGCAGCGGCGTCTTGCCGTCGGTCACGGGGCTGTCCTGGTTGGCCGTGCTCGTGATCGCGAGCGAGCCGCCGTCGAGGACGAGCCAGGCCCAGCCCGAGCCGAACTGGCCGGCGCCGGCGGCCTCGAACTTCGACTTGAACTCGTCGAACGAGCCGAACGCCGCGTCGATGGCCGCGCCGAGGTCGCCGTCGGGGGCGCCCCCGCCGTCGGGGCTCATCGACTCCCAGAAGAGCGAGTGGTTGAGGTGGCCGCCGCCGTGGTTGCGGACAGGGGTGCGCTTGTCGTCGGGCAGCGCGTCGAGGTTCGCGATGACCTCTTCGATCGGCTTGTCGGCGAACTCGGTGCCCTCGAGGGCGGCGTTGGCCTTGTCCACGTACGCCTGATGGTGCTTGTCGTGGTGGAGATGCATCGTCTCCGCGTCGATGTGCGGCTCCAGCGCCTCGTAGGGGTACGGAAGGGCGGGTACCTCGTATGCCATCGGGCTGTCTCCTTGGTCGGCGTTCTCCTGGCTGACTCTACCCGTAGGCTTGCGCCCTACCCATGCCCAGACTCAGCCACCTCCTGCTGCCCACAGAGCGCGAGCCGCCCGCCGACGCGGAGGCCGTCTCGCACAAGCTCATGGTGCGCGCCGGCCTCATCCGCCAGGTCGGGACGGGGCTGTGGACGTGGTTGCCCGCGGGCTGGCGCGTGCACCGCAAGGTCGAGCAGATCGTGCGCGAGGAGCTCGACGCGATCGGCGGCCAGGAGATGCTCATGCCGGTGCTCATGCCGGCCGAGCCGTGGCGGCGCACGGGCCGCTACGAGATCGACGAGCTGTTCAAGCTCAAGGACCGCCGCGGCGCCGACATGGTGCTGGCGATGACGCACGAGGAGTGCATCACGACGCATGCCGCGCAGCTCGTGCGCTCCTACCGCGACCTGCCGTTCAGCGTCTACCACTTCCAGACCAAGGAGCGCGACGAGCCGCGGCCGCGCGCCGGGGTCCTGCGCACGCGCGAGTTCATCATGAAGGACGCGTACACGTTCGATCGCGACCGCGAGGGCCTCGACGCCGCCTACGAGGAGTACGCCCGCGCGTACGACGCGATCTTCGACCGCTGCGGCCTGGAGTGGTACAGCGTCGAGTCGGACGTCGGGATGATGGGCGGCTTCGGCGCGCACGAGTACATGGCGCCGTGCGGCGCGGGCGAGAACGACGTCGCGCTGGCGCCGGGCTATGCGGCGAACGTCGAGGTCGCGAGCGCCGACGCGAAGCCCGTGGCCCTGCCGCAGCCCTTGGAGTCCCCCGAGCGCGTGCACACGCCGGGCGCGACGACCGTCGAGGAGGTCACGCGCCGCCTCGGCGTCGAGGCCGGGACGCTCTTGAAGGCCTACCCGGTGGTCGTCGACGGCCGCGGGCTCGTACTGGTCCTCGTGCGGGGCGATCATCGCGTCAACGAGATCAAGCTCGCCAACGCGCTCGGCGCGCCGTTCCGGCCCGCGGGCGACGAGGAGATCCGCGACCGCATCGGCCCGCCCGGCTACATCGGCCCGGCCGGCGCGGACGTCCACGTGCTGCTCGACGAGGCGGTCGCCGACGGCGGCTACGTCGTCGGGGCGAACGAGCCCGACCACCACCTGCGCGGCGTCGAGCCCGGCCGAGACTTCGCTTTCGAGCGCGCCGACGTGCGCTCGGTCGAGGCGGGCGACACCGTCGACGGCCACCCGATCACGATCGAGCCGGCGATCGAGATCGGCAACATCTTCAAGCTCGGGACGAGGTTCTCGGACCCGCTCGGCGCGACGTACCTCGACGAGGGCGGCAAGGAGCAGCTCATCTGGATGGGCTCCTACGGGATCGGGCCGGCGCGGATCGCGGCCGCGGCGGTCGAGCAGTTCGCCGACGAGAAGGGGATCGCGTGGCCGAAGGCGCTCGCGCCGTGGGACATCGAGATCGTCGTGCTCGGCAAGGCGGGCTCGGATGAGCTCGCCGCCGGCGAGCGGCTGTACGACGAGCTGCGTGCCGCGGGCTACGACGTGCTGCTCGACGACCGCGACGGCGGGCCGGGCGCGAAGTTCGCCGACGCCGAGCTGCTGGGCTGCCCGCTGCGGCTCACGGTCGGGCGCCGGTCGCTGAAGGACGGCGCGGCGGAGGCGCAGATCCGCCGCGGCCTCGTGAGCGTCGAGGGCGGCGTGCCGCTCGAAGGTGCCGTCGAAGCGGTGGCCGGGCTGTGGCCGACGATCCCGTAGACCGCTCTTCGGGCGGCGAACGCGCGGAGGGCGCGCGCGCGACGGCGGGCGAACGCGCGGAGGGGGCGCGCGCGACGGCGGGCGAGCGCGTCGACGCGGCGCGCGAGGCCACCGCGGAGCGCGTCGAGCAGGCGCGGTTGACGTTCCGCCGCCTCGCCGGCCTGGACCGCTCCGGCCCGCCGCCGCCGCAGACGCTGCGCGACCAGCCGTGGAACCTCTGGACGATCCCCAACGCGATCGGCTACGTGCGGCTCGCGCTGATTCCCGTCTTTCTCGTGCTCGCGTTCTCGTCGCAGTCCGGCACCGACGCGCTTCCGGCCGTCATCTTCGCCGTCATCTCGTGGAGCGACTACTTCGACGGGATGGCCGCGCGCATCACCGGGCAGTACAGCCGCTTCGGCGCGCTGCTCGACCCGTTCGTCGACCGCCTGCTCGTCGTCTCGGGCCTCGCGGTCTGCTGGTACTTCGAGCTGCTGCCGCGCTGGGCGATCGCGCTGCTCGTCGCGCGCGAGCTGTTCTTGCTCGTCGCGGGCAACCTCGCGCTGCGCAAGGGCTACGAGCTGAAGATCAACTGGCCGGGGCGGGCGGCGGTGTGGCCGACGATGTCGGCGATCTTCTTCGGCCTCGTCGGCCTGACGACGCTCGCCGCGATCCTGCTCTACATCGGGCTCGTGCTGTCGTACTACGCGGTCGTCCTGTACGTCCAGGACGCGCGGCGTCAGCTCGCCGCGGGCGACGGCAGCGGCTCGAGCTCGAGCACGTCGGCCGCGGAGTAGAGCCCGCTGAACGGCACCTCGGGCAGCTCGACCGGGAAGCCCGCGGCCGCGACGTGCGAGGCGAGCTCGCGCTCGGCTGCGAGCTGCGCGGCGATCGCGCTCCAGCGCCCGAGCCGGTTGCGCAGGGTCGCGGACGAGGGGAGGTCGGGCCGGCCCGTCGCGTGGCGGTCGTAGGAGACGACTGTCGGGATCCGGCCGAGCTCGTCGACGACGCGGCGCAGCGCGTCCCAGCACGCGCTGTCCGTCCAGCGGCGCGTGCGCGAGCTCGTGTGCGCCGCGACCGGCGTCATCCCCGCGGCCTGGACCGCGCTCGACCAGCCGCCCATGCGGTTGAGCACCGTCGGCAGGCTTGGCAGCTCGAGCCCGCGCGCGAGCAGCGCGTACTCCTTCGCGCTCGGGACGCGGCCAAGGCCGGCGGCGACGGCGCGCAGGGCGACGATGATGTCGCGCTCGGAGTACGTCGGCGCGCCGCGCGCGCCCGACAGGCTGGCGCGGCGCGCGGCCTTGTCGACGTCGGTGGCGAAGCGCGCGATCGTGCTACGGCAGGCGGCCGCCTGCAGCCCGAGCGCGGTCGCCGCGCGGCGCGGCTCGTGGCCGGCGCGCCACAGCGCGAGTAGCTCGTCGACGCGCTGCTCGGCGAGCTGGGCCGCGCGGCGCCGGCGCGCGTTGGCGACGAGCTCGGGATCGGGCGCGCCGAACGCCCGCAGGATCTGGCGCACGCGCTCGCGCGAGACGCCGAAGCGCAGCGCGATCTCGTCGAGGCTGAAGCCCTGCTCGCGCAGCGTCCGCATCTGGCGCATCCGCTGCTGCGTGCCGGGCGCCGCCGCCGCGCCGTCGGCGGGCGCGGCATCCTCGAACGCCTGATCGGCGAACATCGCGAGGATCGAGTTGCTGGCGTTCGAATCCATGGGATCCCCATCGAGCGACGCTCGTCTTAGGGTCCCCTAAGACTACGTCATGCGACCGGGGTTTGGTAGGGCGAGGCTAAGCGGTCTCAAGGACGGAACGTGACCGCGAGCCAGGCCCTCATCCCGGCCGGCGATGGATACTGCGTGCCATCGAGGATCGAATGGACCAGGCCACAGCGTCGTCGTACGCTCCCGGGGGCGCCGCGGAGCGCACGCGTCTCACGCAGCAGTCGCTCGTGCATCGAGCGCTGGACATGAGGATGCTCGCGTGCGCGCTCTCCGGTGTGGACGGTCGCGCGCTGGGGTTGGACGTCGGCTGCGCGGCGGGACACGTCACGTTCGATCGCTTTGGTGCGTTCGACGCGTTCACGGAGGTGATCGGCGTCGACAAGGACGCGGGATGCCTGGCTGCGGCGAACGCCGCGCGCCCCGATCCGTCGCGCTGGACGTTCGCGCGGATCGACGTCGAGAGCGCCTCGGCGGAGGACGAGCTGACCGCGCTGCTGTCGACTCGCGATCCGGATCTGCCGGTGGTCGTCCTGCTCGCTCTCGTGCTGCTGCACGTCGGCGCGCCGATCGCGGTGCTGAGCATGCTTCGCCGCGTTCTCCCCGCCGGGTCGCTGGTCGTCGTTCGCAGCTCCGACGACGGGACCAAGCTCGCGTATCCGGATCGCGCAGACAGGATTCGCCGGATCGTCGAGATGACGCGCCGTGAGCCCGGCAAATCCGACCGGATCTCCGGTCGCAAGCTTCACCATCAGCTGCACCGCGCGGGATTCGCCGACGTCCGCCTCTTCGCCGAGCCGCTGCTGCTGCCGAGCCTCGAACGCGAGGAGCGACGGGCGCTCTTCGCGACGTCGTTCGGGCATCGCCTGGCGGGCTGGGAGGCCGAGGCTCGAGCCGGCAGGCTGAGCGAGGCGGAGCTGCTGGAGGTCGCCGAGCTGCGCGCGGCGCTCGAGCAGGCGGAGGCCGACTTCGACGATCCCGAGTTCTTCTACTTCGAGACGATCTTCGGAGCGGTCGCCACGTCGCTCGCCGACGAGCGATCGAACTGATGGTGACGCTTATGACGGTCGACGCGGTGGAGCACGTCCGGGTGGTGGTGGTCTCCCCGGGCGACGTCGCGCGTGAACGGGCGGCGGCGCAGACCGTCATCGACGAGCTCAACCGCACCATCGCCGGCCCGCACGGGATCAGGCTGTCCCTCTGGCGCTGGGAGGCCGACGCGCGACCGGGGCTGCACGGCCAAGGCCCCCAAGGCCTCGTCGACGATCTGATGGACATCCACGAGGCCGACCTCGTGATCGGCGTGTTCTGGAAGCGCTTCGGAACGCCCACGGACGAAGCGGACTCCGGGACCGAGCACGAGCTGCGCCGCGCGTGGGCAGCGTGGAAGGAGCGCCGGCGGCCCGAGGTGATGATCTACATGTGTGCCCGAGCGTACGCGCCGAGGTCGCCCGACGAGCTCGTCCAGTGGCAGCGGGTGCTCGAGTTTCAGCGCGAGCTGCCCAAGCAGCAGCTGTGGTGGGAGTACACCCGGGTCCACCGCTTCGAGGCGCTGCTGCGCGAGCACCTGACCCGTTTCGTGCTCGAGCGGAGCGCCGCCCGCGACGTCCGTCCCATTGCCACCGCTTCCGCGGCGCGCGTGCGGTTCAACCTCCCCACTGTCGCGGCATCGTTCGCAGGTCGCAAGTCCGAGCTGGACGCGTTGGACGCGGCCTTGGGCGTCGCCGACCGCGTGGTGATCACGCAGGCCATCACCGGGCTTGGCGGGGTGGGCAAGAGCCAGCTCGCGGCGCGCTACGTCCACGAGCGCACGGACCGCTACGACATCGTCGCGTGGATCCGTGCGCAAGACGGCGGGATCGCGGAGCTCGCCGAGCTTGCCGCGAAGCTCGGCCAGCCCGGCGAAGGGCTGTCGCCGAGCGAGCGCGCGCAGTTCGCGCTCGACCGGCTCAGCGAGAGCCGGCGGCCCTGGCTGCTCGTGCTCGACAACGTGGAATCCGCGGAGCAGCTCGATGGCCTGCGCCCGCGCAGCGGGAGCGGGCGGGTGCTCGTGACGTCGCGTGATCGCGCGCTGCGTCAGTTCGGCCCGGTGCTCGCGGTCGACGTCCTGGACGAGGCCACCGCGACCGCATATCTCACGAAACGCGCCGGCAGGCCCGACGACGCGGACGCTGCCCGCGAGCTTGCCGCGGCGCTCGGCCATCTCCCGCTCGCACTGTCGCACGCAGCGGCTTACTGCGAGAGCGGCACGACGTTCGCGGACTATCTCGCCTTGCTCGGCGAGCTGCCGGCGCGCGAGCTGTTCGACAGCAAGCCGGAGCTGTCCTACGCGCAGACGATCGCGTCGACGTGGAAAGCGTCGATGGATGCCGCCTGCTCCAGCGCTCCGCTGGCGGTCGACGTGCTCGAGATTGCCGCGCACCTCGGCCCCGACGCGATCCCGAAGTCGCTGTTCGAAGGCCTCGTCGTCCGCGAGGCGGCCAGCGGCAGGAAGCGTCTCGCCGACGCGTTCAACGCGCTCGCGCGCTTCAGCCTCGCGGTCGTCGACGACACGAGCATCAGCGTCCATCGCCTCCTGCAGAAGACGATCCGCGACGACGTGGCCGAGGATCGCCCGGCCGCGCTCCACGCGCTGCGCGCGGTCGGGCAGGCATTCCCGGCGGACAGGTCGCTGCCCGCGCAATGGCCGCTGTGCGAGCAGCTGCTGCCGCACGTGCTCGCGCTCGCGGACGCGCCGACGCAGCCCGGCGAAGCGGCGGCAAGCGTTGTCGAGCTGCTCAACCACGCATGCGACTACCTCAACTGGGCGGAGCCGGGCGGGCGCGGGCTGCCGCTCGCGCGCACGACGCTGCTGCGAGCGGAGCGAGTCCTCGACGCGGGCCACCCGGAGCGCCTGAGGGCGCGCAGCCGATTGTCGTCCGCGCTGCGCCACGCCGGCGAGCACGACGAGGCCATCCGCATCGGCGAAGCGCTGGTCGCCGACAGCGCCGAGATCCTCGGAACCGAGCACCCCGAGACCCTGGCCGCCCGCCACGGCCTCGCCTACGCGCTGCGCGACGCGGGCCGGGTCGGCGAGGCGATCGCGATCTACGAGCCGCTGCTCGCCGACCGCGAGCGCATCCTGGGCGCCACGCACGCCGCGACGCTCATGACGCGCAACAACCTCGCCTACGCCTACCACGACAGCGGTCGCTTCGCGCTGGCGATCACGATCCACGAAGGCGTTCTTGCCAACCGCGAGCGCCTGCTCGGCCGCGAGCATCCCAGCACGCTGACGACGCGCAACAACCTGGCCCGGAGCCTCCAGGCGGCAGGGCGAACAGACGCGGCCATCACGATCCTCGAGCCGCTGCTCGCCGATCGCAAGCGGATTCTCGGCGCGGAGCATCCCGCGACGCTGACCACGCTCAAGCATCTCGCGACCGCCTACGTGTGCGCCGGCCGGACCGGCGAGGCGATCGCGGTCTTCGAAAGCCTGGTCGCCGACCGCGAGCGGATCCTCGGCACCGATCACCCCGACACGGTGGCCGCCCGCGACGACCTCTCGGCAGCTCGTGGAGCGGGGAGCGGCGCACCCGGGTGAGGCGCCGTCTCATCTCAGTCTCAAGCTGAGCTTGAAGCCTTGCGATCTGCGCTGGTATGCTCGCCAAGCCCGCGCCGGACCCCTTTCGTAGGAGGAGAGCACCTTGATGGACACGTTCCCCGACCTTGGCTCGCTGGGAGACCAAGAGCTGAAGGACCTCATCCAGCAGCTCACGCAGGAGGAGGTCGAGGTGTCCTACCGACGGCGGATCCTGCATGGCAAGATCGACATCCTGCGCGCCGAGCTCGTCAACCGGCTGCGCAAGAAGAACGAAAACGGAGAGGACCTCATCTCCGGGGCGGACGTTCAGCGCCTGACCGACATCCTCGCGGGCCGCAGCGCACCCCAGGAGTAATGGCGCACCACTGCCCCGAGTGCGGGTTCGTCAACGCGGAGGGCGCCAACTACTGCCAGAAGTGCGGCGCGTTCGTTGGCCCGATGGAGTCCCCCAAGGACCCCGCGACGGCGACCTACCGCATCGACGAGACCGGCGAGCTCGTCCCCGTCGAGCTCGAGGACGTCGTCGCGGAGGAGGGCGCAGCCCTCGTCATCCGCGCGGGCGGCGGCCGCGTCGGTGAGAGCTTCGCGCTCGACGGCGACCGCGTCGCGATCGGCCGGCGGCCCGACTGCGCCGTCTTCCTCGACGACGTCACGGTCTCGCGCGACCACGCGCTGATCGTGCGCCGCGGCGGCGACTGGCATCTCGACGACCTCGGCTCGCTGAACGGCACCTACGTCAACCGCCACCGCATCGAGACCCACCGTCTCGAGGACGGCGACGAGCTGCAGGTCGGCAAGTACAAGCTCACCTTCCTCTCCCGGTGACGACCATGGCCATCGACCAGATCCCCTCCGACATCGCCGACCTCGACACCGAGCGGCCGCCGAAGTCGATGACGATCGGCGCGGTCTGCAAGGGGCTCGCCCAGGAGTTCCCGGACATCTCGATCTCGAAGATCCGCTACCTCGAGGACCAGAAGCTGCTCAACCCGCGGCGCACGCAGGGCGGCTACCGCCTCTACACGCCGTCGGACGTCGTGCGGCTGCGCACGATCCTGCGCCTCCAGCGCGACGAGTTCCTGCCGCTGCGCGTCATCCGCCAGGAGCTCGCCTCCGGCCGCGCGGGCGACGGCGACGGAAGCGTCACGTCCGGGGCAAGCACCTCGGGCGCGGGCAAGCGCAAGCGGCGCGCGAGCGTCTCGGTCCAGGATGGCGGCGCGATGTACGCGCTCGAGGACGTCCTCGAGGAGACGCGCGCGAACGCCGAGCTCGTCAAGGAGCTCGAGGACTACGGCGTCGTCAAGGGCGAGATCCGCGCCGGCAAGCACTACTACGACGAGACCGAGCGCGAGATCATCCGCGCGGTCACCGAGCTCTCGCGCTACGGCGTCGGCGGGCGCAACCTGCGCGTGTTCCGCTCCTCCGCCGACCGCGAGGCCGCGCTGCTGCAGCAGATCCTCGCGCCCGCTCTGCGGTCGCGCAATCCCGAGCGCCGCAAGGAAGCGCTCGAGGCGCTCGAGAACCTCGCGGCGGTCGCGTCGCACCTCAAGCACCTGCTGCTGATCCGCGACCTGCGCCGCATCGCCAACTAGGACCACGCTCGCATGACAGCTGCCGACGGCTCGCTCGCGAGCTACATCCGCTCGATCCCGGACTTCCCCAAGCAGGGGATCGTCTTTCGCGACATCACGCCGCTGCTCGCGAGCCCCGAGGCGTTCGACGCCTCCGTGCACGCGTTCGCCGGCGTCGCGCGCGAGCTGCGGCCGGACGTCGTGATCGGCGCCGAGGCACGCGGCTTTCTCTTCGGCCCGGCGTTCGCGCGCGAGCTCGGGATCGGCTTCGCGCCGGCGCGCAAGCCCGGCAAGCTGCCGCACGACACGGTCAGCGCCGACTACTCGCTCGAGTACGGCGCGGACGCGCTCGAGCTGCACGCCGACGCGATCGCCCCGGGCGCGCGGGTCCTCGTCCACGACGACCTGCTCGCGACGGGCGGCACGGCGCGCGCGCTGTGCAAGCTCGTCGAGCAGCTCGGCGGCGAGGTCGTCGGCTGCGCGTTCCTCATCGAGCTCGCGTTTCTCGGCGGGCGCGAGGCGCTCGCGCCGCACGACGTGCACGCGCTCATCAGCTACGACGCGGAGTAGCCCGCTGGTGGAGATCTCGAGCTGGATCGCCGGCGGGGCGCGGCGAAGCCCCGACAAGGTCGCGATCCGGTTTCAGGACGTCGAGATCGGCTACGCCGAGCTGGAGCGGCGGGTGGCGCGGCTGGCGGGCGCGCTGGCCGAGCGCGCCGGGATCTCCGAGGGCGATCGGGTGGCGTACCTCGGCCAGAACGCGCCCGAGTTCCTCGACCTGCTGTTCGCCTGCGCCCGGCTGGGCGCCATCCTCGTCCCGCTGAGCGCTCGCATGCCCGCGCCGGAGCTCGAGGTCGTGCTCGCCAACACCGAGCCCGAGCTGCTGATCGCCGAGTCGCCGTTCGCGCAGACCGCGAGCGAGGCGGGGGAGGGGCTCGGGCTGAGGGTCGTCGCGTTCGGTGGCGAGGACGACCAGGGACTCGCGGCGCTCGTCGATGGTGCGCCGGAGCTGCCCTGCGATGCCGACCGCCCGCTCGCGACCCCGCTGATGATCATCAACACGTCGGGCACCACCGGGCCGCCCAAGGGCGCCGTCATCACCCACGAGGCGCTGCACTTCAACGCGCTGAACGTCGCCGGCGCCACCGGCATGGGGCCGGACGACGAGGTGCTCGCCAACGGCCCGCTGTTCAACACCGGGCCGATGAACATCCTCACGACGCCCGCGCTGGCCGCCGGCGCGACGGTCACGATCCTGCGCGAGTTCGACCCGACCGCGACGCTTCAGCAGATCGAGCGCCGCCGGATCACGCTCTCGATCGCGACGCCGTCGATGACCAAGGCGCTGATCTGCGACCCAAGCTGGGACGCGACCGACCTCTCGAGCCTGCGCTGCGTGATCACCGGCTCGACGATCGTGCGCGAGGACGTGCTCGCGCCGTGGTTTGACCGCGGCGTGACGGTTCTGCAGGACTACGGGCTGACCGAGGCGATGCCGGTCGTGACCATCACCCCGCTCGACGACGCCTACCGGCTGCGGGCTACCGCCGGCAGGCCGGTCGCGCACTGCCAGGTGCGGATCGCCGCCGAGGACGGCGCGCCGGTGCCCGGCGGGGAGGTCGGCGAGGTGCTCGTGCGGGGCCCGACCGTGATGCCCGAGTACTGGCGCAACGCGCAGGCCACGAGCGGCGCGTTCCACGAGGACGGCTGGCTACGCACGGGCGACGCGGGCTTCCTCGACGACGAGGGCGTGCTCTCGATCGTCGACCGGATCAAGGACGTCATCATCGTCGGCAGCTGCAACGTGTGGCCCGCCGACATCGTGGCGGTGCTCGAGCGCTGTCCGCAGATCACGGAGGCCGCCGCGGTCGGACGACCGGACGACGAGCTGGGGGAGGTGCCGGTGGCGTTCGTCGTGCTCGAGGAGCCCGGCGCGCTCAGCGCGGACGACGTCAAGGGCCTGTTCGAGGACCGGCTCGCGACCTACAAGCACCCGCAGGATGTGATCTTCACCGACGCCCTGCCGCGCAACCCGATGGGCAAGGTCGAGGGCGACCGGCTTCGCGAGTCCCTCGCGGAGGGCTAGGGCGTCGTCTGCGTCTGCGTCGGCGCCGGGGTGGTTGTCGTCCCCTGCGCCTGCGGCGGCACCGCGATCTCCCCGCGCAGCACGATCGTGCCGGGCTTGGTCGGGCTCTCGACGCGCTCGCGCGTCAGCAGCACCTCGCGGTAGGTCGGCGTCTGCGGCGTGAGATCCGCGACGACCTCGAGCGTGCCCTTGTCGCTCACGGTCCCCTTCGGGAAGCCGATGAAGAGCGCCTGGGTCGGCGAGCTGTAGAGCCAGACGGCGTAGGCGGAGCCTTCGGGCGCGGGCTGCATGTCCTTCCCGGCGATCAGCAGCTTGAACTGGTTGGCCTGGCGGTAGGTGACGATCGCCGCCTCCGCGGACGCCTTGGGGGAGTCCGAGCCGCGCGGCGCGCGCAGATTGCCTTGCAGGACGACCGTCGGCTGCTCGTTCGGCGTCGTCGCGGCGGTGCGGGTGACCGTCGCCGTCTTGGGCTTCGGCGTGTCGTCGCCGTCGAAGACGCCGAGCACGATGATGAGCGCGACCGCGACGAGCAAGCCGAGCGCGACGAGGAGGAGCTTCGAGCCCAGCTGCGCCTTGCGCTGCACCTCCTCGTGGCGCGCGGTGCGCTTGTCGAGCGCCTCGAAGGCCTGGTCGACCTCGGCCGGCTCGGCCGGGATCTCGGGCAGCCCGTCGCCGGCGACCGGCCGCAGCGCGCCGGCGACCGAGCGCGCCCAGCTGCGCCCGTCGGCGGAGTCCTCGAGGTACTCCCGCGTGGCGGCACGGCCCGAGGCGGCCTGCTGGCCGAGCAGGTAGTCGGTGACCTCGCGGCGGCGATCGTCGCCGATGTCCGGCTTCGCGGGGACGAGCGCGGCGACGGCTTCGTGCGCCCGCGACTGGACCGCGCTCGCGTCGATCTTCAGCAGGGCCGCGATCTCGTCGTAGGACTTGCCCTGCTTGAGCAGCAGCTGCAACGTCGCGCGCTGGAGGTCGTTGAGGTTGTCGAGTCCGGCCATGCCGGGCGCAACCCTAGCGACCGGGGGGCGGGCGGGGCACGGGCGAACCTGTGAACTCCGTAAGAGTGCCTCGATAGGGTCCCTCCGGCACATGGCCCTGGATCGCCTCCCCGACCGGCCCGTCGGCTTCGACGCCCTGCTGGGCCTCGAGCTGCTCCAGTGCACCGAGGAGCTCGTGCGCGCGCAGCTGCCCGTGCGCGACGACCTGCGCCAGCCGTTCGGGCTCGTGCACGGCGGGGTCTTCGCGACGATGGCCGAGACGCTCGCCTCGGTCGGCACGGCGGTCGTCGTGTTCGACGAGGGCAACGCCGCGATGGGCCTCTCCAACCAGACGTCGTTCCTGCGGCCGATCGTCGAGGGGACGATCCACGGCCGCGCGCTGCGGCGCCATCGCGGCCGGACGACCTGGATCTGGGACGTCGAGATCTCCGACGACGCGGGGCGCCTCTGCGCCCTGTCGCGGATGACGATCGCCGTCCGCCCGCTGCCTACGTAGCCGCCAGGTCGGGGTGCCGTTCCAGCAGCTCGGCCTCGAGCAGCGGCGCGCCCATCGCCCTGGTGCGCGCCAGCGCGGCGGACGCGTGGCGGCCGCGCAGCGCGTCGTCGCCGAAGGTCGTTGCGAGCAGCGCGAGGTAGCGCTCCACCGGGCCCCAGCACGACGCGTAGACCACGACGACGTTGCGCCCGGCATACGGCGCGAGCTGGGCGTACAGCGTCCGGGCGCCCGCCTCGTCGTGCAGCGCGACGCACAGCTCGCTGAGCATCGCGAGGTTCGTGAGCCAGAACTGCGGTAGCGCGGCGTCGTAGGCAGTGAGCTCCTCGCGGTAGATCGCGCGCGCCGCCGTCTCGTCGCCGCCGTCCGCGAAGATCAGCCCGAACGCGCTGCGCATCCCGGTGGCGCGCTTGTCGGCCTTCCGGACGAGCCGCTCGACGTGCGGCGCGAGCTCGCTCATGCGGCCCTGGCGGCGGCGCAGCATCACCAGGCGCGCGACCCACGTGCTCGAGGCGTGCTTGACGCCGGCGCGCCGGCCGTGCTCCAGGCACTCCTCCGCGCAGCGCTCGGCGCCCGCGACGTCGCCGGCCAGCTCGGCCCAGACGCCGCGCCAGCCCGCCGCGATGCTCTGCCACTGCGGGACGCGCATCTCGCGCGCCAGCGCGTCGAGGCCGGGCTGCTCGGCGCGCGCGGCCGCGACGTCGCCGGCTTCGAGCAGGTCGTAGATGCGCCATTGATGGCGCTCGGCGATCAGCTCGCGGCGGCCGGCGACGACGCCCATGAACCCGTCGCTCAGGCTGAGGCGCTCGTCGAGATGGCGGACGTGCAGCAGCGTCGCGTGGCTCGCCATGAGCGCAGCGAGCAGCACGTCGTCGTCGCCGAGGCGCTGCGCCATGGCGAACGCCTCCTCGCCCAGTCGCCGCGCGCGATCGAGGGTGCCGGCGTCGGCGGCGACGCTTGCGCCACCTGCGCCGCCGCCGCCCGGCCCGCCGCCGCCGCCCGGCCCGCCGCCGCCGCCCGGCCCGCCGCCGCCGCCCGGCCCGCCTCCGCCGCCACCCGGCCCGCCGCCGCCGCGGGAGCTCGCGAACGCGAGATGCTCGGCCAGCTTGCCGAGCAGCAGCGCGCGCTGCGGGCTGTCGCCGCCGTCGAGCGCGGCGAGCGCCTCCTCGAGCAGCTCGCGCCCACGCTCGCCGGCATGCCACCACTCGTGGTAGCGAGCGCTGTGGCCGAGCGCCGCGCGCGCGAGCTGGTCGGGGTCGCCGCGCGCGGACGCGCACGCGGCGGCGCGGGCGAACGTGTCGCGAGCCGCGTCGTTGCCGGCGCGCGACTGCGCGCGGCCGAGCGCGAGCAGCACCTCGCAGCGCTCGGCCTCGTCGCCGTCTCCGAACAGCGTGAGCGCGAGGGAGTAGTGCTCGACGGCCTCCTCGTAGGCGAGCAGCTGGATCGCGTGCTCGCTCGCGGCGATCGCGTAGCGACGGGCCGGGCCGAGGCCCGTGAAGTGGCGGGCGAGCGCGAAGTGATGGGCGAGCTCGGCCGGGTTGACGCGCTCGTTCGCGGACGCCTGCTCGAGCGCCTCGGCGACGCGGTGGTGCAGGCGCACGCGGCGGCTCGCGCTGAGGCGGTCGTAGAGGACCTCGCGCACCAGCGCGTGCGAGAACGCGAAGGCGTCGATGCGGTCCGCCGCCTCCACGACGAGGCCGGCGGCCATGCTCTCCTCGAGCGCGCACATGACCTGCTCCGCCGAGGTGCGGACGATCGCCGCGACGAGCTCCAAGCGAAAGTCGCGCCCGACGACCGACGCGGCGGTGAGCACGTCCACGGCCGCATCCGAGAGCCGGCTTACGCGCCGGCCGACGATCTCGACGACCCCCTCCGGCACGCCGAGGCGCTCGAGCGCGGCCTCGCCGACCGCCTCGCCGGCGGGCAGGCCGGCATCGATCAGCGAGCGGATCGTCTCCTCGATGAAGAACGCGTTGCCCTTCGTCTGCTCGCGCAGGCGCTGCAGGAAGGCAGCGGTGACCTCGCGTCCCAGGCGCGCGTCGACCAGCGCCCGGGTGGCGTCGTCGTCGAGGCCCGCGATCGTGAGGCGCTCGTAGCGCCGCTCGCGGCGCATGTCGCTCAGCAGGTCGACGAGCGCGTGATCCGCGCCGACCTCGACGTGGCGCAGCGTGCCGACCACGAGCAGGTTCGTCAGCTCGGGGTGCCGGAGGAGGTGGCGAAGCAGCAGGAGCGTCGGCTTGTCGGCCCAGTGCAGGTCGTCGAGGATCAAGAGCAGCGGGGCGCGCTCGGTCGCCGCGCAGAGCAGTGCGGCGACGGCCTCGAAGAGGCGGTAGCGCAGCGTCTCGTCATCGGCGTGCGGTGCGGCGGGCTCGTCTGCGGGAGCGAGGTTCGGCAGCAGCCGGCGGAGGATGTCGACGTCGTGCTCGGCGGTCGTCGCGAGGGCGGGGTCGTGGCTGAGCAGGTGCTGGAGCGCCTCGACGAACGGCTGGTGGGGCAGCAGCGCCTCCTCGTCGGCGCGGCCGTAGAGGACGGTGCCACCGCCGGCATGCACCTGCTCGGCGAACTCGGCGCACAGGCGGGTCTTGCCGACGCCGGCCTCGCCGACGAGGAGGACGAGCCGCGCCTGCTCGGTCTGACGCCGCTGCCAGCGCGTGTGAAGTCGCTGCAAGAGCGCCTCGCGACCGACGAAGGCCCCCTCGATCATCTGCGACGTCACGCGCGGCAGCGCGCGCCGCGCCTGCGTCTGCGCCCGCGCCGGCGTCGCGGCCTGCGCGGGCGGCTGCGGCTGACCGGCCGGGCGGACGAGGCTCTCGTGCAGCGTCACCAGCGCGGGCGACGGGGATGCTCCGAGCTCCTCGCGCAGAAAGGCGCGCATGTGCTCGAAGGTCCGCAGGGCCTCGGCGACATTCCCCTGGGCGACCTGGGCTCGCATCAGCAGCGCGTGTCCGGCCTCCCTGAACGGCTCGCGCCGCACGAGCGCCGCGCACGCGCTCTCGGCGGCGGGGAGATGACGATCGCCGAGCGCGAGGCCGGCGCGGGCGGAGACCTCGAGCACGCGCAGCGCGAGCTCGTCGAAGTGGCGGCGCCACGTCTCGACCCAGTCGGCGGCCATGCCGGGCAGCAACGGCTGGGCGAGCGTGACGAGGACGGCGCCTGCGGCCTCCAGGGCGGCGGCCGGGTCGTCGCTTGCCAGCGCCCGCTGTGCCCGCGCGGCCTGCTCGGTGACGTCCTCGGTGTCGATCCGCGAGCCCGGCGCGAGCGTCAGTCGCAAGGCGTGGCGACCGTCGATCCGGCCCGGCCCGAGGGTGCGCCGGACCTTCGCCAGCACGCTTCGGAGGGCCGCGTCGGGGGCGGCTGGCGGCGCGCCCGGCCAGAGGACGTTCAGCAGCTCGTCGCGACCGACCGCGCGGTCGTGGTTGAGCGCGAGGTACGCCACGCACGCCCGGCCCTGGCGACCCGGCAGGAGATCGGCGAGGTCGCGATCGCCGGCCTGGATCCGCAGCCCGCCGAACAGCGACACCCGGGTGAACGTTGCGACTTCGCTGTCCGCCAGGATCGCCCCCATGCGCGTATGAGTGGCTCGCCGCGGGGTGCGATACAGAAAGGTTCTCACAGCTTCTCGCCAGCGAGACCGCAACGCCCGTGCTCGACCTTGCCGTGCATGAGCCCGCCGCCGACCGGTGGCCCGAACGCTCACACACGCACAAGGAGGCCAGTCATGTCCCGTCTCAAGAGCCGCTCGCTGGGTGGCATTCGCGCCAAGGTCGTCCTCGGCGCGACCGCCCTCGCGCTCGCCGTCGCGCCCGCCGGCGTCGCTCATGCCGAGAAGTACCTCTCGAAGTCGCTCGCCGAGCGGGCGGCCACGGAGTGGGTCGCCGACCACTACGAGGACACGTACGAGTCAGACCTCGGCGTCGTGTGCCGGCCGTACGGACGGCGGGCCGCCGCGCCCGGCTACGTCTACCGCGCGTGGACGTGCAAGTGGTACGACAGCAGCGACGGCACCCAGGGCCGGATCCGGGTCATGGGCGCCAACGGCCGCGGGATGTACATCGCGTACGTGCTCAACGCGCCGCACTGAGCCGTTTGCGCGGTCGCGGGCGCATGCAGCGCCCGCGACCCGCGCTTATCGCGAGCGGCGTGCGACGCCGGCAGTCGCGATGAGCGCGAGCAGCAGCAGCGCGGCCGCTACGACGCACGCGATGAGCGGCGCCCGGCCACCGTCGCGAACGGCGGCCCGTACAGCGGCGTCGAGCGAGTGCATCGCGGCGATCGCGTCTTTGAAGCGCCGCTCGTGGGCGGCGGCCAGCGGCCCGCCCGGCGCCTCTTTGCGGCCGCGCGCCACGCGTTTGAACGTCGCGTCGCGCAGCGCGGCCACGGCGACACACAGCCGCGCCGGCGAGGGACCGTCGAGCGCGGCCACGTCGTGGATGCCGATCCGGCCGCCGTCGCGCAGCGCGCGGCAGATCTGCTCGGTCGTCCGCAGCGGGTTGACGACGTCGTTCTCGAGGCGCAGGCGACGATCGCCGGCCAGCAGCTCCTCCAGTCGCAGATGGGAGTTGTCGACGCCGCGCTGGGCATCCTGGGCGAGCCCGATCCAGACCGCGTCGCGGTCGTCGTGGCGTCCGGCGAGCGCGCCCGCGACCCCCACCGTGGCGAGAGCCGCGACGATCAAGGCCGCGACGACGAAGCGCATCACGAGCGAAGCCTAGGCGGCCGGCGAGGGTGCATGAGCTTGGCCTTCTCGAACACCGAGACGTGCGCTGGGCCGAGGCCCGTGAACGGCTCACCGCTCCAGCCGGCCCAGCGCCGCTCGAGCCGCATCCCCGCCAGGCGCGCCATGAGATCCAGCTCGGCAGGCCACGCGTAGCGCATCTCCGTCGGGCTCGCCCGGAGGCGGCCGTCTTCCAGGTGGTAGTGCTGGCCGCTGAGCCGCTGGGTGACGACGTCGTAGACGTAGTAGGACATCCCGGTCGGTTCGGCCCGCCACGGCAGGACGGTCTGGCCGAGCGGCAGCCGTTGAAGCTCCGGGACGCGCGCCTCGACGACGAACCGGCCGCCGCTGCGGAGTTGTCGATGCCGGCGACGCGCACGCCGAGCTCGGCCAGCGGCAGCGCGATCCGGCCCGTGCCGACCGCGAACTCCAGCGCCGCGCCGTCGCCGGCGAGCTCCGCGAGCCTGTCGACGGCCGGCTCGAGCACGGCCGGATCGAACATGCCGGCCGACTGCTCGTCGTAGCCCGCCGCGACCCGCTCGCCGAAGTACCCCGCGTCATCCGACACGCGACGAAGTCTCTCAGCCGCGCTTGCCCGTTTGCGACGCGACGCCGTGCTCGAGATGCCGCTGCGAGAGGGGACCTCGCGGTCGTTTGGCAAGAGGGCCTAGCCTGAGGGTATGACCGCGCAGCCGCGAGCGGAGCAACCTCAGAGCCTCTACGACGCCGTCGGTGGCGAGCCGACCTTTCGCAGGATCGTCGCTCGCTTCTATGAGCTCGTCGCGGTGGACGAGATCGTGCGCCCGCTGTACCCCGAAGCGGATCTCGGGCCGGCCGAGGAGCGCCTGCGGCTCTACCTCATCGAGCACTGGGGAGGCCCGGCGGCCTACACGGCGTTGCGCGGCCCGGGCCGTCTGGCGGCGCGCCACGCGCCGTTTCGGATCGCGCGAACGCATCGGGATGCCTGGCTGCGAGCGATGCGCATCGCCGTCGACGAGGCCGGCGTCGCGCCGGCGCACCGCGATCGCATCTGGGGGCACCTAGAGACGGTGGCGTCGAACCTGACGACCCACGACACCCCGTCGACCCTCCGGATACGCTAGGCGGCACCTTGCCCGGCGTCTTCACCTTGGCCGCGGTCGCGCTGACGCTGGCGACGCCGTTTCAGTCGTCGGTCGCGCCGCTGCCCGCCGACGTCCGCGTCCAGCTTCGCAAGGCGGAGGTGTGGCAGCCCGGCTGTCCCGTCGCCCTCTCGAACCTGCGGCTGCTCACGGTCACGCACCGTGACTTCGACGGCCGGCCGCAGGTGGGGCAGCTCGTCGTCAACAAGAGCGTCGCGCAACCGCTCCGGCGGGTCTTTCGCCGGCTGTACGGGCTGTACTTCCCGATTCGCCACCTCCAGCTCGACGCTGCGTACGGTCCCAAGCGTGCGGCCGACGGCGACGTCAGCGGGTCGTTCGAGTGCCGCCGGGCGGCGGCGTCGCCATGCACGCGCGCCGCCACCACCACGTCGTGGTCCAATCACGCGTACGGCGTGGCGGTCGACCTCAACCCGGTCGAGAACCCATATGTCGGCTGTGGCCAGAGCCGCGATCCGAGGGCGCGGCGCTATCGCGACCGCAGCCGCCATCGCCGTGGGATGGTGACGCGCCAGGTCGTCGCGGCGTTCGCCTCGATCGGCTGGGGGTGGGGTGGCTCGTGGACCGGGAACACGAAGGACTACATGCACTTCTCGACGACCGGCCACTGACCCGCCGCCGGGCCTTTCGGCAGCCCGGCCGCGGGCGCGTGACCGTCCCGCTGCGTTACCGCGGCGCGCCGGTGACGGACGCGGCCGCCGACGCCCGGCGCGGTCGTCTCGCTCGTCGTCGCGCCCGCACCGGCGCGTCGTCTGCATGAGACGCGCGGGCGGCACGGATGCGCCGGTCGGTATCGGCGGCACGCCGCAGGTCGGCGACTCGCTCGTTGGCAACGTGTGACTGGATGTGAAGCATGTCGATCTCCTTGGGTCCGTTGGCGCTGCTGCCGTCAGATGGTGCACCAGTGCAGCCAGGCTGCGCATGCGCGATCGGGGGGAGCCGCGTCACCCATGCGGATCGAGCCGGTGGGTTCGAGTCCGGCGGTCGGCTCGCCGCTCTCCGAACCTGGTCGCCCCGGCGCGACCTAGACTTCGCGGGATGGCGTTGGAGCACGGCATCGACAACTTCGAGCCCGTGCGAGCACAGCCGCTATCGGCGCGGCGGGGCGCATGATCCTCGACACCCTGGAGATCCCGATCGTCCTCGCGCCGCTGGCTGGCGGCCCGGCGACGGTCGACCTGGCCGTGGCGGTGAGCGACGCTGGAGGGCTGGGCTTTCTGGCCGCCGGCTATCGCGCCGCCGCCGATGTGCGCGAGCAGGTGAACGCCTTTCGCGCTCGCAGCGAGGCGCCGTTCGGCGTCAACGTCTTCACGCCGCCGGCGACGGCGACCGCGCCCGCCGTCTACGCGAGCTACGTCGAGCGCGTGCAGCGCGAAGCCCGGGCGGCGGGGGTGCGCCTCGGCGAGCCCCGCTTCGACGACGATGACTGGGAGGCGAAGCTGGCGGCGCTGTCCGAGCTCGCCGTGCCCGTGGTGTCGTTCGTCTTCGGCTGCCCGCCGCCCGCTGTCATCGCCGCGCTTCGTGCGTGCGGCAGCTCCGTGTGGGTGACGGTCACGAGTCCCGCGGAGGCCCGCCAAGCTGAGGATGCGGGCGCCGACGCGCTCGTCGTCCAAGGCTATGAAGCGGGCGGGCACCAGGCGTCGTTCGCGGACGGTGACGAGGCGGCGTACGGCTTGCTGGCGCTGCTGCAACTCGTCGGGACGCGCGCGAACGTGCCGCTGATCGCGGCGGGCGGCGTTGCCACCGGGCGTGGTGTCGCCGCGGCGCTGGCCGCCGGCGCGCGCGCCGCGCAGATCGGCACGGCGTTTCTGCGCTGCCCCGAAGCGGGCACCTCGGCAGTGCACCGCGCGGCGCTCGCGACCGCGGCGCCGACCGCGCTCACGCGGGCATTCACCGGCAAGCGCGCGCGCGGCATCGTCAACCGCTTCATGCGCGAGCACGGCGACGCGGCGCCCTCCGCGTATCCCGAGCTGCACCACGTCACGGCCCCGCTCCGGCAGGCCGCCCGCGCCAGCGGCGATCCCGACGTCGTGAACCTCTGGGCAGGGCAGGCGCACGAGCTCGGCAGCGACGAGCCGGCGGCGGTCGTCGCGCGCAGGCTTGCCGACGAGGCCCGCATCGCACTGCGACGCGCGAACGACCTGATCGGCGACTGACGCGGGGCCCGCGCCGCGTCTATGTCGAGTAGTGGGCGAATAGCGCCCACTGTTCGACATTGGCGATCGCAGAATTGCTCGGCGGGCCTCGCGCCGGGGAACGTACGCTGACCCGGTCATGTGGACCGTCCACGCCGAGCCCGCCGACAGCGCGGAAGTAAACGCGCTGCTGCGCGACTACTTCGCCGAGCTCACGGTCCGCTACTTCCACCGCGCGACGACCGAGCAGGAGATCGACGAGACGCTCGAGGAGTTCCCGAGCAGCGGCCTCGCGCTATTTCTTGTCCTGCGTGCCGACGGTGGAGCAGCCGTCGGTTGCCTGGGCATGCACCCGACGGGCGAGCTGACTCGCATGTACGTCGCCCGGCGGCTTCGCCGCGGAGGCGGTGCTCGCGCTCTGCTCGTCGCGGCGGAGGCGTGGGCGCGGGCGCAAGGCCTCGGGCGGCTCTTCCTCGACACCCGTACGGACCTCGTGGAGGCTCGCGCCTTCTACGCCTCCTGCGGCTTCATGGAGATTCCTCCACCTACCAGCACCCCGGCCCAGTTCCAGGACCACTGGTTCGAGAAGCGCCTCAGCTAGCGGCCAACCGTTTCGTCAGTCGGGGTGACCGACCACGATGACGACGACTCGCGACCCAGCCGAGGTCGAACGCCTTCTCCAGGCCGAGAAAGCCAACGTAGAAGTCGTGACCGGCGCTCGCGTCGCGAACATTGAGGTTCGGGATGATGCGATGGATCACGTCGTGGCGGATCCTACCTCGGTGTCTCGAGCCACCCCCGAGATGGATCAAAGGGTGCCAACGCCGAGCCCCGAACGGGAACCTTTCTCGGCATGCCGTACGACTGGCGCCGCCCCTCGCTGCAGCGCGTGCGCGACGAGGTGTTCAACCGCGACGAGCCGAGGTTCTTCGTGCCCAAGTCCTTCGGATGGGGCTACGGCATCAACCTCGCGGCGCCGATCGCGCGCCGTCGCCGGCGCCGGCCCTCGTAAGCAGCCGGTGACGATGAGCGGCGCGTCGCTCTGGCCGCGGCTGGCGGGGCTGCCACTTGTCGTCGAGACGTGCGAGTACGTCCGCCTGCACGCCGTCCTCGCCGACGAGTTCGAGCGCATCACGACGCATGTGCGGCTCGCCGGCGCCGGCACCGACGGGCTCGGCGAGGACGTCTCGGCGCTGCGCGAGGACGGCACGACGCTGCACGAGACGCGACCCTCGTTGCCGCTTGCGGGCGAGTGGACGCTCGCCGGTTTCAGCGAGCACCTCGCCACGCTGAAGCTGTGGCCGGCGCCGCCGGAATGGGACGGGGCGCTGAACCTGCGCCGATGGGCGTTCGAGTCGGCGGCGCTTGATCTCGCGCTGCGCCAGGCCGGCCGCTCGCTGCACGAGGTGCTCGGGCTCGATGCGCGGCCGGTGCGCTTCGTCAACTCGCTGGGCCTCGGCAAGCAGCCCTCGATCGAGCCGCTGCGCCGGCGGCTCGCGCGCTCGCCCGGCGTGCGCTTCAAGCTCGACGCGGAGACGACCTGGACGCCGGCGCTCGTCGACGAGGTCGCGGCGACCGGCGCGGTCGACACGATCGACTTCAAGGGCCACTACGGCATCGAGGTCGAGGATCCGCAGGCGCTGGGTGCTCTGTATGACCACGTGCTCGCCGCGTTCCCCGACGCCTACCTGGAGGACCCGCACGACCTCCCCGAGATCGCCCAGCGCCTCGGCGATCACCTCGAGCGCGTGTCCTACGACGCGCCGGTCCGCAGCGCCGAGGACATCGGCGCGATGCCGCTCGCCGCGCGCGTGGTGAACGTCAAGCCGTCGCGGATCGGCAGCGTTCGCGCGCTGCTGGAGGTCTACGCGCGCTGTGCGCGCGAGCGGCGTCCGATGTACGGCGGCGGCATGGGCGAGCTGGGCGTGGGCCGCGGCCAGATCGAGCTGCTCGCCGCGCTGTTTCACGCCGACGCGCCCAACGACGTCGCTCCGAGCGCCTACAACGAGGACGACCCGCCGGGCGGCCTGCCGGCCAGCCCGCTGGCGCCGCGCCCCGCGGCGACCGGCTTCCGCTGGGCGCCATAAGGAGGTGCAAAGCCGCCCCGCGAGCAGCAGTCGATTGCGCTCGGCGATGACGGCGAGGTGCTCGCAGTCGGGGCTGAGCTTCCTCGTCCTCGCCGCGGACGGCCGGATTGAGCGCGACTACACGTGGCGGCCTCGGCGAGGGCTGCCAGGAGGGCGGCTGTCGCGGGCGGGTCGGGCCGCTCGCCGTAGGTCGCGGCGTAGACGTGCCGCTTCGAGCCGGGCAGGTGATGCAGCCGCACGCCGGCCGGCTCGGGCTCGTCGTAGCGGAAGATGATCGCGAACTCGACCTTGCCGGTGCGCAGCAGCTCGAGCGCGTCGAGCGGATGCGTGTCGGTCAGGCTGATCTCCAGGCTCGGATACCGGCTCGCCAGCGTCGCCAGCGCCGCCGGCACGAGCGATGGGTCAGCACGAAAGTTCGCATTGGACGAATGAAGCGGTGGAGCGCAAGCTGACGGCATGACCGCGGCTCTGATCCGCCCCACCGCCGGGCTGAGCCCGCTCGTGACCGGTATCCGCGCCGCCGTGGAGAGCCACGCCGACTGAGCCGAGACCGCGCATCGGCTCCAGCGCCCGCCGCTACTACGACTGATCTCGATCCACCGACCGAAGGAGCAGCAGCCATGTCACTCGCATACGTCCACTTCTTCTCCGTCTCGCTCGACGGCTTCGGCACCGGTGAGGGTCAAACCGCCGACTTGCATTTCGGTCACGCCGGGGAACGGCTGCACACGTGGATGTTCACCACCCGGTCGTGGAAGCCCGGCGGCAGCGGCGGCGTGGACGACGCCTTCATGCAGCGACACGATCAGGGAATCGGCGCCGAGATCATGGGGGCCGGGAAGTTCGGCCACCCCGGATGGGAGGACGACCCGGAGTGGAAGGGCGCGTGGGGTCCCAACCCGCCGTTCCACACGCCCGTCTTCGTCCTCACCCATCACACGCGCCCGTCGATCGAGATGGAGGGCGGCACGACGTTCCACTTCCTCGAGGCCTCGCCTGCCGAGGCGCTCGAGACCGCCCGCGAGGCCGCGGACGGCAAGGACGTACGCATCGGCGGAGGCCCCACGGTGATCCGCGACTTCCTTGCTGCCCGGCTCATCGACCACATGCACGTCGTGGTGGTCCCGATCCTGCTCGGCCGGGGCGTGCGCCTGTGGGACGGGCTGGAGGGTCTCGAGCAGGACTACGAGATCGAGGCCACGTCCTCGCCCAGCGGAGTCACGCATGTGACGTTCACCCGTCCGGGCATCTGAGCCGATCCCTCGCTACTGCGAGTGGCCGCCGGGGTGGCGCGGCGGGCGTCCGGCGCGCATCGTGTCGATGATCCTGCCATCCGGGTGGCGCAGGTGCGCGACATGCGACTCGTCCTTCCAGATGGGAGCCTGCTTGCCGGCGTACAGCATGAGGTCGCCCGTGTGCGTGCGCTGGTTCTTGCCCTTGGCGGTGTAGACGTAGGCGGTCTCGCCGGCGCCGAGGTCGCCTTGCGGAAACAAGTAGACGTGCTCGTGGTCCTGCCCGGTGCAGTCCGTCAGCTCGAGCCCCGTCACGGGCACCGGCTCAGCGCCGTCGTTGACGACCTCGACGTATTCGCTGGGCGAGCTGGGCCCGCGCTGCACGACCGCGCAGATGTGCAAGCCCATGCCCTTGGGGCGCTCGTGATGAGCGCGCAGCGGGACGTCGGTGCCAAGCCATTCTCCGGCCACGCAGTCAGGATATCCACGGCTTCAGCCGCGGTAGCGGTTCGTGATCGGCACGCGGCGGTCGCGGCCGAACGCGCGCGTCGTGATCTTGATGCCGGGCGGCTGCTGGCGGCGCTTGTACTCCGCGAGGTCGACGAGCCGGATGACGCGGTCGACGTCCTCCGCCGGCAGTCCGCGGGCCACGAGCTGCTCGCGCCCGAGGTCGTGCTCGACCAAGCCCTCGAGGATCGCGTCGAGGACCTCGTAGGGCGGCAGCGAGTCGTCGTCGCGCTGGTCGGGTCGCAGCTCGGCCGACGGCGGCCGCGTGAACAGCTCCGACGGCACGAGCCCGCCGCCGGCGCGCTCGTCGCGCCGGCGCGTCAGCCGGTAGACGAGCTGCTTGGGCACGTCCTTGATGACCGCGAAGCCGCCCGCGCTGTCGCCGTACAACGTCGAGTAGCCGACCGACATCTCCGACTTGTTGCCCGTCGTCAGCACGAGCCAGCCGAACTTGTTCGACAGCGCCATGAGGAGGTTGCCGCGGATGCGCGCCTGGAGGTTCTCCTCGGTGAGGTCGGGCTCGCGGCCGGCGAAGACCTCGCTTAGGGCCGAGTGAAACGTCTTCATCATCGGCTCGATCGGCAGCTCGAGCAGCTCGCATCCGAGGTTCGTCGCGAGCCGGTGCGCGTCCCCGCGCGTGCCCTCCGAGGAGTACGGCGAGGGCATCGTCACGCACGTCAGGCAGTCGGGCCCGAGCGCGTCGGCCGCGATCAGCGCGACGAGCGTCGAGTCGATGCCGCCGCTGCACCCGAGCACGACGTGCTCGAAGCCGTTTTTGCGCGCGTAGTCGCGCGTGCCGAGCACGAGCGCGCCGTAGACCTCGTCGACCTCGTCGAGCACCTCCGCGACCTCCGAAGCGCCCAGCGGGGTATCGCTCGGGCGGTCGCGGACGGTGAACGAGCCCAGGCGGTCGACGGCGTCGTGCGCCGCGCTGGCCGGCGCGCGGCGGCGGGTGTCGCGCAGGCGCGCCGAGCCGGCCGCGACCGTGTCGACCTCGGCGATGAGCAGCGCCTCCTCGAACTGCGGCGCGCGCGCGATCGGCGTGCCCTCGTGGTCGAGCATGACCGACATGCCGTCGAAGACCAGCTCGTCCTGGCCGCCGACGAGGCCGCAGAACGCGACCGCGGCGAGGTCGTCGCGCGCGCGCTGCGCCAGCATCCGCTCGCGCCGCACACCCTTGCCCGCGTCGTACGGCGAGGCCGAGATGTTCACGATCAGCCGCGCTCCCGCCAGGGCCTCGTCGCTCAGCGGAGGCCCCGGCTGCCAGACGTCCTCGCACACGGTCAGGCCCACGACGACGCCGTCGATCTCGATCGTCGCGCCGCGCTCGCCAGGCTGGAAGTAGCGCAGCTCGTCGAAGACCCCGTAGTTGGGCAGGTGGACCTTGCGGTAGCTCGCCTGCACCTCCCCGTCGGCGAGGATCGCCGCGGCGTTGTGGACGTCCTCGGCGCGCTCGGGGTAGCCGACGATCGCGACGATGCCGGTCGCCTGCTCGGCTAGGCGGCGCAGCGCCGCGCGCGCGTCGGCGAGGAAGTGCTCCTTGAGTAGGAGGTCCTCCGGCGGATAGCCCGTCAGCGCGAGCTCCGGAAAGCAGACGAGCTGCGCGCCGGCGTCGCGTGCCTCGGCGATGAGGCAGGCGATCCGCGCCTCGTTGCCCGCGATGTCGCCGACGGTCGCGTCGAACTGCGCGAGGGCGATGCGAAACGGCGCGGCCACCGGGGCAGGGCTACCCGCCATCGCGGCCAAGCCAGTACTCGACGAACGCGCGCAGCAGCGGGTCGTCCGGGCCGCGCGCGTCGAGGCGGCGGTCGCTCGTGAGCCCCACGACCGGGACCCGCAGCCCGGGCTGGCGCACGACGAGCACGGCCTGTCCGGCGGCGCGCAGCTCGGGGGTCACGGGCCCGCCGGTGTCCAGCGCGAGGTCGCGCAGCGCGGCGGTCAGTCGCTCGTCGCTGTAGAGCAGCACGACGTTGCCGCGCGCGACGGCCGGCCGCGCGCCATCGACGCGCTCGACGCCGGGCCCCTCGGAGCCGTCGACGGTCGCGTCGTCGCGGGCGTTGAGGATCGCCAGAACGGCGACGGCGCCCGCCGCGGCGACCACGAAGACGGCCAGCGCGACGGCGACCCGCCGCATCGCCTAGCGGTCCGTCCCGGGCGGGCGCACTAGACCGGGCTCGGGATGGCGGGGCCGGCGGCGGCCTTGCGCCGCCCGCGCGCCGCGCGACGCGGAACCGACGCGCCCGCGGCGAGGGCGTCGATGGCGGCGCGCAGATCCGTCGCGAGGACGTCGACGTCGGCGAACGCGTCGTAGTCGGCGAGCAGCCCGAAGCCGAGGCGCCCGTCGTAGCTCATGACCGCGATCCCGAGCGCCTGGTGGCCGGTGATCGGGACGACCGGGTACAGCGCGCGCAGCCGGCGCCCCATGAGGTAGAGGGGGAGCTGCGGGCCGGGCACGTTCGTCACGACGAGGTTGAAGAAGCGCTGGCTGGGCTGCAGGCGCGCTGCCTGGCTCATGATCGTCGGCGACGCGAAGCCCGCGAGCTCGGTCAGCGTGCGCGCGTCGACCGCCGCGCGCGTGCCTTGGGCCACGCTCATCGCGTCGCGGATCGCGTTGTACTGCTCGACGGGGTCCTCGATGCCGACCGGCAGCGGCGCGGTCAGCGGCTCGACGACGGTGCCGTGCTCGGGATCCTCGGCGCGGACGGAGATCGGGACGAGCGCCTTGAGCACGAGGTCGCGCGTGTCGACGCGGCGGTGACGCAGGTAGCGCCCGAGCGCGCCCGCGACGACCGTGAGCACCGCGTCGTTGACCGTGCCGCCGAGCGAGTCCTTGATCGCGCGCAGCTCGCCGAGCTCCGCGTCGACCCACGTGTAGCGGCGGTGCGGCCCGACCTTGACGTTCAGCGGCGTCGCCGGCGCGGGCTCGAGGCCGGCGAACGCGAGCACGCCCGCGGCCTGGAGGCGATCGCGCGTGCCCTTCAGCAGCCGCCGCGGACCGCGCAGGACGGCGCGGGCGGAGCGCTGGAGCTCCTGCGGGCGGGTCGCGCGCTCGAGCAGCGCGTCGGAGAGCAGCTGCGCGGGGGTGGGGAGGGGCCGCGCGATCCACGGGCTCGCCGGCCCCGGCGGCGGCGGGGCGTCGGGGTCGGCGTCGAACAGCACGCCGCGTGATGTCGACGGACAGCTCGCCGTCGACGAGCGCGTGGTGGCTCTTCGCGATGAGCGCGAACCGGCCCCTCGGCCTGGCGCCGTCAGCGCCCGCACGCGCGCCCTGGAGGCCGTCGACGAGCGACAGCTCCCACAGCGGCTTCGTGCGATCCAGCGGCTGGGCGAACAGGCGGCCCGCGAGGTTCTTCAGCTGCTCCTCGGAGCCGGGCGCCGGCAGCCCCGCGTGACGCAGGTGGTAGCGCAGGTTGAAGTGCGGGTCGTCGACCCACACGGGGCGGCCCTGGTCGAGCGGGACCTCCGCGAGGCGCTGCCGGAAGCGCGGCACGAGATGCAGGCGCGCCTCGACGTGCTCGCGCAGCTCGTCCCACGAGGGCGCCGGCCCGTCGAAGATCGTCACGGACGCGACGTGCAGCCGCTCGCCCGCTTTCTCGAGGTGCAGGAACGATGCGTCGAGGGCCGAGATGCGGTCGCCGTGAGCCATGCGGGTCGATTCTACGGACGACCCTCCGACCCATTCGTCATCGTGTGGTGGCCATGGCACCGATCGCGCACCTCGACGTCGACGCGTTCTATGCGAGCGTCGAGCTGCAGCGCCGGCCCGAGCTGCGCGGGCTGCCGGTGATCGTGTCGGGGTCGGGGCCGCGGGCGGTCGTGACGACCGCGTCCTACGAGGCGCGCAAGTTCGGCGTCGGGTCGGCGATGCCGACGGCGCGGGCACGGCGGCTGTGCCCGGACGCGATCCTCGTCCCGCCGGACTTCGAGGCCTACCGCGCGGCGTCGCGGAAGGTCATGGACCGCGTGCGCGCCCAGGTCGAGCGCGTCGAGGTCGTCGGCCTCGACGAGGCGTACCTCGACCTCGACGGGCTGATGTCCCCGCGCGCGGCGATGCGCCGGCTCGTCGAGGAGATCCGCGCGGACACCGGGCTGGACTGCTCGATCGGGATCGGCCCGAACCGGCTCGTCGCGAAGGTCTGCTCGGATGCCGAGAAGCCGCGCGGGTTCGTGGTGCTGTCGCGCGAGGAGGCGTGCGCGCGGTTCGGCGAGCGCTCGCCCGGCCTCGTGCCCGGCATCGGCCCGAAGACCGTCGCGCGGCTCGAGCAGCTGGGCATCACGACGCTCGCGCAGCTCGCGGCGGCCCCGCTCGAACAGCTCGTCGCGCGCTTCGGCGCCAACCACGGCCCGGACCTACAGCGTCGCGGGCGCTTCGAGGGCTCGGCGGAGCTGACGCTCGAGCGCGTCGCCGTCTCGGAGTCGCGCGAGACGACGTTCGACGCCGACATCGCCGATCCGGGCCGGCTCGAGGCGATCCTCACGGACTTGACGGGCCAGCTCTGCGAGCGCCTGGCGGCGCAGGAGCGCCGCGGGCGCAACATCGCGATCAAGGTGCGCCTCGACGACTTCACGACGGTCACGCGGGCGCGCACGATCGGCGCGTTCACGAACGATCCCGAGACGGTCGCCGGCGTCGCTGTCGCGCTGCTGCGCGAGTACGCGCCCGCGCGCCCTGTGCGGCTGCTCGGCGTGCGGGTGGCGGCGTTCGAGACCGGCGAGGTCGCCGAGCAGCCGGCCGGTCAGCTCGCGTTGCCGTTGTAGCGTGAGCCGCGATGCCGACGCTGACCGTCAACGACACCGAGCTGTACGTCGAGCGCCGCGGCTCCGGCGAGCCGCTGCTGCTCGTCCAGGGGATGACCGGCCACAGCCTGCACTGGGGCGAAGGGCTGCTCGGCGCGCTCGAGCGCGACTTCGAGCTCGTGCTCTACGACCACCGCGGGGTCGGGCGCAGCGCGGCGCACGACGGTCCGCTGAGCATCGCCGGCCTGGCCTCCGACGCGCACGAGCTGCTGGATGCCCTCGACATCGAGCGAGCGCACGTGCTCGGGATCTCGATGGGCGGGATGGTCGCCCAGGAGCTCGCGCTCGCGGCGCCCGAGCGCGTGCTGACGCTGACGCTCGGAGCCACGTACTGCGGCGGGCCGGAGGCGCGGTTCACCGACGACCGCGTCATCAACGACCTCGCGATGGCGATCCTCTCGGGCGACGCGGAGCGCAAGATCCGCGCCGGCTGGGAGTTCAACGTCTCGCCGGAGTTCGCGAACGCCGAGGGCAACTTCGAGCGCTTCTCGGAGGTCGCCGTCGCCTACCCGGTCGCTCTGCCGATGATCATGGCCCAGGTGCAGGCGATCATGGCCCACGACACGAGCGAGCGCCTGGCGGAGATCGCCGCGCCGACGCTCGTCGTGCACGGCAGCGCCGATCAGATGCTCGCCGCGTCCAACGGCGAGCAGGTCGCGAGCCTCATCCCGGGCGCACGGCTCGAGCTGCTCGACGGCGTCGGCCACCTCTTCTTCTGGGAGCAGCCCGAGCGGGTCGCGCAGCTCATCGCCGAGCACGCGGCGGCGCCGCGGGTCTAACTCGTGGGAGGCCGATCCCCCGGAGGAGGGATCGCCGAGCGGCCAGGCGGCCTTTAGCGTCGAGCCTCCCCGGCCGGGCCCCGACGGGTCCGTAGAAAGGAGCGCCCACCATGGCGCAAGACACCCAGAAGAGCGTCGAGCTGAGCACCGACGACCGCGTGCGGATGCGGCGGCTGACCGAGGAGGTGCAGGGTCGCCTCCAGGAGATGGCGCTCATCACCTCGCGAACCCTCGACATCCCGATGGGGAGCGACTCCGTCGTGAAGTTCGCGCCCCAGGCAAGCGATCTGCAGTCCGCCGACGGCGTCATCGAGGTCGAGATCGTCTGCGGGCCCGCCGGCTGCGGGTGCTACGTGGATCCTCCCGGCATCTGCCGGGTGTGCTAGCGGCGTACTCGAGCCTCCGCGGGCGCGTGCTCGCGGAGGCTCAGTACAGCGCGGCGGCCATCTTGCGGCGGGTCTCGCGCGAGAGGTAGTGCACGGGCCCGAGCTCGTCGAGGATCGCGACGATGACGCGGCGCACGCGCTCGATCTCGTGCTTGCCGGCCAGCAGCGCGACGAGCTTGTCGAGGCCCTCCTCGAGCTCGCCGTCGTCGAGCGTCGCGAACGCGTCGGCGACCTCAGGCGACGGCTCGCGCTCGAGCTCGATGCGCGCGGCCAGGCCGTCGGCGCGGAAGTTGCCGGGGGCGCCGGCGACGAGCTCGAGGGCGCCCTCGCTGTCGCCCGCGAAGTAGAGCAACTGGGCGAGCGCGAAGGCCGCGTCGACGTTCTTCGGGTCGAGCTCGACGGCCTTGCGCAGCGACTCCTCGTCGCCGGCGTCGAGCAGGAGCTGCGTCTCGGACGGCACGAGGCCGTCGAAGAACTGCTCGAGCTGCGCGGCCGGGAGGACGCCGACGAACTCCGCGACGACCTCGCCGTCCTGGAAGGCCTTGACCGCGGGGATGCCCTGGATGCCGAACGCGTTGGCGAGGTCCGGGTTCTCGTCGGTGTCGATCTTCGCGAGCACGACCTTGCCGTCGCGCTTGGCGGCGGCCTTCTCAAGCGCGGGGCCGAGTTGCTTGCAGGGCCCGCACCACGGCGCCCAGAAGTCGACGACGACCGGCACCTCGCGGGATCGGTCCAGCACCTCGGCCTGGAAAGCGGCCTCGCTCACGTCGATGACGGTCATGGCGCAGAGGTTACGCAAGGCTCCGCGGAGCGCGGCCCGGCGGCGCGGGCTGCGAGGCTTCCCGGATGGTCGAGCGCGAGATCGCTGGCTCGGGCGGGGTCGCCCTCGGCGTCAGCGACGACGGCGAGGGGATCCCGGTCGTGCTCTTGCACGGCCTGTCGAGCACGCGCCGCTACGTCGTCATGGGATCCAGGGGGCTGCAGCGCGGCGGGCATCGCGTCGTGAGCTTCGACGCCCGCGGTCACGGCGTCTCGTCGCCCGCGCCCTCGCCCGACGCCTACGGCTACGACGACCTGAGCGCCGACCTCGCCGCGCTGCTCGACGAGCTCGAGCTCGAGCGGGCCGTGCTCGCCGGCGCGTCGATGGGCGCGCACACGATCCTGCGGCTCGCGCTCGACGAGCCCGAGCGCGTCGCCGGGCTCGTCGTCATCACGCCCGCCTACGACCCCGTGGGGTTCGAGGACGCAACACGGCTGACGCGCTACGACGCGCTCGCGGAGGGCCTGCGCCGCGGCGGCGTCGAGGGTTACCTCGAGGCCTACGACGTCGGGCGGCTGCCGGAGGCGTGGCGTTCGTCGGTCGCGAAGTTCGTGCGCCAGAGCATCGCGCGCCACGAGCACTCCGGCGCAGTCGCCGACGCCCTGCGAGCCGTTCCGCGCTCGAAGCCGTTTCAGGATCTGCATGCGCTCGAGCTGATCGAGTGCCCCGCGGTTGTCGTCGCCAGCCGCGACGAGGCCGACCCCGGCCACCCGCTCGCGCTCGGCGAGGCCTACGCCGAGCTGCTGCCGCAGGGACGGCTCGTCGTGGAGGACGAGGGGAGGTCGCCGCTGGCGTGGCAGGGCGGGCGGCTGTCGAAGGTCATCGCGGAGCTGGCGCAGGAGGCGTGGTGACGGCCCGCCCCGGGAAGATCCCTTCGACGTGCAGTCCACCGGCTACAGCGGGACGCCGCTCGTGCGCAAGCTCGGCTTCAAGCCCGGCATGCGCGTGCACTACGCCGGGGCGCCCGACGACTTCGCCGCGCTCGTCGGCGAGCTGCCCGACGGCGTGCGCGTGCTCGCGCGGCCGGCGCCGGATCTCGACCTGGTGATGCTGTTCGTCGTGGCGCGCGCCGATCTCGAGCGGCGGCTCGGCGGTCTGCACGCCAAGCTCTCTCGGGACGGGATGGTCTGGGTAGCCTGGCCCAAGCGTGCTTCGAAGGTCCCCACCGACATGACCGAGGACGTCGTGCGCGACGTGGCGCTGCCGCGGGGGCTCGTCGACGTGAAGGTCTGCGCCATCGACGCGACGTGGTCGGGCCTGAAGCTCGTCATCCGCAAGGAGCTGCGCACGTGAGCACGGCGCCGCCCAAACGCAAGGCGGCGGTCGACGCGGGTGCAGCCGGGGCCTCCGAGCCCGCACCCGCCCCCGGCCACGGCGACGAGCAGCCGGGTACGGAGGTCGTCCCGGCGCCGCGGACGCATCGCGCCGTCGGGCGCGTCGTCAAGCGCATCCCGAAGCGCATCTTCGACTTCTACTGGGGCAACGGCATCGCCGACGATGTGCCCGCCCTGGCGTACTACCTCGTCCTGTCGCTGGCGCCGTTCGCGCTCGGCCTCGCCGCCCTCGAGGCGCTGCTGCTCAAGGATGTCGTGTCGGCGATCGCGGTCTCCGAGCAGCTCAACCGCTTCCTCCCGGAGGCGATCCACGGCGACATCCAGCGCCTCGTCGTCGGCACGCGCGACAACTCGCCGCTGCTGCTGGCGCTCGCGCTGTTCGCGATGCTCTGGACGACCTCGGGAGGCATCGGCGTCATCGAGCGCTGCCTGTCGCGGATCCTCGACGTCCCGCGCCACAACATCTTCCTCGGGCGCATCCGCAACCTCGGCCTCGGCGCGCTCGTCGCGGTCGCGGTGATCCTCGCGTCGATGAGCATCTCGATCGTGACGAACATCTCCTACGAGCTGCGGCCCAGCGGCGGCTTCCCCGGCCCGATGATCCTCGTCTTCAACGCGCTCGGCTCGATGTTCGTCTTCGCGATCATCTACCGCTACGCGCCGCTGACGAAGATGCGCTGGCGCTCGGCGCTGCTCGGCGGGATCCCCGGCGGGCTCGCGATCCAGGCCGTGCCCGCGGTCGTCGGGCTGTACGTGACGGCCGCGACGGGCTTCGCCGTCGCGCAGGTCTTCCTGCTGCTGGCGATCGTGCTGCTCGGCCTCTACATCGTCGCGCTGCTGCTGCTCGTCGGCGCGGGGATCGCGGGCCGCGTCGAGCGCCGCTCGTGGGAGGCGTAGCGTTTCGAAGCGGTTTGTGGGAAACCCGCAGCGAGCGTGAGGGCAGCTGCGGATGGCGCGAAGGGCGCGTCGTCGTAGCTTCGAGGAACTGCTTCGGCTGTGCCGACGCGCCCCGCACCGCCCCCGAAGGGAACCCGGAACATGCCCCGCCGAGTACCACCGCTCGCACGCCATGCACTGGCCGCTGCTATCGCCCTGACCTGCGTTGCGCTGGCACCCGTGGCGGCGCACGCCGGCGCGGCGCTGTCGGTCGCGCCGACCTTCCCGACCGACTCCACCGTCGGCCAAGTCGCGCTCCCCGCGTCGCTCACGATTCAAAATGCGAACACCGGCACCGACATCTTGTCCACCATCTGCAACCACGGCGACGCGGCGCCGTGTCCACCGGGCGGTGAGGGCATCACGCTCATCAGCTCGTGCGCCGCCCAAGGCGCCGACGCGTCGTGCGTGGGCGCCGACCCCGGCGTCTTCGCGATCTCCCCGACGGCGACGGGTGCCGCCGGCTCCGCGTGCGCGGGGATGGTCTTCGTGATCACGCCTGTTGGCAGTCTGTTCGGGAAGGTCCGGTTCGTTCCGCTTGGCGGTGCGCACGTCACGCTCCCGACGCCCGGCTCGAGCTGCAAGATCGACTTCGCCATCGACGTCCTGAAGACGCCGACGACGGATGCTCAGCCCGACGTGGCGGGGATGCAGACGATCCCCGTCGCCGACGCGTCCATGCGTTCCAACAACGGGACCGCGGGCTTCGCACGCGGCTCGCAGACCGGCGTGACCGTCCCGCCGCCGCCCGCCGCCGCCCCCCCGCCGCCCCCGCCGCCCCCGCCGCCCCCGCCGGTCGTCGTGCCGCCGGCGGCCGTGGCGCCCCCGCTCGCGCCTCCGGTTCGCGGGGCATCGATCACACGCGGCAAGTCGGGCTGCCAAGGTGTCTCGTTCCTCGTGCAGGTGCGCGGGACTGAGATCCGTGACGTCGTGTTCCGGCTCGACGGCAAGCGGGTCCGCAAGCTGACGCGCCCGAACCGCGGGACGGACTTCGTCCACCGCGTCTACCCGAGCAAGCTGCGGGTCGGCACGCACCGCGTGACGACCACGACGCGCTTCACAGCCGCCAGCGGTACTCGCGCGAACGTTGACCGCGTCGTGTTCCAGCAATGCTCGCGGCTCAAGGTCGCGGCGGTGCAATTCACCGGCTGACCGCCCGTCGCGAACGACGAGCTCCCCGCGAACGACGAACTCCCCGGTGGCACGCTGGCTACCGGGGTCGAACGTCGGTCTGCTAAAGGCGTCCGGCGTGGCTTTGCGGTACGTGCGTCTCCTGCGCGCCCGACCCGCGGCGCCGCGCTAGCCGTTGAGCTGCTTTTTGAGCGCCGAGGCGGCCGAGAACTTCGCGGCCTTGCTGGCGGCGATCTGGATCGGCTCGCCCGTGGCCGGGTTGCGGCCCTCGCGGGCCGAACGCTCGCTCACGCTGAACTTGCCGAAGCCTGCCACGGCGACCTCGCCGCCTCCAGCAAGCTCGCTGGCGATCGCGTCGAAGGTGGCGTCAACGGCACCCTTTGCATCAGAACCGCTGAGACCGGTGTCCGAGGCCACCTTCTGTGCGAGCTCCTGCTTGGTCATTTCGTACTCCCGAGTCGGGTTCAGATCGGCCTACGCTAGCGGTTGCCCCGGCGTCACGGGGCTTTACCGGTTTGCTGATAGCCGCAACGAGCGTCCGTAAACCTCAGGCCGCCAGCGGCTCGGGCGACGAGCCGGGCAGGCTGAAGCGCACCCGCGCGCCGCCGGCCTCGCCCTCGGAGGGCTCGTCGACGATCCAGATCCGGCCGCCGTGCGCCTCGACGATCGCGCGTGAGATCGCGAGGCCGAGGCCGGCGCTGCCGTCCGTGCGCGACGTGCGGTCGGCGCCCTGGGCGAAGGGCTCGAAGACCCGGTCGCGGTCGCCGGCCGCGATGCCCTCGCCGGTGTCGGCGACCTCGATCTCGACGCTCGAGCCGATGCTCGCGGCACGGACCGTCACGCTGCCGTCGGCGGGCGTGTGGCGGATCGCGTTCTGGATGAGGTTGAAGAGCACGCGCTGGATGCGCTCGGGATTCGCGGTCGCGGGCGCCAGGGCCGGGTCGATCTCGGCGCGCACGGAGATCCCGCCTGCGCGGGCGGCGGGCGCCATCGCCGCGACGGTCTCCTCGACGAGCTCGTCGATGGCGACCTGCTGCATCGTCCACGCGACCTCGCCGGCCTCGATCCGCGTGAGCTCGAACAGGTCCTCGATCAGCGCGCCGAGCGCGCGCACGTGGACGCCGAGGCGGCGCACGTACTCGCGCCGCGTCTCGGGGTCGCCGATCTCGTCGTCGACGGCGTCAGCGAGCAGGCGTAGCGCCGTGACGGGGGTCCGCAGGTCGTGGGAGACCGCGGCGATGAGCGAGCGGCGGGCGGCGTCGGCCTCCTCGCGGCGGGCCTCGGCGGCCGCCAGTCGCGCGACCATCGCCTCGACCTCGCGGGCGACCTGCGCGAGCTCGTCGTCGCCGCCGAGCTCGAGGCGCAGCGACCGCTCGCCCGCGCCGACGGCCTCGAGGCCTGCGCGCAGCGTGTCGACGTCGTCCATCACGCGGTTTGAGAGCAGGCGCGTCGCCCACAGGCCGAGCAGCGCGCCGTACACGGCCATCGACGCGGTCAGCAGCGCGTCGTGCGCCGAGACGAACATGAGCTGGACGAACAGCGCGAGCGTCAGCGCCAGCGGCCCGAACGCCAAGGCGCCGGTGATCAGCGCCTGGCGGCGCAGGCTGCCGAGGCGCTCGCGGTGCGCCAGCAGCGCGCCGGTCGCGGCGACCGTCGCGATCCCCAGCGGGACGAGGATCGCGAGCGTGACGATCGCTCCCTGCAGGTCGTAGACGGCGAGCACGGTGCCCGCGACGACGAGCGCGCTGCCCACGGCGAGCGCGAACCCGCGCACGAGCGACGCGCGGGTCATGGCCGGAAGCGGTAGCCGACGCCCCACACGGTCTCGACGAACCGCGGCTGCGCCGGCTCGCGCTCGATCTTCGCGCGCAGGCGGCGGATGTGGACCGTGACGGTCGACGTGTCGGAGTAGAACGAGAAGCGCCAGACCTGCTCCATGAGCTGGTCGCGCGTGAAGACCTGGCCGGGGTGGCGCGCGAGGAACAGCAGCAGGTCGAACTCGCGCTGGGTCAGCAGGACCTCCTCGCCGTCGACGAGCACGCGCCGCCCGGAGGGGTCGATCTCGAGCTCGCCGAAGTGCAGCGACGGCTCGGGGCCGTCATCGGCGGAGGGCTCGTTGCGGCGCAGGACCGCGTCGACGCGCGCGACGAGCTCGGCGGGAGAGAACGGCTTGACGACGTAGTCGTCGGCGCCGAGGCGCAGGCCGTCGATGCGGTCGGACTCCTCGCCCTTGGCCGTCAGCAGGATGACCGCGACGCGCGGGCCGCCGGTCTCACGCAGCAGGCGCATGACCTCGAGGCCGTCGAGGCCCGGCAGCATGAGGTCGAGCACGACGAGATCGGGGTGCCATGTCGAGGCGCGGGCGAGCGCCGCGTGCCCGTCGCCGGCGGTGCGCGTCTCGTAGTTGGCGCGTTCGAGATAGCGCGAGACGATCTCGGCGATGGTCGGCTCGTCGTCGACGACGAGGATGCGTCCGCGGCTCATGGGCTGATGATCGCCCTCCCGGGCGCGCGAGGCGAGCGTGAGCTGAGCCATGCGACCGACCGTACGCCCAAGGTCTTGCAGAAGTGAAACGCCGAAGATCGGTCCTTTACGCAACTTCTCCGGGGCGGAATCCGTTCTCGCGGGCGATAGATTCGGCCGGCCACAGGACGGCTTTCCACTCACGGCACGGGGACGGGACGATGGCTGCTGCGAAGAACAGGCTCTTGGGGACGCTGGGCGCATTGGTCGCGATCGCCTGCGTCGCGCCCGCCACGGCCGGCGCCGTGCTGCCCCAGCCGCCGCCCGCGCGCCCGCTGCCGAACCCGGCCTTCGTCACCGACGAGACCGTCAACGCGCTCACTCGCAGCGGCGACACGATCTACCTCGGCGGCGACTTCACGCGCATCGGCCCGCCGACGGGCGGAAGCACGGTGCTCGACCCCGCGACGGGCCTGCGCGCGCCGCAGTTCCCCGAGGTTCGCGGCGTCGGCTTCGCGATCGTCCCCGACGGCGCCGGCGGCTACTACATCGGCGGGCGCTTCACGCACGTCGGCGGCCTGCCGCGCAAGAACCTCGCGCACGTGCTCGCGTCCGGCGCCGTCGACCCGAGCTTCGGCCCCTACGTCGACAACGACGTGCTCGCGCTCGCGCTCGACGGCGGCCGCCTGTACGTGGGCGGCGACTTCCTGCACGTCGGCGAGACGATCCGCCGCCGGCTGGCGGCGCTCGACCCGGCGACCGGCGTCGTCATCGGCGCGTTCAACCCCGGCGCGGACCAGAGCGTGCAGGACCTCGCGGTCGCGGGCGCGCGGATGTTCGTCAACGGCCGCTTCACCGGCATCGCCGGGCATTCGCGCAGCGGCATCGCGGTGCTGCGGACCTCCGACGGCGAGCTCGACCCGAACTTCGACGCGGTCCCCAACGGGCAGGTCGACGCGGTGCTCGCTTTGGGCTCGCGGTTCTATGTCGGCGGCACGTTCACCGAGGTGTGCGGGCGCAGCCGCGCCGGCCTCGCGGCCTTCGACATCGCCACGGGCAACCTCGACCCGGCGTTCAGCCCGTCGACGAACGGCAACGTCTACAACCTCTCGACCGACGGCACGCGGCTGTTCGTCGCCGGCCACTTCACGGAGATCGCGCGCGCGTTCAACAACGCGGTCGCGTCGCTGGACCCGATCACCGGCGAGGCCAGCCAGGCCTTCCGGCTGTTCCTCGACAAGGACGCCTACACGCTCGCGATGGTCGGCCCGAGGCTCTACATCGGGGGCGAGTTCACGAAGGTCAACGAGCAGCCGCGCAACAAGCTCGCGGCGGTCGACCTCGTCACCGGCGCCGTCGACCCGGCGTTCGACCCCGACCCCGACAACGACGTCTACGCGCTCGCCGTGACCGGCGCCAGGCTCGTCGCCGGCGGCAAGTTCACGAGCGCGCCGCGGACGAAGGCCAACCACCTCGCGGCGGTCAACGCCGTGACCGGCGTGACCGTGCCGACGTGGGCCGCGGGCGTCGACGGCAGCGTGACCTCGCTCGCCTCCGCCGACGGGCGCATCTTCGCCGGCGGCCAGTTCAGGACCGCCAACGGCGCCGCGCGCCAGGGACTCGCCGGCTTCGACTCGGTGACGGGCGCGTTGAGCGTGCTGAACGTCCCGGTGCGCGGGTTCCTCGGGACGCTGGCGACGGAGGGCAAGCGGCTGTACCTCGGCGGGTCGTTCGACCGCGTCGGCGGCAAGCGCCACCCGTCGCTCGCGGCGATCAACCTCGAGGCGAACGCGGTCGCGCCGGCGTTCAACGCGCCGCGCAGCCTGCGCCGCGCGTCCTTCCGCTACGCGAGCGTGCGGGCGATCGTGCCGCGCGGGAGCCGGATCCTCGTGGGCGGCGACGTCAGCGTGTCGCGCGTCGTGGGCCCGAAAGGCAAGCGCCGGACGCAGTTCCGCGGCGGGGTCGTGTCGGTGCGCGCGACGGACGCCAGCGTCGACTACGCGTTTGCAATCGCAGGTCGGCGGCGACGTGCAGGCGCTCGTGCGCAGCGGCAACACGCTGTACGCCGGCGGCGACATCTCGCGCCGGTCGGGCACGAGGATCGTCAAGCTCAAGCCGCGCAACGGCAAGAAGCGCTCGCGCAGGATCGGGATCTACCGCGCGAACCTCGTCGCGGTGGACACGGGCACGGGCGCGCTCGTGCGGCCGTTTCACCCCGCGCCCAACCGCGGGGTCAGGGCGCTCGCACTGTCCTCCTCGGCGCTGTACGTCGCGGGGAGCTTCGAGACCGTCGGCGGGCGCCGGCGCGACGGCCTCGCCGCTCTCGATCCGACGACGGGCAAGCCCGCGAGCCTCTTCTCGCCGCAGCCCACGGGCGGCGACCGCGGCGTGATCGCGATGCTCGCCGACGGCGCGCGGCTGTACACGGGCGGCGACTTCTCCGGCTTCGGGCTCGCAGCGGCGCTCGTGCCGCGCGCGAACTTCGCGACGTTCAGCGTCGAGGCAGCTCCGCCGCCGGCATGATCGTGCGCAGGGCAGGGCTCGCGGCCGCGGCGGCGGTCGCGTTGGCGTCTGCGGCGCACACGCGCGCGGCCGGGCTCGCGGCGGCCGCGCTGCCGTCTGCGGCGCGAGCGCGCGCGGCAGGGCTCGCGGCGGCCGCGCTCGCGCTCGCGGCTCCCTCCGGCGCGATGGCGGCGGGCACGGTCGATCCCGGCTTCGGCAGCGGCGGCCTGGCCACGTCTCCCTTCGGCCTGGGCGCGCGCGCCGCCGCGGTCGCGCTCGCTCCCGATGGGCGGATCGTCGTCGCGGGCGACACGCGCGGGGCGGGCGGGGAGGGTGCGCTGACCGGGCGCTTCTCGACGGGCGGCGCCGCGGATGGGTCCTTCGCCGGCGACGGCGGCCGCGTCGACACGTTCGGCGACGGCAGCAGGCCGCAGCGCGCGGGCGCGGTGGCGGCGCAGGCCGACGGCTCCGTCGTCGTGGCGGGCGTTGCGGGCGACCGCTGGTCGGTCGCGCGCTTCCTGCCCACGGGCGCAACGGACGGGCTGTTCGGTGCCGCCGGCGTGACGCTGCGCGATCCGACGCCGGGCGGCTCGGCGGAGGAGGAGGAGTTCTATCCCGGCGAGGAGCCCACGCTGCCCGACGGCACGGGCCCCGCCGCGATCGCCATCGCGCCCAGCGGCCAGCTCGTGGTCGCGGGGAGCGTCGGGGTCGCCAACGACGACGGCATCCCGAGCGAGCAGATCGTCGTGGCGCGCTTCAACAGCAACGGCCTGCCCGACCCGACGTTCGGACGCGACGGCTTCGCGGTCCTGCAGCTCGGCTTCGGCGGCACCGTCCGCCACGCCGCGTCGACGGCGCGCGGCCTGGCGCTGCTGCCCGACGGCCGCGTCCTCATCGCGGGCCGCGCCAGCGCGCGCGACGGCGGCGACCGCGCGTTCGTCGCGCGGTTGATGGCGGGCGGCGCGCTGGACCGCGGCTTCGCCCGCGACGGCCGCTTGCTCGTCCAGTACGGCCACGCGTCGTCGGCCCGCGTCGCGAGCTCGTCGCTCGCCTCGCTGGCGCTGCGGCCCGACGGCCGGATCGTCGCGGCGGGCCGGGCGACGGACGTCGCCGGCAACCATGCCGTGCTGCTCGCGGGCTTCACCGCGGCGGGCGCGCAGGACGCCGCGTTCGCGCGCCTCGGCAGCGCCGTCTCGCAGCTCGGTCGCGCGTACGCGCCGGCGGCCCCGGTGTCGCTGGGCCGCGCGCTCGCGCTGACGCCGGAAGGCTCCGCGATGGTCGCGGGCGCGGCGACGAGCGGCGCGCTCGCGGCGCGCTACGACGCGACGGGCGCGCTGGACTGCGGCTACGGCACGCGCGGGCGGACGCTCGCGTTCGGCGGCCCGCGCTTCGCGGTCGGCACCGACGGTGCGGCCGGGGCCGTCCTGCAGCCCGACGGCAGGCTGCTCATGGCCGGCCGGCGCGCTGGTGGCGGCGTGCTCCTCGGCAGGTTGCACGGCGGCGCCCCGGCGCGCTCGAGCTCGACAGCCGCGCGGCTCGTCACGCTCGGCGCCCGCTACATCGGCCGCGGGCGCGCCTATGTGTACGGGCTCGTCGACGGCGCCTGCAAGGTCGTCAACGTGCGCTTCTCCGTGAAGGGGGACGGGCCGGTCGTGTCGACGCGCGTGCAGCGGGTGTTCGGGCGCTCGGGCCCGCAGGTCGTCTGCTCGCCGCTGCGCGGGCTGCGGATGGGCGCGACGTACCGGATCCGCCTCGAGTCCTCACCGAAGGGCGGCGCGACCGGCGCGCAGCGCACGCTGCGGATCGCCAAGCCGACCGGCAAGGTCCTGCCGCAGGAGGGCTGTCGCTGAGCGCCTGCCGCGGGGGTCTGCGCGTTCGCTGCGCAGATCCTCCGCGCTGTTGTTGCAATCGCGTCTAGATCCGTCACACGACGCGCGCGAGCATCGGCCCATGCCTCGATCTCGCGAACTCATTCACGTCACCGTCCCCGTGCGTCCCGGGGAGCCGCGACGGCCCGCACCGCCGGGCGTCGTCGTGCACTACGTCCCCGAGCTGCATCCCGACGACGTCGCGGTCGTCGACGGCATCCCGTGCACGAGCGTCTCGCGGACGCTCGTGGACCTCTCGGAGGTGATGGACCGCGACGAGCTACGCGGGTGCTTCCAACGTGCGCGCGAGCTGGGAGCGCTCGACCTGGACGCCGTCGAGGCGTCGTTCGGCCGGGCCGTGCCGCGTCCGTCGCTGGCGATGTTGCGAGAGGTCATGGACGAGTTCCGCGAGCGCTGATCGCCGCCGAAATGCTGGGGAGGGTCGGTACGATCGTGTCGATGGGCACCGTTGCCGATGTCCGCATCCCGATGTATCCGCTCACGGTGGAGATCTACGAGCGGATGGTCGACGCCGGCATCCTCGGCGAGGACGACCGCGTCGAGCTCCTCAATGGCCTGCTCTCGGAGATGAGTCCGCAGGGTGAGCAGCACTCAGGGCTCCTCGAATGGCTCTCCGTCGCGATGATTCGCGCGATCGATCCCGACATTGCGAGCGTGAGGGTGCAAATGCCCTTGCGATTCGCTTCGTTCTCGGTGCCGGAGCCCGACCTCGCGATTGTCGAACCCGGCGTCAAGACCCATGCACTTCCCGCAGGAGCGATGCTCGCCATCGAGATCGCGGTGAGCTCGAGGCGACTGGACCTCGGGACCAAGGCCGAGATCTACGCGGCTGCGGGCGTGGGCGAATATTGGGTGATCGATATCCCGGCACGGGTCGTGCATGTGCACGACGCTCCATCGAGCGCTGGTTACGAGTCGTGCCGGCAGGTCGCGAGCGGGCGCCTCCGGCCACCGGTGGCCGGCGCGCCGGAGATCGACGTCGAGACGCTGTTCGCCTTGCTCGACTGAGCGGCGCTGCGGGAAGGTGAGGTGCACAACCGACGGGGCGGCCCGAACGGCCGCCCCGTGGTACTGCTTCGGATTGTCGCCGAGCGTCAGCGCTGGAACGCCGAGCCCTTGCGCTCGCCTTCCTTGGCCCTCTTGCCCTTGCCCTTGCCGGACTTGGCGTAGGCGTAGACCGCCGTCGCGTGCGCGGCGCCGTCGGCGAGCTGGTCCAGGCCGGTGCTGTTGATGTTCGCGATCGTGTCGCAGGCCTGGTGGTAGCAGCCGTCGTACGCCGCGCCGGCCACGCCGCCGTACGTCGCCGCCTGCGCAGCCGTCTTGATGCCCTCGGCACCGGAGAACAGGCCGCCGGCCGGGATCCCCACCGCGATGAACGGGCCGTAGTCCGAGCGGCCGTCGAACGGCGTGGGATCCGTGGCGAGGCCCTGCGAGCCGAAGTAGCTCAGGAACGTCTGCTCGATGTCCGCCGAGCCCTCCGGCCCGGCGTCGTCCGGGTCCTCGGGCGTCGCCGAGCCGTCGCCGTCGTAGACGAACCGCACGAAGTTCGGCGATGCGAGCATGTCGAAGTTCAGGTTCAGCCCGATCTTCGCGAGCTCCGCCTCGCTGAGCGACGCGACGTAGTGCTCCGAGCCGAGCGTGCCCGACTCCTCGGCGCCCCAGAACGCGAAGCGCACGGGGTTCGCCGGCGCCTTGCCCTCGGACAGCTCCTCGGCGATCTCGAGGGTCGTGCCGGTGCCCGAGCCGTTGTCGTTGATGCCCGGGCCCGCGACGACCGAGTCCAGGTGCGCGCCGACCACCACCGTCTTGCCCGCCTTGTTCGCGTTCTTCGGCGCGACGTCGGCGATGACGTTCCACGTCGGACGCGTCTCCGACTCGGTCTGCGTCGTAATGGACACGGTCGTGCCTGCCGTCGACAGCTCCTGTCCGAACGGGAAGCTCACGCTGATCGCGGGGATCGTCGCGGGAGCGCCGAGGGTGCCGGCGAACAGGTCGGTCCGGTCCGGTCCGCCGTTGCCCTGGTTGAGGACGATCGCCGCGACGGCACCCGCCTCCTGCGCGTTGGTGACCTTCTCGCCGAACGTGCACGTGCCGCGTTGCAGCAACGCGACGTTGCCTTCCGCGAACCCGTCGAAGTCGGTGTCCTCGCACCCGGACGTGATCGTGCTCGGGTCGGCGAAGTTCACGTCGACGGCCTGGACCGCGCCGGTCGCCGTGCCGTTTCCGGAGTAGTCGAGCACGTTGAAGTCCTCGCCCTCGGCGAAGACCGTGTCGGGATCGTCGGATGTCCGCGAGAACGAGGCGGGGCCCGTCTGGCGGTAGAAGTCGAAGTCGAACTGCTGGAGGCTGACGTCGAGGCCGGCAGCCTCGAGGCGGCCGGCGACGTAGTCGCGCGACGCCGCGAAGCCCGGCGTGCCCGACGCGCGCGTGTTGCCGTTGGCGGTGGCGATGTCCTGTAGCGCCTGGAGGTGCTGCGTGATGCCCTGGGCCGTGACGCCTTCGCGGAGCTTGCGCGAGACCTGGTTGGGGTCCTGCGCGGCCCGGGCGACCGGGGCGGCGAGAAGCGTCAGTGCGAGCGCGCAGAGCAGCGCGCGAACGGCTCGGTTTGCTGGAGTCATGTCGCTCTCCTTGGGTTGCTCATGCTCGGGCGCTACCCGACTCCCGCGGGTGGCAACAATTCGAACCGTCGTCGGGCGTAGCATGCGCTGGACGCGACGATGAGCACCGGGATCCCCATGACCGCCGAGCAGGAGCGCCTCGCCGAGCTGCGCAGCTCGGCCAAGGGCTGGCACGGCATCCAGCTCGCCGCGCTCGGCTTCATCGGCCTCTGTGGCGTCATCAAGCCCGGCGAGAGCTCCAACCCGGAGGGGCTGCAAGCGCTCTCGGGCATCCTCATCCTCGTCGCGTTCTTCTGCGCCTGCCTCGGGATCTACTACGTCGCGAAAGCCGCCTGGCCGATCTACGGCGCGGACGCCGAGCCGATGGCCGACCCGGACCGGTCGGCGCTCGCGGTGGCGAGCGCGCAGCTGCGGCGCGGCCTGATCCTGACCTTCCTGTCGATCGCCCTGACCGCGCTCGCGACGACGTCGTCGTGGTGGCCCGACGGCGAGGGCGGCGGCGCCGGCGGCGGCGCGAACGTCGAGGTGCAGTCCGCCGGCGGCCAGACGGTCTGCGGCGAGCTCGCGGAGGGCGGGCAGGGGACGGTGCGCATCATCACCGCCGCGCAGCCCGTCGAGGTGCAGCTCACGCAGGTCGCGAGCATGCGCCCGGTCGACGGCTGCTAGCGACGCCCGCATACCCCATGCTCCGCGGCCGATTCCGGGCCCGAGGGTGGGCAACCCGTCCACCCAAGGTTTAGTCGTGCCATAATCTTCTTCGTGGCACCACTCACGCGACGCAAGCTCCTCGGTTCGGCCTCCGTCCTCGGCCTCGGCGCGGCCGGGTTGCACGCGACCATCCCGCACTCGCACGGCACCGCCGCGGCCGCAGCGCCGCACGACATGACCGGCATGGACCCCGCCGTCGCGGCGCACGGCAGCAACGCCGGGCACGGCGGCCACGCCGGCTTCCGCGGGGGAGAGGTCGACCACCAGGCCAACGGCTTCGATCCCCACGAGCTCCTGCGCGACTTCGACTGGGGCAAGACGAGCAAGCTCCCCGACGGGCGCACGCTGCGCGAGTGGACCATCGCCGCCGGCGAGCAGGAGATCGAGCTCGCCCCCGGCGTGAAGTTCGCGGCGTGGTCCTACAACGGCCGCATCCCCGGCCCGACGCTGCGCGCCAAGGAGGGCGAGCGCCTGCGCATCCGCTTCTTCAACGGCGGCACGCATCCGCACACGATGCACTTCCACGGCATCCACACGGCGCCCGCCGACGGGGTGCTCGGGCTCGGAGCGGGCGAGATCCCGCCCGGCGGCTCCACGGTCTATGAGTTCGACGCGGCGCCGTACGGGCTGCACCTCTACCACTGCCACGTGCGACCGCTCGCCGAGCACATCGCCAAGGGCCTGTATGGCGCGTTCATCATCGACCCGAAGGACGAGCGCGACGAGGCCGACGAGCTCGTCATGGTCATGAACGGCTTCGACACGAACTTCGACCGCGCCAACGAGCTGTACGCCGCCAACACCATCGGCTTCGCCTACAGCGAGCGGCCGATCCAGATCAAGCGCAACGAGCTCGTGCGGCTCTACCTCGTCAACGTCCTCGAGTACGACCTGCTCAACTCGTTTCACCTGCACGGAAACTTCTTTCACTACTTCCCGACCGGAACATCCAAGACGCCCGCCGAGTTCACCGACACCGTGATGCAGTGCCAGGGCCAGCGCGGGATCCTCGAGATGCGCTTCCCGCACGCCGGCAAGTACATGTTCCACGCCCACCAGTCGGAGTTCACCGAGCTCGGCTGGATGGGCTTCTTCGAGGTCAGCGACTAAGCGATGGAAGCCGGCAACCCGACCGCCTCCGACGTCCAGACCGGCGCCACGCGCCGCGTACCCGCCTGGCTGCTCGGCGTCGTCCCGCTGCTGCTGATCCTCCTCGCCGTGGGAGCGTTCGTCGCCCTCGACGGCCCCGGCCTCGGCGAGCGCCGCGGCCCGCCCGTCGAGGAGCTGTCGGTCGAGCGCACGAAGCTCGTCCCCGGCTCGATCGAGCTGACCGTCCGCAACGACGGGCCCGACCCGGTCACCGTCGCGCAGGTCATCGTCAACGACGCATTCGCCTCGTTCACGGGCGCCGAGGACCCGATCGACCGCCTGGAGTCCGAGACCGTGAAGGTCCAGCAGCCGTGGATCGAAGGGGAGGCCTACGAGGTCGCGCTCCTGACGAGCGCCGGCACGACGATCGCGCACGAGATCCCCGCGGCCGTGCAGACACCGTCCGCGGACGTCGGCTTCTTCGGGCTCATGGCGCTCCTGGGCATCTACGTCGGCGTGATCCCGATCGCGCTCGGGATGCTGTGGCTGCCGTGGATCCGCCGGATCCCGCCTGCCTGGATGCGCTTCGTCATGGCACTGACCGTCGGGCTGCTTGGCTTCCTGGCGATCGACGCCACGCTCGAAGGCCTCGAGCTCGCCGGCCAGGGCTCACAGGCCTTCGGCGGCCAGGCGCTCGTCTTCATCGGCGCCGCCGTGGCGTTCCTCACGCTGACGGGGATCAGCGCGTGGCTGCGCGACCGCCGCCGCGCGGCCGCCGATGCCGGAGCGAGCCCGGCCGCGCTCGCGACGCTCATCGCCGTCGGCATCGGCCTGCACAACCTCGGCGAGGGCCTCGCGATCGGCACCGCGTACACGACGGGCGCGCTCGCCCTGGGGGCGTTCCTCGTCGTCGGGTTCGCGCTGCACAACACCACCGAGGGCCTCGCGATCGTCGCGCCGATCGCGCGCGCCAAGCCGACCGTCGGGCGCCTCGCGCTGCTCGGCCTCATCGCGGGCGCGCCCGCCGTGCTCGGCGCCTGGATCGGCGCGGCGGCGTTCAACACCTCGGTGGCGGCGTTCCTGTTCGGCGCCGGGGCGGGAGCGATCGCGCAGGTCATCGTCCAGCTCGCGCCCTCGCTGCGCGACGACCAAGGCCGCACGCTGCATCCGCGCGCCGTCGGCGGCCTGCTCGCCGGGCTCGCCCTGATGTTCGCGACCGGCCTGCTGGTGAGCGTGTAGATGGCCGCCGGCACCGGGCGCAGCCCCGCGATCGAGGACTACGCGAAGTCGATCTACTCGCTGCAGCAGCGCGCCGGCGGCGGCTCGGTGACGACGAACGCGCTCGCCGAGCGCTGCGGCGTGACGCCCGCGTCGGCGTCGGCGATGGTCAAGAAGCTCGCCGAGCAGGAGCTCGCGATCCACGAGCCCTACCACGGCGTGCGCCTGACGCCCGCCGGCGAGCGCCTCGCGCTCGAGATGCTGCGCCACCACCGCCTGCTCGAGCTCTACCTCGCCGAGCACCTCGACGTGCCGTGGGACCGCGTCCACGACGAGGCCGAGGCGCTCGAGCACGTCCTGTCGGAGGACCTCGAGGCGCGCATCGCCGCGAAGCTCGGCCACCCGACGCACGACCCGCACGGCGACCCGATCCCCGACTCCGACCTCGTCATCGACGAGGGCCAGACCGAGGCGCTGAGCAGCGTCGCGATCGGCGCCGGCGGGCGCTTCGTGCGCGTGTCGGACTCCGACTCGCGGATGCTGCGCTTCCTCGCCGAGCAGGGGATCGCGCTCGGCGACCGCTGCTCCGTGACGGGCCGCCAGCCGTTCGACGGCCCGATCACGGTCTGCTTCGGCGAGACCGAGCACGTGCTCGGCCGCACGCTCGCGCGCGCGATGCGCATCGAGCTCGACTGACCCCGCGCCGGAAGCGGGCGGGGGTGGTCGCGCGCCGCGGCGGGCGGGTGGCGCTCAGCCGCGCGTCAGGCCGCTGCCGATCTCCTCGGTCTCGTCGACCTCGACGCCGTTGACCCGGTCGAAGAACGCCGTGCGCAGCGTCGCGTCGTACGTGCCCTCCGCGTTGCGAGTGATGACGAGCTCCTTCAGCGCGCCGTCGACCGGGCGGTCGTCGCGGCTGAGGCGCAGCTCGGTCCACGGGTCGGGCTCGGGGTCGAGGTCGCGCCGTTCGCTGTGGGTCGCGCCGATGACCTCGATGCCGTGCGTGCCGATGATCCCGGCCAGCGGGATCGACACCTCGTAGGGCGCCGGCGTGGGCAGGCCGACGCCGGGCAGCCGCCCGACGACCTCGATGCCCCAGTACTCGGGCTGGCGCACGTACACGAGCGGCTCGAGCGTGACCTCCATGTTGAGGTAGGGCTTGGTGCCCGACACCACGAGCACGTGCTGGGGCGGGAAGCTGCGCAGCGTGCGGATCTCGACCTTCTCGAAGTCGATGAGCCGCGCGGATGTGGGCGCGGGAAGCTCGGTCATCGGTGCGTAGTCCGGATGCATTCGACTGCTGCCTTTCTCGAGGCGCAGCGCCCTCCTCCAAGGGACGGTAGGCCACTGGACGTGCGTCGAGTGTGCGCTGGCTAACACTTGACCTGCCGCGGACGGGCGCATAGTTTGGATCGGGTGAGCACGACGACGACGGCTGCCAAAGCCACCGCGACCGGCACCTCCTCGCGCAACATCGACGGCGTCGCGATCGCGATCACCGTGTTCAGCACGATCAAGCTGTGGGGGCGGGCGTTCCTGCCGATCCTCTTCGCCGTCACGAAGCGCAAGCCGAAGCTGACCAAGACGCTCGTGGACCTGTCGTTCATCCACTTCGCGCGCTGGTCGCTCGTCTCGAAGATCCCGTGGAACGGCGCCGAGCAGAAAAAGCAGAAGCTGCGCTACACCCACATGTACTTCGAGAGCAACTTCAACGGTGGCTGGGAGGAGTACATCGACGCCTTCTCCCACATCCTCACGAGCGGCATGGCCGCGTTCTGGGGCAGCTCGTACGGCTTCCCGAAGGCGCTGCCCGTCAGCCCGTTCAAGGAGTACATCCAGGTCAACGAGACCGAGGCGTGCCACTACTACTCGGCCTATCCGGAGGCGACGATCACCATGATCAAGGCCGCGCTGGAGCTCGACGACAAGCTTGCGCCGCTCAAGCGCAGCGCCAAGAAGATGGACCCCGACGCCTTCGCCGCGGCGTACGCGAAGATGCTCACCGACGCGCAGCGCTCGCTATGAGCGACCCCAACGTCTCCGGGCAGGCGTACGGCTTCCTCGCCATGACGCCGATCAAGGACGGCGAGGTGGAGCCGCTGCGCACCTACCTCGAGGGCTTTCGCGACCGCGGCGAGCGCCCGTTCGAGGCGGTCCCCCGGACGCACATGGCGCGCCTCGTCATCGTCCCGGACTTCCACAACGACAAGGCCTGGAAGCAGCGCCGCGAAGAGCGCCTCGAGATCCCGTCGCTGATCTTCTCGAGCAACCTCGACCTCGACGGCCGGGACATCGACAGCTACCTCGACGAGCTGGCCGAGGGCTTCGCGCCGCACGTCGCGGAGATCTGGGGGCGCTGCATCGGCGGGCCGCAGGCTCCCGAGGACCTCAAGGCCTACCTCAAGCACAACCAGATCGACTGCGGGTTCTTCTACGCCGCGTACGGACAGGCGACCGTCCCGAAGGTCAAGGCGAGCCTCGCGCAGCGCGAGAAGCTCATGGACTTCGCCACCCGCATGCAGGGCAAGAAGCCGGCCGAGCTGCAGCAGGCGTTCATCAAGGAGTTCGCGTCCTGATGGCCGCCGCGCCCCGCATCGACCTGCGCGACCTCCAGGGCGACATCCTGCGCGCGTACGGCAACGACTACGACCACACGTCGTACGCGTTCGTGCGCATCGACTGCGAGCCCGAGCAGGCGCGAGCGTGGTTCGCGGGCTTGCTCGACCACGTCACGACCGCCGAGCCGTGGAAGGACGGCAAGCCGCTGACGACGCTCAACGTCGCCGTCACGGCGAACGGCCTCAAGGCGCTCGGCGTGTCCGACGAGGTCGTCGGCACGTTCTCGAAGGAGTTTCGCGAGGGGATGGCGGCGCGCGCGACCCGGCTCGGCGACGTCGGGCCCAGCGCGCCCGGCGACTGGGAGAAGGGCCTCGGCACCGGCGACGCCCACGTCCTGCTGACGATCAACGCGCAGGAGAAAGAAGACCACAAGCGCGCGCTGGGCTTGATGAAGGCCGCCATGAAGGACGCCGGCGGCATCGCGGTCGTCTATCAGGAGGACACCGCGCTGCTGAAGGGCGCGCGCGAGCACTTCGGCTACGCGGACGGCTTCGCCCAGCCGGCGGTCGAGGGATCGAGCGACGCGAAGGCGCCCGGGGGAGGCGTGCTCGAGAAGGACGGCCATTGGAGGGCGCTCGCGGCGGGCGAGTTCGTGCTCGGCTACCCCGACGAGGACTCGCGCGACGACCCCAAGCGCCGGCTGCCTGCGGCGCCCGACGACCCGCTCGGCAAGAGCGGCACGTACATGGTCTGGCGCAAGCTCTACCAGGACGTCGCGCTGTGGCGCCGCGTGCTGGCGGACGCCGCGAAGCTCTACCACGGCGGCGACGAGCACAAGCTCGCCGCGAAGGTCGTCGGGCGCTGGGAGGACGGGACGCCGCTCGTCACGCATCCCGACGGTCCCGACCCGAACTTCGATCCCGCCCAGCGCGGCGCCAACGACTTTCGCTACAACGAGGACCTCGACGGGATGCGCTGCCCGGTCGGCGCGCACATCCGCCGCTCCAACCCGCGCGACGCGCTCGGCTTCGAGACGGCGCTGACGTTCCGCCACCGCATGATCCGCCGCGGCATGCCGTATGGCGACCCGCTGCCCGACGGCGTCAAGGAGGACGACGGCACGGATCGCGGCCTCGTGTTCGTGAGCTTCCAGGCGAGCATCTCGCGCCAGTTCGAGGCCGTCCAGATCCAGTGGCTCAACGACGGCAACATCTTCGGCCTCGGACACGACAAGGACTTCCTGCTGGGCGACCCCAACGGCAAGGGCAAGATGACGATCCAGGGCACGCCGCCGTTCTTCCTCGCGCCGCAGGAGGTGTTCGTCAAGACCCGCGGCGGCGAGTACCTCTTCGTCCCTGGCCTGAGCGCGCTCGCCGCGATCGCCGACGGGACGACGGGCTAGTGGCCCATCCCGTGGATCCGCACCCGTTCGGATCGGCCGCCGATCACCGCCTGGCCGCGTCCTCGCTCAGTCATGGGCCTGGAGGCCCACTCCTTCGCTGCGTCCTTGCCAGCCGGCGCCGGCAACCGCCCAAACGGGCACGGACCCCCGGGACGGACCACTGATGGGCCTCGACGACGAGATCCGCGAGCGCTTCAAGGACGCGTCCGACAAGCTCGCCGAGGAGGTCTCGAGCATCGCGGGCGGCGTCGCGGACAAGGCGGCGCCGGGCCTCTTTCGCTTCATGCGCAAGTACAAGCCGATCGTGGCCACGAAGGAGGTCACGGTCGTCGCGCTGGCGGAGGACGTCAAGGAGGTGCTCGGCGACCCGGCGCGCTTCACCGCGGGCCTGTACGGGCCGAAGATGGAGGCCGTCACGGGCCCGTTCATCCTCGGCGTCGACGACACGCCGCTCTATCACCACGACCACGCCGCGATGGACCGCGCGGTGCGCCGCGAGGACATGCCGCTGCTCGGCGACGCGATGCTCGGCTACGCGCGCGATCTCGTCGCGGTGGCCGGCGACGAGATCAACGTCGTCACGGAGCTCGCCGATCCCGCGCTCGTGCGCTCGATCGACGCGTACTTCGGCACGCCGGGTCCCGACGCCGCGACGCTGGCGACGTGGGCGCGCGACATCTTCTGGGAGCTGTTCATCAACGTCAACAACCTCGTCGAGACGCGCACGCGGGCGCTCGAGCACGCCGCGAAGTGGCGGACCTGGCTCGACGGGCAGATCGACGCGCGCAAGGCGTCGCTGAAGGCCGGCGAGGACGTCCCCGACGACGTGCTCACGCGGCTGCTGCGCTTCCAGGACGAGGGCGAGCCGAACTTCTACGACATCTCGATCCGCCACAACATCCTCGGCAACATCGTCGGCTGGATCCCGACGGTGTCCAACTCGCTCGCGCGCGCGGTCAACGTGCTGCTCGATCGCGAGGACGAGCTCGAAGGCGCACAGGCGGCGGCGCGCGCGGGCGATCGCGACCTCGTCGCGCGGTACGTCTGGGAGGCGCTGCGCTTCAGCCCGCAGAACTTCGCGCTGCTGCGCCTGGTGGCGGAGGACACGACGATCGCCGAAGGCACCGAGCGCGAGACCGACGTCAAGGCCGGGACGACGGTCTTCGCGGGGACGCTCTCGGCGATGCACGACGAGCGCGCGATCCCGGATCCCGAGGAGTTCAAGGTCGACCGGCCGTACAGCGACTACATGCTCTTCGGCTACGGGCTGCACTCGTGCTACGGCGAGCAGATCGTCAAGCACCAGCTGCCGGCGCTGATGACGGCGCTGCTCGAGGGCCCGAAAATCAAGCGCGCCCGCGGCGGCGCCGGCTCGCTGCGCTTCGACGGCCCGTTCCCGTCGGGCCTGACCGTCCGCTTCGACGACGACTGACGCGGGCCGGGCGCATGTTCGGGCTCTCGGCTGTGGCCACCCTGACCTTCCTCTTCGCTGCCTCCCTGGCGCTGAACGCCGTCTGGGAGCTGCTGAGCGCGTCGAGGATGCGCGCACCCGCCGAAGGGGCGGTCACCGGCTGGGAGGCCAACGGCGAAGGCTGCGACCCGATCGTGGAGTTCGTCGGCGCCGACGGGACCCGCGGGCGCTTCGTCGCTCGGAGCGACGGCTACCTCGACCTCGGGCAGACGGTTCCCATCGCGTACCGCGCGAGCGCGCCGCACCGTGCACGCGTCGCCACGCCGATGGGCACCTGGGTCCGGCCGGTCGGGATGCTCGTGCTCGCCGCGGTCGTGGCGACCTGGACGTCGACGTCGGTCGAGCGGGCGAGCAGCGCGCCACCCGAGGGTCGCGTGGCGGCCTACGACGCGCTGAACCGGTCGCTGGACCCGCTCGAGCGGTGCGCGTCGTGGTCGTGTGCCGCGCCGGCGATGCAGCGGCGCCTGCGCGCCTACGACCGGGCACGGCTCGCCGCCGCGCCGCTCGCCTCCGAACGGGTCGGCGCCCGGATCGCCGAGGTGCAGCGCAGCCTCGTGCGCGTTCGCCGCGATCAGCGCCGCCCGCGCCTGGCTCCGATCCTCGAGCTGCGGCTGGCGCTGCACCGGGACCTCCAGGAGATCGTCACAAGCAAGCCGGCTCCCTAGATCCGGCGCCGGGCTTTCTGTCACCTCACCAGAGCGTGACCGCGCGGCTGTGCTTGCGAAGGCGCTGATCCTTGGTCACGAGCTTGAGCCCGTGCTCGACGGCCGTGGCGTAGATGAGCCGGTCGGCCCGATCGCCCGGAAACGTGGAAGGCAGGGCAGCGGCGGTGTCCGCCACCGCGGGCGTGATCGCGATCGTGCGAACCTGCGCCGCGAGCTGATCGAGCCACGAGCGGACCGGGATCCGGACGTCGATCCGGCCATTGCGAGCGAGCCAGGCGAGCTCGTACCACGTGATCGCGGCAACTGCGAGCTCGCCGGCCTCGGTCAGGAGCTTCGACGCGCGCGCGCTGAGTCGCTCGGGCTCCGCCGACCACCATTGCACGACGTGGGTGTCGAGCAGCACGTCGGTCAATCCGCGTCCCACCGCTCGCCGGTCGAGAACAGCGCTTCGTCGTCCGCTGCGCTGACCGCCACCCCGGCGAAGCGCCCTCGGAGGGCGTGCGGACCTGTTGCTACACGAGCGCGCTCTCCGGCAGGACGCGCTTGGGCGGCGTCAGCATGATCCCGCGGCCGCCGTGGTCGCCGAGCTCGGTGCCCGCGCCGAGCAGCGCGAGGTCGAGCGCCGTCGGCAGCACGAACGGGTCGGCGGCGGCGTAGCTGACCTCGTAGCCCATGTCCTGGAGCGCGGCGATCGTCACCCGGCTGAGCGGGTTCAGCCCGTTGTTCAGAAAGCCGGTCATGAGCTCGTTGCCGAAGACCGCCTCGCGCCAGTGCGCGTCGCGCGTGCCGGGCCCGCCGACGTTCGCGAGCGGGACCGCGCGCGTCGCCGCGCCGCCCGACAGCGTGGCGAACTCGCGCATCGCGTTCGCCCCGGTGAACGTCGGGTTCACGGTGCCGGCGCCCTGGCGCAGGCCGAGCTCGTCCCAGTTCGTGCCGAAGCCGATCACGTGGCCCATCTCGTGCGTGATGACGCTGACGAGGCTGCCGTCGGCCTCCATCATCGCGAGGTCGGCGGTGTCGAAGGACATGACGCCGGCCGCGGGCAGGAAGCTGCCGGGGCGCAGCTGGGTGGGCCCCGCCTGGCCGAGGATCCCCCCGCGCCCGTCGATCGGGACGCCGTCGGCGTCGATGACGACGTCGTCGATCGTCTCGCCGTCGACGATCACCGACGGGAGGTCGGCGGTGATGATGCGCGACCAGCGCGCCGCCGCGGTGGTGAACGCGGCCTGCTGGGCAGTCGTCAGTCCGCCCTTGAAGCGCACGTCGATGACGAACGCGGGCTCCTGAAGCGCGGCGGTCTCGAGCTCGAGGCCCCACGCGCGGATCGCCCCGCGGTCGTGGAACGCGCGGTCGTCGACCTCCAGCGTCCAGGTGCCCTCGGCGCGGCAGCCGTGCAGCTCGGAGAGGTCGCCGCGAGGCCGGAAGCGGCCGGTGAACGGCGGCACGGCATCGCCGATCGCAATCGGGGCGACCGAGTCGAAGACCGTCTGGCGGAAGTGCTCGGGGCGCCCGCGGCGCCGGCGCGCCAGGACGACGCGCGTGCCGTTCGGGGAGCGCAGGCTCAGCGCCAGGTCGCCGCGCCAGGTGTGGTCGAGGTCGACGGTCACCGACAGGTGCGCGATCGCGCCGTCGACGCCGCTGACCGCGAGCGGCGCGGTCGCGACGGCGGGTGGCCCCGCCGGGATCTCGACGGCGTCGCTGCTCTGAAACGCGTGTGGCATCCGGGCATCCAATCAAACGGCGCCGACGCCGCGCGGGCCGATGCACCGTAGGCTGCCGCCGTGGACGACGACCGGCGCTGGCGCCTGCTGAGCCTGCCGGTCATCGGGTGGATCCTCTACGACTTCGCGAACACGATCTTCTCGTTCGTGATCGTCACCCGCTACTTCAACGACTGGATCATCGAAGAGCAGGGTCAGCCGGACATCTACGTCGGCCTGATGGTCGCGTCGGTGTCGGTCGCGCTGATCGTGGCGCTGCCGCTCATCGGCGTGCTCGCCGATCGCATGGGCCGCCACAAGCCGATCCTCATCGCGTTCACGCTGCTGAGCGTGCTCGCGACCGGGTTGCTCGGCGTCATCGAGTCCGTGCTGCTCGCGCTGATCGTGGGTGCGATCGCGACGTTCGCCTTCAACACCGCCGACTCGCAGTACCACCCGCTGCTGAGCGTCATCGCGCCGGAGCCGCGGCGCGGGCGGGTGTCGGGCATCGGCGTCGCCGTCGGGCTCGTCGGCGGCCTGACCGCGCTGATCGTGCTCGGGTCGTTCGTCGACGACGGGGAGGCGCAGCACGCGTTCCTGCCCGCGGCGGCGATGTTCCTCGTCTTCGCGCTGCCGTGCTTCCTGCTCGTGCGGGAGGGCAAGCGCCCCGCGCCGGACCCCGACGCGCCGCCGTCGCGGCCGTTTCGGCAGCTCCTGGCGACCCTGCGCCGCGCCCGCGGCGCGCCTCACGGGCGGCTGCTGCTCGCGCGCTTCTTCTACGTCGACGCGATCGCGACCGTGCTCGCGTACCTGACGGTCTACGCCCGCCGCACCGGCGACTTCGACGGCGACTCGATCGACATGGTGCTCGCGATCTCGGCGCTCACCGGGATCGTCGGCGCGCTCGCCGGGGGGATGCTCGCGGAGCGGATCGGGCCGAGGAAGGTGGTCCTCGGGACGCTCGTGATCGCGGTCGTCGCGCTGCTCGCGGAGGCGATCACGGGCTCGGGCGAGCTGTTGTGGGTCGTCGGGCCGCTGCTGGGAATCGTGCTGGGCTCGCTGTCGGCGGTCGACCGCGTGTTCCTGCTGCGGCTCGTGCCGCCGGAGCGCCGCGGCGAGGACTTCGCGCTCTACGCGCTCGTCGGCAAGCTCTCGACGGGCTTCGGGCCGCTCGTGCTGTGGGGCGGCACGATCCTCGTCTTCAACGAGCTCGTGGGCTTCTCGAAGTTCGATGCCAGCCGCGTGGCGGTCGTCGTGCTCGCCGTCTCGGCGCTGGCGGGCCTGCTGATCCTGCGCCCGCTGTCAGACCGCGCGCTGCACGGCGCGGCGCCGACCGAGCCGGTGCTCTAGCTCGGGCCGGCGGCGGTCGACCAGAGCGCGCCGTCGCCGATCGGGCGGTGCGACGGCGCGGCCGTCGGCGACCGCGGCGATGAGCGCGGTCTCGGTCTTGTCGAGGTCGGGCGCGACGAGGTGCTCGGCCATGACGGCGGCGACCTCGGCGGTCGTCAGCGGGTAGGGGAAGGCGGCGAGCACGTCGGCCGGGTCCTCGGCGGGCGGGCGCCGAGCGAGCGTCGGATCGAGGTTCGCGACGGCGACGTCGTAGGCCTCGATCGGCTGGAAGCCGCCGGCCTCGAGGCTGGCGCCGCCGGCGGTCTCGAAGATGAGCGAGGGCGCCGTGTAGCGGACCGCGCCGTCGGTGTTCGCCGAGCGGTCCTGAAACTCGGTCGGCGAGCCGGCGGCGGTGCGGGCGCGGGCACGGTCGGCCTCGTAGGCCTCCCAAACCTCGGGGCTCTCGATCGCGCCGGCGATCCGCTCCGCGTCGAGGCCGTCGACCGTGCCCAGCGCCGAGCGCAGCGTGTCGGGGTCGTCGAACAGGCCGGTCGTCGTGAACTGTGCGAACTGCAGCGCGCGGAACGCCGCGTCCTCGAGCTCGGGAGCGGCGAGGCGGGTGGCGACGACCGCGCGGCAGGCCGGCGACGTCGCGCTCAGGCGCGGCTTCGGCGCGACCTGAAACGGCATCCCGTACTTGCGAAAGGTCGTGTAGCCGATGGCCGAGCGCTTCGGTGTGTAGCCGCGGTCGGCGTACAGGCTCGCGTCCTCCGCGAGGCCGATCGTCACGAGCGTCCAGCGCAGCTGGTCGCCGTAGCGCCAGCGCAGCGTGGCGAGCGCGGGCGATGCCGAGTAGGCCCATGGGCAGCCCGGGTCGGTGAAGTGGGTGACGTCGATCATGGGCCCATGGTCGCAGGTGGACGCGCCGGGCCGGCGCCGTCGCGCGGGTGACGGCTGCAGGCAAACGTGCAGGGTGCAGGCGTTTTCGCTGGTAGAACGACGCCTGCGCAGTCGCTTGCTCTCCGGAGCGGGCGAGCGGGGGAACCAACAGGCGGCCAATGGGCCGTCAGGGGCGAATTGCCGGCAGCACGCGGTATAGCGCGTTCGCGCGCGAGTCCGTCAGCTCACCCCGCAGGCATCGACACGGGGAGACCATGAGACCGACGACTTCGACGCGGCGACGCGTCCGCGCGCTCGCACGCCCTCTCGGCGTGCTGCTGGCGTGCGCGATCGCGCTGCCGCAGGCCATCGCCCGCTCATCCGAGGGGGATGCGGTCGCGGCCACCACGAACGCGAGCTCGCGTGTCGAACTACTGCCGGAAAACGGAAGTAGATCGACACACGCGGCCCGCGGGCGGCGCATGTTCGAGCGCGTCGCGGCGAAGGTGTCGCGACGGCTCGAGCGCCGCGCTGCCGCGCTGCGGGCGCTGCCGCCGCTCGCCGTGCGCCGCGTGATCGCCGCGGGCAACCGCATCGCGCGGGCGCCGTACAGCTACGGCGGCGGGCACGGCAACTGGGACTCCGGCGGCTATGACTGCTCGGGCTCGGTCTCCTACGCGCTGCACGGCGGCGGCCTGCTCGCCACCGCGCTGCCTTCGGGCGCGTTCATGAGCTGGGGCGCGCCCGGCCCCGGCCGCTGGATCACGATCTACGCGAACCCCGGCCACGCGTACATGGTCGTCGCCGGGCGGCGTTTCGACACGACCGGCCGCGAGCAGACCGGCTCGCGCTGGCAGGACACGCTGCGCGACACGTCGGGCTACGTCGTGCGCCACCCGCCGGGCCTCTAGGACTCGCGTAGGCGCTCAGCGCCCGCAGCACTTCTTGTACTTCGCGCCCGATCCGCACGGGCACGGGTCGTTGCGGCCCGGCGCGTCGGGCGCGACGAGGCCGCCGAGCGCGTCGGCGACGGCGGCGCGCAGGGCGTCGAGGCCATCCGCGTCGAGCTCGACCTCGACGTCCTCGCCCTCGTCGTGGGACTTGAGGAAGCGCAGGACGGCGCCGTCGTTGGCGCGGCTGGCGACCTCGAAGCCGCCCGCCGACGCGCGCCAGGCGAACGGGGGCAGCGCGATCGCGGCGCGGAACGCGCGTGCCGCGTCTGCGCGCATGCCGTGGTTGTGCTGGTCGGCGGCGCCGTCGTCGGCGACGCGCGCGAACTCGACGACGAGCGACGGGGGAGCGCCGAACGCGATGATCGCGAGCTCGTCGGTCACGGCGAGACGGCGCGGCGAGCCGAGGGCGGTCCACGCGGTGCGGGCGCGCTTGCGGGCGGGGTCCGCCGCGGGGAGCGACGCGGTCAGCGTGTTGGCGCGCTCCGCGGCACCGAGCGCGGCGGGCGACTGGCGCGCGGCGGCGGCCATCGCGAGCGTCGCGTAGATCTCGCCGGCCTCGACCGTGTCCTGCTCGCCGCGCGTTGAGAGACCGCCGAGCGCCTGCATCCCGGCCGTCACCGCGACCTCGACGGCCTGCGCGTTCAAGGCGACGTGCGCGAGCTGGGCGAAGGCCTTCGTCGTGTGCGGGTGCGACGGACCGACGGAGGCGGAGAACGCCTTGATGGCGTCGGTCAGCGACCCGAGCTGCTCGGCCTCGGGCACGCCGGCCTGGCGCTGGACCTCGGCGAGCTTCGCCAGCGCGAGGCCCGTCACCTCGCTCTCGTCGCCGAGATCGGCGACCGCGCGCTCGGACAGCGCGCGGACGAGCGCGATGGCGTCGTCGGTCTCTCCCTCTTCGAGCAGCGCGAACGCGCGCTCACCCGCGGCGTCGATCGCCTCGGGGCTCAGCTCGTCGTGCTCGTGCTCGGTCGTCTCGAGCGGTGTCGTCACAGGGTGCGCTAGCCGGCGTGCGTGCCGCAGCCGCCGGTCCCGCAGCAGCCCATGGCCGCCATCGCGCTGGCGCCGTCGGGTACGAAGCGGCGCTGTCCGGCGGCCGAGTTGGGCACGAGGAACGTCGACAGCAGACGCTCGGTCTCCGCGGACCCGCAGGTCGGACAGGGAGGTGACGGTGCATCGAAGCGCGACAGGTCGTCGAAGCGCGCGTCGCAAGATGCGCAGGAGTAGTCGTAGATAGGCACGCGGTGATGGTCGCGGCGCGGGGGCGCCGTGTCAAGCCGCGCGCGCCCACGAGGCGACGAGCTCGTCGAAGAAGCGCTCGACGGCGTCGCGCGGCTGCATGCCCACGAACTCCGCCACGACCTCGCCGTTGCGAAACGCCTTGACCGCCGGGACGTTGCGCACCTCGTAGCGCTTCCACAGCTCCGGGCAGAGGTCGACGTCGACCTTGGCGAGGACGACCTGGCCCTTGCGCGCCGCCGCGGCGGCCTCGAGCAGCGGGCCCAGCGCGAGGCACGGCTGACACCACGGCGCCCAGAAGTCGACGACCACGGGCATGACCGCCGAGCAGTCGAGCACGAGCGGCTGAAACGAGCGTTCGCTGACGTCGACGGCGGCCATGGCAGCACAGGCTACGCGCGCGACCGCGCCAACCCTGTCGCTGTTCGCGCGCGCTTGGCAAACTTGAGCGCGTGATCGTCTACCACGGCACCAACATCGAGAACAAGGAGTCGATCCAGCGCGAGGGCCTGCGCCCGAACTCCTACGTCGCGAGCACGCTGGAGCTCGCGCAGCAGTGGGCGCGCACGCGCAGCATGGAGCGTGGCGCGGACGGCTTCGTCATCTTCGAGGTCGACGTCCCGGACGCCGCGGTCGTGGAGTCGACGAGCTGGTGGTGGGCCGAGGGCCAGCTGCTGCTGCCGTTCGGCGCGCCGCCGGAGGGCGTCGTCGTGCTCGACAACGACGACATGCGCCCGGATGAGGAGAAGCCGGCCACCGGCTGATCGGGTCCGCCGCGCCCGGGATGCTCTGCGCCCGTGAGCTCCGAGCCAGCCGACCGCGCAGGACCGCCGACCGTCGAGGAGGTCGGGCGCATCAGCGCGATCGCCGACCCGGTCCTGCGCAACCTCGAGATCACGCACTGCTACGGCCGGCTGTCGGCGGCGATGGCCGAGCGCACGGGGCCGTGCGCGAACTGGTGCACCTACGCGACGTGGGCGTCGCGCCAGGCGGGGCGGACGATCCGCGGCGAGGACCTCGTCGAGACGCTGCGAACACGCTTGATGATCGGCCCGCAGCTCCTGCACCCGCTCGCGTCGATCGGCCGCGCGCTGCTGCGGCGCGGGCTCTTCAATCCGAGCACGGCGATCGGCCGGATGACGGCCCAGCTGCACACGCCGTTCGACGCGTTCGAGCGCACGAGCGACGCGGTCGGGCGCGGCAACCGCAAGGTCTTCGAGGAGATCGGCCGCGAGTTCGCGCGCTACCTGCACGAGGTCCCGCCCGACGCCGGCGCGGGCTCGCCCGAGCTGCGCGCGTTCCTCGCCGGGCTGCGCGAGGGCGAGCCGCCCGACGGCCAGCGCTTCCTCGCACAGGCGTTCACGCGCTACGCCGGCGCCGCGGCGGCGACCGAGCCGGCCCCGCGCGCGGAGCTGCTGCTGCTCGCCAACTGCGAGATCGGGATGCACGAGCAGACCCGCCTGCAGCCGGAGATCCGCGAGTCGCTCGACGCGCCGTACGCCGTCGTCCAGGACCTCGACCGGCGGCTGTCGCGCGCGCTCATGCCGTGGTGGCGGCGGCCCGTGCCGGGCGCGGTCGCAAAGCCCGTCGCGGCGCTCGGCTCGCGCGCGCAGCGGGCGGTCTCCGACATGGCCCGCGAGATCATCACGATGGCGCTCATGGTCATGTCGCTGCCGGGACGGGTGCTGTCGCTCGGCGCCGACATGGACGAGCCGTTCCCGCCGGAGCTGCGCGAGCTGCACGACGCCGAGCTCATGGCGCTCTTCGGGCGCTTCGACACGGGCGTCCCCGGCACGGGCGCGCGCGACTGGTCGGACTTCGACCAGCGCATGCGCTACATCGCGCACCTCTTTCGCGCCTACCACCTGCACGAGGAGCTGCTGGGAGCGCCGTTCACGCCCGAGCAGGTGGCGCTGCTCATGGCCGGCACGGTGCCCGACGGAGATCTATGATTTTCGTGCACGTGAACCGATTGGCTTTCTTGGCGCTCCTGGCGACTTTCGCGGTCACCGCCACCGCGCTCGCCGCGTCGGCGACGCTGCGCGCGCCGCGCGAGGTGCGCGTCGGCGAGCGCGTCACCGCGACCGCAAGCGACCTCGTGCCCGGCCACTATCGCCTGTACATCGCGATGACGTCAAGCCAGGGCGGGGGAGGGCAGCCGATCAACTGCCTCGCCGCGGTGAGCGCGCGCGTCAACGTCCCGGACGGCGACCGCACGTTCCGCGGCACGATCCCGTCGAAGCTCACCTGCTATCAGGGCACGAAGATCGGCACGGTCCGCACGACCCCCGGCGCCTACCGCTTCCAGGTAGCCTCGCCGATCGCGGCGGGCAAGTTCTCGGCGCGCAAGTCGTTCGTCAAGCGCCGCGTCACCGTCACCGGCTGACGCGTCAGCCCTCCGCCGCGCCCGCGAGGATCTCGTCGTAGATCTCGCGCAGCGTCGTGGCGACGGCGCGCGGGCCGCCGGCGTACGGGACCGCTTCGGGGTCGAGCAGGACGCGCGCGAAGCCGGCGGTGAGCTCGTCGACGTCGGGGTCGGCGAACCAGGCGTCGAGATGGGCGACGTTCGCCGCGCTGCCGCTGACCGCGCCCGCGATCTGCTTGCCGAGGTGCTCGCCGAGCTCGGGGCTCGGGGGACCCAGCGGCACGGGCGCGGTGATGAGCTCGTCGAAGGACATCCGGCCGGTGCCGATGTTCTCGCGGATCTGACACCACGTCGCGAACACCTCGTGCAGCAGCTCCTCGACGAAGTCGCCACCCCGGCGGACACCGTGCACGTCGGCGAAGAAATGATGGGCGATCTCCTCGGACAGCACCCAGCCGAGCAGCGGCTCGCCGTGCTTGGCGAGGCCGAGGTTGACCCACATGTCCCCGTCCGGCGTGAGGCTCGCGCCCGCGCCCTCCTGCTTGAGCGGGTCGCGCTTGATCGACACGTTCAGCGCCGGTGCGTAGCCGAGCGCGTCCAGCGACCGCCGGCACGCGAGCTCGACGAGCGTCTGCAGCGGCCCGGAGCCGCCGCGCACGCGGATCTTCGCTTGCTCGGTCATCGGGCGGCGACGCTACTGCACGACGTGCAGCTCGAACACGACCTTGCCGCCGGCGATCGTCGCGAGACCCATCGTGTGGGCGGGCGCGCGGCGGCGCTCGGTCGGCGAGCCGGGGTTGAAGATCTGAAAGCCGTCGCGCTCGGCGTGCTCGGGCATGTGCGTGTGGCCGAAGACGACCGCGTCGCAGCGCGGGAACTTCTTGCGCAGCGCGTCGAGGCGGCCGCGCGCCGGGCCGGGGATGTGGATCATGCCGATCCGTACGCCGTCGAACTCGCGCTCGAGCCGCGGGGGGACGAGCCGGCGCACGGCCTCGTTGTCGACGTTGCCGGAGATCGCGTGCACGGGCGGCCCGAGCGAGCGCAGCAGCTCGAGCACGGACACGTCGGCGAGGTCGCCGGCGTGGAGGATCGCGTCGGCCTCGCGGCAGCGCTCGAGGCAGGCCTCGGGGATCGCGCGCGCGCCGCGGGGGAGGTGGGTGTCGCTGACGATCGCGAGCCGCATCGGTCGCGGCGACGGTAGCGCGTCGCCCGGGGCGCGCCTGCCGGCCGGCGCGCCCCGGGCGGTGCGCAGGGTGGCGGTAGAGTGGCTCGGCGGACGCGTAGAGGGAGGCCGGGATGCGCACGAGGTGGACGCTGGTCGCGCTTGCGGCCGCCACGATCGCCGTCGCCGGCGATGCGCTGGTCGGCGCGGACGCGGGCTCCCAGCGGACCGCCGCCGGCGGCGCCGAGCGGGCCGGCGCCGGCTCCGCGCGGGCCGCTGCCGGCGGCACCGAGCGCGCCGCCGCCGCAGGCGCCGGGCGAGCCGCCGCCGCAGGCCGCCCGCCCGTCGACGCCTCCGCGCCGCGCCGCGCCGGCCTTGCCCGCGGCGCCGTCGTCGACCGGGCCACGCGCTGCGAGAAGCCGGCGGTGCTCGCCAACCCGCCGCGCCTCGTGCCGCCGCGCTTTCCGCTGCGCGACGTCAACCGGCCCAACCCGATCTGCCGGCTCGCCCAGCGGCGGACGATCGACGTGCCGCTGTCCGGCGTCGCGCGCGGCGGGCGCTTCGACCCACGCCCGCCCTGCGGCAACTACGACCCCGTCAAGCGGTGCTTCCCGAGCGCGTTTCGCAACGGCAACGCCCGCGTCCTGCGCGAGCGCTTCGCGCCCCCGTTCATCCCGTCCGACCCGCTGATCGGCCTGTACGACTCGTTCGGGGGATCCGGCGACTCACCGCGCTCGCGCCCGCCGATCGCGTACGTCGAGCAGGGCCCGTACCCCGGCTGCTTCAACATCTACGACTTCAACCGCACGCTGCGCGGCTCCACGGACCCCCTCACGGCCACCGCGCGCTGCGATCCGGCGAACGCCGGCCGCAGCCTCGCGACGATCGAGTTCCAGGGTCGCGGCTGCATGGTCACGCGCAACGTCGAGCGGCGCTTCGTCATCGCAGGCTTGGTGCAGTCGCCGGGCCGCGAGGCGGCGCTGTACACCGGCCTGCGCGGGTTCGTCCCGCTGTCGGCGGTGCCCGTGGCGCCCGGCACCGACCGGCTCACGGGCGTGGTCCCGCAGGACACGCCCTCCGTGCCGGGCGGCTTGACGGGCACCGAGTTCCGCATGCTCCAAGAGGCCTATACCGGCTGCGGGCGCAAGGCGCGCCCGGGAATGGCGCCCCTCGCGGCGGACCAGCGCGCCCCGGCGGACGACCAGCTACACGTCGCCGACAACGCCGCCGTGACAGCGTTCCGGCAGGCGGACGGCTCGCCGGGGTGGCCGAGCTCGGCGTTTCCGGTGCCCGACCAGTACCTCAACGCGACGACGCTGCGCAGCGGCTGCAGGACGCAGTCCGCCACGACGCCCGTGGCGGGCTGCACGGGCTTCTACGCCAACTACCAGGGGCCGTGCTACGCCCCCGGCGTCGCCGGGGTCGCGCTGTCGACGACCTACGTCAGCGCCACGGGCACCACCGCCGCCGACAACCCGGGGAACGTGCGCTCGGGCGGCGTCGTGCGCGCCTACGTGCGCCGCGATGCCGGGCCGGGCTCGTTTCAGCCGGTCGACCGGATGCTCTACGCCGACAACAACGTCCCCGACGCGCAGGGCGCGGTCGTGACGTGGGTGTTCGGCAACTTCAACCCGCGCGCCGGGGAGACGAACGCCGCGACGGCGGCGTTCGGCGCCAACAGGGAGCAGGGGATCTGGGGCTGGACAGCGATCCGAACTCCCCGCGCCGCTGTTGGTAACCACACATGCTGAGGATCTGCTCGCTCATCGCAACGATCGCGCTCGTGCTCGCGGTGGCCGCTGCCGAGGCGCGCCCGCCGACCGGCAAGTGCCGCTCGCCGAATGGCGACGTCGTCTCGATCAACCGCAACGTTGTCGCCTACGAGCTCGGTCGCCCGCCGACCGGCAGCGGCGCCGTCAGCGGCCGGCTCATCGGCTGCCTGCGAGCGACCGGCAACAAGGTCGCGCTGTCGAGTAGCACGTTCGGCGACTTCTGGTTTCACCGCCCGGCGCGGGCGGTCAAGGTCCGCGGGTCGACGATCGGCTTCGCGGCGGTCCTCGACGCGGGCTACGGGTCGAGCTTTGCGACCGTCATCACGCTCGTCGACATGCGCCGGCCGGACAAGACGGCGGGCGTCAGCGCGTCGGGGCTGATCGGCAGCCTCGACTTCGAGCTGGCGCGCACCGGCCGCGACCTGACCGCGCGCCGCTCGGCGGCGTGGATCCAGTGCCCCGACCTCGACGATGTCGCGAACGCCGACCCGCGCCCCAACTGCGTGCGGGCCGGCCTGAGCGTCAACTCGGTGTTCGCGGTCGCGGCCGGCAGCCTCAAGCCGGTGCGGGTGGCCCGCAGCCGGCGGATCGACCCCCTGTCGGTGCGCGTCCGCGACGGTCGCGTGAGCTGGCTGCAGGACGGCGAGCGGCGCTCTGCCGCGATGCCCGCCGCATGAGCGCCGGCCGCGCGCGGAGGCGCCAACTCGGCGCGCGGAGGTCTCAGCCGAGCCGCGCGCGGAGCGGTCAACCGGGCTGCGGCGAGACCTCGAAGGCGTAGTCGCCGAGGGCCGGGTCCTCCGGCATCCGCCCCTCCGCGAGCGCGCCGAGCAGCTGCGCCGGATCCGCCGCGAAGCGGACGGTCGTCGCCTCGCCGGAGATCGACGCGCGCAGCAGCGCGAGCTCGAACGCGAGGACGTCGTCGAGGAAGGGCAGCTTGACCGGGTGCGCGGCGAGGTACGCGGCGAACGCGAGCCCCTCGTCCCCGGCGAACGGCTCCGGCGGCGCGCTGTCCCAGAAGCCGCGCATGAGCGCGTTGGTGCCGTCCTCGCCCGCGTACAGGAGCAGCAGGCGCATGCTGAGCCGCAGGCTCGAGACGAGGCTGCCGGCGCGCGCCGCGTCGACCATCGTGCGGATCACGCCGACGCCGGGGTCCGCCGCGAGCTCGGCGGCGAGCGCGCCATGCGGCTCGTGCCCGATGGCCAGCGCGCCGAGCGCGTCCTCCCAGGCCCGCACGTCGCCGGCGTCCTCCGGGGCGGGGGCGGGCTCCCGGGCCCGCACGTCGCCGGCGTCCTCCGGCGCGGTTTCCCGCGCGCCGCCGCTCAACGCGGGCGGCATCGGGCGCGCAGCGGCGGGGACGCGAGGGCGCCCCTCCCACAGCAGGTGCATCGCCTCGAGCTGGCGGCGCAGCCCGTCGTCGCCAAGCGTCGCGACCTGCTCGGGCATGAGCTCGAAGATCAGCGCGCCGACGTTCGGCGTGCGCTCGAGGACCTCCGCCGCGACCCGCAGCACCTCGTCGGGGATCGCGCCGGAATGGGCATCGAGCCAGTAGCCGGCATGCTCCTCGCCGCCCGCGAGGTGCAGCTCCCACACGCGATCGAGCGGCAGGTCGTCGAGGTAGGACGCGATCGACTGGCGGCCGTTGCGCTCGTTGGTCCAGATGTTGTGGACGTCAAGCAGGATGCCGCAGCCGCTCGCCTCGGCGACCGCGGCGACGAACTCCCCGTCGCGCAGCTCGTCGTCGCGCGGACGCAGGTAGCTCACGCCCGTCTCGACCGCGAGCGGTGCTCCCAGCAGCTCCGCGAGCTCGCGCACGGAGGCGGACGCGTGCCCGATGCCCTCGCGCGTCTGGCGCGGCGGCAGCATGAAGCTCGTGAAGAACGGGCCATCCGCGTTGCCCGCGACGTTGAACGACAGGTGCTCGCTGCACCACGGCGCGTCGAGCCGCGCGACCGCCTCACGCAGCAGCGGCAGCTGGCGGCGGTCGCCGAGGCGGCTGCCACCGACCGGCGTGCCGACGCTGTGCACGAGCTTGCGCTGCGGCAGCGCCGCGAGGCGCTCCATCGCGGCGGCGGCGATGCCGAAGCTCTCGCCCGCCGCGGCGGCCGGCAGCCACAGCGTCTGCGGCTCGAGCTCGAGGACGTCGACGAGCGCCGCGTGCGCCTCGACGAACGCCTCGAGCTCGGGATGAAACGTCAGTCCGACGCCGAGCGCCGGCGGCGGGCTCGCCAGCAGAGCTACGCGCCTTCGGGGGCCTGGACGGCCTCGGGCGAGACCGGCTCAACCTGCACGCCCTGCCCGGGGAAGATGAACTGCAGCTCGTCGGGGAAGTGGAAGTCGAAGCCCGAGCAGCACGCGCGGCAGCCGAGCTGGCCGAGGATGTCCTCCTGGATCGCCTGCACCTTCTCGAGGTTGAACACGATCTCCTTCGGCGCGCTGACGATCACCACGCGGTTGTAGCGCGCGGCGGAGACCTTCGCGGACCCCGCGGCCTGCGACGTCAGCACGAGGCCGGTCGCGCCGGCGGCGCCCGCGGCCAGCGCCGCGCGCCGGGTGAGCGAGGTCGTGTCCGTCGCCTCGGCGACGTCGTCCAGCGTGTCCTCATCCATTCCGGGAGACCTCCTCATTTCCCCACGCCCAGCCGTTGGCGCACCAGCGCGGGGGAGAGCTGCTTGAGCCGCTTGTTCTTGCCGAGGACGTACTGCACCTCGTCGGGAAACGCGATCGTCCAGCCCGAGCAGCAGGCCTGGCAGCCGAGCTGGCCGAGGATGTCCTTCTGGATCCGCTGCACCTGCTCGAGGTCGAAGATGACGCCGCGCGGGGCGTTGACCACCACGGTCCGGTGCAGCTGCGACGCGGTCGCGTCCGTCTGGGCGCCGGCGGCGTCGGCTCCGAGCGCGAGCACCGTCACGCCGGCTGCCGCGGCACCGACCGCCTGGCGGCGGGTCACACCGCCGTCTTCGCTCGCGGGATCGCCGGGTCCGGCCACGTCGTCCGTCGTCGTGTCATCCATCACGGGACGCCTTTCTTGGAACCGCTTGATGAGCCCGATCCGACCCTAACATCGCCCCCGACCGCCGACAAGCACGGCAAAAGGTCAGAAGTCGACCCCCGTGATCGCGTCGCCCAGGAACTCGACGACGATCCCACCGGCGTCGTCGGCCTCCGTGACGAGCGCCCCGTAGATGCGGTTCAGCAGCGCCGCGACCTCCTCCGCGCCGCGGCGCGGGCCGTGCTCGCGCGCGAGCCGCTCGGTCAGCGGCGTGAACCCCGAGACGTCGGCCTCGAGGACGCACCGCTGCGGCGCCGATCGACCGCGCCGCCGCCGCCGCCGGCGGCGATCGCCGCCCCCACATCAGCCGGCACGAATGCCCCGAGATCAACCCCCCGCGGCCTTGACGGCAGCAACACCGCTCGTCTCACTACCTGTCAACGTCACACGCGAAAGTGGACAAGATCACGTTCAGGGCGTGACCGATTCCCTTTTTCGGCTCGAGTGCGGCCCGTAGTTTCACGGCCATGACGACGACCCCCTCTCAAGGCGACCTGAGCTTCAACCTCCTTGGCGAGGTCGAAGCCGTCGGGCCCGCCGGAAGCTTCCGGCCGGGGCGCTCGCGTCCGGGCGCCCTGCTCGCGATCCTGCTCGTCCACGCCGGCGAGACCGTGACCTCGGACCGGCTGCTCGACGAGCTGTGGGACGACGACCGCGAGCCGGGCTCGACCAAGCGCGTCCAGGTCAACGTCGTGCGGCTGCGCCGGGCGCTCGCGAAGCTCGCGCCGGGCACCGACGTCAACGCGCTGCTGCAGACGCGCCCGCGCGGCTACCTGCTCGACGTCGACCCCGAGTGCGTGGACACCCATCGCTTCGAGGCGGCCGTGGCGCGCGGCCGCAAGCGCCTGCAGGCCGGCGACCCCGCGAGCGCCGCTCGCGCGCTGCGCGCGGGCCTCGCGCTGTGGCGCGGCGAGCCGTTCGGCGGCTACGGCTACGAGTCGTTCGCGTGTGACGAGATCCGCCACCTCGACGAGCTGCGGCTCGCGGCGATCGAGGACTGCGCGCAGGCCGAGATCGAGCTCGGCGACCACGCCCGGGTGGCCGCGGATCTCGAGCGCCTCGTGCCGCGCCATCCGCTGCGCGAGCGCATGCGCGCGCTGCTCATGCTCGCGCTGTACCGCGCGCGCCGCCAGGGCGACGCGCTCGCCGTCTACCACGCGATGCGCCGCACGCTGATCGAGGAGCTCGGCATCGAGCCGTGCCACGAGCTGCGCGACCTCGAGCTGGCGATCCTCGAGCAGCGCCCCGCGCTCGAGCTGGTCCGGGCCGCCGCGCCGCTGCCGCGCGTGCCGCTGCCGCTGGTCGCTCAGGCCGCGTAGCGGCGCAGCGCTTCGAGGTCGCGCACGACGATCCGGCGGCGCCGGTTCTCGATCCAGCCGAGCTCGCGCAGCAGGCGCATCGCCTTGACGACGGCCTCGCGCGACGAGGCGGTCCAGGCGGCGAGCTCCTCCTGGGAGATCGCGACGGTCACGGCGATCCCCTCCTCCGAGGGCTCGCCGAAGCGCTCGCACAGCTCGATGAGCCGGCGCGCGACGCGGCCGACGACGTCGTGCGCCGCGAACTCCAGGCGGGCGTCGTCGGCGGACTGCAAGCGCTCGATGAGCATCAGCACGAGCTCGAGCGACGCGGCGGCGTGGGTCCCGAGGAAGCGGCGGAAGTCGGCCGCGCCGACGGCCAGCGTCTCCACCTCGTCGAGCGCGCGGACCGAGCACGAGCGGGTGCGGCCGGCCAGCGCGGCGACCTCGCCGACGATGTCGCCCGGCCCGCGGAACGCCAGCAGGACCTCCTTGCCGCCGGAGGAGAGCACGACGACCTTGGCCCGTCCGGAGAGCAGGACGCTGATGCCGCCGGGGTCGTCGTCCTGGTGGATGATCGTGTCGCCCGGCGCGTACCGCCGCAGGCGCCCGAGCGCGCGCAGCTCGCGCGCGTCCTCGTCGTCGAGCGCGGCGAGGAACGGTCCCGCTGTCGCGCCTTCTGCCGTCACGGTCGCAGGCTACCGCGCTCACCGGCGAGCGTCTGCGCGATCGCGCCGGCTGACGTGGCGGCGCTCGCCGCTGCGGGCGTCTGCCACCATCGGCGACCGCATGCGCATGCCCTTGTCGACACTCGCCGCCGCCGTCCTCGCCGCCAGCGGCGCTACCACCGCGCAGGCGCAGACGAGCTACTCGTACGAGCGCTGCGCGGCAGTCGGCGAGGCGAACGTCGTCGCGGTCGTGGGCGCGACGTGCGCGGTGGCCGAGTCCGTCGCGGAGCAGGTCGTCGGCAAGCCGACCGCCGAGGCTGGTGCCGCGCTGCGCGCCGCCGGCTGGGCGCCGCTGCGCGCGCAGACGACCACGGACGCCACCGCCTACGACCTCGTCGCCGTGCGGGGCGGCGCCGCCCTGCGCATCCGCCGGCCCGGCCTCGCGCCGGACCTCGACGGCTGGGAGGCCGGCCGCGAGCTGGTCTTCGCGCGCCCGCGCCTCATCGCGGGGGCGCGCGTCCCGCGCGGAGCGGTGGCCTGCACGTCCGCGTTCCTCGTGCGCATGCCGGGCGGCGCGCTGGGCGGCCTGAGCGCCGCGCACTGCGGCGGCCTGCGCAAGGACCGCACCGTGCATCGCCGCTACGTCGGCCTGCGCCGGCCGCCGCAGCCGGGGATCATCCTCGGCCGCGTCAAGCAGATCCTCACCCGGACGCGGCCGCTCGACGCCCTCGTCGTGCCCGTCCCGTCGGCGGCCAACCGGCCCGCCCTTCCGTTCGTGGACCGCGGCGTCAGCAGGCCGCCGTGGCGGGTCGCCGGGCCCGCCAAGCCGACGGCCGGACGGCGCGTCTGCTTCACCGGGCGCACGACGGGCATCGACCGCTGCGGGAGGATCGCCGGTCGGCGCGCGCGCCGCGCCGAGCGGATCCTCAGCGTCTTCGCCGGGGTGGTCGTGCGCTGCACGACGATGCAGGCGGCGCCGGGCGACAGCGGCGGCCCGGTGTTCACCGCTCCGGACGCCAACGGCAAGGTCCGCGCGGTCGGGATCGTCACGCTCATCGTCGTCAGCAGCCGGAGCATGTGCTTCACCCCGCTGAGCCCCGTGCTCGACGGCCTCAACGCCCGGCTCGTCACCGGCTAGTGTCGCGCGTCTGAAGTTGTTTGACGGGTTGCGCGGGCGAGGATTTCGTCGGGGGGCTTGGTCCAGACGAACGGCTTGCAGCGGTCGTTGTAGCCAGCGATGAACGCGCGGATCGCTGCATTGAGTTGGGTGACGCTGTCGAACGATCCGCGGCGAATGGCCTGTCGGGTGATGATCCCGAAGAACACCTCCACCAGGTTCAGCCACGAACCGGAGGTCGGCGTGAAGTGCAGCGTGATCCGGGAGTTCTTCGCAAGCCAGCGGTTGATGTCGTCGTGCTTGTGCGTGTGGTAGTTGTCGACTACGACGTGCAACGTTCGCCTCGGGTAGGTCTTGGCGACGAGCTTGAGGAAGTCCAGGAACTCGGCCTTGCCGTGACGGTCGTAGCAGCGGTCGGTCACCGTCCCGGTCGCGACCTCAAGCGCTGCGAACAACGTGGTCGTGCCGTTGCGCTTGTAGTCGTGGGTGGCTTTCTCCGGCAGCCCCGGGCGGACCGGCAGGATCGGCTGAGTGCGGTTGAGCGCCTGGATCTGCGACTTCTCATCGACGCATAGCACGATCGCGTTGCGCGGCGGATCCAGATACAGGCCGACGACGTCGCGGACCTTCGCCTCAAGCTCGGGATCGGTGGAGAACTTGAACGTCTCGCGCCGCCACGGCTTGACACGGTAGGCGCGCCACGCCCTGGCAACGGTCGCATCACCGATCCCCAGATGCGCCCCGAGCAGCCGCGAAGACCAGTGCGTGACCGCGAGCTTCGCCGGCGGCGGCTCCAGCGTCGCGGCAACGATCTGCGCGTCGTCGATCGTCTTCGGCCGGCCGCTGCGCGGCAGATCCTGCAGACCGGCGATCCCGTCGCGGGCGAACCGGTCGCGCCACTTGATCACCGTCGGACGCGACACGCGCAGACGGCGCGCGGTTCCCGACACGCCGTCACCGCCCATGATCGCCAGCACGACGTCC
>CAVYAX010000043.1:0-6277 GCA_963766525.1 uncultured Actinomycetes bacterium
TCTGGAGCCTGCCGGCGGCCGTCGCCGACGAACGGCTCAACTATCCGCTGACGTACTGGAACGCGCTCGGATTGCTCGCGGCGCTGGGCATCGTGCTGTGTTTCGCGCTGACCGCCGACCTGCGCGAGAAGCCGCTCGGCCGGGTCTTGGCGGCCGGCGCCCTGCCGGTGCTCGGCGTCACGCTGCTGCTGACGTTCTCGCGCGGATCGATCGCGGCCGCCGCGGTTGGCGTCGTCGCGCTGATCCTCGTGGGCCGGCCGCGCGCGCTGCCGAGCGCGCTCGTCGTCGCCGTTCCGACCGTCCTCGTCGCCGTCGCCGCGGGCTATTCGGCCGACCTGCTCGCGAGCGATCGTCCGGCGAGCGACGCGGCCGCCTCGCAGGGCCACGTCGTGGCGATCGTCGTCCTGCTCTGCGTCGTCGCAGCGCTGGCCGCCCGGCGCGCGCTGCTGAAGCTCGACCTGCGGTTGATGCGCGTCAAGCTGCCCGAGCAGCTGCGCCGTCCACAGGTCGTCTGGGGCGCGCGCGCGGGCGCGCTGATCGCCGTCCTGTTCGCGCTCTTCGTGTGGCCGGTCAACCTGCCCGACCAATACGACGCCTTCGTGAACGGCGATCGGGTCGACACGGCGGACCTCCGCAGCCGGCTCGGCACCTCCGGCGACAACGGGCGCATCGAGCATTGGCGCGCCGCGCTCGTCGGCTTCAAGGAGCATCCCCTGTCGGGCACCGGGGCCGGCACGTACGCGCTCCGCTGGGACCTCGTCGGCAGGTCCGACAAGCTGCAGCTGCAGGACGCCCACTCGCTGTACATCGAGGTGCTCGGCGAGCTCGGCCTGATCGGCCTGCTGCTCGTGCTCACCGCGATCGGCTGCGTGCTGGCCGGGTTCTTCGCGCGTGCGCGCGACAAGGACTCCGTCGTCGGCGCCGCGCTGTTCGGTGCGGGGATCACCTGGGCGCTGGCCGCGGGGACCGACTGGCATTGGGAGATGCCGGCCGTCACGTTCTGGTTCTTCGCGGCCGGCGGCCTGGCGCTGGCTTCGATCCCGACGGCCCGCGCCACGAGCTCGAGGTTCGTTCCCGCAAGCCTCGCGAAGCCGGTCCGCTGGGCGATCGGGATCGGCTGCCTGCTGCTGGCGATCGCCCCCGCGCGCATGTACCTGTCCGACGGTCGCCTGCGCGACGGGGTGCGCGCCTTCGACCGCGGCGACTGCGCGACGACGATCGACCGGGCGCTGGCCTCGAAGGCTGCGCTCGGCGGGCGCCCGGAGCCGTACCTGCTGCTCGCCTACTGCGATGTCCGCTTCAACCGGGCCGGTCTGGCGGTCGCCGCGATGAGCAACGCGGTCCGCCGCGACCCGCACAACTGGGAGGTCCATTACGGCCTGGCACTCGTGCGCGCCGCGGCTGGGCTCGATCCGCGCCCCGAGGCGCGCACGGCTCGCCGCCTGAACCCGCGTGAGGCAACGGTCGCCGACACGCTGCGGCTGTTCGACACCAACAACCCGCAACAGTGGCGGGCGCGCGCCGGCAGCGCTCGCCTGCCGACGTCGTGATGCGCCGTCGCATGCTCATGGCGGTACTCGCGGCGGCGCTCGTCTCGCTCGCCGGCTGCAGCGCCGGCGACCCTGTCTCCAACGCCCGCCAGACGGCGCGCGGGCTGGACGCGATCGCCGGTCTCCCACAGGACGGCTTCACGCTCGGCGCGAGCAACGCGCCGTGGACGCTCAGCGTGATGTCGACGCCGACGAGCTACGAGCTCGACCAGCTGATCACGCTGCTGCCCTCCGTGACCGACCGCTTCGTTCGCGACGGCCGCCTGAAGCTGCAGATGCGCACGCCGACGAGAGGCCCCTACGGCGCCAACGGCGAGGAGCGCGCCGCCTCCGGCGCGCTGCTCGCCGCCGGGCTGCAGGGCCGCTACTGGGACGCCTTGATCCGCTTCGTCGCCAACTACCGTGGCAGCGTGACGACGAACGAGCTTGCGAACCTGATGGCGCAGTCGGGCGTTCCGGATGTCGATCGCGCGATGGTCGACCGCTCCAGCGCCCGCATCCGCGGCGCGCTCGATCGGGCCGACACCGCCGCCGCCGAAGTCGACGGCAAGGGCCAGGTGAAGTACGTCCTGACGACGCCCAACGGCACCGCGATCGACCTCACGCGGCAAGCCGACAAGGGACGGCTGGCGGAGTTCATCGGACGGGCGTTCGCGGACGCCCCCTGATGATGGAGGGCGCTAGCCGTCCGACGCTCTGCGCCTGCGACGCAGTCGCGTCAGCGGCACGGTAGGCCGGCGCAGGGCGGCCTGCGGAAGCTCGTCGGCGGGCACCGGCGCCAGCGGGGGGCGGTCGGTCCGGGGCGCGACGGCAGGAAGCGGTGTGCCGGCGAGGATCGCGGCCGGTGCCGCGGTGACCATCCAGGAGGCGCGATGCGGCGCGAGCTGGCGCGCGGCACGGTGTGCGGCGAGCATCTCGGAGGGCCGCCAGGCGCCGCCGGTATGCGTGTCGGAGGCGATCACGTGCGCGAGCTCGTGCTCGACGAGCTGTCGCGCCAGCTTCGCGCTCGCCGAGTTGCCGGGCGCGCGCAGCAGCGATGCGCCGGTGACCTGTAGGAGCACGCCGCCCGCGACGAGCGCTTCGAGACGCTCGGGGGCCCGCTGCAGGCTCGAGTTGAGCTCCGGATGGGCGAGCAGCAAGCGATATCCACGGTCGGCGAGCGCGAACAGCCCGCGCTCGAAGGCATCGGTCAGCGGGCCGTACGGGGTCTCGACGAGCAAATCGGTGCCGCGTCCGTTGTACGACGCGTGGCGCAGCTGGTCGTCGGTCGCCTCGTGCGCCCACAGCAGGTCGACCTCGCCGCCCGGCACGATCTGCAGGTTCCATGCCGGCGGTACCTGCTGCTGCAGCGCGCGGCAGGCAGCGCCGATCTGCTCGACGACGACGCGCGGGAAGTCCGCGCGAAGGTGCGGAGTCGCCGCGATGATGCGCGTGCGATTGGCGGCGGCGCGGCGCAGCAGCTCGAGCGATCCATCGAGGTGCGGGGGACCGTCGTCGATCCCATAGAGCACGTGGGCGTGGAGGTCGATCATCCCGACGCGGATGTCGTTCCGCGCAGGGGGTGCGACCGGGCGAACGGCATCTCATCAGCTTGCCATAACCGGCGGTCAAACCTGTTGCCAGGCGATGACGCGACCAGCGGCGTGCAACGAATCGAACGGCGCTGGGCTGGGTTAGCATGGCCGTAGGCGACGGAACGGCCGGACGCCAGTGGTCCGGCGCCGACCGTCGGCGAGTACAGAAGGGGAGCGGATGCGGGACAGCGGAGCAGCACAGCTTGGACGCAGGGCGATGCTGGTCGCGGTGCTCGTCGCCGCGGCGCTCGGCTTGACGTCCGCGTCCGCCTTCGCGCTGCCGGTGGCCTCGCCGTCGTCGACCGATCTGAGCTTCACCGACGCGCCCGGCGATGGCCCCGGCCCGACGCAGGCCGTGGTCCTGACGAACAGCGGCGACGAGCCGCTGCACGTCACCGGCGGTGCGGTCGCCACGGGAACCGGCTTCAGCGCCGACGACGGGTGCAAGAACGAGGACGTTCTTCCGGCTGCCTCGTGCACCGTCACCGTGTCGTTTTCGGCCACTGACGAAGCTCCGGTCGCGGGAACCCTCACGATCACGACGAACGGACCCGGCGACGTGAAGCTCACCCTGCGCGGCAACGCCCCGCGGGTCGGCGTCGACACCACGCCGCAGAGCTTCACCGCGGCGGTCGGAACGACGAGCGCCGCGAAGCAGATCACGCTGACGAACACCGGCCTCGCCACGCTCTCCAACACGACCCCGATCATCGTCGGCCCGAACTTCACCGTCCGCTCGACGACGTGTGGCGATCCGCTCGCGCCCGCCGCGAGCTGCACCGCCGACATCACGTTCACGCCGACCGCGGTCAGCGCCGGATACACCGCGCTGCTGCGCTTCTCGACGAACGATCCGGTCAGCCCGGTCGTGAACATCCCGCTCAACGGCAGCGGCACCGCCGGTGCCGGCCCAGGCCCGGGTCCCGGCCCGACGACATCGACGCCAGGCGCGCCCGACAGCGACGGTGACGAGGTCGTCGACGGCGCCGACTTCTGCCCGATCGTTCCAGGCAACCTCAGGAACGGATGCCCGAGCGAGCTCAACGCCCAGGTCATCGGCCGCTGGCGCACGAACCGCCTGTACTCCAAGCTCATCTCGCTCAGCGTGCGCGCCACGACCGGCTCACGGATCGAGCTGCGCTGCTCGGGCGACCGCAAGAAGTGCGGCTTCACGAAGCGCACGATCACGGCGACGACGCGGCGCGTGACGAGCCTGACGCGCTTCTTCAAGGGCGCCCGGATCCTCTCCGCGGGCACGAGCATCTCCGTCCGGGTCACGCGCCCGCTGCAGGTCGGCACCTACAAGCGACTCGTGACGCGCAGCGGCCGCAGGCTGCCGAAGGTGACCGAGGGTTGTCTGTCGGCGCGCACCGGGGCGGTCGGTCCCTGCGCCTGACACGAAGCCGTTCGGTACCGGATCAAACGGCGTCGAGCTGGGTTAACATGATCGACCGTGACCCGGCCGCAATGACGCGGGACGGGACTTCAAGACGCGAGCAGACGGGGATGGGGATGCGGGATAGCGGGCCAGCGAAGGCGCTCTATCGGCGAGCGGCGCTGGTTCTCGTGTGCGCCGTCGGCGTCCTCGGCGCAACCTTGTCGCTGGCGCTGGCGGCGGGCCCCCATGCGAAGCTGACGCCATCCGACGACCTCGAGTTCACGGCGGCGGTCGGTGCCAGCGTGCACAAGACCGTCAAGCTGAAGAACGACGGCGACGGGGCCCTGACGCTGAACGTGACCGAGGTCGTCACGAGCGGTCCTCCGTTCAGCGTCGACAACGGCTGCGCCGCCAAACAGCTTGCGGCGGGCGAGGAGTGCAGCATGGAGGTGACGTTCGCGCCGACCGCCGCCGTGGTGGTCAACGGCAACCTGAGCATCACCGTGTCCGGCGCCGAGTCCCCGCTGCCGGTCAGCCTGCAGGGCACCGGAACCGGCGGCACGACTCCGCCGCCTCCTCCGCCGGTCGCGCCGCCGCCTCCGCCGCCCGTCGTGCTGCCACCGCCACCGCCGCCGCCGACGCCGAACGACCTCGACCGCGACGGCGTGCCGGACAGCATCGACGCCTGTCCGCTGATCGCCGGCAGCGGCGCAAACGGCTGTGACGGCGCCGGTACCGGAGACGACGAGGACGCCGACGGCGTCAAGACGAGCGACGACGACTGCCCGACCGTCGCCGGCAACCTCGCGAACGGCTGCCCGAGCAAGCTCAACGCGAAGATCGACGGGCATTGGCGCGTCAACTCGCTCTACTCGCAGCTCGTGACGTTCACGGTGCGCGCCGCGAGCGGGTCGCGCATCGAGCTGCTCTGCAACGGCAACAACTCCGGCTGCGGCTTCAAGAAGCGCGTCATCCAGAAGACGACGAAGACGGTCACGTCGCTGACGCGATACTTCAAGGGTCAGCGCATCATCCGCGCCGGAGTCAGCATCGTCGTCAAGGTCACCCGACGCCTGCAGGTCGGGACCTACGAGCGACTGCTGACACGGAAGGGTCGCAAGCTCCCGAAGGTCACGGAGGCCTGCCTGTCGGCCAAGACGGGGGCCGTCGGTCGCTGCTCCTCCTGACGCGCGCCGCGCGTCAGGCCATGCTGGACTGCAGCACGTTGACGAGCCGGCCCGCGGCTGCGCCGTCCCAGCCGGCGGGCGGCTCCTGGCGCTGGCCGCGACGCTCGTCGATCAGCCGCGGCACGTCGGCGATCCGCGCCGGCTCGAGCCCGAGCAGGACGTTCGTGCCCTGATCCACCGTCACCGGCCGCTCGGTGTTCGCGCGCAGCGTGAGGCAGGGGATGCCGAGCACCGTCGTCTCCTCCTGGATGCCGCCGGAGTCGGTCAGCACGCCGGCGGCTCCTGACACGAGCCCGAGGAAGTCGATGTAGCCGAGCGGATCGGCGAGCCGCAGGCCGTTGGCGGCGCCTCCGTTGAGGCGCGCGATCGCCGCCCGCGTGCGCGGGTGGACGGGGAAGACGACGGGCAGGCTGGCGCTGACGGCCGCGAGGTGATGGATTGCCTCTTCGAGCAGCGGTCCGTCGACGAGCGCCGGTCGGTGCAGCGTCACGACGAGGTACTCCCCGCGCCGCACGCCGTGGGCCGCCGCGCTGGCATCGGGATCGATCCGCCGGCGCATCGCGACGAGCGTGTCGATCATCGTGTTGC
>CAVYAX010000044.1:0-6120 GCA_963766525.1 uncultured Actinomycetes bacterium
AGCTCTGCGTAGGCGCGACGACCGCTCGCTAGGAGACCCGCGCGCAGACCACCCATCTCATCGATCGGAGCCGTCGCCCAACGCGCCCAGCCGAGAAATCGCAGGGTGTGGGCGCGAGGCAGAACGGGCCGGTCCTCTACTAGAGGCCGACTGTGCGCATGCCGGCCGGGTCATAGCGCTGGCCACGTGGCGCAGCCAGGTGCTCGAGCCGGGCGAGATCCGCGTCGCCCAGCTCGAGGTGCGCAGCGGCGAGGTTCTCTTCGAGGTGGGCGACGCGCGAGCTGCCGGGGATTGGGATCGTGGCCGGTCCGGCGTGCAGGGTCCACGCGATCGCAACTTGAGCGGGCGTGGCGCAGCGCTCGGTGGCTACCTCCTCGAGCACGGCGAGGAGGTCGAGGTTCGCGCGCAGGTTGTCCTCGGCGAAGCGGGGCTGGGCGCGGCGGAAGTCGATTGCGGCGAGGTCATCGCGGGAGCGCACGCCGCCGGCCAGGAAGCCGTGGCCGATCGGCGCGTAGGCGACCAGCGCGATGTCCAGCTCGCGCAGCACCGGGAGCAAGTCGCGCTCCGCGTCGCGCGACCACAATGAGTACTCGGTCTGGACCGCCGCCAGCGGGTGTACTGCGTGCGCGCGGCGCACGGTCGTTGGCCCCGGCTCCGACAGGCCCAGGTGGCGGACCTTGCCGTCGCGCACGAGTTCGGCCATTGCGCCGACGGTCTCCTCGATCGGGACCGCCGGGTCGACGCGGTGCTGGTAGTACAGGTCGATGTGGTCGACGCCGAGTCGCCGCAGCGACGCGTCGCACGAGCGGCGGACGTGCTCCGGCCGACCATCCACCGACCGGGCGAGCGTGCGCGGGTCGATCGTGACCCCGAACTTGGTGGTGACGAAGGCCTCGTCGCGGCGCGTCCGCAGCACCCGCGACAGCAACAGCTCGTTCGTGTACGGGCCGTAGGCGTCGGAGCTGTCCCAGAACGTGCAGCCGAGGTCCAGGGCACGACGCAGCGTGCGCAGCGCCTCCGCCTCGTCCGTCGGACCGTAGAAGCCGGTCATCCCGATGCACCCGAGGCCGATCGGTGCCACCGCGGGGCCGCCGGCGCCGAGGCGCCGCGTCGTCGTCTCGCTCATGGCGTACATACAACCGCGCCGCGGGCGTCCCGCCCATCCCAGCCGGCTGGGATTGTGGTGCCGGCGGCCCCGGCGTACGCTCATCTACATGGGCACCGAGCGGGCGCGGGTCCGATGCCGGGACCGACTGGAACGGCTGGCGGATGGGACGCTGGACAGCGAGTCGGTGCGCCGGGAGGCGATCGCAGCGCTGCGGGCGGCGATTGGCTTCGGGCGCTTCTGCGTCCCGCTCGTGGACCCCGACACGCTGATCGCCTACGGCGGCGTCGCCGACACCGACCACATATCCGAGCTCGCCCGCCTGCAGCTTGCGGACGCCCGCCTGGACGAGCCCAACAGCGGCTGGCGTCTCGCGCGCGGCGGCGCGCGGGTGGGCCGCCTGAGCGACGCTACGCGCGGCGACCTCGCGCGCTCAAGGCGCTGGCGGAACAGCCTCGAGCGCTTCGGCACCGGCGACGAGCTGCGCGGCCTCGCGGTCGACGAGCGCGGAGCGTGGGGCCGCTTCGACCTCTGGCGCGACCGCGATGACCGACCGTTCGATGAGGACGACGAGCAGCTGCTGCGCGAGGTGTCTCCGCTGCTCGGCCGCGCGCTGCGGCGCGCCGGCACCGGCGCCCGCGCCCCGGCGGTCGGACCGCCGCCCGCAGCGGGCGTCCTGCTCGTCGATGCGCACGCCCGCGTCCTGGCGAACACGTCGCCGATCCCCCGGTGGCTCGAGCTGCTCAACCCAGGACGTGTGCCATACGCCGGCGGCATCCCTTCGCTCGTGTGGACGGTCGCCGGGCGGGCGGCTGCCGCCGCGGCGGGCGTAGACCCCGACCGGCCGGCACGCCTGCGCATGCGCGCCGCCGACGGCCGCTGGGCGGTGGTGGAGGCGGCGCCGCTGGAGCGCGGCGACGGCATCGCGATCACCATGCACGCCGCCAGCGCCTGGGAGGTGCTCGGACTCGTCTGCCGGGCGCATGGCCTCACGGCGCGCGAGCGCGAGGTCGCCGAGCTGATCGCCGAGGGCCTCGACACCGCACAGATCGCATCTCGCCTAGTCGTCTCCCGCTACACGGTCCAGGACCATCTGAAGGCGATCTTCGCCAAGACCGGAGCCGGAAGCCGCCTCGAGCTGCTCACCGGCGTGCTCTCCGAGGCGGGCTAGGACCACGCTGCCGCTTGCCGACAGGCCGGCGATCGTGAGAACCTCGTTTCGCCGAATCCTTTCGACCACGTGACTCGCGATCGGCGGCCCCATGGGCCTTTGCGACCCATTCGGGTGGGTTCGCGGTGCGTCGCTGTGGCGCTGTGTATCGGGGCGCCGAGATTTGAACTCGGGACCTCACCGACCCGAACGGTGCGCGCTACCAGGCTGCGCCACGCCCCGATGTGCAGATCAGTATCTCACGACGATCCTGCGACCGCCCGGTAGTAGCGGACGGCGAGACCCGTGATGAGCGTCTGCAGGGCGCTCTCCAGGGGGACGCCCTCCTGCTCAGCGTAGCGCTCCGCCCCGGCCTCCTCGATCCGCTGGGCCTGGCGGACGACGTCGTCCATCAGCTCGGGATGGCGATCCGCGAAGTACGCGCCGAGCGCGTAGAGCGCGGTGTCGGTGAACGGCTCGAGCTCGCCGTCCCCGCGCTCATCCGCCAAGGTTCTTCAGCGCCGCGGTCGTGGTCGTGATGCGCTCGGACACTGTCGAGGACACGCTATCGCCACGCGCGGTCGCGCCCCCGGCCTTGGCGCCGGCTCCGGCTCCGGCGGGAGTGACGGCGCCAGGCAGCAGCGACGAGCCCTTCAGCGACGCGTCGGGGCGCCGTTCGGGGACGCCGGCGCGCCGCGCGGCGGCACGAATCACCTCGAGCACGCGACCGACCACGCGTCGGGTCGCGTCGACGATCGCGCTGCGAGCCTCCTGCGACGCCCCGGCAGCCGTCTGCTGCAGACCGCCCACGGCCCCGGCGGCGCTCCTCGGGCGCTCGGCCTGAGGCGGCGCTCCCGTGCTTGGCGCCTGCGCCTCGCCGGCGGCCGGCAGCGTCGCCGGCGGCGCGCTGGTTCCGCCCGCCCGCGTGGCCGCGGGGCCGCGCCCGAGCGAGGTCGCCGAGCTCGACTGCGCCGGCGCGCCGTGACGCGCGGCCCCCGGCGTCGTGCCGAGCGGCGCGCTGGGGGCGGGAGCAGGTCCGCCCGTCGCCTGCTTGATCGCGGTTCCTGCGCCGATCCCCGCGACGGCGACCGTCGCGACGGTCGCGGCGACCTTCGACCAGCCCGTCAGCGCGCCGGGATCGAGCACCGCGGCGACCTGCCGCTGCAGGAATGCCGGCAGCGGCAGGAACGCGGCAACCCGCGCGACCGCCGCCCTGGCCGGCGTCGCCGGCTGCAGCGGCTCGCCGAAATCCGTCGCCGCGAGGCGCGCGTAGCGCCGGCAGGGCTGACAGTGGGCGAGGTGGCGGGCCATCCTGCGGCGGTCGCGCAGGCCGGCGGCGCGGACGCCGCCCGCGTCGACGAGCCGCTGCACGCGCCGGCAGCGCTCGCCGCTGACGAGCTCCTCGTACTCCTCGGTCAGCCGCTTGCGGGCGCGAAACAGCGTGCTCTCGACGGCCGCCGTGCTCATCCCCAGGCGCTCGCCGATCTCGAGATACGTCAGGCCCTCGAACTCGCGCAGCACGAGCACGTCGTGGTGGACCTGCGAGAGGCCGCCGAACGCGCCGCACAGGTTGTCGATCGCGAGCTTGCCCTCGACCGCCGTCTCCGGCCTCGCACCGGGCTCGGCGAGCCGCCCATGGTCGTCGGCGCCGATCGCGTCGTGCGCGTCGAACGACACCTCGACGGTGTTGCGACCCCGGCGATAGGCATCGATGCAGGCGTTCTTGGCGATCTCGTAGATCCACGGCTTGAACGCGATCTCGCCCTCGGCGGCGCGCATGCGACGCAGCGCCGACATGAAGACCTCCTGCGTGACGTCCTCGGCGCGGCCGTGGTCGCGGACCATCCCGCCGACGTAGGCGCCGATCCGCGGCTGGTAGCGCAGGTAGAGCGTCTCGAAGGCGCGATCGTCGCCCGCGCGGACGCGCGCGACGAGGTCGCGATCATCCAGCTCGTGATCCGCAGGCCCGGTGATCACCGCCAAGGCCGACATGACACCTCAATCCATCCCGTGAACTGGCCCCTGCCCGGACCCCTCCCGTCCGGTCCCGCCCAGCGTTCGCAACTGTACCGTTGAGCGTCGTGCTCAACAACATCCTCGCGTACCTCGACGAGCTGCTGCGGACGGCGACGTTCGAGGACTACGGGCCGAACGGACTCCAGGTCCCCGGCCCGCAGCAGGTCAGCACGATCGTCACCGGGGTCTCGGCCAGCGCCGAGCTGTTCGAGCGCGCGGCCGCGCTGGGCGCCGACCTCGTGATCGTCCACCACGGCCTCTTCTGGAGCGGCGCCCCGCTCGCCCTCACGCCGTCGGCGAAGCGGCGGCTGGCGCTGCTCTTCGAGCACGACATGGCGCTCGCCGCCTACCACCTGCCGCTCGACGGCCACCCCGAGGTCGGCAACAACGCGCTGCTCGCCAGCGGCCTGGGCTGCTGGTCGCAGGAGCCGTTCGCGCGCCACCGCGGCACGCCGATCGGCGTGGCCGGCCACTTCGACGGCGACGGCGTGACGACGGCCGAGCTGCTGGAGCGCGTCGAGCGCATCACCGGGCGTGAGCCGCTGGCGTTCCTCGCCGGACCGGAGCGCGTTCGCACGATCGGGATCGTGTCCGGGGCGGGCTCGGACTATCTCGCCGACGCCGTCGCGGCCGGCCACGACGCGTTCTTGACCGGCGAGCCGGCCGAGCGCGTGATGACGCACGCCGAGGAGGAGCAGATCCATTTCATCGCCGCCGGCCACTACGCCACCGAGACGTTCGGCGTCCGCCGCCTCGGCGAGCTGCTCGCCGAGCGCTTCGCGATCCGCCATGAGTTCGTCGACGTTCCGAACCCGATCTGAGCTGCGCGTTGAGCCCGTCCACGCGGAGTGGTACAAGACTAGTGTGCTCTAACCCCACATAGGAGGGTCTCTGCCGATGCCCAATCACCTCACCCCCACCGAACTCGCGCGCGAAGCAGGACTCGACCGCCGCGACGTGATCTCCAAGTGCATGGAGATGGGGGTGCCGATCTTCCAGGGCAGGATCGACAAGTCGCTCTTCCTCACGAGTCTCAACGCCGAGCAGCGCGCGGAGCCCGTGAAGCTCTAGCCGCGAGACACCACTGCAAACTCTGCGCCCGCGACCTCGCGGGCGCACGACGTTCGCGGGCGTCATGCAGTCCCGCGGTCACCGCGGGACCGTCGCGCGCGGAAATGCCGCCACACGAGGAACGCCGCCAGCAGCAGCGCGGCTGCGCTCGCGCCGGCGATGCCGAGGGCCTTGAAGATGCGTTCGGCGGTCGGGCCGAGGTAGTACGCGGCCAGGCCCACGGTCACGGCCCACGCGACCCCGCCCAGCGCGTTCCAAAATAGGAACACCGACCACCGCATCTTGCTGATGCCGGCCAGCCAGGCGGTGGCGATGCGGAGAACCCCTACCCAGCGACCGAGGAACACGGCCTTCGGCCCGTGCTTGGCGAAGAACGGCTCGCCCCGCGCGAGAACGGCACGGCGATGCGCCTCGAGCAGCCCCGGCCGTTCGAGCAGCCGCCGACCGCCGGTGCGCCCGATGAGGTATCCGAAGTTGTCGCCGATGATCGCGGCGGCCGAGGCGAGCAGGATCACGAGCTCGATGCTCAGCTCGCCATGATGCGCAAGCACGCCGGCCGCGACGAGCGCCGTCTCGCCTGGCACCGGCAGTCCCGTCGACTCGGCGCCGACGAGCACGAACACGAGCAGGTATCCGAGGCGTGACGGGAGCTTGATAAGCGCGATCAGCATGCGCAGCGAACGCTCTCACGCGAGGAGTCGGCGTCAGCTAACGATGGTCGACGGCCCATATCGAGCGCGGCAGGCGAGCGCGATCGGCGCCAGGGTCGGCTCGCTGC
>CAVYAX010000045.1:0-16132 GCA_963766525.1 uncultured Actinomycetes bacterium
ATTGCAGAACTTTGACCACGACCAGGTACGGGTGTTGCAAGCACGAAAGCGGTAGTCGTGCCCGGAGGGCTGGGACGCGCAGCCTGCGACCGCGGGCTCGGTTGCCGACCGCGTGATAATGCTCGGACACCTATCGACAGGGGGCGGTTGTGGAGACGCATCACAGCGAACTCGAGCGCAACAAGGCTGTCATCCGGCGGTTCGTCGAGGAGGTACAGAACCAGAAGAACTTCGACGTGTTCGACGAGCTGAACGACCCGGAATTCGTCAATCTCAGTTCCCCCCCGGGCGTTCCGTCGGACCGCGAAGGCGGCAAGATGTATCTCAGCGGCTTCCTCAATGCGTTTCCGGACTCGCGCTTCACGATTGACGACATGATCGCGGAGGGAGACCGCGTGGTAACCAAGAAGACCCTCATCGGAACGCACACCGGTGACCTCGGTGAGATTCCGGCAACCGGCAAGCGCGTCACGCTTCAGTACGTCGACATCATGCGCGTGCGCAACGGCAAGATCGTCGAGCACTGGCTGAGCATGGACCAGCTGAGCTTCCTCCAGCAGCTCGGCGTCATACCCACCTAGCGGGGGTCGACGTGGAGCGACGCCCCGGGGCTCAGCTCCACGGTGGCGCTTCCGCTTCGAACGCAGCACGGGCGCTCTCGCTGCCCGCAGAAAGAGCGCCCCTTGTCGCGCAACAGGGCGCTCTCGCCGGCGTCGGTGTCGCTTCTCCAGCTCGTCCGACGCGACAGCCGGACTGGCGCCAACCGCGGCGCACCGTGACACCGGTCGGAGCAGCGACGGCTGCCGCGCATGGTCGCGGGTTAGGGTAGGCACGTGGAGTACCCGACGGCTCCTTTCGCGCTGGCAGGCAACGAGGGCGAGCGCCTCGTGTTCGGTGACGTGACAGTCCTCATCAAAGCGTCCTGCGAGTCGACGGGCGGCGCCTTCACGATCTTCGAAGAGGGCCCCCCGCTCCTCGACACCCCGCGTCACGTCCATGCCAACGAGGATGAGGTCTTCCACGTCCTCGAAGGCAAACACGTCGTGGAGTGCGGCGACGCGGAGTTCCGTCTCGGGCCCGGCGGGCTGATCTTCCTCCCGCGTGGGATCCCCCATGCCCATCGACGCGTCGTTCCTCGCGAAGGACGACTGCTGGTGCTCACCTCTCCGGGCGGCTTCGAGGGGTTCTTCCGGGCGCTCGCCGACGCCGACCGAGCCGGCGCTCTGGGTCCGGACTCCTACGCTGCGGCATCCGAGCAGTACGGCATCACCTGGCTCGCCTGACCACCAAGCCGGCCTGCGACCAGATCCAACCCGGCCCGAACCGGAGTGGCAACGTGCGCGCTCCTGCGTCCACATGCGACTGAGCAGTGCGCCGGTCCGCGGTCCAGAGCGCCCCTTTCGCGTGGAAGCGGGTGCGGTGGCTCTCCGGCAGCCCACGTGATCGGGCTGTCAACTCCTGGTCCTGTGATGCACAGCGCGGATGCTCGAGGTGCTCGGCAAGCGCGACGTTCGCTCGTCGCTGACCCGCGTCAGCGACGAGGACTAGTACGCGAACATCGTGTGGATCGATCGGCGAAAGTCGCTGCTGATCACGCCGGGACGCTGGTTTCCCGAAGAGGTGCCGAGCTGTTGAACTCCCCGCGCTCGACCGCGGTAGGTAAGCGCTTCCGGATCTCCACATCAGGGCAGCGTGCGCTGGGCGTTCTCGTTGGCCCAGCGCTCGAGTTCGGCCACGGTGAATAGGCGAAGGCGCCCGCGTCGGATCACGCGTAGGTCGGGCTGGACGTAACGCTCGAACGAGTCGATGCTCATCGAGAGTGCGGCGGCGGCCTGGGGCTTCGTGACCGCGATCGGCCGGACCCTGATGCGTTGCTCGCCGGTCACGGCGCGCTCTCGGCGAATGGTGGGGACGTCCTGTGAAGGCATGTACAGGCAGCTGTCGTCGCCTGAGGCGCTTTGCCCCCCCCGCAAATTGCGGCTTCACCCGGCCTGCGTCGCGGGCGAAGCCGACGGGGTCACTGGCGACGGCGCCGGCCTCTCCGCCGGCGGACGACCAGCGCGGCGCTGCGTGCAGGCGCGGTGACACGTTTTTCCCGCATTTTTTCCCGCACCCCCCTTTTCAAAGCGAAAGGCCCCGGATTTCCGGGGCCAAACGAGTACCGCTACGGGGATTCGAACCCCGGTTTCCGCCGTGAGAGGGCGGCGTCCTAGTCCCCTAGACGATAGCGGCGCGGAACGGGCGCCCACGGTAGCAAAGGACGTGCCGTCTGCCACGGTGTCCCGGCCGCGGTCATCACGGCCCAGCGGGGATCCTCGTCGCGGCGCCGAACGCTAAGGTTGGACGCGCTGGCGGATGTGGCGGAATTGGTAGACGCGCGGCGTTCAGGTCGCCGTGAGCTCACGCTCGTGGAGGTTCGAGTCCTCTCATCCGCATTCGAGACGGCTCAAGTGCCGCCTGAGGCGGCATCGCATCCGTCCCGACGAGAGCGGCTGCGTTCGCCCCGCGGAAAGGCCCAGGAACTCCGGCTCCACGCTCCCGTTCGCGCCCCCGGCTGGCCCATTCGGACCGTCGCCTGAAAGAAAACGCGCTCGTCGCGGCGGCCATGATACCGTCCGGTCTTACACGTTCTACGGAGCACGGATGCCCGAGCGCGCGGTGGACGCGCCCAGGCACCGTTCCGTGCGGGAGCTACTACGCACGATTGAAAGTATGAGGTGCCCGAGCGCGCGGAGGACGCGCCCGGGCACCGTTCCGTGCACGTTCTACGGAGCACGGACGCCCGAGCGCGCGGAGGACGAGCGCGGGCGGTGTTCGCGTGCGGGTTGCCCCGCACGCGTTGAAGCCGGGGTGCGCGGAGGAACGCGTCCCGACCATCGTTCGCGCGCCCCCCTACTCCCAGGGACGCGGCCCGACCGCGGACATCCGACCGACCGGCTTGGGGGCCGGTGCAGCCGCTGGTGCCGCGCCGAGGAGTGCGTTGAGGGTCGCTGCGCCAGGCGGGTACTCGGCGCCGATCGGCACGATCGGACCGCGGACACCGACGCGCGCCTGGAACTTCGCGCCCTCGCCGGGGAAGCACGACTCGACCAAACCGGCTGCGTCGCCGCCGGCCTTCTTCAGCGCCAAGCCCTCGAGCAGGTTGCGGCCGACGACGAGCGTGCCGTTGATCGCGTCGAGCACGCCGTTGACCGGCGCGGTCTTCGTCACGATCTCGGTGACGCCTTCGATGACGTCGGAGAGCCCGTTGTTGATCGCTCGGAGCTCGTTGATCGTCGCGATGAGATAGAGCGCGAGCACCAGGATTACCAGCGTGACCAGCAGAATGATTATGGCAACAGGAAGTTCCATGTAGCCCCCTTATGCGTTCGGGAGGGCAGCATCAAGTGAACCCCCGTAATTCGCCAGACCGGCGACGGTCTGGCTGATGTAGTTCTGCGTCGTCACAAGCGCGATGACCGCATCGAGGTCCTTCGAGCCTGCCTGCGCGACTCCTGCAATCGCTGTGACCGTCGGAGTGATGCTGCGCGCAGCGCCGAGGACTCCTTTTAGGATGACAACGAGGAGTGCGAGTGAAACGGCGAGCACGATGCACATGAGCCAGAGAACGGCCATGACCTAACCCCCTGTGACCTTGCGCACGACGAACGCTGCCTTGGCAGCGATCCCCGGCAGCACGGACAAAATCGTGGCGAAACGCGCGTTGATCTGCGCGACGGCGGCACCGAGCGGCCGCAGGTGCTGCGACTCGACTGTGGCGAGCGCGCCGGCGAGCGCCGTGAGGCCGCCGGAGATGCCGGACAGCCCCTGACGCACGCGCGTGAGCGCGAGCGCGAGGACGACCACGAGCAGCGCCGCCTCGGCGACACTGAGCGCGATCATGGTGTCGGTGCTCATGCGATGACCTCCCCTGGTGCGGCGTAGTGCGCGCCGAGGACGTCCATGTAGCCATCCTGGACGAGCGCTTCCTCGATGATCATGTCGAGCACGCCCGGCGTTGCCTTGAGCTTCGTGAGGTTCGACGTCTGCTTGGCGAGAACCGGTGCTACCGCCAGCAGCGTGTCGACGCTTCCACGGATGTCCTTGATGAGGCTGAGCAGCAGCAACACCAAGACGATGACGACCGCGATGACGACCGCGCCCATGCCGAGCACGACCTGCCAGATCGCGTGTGTGTCAGCCATTGCAGTGATCATGTGCCGACCGCCGCCTTCCTGAGAACCCGCGCCATGTGAAGAATCCGCACGGCGGACTCGTTGACCTTGTCGACGCCGCCGTCGAGGCTCGTTGTCTGCGCGCGGACAACGTCCACACCGACCACTGCCTGGCTGGCCTGGTCGGAGATCCTGGCGGCCAGCGTCAGGACCGTGGCCACGATGATGACCACGACGACGATGGCGAAGAACGACAACCCGAGACCGATGTACCAGTCCTGGTAACCGTCTGCTGCAATCATGAACGCCTCACTTGTCCCCCCCTGCTTGAACGTTCCCGATGGATGAGAGCGGGCAGAAATTGGGACCCCGTCCTCTGGGCACCACCCGCTTGACGAGGGCCACGTGATGAGCGCGTCTGTTACGGCGAGTACGGCAAATCAACACCGTCCACGCGCGAACCAGTCAGCATCCGTCCAGGGCGAAGATACAGAGCCCGCGCGCGCGGAGTCAATACAACCTTTTCCGATCAGTTCATAGCTAAAACTTGATCAGTCCGCTGCGCGCGAATGAGAGAGAACGGCCTCATTCTTGGCGTTCGGAGGACGGATGATAGAGGTCGTCCTCACTCTTTGCAATGCCTGCCGCCGACGATAGAGAACGGCCTCACCTGGTGCCACCGTCATCGCGCATGATCGAGCTGGGCTGACTCGTTGGACCCGACGGCGCTAGGCAATTGATGATACAGGACGGTTTCACACATCCGCTGCTCGGTGACTTGACGGCGCTACGCCGAACGGCAGCCCGACTACCCCGGTAGCGTGCGTCGCATGCGGTTCGTGATCGCCGGTGGCGGTGTCGCGGGGCTCACCGCGGCGCTCGCCGTCGCGCGAGCGGGGCACACGGCGGTCGTCATCGAGCGCGACCACGTCGAGGCCGATGACTCCCCGCACGGCGCGTTCGGCGTCGAGCGCGGCGGGATCCCCCATTTCTTCCAGCCGCATGCGTTTCTCCCGCGCGGACGGCGGGTCCTCGGCGAGCTGGCCCCCGATGTGCTCGCGTCACTGCTCGGCGCCGGCGCGGAGCCACAGGATCTTGCGCTCAGGTTGCGCTCCGATCGCGAGCCGTCCGACGAGGACCTCGTCTACTTATGGGTGCGCCGGCCGGTCATCGAGTGGGCGCTGCGCCGGGCGGCTGTCGCGGAGCCTGGCGTCGAGCTGCGCGCCGGCGTCCACGTGGAGGGGCTGCTGACGAGCGACGACGGCAAGCGCGCGGAGGGCGTGACCACCGCCGACGGACCGGTACGCGGCGACGTGGTCGTCGACGCGCTCGGGCGCTATCGCTGCCCGCGTGGCTGGCCGCGCCCGGTCGCCGCCCCCGAAGACTCCGGCGCCATCTACTTCTGCCGCTACTTCGCGCTCGCCGACGGCGTGAACCATCTCGACTGGCCGTTGCTCAACCCGCGTGGAGACCTCGGCTACATGGGGTTCAACACGTTTCGCGGCGACAACCGGACGTACGCGATCATCCTGCTCGTCCCGTCGACCGACCGCGAGCTGCGGCGCCTGCGCGACGAATCGGCCTGGATGGCCGCCTGCGCCGCTATCCGTCCGCTCGACGTGCTCACATCTCCTCAGCACGGACACCCGATCAGCGACGTCATGCCGATGGGCGGGCTGATGAACGTCGACCGCACCGGCGAGCTCGGGATGGAAGGGCTGATCGCCGTCGGCGATGCCCTCTGCCACACCGACCCCGCGTTCGCCTACGGGCTGTCGTTTGCACTCGTTCACGCGCAGGCGCTCGCGCGCGCGAGCGCGCACGCGCCCGATGCCGACGCCGTGCTGTCGAGCTACCGGGCCGCCGTCGTGCCCGAGGCGCGCGAGCGCTACCGGCTCGCATGCGCGACGGACGACGCCCGCGCACGCCGCTGGCGTGGCGAACCGCTCGACGTCGGCGCCCGCGACGGCTGCTATCCGTTGTTCTCGTTCGCCGCCGCGCTGGCAGCGGCACCGCATGACGACCTCGTGCTGCGCCGCACGATCGGACGCATCGGTCTGCTGGACCGGACGGCCGTCTTCGACGACGACACGGAGCTGCACGCGCGCATCGAGACGATCTTCGCGCAGCTCATGACCTCGCCGCCGCGCGCGCCTGGGCCGCCACGCGAGCGGCTCGTGGCGCTGGCGGGGTAGGGAAGTCCGGCCCGGCGACGGGAAACCTTTCCCACCGTTGGCCGCCGGTGGATTACCGTGCTGCCTACGGGGCCAGACTCCCCTGGCCGCATCGCGAGGACTTATGACTTCGAGGTTGAGATGGATGTTTGGCGGCGCGGCCGCCCTGGCAGCCGTCGCTCCCGGCGCGGCGCAAGCTGCCGTGAAGAGCGTCTCCATGGGCCCGCCGCCGGCGACCGCGAAGACGTTGCAGCAGACGTATGCCTCCGACGCCAACGCGTTCCTCCCGAGCTCGATCGCGGTCCGGGTCGGGGACAGCGTGCGGTTCACGCCGATGGGCTTCCACAACGTCCACTTCCTCGGCAGGTCCGGCAAGGCCAGCACGCCCTTCGTCCCGACCGGCAAGACGATCGCCGGCGCGAACGACGAAGCCGGCGCCCCGTTCTGGTTCAACGGCCGGCCGGAGGTGAGCGCCAACCCGAAGATCTTCGGGCCGGCGGCAAGCTCGGCAGGACGGTCGTGACGAACGGAACGCAGGAGATCCAGAGCGGCGCGCCGCTCTCGGACAAGCCCAAGCCGATGGTCGTGCCGGTTCACGAAGGCGGGCCTGTTCCGCTACGTCTGCGACATCCATCCGGGCATGAAGGCGCCGTGCGCGTCGTGTCGAAGCGCAGGCCCGTGCCGTCGGCGGCAGGCGACACCCGGCGGGTCAAGCTCCAGGCCAGCAAGGCGATCGCCGTCGCCAAGACGTTCAAGAACGTCCCGGCAGCGGAGAACACGATGAGCCTCGGGCTCGCCGGACCCGGCGGCGTGAGCCTTTCGCCTTCGCGCCGGACAGGCTGACCGTCGCGGTCGGCACGACGGTGACGTTCAAGATGGCCAGGGGCGACGTCGAGACGCACACCGCCACCGTCGGCCCGGGAGACCCCGCGAAGGAGCCGACCTCCTACCTCGGCAAGATCGTGGCGTCGCTCGAGAGTCCGAGCACCGACCAGAAGGCGGTCTACCCGAGCGATCCGCCGACCACCCCGGCCGACCTGACGCCCACGATCCACGGCAAAGGCTTCCGGAGCATGGGCGCCCTGGACAGCAACCCGTCGCCGCTTCCGCAGCAGAGCCAGGCGCGGTTCGCGACGGCCGGCACGTACACGGTCTATTGCATCATCCACCCGTTCATGAAGGGCACGATCACGGCCCAGTAGTCCTGCGGTCGCGCCCGCGACCCTGCGGTTGATCGGCGCGGCGGCACCCGCCGCCGCGCCGATCGCCTGAGCCGCGCTCCCCGCCCCCGATGAGTTTTCGGGGGCGCGGTCGTCTATGCGACAACCAACCACGCGACTCAGCGGGAGATCGACATGGGCAAGATCGTCGTAACCGAGTTCGTCTCACTCGACGGCGTCATCGAGGCGCCGGGCGGAGGCGAGGAGTACGAGCACGCAGGCTGGACGTTCGCGATCGCGCGCGGCGACGAGGGCGACCAGTTCAAGCTCGACGAGACGATGAACTCCGAGGCGCTGCTGCTCGGGCGGGTGACCTACGAGGGCTTCGCCGCGGCGTGGCCGAGGATGCGGGGCGAATTCGCCGACAAGTTCAACGGGATGCCGAAGTACGTCGTCTCGTCGACGCTGCAGGACCCCGACTGGAACAACACGACGGTGCTCGCGGGCGATGTCGTGGAAGAGGTCGCGGCGCTGCGCGAACGGCTCGACGGCAAGATCGTCGTTCACGGCAGCGCGCAGCTCGTGCAGACGCTGATCGAGCACGGCCTCGTCGACGAGCTGCGGCTGATGCTGTTCCCGGTCGTGCTGGGCCGCGGCAAGCGACTCTTCGGCGAGACGAGCGACAAGCGCCGCCTGAGGCTGCCGGACTCTCGCACCGTCGGCGACGGCGTCGCGATCCTCACGTACGCCCGCGCCGCCTGACCCGCCGACACCGCCGCAACGTTTGCGCCAACCCCGGACGTGTGCGGGTAGCCTCGCTCTCAGCATGCCCGGCGCTGAGACATTTCGTGTGTCAGCCGATGCGTACGATCGGCACGTTGGTCGCTACAGCGGCCGTTTGGCAGCGGAGCTGATCGGATTCGCGGGCGTGCAGGCCGGCATGCGCGCGGTCGACGTCGGCTGCGGGCCGGGCGCGCTGACGGCAGCGCTCGTGCAGCGACTCGGGGCAGCGAACGTGCACGGCGCAGATCCGTCGCAATCCTTCGCCGAAGCCTGCCGGTCGAGGCTGTCGGAGGTCGACGTCGTCGTCGCGGCGGCCGAGGCACTGCCGTTCGACGACGACTCGTTCGACGCCGCCCTCTCCCAGCTCGTCGTGAACTTCATGGCCGACGCCGAGGCCGGTGTGCGGGAGATGGCGCGCGTCACGCGCCCGGGCGGAATCGTCGCCTCGTGCGTCTGGGATTACGCGGGCGAGATGACGCTCCTGCGTGCGTTCTGGGATGCGGCGCACGAGGTCGATCCGCAGCGCGCCGCGGAGACCGACGAGGGCGTCGTGATGCGCTGGTGTGGCGACGGCGAGCTCGCCCGGCTGTGGGGCGACGCGGGGCTGCGGGAGGTGCGCTTCGCGCCGCTCGTCGTGAGCGCGCGCTACGCAGGCTTCGAGGATCTCTGGTCTCCGCTGGAGACCGGCGTCGGTCCGTCCGGCGCGTTCTGCGCGTCGCTGGACGACGCGCGCCGTGCGGCCCTGCACGACGCCTACCATCGCCAGCTCGGCGTCGGCAACGGCCCCTTCGAGCTCGGCGCGCGGGCCTGGGCGGTGGCGGGCACCGTCGCCGGATGAATGTCAATCGACGGGAAGGAGGACGTCGTGCTTACCGAAGCCGAACGATCACATCTCGAGCGGGTCATCTACCCGCGGGCGCTCGCGGAAGCCGGCGAGATCGACACGCCCCGCAACCGCTCGATCGCCGAAAATGACTACTGGGTGTTCCTCCAGACCGGAGGCGGCAGCGACGAGAAGGCGACGGAGGCGCTGACCCGCGGTCTGCGGGCCTGCCCGATTCGCTAGCGCCGCTCGACGAACAGAGCCTGGGCGCAGACCCCGAACGGTCCGCGCAGGTCGTGCAGCGTCGCCGTCGCAAGGCCGATCCCGGACGCGTCCGAGCTCGTCCGCGCATCGAGGCCGATCCATTCGCCCTCGGGCTCGCGATGCAGGTGCACGGTCAGCTCGGTGTTGACGAAGAGCCAGTCGTCGAACGGCAGGATCCAGCTCAGCCCGTTGCTGAAGTCGGCCGCGGCGCAGGCGCGGACGAGCGGAGATGGCGACTCGCCCGGCAGCAGATCGCCGCGCAGGCGGATCCAGGCGATCGCATGACCAGAGCCAAGCTCGCCGCCGACGATGCGGATCTCGGTCGCGTCCGGGTAGAAGAGCTCGAGCTCGGAGTCGAAGAACGTCGGCCACGATTCACCGCTGGCGGGCGCTGGCAGCGGCTCGGCGGCCGCTGGCGGTGCCGCTGCCGCGCCGGGCAGGTCGCCGCGGCGCAGCCGCACCGCCCGAGCGACGCAGACGCGACGTCCGCCGGCGTCGAGCGTCGCATCGACGATCTGGAAGCGCTTGCCGGGCTTCGTCAGCGACGTCGCGACCTCGACGGGGCCGACCGGCACGCCGCCGAGAAACTCGATCGTCAGCCGCGTCACGACAAGCTCCGCGCCCGGCTCGGTGCGCTCGATCGCGCGGGCGAGCAGCGCCGACGGCGCGCCGCCGTGCATCATCCGCTCGTCCCACGGCCCGCGCGTAGCGGGGGCGGCGAGGAAGCCCGCGTCGGAGGCCTCAAACAGTGGCGGGGTCGGCCCGGGAGATGACGATCGTGCCATCGCCGGACCCTACCCGCGCGCCCGCACGTGACGACGGCTGCGCAGCCGCCATCCACGCTCCGCGCTAGCGCGAGCGGCCGCTGCCGCCGCTGCGGCCGGCCGAGGCGACGCGACTGCTGCCGGCCGCGCGCTCGCGACTGCTGCCGGCCGCGCGCTCGCGGCGGCCGGGGCGCTGCTGTGGGCGACCGCCGCGGCCGGCGCCGCCGCCGGGGCGGCCAGCGCCACCCGAGGTGGACGTCGGAAGGCCGCTGAGCGAGAACTCCTTGTGCAGGCCGAGGTCGCTCGCGATCCGGCTCATGTCGCGCGCCTGATCGCCGAGCACGAACGTCACGCCGATCCCGGCGCGGCCCGCGCGGCCGGTGCGACCGGTGCGGTGGACGTAGCCATCGCGGTCCTCCGGCATGTCGTAGTTGATGACGTGGGTGACGTCGCGCACGTCGATGCCGCGCGCCGCGACGTCGGTCGCCACGAGGATGTCGACCTCGCCGCGCTCGAAGCGGGCCAGCGCCTTCTCGCGCTGGGCCTGCGACTTGTCGCCGTGCATAGCGACGGCGGTGACGTAGTTGTCTTTCAGGCGCTTGACGAGCCGGTCGGCGCCGCGCTTCGTGCGCACGAAGACGATCGTCAGGCCGCGCTGCTCGTCCTTCAGCTCGGCGACGAGCGCATCGACCTTCGCCTCGTGCTGGACGCGCACGAAGCGGTGGACCGTCTCGGCCTTGTGGTCGACGGCCGGCACGTGCTCGTGGCGACGCGCGTCGGTCGTGTAGGCGCCGGCGATCTTGCCCGCGTCGCCCTCGAGCGTGGCGGAGAAGAACAGCGTCTGGCGCGTGCGCGGCGTCTGCGCGACGATCCGGTCGACGGACGGCCGGAAGCCCATGTCGAGCATCCGGTCGGCCTCGTCGAGGACGAGGATCTTGATCTGCTGCAGGGAGATCGCGCGGCGCTGGAGGATGTCTTCCAGGCGGCCGGGCGTGGCGACGATGATGTGCGCGCGGCGCGCCTTCTCCATCTGGCGCTGGATGCCGGCGCCGCCGTAGACGGCCGCGACGGACAGCGCACGGCTGTGCGCGATGTCGTACATGTCGTCGACGATCTGCAGCGCGAGCTCACGCGTCGGGGCGAGGATCAGGGCCGAAGGACGGCGGTCGGTCGCCTGCAGGCGCTCGACCATCGGGACGGCGAAGGCGAGCGTCTTGCCGGAACCGGTCGGCGACTTCGCGAGCACGTCGTGGCCGGCGAGGACGTCGGGTACGACGAGCGTCTGGATCGCGAAGGGGTCGGTGATCCCGCGCTTTGCGAGCACGCCGGACACGACGTTGGATACGCCGAGATCGGCGAAGGACTGCTGGGGCATGTTGCTCCTGTGAACTGCGTATTCGGGAGATTCGACTGGCCCGAACCGCACGACAGAGCGCACCCTCAAGACAAGAACCTCATGGACAGCGGCGCTGCCCGTGGCCAAGACGGTAGCAAGCTCGAGATTGTCGGCGGACGCAGGGACTCTTTTACACGCCCGAGCGCAGTCGCCATGATGAGCGCGATGGCCGTGCCGCCGCCCTCGCTCTCCTCGCGCCTGGGCGACGTGCGCTCCTCCCCCGTTCGCGACATCCTCGAGCTCACCCAGCGCGCCGAGGTGATCTCGTTCGCGGGCGGCCTGCCCGCGCCCGAGCTGTTCCCTGCTGAGCTGATCGCCGAAGCGTTCGCGCGCGCGCTCGCGCCACCCGTCGCCGCCCGCGCGCTGCAGTACTCCGCGACGGAGGGCGACGAGCAGCTGCGCGCGTTGCTCGCCGGGCGCTTCTGCGGCCGCGGCCTGACGTGCGAGGCCGGCGAGCTGCTCGTCACGACCGGCTCACAGCAGGCGCTCGGCCTGATCTCGGCGGTGCTGCTCGATCCCGGCGACGCCGTGCTCGTCGAGAACCCGTCCTACCTCGCCGCATTGCAGTGCTTCGGCTTCGCGGGCGCGCAGCTCGTGCCGGTCGCCTGCGACGAGCAGGGGCTCGATCCCGCGGCGCTGCCCGCGCTGATCGCCGAGCACGCGCCGAAGTTCCTCTACGTCGTGCCGACGTTTCAGAACCCGACCGGGCGCACGCTGCCCGCCGAGCGGCGTGCCCGGCTCGCCGAGGTCGCCGCCGAGCATGGCCTCTGGATCGTCGAGGACGATCCCTACGGCGAGCTGCGCTACGACGGCAAGCCGCTCGCGCCGATCGGCTCCCACCCCGCCGCGATCGACCGCACGGTGACGGTCTCCTCGCTGTCGAAGGTGCTCGCGCCGGGCCTGCGGATCGGCTGGCTGCGCGCGCCCGACCCGATCCTCGGGCCGCTGACGATCGCCAAGCAGGCCGCCGACCTGCACACCTCGACGGTCGACCAGCTGGCCGCGCGCACCGCGCTGCAGGCGGTCGACCTCGACGTGCACATCGCCGGCCTGTGCACGGAGTACCGCCGCCGCCGCGACGCCCTGCTCGACGGCCTCGCCGCGGCGCTGCCGGAGGGATCGACCTTCAACCGCCCCGACGGCGGGATGTTCGTCTGGGCGCGCCTGCCGCCGGGCTGGGACGCCGAAGCGCTGCTGCGCGCCGCGCTGGTCCACGACGTCGCGTTCGTGCCCGGCTCCCCGTTCTTCGCGCTCGAGCCCGACCCGCGCACGCTGCGCCTGTCGTTCACGACGCACGTCCCGGCCGAGATCGCGGAGGGGCTCGACCGGCTCGCGCGCGCGACCGCCGCGGCGACGCCATGAGCCCGACGCCGCGCGACGTCACGATCAGCGAGGACATGATCCGTCTCGGCCAGCTGCTCAAGCTCGCCGGCCTCGCCGACTCCGGCGCCGAGGCGCGCGCGCTCGTGCAGGAGGGGCTCGTCCGCGTCAACGGCGACGTCGAGCGACGGCGCGGGCGCCAGCTGCACCGCGGCGACCTCGTCGAGGCCGGCGGCGAGCGCGTGCGCGTGGTGTGACGCGGCGACGCTCGTCGCTCAGCCGAATGGGGTGACCGGGGCGCTGCGCGTGATGAGCGCCGCCGCCGCGCAGATGCGCGGTCGCGCGCACCGCGCCGCCGTAGAAGGGGCCGTCGTAGACGGCGATGAAGGCGCCGCCCGGGGCCGGACGGATCGTGCGCACGTCGCGCGGCGTGCGCAGCGTGATCGACGTCACGTCGGGGCTGACGCGCCCCGACACGACGGTCCGACCGGGCAGCGTGCGGCGCGCGACCTGCGCTCGCGACGCCGGCAGCGCACGCTCGCGCGCGGGCCCGAATCCCGGACCGCGCTCGTCGAGCGTCAGCGAACGCCGCCACGGCGTTCCCGGCCGGCCGCTCGCCGCTCCGGAGAAGCCGTCGGGGCCGTAGCGCAGCCAGGTGTCGCCCTCAAGGATCGAACCCAGGCGAGCGCCGACGGCGCGACCGACGTAGCGGCAGCCGCCGCCTCCGCCCATGCGCAGCCCGGGCGTCAGCTCGACGACGTCGCCGACGCCGGCAACCCACGATTGGGCGCCGTCGGGGTCGGCGACCCGCATCGACAGCCCGGGATGCGGCTTGCACTCGATGCCGAACTCGCCGGCGGTCGAGGTCTCGACGCGCCCGTTGGATCGGACCTGACGGACGCGCAACGCAGCGCCCGCGTGCTGTGGTCCGAGCACGAGCAGGAACGTGCCGCGCGGCCCCAGCTCGAGCGCACGCGGGGCACCGGCGCCGAGCAGCTCGGCGGAACGCACGCCGTACCCGAGCAGCCCGGAGATCACGAGGCGGACCGGCTTGGGATCGGGTGACTCCGGATCGTCGACATAGGTGCGCACCGCACTGCCCGCAGCGTGCCTGGTCAGCCAGTCCGGTGCGTTGCAGCGCCCGTCGCGCAGGCCTGTGCCGACAGTTCGGGTCGCGCCGCCCGCGCGCGGCTCGACGAGCCGGTCGCCGCGCTCGATGCCGATCGCGAAGCACAGCAGGTCGCGCGCGCCGCCGCCGCCGCTGACGCGCACGCGCGGGTTGATCCGCGCCGCCCAGCTGCGCAACGCCCACGCGGGACCGCCGGTCGGATCGTCGGCGCGCCGGCTGATCGCGACGCTCCCGCGCTTGGTGAGGTACGGCTCGGGAATCGCCACGCGCGTCGCGACGGAGGCGACCGAGCGCCACGCGGGAACGGGCGCGGGCGCGATCGGCTGGCCCTTCGTGCCGACGGCCGCGGTCGGGTCGAGCGCCCGGCCGTCGGCGCTGACGCGCAGCCGGCGTGGGTCCACGCGCCCGTTGAGAACGGCGAGGAAGCCGCCACGGCGCGCGTCGACGGTGATCGGCTGCGGCGCGCCGGCGCCGGTCAGGACGACGGCACGGGTCGCGGACGGGACGGCTCCCCAGATGACGGTGCGAGACGGGTTCAGACCCCACCAGAACGCGCGTCCGGTGCGCTGGTTGCGTGGCACGAAGCGACGGATCGCGACGAACGCCCGGGTCCTGCGCCCGCAGCGCGGTGGCACCGACGAGGGCAGGAGGTTGAGGGCCCCCGGCACGCTCGGCAGCGGAGAATCCACGCCGCGCTGGCGCTGCGCCGCGACGCAGCGCAGTCCTGGTCCGCCGACCGAGTACTTCAGCGCCCACGGCGCTCCGCCGGACGGGTCGGCGGCGATGAACTCGCCCCGGTCGGCGAAGCGCAGCGTCGTGCGACGGCCGTCTGCCTCGGTCAGCACGACGCGCGGGCGCACCTGCTCGGGCAACCCACGGAAGACCGCGAGGAAGGCATGACCCGGACCGAGGCGCATGCGCACCGTGCGCCCGCCGGCGACGGCGGTCGCGCGGCGCACCGCGGGCGCGGCGACGCCGTTGACGACGGTCAGCGCGGTGAGCTTGTCGCCACCGCGAAAGGCCCGCGCGCCGGCCAGCGTCGCGCCGCGTCTCTGCGGCGTGCTGCAGGTGTCGGCCGCCCCGGCGGGAAGCGCGCGGAAGCGACGGTCGAGCCCGACCAGGCCGAGCTCGCCGTCGAGCACCTGGCCGACGGTCGTGCAGACGGCGCCGGTGCGGCTGCGCGAGGTGCGCACGTCCCACAGCGGACCGCCGTCGGGATCGGCGACGTTCAGGCCGTTGAGGCGCGCGCTGCCGGCGACCGGGCGCAGCTCGAGCGGCACGTCCCCCGAGCGCGCGGGCGGGATCGGATCGCCGCGGCCGATGATCAGCGTCGCGGCAGTCGCGGCCGCCGCCAGCCCGAGCAGCGCCAGCAGGCCGATCACGAACGCCCGCGGCGTACGGGCGCGGATCGCGCCACGCGCGCCGTTGGCCTCCGCCGCACGGGCCGCGCGCACGAGCTCGCGGCCGAGCTCGTCGAGGATCTTCGGCCGCGGGCTCATGAGCGCCCCACGACCGGACGCGGCTCCAGCGCCCGCGCGAGCGTCCGCAGGCCGCGCGAGACGCGTGCCCGCGCGGTCTGCTCGGAGATCCCGAGCACGTGCGCGACCTCGTCGTACGGGCGCTCCTCGACGACGCGCAGGCGCAGCGCCTCGCGCTGGTTGTCGCTGAGCCGGTCGAGCTCGGCGCCCAGCGCGGCGCGCAGCTCTGCCAGCTGCGCGGCCTCCTCGATCGCTCGCAGGTCGTCCTCGTGCATCGTCGGCACAGTCGCGCCGAGCTCGCGCAACGCGCGCTGCTCGACATGGCCGCGGCGCAGATAGCGGCCGATCTGGCGGCGGGCGATGGTGAACAGCCAGGCGCGCTGCTCGGGCCGCGTCGTGCCGCGAAAGCCACGCCGGCCGCGAAACGCCTGCGCGAACGTCTCGGCCGTGATGTCGAGCGCGACCTCGGCGTCGAGCGTGCGTCGGGTCACGAACAGCAGCACCGTCTCGGCCTCCCGTTCGTAGAGCGCCGCGAACTCGTCAGCATCATGCATCGGATCAAGAGTGCCGCGAACGCGAGTCCTGTGACGCCAACTGTGTAACCGGCACCGCCGAGCGCGCGTAGAGGGCGTTCGATGGAGCGCATGGGAGAGGCACCCGCGCGGCTGTTCAAGTCGCTCGCGGGCT
>CAVYAX010000046.1:0-11109 GCA_963766525.1 uncultured Actinomycetes bacterium
CCACCGTGTAGCGCGTGTCGCGTGCGATCGTGACGACCTTCAAGCGCCGGCCGACACGGAGCCTGAGCGCCGAGCGCAGCGACAGCACGCCCGCGCAGCTGCGCTTCAGGGGGTCCACGCACCGGATCTCCAGCGTGATCCTCGCGGCCCGCAGCCGCAGGCTCGAGCTCACGATCCGCCCCGGGCCGGCCGGGGAGACGGCGGCCGGAGGCGGCACCACAGGCGGCGGCAGCACGGCCGGCGGTGGCGGGGGCGGCGCTGCCGGCGGACCCGCGGGAGGCGGCGGCAGCGGCGGCGGGGGCGGTGGCGGCGGCGGCGGGGGCGGAGGCGGAGGGAGCGGCGGCGGCGGGAGGAGGGCGGAGAGCTCGTAGCGCCCGATCGAGCCGGTCGGCGGCGCGACCCGGCCGAAGTTCGAGAACGCGATCGCGGCGTTGGCGATGCCCACGGCGCCGGGGACGCAGTCGAACGTCGCCGCGTTGCGCTCAGTGCCGGCCCGCAGCACCGCGCTGCCGTACGGCGTGAGGTTGTACGGCGTCGCCGCCGGCGCGCCGAGCGGATCGGTCAGGGGGTTGCCGGTGACGGCGATCGCCCCCATCGACTCGGGCTGCGCGAAGGAGAACGTGATCGGGCCCGCTCCGGCGGCGGTCCACGTCGTGTTCGGCAGGGCGATCGTCGCGTCGTATGCGTCCCAGCCCGGGCTGCCGCCGGCCGCGTTGAAGGCGTACGTCCGCGAGACGTGCACGAACTGCACGCCCTCGACGCTGTTGACGCCCTCGATCGCGATCCAGAGGTCCAGCGGGTAAGCCTCGTCGTCCGTGATGAGTGGCGAGCCCGCAGGATCCTCGTAGCGTGCGAGCGTCGCGACGCTCGCCGCGGGAATCGTCACTCGCGCCTGCGATCCCGAGAGGGTGTACGACCCTCCGGGGGCCAGGCTGCCCGATCCGGCCGCGGTCAGCTTGACGCCGATCGGATCGATCTCGCGCGTCAGCGGGGCGGAGGGGTTGTCGGGGAGGAACGCGTCCGGGCCCGACACGAGGCGTCCTTGGGCGCTGATGCACGTGACGTTGCGCGGCCCCGTGATCGTCGTGTCGAACGGCAGCGGCTCGTGGGGGAGGAAGGTAGGGCCGGCGGCGTCGGTCGGGTTGACGTCCTGCGTCACCCCCGGCTGGCAGTCCATGTAGAAGCTCACGCTGCCGAGCAGCGTTGCGTGGATGACGACGGATCCCGCGGGCGTCCGTAGCCCGCCGCTCGGGCCGATCGGCAGCGCCGGCAGCGTGCCGGGGCCGGCCTGGCTGAAGACGACGTCGCCGCCGACGGCCGTCCACGTCGAGGCCGCGAGCGTGGGGTTGTCGTAGTCGAAGCCGGTGTCGCTGATGAAGGCATCGGTCGTCGGGTCGGTGACGATCGTCGTCTCGGCCGTGACCGTGAACGGCCCTTGGACCTGCACCTGCTCAGCGGTGTTGGTCGCCTCGATCGCGACCCAGACCCGGGCCGTGATGACGTTCAGCCCGGGCTCGAGGAGCCCGGAGGCGTAGCCGAAGCGCGGCAGGTTGGCGGGGAGCGTGACCTGGATCGGCGCGCCGGTGAGGCGGATCGTCTGGCCGGGATCGACTTGCGTTCCGGTCGGGGCCGGATACCGTGGCGGCGACGGCAGGATCGTCGCGCTGCCCGTGACGTCGATGTCCGTGTCGCGGTAGTAGTCGTCGTAGTTGTACTGGCAGGAGTTCAGCTCGACAGCGCTCGCCGGAGCCGCGGTGCCCGCGAGCAGGACGACGGTGCCGCAGAGCGCGAGCAGCGCCGACGACACACGCTGAACTCTGCTTCTCCGCGCCATGTGTTCGGGTACCCTAATCGAACGTTCCGAGTTCGGCAAGCAGCCTTTGCAGCCGCTGCTCGTCCATCCTCACAGCGTTCGTCATGTCCGTACCTCAACCGCCGCCTGAACCCGACACGTCGCCCCTTGCCGAGACGCTCGCCGCGTCGCGCGCGCATTTCGGCGGCCACGACGTCCTCGGGACGCGGCTCGGCGCACCGGACGGCTGGGTGCCGGCCGGCGAGCTCACCGTCGCGGGTCCCGCGCTCGACGACCTCATCGCTCGTGCGACGTCGACGACCGGCACGGGCCGCGCGGACATCGGCGGCACGCTGCTCGCGGAGGGCTACGCGTGGGCGCTTGCGATGCGCGCCGTCGGCACGATCCTCTTCGGCGAGCGCATCCCCGCGATGGCCGCCGGCGTCGTGCGGATCGAGCTTGCGGCTCCAGACGCGACGATCACCGGCGTCGCCTTCGCGGGCGGGTCGTACGGCATCGCCGGGGACGCGCGGGCGGGCGATCCGTCGCTCGTCGTGCTGGCCGACGAGGACGCGCTGCTCGCGCAGCTGCACGAGGAGCTGCACGCGCACCTGCGGCCGCTGCTCGAGGCGATCGCCGCGAGCACCGGGCGGCCGCTGCGCGCGCTGTGGCGCAGCGCCGGCGACCGGCTGGGCGGCGCCTTCCTGTGGCTGGGAGAGGTCGTGGGGATGCGCGAGCGCGCATGGGATCTCGGCACGCGTTGCATGCGAGCCGGCGGGCCGCTCGCCGTCGGCGCCGGCTTTCGCGTCATCGAGCACGCCGGGATCGCCGAGCCGACGCGCAACCGGCGCAGCTGCTGCCTGATCTACCGCGCCGAGGGGCAGGGCACGTGCTTCACCTGTCCGCTGACGACCGACGGCGAGCGGCGCGCCCGGCTGCAGGCGCGCGCCGACGCCGCTGCGGGTATGACGAGCTTGACGTGAGCCATTAGGAGTCCCTAACGTGCTCGGTATGGCGACCTCTCGTGTGCAGGACAGCGGACGTACGGCGACGCGGCTGCGGCCGGTGGCCCTCGCGGTGGTGTGCGCGGGCGGGCTGCTCCTCGCGCCGAGCGCCCCCGGGGCGGCGACGAAGTCCCGCGCGCTGAGCGCGACCGGCGAGCTCGTCCAGACGGCCAAGCCGGGTCGCTTCTCCACCGTCCAGCAGGGGACGCTCCGCGGCACGCCGCTCGGGAGCGGCCGGATGGTCTTGCGCTCGACGCTCAACAAGGCAACCGTGACCTCGACGTTCACGGTCACGACGAGGTACGGCCGGGTGTCGGGTCGTGCGACGGCCCGGCTGACGCTGGATGGCGACACCGCCAACTACAAGGGCACCGCGACGATCACGAGCGGCACCGGCCGCTACCGCCGGGCGAGCGCTTCGAACATCGCGTTCACGGGTGTCGGCCCGGTCAGCGCGAAGCGCACGCGCATCAGGCTCACCGGCCGCGTTCGCTACTGACCACACGAATCCCCACCGCTCTGGTAGGTTGCCGCTCATTCGAAGTTAGGGCGACCTAACAAACAGGGTCAAGCCGCCGTTTCCACAGGGGACGGCGAAGGGATGGGGGATACACGATGAGACGCACCAACCAGGTGCTGCTGGTTGCAGCGCTGACGCTGGGAGCCGGGACCAGCAGCGCGCAAGCTGCCGGTGGGCTCGACTTTCCGTTCGGCCTGGGCGGCGTGACGATCAAGCCGATGTCGGCGACGGCCCAGGATCGCTTCCTCGGCGTGACCCCGGCTCCCACAGGCGGCGGCGTCTACGCCGTCGGGTTCGCGAACGCCGGCGGCAGCGACCAGGCCATGGCCGTCTCGAAGGTCACGTCGACCGGCGCGTTCGACACGTCGTTCAGCACGGACGGCATCGCGACCGTCAACGTCGTCGCGCCCCCGTTCGCGACGCCGCCCGCGGGTGCCACGCCGACCGGCAACGGCGAGATCGCGCGCGGCATCGGCGTGCAGTCCGACGGCAAGGTCGTCATCGCCGGCCAGGCCGAGACGGCGACCTCTCCGGCGCCGTTCGACAGCCGCGACATCGACATCTACGTCTCGCGCTTCACGACCACGGGCGTGCTCGACACGACGTTCGCCGCCGCCGGCGGCACGCCCGGCACGCTGCGGGTCAGCCTCTCCAACGGCGACTCGACGGGCACCGCGCTCGTCACCGACCAGGCGTGGGGGCTGAACGTCCTCGCCGACGACTCGATCGTCGTCACCGGGCGCCGCGGGACCGACATCGTCAAGGACCCGGCGAAGCTCGACGGCGACTTCGGCCTCGTCAAGCTCACGCCCGCGGGCGTGCTGGACGGGACGTTCGGCAACGTCGACGCCGACGGCCTCGGCGACACCACCGACGGCGTCGCACTGGCGAACGAGAACGCGCCGGGGGCCGACCCGCGCGACTTCACGGAGAACCCGCGCCAGTCGGTCGTCGAGCCGGGCGGGAAGATCACGACGGGCGGGTACTCGAGCCTCGGGGCGTCGGCGCCGCACCCCGCGCTTCCGAACCGCCCGATCCTCGCGCGCTTCAACGCCAACGGCACGCTGGACGCGTCGTTTGACGCCGATGGCGTCGCCACGGCCGAGCCCCTCGGCCCGGCTCCGGCCTTCTCGGAGGCCTACGACATCGGCAGGCAGTCGACGGGCAACTACGTCCTCACCGGATACGGCAACCTCGGTACCGGCACCGGTGGCGTGGACATGGTCACGTACCGCTTCACGGCGGCCGGTGCGCTCGACACGACGTTCAACAGCGGCCTCGGCTACCGGGCGTACGACCGCGCCGGTCTGGGGCTCGAGGAGCGCGGTCGCGACCTGGTCGTCCTGGCCGACGACTCGTACGTCATCGCCGGCTCGAGCGTCGGGTATGCGACGGTCACGCCTCCGTCGACGGCCCCGGCGCCGCAGCTCGACGCGACCGCCTACAAGATCGCGGTCGACGGCGCGTTCGACACGTCGTTCGACGGCGACGGCGTGCTGCCGCTCGATCTCGGCGGCCCGCAGGACGCATTCTTCGGATCGGCCGTGCTGCCCACCGGCAGGATCGTGCTGGCGGGCTACTGCGGCATGACGCCGACGACGAGCGACCAGGGCGTGCTGGTCCGGCTGGACGTGACCGGCAGCGCCGGCGGGTCGGGCGGGGTCTTCTGCGCCGCCGACGCGACGGGTCCGGCAGGTCCGGCCGGTCCGGCCGGGGCGGACGGCGACGACGGCGACGACGGAGCGCCGGGGGCGACCGGCGCGACCGGCGCGACCGGTGCCACCGGTGCGACCGGCGCCACCGGTCCCGGCGGAGCCGGGGGCCCCGCGGGTCCGGGCGGTCCGGCAGGTCCGGCAGGTCCCGCCGGCCCGCGGGGCGCTACCGGCCCGCGCGGCGCGACGCCGACCATCCGCGTGAGCTGCCGTCTCGTGCCGCCGCGGCGGCGCACGATCACGTGCACCGTCCGCCGTGTCACGACGACGCGCGGCGCGGTGCGCGTGCGCGTCGCCCGCGCCGGGCGGACGATCGCCAGCGGCCAGACCATGGCGCGCGGCACGTCCGCGCTCGTGCGGCTGAAGGGCGCCGTTCGCGCCGGTCAGCGGTACATGCTGGTCACCACGCTGCCGGCCGGCCCGCGCACGCGGACCAAGCTGGTGACGCAGATCACCCTGCGCTAAGCCGCGCCCCAGCCAACGCCGGTCAAGTCCTCGCTGCCCCGGGCCTCGCGCCCGGGGCAGCGAGTCGTTTCGGGGCGGCCGCCGCCTCCCGGACCGCTAGGTTTTGCGGCGTGCACCGGCCCGCCGCCTGGATCGCAGCCGTCGCAATGGCGCTCGCCGCAGCCTCCGGCGCGGACGCCGTCACGCTCGAGAAGACCACGACGTCCTACGCGACGATCGGCGGCAGCGCGAGCGCGCCGTACTCGCGCCTGAAGCTCGAAGCCGGCTGGAAGCGCGTCGTGCGCGGCGACCTCGCGGCCGCGCGCAAGGGCCGCCTCGCCCGCCGCCGCTCGCTGCTGTACTTCGCGCAGCTGTCGGACTTCCAGCTCGCCGACGAGGAGTCGCCCGCGCGCGCCGAGGTGCTCGACATCAGCGGCTCGCCGTTCGAGTCCGCGTGGCGCCCGCAGGAGGCGCTCGAGCCGTTCACGGTCGACGAGGTCGTCCGCCAGATCAACCGCTTCGACGCGAGCCCGGTGCGCAACCGCGGCCGGCGCCACGCGCGCCTCGCGCTGACGATCACCACCGGCGACTCGGCCGACAGCCAGCAGATCAACGAGGTGAAGTGGGTCGTCCGGCTGCTGGAGGGCGGGCGGCTGAACCCCAACTCGGGCGTCGAGGGCGGCGCGTGCGGCACGCTCGCCGGCCCGCCGGGGGAGGCGGCGCGCTACACGGGCGTGCAGGACGAGCAGGACATCCTCGAGTCCGGCCGCTTCTATGACCCCAACCATCCGGCGGGGGCGTTCGCGGCCTGGCCGCGGTACCCGGGCCTCATGGATCGCGCGCAGCTGCCGTTCGAGGCGGCCGGCCTGACGCGGCCGAGCTACGTCGCGTTCGGCAACCACGACGGCGAGGTGCAGGGCAACATCCACGCGCTGGCCGCGCTCGAAGCCATCGCGCGCGGCTGCCTCAAGCCGCTCGGCGACACGGGCATCGCCGGGATCGCGGCCGCGCTCACGAGCCCGTCGCGCTCGATCGTCGTGCCGCCCGATCCCGACCGCGGCTTCGCCGACCGGCCGGCCTACAAGGCGCTGCACGCGACCGGCAAGCAGGCCGACGCGCACGGCTTTCGCTACGTCGACCGCGACGAGCTGACGGCGTCGAGGGGACAGGCCGCGTACTACGCGTTCAGCCCGAAGCCGGGGCTGCGGCTGATCGCGATCAACACCGTCGCCGAGGGCGACCGGCTGAACTCCAACGGCAACCTCGACGAGCCGCAGTTTCGCTGGCTGGCGCGCGAGCTGAAGGCCGCTGATGGGCGCAACGAGCTCGTCGTCGTCTTCGGCCATCACCCGATCGCGAGCCTCACGAACCGCGCGGTCGACGAGGACGCCGGCGATTGCGCGCTGCGCGCGACGGTCACGGGGCCGGGCTGCGACCTCGATCCGCGCAGCTCGCAGCCGTTGCATCTCGGCGGCGACCTCGCGGCGCTGCTGCTCGCGCACCGGCGGGTCGTCGCGTACGTCGCGGGTCACACGCACGAGCACCGCATCACGCCGTTTCAGCGCGAGGGCGGGGGCGGCTTCTGGGGCATCGAGACGTCGTCGGAGATCGACTGGCCCGTGCAGTCGCGCCTGCTCGAGATCATGGACAACCGCGACGGGACGCTGTCGATCTTCGGCACGCTCGTCGACCACGCCGCGACGCTCGCCACGCCGCGACCGGGTACCGCGGCGGCGGGGCTGTCGTCCGACGCGCTGGCGGCGGTCGGCCGCGAGTTCGCCTACAACGACCCGCAGGTCGGCGTCGAGGACGGCGCCGAGGGCCGCCCGCAGGACCGCAACGTCGAGCTGCTGCTGCCCGATCCGCGCTGACCGCGCTCCCGCGCTGCTCAGCCCCCGCTCGTGCGCGGGATCCGCACGCTGACCGTGCGCCGCGCTCGGGCGATCCGGCCGGCCGCGTCGCACGCGTGCGCGACGAGCGTGACCTTGACCGTGCGCCCCTCGCGCTCGAGCGCGTTGGAGCGGTCGAAGTAGCGCTCGCGATCCAGCGCGATGTCATACCAGCGCCCGGCGCGCAGCCGGCGCCACCGGGGGAACAGGCCGGAGGACGGGCTGGCGTAGCGGCCGATGACGGCGACCAACCTCGCGTCGCAGGCAGCCGCGCAGCGGACGCGCAGCTTGACCTCGTCGCGGCGCAGCGCCTGCCGGCGCCGGCCACCGATCGTCACCTTGGGCGGCGCGAGCGTCGTGGCAGGCGCCGCGTCGAGGCGTGCCACCCGGATGCGCGTGTCGGACGGGAAGGCGTAGTCGCCGCCGCTGACGAGGCCGCTGTCGACGAACGTCACGCGCGGCCGGCCGGCGGCGTCGAATCCGGGGAACGCGTCGACCTGCTGGCGGCACGGCCCGGCGAGCGGGACGGCGGCTTCCCAGCGCCCGTCGGCGCGCCGCAGCGCGGCGACGGGCACGGGCGACGTGCTGCGATCGCCCGAGCGCACCTCGACCGCCCAGGAGACGATCATGCGGCCGTCGGGCGCGGAGGCAAGGCGCAGATGGGCGGCGTCGTTGCCGCCGAGGCGCGAGCTTGGGGCAGCAAGCCCGTGCGATGGGCCGAAGTCGCCGCCGGGCGGCCGGACGCTCACCGCGACGCCCGAGCGCGGCGCGTTCTCGTCGGCGGGCTGCAGCCACGCGACCGCGGCCGCGCTGCCCGCGCTCAGCGTCGCGGCGACGGCGCTCGTCGTGCCGCCATCCAGCCGCCGCAGGGCGCCGATCCCGGTTCGCGTCGTGCCGCCGCCGACGCGTACGCCGCTCTTGTCGGAGACCGCGAGCAGCACCTCGCCGGTGCGGCCCACGACGAGGCTCAGCTCGTCCTCGTCCCCGGCGCTGCGGCCCTCGGCGCGGCCGATCTCGCGCGGCGCCGAGAACGCGCCGCCGGGCGCACGGGTCGCTGCGAGCAGCCGGCTGGCGTTGCCGGCGCTCGGGACGCTCTCCGACCAGACGACGATGCCGAAGCCGGCCTCGTCGATGCCGGCGGCCGCGCCGGCGCTCCCGGCGCCCAGCGTGCCGGCCGGCACGAAGGTGCCGCCCGCGTCGCGCGCGGCAACCCGGATGGCCGAGGTCGGGCCGGTGTCCGCCGCGCCGGCGCCGCCCGGCAGCGGTTCCTGCCAGGCGACGAGCGCCGCGCCGCTGCTCGCCAGCGCGACCGCCACGCCCTTGGCGTGCTCGTCGCGGCTGAGCGCGAGCGGCGCGCTCGTGACGCCGCTGGGGGCGCGGTCGAGCGCGATCACCTGGCCCTCCTCGTCGGCGAGGCCGGTGTAGTTCAGCGCGATGAGGCTCGCGCCGCTCGCGGCCGTCGCGGTCTTCGGGCAGCCACCGAACACCACGAGCGCTCTCGGCGCCGTGGCCGGGTCGAGCCCGGTGGCGGCGAGGTCGAGCGTCTCGCGGCCGACCGAGGTCTTGCCGAAGCGCTGCCAGGCGAGCGCCGCGCCGCCGCCGCCGAGATCGGCGGGGCAGAGCACGGTCCCGGTGTCGGGGGGCGTGACGTCGGTGAACGGCAGCGCGGTTGCCGGCGCTGTCACCCAGAGCGCCGCCACGACGATGACGGCGGCGGCGATCGCGGGGCGCACATCGGCCACCCTACGCCCGCGTCACTCCCCGAGCACCTTGATGACGAGCCGCTTCGGCCGCCCCCCGTCGAACTCGCAGTAGAAGACGGCCTGCCACGGCCCGAGGTCCAAGCTCGCGTCGGTGATCGGCAGCACGACCTGGTGGTGGACGAGCAGGTTCTTCCAGTGCGCGTCGCCGTTGTCCTCGCCGCCGCGGTGGTGGCGGAAGTCGCCGGGGTCGGGCGACAGCGCTTGCGCGACGTCGTTGGCGGGGTCCTTCCAGGACGGCGGCGCGAGCTTGTCGAGCCACTCCAGCGTGTCCTCGAGGATGCCGGGCTCGTCGTCGTTTACCCAGACGCCGGCGGTGATGTGCATCGCCGAGACGAGCACGAGTCCCTCGGCGACCCCGGACTCGGTGACGGCCGCCTGGACGTCGTCGGTGATGCGGACGAACTGGCGGCGCTGCTGGGTGGTGAACGTGCGGTAGACGGTGTGAGAGCGCATCGCGCTAGTGGACCCATCCGGAAGTTCGTCGAGTTATGTAAAGGAGGATGGCGGGCGGCGTTGAATGAGAGATTGTGGCCCGGACCAGCCGCTATCCGATCGAGCTTGGCGAGGAGGATCGTCGTGAGCTTGCGCGGCGCGCTGGGACACCGACTCTCGCCTATCGCGATGTCCAGCGCGCGCGGTTGATCCTCTACGCCGCCCAGGGTCTGCCCGACACCGAGATCGCAATCCGGTGCGATTGTCATCCCGAGGTCGTCAGCAAGTGGCGACGAAGATTCTGCGAGCACGGCATCGAGGGGTTGACCGACAAGCCACGCGCGGGCCGCCCGCGCCGTTTTCCCCCCGCAGCAGGTCGCCGAGGTCGTCGCGGTCGCGTGCGAGCTGCCGGCCAAGCACGACCGTCCGCTGGGACGCTTCTCGCGCACTGAGCTGCATCGGCTGGTCATCGAGCAGGGCGTCACTGAGGCGTCGGCATCGACGATCTGGCGCTGGCTGCATGACCGCTCGCTGAAGCCGTGGCAGCAGCGCTCGTGGATCTTTCCGCGCGACCCGAACTTCCAGCCGAAGGCCGGTCGCGTGCTGGATCTGTACGCGCGCCGCTTCGAAGGACGGCTGCTGCATCCCGGCGAGTACGTCATCTGCGCCGACGAGAAGTCTCAGCTGCAAGCCCTGGCGCGCCGCCACGAAACCGTCGCGCCCGCGCCTGGTCGCCCAGCGCTCGTCGAGTTCGAATACCGGCGCGGCGGCACGCTGGCGTACATGGCCGCATGGGACGTTCACCACGCCCGCCTGTTCGGGCGCTGCGAACCGAAGACCGGGATCAAGCCGTTCGGCAGGCTCGTCGAGCAGGTCATGAGCACCGAGCCCTACAAGTCCGCCAAGACCGTGTTCTGGGTCGTCGACAACGGCTCAAGCCACGCCGGCAAGACCTCGATCGCCCGCATGCAGGACGCCTACGCCAATGCGCGTCTGATCCATCTGCCCGTCCACGCGTCGTGGCTGAACCAGATCGAGATCTACTTCTCGATCTTGCAACGCAAAGCACTGACCCCGAACGACTTCGCAGACCTCGACGGACTCGCCGCGCGCATCACGGCTTTCGAAGCGCAGTACCGACAGATCGCCAAGCCCTTCGACTGGACCTTCACGCGCGCCAAGCTCGACGCCCTCCTGGCACGCCTTGCCGACCGCGAGCCGCATCTCAAGCTCGCGGCCTAGCCCAACGAACTAACGGACAGGTCCACTAGCTTCTCAACCTCGTCATGGATCTGGGACTCGAGGACAAGGCGTGCATCGTCACGGGCGCGACGCGCGGGATCGGCCTCGCGACCGTGAAGCTGCTGCTCGGCGAGGGCGCGCGGGTGCTGCTCGTCGCGCGCAACGCGGACGAGGTCGCCGGCACGGCCGAGGAGCTCGGCGGCCAGTGGCTCGCCGCCGACGTCACGTCGCCGGAGGCGGGCGAGACCGTGGTCGCGGCGTGCGCCGAGCGCTTCGGCGCCGTCGACGTGCTCGTCAACAACGCGGGCACG
>CAVYAX010000047.1:0-37350 GCA_963766525.1 uncultured Actinomycetes bacterium
GGCCTCCTTCAATCGCGCCCTGCACTGGGAGATCGCCGGCCTCGTGATCCTCGACATCATGGGGTTCAAGGCCGGCGTTTCGCTGCAGCGGGCCATCGCCGAGCGCAAGTCCTTCCTCGACAGCACGCTCTGACCGCGGACCTCTTCGTCTCGATGCCGCCGACCGGCGGCGACAAGTCGATGTTCAAGCTGCGCGGCCTGAACGGCGAGAAGGTCGCGTTCCCGATCGAGGGGTTCGGCTGGCGTCTCGGCGGCATGCATCTCGAAGGCGTCGCGCTGCCCGACGGCGTCGTCATCACGATCTTCCGCTTCTCGCTCATCATCTCCGAGCTCGGCGTGCGCGCCGAGGACGGCGCGAGCTATCTGAGCTTCTCGGGCGGCCTGGGCTTCGAGCGGCCGAGCGGGATCACGGCCGCGATCACGGTCAAGGGCCTGCGCTTCCGCGTCGCGGGCAACGAGGACGCGCCGTCGATCAAGCTCGACGGCTTCTTCCTCGCCGTGCGCGGCCCGTCCTTCGTCGGCGAGGGCGGCGGCTACTACCGCGAGATCACGGTCGGGGGCGTGGAGGTCTCCGAGCTCGGCTTCGCGTGTCGCTCTCGCTGACGCTCGCGCCGGGCAGAGCACGTCTTCGGCGTGGACGGGATCGTCGGCGATGCGAAGGGGCCGACGGGCCAGTTCGACTACTTCATGTTTCAGGCGTTCTACGTCGGGGCGATCGGCCCGCTTGCGGCGTTCGAGCTCACGGGCGCGCGGGCGCTCTACGCGCGCAACATGCTGCCGGCGCTGCGCGAGGTCGACCGCGAGGCGCGCGAGCTGCGCTATCTGAAGTGGTACAGGACACGAACCCGCTGACCGTGCCCGGCGATCGCAGGCTCGCGGCCTGGCGACCGGAGAAGGACTCGTGGACGCTGGGCGTGGAAGCGTCGGCATCGCTGCCGGGGCTCGGCAAGGTCGTCGAGCTGACGGTGTTCGCGCTGCTCGTCCGCGGCGGCTCGGAGAAGGGCCTGCTCATCGTCGCCGAGGTTCGCGCGCTCGGCAGCAACCGGCCGTTCGGCTACGCGGCGATCGAGTTCGACCAGGCCAACGACCGCACGAGCTTCATGGTGGGCGTCGACGTGCGGTTGGGCACGTTCGTCAAGCAGGCGCCGGCGTGGATGGACGGCATCGGCGCGTTGACGGGAACGCTGTTCATCTCGAACGACCCGCCGACGTTCGCGATCGGCCGGCTCGCCGACCAGAGCACGTGGCTCGGGCTGCGCTTCGGCGTCGACCTCTGGCTCGGTCGGCGGTCGTCATCGGCTTCTGCTCGAGCGCGTCGAGGGCGGGCCGAACGGCTTCGCGCCGACGGTGCGCGTCGAGGGCGGGATCGGCAAGAAGGGCGTCGTGCGGCTGTCCTGCAACGTCGGCTGGTCGCTGCTGATCGTCGTCTTCTCGACGGGCTCGACGGACTACGCGATGGTCATCGGGATCGAGGCGGGGATCCGGTTCACGCTGTTCGGCTTCCTGAAGATCGGCGTGAGCGCGTCGATGGAGTTCCGGGTCGTCGGCGGCCGGCCGGCGCGCGGCGAGCTGACGGCGCAGATCAAGCTCGAGACGCCGTGGTTCTTGCCCGACGTGACGTGGCGCTTCGACGTGCAGTTCGGCCAGCTGCGCCCCGACCAGCTCTCGACGGCCGTGCAGCCGGTGCGCAGCGCGGGCGCGCTGCAACCCGCGACGCGCGCGCAGCTTCCGACGCACATCGAGCGCTTCGATGAGTCGTGGAACGGCGAGGGCGTCGCGCCGGTGCACAGCGTCGACGAGCTGCGCGCTCCTGTCGCCCGGAGGGGCAGCGGCTCGCGAACTTCGCCGCGAACACGGCGGTGCGGCCGATCGCGACGGACTCGACGATCTCGGTCACGTGGGCCGTGCCGGTCAACGACAAGCTCGGTTTCGGCGGCGGCGCGGTCAACGGGCGCGGCGACCAGGAGTCCGGCGATCTCTCGCTGACCTACGACCTCGTCGGGATCGCGGTCCGCCGGCGGTCGCGCTTCGGCTTGGACCTCGCGTGGAAGCCGCTCGAGCAGAAGATCGAGCTTGACCCGGACTTCAGCAACCCCAACGGGCCGGTGCTCGACGGCACGTTCGCCCCGCAGGTGCTCAACAAGGTGTGGGACGCCGACGTGCGCATCGAGGGCCAGCCGGCGGCGAAGAAGCTGCTGCTCAACGCGGTCGCGCCGTACGAGTTCACCGCCACCGATCTCGAGGGCGACGAGGAGATCGTGCACCACCAGCCCGGCTGGCCGTGCTGCCACGAGCCCGACGACAAGGACCTCTCCGAGCTGTTTCACCGGAACACGTGGCGCTCGTTCGACGCCGGCGCGTGGCTCGCCGCGCCCGCGGTCGGGCGCTTCAGCGACAGCATCTCGACGCTGCGCTTCCTGCGCCCCGCATGGACGCACCCGGCCGGGTTCGACGGCCTGCCGCTCGCCACGATCGTCGCGTCGGTCGCGATGGGCCAGCCGGGGCCGGTCGCGCGCGCGGACTTCGACGAGGACGCGGCGGTCTGCAGCATCCGCCTGGCATGGCCGCGCGCGGCGCGCGTGACCCTCGTGATGTTCGACGACGACGACGAGGAGGTCGGGCGCCGCGAGCTCGGCACGGCGACGACGCCGAACTTCCAGACGTTCCTGTTCGGCGCGAAGGGGCCGATCCGGCGCCTGGAGGTGCGCGCGGCGCTGCCCGCGGGCGCGGCGCCCGGGACGATCGTCGACGCGCCGGGCGGCGTGCTCCTGGAGATCGACGAGATCGCCTACATCGGCCTGCGCGACTACCTCGACATCCTCGTCGCCGCCGAGGCCTGCGACGGCGGCTCGCCCGGCGGGCCTGGCGGCTTCGAGGGCAAGGGCAAGCTCGCGCTGCTGCACAACCACGAGTACGAGATCGCGCTGACGACGCGGGTGACGGTCGCGCACCCGTCCGCGCCCGTCGCGACCGCCGACGTCGCCGAGTTCGTGTACGTCCGCACGAAGGGGCTGCCGGGGCTCAACGCGGTCGCGCGGGTCGGCGAGGAGATCGAGGGCTACGTGCGCTCGGCGTACGCGGGCGGGCGCGGCGGGCTCGTCTATCGCGAGGAGCCGGTCGCGCTGGCGTTCGCCGAGGGATTCCACGTCGCGGTGCCGCTGGCCGTGCGCCCGCCGGGCTCCGCCGCGGAGCAGACGCTGCTGCTGCGCATGCAGCTGCTCGTCACGCCCGACCTCGCGGGGCCTTCGGGGAGCGTGGTCACGACGACGGCCGCGGACTGGGTCGTCACCCATCGCGGGACGGGCCTGCCGCCGCCGGTCCTCGACGGCGGCATCGTCTGGCACCCGGTGCTCAGCGGCGCGACGACGCGGTCGAGCGCGATGGTCTCGGCCGACCCGTTCAAGGCGCGGCTCACGGTCATGACGCAGCGGGCCGCGGTGACGTGCGACCTCGACGATCCGCTCCAGGTGATCGGGACCGTGCTCGTGGCGCCGCCGGTCGGCGGGGGGCCCGACCCGTTGGGGACGCCGCCCGCCGAGCTGTGGCCGGCGGGCGAGCGGTTCACCGCGCACGTGCGGGTGCAAGGCGCGCCGTTCGTCGACCGGCGGCCGTTCGCCGCGGGCGACGAGACGGAGCTTACCCCGGCGCTGCTGAACGCCGGTGGCAGCTTGGCGAGCTGGAGCGTCGTCGAGGGCCAGCTGCGCGCCAGCGGTGCCGGCCGGCGCTTCGCGATCTTCGGCGAGCCCGTCTGGGATCACGTCACGGTGCTCGCCGGGATCGTGCCGGGCGCGGCGTCGGCCGGCGTCGGCGTCGCGCTTCCGACGGGGTCGGCCGCGACGCGGGGCCTGTTCGCGGTCGTGCAAGCGGGCGCGGGCGGAGGCCCGGCGCGGCTGGTCATCCTCCGCCGCCGGCCGAACGAGCCGGGGCTCACGGAGGCGGCCGCGGTGGCGTTGCCGGCGGGCGTCGGCGAAGGAACCGACCCGATCCCGCTTGAGGTGACGGCGTTCGACGACCGCCTGCGCGCGAGCGTCGGCGAGGCGGTCGTCGAGATCGACCGCGAGGGGCTGCGCGCGGGGCGGTTGTGCCTGACCTGCGACGGGCCGGCGGCGTTCGCGTCCCTTCAGGTGCACGGGCTGGACATGTACGCCTACGCTTCGGGGTCAGCCGCTACCGGTCGTTCGAGGAGCACATCGGCTCGTGGGGCGGGCGGATCGACGCGCTCGGGCCGGATGCGCTCGGCCCCGGCACGACGACCGCGACGGTCGCCGAGCTGTGGACGGACACGCGCGCCGAGGTCGTCGCGGCGATGGCTCCGGGCGCGGCGGCCGCCGACCGCGAGCGGGTGTTCGCGTTGTGGTCTTCGGCGCTCGGCCTCGCGCTGAAGGACGACGTCACGGCGCTCGAGGTCAGCCGCTGGGTCGAGGGCGCGGTCGCGCGCGCCCTGCTCGTCGAGTCGCCCGAGCCGCTGGACTTCACGCAGGAGATCGCGGCGACGCTCACCGCGCGCGTGCCGGGTGGTCCCGGCCAGCCGGTGGCGCCGCAGCCGCTGCCGCTTCCGCTTCCGCCCGGCGCGGTCGGCGGCGTGCGGCCGCTGCCGCTCCCTCCGGGCGCGGTCGGCGGCGTGCGGCCGCTGCCGCTCCCTCCGGGCGCGGTCGGCGGCGTGCGGCCGCTGCCGCTCCCTCCGGGCGCGGCCGGCGGCGTGCGGCCGCTGCCGCTCCCTCCGGGCGCGGTCGGCGGCGTGCGGCCGCTCATCGACCGCCTTCAGCAGGTCGCGAGCCAAGGCGCGCGCCCGCTCGTGCCCCTGCCCGGCCTGCCGCCCGTCGACCAGACGATCCTCGACGTCGAGACGATCGACGGCGACGTGCGCCTGTGGCTGCATCCGGCGCTCGCGAACGCCGGCATGCTCGCCGTGGTCGTCATAGGCGCGGGCGGTCAGGCGGACCTCTTCCGCGGCCTGGTGCGACCGCCGTTCTTGTCGGGCAACCCCGCGATCCTCCAGGCGGACCCGGTCGGCCCGCTCGGCCAGCTGCCCGCGGGCAGCGACCTCGTCGCCGAGCTCGCCGGCGCGCAGCCGGGCGCGGTCCTGCTCGCGAGCAACGACCTCGTCGATCTCCTCGGCCGCTGGGGCGGCCAAGCGCTCGAGGTCGACGTCGACATCGACGTCCAGATCATTCAGAACGGCGACGGCCGGCGTGCGCTCGTCATCCCGGTCATCGGGATCGCCACGCCCGGCTTCGCGAACGCGCCGCACCGCCTCACGCTCTCGCTCTCGCGCGATCGCTGGGAGACGACGGACGCGCCCGACGAGCTCAACAGCTACGTCCGCTCGGCGACGCTCTCGCTCGACCTGTAGTCAATCCGGGCCACCGCCCTGGCCGTACGCGTCGCCGTCTCCTACGGCCTCCACTCCGGCGGGCTTTTTTGGTGAGCGCAATCACTCCGGCGAGTGACGAGCCTCGTCCGGTGCTCGAAGAAACTGTCTTGAACTCTCGCCGCGAGACCTCTATTCATCATGAGCGCCAAGCTGACATCCCCCGAAGGCCGAATCCGGGCACTGGCCGTGGCGGCCGTGCTCGCCACCGCGATCATGGCCATGACGCCCGCCGTCGCGACGTCCGCGTCGACCGCGAACCGGCCCGACCTCGTCGTGTCGTCGGGATCGGTTCGGACGCTGGCCGGCAAGGCCGTCGGGTCGTTCGTGGTTCGCAACCGGGGCCGGCGGCGCGCGCGGTCCTCCGTGGCGTCGTTGACGGTCATCGTCGCCGGCAGGCGCCGTGCGCTGAGCCGCTTCGGCATTCCGGCGCTCAAGCGGTCGGCGACGCGCCGGGTCAGGGTCGCGGTGCCCGCGCCTGCGGGCCTGCGCGCGGGCCGGCACCGCCTCGAAGCCTGTGCGAACCGTGGCGGGCTCGTCCGGGAGCGCTCCACGCGCAACAACTGCCGCACGGTCGGGACGCTCGTCGTCGCCTCTTCGCCTCTGCCCCCGCCGCCGCCTCCGCCGCTACCTCCGCCGCCGCCGCCACCGCTGCCGCCGCCGTCGACGGTCCCGCCGAACCCGGTGCCGTTCACGAAGGACACGGTCTTCACGATCCAGAGCGCGTCGTCGGAGTACTGGATCTATGTCCCGAGCGCCTACGACGCGACGCACCTGACGCCGATCACGCTGTTCGTCTGGCTGCACGGGTGCGGCGGGATGAGCCGGTACGACATCTCGACCGTGTCACCCGGCGGAGCGCAGAGCTACATCGCGATCGCGCCGGGCGGCCGTGAAGGCGGCTGCTGGGACGTCAGCGCGGACCCGGCTCGCGTGCTCGCCGCGATCGCGGACGTCAAGACGCACTTCAACATCAACCCGCGACGCGTGGTCTTGGGGGGCTACTCGTCGGGTGGCGATCTCGCGTACAGGACGGCGTTCTACAACGCGGGGCTGTTCGCGGGCGTGCTGGCGGAGAACACCGCCCCGTTCCGTGACACGGGCTCCGCGCAGGCGGCATCGCTTGCGGCCGCGTCGTGGAAGTTCCATGTCGTCCACCTCGCCCACCGGGGCGACGATACCTACCCGATCGCAACGGTTCGGAGCGAGACGGCGGCGATGCAGGCGGCGGGCTTCCCCATCGAGCTGATCGAGCGCGATGGAGGGCACTGGGACCCCGACACCGCCACGACCGGTACCGACTTCGACCTCCGCACGCTCCTGCTGCCACATCTCACCGACGCCTGGGTGGCTCCCTGATGAGCACCGCGGTGCAGCGAGTCGTCGATCCGCCCGAGCGCGGCGGCGCCGGCGCGAGCACGCCGAGCGTGTTCATCAGCTACCGGCGGTCCGAGACGGCAGGTCACGCCGGGCGCCTGTATGACGCGATGGCGGCCCGCTTCGGCGATGCCAACGTCTTCATGGACGTCGACCTGCAGCCGGGCGTGGACTTCGTGGAGCGGATCTCGACGATCGTGGCCGCGTGCGACGTCCTGCTCGTCGTCATCGGGCCCGAGTGGGCGGAGCCCGGCGAAGGCCAGACGCGGCCGCGGATCTCCGATCCGAACGACTTCGTCGGCCTCGAGGTCGGGACGGCCCTGCGCCGCTCGGACGTCACGGTGATCCCGCTGCTCGTCGCTGGGGGGCGGATGCCCGCTGCCGAGGCGCTGCCGGAGCCGCTGCGCCCGTTGACGCGCCGCAACGCGCTCGAGCTCAGCGACGTGCGCTGGCACTACGATGTCGGCCGGCTCGTGGGCGTGCTGGAGCGGTTGCTGGCGCAGAGGTGCCCGCCTGGCGAGCCGTGCGCTCTCGCTCCGGTGGACGGCGCGGCTGACGCATCGCCGCGTCCGCGAGCGAAGATCCCTGCGTGGATGCGCCGGCGCGCACCAGCGCTTGGCGGCGCGGTCGCGGTCGCTGTCGCCGCCCTGCTGGCGTTCCTCGTCCTGGCCCCCGGCGGCCCGGACGGCGCGCGAAACCCGCGGGCGGTGACCCCGGTGCCCGGCCACGATGCGCGCCCCGCCGAGGTACCGCCGACCTGCAAGAACCGCGGTATGACGCAGTGGGCGAAGGACGTGGAGGCGCAGCGGCAGTGGAACTGCCCGGTCGCCGACACGGACGCGGTGACCGGCGCCGGCTTCACGTACTTGGAGTTCGCCGACGCCCCGGAGGCTCACAGCTCCTTCCTCGATTCCAAGGCATACGAGCTCGGCCACGGCTGGGAGTCCTGCCCGAGGACCCCGTCGGAGCGGCTGGACGTCACCGCGACACGGGACGCATGGTGCTTGCGATCGACGAGCGACGGCACCGTAGAGATCTCGTGGCACACCAAGGGCTCGAACGTCGTAGGCGTGCTGACGGGCGACCGGCCGACCACCGTCGCGGGCGCCGTCGAGCTGTGGCAGCGCCTCGCGTGATTCGCGCGCGCCGAGAGCTGTGAGGAGATCGCGGAGACGACGTTGGCGACCGGTGCGGTCCCTCGCCCGCTCAGACTCGATGACCTCAACCGAGCCGATGCGCAGCAGACCGAGTTGAGCTCGGCGGACGGATGGCCGAGGCGGCGGCCTACCACAGGTGAGCCCTCGGATCTCGCGCCGTGTCCGGCAGCGGAGCGAGGCGCACGGTCTCGCCGAACTCCGCGCTCAAGAGCGCGGGATGGTGGTCCCAGAGAAACGCCAGCGACGCCTGCGCCTGGTGCCACACCTCCGCGTCGTCGAGCAGCGGCAGCCCGGACCTCGGCGGCGTGAAGCCGCGTTCGCATGCCAGCTCGAGGACCCGGAAGGCGTCGTGGTAGGTGAACCGCCCGGAGTCGGTGATGCTGCGGGCGGCGTCGTTGCCGGGGATGGGCTCGTCGGCAACCAGCGCATCGCGCAACGCGCCGGCGTCGTGCGCCCGGAGGTAGGCCACAGCCCACTGCGCGTCCTCGTGGAGGTCGTGGTGGTACCAGCCCTCGTACAGGTCGGGCTCGCGCTCGAACCCGAGCCTCTCGGCGGCGAGGATCACCGTACGTGCCTGACGATCCGAGAGCTGGAGGGCGTCCTCGTCATCCATGCGCCAAGCATGCGGCCTTCAAGGGCCGTCGACCCCGCTTTCCGCTCATTTGTTGCGGCTCTTGCGCGAAGTTGGAACAGATGCCGCTAGCCTCATCGGTGGCCTTTGCAGTTCGGCCCATCGAGCTGACCGCCTCGCGCCCGCATTTCCGACCGGTCCGCGCCTGGACATCCAGTCCCACAACGAGGGAGCACCCGTATGGCGTCAAGTGGCAAGAAGAAGACCACGATGGCCAAGCTCGACCGCGAACGCCGGATGCGCGAGAAGCGCATGGACAAGCAGGCCCGCAAGGACGCCCGCAAGTACGCAGCGGCGAATCCCTCCGAGGTCGACGAGACGCTCGCCGACCAGGAGACCGAGGGCGCGGAGCTGGTCCGCTCCTGACAGCGATGCGCGCTGCCGCCCGGTGGCGCGCAGGCAGGCGACTGCCGCCGGTGAGGCACAGGATCCTGCCCCCCAATCGAGCCGACTCGCCTCACGCCTGGTGCGACACGGCGCAGAATACGCGCGGTCCCCCGGAACCCACGGCGGGCGCTGGATCAGGATGGGCCCACCTCATACGACCTCGACGGCAACCACCGTTATGACGCCGACGTCGACGGGCGTAGCATCCGCGTGGTGACGTATGCCGAGAACCCGCTGTTCGTCATCACGGTCTATCCGTTAGACCCCGACGCATGAGCCTCGTCCCGACCTATGACGAGGCTGCGGACGCGCTGTACCTGTGCGCGCGGCCGGGCGTCGCCGTGGACAGGACGGTCGAGTTGGGTCCGCGCGTGATTGTCGATCGTGGCGCGGACGGGATCGCGATCGGTGTCGAGCTGCTCGGCGCCGCACGGCACGGGATCCCGACGGGGGTGCTGGCGAGCGCCCTGGGCCGCGAATTGACCGACGAGCAGGAGATCGCGTACGCGGCGCTGCGCGCGATCCGGGGCCGGCCAAGCGCGGCCGAGCCGGACTGAACGGGCGCTCGCGCACAGGACGAGCCGACGCGCCGGGGAAGTTGTCGCTCGCTGTCTCGCCCACCCACTGTCGGCCCGGAGCTCCGTACGTAGACCATCACGCTCGGGGCGACGACGTGCAGCCGGGTCGTGCAATCGGAGGCGACGGCACGGGGACGGGGCACGATCGACCTCGATCGCGGATAGGTTGGCGCTTCGCGCCCGGCGAGGATCGAGCGCGTCCTCGGCAGGCTGACCTGGAGGTTGACGAATGACGAACGGCCCGCCACCGTCGGGCGGCCACCCTGCGGACCCGAGCGAGGCCGGCCGATCATGCCCGTACTGCCGATTCCCGATCAAGGCCGGGACGCCGGTCGTCAGCTGCGAGTTCTGCCGCGCGCCGCATCACGGGGACTGCTGGGCCGACAACGGCGGCTGCGCGATCATGGGCTGCGAAGGCGGACCGCCGCCGATGAGCAGGCCACCCGCGGCGGCCGCGCCCGTGCCGCCGCCCCGGCGTGTCGCGGCCTCGCCCCCGGCGCGCCCGCCGGCTCCGCCCCCGCCGCCGGCACCGCCACCGTCGGGCAGCGGAGGCGGCAAACCGGCCACCGCGGTGATCGTGGCGTGCGCCATCGCGCTGCTCGCGGCCGGGGCCGCGGTAGCCGCCGTGCTCACCACCCGCTCGTCGGGCACCGGCAAGGGCACGACGGTGACGGTGGTCCAGACCGGGTCGGAGACCCCGCCGCCGCCACCGCCGCCCGAGATCCCGCCCGAGACCGAGACCGAGACCGAGCCAACCGACCCCGATGTGGCGAGCCCGTCGGAGGTCATCCGCGAGCACTTCACGCGGCTGGACGCCGGCGAGTACGACGCCGCATTCGCCTTGTTCACGCCGACCTACCAGCGCAACGTTGCCCGATGGGCCAGCGTGCGTGGAGCGGCAACCCCACACGTGAACATCGAGTACGTGAACGCCGCGACCTTCACGGGGGCCTCACGCGCGCGAGTGCCCACGAAGATCTACCTGCGCGACGAGTCGGGCCCGTACCCGAACACCGAATGCCGCCGGTTCGAAGGCGAGCTGCCCCTCGACAAGGTCGACGGCGAATGGCGCTACGCGCCGACGGGCCACGACTGGACCGGCGTCATCATCCCCCGCTCGAACTCCAACTGCCCCTGACGCAGAGCCCTGCGGGTGCCGTGGGGCCTGCCCCCTTGCTGGCGTCAAGTGGGCAAAATCGACAGCAGTGCCGGGCGCTGATGCAAGTGCTACGCGCGCAGATCGTCTCCGCCTAGGATCGCGAAGTGGTGCGCCTTGCAAGCTGGATCAGGCCGGCGGGTGGGAGTCCCGTCCGGGTAAGCGCCGGAGCGCCCGGTAGCAGGCCCCGGTCGTTGGGAGAGATCCTTGCGGCTAAGCGGGGTGTCGAGAGCCTCTTTGGAGGGAGCAAGCGCGTGGGCTGGGATTGCAGCCTCGTCAGATCCACAATCGGGGAGCCGAGCCGCTCATTTCACGGCGAAGGCCATGTCCGCCAGTCCTGGTTCCGGATCGGGCTTGGCGGGTCCCTGCGGGGTATGGAGACTTGCACGCGCGCAAGGTCTGATCACGGAACAAGGGAGACCCGTCTGGCCAGCCTCGTCAGCGAAGACCGCTCGTATAAGCCGAAGGCGAAGTCGAGCGGAGGTCAGCGGGAGTCCGAGGGGGTTGTAGTAGCTGAGATCGGCGTGCAGAACAACGCGCCGGGAGCCAAGGACCCCTGCTTTGATCACGCGGGCGACGGAGGTAAGCGTTAGGGCATGGTTGCGGTAGCGCAACCCAACGACCCCGGCGGACGATCGTCCGCCGACTCGTCCAGCGAAATGGCGCGGTTGGTGGCCACTGGCGGGGACGTGCGAGAACTTCAACGCACGCTATACGCATGTGCAAAGCGGTCCCCGGAGCGCCGCTTCCACGCGTTATATGACCGCATCCACAGGAGTGACGTCCTGCTGGAAGCGTGGAAGCGGGTGCGTAAGAACCGGGGCGCGGCCGGCGTCGATCGATTGACGTTGACCGAGGTCGAGGCGTATGGCGTCGAGCGGATGCTCGGCGAGCTTCAGTGCGCGCTTCGGCGGGGCTCTTATCGTCCTGCGCCGGTTCGGCGTGTGGCGATCCCCAAGCCAGGTGGTGGTGTGCGGCCGCTCGGGATCCCGACGGTCTGTGACCGGGTTGTTCAGCAGGCTGCGCGTTTGGTGTTGGAGCCGATTTTCGAGGCCGACTTCTTGGAGGTCTCCTACGGCTTTCGGCCCAAGCGCTCGGCGCTGGACGCCCTTGAGTGCATCCGGGTTGCGTTTCCGCGCGGCCGGGTGTGGGTCGCGGAGGCCGATATCCGAGACTATTTCGGCTCGATCGACCAGCAGAAGCTGCTGGCGCTCGTGGCCGGGCGTGTGTCGGATCGGCGGGTCCTCAAGCTGTTGCGCTTGTGGCTGGAGGCAGGTGTGATGGATGACGGGGTGTTGCGCGAGACGGTCACCGGGACGCCTCAGGGCGGTGTGATTTCGCCGCTGCTTTCCAACGTTTACCTGCACGCTTTCGATCGCGCGTTCGTCGCGCGGGGCATTGGCACGCTCGTCCGCTACGCGGACGATTGGCTGGTGCTCTGCCGGACCGGGCGTGAGGCGCAGGCGGCCCTTGACGCGGCGCGGGCGATCCTCGCCGAGTTGGGGCTCGAGTTGCATCCGGACAAGACGCGGATCGTAGATCTCCGCGACGGCCGGGAGGGCTTTGACTTCCTCGGCTGCCATTTCAGAGCGCGTGTGTCGGGTCGGCTGCTGGAGCGCGGCATTCGCCGCTACTACCTGCATCGTTGGCCCTCGATGCGTGCGATGAAACGCATCCGAGCCAAGGTCAAGGCGCTGACCGACCGTCGTCGCCGCGGCGGGATGAGAGATGTCCGTGAGGTGATCGCGGATCTCAACCCGGTCTTGCGTGGTTGGGGCAACTACTTCCGTACCGGCAACGCCGCCGACAAGTTCACCGAGATCGACCGTCACGTCGCGTGGCGGCTCAAGCGCCTGCTTGTCAAGCGCAAAGGCCGCAACCTGCGCGCCGGGGAGGCCGCTCAGTGGACGCCTGACTGGCTTTGGGGTCTGGGCCTGCATCAGCTCATGGGCACGATTCGCTATCCCGGGGCCGCGTAAGTCATGCGAAGAAGATCATCGGCAAGCCGTGTGCGGGAAAACCGCACGCACGGAATTGAAAGGGGAACGGGGAACCAGACCCGCCGCTGGCGGACACTGCGCCCCTGACTACCAATGACGTCCGGCCGTTCGCCGAGGTTCTCGCCGCCCTTCATCAAGGCGCTCGGGGCGTTGATCGGCGTGGCGCTGGCCTTCGTCCTGTTCCCCGGCATCCACGCGCCTCCCGCGCCGCCTGACGACGGACGCGGGGCGGCGCTGTTTCGCGCGCAGTTCACGCCCGAGCAGGGGCTCGGGCCGCTCTTCAACGAGCAAGCGTGCAGCAGCTGCCATCTCGAGCCCGAGGTCGGCGGGGTGGGCAAGGGCGGGCTGGCCACGGTGCTGCGCGTCGGGCGGTTGACGGACGCCGGGTTCGACCCGATGCTCGGGCGCGGCGGGCCGTTCGCGCGGACGCACTCGGTGTCGGAGCTCGGCGTATCCTGCGACCGCTCCGCGGGAATCCCGGCCGGTGCGAACGTGACGTCCGTGCGCAACGCGCCGTCGCTCTTCGGCACCGGCCTCGTCGAGGCGATCCCGGAGGCGGCGATCCGAGCGGGCGCCGCGCAGCGGCGCGACGGCGTCAGCGGGAGGCCGAACCTCGTGCGCGGCCCGGACGGGCGCGAGCGGGTCGGGCGCTTCGGCTGGAAAGCGGAGACGCCGACGCTCGAGGGCTTCGTCGCGGAGGCGCTGCGCAACGAGCTCGGGGTCACGAGCCTGCTGGCGCCGGCCGGCTCGTTGCCCGCCGGACGTGCGCGCTGCCCCGGCGAGTCCGCGTCGCCGGAGGCGAGCGAGGATGTCGTGCGAGCCCTGTCGGCGTTCGTCGCGTCGCTCCCCGCGCCCGAGCCGCGCGGCCACCAGCCGGCCGGCGAGGCGGTGTTCGTGCAGACGGGCTGCAACGCGTGCCACGTCGCGACGCTCAGCCGCGCGACGCGCGACGTGCCGCTGTACTCCGATCTGCTCCTGCACGACATGGGCCGCGCGCTCGACGATCGCGTCGTGCAGGGGACCGCGCGCGGCGCGGAGTGGCGCACGGCGCCGCTGTGGGGGCTGTCGAGCCGGCCCCGCTACCTGCACGACGGCCGGGCGGACAGCATCGACGCGGCGATCGTCGCTCACGGTGGCGAGGCGTCGGTCTCAGCGCGCCGGTTTGCGAAGCTGCCGGAGGCCGAGCGCCGCGCGCTGCTGGACTTCCTGCGGAGCCGCTGAAACCGGGGGTCGATCCACCTGAGCGCGTGTAGTGCGGCTAGATGGATCCACCCGGCGCGCCGAACGCCGCGACCTCGACGATCGCGTCGCCGACCGCGAGCCAGATCGTGCGCGTGTCGGGCGACACCGCGATCCCGTTGAGCTCGCCGGCGCGGACCCGCCCGCGGCCGGGCAGCGCGATCCGCGCGACGGCGCGGATCCGCCCATCCTGGCGCAGGCGCACGATCGCGCCCGAGCCGCGATTAGCGACGTAGAGGTCCGACCCGCCCGCGAGCGTCGTGTTGCTCGAGAACGCCGGGTTGGCGATCTCGGGTACCGCGGGCGCGAGGTCGACGGGCTCGTCGAAGTGCGCGCTGCGCAGCCGGCGGACGGCGGCGACGTCGAAGACGTGGAAGTCGTCGTCCAGGCGCAGCTGCACGAGGGCGTCGCGGGCCGGGTCGGTGACGTAGAGGAAGCGGTCGGGGACCCAGTTGAACGCCATCCCGACCCGCCAGCCCTTGACCGGTGCGATCGTGCCCGGCGGGGCGAGCCTGTCGACGCCGTCTTCGACATGGATCTGCGCGACCGCCCCGTCGGCGGTCGCGACCGCGAAGACCGCTCGCCCGGAGGCGTCGGGCGAGGCGCCGAGCAGGGCGTTCCCGAGCGCTCCGGCGCGCAGGCTGCCGCGCACGCGCTGCGGCCCGCGATCGGTGATCGACCCGGCGAACACGCCGCCGGCGCGCTCGCTCGGCGCGTCGGCCAGCGGCCGCCCGTCGGGATCGACGACCGACTCAAGACCGCCCCGGCCGCCCGTCGCGTTGGAGAGCCACGGCCGTCCGAAGGCGTTGTTGACGGAGATGCCGGTCGGGTTGGAGACGGGCGGGAGGTCGGCGGTCGCGGCGTCCGGGCTCGTCAGCCGGTTGACGAACGCGGGTGACTGCGCGCTGAATGTCTGGACCGCGCCGCCGAGCGCCCGCGCCTGCCCGTCGCCGGCGGCTGCGAAGCGCGGCGGGACATTGAGTGGTGCGCGCGCGTCGGTCGCCAGCGAGAGGACCGAACCCGTGGCAATGCCGGCCAGGGCCCGCGGCGCACCGAAGTTCGACGTGCTGGCGACGAGCAGCCGGTCGGGGTCGAGGATCGCTCCGTCGCGCGTCATCGCGGCGAACTCGCGCTTGTCATGGATCGGGCCGCCGGCGTGGAAGCTGCCGACGGGGCTGAGGGCGCCGGCGCCGGGGATGCCGGTCGCGAGCAAGCGGCCGGTCAGCTTGAACTCGGGGACGCTCGCCGTGGCATGCTGCGCATGGAACGCGCGCGGGTCGGTGGGGGCGGCGACGGAGGTGCGCGTCGGGCCGAGGCCGAAGGCGAGGATGAGGGCCAGGCTGCTTGCCGTCATTAGGCCCCACGTGCCGAGGCCGAGCAGGAACGGGCGCGGGCCGAGGACGCGGATGTTCGCCATCCGCGTCTGCAGCCCGAGGCCCGCGAGCGCGACGAGGAAGCACGCCCGGGTGACGACGTCGACGTCGGCGACGACCTCGGGGTCGACGAGGTGCGCGCTGCGGACGACCGCCAGCGCGACGAAGCCGACGAGGAAGAATGGGACTGCCTTGCGCGCGCTGCGCTTCGCCGCCTCGGCGGAGGAGCCTGCCTCGCGACGGCCCCAGCCCCAGACGAGCAGCAGCAGCAACGGCGCGAGCAGCAGGATGCGCAGGAGCTTGACGACGGTCGCCACGTCGCGGCCGACCGTCGAGTACGCGGCGCTCGTGGCGATCGTCTGCGCGGTGTCCGGGACCGAGGCGCCCGCCCACAGGCCGAACGCGAGGGCGTCGAGGTCGAGCGCGCGGCCGATGAGCGGCAGCAGGAAGACGGACGCAGTGCCGAACACCGTGATCGTCGCGACCGCGAAGGCGACCTCCCGCTCGTGCGCGCGCACCACGGGCCCGGCCGCGGCGACGGCGGAGTTGCCGCACACCGAGGCACCGATCCCGACGAGCACCGCGACGCGCGCGGGCACGCCGAGCCGCCGTCCCGCGACAGTGGCGAACGCGCACGCCCCGCCGATCGTCACGAGCACGAGCCAGAACGCCTCCGACCCGATCGCCGCAATCGACCCGAGGTTGAGGCGTAGACCGAGCAGGATGATCCCGATGCCCAGAATCCACTTCACGGCGAACCGCACGCCAGGCACCGCCTGGGCGGTCACGCCGCCGGCGTTGACGACGACCAGCCCGAGCAGCATCGCCAGCGACACCTCGAAGCCGACCGCCAGCGCGTAGGGAAAGGCGAGCTTCGCCGCGAGGTGCGCGGTCAAATCCGATCGAGGCGGCCAGCAAGAGTCCGGGCGACACTCGGCGAACGGAGTGCACGACCCGAACGCGGCGCGCACGAGCAGCCGTCCGAACTGCAGCGGGGGCCGGGATCTCCGTGATCACGAGGGTTCGTCGAGCGTTGCCGTGCGGTCGTGGACGCGTCCAGCGCATCCTCCGCGCTCGGGGGCGATCCGTCGCCCCCATTCGGGTGTATCCGCCGGCCTGGCGCGACGGAGGTCGTCGGCGCCTGGGCCGGCCGTCGATGAACCTCCTACGCAGGTCCTACGGTTCGCGACGCTCCACAGTGCGCACGCGGTCGATCGATCGGTCGAACGAGACGATCTGCCCGACGCCCGTCGTTTCCGCGAGCGCAAAGAGGTAAGCCTCGACGAAATCGAGCCGGTCGACCTCGTAGATCTCGAGCGCGCGCAATAGGAGGCCGGGATCTATCGCTTCAACGCTCGGCAACGCGATTGCTGCTCGCATGAGCTCCGCGATGCGTGCGCGCTCGACTTCGTAGAAGGACTCGAGGACGTAGACGCATTCTGCGACAACGAGATCGGCGAGCAGGAGCGTGTCCGGATCGGCAAGCGTCGCGGTCGCCCGCGTCGCCATGTCAGGAGGATCGCCCGTGAGGTGGCGGATGAGGACGTTGGTGTCGAGAAACGCGGTCAGCGTCGCCTCCGGGCGCGATCGCTGCGCGTGCGGCTGATCACCTCGTCCCAGGCTGTCCCACGCTTGCCGGCCGGCACCGATACCGAGCCAGCGAGCTCGACGAAGTCCGGCGTTTTCGCGAGGACCGCCCGTGCGCGCTGCACCCGGAAGATGACCTCGTCTCCGGCATGCAGATCCAGCGCTTCGCGGACCCGCTTGGGAATGGTGACCTGGCCCTTGGACGTGAGACGTGCCCGTTCATCCATCGTCTGCTCCTTACTCGACATCTGGAGTAAGGATGGTCAAAAAAAATGGGCGGCGTCCGGCGCGCTCGGCCGGGCGGTGACGTACGGCCGGTGGCTTCGAGCACGCAGTACGGAGCGACCCGTCGATCTCGCACGATCGGCATCTGCACTTGACAGACATAACCAACCAACCGCGAGGTGGGGCCACTTCAAGCCGTCGCGCTGGGGCCAAGCGAAGCCGTCGCTCTCAGCGGACTGCCGTGGGTCTGACGGCGCCGTTCGCTCGTCAGGCAAGGTGATACTTCGCGCCGCGTCGTTGGCCCGTGCGGACGAGCCGACCGTCGCGGACCAGCCCGTCCAGCAGAGCCAGCGCTTCGGCGCGGTCCACACCCGTCGCGAGGCGGACGTCACGGTTGGCGATAGGCCCCTCTCGGGCGAGCTGGATGACCACGTTGGCGAGCTCGGCGGAGCTGAGTCGTAGCCCGGCTGGCGGGTTGAGGGTTCCGCTCAAGCGGTACGTCGCGCCACCGCGCTGACCCCGCTGCTCAAGGAACTCCTGGTCTCTGAGACGTTGCAAGATATCGCGGGCCACGTGGGTGTCGACCGTCAGCACCTCGCGGATGCGTTTGTTTGTGAGGACCTCGCCGCGTGCTGCGTGGACCGCGCAATGCGATCCATACCGCGAAGGTCGCCGCGTCGTTCGAGCTCGTGGATCCACGCGCGCTCGGCGGGCGTAACGGCGCTGCGGATCGGCAGCTCGACGACAACCTCGTGTCCGTGGTCGAAGAAGCGGGGCGGGTCGAGGAGCGCGGCAGCCATTGTGTCCTGGATGACGGCGATACCGCGGCCGGCGTCCTCGGCGAGCCCCAACACGCGCAGGATGCGGATGACCGTGAGGTTTCGCGCCGCGTTGGCTTCGCGCATGTTGGCGACGGTCACGGGCTCTGGCAGGCCGCCCGGCGATCGGATGATCAAGCGGGTTGGGCGTAGCTCGACGCGCACGGCCGTCCCGTTCGTTTCGTAGCTGCGGTGCGCCAGCGCGTTCGCGACCGCCTCGCGCACCACAACGTCAGGCAGCGGCGGTAACTCATAGCGGCGGGTGCCGAGGACGACGAGTTCCCGGCCAAGGTCGTCGAGGACGCGGCGCACGGTTTCGTCGAGGACGTGATGGATCGGGCCGCGGATCTCTTGCCGGCGGTCGTAGTCGACGGACGTGTCGTCGGCGAAGCGAAGTAGCTCGACGAAGCACTTGCCCATGACCGGGGTTGGATCAGCAAGCAGATAGAGGGCGCCCGCGACGGTGAGCCGGTCCCCGGCCGCGAGCTCGGCGTCGCGTAGCCGCTCCGCGGTGGTCTGCGCCCATCCCATCGCGCGCCCGACCTCTCGCCGCAGCTCACCTGACGCGTGCGCGAGTGGAATGTCGAGGATGGTGGTCTCGTACCGCGCGCTGGTTCGCTCGTTAGCGAATTGGACGAGCTCCGCGCCGAAGAGCGGATCGTCGCGCGTTCCGCGGCGTACTCGCACGACTCCCGCCGACGTCTGCGCGAAGCCTTCGTGGCGCCGAGCGACGGCGACGACGCAAACGGGTTTCCTACAACCTGCAGCTCGTGCAAGGAGTAGCGGCCGACATCACGCGCAGCCTGCATCGCCCGATGGATGTCATCCTGCGTACCTGCGTCCAGAGCACGTGCAGCGATTGCCCCGTTGTCATGGACGCCAATGAGGATCACGCCGCCGTCGGCGTTCGAAAATGCGACGGCCGTGTTCTGGAGCTGATCAACCGACGTGCCCCGCTTGAACTCGACGTGCTGGCTCTCGCCGGGAAACGCCGCCACGAACTCGTCCCGGCTTAGAACCAATTCATAAGGCGCGCGGAAGCGCGGGATGAATTAGCGGATATGCCAATGTTCTCTGAGCCAGATTGCCGGCATGAGAACTTTGGCATAACTGACGGACGCAAACCGAGACGAGCGGCGTCGCTTCGGCCGAACCGCGGATGGCGAGACCCGGACTCGAACCGGGGACACCACGATTTTCAGTCGTGTGCTCTACCAACTGAGCTATCTCGCCGCGGCGCGGAGGATATCGACGCGGCCAGGCTAGGCCGGCGCCCAGGCGCGCAGCTCCGGCAGCGGGTCGATCGGGTAGCCGCCCTTCACGCGCCAGCCGACGATCCAGATCTCGAAGTGCAGGTGCGGGCCGCTCGCGGTGCCGGTGCTGCCGACGCGGCACAGCGGCGCTCCCGCGGCCACCACGGTGCCGGGGGCCACGACCGTCGACCGGCGGGTGCAGTGCGCGAAGAAGTAGTCGCGGCCGTCGGCCGCGTCGAGGACGACGTACTCGCCCGCACCGCTTGCCTGGAAGCTCGTGCTCGACACCGTGCCGCCGTACGGCGCTACCACCGGGACCCCCGCCGCCGCCGTGATGTCGTGGCCCTCGTGGATGTGGTCGGGGCGGCCTGCGCCGAAGCGCGCGTCGGCACCCCCGAAACTGAAGGCGCCCGCCACGGGGAACACGCCGCGGCCCGCCGGGGAGGGCGCGGGCGCCGGTAGGCCCGGACGCACAGACGGGGTCGCCGGCGGCGTGACGACCGGCGCGGGCCGCCGGTGCACGAGCAGCCGCGTGCGGCCGGGGCTGCGCGCGCTGCGCCGGAGGTTGTGGCCTCGCGAGTCCTTCGCGTGCAGCCGCACGACGTAGCGGCCCGCTCCCAGCGACAAGCCCTCTGGCCAGCGCACCGCGATCCGTCGGCCCGTCCGCACCCAGCCCACCGAGATCCGCGCCACCGGCGCGTTGCGCGGCAGCTTCACCACGACGACCCGCGCGCGCACTCGCTCGATCCCCCGCTGGCGCACGCGGAAGCGCAGCCGCGGCAGCGCGGCGCCCGCGACGACCGTCCGCGGCGTCACCGTCAGGAGGCTCGCCACCGGCCGTACCGCCGGCCGCGGCCCGCCCGCGCCATAGGCCGCACCGCCGCTCGGTGCCGATGCGGAGGCCGACCAGGCCGACCCGGCCGACCCCGCCGCGCCGCCGCTCGACGCCGACGCGGACGCGAACGCCGACCCCGCCGACCCCGCCGACGCCGATCCGGCCGACCCGGCAGACGCCCCACCCTCCGACGCCGGGGCAGATCCTGCGAAGCCCACGGCAACCACCAAGACCGCAATCGGAGCGGCAACCAGGTGAGGGCGCATGCGATCAGAGTCGGGCACGCACGCGAAGCACTCAAGCTCTGCAAGGCGTCGCGCAGAGCACGCAAATCGAATGCAGCAACACCGCGAAGTGGCCGATACTCCGCAAACATGGCGACCGATCAGCGACCGGTGGAGCTCATCCTCGCCCGCGGCCTCATGGCGAACCTCACCACACCCGCCTTCCTCGTCGACCGCCGCGGCACGCTCGTGTTCTTCAACGAGGCCGCCGGCGAGCTGCTCGGCCTGCGCTACGAGGACGCCGGCCCGATGGACCTCCCGGAGTGGGGCTCGCGCTTCGTCCCGCTCGGCGAGGACGGACAGCAGATCGCCGTCGACGACCTCCCGCTCGCCGTCGCGCTCAGGGAGAACCGCCCCATCCACGTGAGCTTCAGCGTGCGCTCCCTGCAAGGCGACGAGCGCGACATCGAGGTCAGTGCGTTTCCCATCGTCGGCAATGCGGGCATGCAAGGAGCCATGGCCATCTTCTGGGACGCAGGCGCACACTGATGCGCGTCAAGGTCTGGGGCGCGCGCGGCTCGATCCCCTGTCCGGGCCCCGACACCGTGCGCTACGGCGGCAACACCTCGTGCGTCCAGGTCACGCTCGCCGACGGCGCCCACCTCGTGCTCGACGCCGGCACCGGGATCCGCAACCTCAAGCTCCCGAGCGACGACGACGACCACCACGGCGAGCCCCGGCAGATCCACATCCTCCTGTCGCACCTGCATCTCGACCACATTCAGGGCCTGATGTTCTTCGAGCCGCTGTTTCACCCCGAAAGCGAGATCACGATCTGGGGCCCGTCGATGCCGGGCAAGACCCTCCGTCATCGCATCGCGCGCTACCTGTCCGCCCCGCTGACCCCCGTCGAGCTGCGCGAGGTGCCGGCCAAGCTCGAGTTCCGCGACTGCCCGCCCGAAGAATGGGAGATCGGCTCGGCGACCGTCCGCGCCGAGTTCGTCAGCCACCGCGGGCCGACGCTCGGCTACACGATCGCCGAGCCCGGCGCGACCTTCTGCTACCTGCCCGACCACGAGCCCGCGCTCATCGGCAAGCTCGACGAGCTCGACACGCCGTGGATCTCCGGCTACGCGCTCGCCCGCGACGCCGACCTGCTCCTGCACGACTGCCAGTACACCGACGCGGAGTACCCGTCGCACTTCGGCTGGGGCCACTCGTCGGTCTCAGACGCGCTCACCTTCGCCCGCCGCACCGGCGCCAAGCGCACGCTGCTCACCCACCACGACCCCGACCACACCGACGACGAGCTCGACGCGCTGCTCGACGACGCCCGCTTCCGCTGGCGGGAGCTGGGCGGCGATCCGGCCGCGATCGCGATGGCGACCGAATTGGCCGAGATCGAGGTCGCCGCCGCGCCCGCGGCACGCGCCTGACGCGCGTCAGCGCTCGAGCATCCGCGCCATCACCTCGAGCGCGCCCGCCTTGTGCAGCGGCTCGTTGAGGTTGCCGCACTTCGGCGACTGCACGCACGACGGGCAGCCGCGCTCGCACGGGCATTCGAAGATCAGGCGGTGCGCGTCGGCGACGAGCGTCTCGAAGCGCTCGAAGCCCTGGCGCGTGATGCCGACCCCGCCGGGGTGCCCGTCGTAGATGAAGATCGTCGGCCCGCCGGTCTGCGGGTGGTGGTTCGTCGAGAGGCCGCCGATGTCCCAGCGGTCGCACATCGCGAGCAGCGGCAGCACCGCGATCTGCGCGTGCTCGGCGGCGTGCAGCGAGCCGAGCAGGACCTCTAGCGGGAAGTCGTCGGCGAGCAGGTCTGAGTCGAGCTCGTACCACAGCGCCTGGGTCTGGAACGTCGTCTCGGGCAGGTCGAGCATCTGCAGGTCGACGACCTCGTGCGTCGGGAGCTTCTTGCGCTGGTAGGCGAGCACCTGGTCGGTGACGTGGACGCGACCGAAGGAGAGGGTCACGCCGAGCGTCGTGCGCCGGTCCAGCAGCGCCTCGATGTCGGTCATCGTCTCCTTCTTGGGCTGCGTGTAGAAGTCGCCGCTGAACGGCTCGACGAGCGCGCGGCGCGAGTCGAGGTCCAGCCCGCGGACGATGTATGGGCTGCGCCTGGTGCAGGTAGACCGCGCCGTCGTGGACCGTCATGTGCGAGCGCGCGGCCTCGACCGTCCCGAGCAGCTCGCCGTTGAGCACGTCGACGATCGCGACGGTGTCCGGTGACGCCGACCGCAGCGAGACCCGTGCGGCCGGATAGTCCTCGGGGTGGCGCAGGACGTACTCGTCGTTGCGCTCGACGAGCTCGCCCTGCGCGACCAGCGCCTGCGCGTGCAGCTCCCAGCGCGGGCCCAAGGTCTCGGCGTCGGGCGCGCTGAGCGGCCCCTCGTGCGCCGCGCACAGCAGGTGCGCGAGGTGGATCTGCTCGTTCTCGTACTCGAGGATCGCGGCCTCGACCGCGCGGTCGAGGAACTCGTCGGGGTGCCGGCAGAAGAACTGGTCCAGCGCATCCTCGCCCGCGACGTACACCGCGAGGCCGTGGCCGCGGCGCCCCGCGCGGCCCCACATCTGCTTCAAGGAGGCAACGGTTCCGGGGAACGTCACGACGACCGCCGCGTCCAGCGCGCCGATGTCGATCCCGAGCTCGAGCGCGTCGGTCGTGACGACCGCGAGCAGCTCGCCGCGCATGAGCTTGCCCTCGAGCTCACGGCGCTGCTGCGGCGTGTAGCCGGCGCGGTAGGGGACGACGAGATCCTTGAGGTCGGGGTCGGCGAGCCCGACGAGGCGGGCGACGAGCTCGACCGCCTTGCGCGACTTGATGAAGCAGATCGTGCGCGCGCCCTTATGCGCGAGCTCGGTGACGATCTCGGCCGCCTCGCCGAGCGCCGACGCGCGGGTGCCGAGCGCCTCGTCGATGAGCGGCGGGTTCCACATCGCGATCTGGCGCTTGGCGCCGGGCGAGCCGTCGCGGTCCACCAAAGCGATCTCCTCGAGCCCCGTCAACCGCTCGGCGAGCTCGACCGGGTTGGCGATGGTCGCGCTGGCGAGCAGGAAGCGCGGGTTCGTGCCGTAGGCGTTGGCGATCCTTCTCAGCCTGCGCAGCACGTTCGCCACGTGCGATCCGAACACCCCGCGGTAGACGTGCGCCTCGTCCACGACGACGACCGCGAGGTTCGAGAAGAAGTCGCCCCAGTAGCGGTGGTTGGGCAGGATCCCCATGTGGAGCATGTCGGGGTTCGTGAGCACGAGGTTCGCGCGCCGGCGGATCTGCGTGCGCTGCTCGCGAGCGGTGTCTCCGTCGTAGATCGCGGGGCGCACCTGCTTGACCAGGCCGAAGGCGTTGATCGCGCGCGCCTGGTCCTGGGCGAGGGCCTTCGTCGGATAGAGGTAGAGCGCGCGGGCCTTCGCGTCGCGGCAGAGGACGTCGAGCGTCGGCAGGTTGAAGCACAGCGACTTGCCGGAGGCGGTGCCGGTCGTGACGATCGTCGGCCCGGCCCAGGCCGCTTCGAGCGCGTCGGCCTGATGGCTGTAGAGCGTGTCGATCCCGGCGGCGCGCAGCGCGTTCAGCACCTTCGGGTGCAGGGTGTCGGGGAGGGGGGCCGTGACCGCAGTGCGCGCCCCTTCGAAGGCCTCGCGCACGAGCCGCTCGTCGGCGCGCCCGAGGTCGAGCAGGTGGCTCCAGGGCTGGGTGTCGGGGGCCACAGACAAGGCGCTTGAGATAGTACGAGCGGGGTGTTGCTGCGCAGCTTCCATCACTCGGACTTTCCGGCCGATCGTCTACGGGACGAGCGGACCGAGACGATCTCGGTGTGCGTCCCGGCGCGCGAGGAGGCCGCGACGATCGCCGGAGTGGTCGCGCCGCTGGTCGCGCTGCGCGATCGCGGCGTGATCGATCAGGTCGTGGTGGTCGACGCAGCGTCGGCCGACGGGACCGCCGCAATCGCGGCAGGGGCAGGCGCGGAGGTGCACGTCCAGGCGTCGTTGATGCCCGAGTTCGGACCCGTCGTCGGCAAGGGCGACGCGATGTGGCGCTCGCTGAGCGTGCTCACCGGCGACCTCGTCTGCTTCGTCGACGGCGACACCGAGGAGTTCCACGAGCGCTTCGCCTGCGGCCTGGTCGGTCCGCTGGTCTGCGATCCGCGCGTGCAGTTCGTCAAGGGCTTCTTCCGGCGGCCGTTTCGCGACGCGGGCGGCGGTGTCGCGCCCACCGGCGGCGGCCGCGTCACGGAGCTGGCGGCGCGCCCGTTGCTCGAAGCCTTCTATCCCGAGCTCGCGCAGATCCACCAGCCGCTGGCCGGCGAGGTGGCCGGCCGCCGCGAGCTGCTCGAGCGCGTCGCGTTCTGCACGGGGTACTCGATCGAGATGGGGTTGCTGCTCGACGTCTACGCGGAGGTCGGCCTCGACGGCCTCGCCCAAGTCGACCTCTGCGTGCGCCAGAACCGCCACCAGTCGATCGCCGACCTCGCGCCGATGTCCGCCGCCGTGCTCGCCGCGGTCACGAGCCGCCTGCACCGCGAGGGCCGCCTGCTCGAGCCGGCCGGCGGCGCGCTGGTCGAGCGCCCGCCGCTGGCCGACCTACGCGCACTGCGCCGCGCCGGCTGAGCCTGCCGTCAATCGGCGCAGGCGCCGGCGATCCCGCCGGCGATCCCGCCAACGACGCTGCCGATGATGCCGCCGGCGACGCCGCCGATCCCGAATCCGATCCCGGCCCCGACGATCGCGCCGCCCACCATCCCGATGTCGCCGCCCTGACGCGGGGCGGCCTCGGCGATCGCCGTGCCGTTGGTCTGTGAAAGCCCGTCGGCCGCGCTCGTCGACGCGAGGCTGGCGATCGCGATCGTGACCGGTCCCGCGCCGGGATCCATGATGAGCTCGTCATAGACCGCGCGCACCCGCGCGCTGGCCTTCGCCGCCGGAACCTTGCCGCGTCCCGCCGCGACGACGTGCGTGGCGATCGCCTCGAGACGCGCGACGTCGGACTTCGGAATCGCGCCGTCCTTGGCGAGCCGGGCGATCGCGTACTTCAACGATGCGAGCGGGTCCTTGGGGTGCAGCGCGATGACGCGATGCACCTCTTTCAGCGTGGCCTGACGAAGGTGACCGGCGGAGATCGCCGTCGAGCGCGACGGGCCCTGGGCCTTGATCGTGAGCTCGGGCGTGATCTGCGGTGCTTCGAGCGTGGTCATGGAGACACTCCTCGGTCTGAGCGTTACGGGGGGCTTTCAAGTTCAACACGGCGGTCTTCGCCTGTCATCGGGGCTAGCCCGGAACTTGCACCCCACGATCAAGACAGCAGCCGTTCCCAGATCGCTTCGAGCGCCTCGGTGGCGCGGCGGCGCGCGCCGCGGCGCGGGTTGCCGTCGCCGAACGTGTCGAGCAGGTAGGCGCGGTGGGCGGCCATCATGAGCTTGGCGGACTCGGCCGGGTCCGGCGGGGGGTGGGGAGCGGCGGCGAGGAGGCGTTCGAGCAGGCGGCGCGGGCCGTCGAGGGCGGTGTCGAGGCGGGCGGCCACGGCCGGGTCGCGCTGGCCGGCCGCGTCGATCGCTCGCAGGAGCGGGCCGTGCTCGGCGAACACCGCGACGAGGCCCGCGAGCATCGCGCCGACGACTTCTTCGGGGCGGTCGCGCTCGACCTGCTCGATGCGGTCGATGAGCGGGTCTCCGGCGTCGGGCAGCAGGTGGGGCGCGAGCTGCGGCAGGTCGCGGTAGTGGCGATAGAAGATCGTGCGCTTCAGGCCGGCCTCGCTCATGAGGGCGTCGACGGTCAGCTCTGCGAAGGGGCGCTCGACGAGCAGGCGGCGCGCCGCTTCGAGGATCCGCTCGCGCGCTTCGGAGGCGGCGACGCGCGGGCTGCGGGCTGGAGTTGACACTGTGTCACAAGTGTGTCACGGTTCGCCTTGCGACACAACGTCACAACTTCCCTTTTTGGAGATCCCTCATGACGACCACCACCCCTGCGAGAGCCGAACCCCTGGCCGCCGGCCCGCGCGAGGCCGAGGTCGACCTGCCCGACGGGCGGCGGCTCGGCTACACGCTGTACGGCGCGCGGACGGGACCGCTCGTCGTCGTCCTCGACGGCCCGGCATCGCGCGGGCTCGCGCGCGCGGCGTCGCCGGCCGCCGCGCAGCTCGGCATCCGGCTTGTCGCGCCGGACCGCCCCGGCTCCGGGCGCAGCACTCCGGCGCCCGGGCGCGGCATCGCCGACTGGCCCGGCGACCACGCCGCGCTGCTCGACGCGCTCGGCGCGCAGCGCGCGGGGATCCTCTCGCAGTCGGGCGGGACGCCGTACGCGATCGCCGCGGCGGCCAAGCTGCCCGAGCGCACGATCGCGCTCGCCGCGGTCGGTCCGATCGCGCCGTTCGACGAGCCCGCCAGCGTCCGCGAGCTCGGGGGCGAGCTGCGCATGGCGGTCAGGCTCGCCCGCCACGCGCCGTGGGCGCTGCGCGCGCTGCTGCGCAGGTTCGCGCGGCTGTCGGCGACCGATCCCGAGAAGGCCGCGCGGAGAGCCGCCAAGGGGTTGCCCCCCGCCGACGCACGCGTCCTCGACGAGCCGGCGTACTGGCAGATCCACGAGCAGGCGACCGCCGAGATCCTCGCTCAGCCCGATGCGATCGCGCGCGAGATCGGGCTCATGGCGCGGCCGTGGGGCGTCGATCCGGCGGACGTCGGCGTGCCCGTGAGCTTCTGGAGCGGCTCGCACGACACCCGCCACCCGACGTCCCAGGCGCGCCGCCTCGCGAAGGCGCTGCCCGGCGATCCGCCGGTGCACGTCATCGAGGACGCCGCGGCGTTCGGGCTGCTGCCGATCTACCCGGACGCGCTGCGCTTCGCGATCGGACGCTGACCGCTACCGGCGCTTTCGGGCTTGCTCGAAGGCGGCGCCGTAGCGGGTCCCGATGCGTGGGTCGCCCATCATCGCGGCCATCCACGCCGCCTCGGCGTCGTGCCAGGTCCCGGCTGCCACGCCGTGCTCCACCGCGTAGGCGTCCGCTGCCGCCGGCTTGATGCGATCGCGGACAAGGCCCGCCGACACCGCAACCCACTGCTCGAAGGTGATCCCGCCATGCTCGCCGAGGTCGCCGTCGGCGGCGAGGCCGGCATCGGTCCAGTCGCTCGACGTCGCCGTCGCCGACACCGGCGGGGCCGAGTCCTCGGCGGGTCGGGGCAGCGCGGGCGCCACCCCGTTGCCCGGCGTCGCCACCGCCGCCGCCGGCCACTCGACGCGCACCTTGTCCGTCCTCCCCGGGCGCGCCGTGCCGGGCAGCACCGTGCCAACAGCGACGAGGTGCAGCGCGTAGAACGGGACGAGCTCGCGCTTCATCGTCGTCCGGTACGAAGCCTCGCCCTCCGGCGTCACGTCGACGTCGAGGTCGGCGTTCTGCGTCGCCATCCCGAGCACCGTCGTGCGCCGCGCCCCGCGCACGACCACCTGCGCCGGCACGGACTTGCGCCGCTCCTTCTCCAAGTCGACGTTCTCGTCCTCGATCCCGTCCGGCGGCGGATCCTTGAGCACCTTGTGGGTGAGCTCCGCTCCCGTGTCGTCGATGAGCGTGCGGCCGTCGCCGTCGACGAGCACGCCCACCTCGTCGCCGAGCCGCACATGCTCGAGCCGGTCCTGCGACAGCCGCTGGCGGCAGCCCGCGCGGAACGTCTCGCCCGTCGGCCGCGTCACGACAAGCGCCCACTCGTGGTGATCCGGGCTGTCGTCGCTCTGTCGCAGGATCCGGATGCCCACCACCCGCGCGGTGGCAGGCGAGCCCTCGCGGACGAGCCGCTCCGCCCGCCGCAGGTTGGGACGCAGCGCCCGGAACTCAAAGCTCGGCCCGTCGAAGATCGGCCCCATCGCGCAAGTGTCGCCGCCTTCGGCCGGGCCGTCCAGCCCGACCGTGCGACAGGATGTCGGCCATGCGCGCCCTCTACGTCGATCTCGACGGCACCCTGCTCGGCCCCGACGGCACGCTCGTACGCGGCGGCGACCACACGTTCACGCTCGCCGGCGTCCGCGCGCTCGAGGCCTGCCACCGCGCGGACGTCGAGGTCGTGCTGATGTCCGGCCGGCGCAAGGTGACGGTCGCCGAGAACGCGCGCCTGTTCGCGCAGACGTCCTACATCTTCGAAGCCGGGTCCTGCCTCGTGCTCGACGGCGAGGAGCTGTGGCTCACCGGCGACTACCAGCCGCAGCCCGACGCTTCGATCCACGAGCAGATCGAAGCCTCGGGGGCGCCGAAGCTCCTGCTTAAGACGTACGCCGGCCGGCTCGAGTACCACGACCCCTGGCATCGCGGCCGCGAGGTCTCCCACCTCTTCCGCGGACTCGTCGACGCGCGCGAGGTCGACGAGCTGCTCGAGCGCGAAGGCCACGGCGGGCTGCGGCTGGTCGACAACGGCGGCGTGCATCGGCGCTCGCCCGCGCTCGTCGGGCTCGAAGACGTCCGCGCCTACCACCTCGTCCCGCGCGGGGCCTCGAAGGGCAACGCCGTCGGGCGCCACATGCGCGCCCGCATGATCGCGCCCGAGGACGCGATCGCCGTCGGCGACTCGCGCGAGGATCTCGAGACGTGCGCCCACGTCGGCGCGTTCTGGTTCGTCGCCAACGCCGTCGAGCGCGACCCGACCCTGCGCGACGTCATCGCCGGGCGCCCCAACGTCCACATCGCCGAGGACTCGCACGGGGCGGGCGTCTACGAAGCGGTCGTCACGACGCTCGCCAAGCGCGGGGGTTAAACCGGCGCGTCGCCGCGACGGCGCAGGCCGCGACTGCGCCCCACGACGCGCGTCCAGAAGCCCGGCGCCACGGGCCGCCAGCGCGTCGGCGACGGCGGCACGGTCGTGCGCACCAGCGCGACCCAGTCCTCCAGCGGCAGCTCGCCCGAGATGAGCTTGGCGAGCCCGTCGGTGACCGGCGCCTCGAGGCCCGCGTGGTTCAGCGCGCGGGCGAGCAGCGGCACGGACTCCAGCGACTCGACGGTCTGGCCGATGCGCTCCGGGATCTCCGCCGCCGGCACGCCCGCCGCGAGCAGCTCGCCCGCGCGGCGGTTGCGCGACTGCGGCGCCAGCACCGTCGCGACGAGGTCGCCGGTCCCCGCGAGCCCGAGCAGCGACTCGGGCCGCGCGCCCTGCCCGTCGGCGTAGCGCCAGACCTCGGCGAAGATGTGTCCCGCGGCCGCGCCGGCCGCGTTGAGCCCCTGCGCCTCGGTCGCGCCGGCCGCCAGGCCCGCGGCGTTCTTCGCCGCGCCCGCGAGCTCGACGCCGATCGGGTCGTTGGACTGCTCGCACACGACCCCGGCCCGGATGAAGACCCCGGCCAGCGCCCGCGCGAGATCCTCGTTCGTCGAAGCCGCGACGAGCCCGGCGCCCTCGCTGACCATCTCGCGCGCATGCGACGGCCCGCCGATGCAGGCCACCCGACCTTCGCCGAAGCGCTCGCGCAGCAGGATCGTCGGCGCCAGCCCGTGCGGCGGGGTCAGGCCCTTGGCCAGCGAGATCACGGCGCTGCGGCCCGTCAGGCCGGCCTTCGTCAGGCCCGCGATCGTCTCGCCGACGCCCGTCGACGGCACGCCGAGGAAGACGTAGTCCGCGCGGCCCAGCCCGGCGTCGATGCTCTCGATCCGCAGCTCCTTGGGCAGATCGACGCCCGCCAGGTACGTGCGGTTCTCGCGGTCCTCGAGCAGTGTTCGCGCCTGCTCGGGGGTGCGCGTCTGCAGCGTCGTGCGAAAGCCGCCGCGCGCGAGCAGCACGGCCACCGCGGTGCCGAACGACCCCGCGCCGACGACGATCGCGCGCCTCGTGGGCAGCGACAGCGTGGGTCGGGAGCGAACGTCGGGCACCGCGCGAGGGTACGGGACCCCGCGCGCGATGGGATCATGGCCGCTTGGCCGCCCTCGTCCTCCGCCATGCCGATCCGGGCCGCGACGGCGCCGGCTGCGCCGCGATCTACGCGCCGAACGTGGATGCGAGCGTGGCCTCGTTCGAGGAGATCGCGCCCGATGCGCAGCAGTTCACCGAGCGCATCGCGACGACGATGTGTACCCATCCGTGGCTCGTGCTCGAGGACGCGGCCCGTCTCGCGGGGTTCGCCTACGCGTCCCAGCACCGCGCCCGCGCCGCGTACCGCTGGGCGGCCGACGTCGGGATCTACGTCGACCCCGCCTACCAGCGTCGGGGAGCGGGCCGGCGGCTGTACGACGCGCTGCTCGCGTGCATGCGCAGCCAGCACCTGCGCGTCGCGTGCGCGGGGATCACGCTGCCCAACGACGCAAGCGTCGCGTTGCACCGAGCCGTGGGGTTCGAGGAGGTCGGGATCTACCGCGACATCGGCTACAAGCGCGGCGCGTGGCACGACGTCGTCTGGATGCAGCTCGTGCTGAGCAGCGACGGTGGGTCGCCGGCCGAGCCGCTGGACCCGCCGTGGCACCCCGGTCAGGCCATCTGAAGCGAGCGCGGTCTATAGGCTGGCGCGTGACCGCTCGATCCGGAGGTGGATCCGATGGCACAGAGCCGCGAGCTTGGGGCCGGCGCATGGTCGTACTTCGGCGATCCGCGTGCGATCTCGCATGACGGGCACACGTTCACCGGCTGGATCTCGACGGTCGGGCACGTCTGGGTCGCCCGCCTGACGAAGGGCGGCCAGCTCTCCAAGCAGCTCATCTTCCGCGGCCTCGGGCGCGACGACCACAACAACCCGTCGCTCGTCTTCCTGCCCGACGGCCGCATCGTCGCGTTCTTCTCGCCGCACTCCGGGCGCTTCCTGCCGCCCGAGGGCATCCCGAGCGTCATGCGCTACCGGATCTCCGAGCATCCGTATTCGATCGCGAGCTGGGGACCGGTGCACACCGTGCCATCCAACGCCCCCGGCGACCTCGGCTACACGTACCCCAACCCGATGCAGCAGAAGGGCAAGCTCTGGCTGTTCTGGCGCGGCGGCGGCTGGAACCCGACGTTCTCCTACTCGGAGGACCGCCTGCACTGGACCCCGGCGCGCGAGCTCGTGCGCTCGGCCGCCGGGCACCGCCCCTACGCGAAGTACGTCGGCGACGGCAGGACGAACATCCACGGCATCTTCTCCAACGGCCACGTCCACGACCTGAAGAACAGCCTGTACTACTTCCGCTACGAGGGCAGCGACCTGTTCGCCGCGGGCGGCGGGCGGATCGCGCGGCTGGCGAGCGTGCCGGTCGAGCTGACGAAGCTCGACCCCGTCTACCGCTACTCCGACAGCGGCGGGCGGGCCTGGCCGCACGACATCGCGCTGACATCCGAGGGCCGGCCGCGGATCGTCTACACGCGCCGGCTCGGCGGTGGCAGCGGCCGCGACACCTTCTGGTACGCCTACCACAACGGCGAGAAGTGGATCAGCCGCAAGATCGTCGAGGCGGGCGCCGGGCGCCAGTCGTTCACCTCGGGCGGCGCCACCCTCGACCACGAGGATCCGCGCTTCGTCTACCTCTCGCGGACGATCGGCCGCTGGAACCAGGTCGAGCAGTGGTTCACGCCCGACGAAGGACGCACGTGGACGACGGAGCGCCTCACCGACTTCGACGACCACTACGCGATCCGGCCCGTGACGCCGCGCGGCCTGCGCGGCGCAAACCGGGTCCTGTTCTCGAAGGGCGACGAGACGACGAAGGGCTACACGAACTACCGCACCCGGATCCACGCGCTGGATTTCTGATCCGCCGCAACTGCCGCCCCGCGCCGGCGTTTCGGGCTGCATGCGAACGCTGCTCGCCGGCTTGGCCCTCGCCTCGCTCCTCGCGAGCGTGACCGTGGCGCTGGGCGACGGCGGAACGCTCGTCGCGACGCCGCGGTTCGTGCCCGTCGCGGGGCCGGTGCTCGCTGGCCCGGGCGGGGTCGCGTGGGTCTCGCGCCGCGACGACGCGGTGCTCGACCTGTGGGTCGTGGACTCGGAGCGCGACAGCGGACCCCGTCGCGTGCAGCGCTTCTCCGGTGCGGAGAGCGAGCGCCTGCGCGCCCCGCGCCTGTCGGCATCGCCGTCGGCCGTCGGGCTCGAGCTCCGCGTCACCGACCTGCGCGGCCGCGCGGTCGGCACCCTCACCTACGCGGGAGCGTTCGGCGAGCCGCTGCGCCCCGGCGGCGAGCTCCCGGCCGCCGCGCGTGCGCAGGCCGTGCCCGTGACACGCGGCTGCGAGGCCGCCGAGATCCGGACCGGCGAGGTGGCCGCGACCGAGCCCGATTGCGAGCTGCGCCTGCGCAGCCCGCTGCGGCTGCGCGGCGATCGCCTGCGGCTCGGGATCTCTTGCGCCGGCTTTCGCATCGACTGCGCAGCCGAGGTGGTCGTGCGGGCCGGCGGGCGCGTGATCGCGAACGGGCCGGCGCGCTACAACCACACGACGCCGCCCTACGCGGCCGCCAGCTTGCCGATCGGCCCGCGAGGCCGCGCGCTGCTGCGCTCGGCGCGCAGGCCCGTGCGCGTGACCGCCCGGATCGACCGGACGGTCACGCGGCACACGACTGTTCAGTTTCCGGCCGCCCGGCGGTAGCGGGCGACGGCCAGCGGCGCGAAGATCACGAGGATCACCGCGGACCAGACGAACGCGCCCCAGACGTAGTTGCCGGCCGGCGCGCCGATCCACAGCGAGCGCATCGCCTCGACCACGATCGTGAACGGGTTGATCTCCGCGAACCACTCCAGCGCGCCCGGCATCGAGTCCGTCGGAACGAAGGCCGACGAGATGAACGTCAGCGGGAAGACGGCGATGAAGCCGAGCGAGTTCGCCGCTTCGGGCGAGCTGACCAGGATCCCGAGCAGCGCGAAGACCCACGAGAACGCATAGCCGAAGAACAGCAGCAGCACGAGCCCGCCGACGATCTCGATGAGGCTCGCGTCGAACGAGAACCCGATGATGAGGCCGGTCCCGAGCAGGACGGTCACGGAGACGAGGTTCGTCACGACGTCGGAGAACGTGCGCCCGGCGAGCACCGCCGGGCGCGCCATCGGCAGCGAGCGGAAGCGGTCGATGAGGCCCTTCTTGAGGTCCTCGTTGAGGCCGAGCGCCGTGACGAACCCGCCGAAGGCGATGTTCTGGACGATGATCCCCGGCAGCAGGAAGTCCTTGTAGTCGTAGCCCGGCGTGACGATCGCCCCGCCGAAGACGTAGACGAACAGCAGCAGGAACATGACCGGCTGGATCGTGAACGCGGTCACGAGGTCGGGGGCGCGCGTGAGCCTGACGAGGTTGCGTTCGGTGATGACCATCGTGTCCGTCACGAGCCGCCTCATGAGCCCATCTCCTCGTCGTTCTCGGCTGCCTTTACCGCGTGACCGGTGAGCGTCAGGAACACGTCGTCCAGCGTGGGCCGGCGCATGCCGAGGTCGTCGACCCCGACGCCGGCTTCGTCGAGCCGGCGCACGGCGTCGACGATCGCGCCGCTGCGCTGCCGCACGACGACGCGCACGACGTTGCCCTCGGCGACCGGCGGCTCGTCGGACATCGGGGTCAGCGCGCTGACGGCCTCGTCGGCGTCGCCCGAGTCGGCGAGCGTCACCTCGAGGCGCTCGCCGCCGACGCGGTCCTTGAGCTCGTCAGGCGTGCCGTCGGCGATGACCTTGCCGTGGTCGATGACCGCGATCCGGTCGGCGAGGCGGTCGGCCTCGTCGAGGTACTGCGTCGTGAGCAGCACGGTCGTCCCCGCGGCGACGAGCGACTCGATCGTCTCCCACAGCGCGATCCGGCTGCGCGGATCGAGGCCCGTCGTCGGCTCGTCGAGGAACAGCACGGGCGGCTTGGCGACGAGCGCGTCGGCGAGGTCGAGCCGGCGGCGCATGCCGCCGGAGTACGTCTTCGCGGGCCGGTCCGCGGCGTCGAGCAGGTCGAACGTCTCGAGCAGCTCGCGGCCGCGGGCCTTCGCCTGCCCTCGCGACATGCCGTAGAGGCGGCCGACCATGACGAGGTTCTCGAGACCGGTGAGGTTCTCGTCGATCGCCGCGTACTGGCCGGCGAGGCCGATCCGGTGGCGCAGCTTCTCCTCGTCGGCGACGACGTCCAGGCCGGCGACGCACGCGGTGCCCGAGTCGGGCTTGAGCAGCGTCGCGAGCACGCGCACGGCCGTGGTCTTGCCGGCGCCGTTGGGACCGAGCAGCCCGAGCACGGTTCCGGGCGCCGCCTCGAACGAGACGTCGTCGAGCGCGCGGACGTCGCCGAAGGACTTGCTGAGGCCGTGGACGGCGATCGCCGGCTCGCCCGGCGGCGGCGCCGGCCCCGCGCTGACGGGCGTGTCGTGGACCTGTGCTGTCGGAGGCATGCGATTCCCCTACTGATCGGTTGCAGCTACAGACGGCGGGCGGTGGCAGTTCTCATCGCTGCGCGCAGCCTAAGGTAGGTCTAGGCCAGTTTCTGGCCGCAATGTTTGCCAAGCTGCGAACACGATGCATGGAACCTCCGGACGGCTGTTGAAACTCCTGTCGTTGCTGCAGACGCGGCGCGACTGGCCCGGCGGCGAGCTCGCGGATCGCCTCGACGTCTCGCCGCGGACGATCCGCCGCGACGTCGAGCGGCTGCGCGACCTCGGCTATCCGGTCGAGGCGTCGACGGGCCCGTTCGGCGGCTACCGCCTGCACGCGGGCACGGCGATGCCGCCGCTGCTGCTCGACGACGACGAGGCCGTGGCGATCGCCGTCGGCCTGCGGACGGCGGCGGGCGCGTCGGTGACGGGCATCGAGGAGACCGCGATCCGCGCGCTCGTGAAGCTCGAGCAGGTGTTGCCGACGCACCTGCGCCGGCGCGTCAACGCGCTGCAGTCGGTGACCGCGACGCTGCCCGCGACGGGCCCGCGCGTGGATCCGGAGGCGCTGACGACGATCGCCGGCGCCTGCCGCGACCGCGAGCGGCTGCGCTTCGACTACAGCGCGCGCGACGCGACGGAGTCGCGCCGCGTCGTCGAGCCGCTGAGCCTCGTGAACCTCGGCCGGCGCTGGTATCTCGTCGCGTGGGACTGCGACCGCGACGACTGGCGCACGTTCCGCGTCGACCGGCTCGAGCGTCCGCAGCCGGCGGGCGCGCGCTTCACTGCCCGCACGCTGCCCGGCGACGGCGACCCGGCCGCCTACGTCGCGTCCAACCTCCGCCAGTCCCCCAACCGCTACAACGCGCGGATCACGGTTCACGCGCCGGCGGCGCAGCTCGCGGAGCGCTGGCCGTGGATGCGCGACAGCCTCACGCCGATCGACGACGCGTCGTGCGAGTACCGCACGAGCGACGACTCGCTGGACTGGCTCGCGATGCGGGTCGGCATGATCGGCGCCGACTTCGAGATCCACGAGCCGCCCGAGCTCGTCGACGCGGTGCGCGCGCTCGGCAGGCGCCTCGCGCAAGCGGCCGGCTGAGGCGGCGCGCCGGGATACGGTGTGGCGGCCATGGCCACGCCGCACCCCGAGGACGTCTCGACGCGCTGGATGTGGCTCGGCGTTGCGCTGCCGATCGGCCTCGGCGCCTGGGTCCCGCTCGTCGCGGGCTACCGCGCGCGCCACCGCGGCTGGATGGCGACCGGCGCGGCGCTGATCGTGTTCGCGGTCTTCGCGATGCTCGTCTCGAGCATCGAGGTCGAGACCAACCGCTACGGCGGGATGCTCCTGATCGTCTCGTGGATCGCGCACGGGGCGGTCTCGTTCGCGCTGCGGCGACCGTACGCGCGGCGCATGGCGATCCAGTCCGGCTACGACGACCGGGTCGCGATGGCCGAGCACGTCGCTTCGGAGCGGCGCGCGATGCTCGCGCTGGCGTCGTCCGATCCGGCGAGGGCCGTGGGCCTCGGCGTCGGGCGGCCCGACCTGCCGGGCTCCCGCCACGGGCACCTCGTCGACCTCAACCACGCTCCGGCCGCGGTCATCGCCGGGCTGCCGGGCGTGAGCCGCGACGCGGCCGTGGAGATCGTGGCGCTGCGCGACGAGCTCGGCGGCTTTGACTCGGTCGAGGATCTCGGCGCGCTCATGGAGCTGCATCCGCGCGTCGTCGAGGCGATGCGCACGCGCGCCGTCACGCTGCCCGACTGACTCAGCTCAGAGGAACGCCGCGATCCGCTCGCCGGCGTCCTCGAGCGCGGCGACGGTGCCCGCCTCGAGGATCGCTTGCAGGTCGAGGATGCGCGCATCGAAGCGGTCGATCGCGTTGCGCGCCACGACCGCGTGGCACGGCACGCCGACTTGGCGCGCGCGGGTCGCGGCCTCGCCGGCGGCGCGGCCCGCCAGCGTTCCGCGATCGAGGCACGCCTCGCCGACGACGAGCGCCCGCGCGGTCCGCATCCGCTCGTCGAAGCCGAGCTGCTCGAGGACGAAGGCCGGGCCGGGCACGAGCGCCGCGTCGTAGCTCGCCCACAGCGCGCCCGCGACGCCGTCGCCCGCGGCTGTCATCGGGATGCCGCGGGGGTCCCGGCGAAGGCGCGCCGCGGACGCTGCGCCCCACCCGCCGCGCGTCTCGCACAGCACGACGAGTGCGGCCCCGCGCGGGCCGCCGCCCTCCTCGATCGCTTCGATCAGGCCGGCGCCGGCGTCGAACTCGCCCGCGCCGCCCCGCACACAAGCACGACCTCCGCGCCCGCGTCCACGGCCGCCGCGATTCGCGCGCCGGTCACGGCCGCGTCCGCGCCGAGCTCCACGAGCGCCGTCCCGCCGTCCTCGATCAGCGCGAACCCGTCGCCGGTCTCGCCGCCGAGCGCCGGCAGCAGCACTCGATCGTCCCCTTGCCGCCGCCCGCGAGCGGGCACAGGTCGGGCGGCCCGACGCCGGCTCGCTCGAGGCCGCGGCCGATCGCCGCCGCCACGACCGGCGCACGCAGCTCCCCTCAGAACGCGCCCGGTGCGACCAGGACGGATGCTCTGCGCCGGCAGGCCTGACATCCTGACGAGGCGGTGCGCTCGGGGCGCGTGCAGCCTTCGAGCGCCCGGCAACTGACAACGGCGCGAGCCGGAAGGCCCGCGCCGCCGCCGCGCTCGTCCACGTCGTAGGAGCCCATCACCGGCACCCCTGCCGGTGATGAGGCCATGTCTACGACCGTCTATCCCGTTCACACCACGGAGCCGCATGGGGGAATGCGACCCAGCCTCGGCGTGTGCTGCGATCTTGCCGCCGCGAGTCACGTCGCGCACTAGGGCAGCCCCCCAGGCTTTTGTAGGCGCGGCGCGA
>CAVYAX010000048.1:0-218415 GCA_963766525.1 uncultured Actinomycetes bacterium
ACGGCGGCAGGACAGCCGCTGCGGCGTGACGGCACGCGAACGCTGCGCCGGTGTCCCGTCGCCCAGTCGTAGCCGGTCTCGGCGGGAATGACCGCGCGGAACGTGTACCGGGTCGCCGGCGCGTAGCCTCGAAGCAGTGCGTCATTCGCCAGCGGCCCTGGGAGTCGGCCTCGGTCGTGGCGAACGTGCGCCACTTGCCGCGGACGATCGCCTGCAGGTAGACGCTCTTCTTGTCGATCAGGTGCTTCTTGATGACCTGCCCGGTGAAGGTGAGCGTGTCGCCGTTGCGATAGCCGCCCTGGTCGGACTGGATCGTCGTGGTTGCCTGCACTCGCAGGTCACCGCTCGGCGATCTGGCGTCGATGTTGCTGTTCGTAATCGGGAAGTAGACAAGGCGCACCTGGCGGCTGGGGGTACGGGCGGGCAGGCGCGCCGCCACGACGCCGTTGCGCGACGTGATCAGCGGCTTGCGCGCGATCCGCCACTGGCCGCTACGGACCCGTGACGCCAGCCATACGCGCGCGCCGGCGATCGGCTTCCTGCCGGCCGTCCTGACGCGGCCTCGGATTCGCGCGGGCGTCGAGTACCGGACCGTCCGTCGCTTGGCGGTGCGGCGACCGCGCACGAACCCCAGCGTCAGCTTCGTACGCGTGCCGGCGTTCGAACCGTTGGCCTTGCCGCCGCCCTCAACGCGCAGGTCGGGGTTGTAGAAGCCGTTCTTCGGGTCGTAGAAGCCGCCGGGCGCCGCGAGCGCGGCGCGAGCTGAGCTCAGAACCGTGTCCTGTCCCGCGGCGTCCGTCGCGACAGCGGTCACCTGATGGGGCTCGTTGTCAGGCATCTGCGCCGCGCTGAGCGTCAGCAGCCCGGCCAATGAGTTGGGGCACGGCTTCATCAGGTTGTACTCGAGCGGATCAGCATTAGACGGGTCGACGTCCGTGCAGTCGGCGCCGCCGGAGACGCGTTGCACGACGTTCCCGTCGACGCGGAGGGTGAGCTCACGCACGCCGCCTCCGCTATCGGACGCCGTGGCTTCGATCGGCGTTCCGGGGCCGACCCGCAGCCCGTCGCGCAAGCCGTCCGCCTTGCCCGTCGGCGCGGAGGCATCCTCGACGACCGTCTTGACGCGATACGCCTGATACTGGGCGACCGCCTCGCCGGAGCTGCACGCGGTGACGCACGCGGCTGACAGCCCAACGACCGGCGTACCGCGTCTGTTCAGGACGCGAAGCTGTGGGAACGATTGGTGGTTGAGCCGGGAGAACGCGACGCTGGGATTGCTTGTCGTGATCGCGCCGAATGCGCCGGTCTTCTGAATGACGAACGCACTGTCGTTGCAGCATCGCCCCGCGCCGTCGAACGGATCGGTTGCGCCGGTCGGGTCGAGGAATACGCTTCCCAGTGCGTAGACGCGGATCGCGCCTCGCGCTGACGACGGAAGCACCTGCCAACTCCACCAGACGTCAAGGCTCGTGATACGCGTTCCCGGCGTCGCTGCGACAACCCAACCGGCGTTTGCGGGACGATCTCCTGAGGCCGCTCGGGCGCGTGCGAGGAGCGCCCCGACGGGCGTCGACGGCTCGGCGCAGGTGGCTTGCACGTCGGCGAGGCCGGCGTCCATGGCCCGGACCCAGCTTCCAACGCTCAACGGGGCGCCGCTGCCGTTCGCGCACGCCCACACCGTGTAGGAGGCCGCTTCAGCGCGGGCCGGCGCCGCGGCGGCGATCATCGAGAGAGCGAGCGTGGTGATGAGGCACACGATTCGCACGGTGGCGGTTGACCGCTCGATCGTCAGCTTCGCTCTGGAGGCGTGGCGTTCCCTGCGGCTCCCGCGAACCCCGGACATCAGCGCATCCTTCCGTGCCGTCGTGAAAACCGGCCAGACTGCGGCGCGATGCTATCGGCCACGAGCTGACGGCTCCACTGGGTCATTGCGGTGTGGCGCGCTCGGTGATCACTTGGCAGATCGCCGTCCTCCCAGCGGATGCTAAACGGCGCTGCGTCGGGCTCGGCGCCGGCGCCGCGTGCCGGTTCCGACATCTCGATCGAGGAACGCGCAGCTCTGGTCGGGTTGCGCAGCATCCGTTCTCCCTTCGGTTTGTGCGTGCGGGCCGGCGGTGTTGAGTTGCCGACGCTGCCAGGCCCAGCTGAGACGATTGGCCCGGTTACCGGGCAACCGGATCGGGCCGGCGACGCTCGCGACAGCGATCGACGAAGTCGACTGACCCCTGCACAGGGTCTCCGACAGTCCGGGGTCACCGAAGGCACGCGCGCCCGCACGCGATTGTCATACCCGCCTATCGCACCTTGGCGCTGGTTGACACCCCCTGAGTCGGCCTCGGTGCGAATCCGGGTCGTCGGCGGCCTCGCACGATCTGCCGGGGGTCAGGTGCGGCGGCGGCACGACAACACCACGTTGCGACCGCTTACCCAACCAAGAGGAGGCGAATGACCATCACCAACGTCGGCTCCAACTCCTCCGAGGGCGCAGGCATCGACGAGCCTGACGTGTCCGACCGGGTGTCCGCGGCTGCTCCCAACGATTGTGCGATCACCGCGAGCTGTGGCTGCGACTCGGTCTGCGAGGGGCTGCACGATCTGGCGCACGAACGACCGCTGAGCTGCCCCTCGCAGGACGGTGCCCTCGCAGGTCCGCCTCCGCATCCACAGCCGATGCTGCCCGGTCTGGAGGGGTGCTGATTGGGCCGCTTCACCGAGGACTCCAAGCAGCGCGTGCGTGATGCAACGGACCTCGTCGACCTCGCCGGCAGCTACACCGATCTACGGCGGGCCGGCAACGACAGGATGGTCGGCCTCTGCCCACTGCACGACGAACGCACGCCTTCGTTTACGGTCTCGCCCAGCAAGCAACTGTTCAAGTGCTTCGGCTGCGACGCAGGAGGGGATGTGCTCAGTCTGGTCCAGCTCAAGGAAGGGCTCGACTTTCCCGGGGCACTCGAGTACCTCGCCCATCGTGCCGGGATCGAGCTACAGCGCGAGATGGAAGACCCCAGCGGCGAGGCGCGCCGTGCGCGTCGTGCGCGAGAACTCGTCCCGCTCGATCGCGCCGCTGCGTTCTATGCCGCGCATCTGCGAACCCCGCGATTGCCCGAAGCCGCGCAGGCAGCCGAATACCTCGCCTCCCGCGGGATCAACGAGGCGACCCGCGAGCATTTCGTTGTCGGGTTCGCGCCGGTCGGCAGGGACCCGCTGCTGCGCTCAGCAACGTCCGCAGGGTTCTCAACGAAGGAGCTGAGCGAGGTCGGGCTGGTGAGCCGACCGCGCGGGGGAGGCCCGCTGCAGGATCGCTTCCGTGGCCGCCTGATGTTCCCCGTCTGCGATATGCGGGGTCGTGTCCTCGGGTTCGGTGCGCGGAAGCTCGGCACAGCTCGTGGCCCGAAGTACGTCAACTCACCTAGCGGCGCGATCTACTGCAAGAGTGAACTGCTGTACGGCGCACACCACGCTCGCGCCGCCGCCGCGAAAACCGGCATCGCGATCGTCGTCGAGGGCTACATCGATGCGTTGGCGATGCACCAAGCCGGGATGGTCAACACCGTTGCTTTGATGGGCACCTCGATCACCGAACACCAGATCGCAAAGCTCAAGAAGCTCGCGGCGACCGCGGTACTGATGCTCGACGGCGACGATGCCGGTGCCGCGGCGATTCTGCGAGCGGGGCTGCTCGCCCAGCATCTCGGCCTCGAGGTGCTCGTCGTAAGGCTCCCGACCGACATGGACCCTGCAGACCTGCTGCAACGCGAAGGCGCCCCGACGGTACGCGAGCTCGTAGCCGACGCCGAGGCTTTCGCACGCTTCCGTGTGCGGCATCACGTCGAGCGGGCCGACATCGGCACGGCCGAAGCGAAGGACCGGCTCGTCCACGAGCTGCGGGACGTCTTCGCCGACATCCAGCCGGGCGCCGTGCGGGAGGATCTAATCGGTTGGGTCGCGCGACACCTGAAGCTGGAACCCTCACTCGTGAAGTCGTGGCTAATGGGTCCGGAGAGCCGCGCCGAGGCATGTCCGACCGGGGTGTCCGCCGGCGATCCCGAGGAAACGACTACGGCGCATGGAAGGAGCCTTGGCCTTCTCCTCGAGTGCATCGCCGCCCCTGGGATCGCCAGGGGCCTCCCGTCGGGCGACGCGCTGGTGCGGCTGTTCCCCGACGCGTTGCAACGACGAGCGGCCGAGCACATCCGCGCGCACGCACACGACCCTGCCGCGGAACTCCCGGACGATGACGACGAGCTCGTCGCGCTCATGACGAGCCTACTGACGGCGCCGATCGGCGCCGCGAAATGATTCGATGGCCGCAGTCGACGCGATCCGCAGCCAGCATGCGACGCGGCGGTACGTGCGATCGCGCGAATGCGCGTCCCGCACGCACACTCGGCGAGATGAGCAGACATGCTGAGGCGTCTATTGCGCGCCGACGAGGAGCTGCAGCGTCTTCAGCACCGAGGCTGGGGCACCCTGCGCGAGCATCACGATGACGGCGGCTGTCAGCGCGAGCCGGCACACAGCATCGACCACGCATTTGCAGTTTGCGCGTCGGCGCTCGTCACGGAACTCCAAGCATTCTTCGCGCACACGCTCGCCCGCGAGATGGCAGGATGACTGTACGCAGTCGCTCGTGGCGTCCGGTAGCGCGTGCGCCACTGTTTGAGCGGGCGCATTGCTTGCGGGCATCTGTTACTCCAGCGTTCGATGGGGACGAACACGGGGCATGGCATCGCGCTTGCCCTGCGGTACTAGCCGCGCCACCGTCGCGGTGGCCGACCGTGCGGGCCGGCGGTCTCAACGAGCGCGGGATTCTCGTCGCGAAATATCCCTAGGCATCACGCCATTGCTGGGGCACGCGAAACGCGCGCGCCTCGAGGCGATGGGATCTGTCCGAGCGGCGAGTATCCTGATTGCAAGGTCGCAATCAAGCGGCTGCCTTGCAATCAACGCCTCAGCAGGAGACAGCATGAACCCGAAGTCCGACGAGATGCCCACCGCTGATACATCCGGCATGAAGCCGGAGAAGCCCGACAAGGGCTTCGTGATTCACATCGACCGCACGCAGTTCAAGGTCGATCGTTCGCCGCTCACCGGCGTCGCGATCCGCCAACTGGCCGGACTCACGCCCGATGTCGACCTGTACCTCGAGGAGCATGGCGACGATGACGATCGCCTGATCGCCGACGACGAGTCGGTCGATCTGAGGAACGGGCTGCATTTCTTCTCGACCCCGCGTCACATCACGCCCGGCCGTGTCTGATCTACTGGCCGTCAGCGATCTGGAGTTCCTCTCGAGCAGGGGCGTTGACTTCGACGCCCGGCTCGAGGGGAACATGATCGCGCTCGTCATCAAGGGGTTCGAGTTGCCCCGAGGCTACGAGCCTCCCGCGGTCGACCTCCTGCTGCGGCTGCCGCTGCAGTTCCCGGAGGCCGCCCCGGACATGTTCTGGACCGATCCGGTCGTCAGCTACGTCGGCGGCGGAGCGCCGCCGGCGAGCGAGTTGCGCGAAACCTACGCCGGCCGTTCCTGGCAGCGCTGGTCTCGGCATTTCGGCCAGTCACAGTGGCGGCCCGGGATCGACGACCTGCGCAGCTACCTCAGGCTGATCCGCTCAACCCTTGAGCGCGAAGAGCTTCCTCGTGCCGCGTGAGGTCGTCATCGCGTTCTCCAAGGTCACGTGGGAGGAGATCGTCGCGGCGCTCGATCGTGTGGACGAGACCGCCGGCGTCCTGCTGGCCGGCGTGGCTGAGGATGACGAGCGGCTTACCTTCACGGTCAACCGCATCATCTGGGTGCCCGAGGAGCAGTACGTCGAACGGACACCGAGGCGATTGTCCATCTCGTCGGCAGGCTGGGTGCCGGCGCTGAAGGCCGCCGCGAACAAGGGCCTGCACCCCGTGTTCTTTCACACGCATCCCGGTGGGGAACCGCGGCCGTCAGAGCTTGACGATGACGTCGACGCCGCGCTGGCCGGTCCGTTTCGAGCCCGGGCGCGGGTGAAGCGCTATGCGAGCTTCATCCTTGGCGGAACCGTTGCGCAGCCCAGCTTCAGCGGCAGGGTCTTGGATGACCCCGGCAACTGCGTGGCTGTCACCCGTGCACGCGTGGTCGGCAGCAGCCTTCGGGTGCTGCCGGCGTTCGAGGAGGCCGAGGCCTCCGACGCCGCCCGGCAAGTCCACGACCGACAAGTCCGCGCGTTCGGCGCTGCCGGCCAGCACGCGCTCGCGCAACTGCGCGTCGGCGTGGTCGGGGCGGGTGGCACCGGATCAGCGGTGCTCGAGCAACTCATCCGCTTGGGCGTGCGCAACATCGTGTCGATCGACGACGACGTCGTGACGTCGACCAACGTCAGCCGGGTGTACGGCTCGACTGCCGCCGACGACGGCCGAGCCAAGGTGAAGGTCGCCAAGGACCACGCCAAGCGCATCGGCTTGGGCACGCGGCTTGTGTCTCACGAGGGCCGCATCGACAAGCGAGAAGGCCTGGAGCTGCTGCGGTCATGCGATGTCATCTTCGGATGCACCGACGATCACATCGGGCGACTGAACCTCTCGCTGCTGGCCTTCTACTACCTCATCGCGGTCGTCGATCTCGGCGTCGCGATCGACGCTCCGCGGGAGCGCATCCGCAGCATCACCGGCCGCGTCACGTACGTGGGGCCCGGAGAGCCATGCTTGTTGTGCCGGGGCGTCGTGGACCCTGCCCGCGTTCGCGATGAGGGCTACGAGCCGGATGAGCGCGCGCGCTTGGCTGGCGAGGGGTACGCCCAGGGCCTGGGCGAGCCGGACCCGTCCGTGATCGCGTACACCACGATGGTTGCCGCTTGGGGCGTCGCGGATCTGCTTGAGCGGCTGTTCGGCTTCGGCGCCGACGACATCGCCGGCGAGCTGCATGTGCGGATCGCCGACCGCAAGATGAAGGGCAGACACGCCGTGCCGAAGCCGGGGCATTTCTGCGCTGAGCCTGGTCGGTGGGGCTTGGGCGATCAGCCCGCGTTCCTCGGCCAGAGGGCATGGAAGACGTGAACGACCGGCTGATCGACTGGTGGCGCCGGCGCCGCTGGACGTCTCCGCGCTATCCGAACCTGACCTATGTTCCCAGCCGCAGCGATGTTCCTGAACTGCCACCCCGGCGCACCGTCGTCGTCGTCGGGCACGCGGCGGGTGCGAAGTGGGTTGTGTTCACGTGCCCGTGCGGGCACGCGCACGCGATTGCCGTCAACGTGTCGGCGGCGCTGCGCCCCAGTTGGCGCCTTGAGGTCGATGAGGGTCGAGCGAGCCTGCGTCCATCCGTCGACTGCGTCTCGGGCGGGCGGCGCTGTCACTTTTGGTTGCGCGACGGTCGGGTGCAGTGGGCGCAGGACGCCGACTCGCAGGACATACTGCCATCGGGGCCAGCAGGACACCAGAGAGGAGACAGCCGGCATGGAGCGTGATCGCTCGTTCGATCATGAGACGTTCTTCGCGGCGCTCGATGCGGAGCGCATCAGCCGCAAGATGCATTGGAAGGCTGTCGCCGGCCAAGCCGGCGTCAGCGCGTCCACGCTGACTCGTATCGGGCAGGGTCGTCGGCCCGACGTTGATTCTTTCGCCGCACTGACCTCCTGGGCGGGTTTGGACCCCGAGGACTTCTTTCGACGACGCACCGACGACGAGCAGCCGTCTCCGCTGAGCGCCATCTCGCTGCTGCTTCGCCGCGACCCGAACCTTTCATCCGACGCAGCCACTGCCCTCGACGAGCTCGTCAAAGCGACGTACGCGCGGCTGCAACGCCCGCGATGAGGACTATCGGTGCGTCACGGTTTCAAGACGGAGGCACGAGAGATCGCCGCGGAGGTGCGCGGCGAGCTCGGCCTGACGCCGCTAGGCGCACTGGACCCTTGGGCGCTGGCCGAACACTTGTGCATTCCCGTCTGGGCGTTGAGCTCGTACTCCGAGATTCCGTTGCCCGTCGAGTACCTGTCGGTGACGGAGACGGGCGCGTTCTCGGCGATGATCGCCTGCCAGGGCTTGCACCGGGTGATCATCTACAACGACGGGCACGCCCCGACTCGCCAGCGCGCGGACATCGCGCACGAGATCGCTCACGCGCTGCTACTACACCAGCCCCATCCTGCGCTTGACGGCCACCCGCCGCACTACGACGAGGTTCAGGAGGACGAGGCGAAGTGGCTCGGCGGCGTCCTGCTCGTCACCGACGACTTCTGCATGTCCTGCTGCCGCGATGGCATGGAGGTCGCGGAGGCTGCGGTGCTCATGGGTGTCTCCCCGCCGTTGATGCAGTGGCGCATGAACATGAGTGGGGCGCCGCGCCGCGTGGCACGCGCGAGAGCCCGCTGAGGCGGCTGGGGCGTGATGCTCGGGTTGGCGGTGGCGCTACTCAGGTGGCGGCGGACGGTCGCTCGTGATGCTCGACGAGCACGCACGTAGAAGATCGTGTCCGCGCTCGGTCGGCCGCAGCGTCGGCAGCCCGTCGCCGCGGCGCCCCGTTTCGTCGTTCGCATGAGGCCCCTGACGAAGCGCACGATCCAGCCGTCCGAGGCGAGATTAGACTTCTCGACATGTGGTTTAGGACAAGGAAAGGGACAACGGGTCTGGATGGGGCGCTGGCACAGCCTGATCGCCGGTTCGGCAATCAGGCTTCTTTCCAGCTACTTCTTCGTCATGGGCGCGGCGGGTTTCGAACCTGCGACCTCTCGCGTGTGAAGCGAGCGCTCTCCCACTGAGCTACGCGCCCCAGGGGGCGAGGATTCTACGAGACCGTGGCTGGCGCGTCGTGCGGTCGCGTGGCACCCTGTCGCGTAGCGCATGCCGAGCACCGTCAAAGAGCCGCGCCGCGTCGACGGGCCGTCGCACGACGGTGAGGAGATCTGCCACATCGTGACCGAGGAGGATCCCGACACCGCGCTGTGCGGCAAGGACGTCACGGGCTGGCCCTGGAACCCGCCGTGGCCGTACTGCGTCGTCTGCCTCGACCTCCTGCACGGCGCGCAGGGGCGTTGAGGAGGCGCCGGGCCAGGAGGCCCGGCGCGCCCGTAGTCAGTCCTCGCGGCTCTTGGCCCGCCGCGCCGCGCGCTGCGCCCGGGTGTACTTGCGCCCGAGCTGCTCGCGGTCGTGCGCCGCCTTGCGGCGATCCTCGAGCCACGCCTGCTCGCGCTCGAGCTTGCGCCATGCCTCGACGCGGTCGGAGTCCGCGACCCCGGCCACCGCGCAGCCCGGCTCGGTCGTATGCCCGCAGTCGCTGAAGCGACACGCCAGCGCCAGCGCTTCGATGTCGGCGAAGGCGCCGCCGGTGCCGTCCCACAGGCCGGCCTCGCGGATACCCGGCGTGTCGATCAGCAGCGCCCCGCCGGGCAGCGTCATGAGCTCGCGCGTCACCGTCGTGTGCCGCCCGCGGCCGTCGTGCTCGCGGATCGCGCCCACCGCCTGGCGCTCCTCGCCGAGCAGCGCGTTCACCAGCGTCGACTTGCCGGCGCCCGACGGCCCCAGCAGCACGGTCGTCGTGTCCGGCGCGAACAGCGACGCGACCGCCGCCACGGAGTCCTCGTCGTGCACGCTCACGGCGAGCGCGTCCGCGAGGCCGAGGCGTCCGCCGATCGCCCGCGCGACCGCAGTCGCCGCCGGGTCGAGGTCGGCCTTCGTGAGCGCCAAAGCAGCCGGCACGCCGCCAGCGAGCGCCAGCGCCACGAGCCGCTCCGACCGGCGCACCTCGGGGTCCGGCAGCGGCTCGACGACCAGCACGAGGTCGACGTTCGCGGCAAGCACCTGCGAGGCGAACGACGCGCCCGCCGCGCGGCGCACCACCGTGCCGCGCCGCTCCAGAACGAACGCGATCGCGCCGTCGGCGTCGATCGCCACCCAGTCGCCGGTGGTGGGCGCTTCCGTCGAACGCAGCCGGCCGCGCGCGGGCACAAGCCGCGGCGGGCCGCCGTCCAATCCGGACACGAGCCAGCGCGAGCGATGCTGCGCCAGGACGCGTCCGGGGGTCAAGCGAGGATCGCCGAGCTGCTCGAGCTCGGCGTCGAGATCGGGTCGCCGGCCGAGGCCAGCGGGTGTGACTTGCATCAGAGGGTCCTCCACGTCGTCGTCAGGGGCACGGTTGCGAACAGGCGGGCGGGCGGGGGGCCCGGCGCCTGCCTAGGCAGTCGTGGCGCTGCTGACGGACGGGTGGAGGAGTCGTGCCATACCCCGCTTACTGTAGGCGCTTGAGCGCCCCGGCGCAAACGGCGCTCAGCTGATGCGGCGCGTGATGCGTCCGCGCGAGTTGGCGAGGTAGATCCCGCCGCCCGCCTTGAGGTACGCCCCCAAGGTGACTTGGCCCTGACTTGCGTGGATCGTGACGTAGTCGACCTGCGAGACCGGCCGCTTGGCGCGTCCCGCGGCGCTGCGGGCGAGCCGGGCCGGCGCGCCGCGGTCGATCTTCGAGAAGAGGATCGTCTCGAGGTGCGAGAAGCCTCCGCCGCTGGCGCCGAAGTCATTGATGTTCGGCTCGTCGAAGCGGATCTGCACGGATCGCAGGCTGCCGCCCTTGGTCAACAGCTGCGCGTCGATGCGCTCGGGCCGGATTGCCAGCGTGCGCAGCCGCCCCAGCCCGCTCGTGCTCAGCCGATCGAGCGCGCGGTCGAAGTTGCGCCGCGTGAGCATCGAGTTCGAGCGCAGCCCGGTCGGCGGCGTGTCCGGCGAGGAGGAGCCCTGCTCTTCGCCCGACGAGCCCGGCGGCGTGATCTCTTGCGGCGACGGCAGGTCCCCGATCGCGTCGCGGACGTCCTTGCCGGCGTCGATCAGCGGATACGCGACGCTCGCGAGCACGCCGAGCACGACGAGGAAGACGACGAGCTTCACGACCCGCCCTACGACCTGCACCGACTGCACGACCTTCGCGCCGCTCATCGCCTCGGCCTGGCGGATGACCTCGGCCAGCGACTGGTCGACCGCCGGGTACCCGGTCTTCGGCGGCTTCGCGGCGCCAGCCGCCGCGGACATCGCGGCCATGTGCTGCGCGACCTGCTCCTTCGCGGTGGGCCGCTCCTGCCGCGGCGCGGGCCGGGCAGGCGCCGTGGGCTCGCTCCCGGACCAGTCCGCCACGACCACCGGCTCCGCCGCCTGGCCCGTGGACCCGTCGCTCAGCGAGCCGAGCCCCGCAAGCGGGTTCTCGTCCGGACTGCGCCCGAAGGGATCGCGCTCGGCCATTGAGGCCATCCCACCACCCGCGTGCCACCCATGTCAACGCAGACTCCCCGGGCGGCCAGGTTCGATCGCCATACTGCCGCGGTGCCCCCCGCTCGCCTCACGCTCGAAGACGTCCGCCGCGCGGCCGATCGCCTGCGCGGCGTGGCGCACCGCACGCCGGTGCTGACGTCGGCGACGCTCGACGCGCGCGTCGCCGCGACCGTCCACCTCAAGGCCGAGGGCCTCCAGCGCGCCGGCGCGTTCAAGTTCCGCGGCGCGTACAACGCCGTCTCGTCGCTGGACGAAGCCGCCCTCGACGGCGGCGTGCTCGCGGCATCGTCGGGCAACCACGCCCAGGCCGTCGCGCTCGCCGCGCGCCTCTGCGGGACGACCGCCACGATCCTCATGCCCCGCGACGCGCCCGCCGGCAAGCGCGCGGCGACCGAGGGCTACGGCGCGCGGGTCGTCGAGTACGACCGCTACGCCGACGATCGCGAGCTGCTGCTCGCCGAGATCTCCGCCCGCGAGGGGTTGCACGTCGTCCACCCTTACGACGACCCGCTCGTCATGGCCGGCGCCGGCACGACCGCGCTCGAGCTGCTCGAGGACGCCGGCGACCTCGACCTGCTGCTCGTGCCCGTCGGCGGCGGCGGGCTGATCTCCGGCTGCGCCACCGTCGTCAAGGGGCTGTCCCCGGCGACGCGCGTCGTCGGCGTCGAGCCGCTCGCCTCCGACGACGTCACCCGCTCGAAGGCCTCCGGTCGCCGCGAACGGGTCGTCGTCGGCAAGACGATCGCGGACGGTCAGCAGCTGCCCACGCCCGGCGCGCTGACCTGGCCCGTGATCGACGCGCTCGTCGACGACGTCGTGACCGTCACCGACGAGCAGATCGTCGCCGCGATGCGCCTGCTGTTCGAGCGGGTCAAGGTCGTCGCCGAGCCCAGCGGCGCGAGCGCGCTCGCCGCGCTGCTGGCGGGCGGGCTGCACGAGGTCGGCAGCCGCGTCGGCGTCGTGCTGTCGGGCGCGAACGTCGACGCGGCGCGCTTCGCTTCGCTCGTCGGGTGAGGCGGGCTCCTACGCGGCCGCCGGCTCGGCCACGACCTCGCCGCGCACGGCGGCGGGTGCCGGCGCCGCGACGCGCCGCGGCTTGCCCGGCACGAACAACGCGAGGAGCGCGCCCAGGGCCAGCACGACGGCCGCGATCGGGAGCGCCGCCACGACGCCGTCGCTGAACGCCTGCGGCGAGGCGTACGAGCCGTTCGCGCTGAACACCGACGCGAGCACGGCGACGCCCATCACGCCACCCAGCTCCCGGATCGCGTTCGTCGCGCCCGACGCCTGGCCCGCTTCCCGGGGACGCACGCTCGACAGGACGGCGTTCGCCGACGGCGCGAAGACGAGCGCCATGCCGGTGCCGGCGATGATGAACGGGCCGACGAGGCTCGAGTAGGCGACGTCGGGCGAGGACACGACGGCCAGCCACGCCATCGCGACGGCCTGCAGCGCGAGCCCCGCGACCATCAACGGCCGCGCGCCGATGCGGTCGCTCAGCAAGCCCGCGATCGGCGCGACGAGCATCGGCATCGCGGTCCACGGCAGCGTCCGCAGCCCGGCCTCGAACGGGCCGTAGCCCTGCGCGGTCTGGAAGAACTGCGACAGGAGGAAGATCGCGCCGAAGACGCCGAAGAACATCGCGAACGAGACGCCGTTGGAGGCCGCGAAGCCGCGCGAGCGGAAGAAGCGCATCGGCAGCATCGGGGCCGGGGCTCGCAGCTCCCACGCGATGAACGCGAGGATCAGCGCGACGCCGCCGATGATCGAGACGAGCACGGTCGTCGACGTCCAGCCGAGCTCCGTCGCGCGGACGATGCCGAACGTCAGGCCGAAGAGGCCGGTGCCCGCCAGCGCGAGGCCGGGCAGGTCGAGGCGGCTCGCCGGGCCGTGCGACTCGGTCAGCCGGCGCGCGGCGAGCGGCAGCAGCACGAGCCCGATCGGGACGTTGAGCCAGAAGATCCACTGCCAATCGATGCCCTCGACAACCGCGCCGCCGACGAACGGCCCGAGCGCGACGCCGAGGCCGCTGACGCCCGCCCAGATCCCGAGCGCCATGCCGCGCTTCTCCACCGCGAACGCCTCGGACAGCAGCGTCAGCGTCAGCGGCAGGACGATCGCCGCGCCGAGGCCCTGTACGGCGCGCGCGGCGATGAGCGTCTCGATGGTCGGAGCGAGCGCGGCCATGGCGCTGGCGCCGGTGAAGATGCTCAGGCCGACGACGAACATTCGCTTGCGCCCGAAGCGGTCGCCCAGCGCGGCTCCGGTGATCAGCAGGACCGCGAAGGCGAGCGTGTAGGCGTTGACCGTCCACTCGAGCGACTCGATCGAACCACCGAGGTCGACGCGGATCGACGGCAGCGCGACGCCGACGACGAGGTTGTCGAGCGCGGTCATGAAGAGCGCGATCGAGACGATCGCGAGGGTCCAGCCGCTGCGCGGCGAGGTGGAGGCGGAACGTGGCATGGAGTCGTCCTTTCGCATTGTGTGACCGGTCACTCAGTCGAAGGTCAAAAAAGAGAGCTCAGCTGCAGTCGATGGTCTTCGGGCCGAGCAGGACCTTCGCCCAGTGCGCATCGACGTCCTCGGCGCCCATCGACGCGAGGACGTTCAGCAGCATCCCGTGGGCGAAGAAGACGCGGACCTGGTCGGGGTCGGCGCCCGACTCGCGCTCCACGAGCTCGACGAGGCGCGCGAAGCACGCGCGCATCTGGTCGCGGATCGCGGGATCGTCGCTGGCCGCGTGGGAGTGCAGCTGGTTGAGCAGGAGGTTGCGATCCGCGAGCAAGCCGACGTAGGCGCAGCCCATCGCGCCGAGCACGTCTTCGCCGGCGGCCTTGGCGTCCGCCGCGGCGGCGGCGAACGTCTCGTAGATGCGATCGTTGCAGCGCTGCGTGAGCGCGGCGAAGAGCTCGGTCTTGGTCGGGAAGAGGCGGAAGAGGTAGGCCTGCGAGATGCCGGCGGCCTTCGCGATCTCGAGCGTCGGCGTGCCGTGCAGGCCGCGGGCGGCGAAAACGCGCTCGGCGGCCTGGAGGATCGTCTCGCGCCGCTCGTCGGCGGTGGAGAGGGTACGGGTCGGTGTCTGTGAGGGGGCCATGGGCAGGTGTGAGTATGCACTCACTCACTACCTGTTGTCAAGCGATTATTTCGAGCGGCGGCGGCTGACCAGCACGATCACGCCGACGATGACGACCATCACGGCCGCCTGGATCCCGATCGAGACGCCCGGCGGGCTGCCGTCGGCCAGCGTGGCGATCGCCCGAAACAGGATCGAGCAGCCGAAGAAGAGCGCCAGGCTCCAGAGGAGGATCTTGCGGTCCACGAGTCCGGCACCCTATTGGGTCGTCTCCCGCGGGCAGTCGAAGCTCTAGACTCGACGGCGGACCGTGCTAGGCGGGGAGTCAGCGGTGCCCTGTCGCTCGTAATCCGCTATAGCGAGGCCGAATCCCCTCTCGAGGGGCGCGGCCTTCGGGGTCAGCCCGCCTGCGGTGGTGCTGATGGCCCGGGTCCCGCGCGGTGTCGGCCTGTGAATCAGGTCAGGTCCGGAAGGAAGCAGCCTTAAGCGGTCACCGACATGCGCAGCGGGAGCACCCGAGCCGGAGCCATCGCAGACGAAAGCGCCCGGGGGACGTGTCTCGATTGAGGGTGCACGGTCCACTTTCTTCGCGCCGCAGCGCGCCTTCCGGGGGCGCTGCGGCGCCGCGCGGAGGGCCGCGCGCGGCGCCCTCGGCGGCCCGGCGCTCAGCGCCTGATCGCCTGCGTGGGCCCGAACTCCTGGCGGACCTTGCCGGCGGTCACGACGACGTCCACCGTCAGCGTGCCGGCGCGCACCCTGCGCAGCCGGATCGCGGTCGGTCGTGAGAGCGTCATCGTCACGTTCGCGGTCCTGGCCGTCGCGAACCGCGCGCCGCCGGTCGCGATGACGACGCCGCGGCCCGCGCTCAGGCCGGCCATGCGCGCGGCGGCACCGCTCAGGCGCAGCCTGGCCACGATGCTGCACGCCGCCGTGCAAGCGACGCGGACCCTCGCGCGGCGGTCGAGCAGGCTGGCGATCCGGACGCTGCGCGGCAAGCCGACGATCCGGGCCAGCGGCTGCTGCGCGGGCGGGGGCGGCGGGACGACGACCCGTGGCGGCGCGACGATCGCCGGCGGCGGCTGCGGCGCGACGGGCGGCGCCGGCGGCGGAGGCGCGACGGGCGGTGGCGGAGGCGGTGGCGGCGGAGGCGGAGGGGGCGGCGACGGCGGCACGCAGGGAGCCGGTGCCTGCGGCGCCGGCGGGCTGCCGACGGTCACGAGCTCGCGGGCCAGCGCGCGATCGCCGTCCGGATACGCCGCCTCGACGCGCACGAAGTACGAGCCCTGCGGCGCCGGACGGGATGCTCGCGGTCGCGCCGGTGGCGTCGTCGAAGGCGCAGTCGCCGTCGAGGTCCCAGCTGTAGGTCGCGGTCGCGCTCTGGCTGGCCGGCTTGGCGTCCGTGGCGGTGAGCTGGACGGTCTCGCCGGGCTGTGGGCTCGCGGGCGAGATCGCGATCGCCGCCGTCGGGATGCGGTCGCGGATCCACTGGTTCAGAGCCGCGGCTCCGATCCGGGTGTAGACGCCGGGGTACTGCGCGTCGGCGCAGCCGTAGCCCCACGACGTGATGCCGGCAACCGCGAAATCGCCCTGGCGCGGCACCATCAGCGGGCCGCCGGAGTCGCCCTGGCACGTGTCCCGGTCGGCGGTGCCGGCGCACACCATCGTCGCGGCGCTGAACGCCAGCCCGTAGGACAGCAGCGAGCCGCAGGTCGCGTCGCTGACCATCGGCACCGTCGCCTCGCGCAGCAGCGTGCTCGTCGCGCAGCCGGAGCACGTGGTTCCCCAGCCGATGACGGTCGCGGTCACGCCCGGCGCCCACAGCGCGGTCTCGCTCGCGCTCACGATCCCGAGCGGCTCCTGCGGCGGGGGCGTTGCCGACGAGACGCGCAAGAGCGCGACGTCGAAGGTCGGATCCGGGCTCTCGTCGTAGGACGCGTGGCGGATGACCGTGCCGACCGTGTAGCGGTCCGTCGAGGCGAAGTCGCTGAGATCGGCCTTGCCGAGCGAGATCGTGAAGGCGCTGGGGGCGAGGACCGCCCCGTTGTCGTTCGTCGCGCAGTGCCCAGCGGTGAGGAACCAGCGGCCGCTGACGAGCGTGCCGCCGCACACGTAGGCGCCGCTCGACGCCACGAGTCGCAGGTAGCCCTGGGCCGGCCAGGCGCGCGTCGCGAGTGTTCCGCCGACGATCTTCTCGTTCGCGGCCGGCGGTGCGGGCTTCGCGTCGGCGGCTCCGGCCGAGAACAGCACCGAGCAGAGCACGGCGGCGGCGAGGGTCGGGGAGAGGCGAAGGCGCGTGCGCATGGAGATCGGCTTGCTCGGAGTGTCCCTCAACAGCGAGACGCGGCGAGCCACGAGGCGTTCGACTCAACGGTACGAAAGCCGCCCGGGGGTGGCGCTACCTGGCGGTCGCGGTCGCGACGGTCGAGGATGTAGTCGCTCGCGACCTTCGGGGTGCGCGGCACGAGGTACGTCCCGCGTGCCGGCAGGCCGGCCTGCGCGTCGGCGATCTCGCGCGGATCGAGCTTCAGCCACAGCGCGAGCAGCGGGATCGGGCGGCGGTTGGGCACCGCGACGGGCTCGCACGGCACGCCGTCGCGCACGACGGCCGCAAGGTCGCCCTGGATGGACTCCTGGCGCTGCAGCGCGTCGCCGAGGCGGTCGATGCGCGCGGCCTGGCTCGGGACGTAGAGCAGCAGGAGCACCAGGGCGAGCGCCCCGAAGCGCGCCCACCACGTCCGCTGCGCGCCGCCCGGGAGGTCGCGCCAGCCGAAGACGCCGGCGCCGGCGAAGATCGCCAGGAGGGTGGCGGTCAGCAGCAGGTAGCGGGTGATGATCGGCAGGCCGGCGGCCGCGAGCACGCAGAACGCGAGCACCGCGAGCGCGCCGGCGGCGACGGCGAGGCGCGTGCGCCGGTCGCGGTGCCACAGGAACGCCAGCGCCCCGCCGCCCGCCGCGGCCAGCAGCACGGGCTCGCGCAGGATCTCGCCGAGCCGTCGCGGCAGCGTCAGCGGGACGTCGTCGAGGCCCGTGACGCGCCCGAGCAGCGTCGCGTTGTCGCGCGTGCCGGTGAGCGAGTGCAGCGGGTCGCCGGTGAGCAGGAGGTCGTGCAGGCACCACAGCAGCGGCCCGGCCGCTGCGAGGGCCAGCAGCGGAGCGGCGTCGCGCCAGGCGGCCGAGCGCTTCGGCCCGGCGTCGCCGCCGCGCGCCGCGCCGCGCGCCGGCCCGGGGCCTTCGCCGCGCGCCGCGCGCAGCCCCGGCGCGAGCAGCCACGCGAGGTAGGCGAAGCTGAACAGCCAGGCCTCGGGCCTGAGGAGCCCCGCGAGCGCGAGCAGCGCCAGCACCGGCGGGCCGGCTCGCGGCCGGCGCGTCTCGACCAGCAGCGCGCCCAGGACGAGCACGAGGTACGGGATGTCGACGTACGCGCGCGCCCCGAAGTCGAGCACCGGCACGCGCGTGAGGACGATCGCCGCGGCGACGAACCCCGCCGCGGCGTTGAACCACTCGCGGCCGAGCACGAACACGATCCAGCCCAGGAGTGCCAGCGACACGAACGCGAGCGCGACCGCGGCGGTGGCCGCGAGCTCCCCGTGGAGACCGTCGATCTCGAGCGAGCTGAGCGGCGAGACGAGCACCGCGCCGAGCGTCGCGAGCGGGTGCGGCGTCGGCGCGATCGTGACGTTGAGGTCCGGCAGCGTGCCGTGCGCGAGCTCGCGACCCCACACGAGCGTGTACAGCGTGTCGTAGTTGACGAGCCCGTTGTGCGTGAGCAACCTGAGCGCCACGGCACCCAGGAGCACTGCGGCCGCGAAGCGGATGCGAGCCATCGCGGTGGACCGTATCGCCGGGGGCTCGCGAAGCTATCCTCGACGGGTGCCCCAGGCCCCTTCGCTCTACCGCCGCCACCGCCCGCGGTCGTTCGACGAGGTCGTCGGCCAGGAGCACGTCGTGCGGACGCTGCGCAACGCCGTCGAGCAAGGCAAGGTCCACCACGCGTACCTGTTCGTCGGCTCGCGCGGCACCGGCAAGACGTCGATGGCGAAGATCCTCGCGGCCTGCCTGAACTGCGAGCAAGGGCCCACGGTGAAGCCGTGCGGGGCCTGCGACTCGTGCGTCTCGATCGCCTCCGCGACCTCGCTGGACGTCATCGAGATGGACGCGGCGTCCAACAACTCCGTCGACGACATCCGCGACCTGCGCGAGAGCGTCGTCTACGCGCCGGTCTCCGGGCGCCACAAGGTCTACATCCTCGACGAGGCGCACATGCTCTCGACGCAGGCGTGGAACGCGTTCCTCAAGACGCTGGAGGAGCCGCCGCCGAACACGGTCTTCGTGCTCGCGACGACCGAGGCGGCGAAGGTCCTGCCGACGGTCGTCGACCGCTGCCATCGCTTCGACTTCGCGCGGCCGACGGTCGAGCAGCTCGCGTCGGTGGTGCGGCGGGTTGCCGCGATCGAGTCGATCTCGATGCCCGCGGACGCGATCGCGTTGCTGGCGCGCCACGCGACCGGGTCCTTTCGCGACGCGCTGGGCACGCTGGAGCAGCTCGTCACCTATGCGGGCTCCGAGATCGCGACGGAAGACGTGCTGGCGGTGCTCGGCGTCGCCGACGCCGACCTGCTGTTCGCGTCGCTGGACGCGATCGCCGCGTCGGATCCGCGGAGCGCGCTGCTCGCCGCGGCGCGGCTGACCGATACGGGTCGCGACGCGCTCGGCTTCGTCCGCGATCTCGAGGCGCACGCGCGCGATCTGATGGTCGTTCAGACGCTTGGCGAGGTGCCGGCCGAGCTCGCGATCACGCCCGAGCGGGACGCCCGGCTGGCCGAGCAGGCGGGCCGCGTCGGCGCGGCGGCGGTCGCGCGGCTGATCGACCTGTTGGCCGCGGCCATGGAGGCCACGAAGAACGGCTCGGACGCCCGCACCCAGCTCGAGCTGGCGCTCGTGAAGGCGGCCTCGCCGAGCGTCGACCCGTCCGCGCAGGCCCTGAACCAGCGCATCGAGCGCCTCGAAGCGGCGCTCGCCGCGGCGACGTCGCCCGAGCGGAGGCTGCCGTCCGCCGCGCCCGCCCGGGCCGCCTCGGCGGCCGAGCCCGGCGAGGCCGCTTCGCGCGGCGCGGAGGGTGCGCGGGGCGCGGAGGGTGCGCGGGGCGCGGAGGTTGCGCGCGGCGCGGAGGGTGCGCGGGGCGCGGAGGTTGTGCGGGGCGCGGAGGTTGCGCGCGGCGCGGAGGGTGCGCGAGGCGGGGAGCCTTCGCGGGGCGAGTCGCCGATGCCTCCGAGCGAGCCCGCGCCGGGGCCGGAGTCGCCCGCGCCCCCTCCCGGCCCTGCGCCCGAGGCGCCACGACCGCCGAGCGAGCCTCCGCCGCCCGGGCCGGCAGCGCCGTCCAACGAGGATCTCGCCGCGCTGCACGGCAACGGCGGGACGCACGCCTTCGCTGTCGCGACGCCGCAAGGCGCCGGTCCCGCGCTCGAGCTCGACGGCCTGCGCGCCGTCTGGCCCGCCGTGATCGAGGCCGTCAGGTCCGAGAACGCGCTGTGCGCAGCGCTGCTCGCCGACACGACCCCGATCGCCGTCGACGGCACGCAGGTGACGGTCGCCTTCCCGCCGAGCGACGACTTCCACCGCCGCAAGGCCGACGACGACGGCTACCGCCAGTGCGTCGCGCTGGCGGTGCGCAACGTCACCGGCGCGAAGGCCCAGATCGCCTACGTGCTCGCGGACGCGTCACCGGCCGGAGCCGAGCAGCCCGTGGCGGACCCGCCGCCGACCGACGACGAGTGGGTACGCCGCTTGGTGTCAGAGTTCGACGCCGAGGAGATCATCCCGGACCCCGACCCCCCTGGACCCCCACCGAGCGAGAGCGAGACGACCTGAATGCCCCAGCAGCCGAACATGAACCAGATGATGAAGCAGGTTCAGAAGATGCAGAAGGACATGATGGCCGCGCAGGAGCAGCTCGCCGCCGAGACGGTCACGTCGTCCGCGGGCGGCGGCATGGTGACCGTGACGATCAGCGGCGACCTCGTCCTCAAGGACATCACGATCGACCCCGACGCGATCGACCCGGAGGATCCGGAGCTGCTCCAAGACATGGTGCTCGCCGCCGTCAACGAGGCGATCCGCCAAGCCCAGGAGATGGCCGCCACGAAGATGGGCGGGCTCACCGGCGGCCTGGACCTCGGCGGCATGGGCCTGCCCCCCGGCCTGGGGTTCTAGGCCACCGCTTGTACGCCCCGCCGATCCAGCGCCTCATCACCGAGCTCGGCAAGCTGCCCGGCATCGGCGCCCGCACGGCGCAGCGGCTGGCGTTTCACATCCTGCGCGCCTCCGCCGAGGACGCGACGTCGCTCGCGGAGTCGATCCGCGAGGTCAAGGACAAGATCGGCCTGTGCGAGGTCTGCTTCAACCTCGCCGACGCGCCGCGCTGCCGGATCTGCGAGGACACGCGCCGCGACCCGAGCCTCATCTGCGTCGTCGAGGAGGCGGGCGACGTGATCCCGGTCGAGCGCACGCACGAGTACCGCGGGCGCTACCACGTCCTCGGCGGCGCGCTGTCGCCGATCGACGGCGTCGACCCCGGCGACCTGAAGATCGCCGAGCTCTACCGCCGCGTCACCGACCCCGACCAGCCCATCACCGAGGTCGTGTTGGCCACGAACCCCACGACGACCGGCGAGGCGACCGCGCTGCACATCGCGGACGCGATCCGCGCGCGCGCGCCCGACATCGTCGTGACGCGCCTCGCCAGCGGCCTGCCCGTCGGCGGCGACCTCGAGTACGCCGACGAGGTCACGCTCGGCAAGGCCTTCTCGGGCCGCCGCCGCCTCTGATCAGCGGTCGCGGCGCTCCTCGTCGGCCACCGCGGATGTGCCCGCGAACCGGTCGCGCTCGTGGTCGTCGACGAGCTCGTGGTCGGCCAAGCCTTCCTCGTGGAGCGCGGCGCGCTCCTCGTGCAGCTGCGCCTCGGCGCGGTCGCGGCGGGCCTCCTGCTCGGCGATGCGGGCACGGCGCTCGGCCTCGTCGGCACGCTGCTCGCGAACCTCTGCCTCTTCGCGGTGCTCGGCGGACACCTGCTTGCGTCGCTGGTCGAGCTCGCGCTCCTGCCGGCGCAGGCGCCCTCGCTCGCGCATGCGAGGCAGGGTCACGAGGACGGCCACGACGATCAGGGCGACGATGACGATGGCGATGATGACGCCGGGCTCCATCGGAAGAACCTCCGTGTCAGGGTGCGGTTCCGATAGCGGGTACCCGCGCGCCGAGCGGCGCGAACCAAGTCCCCCGACGAGAAAAGGGCTAGAGGTCGAGGAGCTCCGGGACGCGCGCGGCGACGATCTGGCGCGCGTCCTCCGGCAGCAGCTTGGCGAGCGGGAGGAGGTCCTGCAGCAGGTCGCACGCGAAGGCCGCGTCGATGACCGCGACGAGCACGTCGGGCTCGTGCAGCGCGGGGAGCTGCGCGAAGCGTGCGCGGCTCGCCTCGCTCATCTCGCGGGTCACCGGCAGCACGACGTCCCAGAGCCCGTCGCGCTGGGCCGCCGCGACCATCCCTTCGAGCACGTAGTCGTCCTCCTCAGCGGCGAGGTCGCCGAGCCAGCCCGCTCGCGCCGGCGTGACGCGCGTCAGCAGGTCCAGCGCCTGCGGCCACAGGTCCTCCTCGGTCGCCGAGCGGATCGCGCCGCGCACGCGCTCGACGTCCAGCAGGCCGACGACGTGGTCGAGCTGGTCCTTCTCCTCGACGAAGTAGGAGATCCGCAGCAGCGTCGGATCGTCGATGACCGCGAAGCACGCGTGCAGCGCCGCATCCGTCATGTGGCCGACGAAGCGCCCCATCGCGATGTGCTCGTCGTGGCGGTCCATCACCGCCGCGACCTTGCCGATGAGCTCCGCCGGCAGGGCGAAGATGATGTCGCGCGCACGGCGCGGGTCGAGCTGGACCGCGAGGTCGGCGAGGAACTCCGGCGGCATGCGCTTCGCGAGGCCGACCGCGTGGCGCGTGTCCAGCAGCCCGGCGACCCGCGCGCACAGCAGCGCGCCGAACAGGTGCTGCGCGATCCACGCCGTCACGGCCGCCGGCGGGATCCGGCTTGCGATCGCGACGCGCCCCAGCCGCCGGTCGTCCTCGTAGAGCAGCACGGTCGCGCTCTCGCGAACAGCGCGGACGTCGGCCGGCGCGAGGCGCTCGAGGTAGGCGAGGCGCTCCGGCGGCGTGGCGAGCAGCCGCGCGAGCTTCAGGACCTCGGCGTGGCCCTCCAAGCTCATCCGAGGAGCACCCGCTTCACGAGCCCCGACACCGGCCACGGCAGGTAGCGCAGCGTGTGGTCGATCGCGTCGTCGAGGGCGCGCGCCTGCTGGCGGTGCGCGTCGGCGATCGCGACCGAGAGATCCGCGAGCTCGTCGTCGGACAGCGTCGCGAGCGCCTCCGGGAGCGGATCGCCGAGCTGCCTGCGGACTGCGCGCAGCCGGTCGGGCAAAACCCGCTACTCGCCCGGCCGGATCGGGTCGCGCGAGTCTTTCGTCAGTGCCCGGATGTCGGCGATGTGCGCGAGCGCGTCGGCGATCCGCTCGGGGTCGAGCGTGCGGGCGCGCACCGCGGCGACGACCGCGCGGTAGGCCTCGTCCTGCTGCGTCCGCCCGCCGGGGACGATGAGCATGTCCACGCCGGCCTTCAGCGCGTCGATCGCCGCCTCGCCGACGCTGCCGCCGGTCGTCGCGGTCGTCGCGACGAGATCCGCCGAGATGATCGCGCCTTCGAAGTCCAGGCGGTCGCGCAGCTCGTCGACGGCCTCGGGCAGCAGCGTCGCCGGCGTCACCGCGTCGAACGCCGCGTAGATCGCGTTGGACATCTGGATCGCGGGCACCGCGCGCTCGCCGGTCGCGATCGCGGCGAACGGCTTCATGTCCGAGTTGCGCAGCTCGTCGATGCTCAGGCCGACCGGCGCGGGCCCCTCGGACGGGTCCTGCGAGGCCGCGCCGTCGCCGGGGAACGGCCCCGGCGCCGCGACGACCTTCGACTGCCGGTAGGCGGACACCGACACCTTGACGGCGCTCGTGACCCGTGGCTCCTGGTCGGAGAACGCGCGACCCTGCCCCGGCCCGCCGGCCACCGCGATGTCGGCGTTGGGCGCGAGCGTCATCCCGACGCCGAGCGCGCGCAGCTGGCGGCCCGCCGCGAGCGCCACGTCGCGCGTGCCCTTGCGGGCGTTGCCGACGTCGACCTGCGCGGGCGGCGCGAGGTTGCGGAAGGCGCTGAACTCGCCGCCTTCCTGCCCGGCGGCGACGATCGGCGCGGGGTGCCCCGCGGCGCGCGCCGTGTTCTGAAGCGACAGCGTGAGCGCCGAGAGCTGCCCCGGCTCTCTGTAGTTCTCGCTCGTGAGCAGCACGCCCGCGTAGGGGCGGGCCTTCAGGCGCTGGAAGAACGAGGCCTCGCGGTTCGTGCCCTTGAAGCCGACGAGGAACAGCCCTGCGACCGCGTCCTGCGGCGCGCGGGCGATCTGGTCGGCCGACGGTGCCGCCGGATCCGAGCCGCCGCTGCGCACCGAGCGCACGCGGGTCGCCAGCAGTGGGGCCAGCGTGTCCATGAGCGTGCCGCCGGAGCCGCTGCCGCTGTCCTCGCCGAAGCGCGACCCGGCTTCGACGGTCGGCGCGTCGTCGCCGCCGCGCAGAAACAAGAACCAGATAGCGCCGCCGAGCACGAGCGCGACGACCGCGCCGAGGATTGCGAGCCGCTTCACCTCCATGACCGACTACCCTCCGCTGCCGAAATGCCCGGAACCGTGGTCATGAAGTTCGGCGGGACGTCCGTCGCCGACGCCGAGCGCCTCAAGCGCGCCGCGCACCGCATCGTGGCCAAGCGCGAGGCGGGCAACCGCGTCGTCGCGGTGCTCTCCGCGCGCGGCAAGACGACCGACGCGCTCATCGCCGAAGCCTTCGAGATCTCGCAGCAGCCCGACCCGCGCGAGATGGACATGCTGCTGTCGACCGGCGAGCGGCAGTCATGTGCGCTGTGCGCCATGGCGATCAACGACCTTGGGCATCGAGCGATCTCCCTGACGGGCTCACAGGCGGGGATCGTGACAGACACGTCGCACACGAAGGCGCGGATCCTAGACGTGCGCGCCCAAAGGATCAGTGACGCCCTCGACGACGACGCGATCGTGCTCGTCGCGGGCTTCCAGGGCGTGTCGACCGCGAAGGACGTCACGACGCTGGGGCGCGGCGGCTCGGACACGACCGCGGTCGCGCTGGCGGCGGCAATCGGCGCGGACGTCTGCGAGATCTACACCGACGTGGCGGGGGTGTTCAGCGCCGATCCGCGGGTCGTGCCGGACGCGCGCAAGCTGCCGGTCGTGTCGTTCGAGGAGATGCTCGAGATGTCGGCGTCCGGCGCCGGGGTGCTCCAGCTGCGCTCGGTCGAGTACGCCCGCAACCACGGCGTGCAGATCCACTGCCGGTCGAGCTTCAGCGACGCGGAGGGGACGATCGTCGTCGATGACGCCTCCGGGCCGCGGCCCGCGATCACCGCCGTGACGCACTCGACCGACGAGTCGCGTGTGACGCTCGAGCACGTCCCCAACGCGCCGGGCATGGCGGGGCGGATCGCCTCGGCGCTGGCCGACGCGAACGTCAACATCGACATGATCATCCAGAACGAGCCGGTCGCCGCGGGGGCGGGGGCGGACATGTCGTTCACGGTCCCGCGCACCGACCTGCGCGACGCCCTGACGTCCCTGGCCGCGCTCGCCGAGGAGCTCGGCATCGACATCACGACCGACGAGTCCGTCGGCAAGGTGTCCGTCATCGGCGAGGGGATGAAGACGCAGTCGGGCGTCGCCGCGCAGGTCTTCTCGACGCTCGGCTCCGAGCAGATCAACATCCAGATGATCGCGACGTCGCCGATCAAGATCTCGTGCGTCATCGAGATCGAGCGCGTGCAGGACGCCGTGCGGGCGCTGCACGCCGCGTTCCTCACGTAAGTGGCCTTCGCGGGCTGGTCCTTCACGGGGCAGTGGCGCGGGTATCAGTCGCACTGCCTCGACGCGTTCGAAGCCGACCGGGCGGCGGGGCGTCATCAGACGCTGCTCGTCGCGCCGCCGGGGTCGGGCAAGACGATCGTCGGGCTGGAGATCGTGCGCCGGCTGGGCGTGCCCGCGGTCGTGCTGTGCCCCTCGCGGACGATCCAGCGCCAGTGGGCCGAGAAGCAGGCGCTGTTCGGGGCTGCCGACGCTGATCTGATTGCGCTGACCTACCAGTCGCTGTGTCAGACCTCCGATCCCGAGGGGATGCTGCGCGAGGCGGCCGAGGGCATGTGGGCGCGCGAGCGCGCCGGCGTCACGGGGCAGCCGGTGGAGGAGGTGCTCGCCGAGGCGGCGAGCTGGGAGGGCGCGGCGGCCGAGCGCCGGGCCCGGGACGTCGCGCGCCTCGTCGCGGGGATGAAGCGCCGCGTCGCGGCCGGCAAGCTGCCGGACCTGCCCGCGGCGCAGCTGCTGTCGGCGAACGCGCGGGCGCGGGTGGCCGAGTTGCGCGACGCCGGCGTGCGGGTCGTCGTCCTCGACGAGTGCCATCACCTGCTGTCGCTGTGGGGCGCGCTGCTGAAGGCCGTGCTCGACGAGCTCGCGCCGGCGCACGTCGTCGGCCTGACGGCCACCAACCCGCGCGACGTCACCGCCGAGCAGGCCGCGTTGTACGCCCGGTTGCTCGACAGCGAGGACTTCTCCGTGCCGACGCCGGCGGTCGTGCGGGAGGGCTTTCTCGCGCCCTACCAGGAGCTCGTCCAGCTCTGCACGCCGTTGCAGTCCGAGCACGAGTGGCTTGCCGAGCGCCACGCCCGCTTCGAGCTCGCGCTGTCGGAGCTCGCTTGCGTTCCGGCTTCGGACGAGCATCTCGGCCTCGACGTGTGGCTGACGTCTCGCCTGCACGAGCGGCTTGGCGCGGGCGGCGGGGCGCTGTCGTGGGCCGAGCTCGCGCGCCGCCAGCCGCGGCTGACCGATGCCGGGCTGCGCTGGATGCATGCGCGCGGCGTGCCGGCGCCGCCTGACGCGCAGCATGGCGAGCAGCACCGCGCCGCGCTGACGATCGACGACTGGGTCGTGCTGCTCGAGGACTACGCGCTGCGGTGCCTGCGCGCCGATGCCAGCGACGAGGCCGCGCGCCGGCTCGAGGCGCTGCAGGTCGCGCTCGGCGACCTCGGCTTCGCGATGACGCGGCAGGGCATCCGCCGGGCGGGCGGGGAGGTCGACCGCGTGCTGCTGAGCTCGGCCGCCAAGCCGCTGGCGATGTGCGACGTGCTGGCCTGCGAGTACGACGCGCGCGGCCCGGGGCTCCGCGCGGTCGTCATGTGCGACTCCGAGCGCTCGCCGCGCCAGCCGGCGGACTCGCCGCTGACGCTGACCGGCGGCGGGCGCGGCCTGCTGGCGTCGATGGGCGCCGACGAGCGGTTGATCGGCGCGCGCCCCGCGCTGGTGACGGGCGAGACGTTCGCGGTGCTGCCCGCCGACGCGGACTGGTGGGAGGAGCGGATGGCGAGCCTCGCGGCAGGGGGCCCCGCCATCGCGGCCCCCGCGGCGGCAGAGGAGGCGAGCAGCGCGGAGGCGGCGCGGTCGCGCGGTCCAGAGGAGTCCGTCCGCGCGGGGTTCGCCTCAGCGGGCGACGAGGCGAGCGCGGAGGCGGCACCCGCGGCGGCGCGGCCAATGGCATCCCTCCGCGCGGCCTTCGCGAGCGGACTGCGCTGCGACGCCGAGGACGGCCTCATGGTGCTGCGCCACGACGACCCCGCCTTCGACTCGCAGGTCTGGACCGCGTGGGCCACGGAGCTGCTCGCCGAGGGCGAGACGCTCGTGCTCGTCGGGACGCGCGGGCTGCTCGGCGAGGGCTGGGACTGTCCGCCCGTGAACGTGCTCGTCGACATGACCGCGGTCGCCGCGGACGTCTCCGTGCGCCAGATGCGCGGGCGCTCGCTGCGCCTGGACCCGGCCGACCCGGCGAAGCTCGCGAACAACTGGGACGTCGTGTGCGTCGCGCCGTCGCTCGGGCGCGGGCACGCCGACTACGGGCGCTTCGTGCGCCGCCACGCCCACCTGCACGCGCCGTGCGAGGACGGCACGATCGAGACCGGGCCGTCGCACGTGCATCCGGAGCTCTCGCCGTACGGGCCGCCGGACGCGGCGCGCTTCGTCGCGATCAACATCGAGCAGCAGGAGCGCGCCGGCGACCGCGACGCGGCACGCGCGCGCTGGAGTATCGGCGTGCCGTATCGCGGCGTCGACCTCGACGTGCTCGTCGTGCGCAACCCGCGCCGGGCCGCGACGGCCGCGGCGCAGCCGCCGGCCACGCTCGCCGCCGTCCGCCCGCCACGGGGGCGCTGGCTGCGGCCGCGGCGCGCCTATCCCGAGCACCTGCCGCTCGAGTGGGCGGCCGCCGCGGTGTGCGAGGCGTACGTCGCGCTCGGCGAGCTGGCGCCGGGCGTCGCGGCGACGATGCAGTTCACGGTCCGGCCCGAGGGCTGGGTGCGCGTGAGCCTCCCCGATGCGGACGTCGAGGTGAGCCGCCGGGTGAGCGCGGCGCTCGACGAGCTGTTCGGCGGCGGCGGGCTCGCGCGCTACGTCGTCTCGCGGCGGGTCGCGACGTCTGCGGTGCCGTGGCTGCGCCGCACGACGTGGCACGCGGTTCCCGCGGACCTCGCGCGCCGCAAGGAGCGCGCCGAAACGTTCGCAGCCGCGTGGTGGAGGTGGCTGGGCAAGGGCGAGCTCGTCTACTGCCACGGCACGGATGCCCGCGGCCGCGACCTCGCGGCGCAAGCCTCCGCGGTCGCACCGCTGGAGACCCAGCGCCGCCGGATCTGGCGCTGAGGACCCTCGCCGGCGGCGTGCGCGCGGCGTCCGCGAGGGCGCCGAGAACCCTCGCCGGCGGCGTGCGCGCGGCGTCCGCGAGGGCGCTGAGGACCCTCGCCGGCGGCGTGCGCGCGGCCTCCGCCGGTACCGTGTCGGCCCGCCCATGAAGATCATCTACACCCACACCGACGAGGCTCCCGCGCTCGCCACGTACTCCCTGCTGCCGATCGTCCAGGCGTTCGCCGCCGCCGCGGATGTCGATGTCGAGCTGCGCGACATCTCGCTCGCCGGCCGGATCCTCGCCCAGTTCCCCGACTCGCTCACGCCCGAGCAGCGGGTGCCCGACGTGCTGGCGGAGCTCGGCGAGCTCGCCAAGACGCCCGAGGCGAACATCATCAAGCTGCCGAACGTCAGCGCGTCGCTGCCGCAGATCAAGGCGGCGATCGCGGAGCTTCAGTCGCAGGGCTACGCGATCCCCGACTACCCGGCCGATCCCGCCGACCCGGCGCGCGCGAAGTACGACGCGGTCAAGGGCTCGGCGGTCAACCCGGTCCTGCGCGAGGGCAACTCCGACCGCCGCGCGCCGGCGTCCGTCAAGGCCTTCGCGCGCAAGCACCCGCACCGGATGGGCGCCTGGTCGAAGGACTGCGAGTCGCACGTCTCGACGATGTCCGGCGGCGACTTTCGCTCGACCGAGAAGTCCGTGACCGTCGCGGACGACGGCGCGGTGCGGATCGAGCACGTCGCCGCCGACGGCACGATCACGGTGCTCAAGGAGCGCATCCCGGTGCTCGCGGGCGAGGTCCTCGACGCGGCGGTCATGCGCCGCGCCGCGCTCGACGCGTTCCTCGCCGAGCAGGTCGCCGAGGCCAAGCAGCAGGGCGTCCTCTTCTCGGTCCACCTGAAGGCGACGATGATGAAGGTCTCCGACCCGATCATCTTCGGCCACGCCGTGCGCGCGGTCGTGGGAGAGGTCTACGACGCCGCTCGACGCGAACCCCAACGACGGCCTCGGCAGCCTCCTCGCCGCACACCCCGAGGCCCGCGAAGCCGTCGACGCCGCGCTGACGGCCGGCCCGTCGATCGCGATGGTCGACTCCGACAAGGGCATCACGAACCTCCACGCGCCCTCGGACGTCATCGTCGACGCCTCGATGCCCGCCGCCATCCGCTCGTCGGGGCAGATGTGGAACGCGGCCGGCGAGCTTCAGGACACGAAGTTCGTCATCCCGGACTCCTCGTACGCGGCGCTGTACGCCGAGACCGTCGACCACTGCCGCGAGCACGGCGCGTTCGATCCGGCGACGATGGGGACGACGCCGAACGTCGGGCTCATGGCGCAGAAGGCGGAGGAGTACGGCTCGCACGACAAGACGTTCGAGCTGGCCTGCGCCGGCACGGTCCGGGTCGTCGACGAGGGCGGGCGCGACGCTGATCGAGCACGACGTCGAAGCGGGCGACATCTGGCGCATGTGCCAGACCAAGGACGCGGCGGTCCAGAACTGGGTCTCGCTCGCCGTCGACCGCGCCCGCGCGACGGGCGCGCCCGCGGTGTTCTGGCTCGACGAGACGCGGCCGCACGACGCGGAGCTGCTGAAGAAGGTCCGCCCCGCGCTCGAGGAGCTCGATACCGGCTTCGCAGGCACAGGGACCGACGGCCTGCAGATCGAGGTCATGCCCGTGGCCGAGGCGACGCGCTTCACGCTCGACCGCGCCCGCGCCGGCGAGGACACGATCTCCGTGACCGGCAACGTCCTGCGCGACTACCTCACGGACCTCTTCCCGATCATGGAGCTCGGCACGAGCGCGAAGATGCTCTCGATCGTCCCGCTCATGAACGGCGGCGGGCTGTTCGAGACCGGCGCCGGGGGCTCGGCGCCCAAGCACGTCCAGCAGCTCTTGAAGGAGAACCACCTGCGCTGGGACTCGCTCGGGGAGTTCCTCGCGCTCGCGGTGTCGCTGGAGATGCTCGCCGAGAAGACGCACAACGCGCGGGCCAAGCTGCTCGGCGAGACGCTCGACCGCGCGACCGGCCGCCTGCTCGAGGACGGCCGCTCGCCCTCGCGCAAGTGCGGCGAGCTCGACAACCGGGGCAGCCACTTCTACCTCGCGCTGTACTGGGCGCAGGAGCTCGCGGGCCAGACCGAGGACGCGACGCTCGCCGAGCGCTTCGCGGAGGTGGCCGGCGAGCTGGCCGCCAACCAGGACAAGATCGCCGAGGAGCTGCTCCTCGTGCAGGGCGAGCCGGTCGACCTCGGCGGCTACTACCGCCCGGATCCGTCGCGCGTCGAGGCCGTCATGCGCCCGAGCCCCACGCTGGCAGCAGCGCTGGCCGCCCTCAACAGCTAAGGCTCAATGTCGAATAGTGAGCGGATATCGCTCACTGTTCGACATTCGATGCCGGGACCAGCAGCTCGCGCGTGCGCTCGGGCCCGATCGAGAGCATGAGCGTCGGCAGGCGCGGGCCGGTGTCCGACGCCACGAGCAGCTGGTAGAGCGCCTTGAAGAACGCGCGCTGGGCGACCTTGAGCTCGGGGTTGGGCGGCGCGTCGCGCGGTAGGCCGAGCATGACCTTCGGGATCGCGTAGACGAGCGCGGTCAGACCTTCCAGCGTCCACGCGTCGCCCAGCTCGCGGGCCAGCGTCCGGACGCCCTCGCGCGCCGACTCGCCGAGCCCGTCCCACGTCGCGGGGTCGAACCCCGAGCGCACCGTCGTGCGCTGCTCGGGGTCGAGCAGCTCGACGTAGGCGATCGCGCAGGACAGGCGCGGCTCGAGCTCGGCGAGCAGCGCGTCGACGGACTCGATCGGCTCGTCCAGATGCTGCGCGACGATCCGGCCGATCTGCGCGCGGTTGCCCTGCGTGAGGTCGGCCGCGGCGGCGAGCAGCCGGAACGAGACGCGCCGCCGCGCGCTCGCGACCTCGCCCGCCGAGGTCTGGACGGCGAGCCGGTGCATCGCGGCGTCGGCGGCGCCGGCCTCGGGCGCCAGCGCCCCCGCGACGAAGCGATCCCACTCGTCGTAGAGCTTCTGCACGCCCTTCGCCGAGAGGTCGATCGCGAACGACTGCGACGGCAGCCGCCGGATGTACAGCCAGCGCACGATCGCCGGCTCGAGCACCTGCAACGCGGTCTCGGGGATCGGGGCGGCGCCCGCCGACCCCGACATCTTGCCGCCCATCCCGGCGAGCGAGACGAACGAGTAGACCGCGGAGCTCGGTGGCTCGCCGCCGAAGACCTCGCGCACGAGCGTGCTCCCGACCGTGAAGCTGCCGGTCGGCGCGTGGTGGTCCTCGCCGGCGGGCTCGAACGCGACGCCCTCGTACGCCCAGCGCATCGGCCAGTCGACCTTCCACACGAGCTTGCCGCTGATCGTCGCGCCGTCGGCGAGCGACATCTCCCCGGCGTGCCCGTGGCGGCAGCGGTAGGTCGCGATCGAGCCGTCCCACGCCGTGACCGACGTGTCGTCGCGCCCGCACGTCTCGCAGAACGGCTTGAACGGGAAGTACTCGCGCCGGCGCTCCTCCAGCGGCTTGTCGTGGCGACCCGACGTCTGCTGCGCGGCGAGCGTGTCGAAGATGAGCTCGCGCGCGTCCATCGCACGCCGGACCGAGGCGTTGTAGTCGCCCGCCGGATAGCGCGCGGACTGGCGCACCTCGAACAGCTCGATGCCGAGCTCGCGCAGCGCGGACGTGAACTCGTCCATCCAGTGCTCCGCGTACGAGCCCGCGTCGGGGTCCCACGGGTCCGGCACGCGCGCGAGCGGCATGCCGACGTACTGCTGAAACGACGGATCCACGCCCGCCGGCACCTTGCGGAAGCGGTCGTAGTCGTCCCACGAGTGCAGGTGCACGACCTCGTGGCCGCGTGCGCGCAGCGCCTCGGCGACGAGGTGCGTCGTGAAGACCTCGCGCAGGTTGCCCATGTGGATCGGGCCCGACGGCGAGATGCCCGACGCGCAGACGATCGGGCCGCTCGCGCCCGCTGCCGCGACCCGCTCCTGCACCTCCTCCGCGAGGCGCTCGCTCCAGACGGCGGCGGGGGCCGTCTCGACGGCAGGATCTGGCGGCGCGGTCAAGGTGCTGCCTAGCGTAGCCGCGACGTGTCTGGACGCCGGGCGCGACGCTCATGCGCGCGAGAAGAGCCGCCGATATTTCGCGCATGCTGACACGGATGTCACGCTTGACGGTGCTGCTGCTCGTGGCGCTGCTCGCATGCTCGGCCTCGCCGGCCAGCGCGCGCTCCCTGTCGGAGATCCTCTTTCCGCCGCCTCCGCCACCGCCCCCGCCGGCGATCCCCGCGGTCGCCGAGAAGCTCATGCGCGACCCCGCCGACGGGATCGTCCGCGGCACGGTGATCCTCGTGCACGCCGGTGGCTGGGCCGGCCACGACGCCAACGCCCAGGAGATCCTCTTCGAGCGGCCTGGCGACCTCTTCGCGGGGCGAGGCTGGCGCGTCGTGTCCGTCGACTACGGCGAGGGCCCGGCGGGCCTGGACGACGTGCTCGCCGCGATCGGCGCGGAGCTCGTGCGCGGCACCGCGCCCGGCCCGCTGTGCATCTACGGCGAGTCCGCGGGCGGGCAGCTCGCGCTCGTCGCGGCCGCACGGCTGCGCTCGGTCGACTGCGTCATCGGGCTCGGCACGCCGACGGACCTCGCGCTGTATCAGTCCGACGCCGCCACGAGCGCCAACGGGCAGGTGCGCGTCGTCGCGAGCCGGATGGCGACGTTCTTCGGGAACACGCCCGAGGCGCTCGGGCCGTGGGACCCGGTGAGCCTTGCCCCGTCGATCCGCGCCGACGTCCTGCTCCTCACGGAGGCCGACGACATGTACGTGTCGCCCGCGCACGCGCAGCGCTTCCAGGCGGCGCGGCCGAGCACGCAAACCGTCGCGCTCGAGTCCGGCGACCCGCCGACCCGGCGACGGAGTTCGTCCACGAGTCCGTCTCCGCGGGCGGGCGGGCGGCCTACGACGCGACGATCGGCGCGTTCGCCGACCGCATCGTGGCCGCGAGCCAGGCCGCGCGCGAGGCCGCGGCGCTCGAGTGCGCCCGCGTGAACAGGACGCTCAAGGAGGTCAGCGCGGCGGCCGTCGAGTCCGCGCTCGGATGCCTCGCGCGCCGCGACACCGCGTCGCGCCAGCCCTTCGACAGCCGCTGGCGGCGCACGAGCATCAGGCTGCGCGGCGAGGTCGACGCCGCGCGGATCTGGGCGCGGCTGCGCGCCACGGCCGGCGGCCGGCGCGCGCTCGCGGCGGCGGCGAAGGACCGCGCCGACCTCGTCGTAGCAGTGAGCGACCGCTCGCGGATCACGCTGCGCGCGTCGCGCTGACCGCGTGGAGGCCGCGCGGGCGCTCGCGGATCCCGCTGCGCGCGTCGCGCTGACCGCGCGGGCGCCGCGCCGCCCTCGGCCCCTTCAGCGCCGCTTGACCCGGAACGCCCCGCGCATGAACGGGTGCACCCGGCAGAAGTAGCTGTACGTGCCGGGCGCGAGCTTCCTCGGCGTCTTCCACGCGACCCGGTTCGCGGCGGCGGTCGCCTGCGGCGGGCCGAAGCCGAGCTCGCCCGAGTCGAACGGCCGCGGGCTGTCGGCGAGCGGGTAGGCGATGCCCGTCGCCTTGTTGCAGGGCGCCTTGCAGGCCGTGATCGTGTGGTAGATCGCGAGCGCCGGGTCCTGGCCGCGCGGCGAGTCGAGGTTGCGGAACGTCAGCGTCCCGCCCGGTGCGATCGTCGGCGGCCGCTGCTTGGCGCCGCGGCTCGTGAGATCGCCGAGCGCGTAGGCGAACGACTCGATGTCGACCGAGCCGGTCGCCGCGCCGCTTGGCAGCCGCCGCGCGTCGGCGAACGTCGCGCGGCCCGTCCCGCCGTGGTTGTCGTTCTCGGGCAGATGGCCGTGCGTCACGACGCCGCGCGTGTCGATCGACCGCGTGAACGGATCCGGGGCGCCCGCGACCGGGGTCGTCGTGTACCAGAGCGGATCGATGATCCCCATGACCTCGTACCACGACGCGCGCGACGTGTCGTACGTGGCGGACACGCTCAGCTCGTCGCCCTTGCGCATCGCGACGCGCCAGCCGGGCTTCGTGAACGTCATCGACGCGTCCCACGAGACGGCGCCGGCCGGCTCGTAGTACTTGGCCTCCGAGCGGAAGATCGTCTTCGTCCGCCCGCCGCGCGAGGCCTTGAGGTCGACGTGCAGGCCGCCGGGATGGACGTGCCCGCCGGCGGCGACGAGCGTGACGTCCTCGGGCACCGTGATGCGCTGCGCCGAGCCGATCTTGCGCCGCTCGGCGCCGCGGGCGTCGTCGGGGAACGTGTAGCGGCCGCCGCGGCCCCACCCGCGCTGCGCGTCGAAGACGGGGTAGTTGCCCTCGCCGACGTCGAGCCAGAGCGGCTGGACCTCCTGGATGCCGGCGGCGGCGGGCGCGGACGCGGGCACGAAGTCGATCTCCCACGTGATGTAGACCTTCGCCGACGCCGGGGTCAGGTTGTGCAGCATGTGGTTGAGGATCCACGGGTCGGCGGGGTCGTAGCGGTAGCCGAACCCGCGCGGGAACTGCGTGATGGTCTTCTCCTCGCCGACCGCGAACGTCGGGTAGCCGCGCATCGACCAGACGCCGTGGTGCAGGTGCAGGACATCGACGGGCGGCCGCTTGCCGTTCACGTAGATCAGGTCGGGCGTGAAGCGGGTGATGTAGCCGGGCACGGACGGCTTCTGCGTGTTCGGCTCGAAGACGATCGGGTTCTGGCCGGGCCGGATCGCGATCGGCCCGAAGCGGTAGCGCTGGTGCTCGACGCCGTCGTAGACGACCGGCGCGACGACGCCCTTCGCGGCGCGCTCCGCCGCCTGGCCCCGCGTCGCGGGGACAGCCTCGGACGAGGCGACGGCGGGCGCGGCCCGCGCCGGCTTCTCGTCGCCGCAGCTCGTCGCGAGCAGCGCGATCGCGACGGCGGCCGCCGGCAGCATGAGTCTCATCGTGGCGCCCAGCCTAGGCGCCGGGCCGCGGGATCGCGGCTTGCCCATGCGAGCGTCACCAATCCGACCGCCAGCAGCGCGGCCCAGCGCCACTGCGACGCGGGCCACTGGCCGTCGCCCGGCGCGGCGAGCAACGTCCACCGCTCGGGTAGCCACCAGGCCACGCCGAGCAGCAGGAACGGCGCTACGGCGCCCGCCCAACCGGCGCGCCCGTCCGGCACGACGCGCAGCGCGATCGCCGATCCGGCCAGCGTCAGCGCGAGCATCGCGGCGAACTGCACGCTGAGGCCGCCGCGCGCGTCGGGGCCGAACAGCGTGCCGGCCTCGGAGGTCGCAAACCACAGCGCTCCCGCCCAGGCTCCGCAGAGCAACGGCAGCGCGAGCGCGACGCGCAGCGCCCGGCGGCGGGCGAGCGAGGTCGGCGTGGCGTCGGCGGCGGCGCCGGCCGCGTCGTCGAGCACGAACGCCGCGCCGGCGCACAGGGCCATTGCGCCGAAGCCGGGCCAGTGGCCAAGGGGAGAGTCGTCGAGCGACGCGAGCGCGACGAGCGCCGCGCAGGCGACCGCGCCGCCGGCCAGCGCCGGCCACGAGATCGTCTGTGCGATCCGCGCCACCCGCAGCAGGCGGGCGGGCGCACGAGCCGTTCGCGGCGCGAGCGAGCTAGCCGTTCGAGTCGAGACGGACATCGTCGACCACCACCCGCAGCGGCGCCTCGTGGTCGACCTCGGCGAAGCGCAGCCGGACCGTCCGGCCATCCCACGGCGACAGGTCGAAGGTCACACGCCGCGGTCCGAGCTCGGACGCGTCGCCGGGCTTCGTCTGAAAGACGGTGGCGAGCACGTCGTCGTCGTCCACCGAGCGCAGCGGCGCCGCGGCGTCCATGACGTCCACGCGGAGCTGGGTGCTCGCGCGGTCGAGGCTCGACGGCGGGGAGAACCGGTCGCCGTAGCGGTGGTAGTAGAGCTCGAAGCGCAGCGTCGGGCGGCCGTCGAGCTTGAGATCGCGATAGAGGATCCGGGTGCCGGGCTCGCACGGGTCCACGACGGCTGCGAAGCGACCCTGCGGCGGGTCGGGGAGGTTGGGGTCCGGGCCCGGCCGGCCGGACGGCGGCCCGGCGGCGTACGCGCGCCACACTCCGTCGCCGGCGTTGCTCGTGCGCCAGCCGCTGAGGTCCCCGCGCTCGAAGCCCAGGTTGCCGGAGGTCCCGTGCGCGGATGCCGCGCCGGCGTCAGGCTCCGCGCATCCGGACGCCACGCCGTTGGATGGCGCGGCGATCGCGAACGCGACGGCGGCGGCGAGCCCAGCGCCGCCGAGGAGCGCCAGCCGCGGGCGCCGGTCGGTCCGCGCCAGCGCCACCGCGGCGGCCAGAGCGGTCAGGCCCGCCATGACCAGCAGGCGCCAGCCGAGTCCCGGCGCGTGCGCCATGAACGCGCCGTAGAAGCCGCGCGAGAAGTCGTCGTCGAGCACGAACCACGGTGCGAGCGCGATCGGCGGGAGATACAGCGCGACCGCCGCGAACACCGCGATGTAGACGTGCCGCGTCCAGCTGCCGAGCAGGACGCCGAGCGCACCGGCCATCACGACGTACGCAGGGCCCTGGAGGAGCTCCAGCGGGCGCACGGAGTAGCGCTGGTCGCCGGCGGTCAACGCGAGGTCGGGGCCGGCGAGCACGAGCGCCGACACGGCGATCAGCGCGAACGCCGCGAGCCCGGCGTAGCCGAGCGACAGGAACGCCGCCGCGGTGCGCACCGGCTGTCCGACGGGCTGGCAGGCATAGAAGTCCTCCGCCGCGTCGCGGCGCTCGCGGCTTGCGGCGAGAAACGTCGCGAGGAACGTCCAGAAGGCTCCGCCGAGCATCACGAACACGTCGCCGGCGAGGAAGTTGACGACCTCGGTCCGGTCGGACGCGCCGGCCGGGATCCCGTGGCGCGCGAGCTCGCCGCTCGCCAGCACGATGAACGCGAGCGTGGTGGCCGCGCCGAGCAGGAACAGCGGGTGGCGCAGCAGGCGACGCCCCTCCGCCCGGGCGAGCGGCCACAGCGCGGAGCGCGGGCGGGCGGCCCGCGCCCTCGCGACGGGCGCCGGCGTGGCGGCTGCCGCGCTCATGACGAGGCCTCGCCGCTCACGGCCGCGGCGCCCGCGAGCAGCAGGTAGCCGTCCTCGATGCTCGGGGCGACCAGCCGCGCGGCGGGCGGCGGATCGCCGACGTGGCGGTACTCGCCCTCGGCCGTGCGCCACCAGAGCTGCGCGGTCTCGTCGCGATCGCCGGCCATCCACACGCGGCCCCGCGCGAGCCCGCTGAGCTGCGCCGGCGTGCCGTCGAAGGCCGAGCCGCCGTCGCGCATGACGATGACGCGGTCGCACAGCGCGGCGACGTCCTCGGTCTGATGGGTGGACACGACCACGACCCGGTTGCCGTCGTCGAGCTCGGACACGAGCTCGCGGAAGCGCATCCGCTGCTCGGGGTCCAGCGCGGAGCTCGGCTCGTCGAGCACGAGCAGCCGCGGGTCGCCGAGCAGCGCCTGCGCCAGCGCGACGCGCTTGCGCATGCCGCCCGAGAGCTTGCGGATGCGCTTGCCCGCGATGTCGCCCAAGCCGACGCGCTCGAGGACGCGGCGCACCTCGCGGTGGCGCTCGCGGGTGTCGGTCAGCTCCTTGAGGATCGCCACGTAGTCGACGAACTCGAAGGGCGTGAACTGGCGGTGAAAGCCCGGCTCCTGGGGCATGTACCCGAGCCGGCGGCGCAGGTCCGTGCGCTGCTCGGGGTCGGCCGGGTCGCGGCCCAGCAGCCGCAGGCCGCCCGCGGTCGGGGCGAGCACCGTCGCGAGCATGCGCATGAGCGTCGTCTTGCCGGCGCCGTTGGGCCCGAGCAGCCCGGTGATGCCGGGGCGGATGCAGACGCTGAGGCCCGCGACGACGTCCTTGCTGCCGTAACGCTTGCACAGCTGGGTCGTCGCGATCGTGGTGTCGCTCATGAGATGCCTCCTCGGCGTTCGAAGCCGTCGGCGTTGCGGGCAAGGACGAGCGCGGCGACGGCGGCGACGAGCGCGAACGCCAGTTGACCACCGGTGCCGAAGAAGGTCAGGGGATCGCGAGCCCACTGCCAGCCGACCGCGGCGGCCAGCGTCCAGAGGGCCGCGAGCGCCGCGCAGGCGGTGCCGGGCGAGAGGCGGGTCGAGAGCGCGAGGCTCGAGAGCGTCAGCCCCAGCGAGGGCGCGAGCCAGGCGGCGGCGCTCCACTGCAAGCCGTCGAGGGCGAGCCCGGCGACCGCCGCCATCACGCTCGTCGACACGAGCACCGCCACCGCCCGGATCAGCAGGAGGCCGGAGCTCTGCATCGGCGCCGCGAGCCCCACCTCGAAGGTCGGGTCGACGTCGGGCCCGTAGGCGACCGCGACGCCCGCGAGCGGAAGCAGCGGCGCCAGCACGAGGAACCAGTACTCGCCGCTTGCGTGGTCGCTCGCCGCCCAGACGACGAAGACCAGCACGACGGCGCATGCCAGCAGCCAGGACAGCCGCAGCGCGGGCGTCGCGCCGAGCAGCCGCGCGATGTGCGCGGGGACTCCGATGCGAGCCAGCCCGGCCTCGACGGGACCACGGCGGGGGGCGTCGAGGCGCAGCTCGATGCTCTCCCAGGAGCGAGTGAGGAGGTCGTCGTCGACGAGCGCCGCGATCTGCTCGCGACACCGCGCGCAGGCGGGGAGATGCGCTTCGACGGAGTACGCCTGCGCCTGGTCGGTGTCGCCGCCGGCGTAGCGCGCCAGCAGCTCGGGTGGCACGTGCCAGGTCATGCGAGCTCCTCTCTGAGTTGCGCGCGGGCGCGCATCATTCGCGTCTTCACCGTGCCGGACGGGATGCCGAGCAGCCGTCCGGCCTCGCGGCTCGTGAGGCCGTCGAGCACGGTCGCCTGCACGACCGCGCGCAGCTGGGGCGAGAGCCGCTGCAGCGCGCCGGCGAAGTCGCCGTACTCGATGCCGAGCAGGACCTCCTCCTCGGCCGTGCGGCGGTCGTCGACCTCGGCCACGAGGACCTCCGACCGCGGCTGCTTGCGCAGCGCGTCGATCAGGCGGCGGATCGCGATGCCCCAGATCCAGGCGCCCACGTCGCCCTGCCCCTTGTAGCGACCGGCGCTGCGCCAGACCGCGAGGAAGGTGTCCTGGAGGGTCTCGTCGACGATGCCCGGGTCGGCGCAGCGCCGCGCCAAGCGCAGCGAGAGCCACGGCGCGTGGCGGTCGTAGAGCACGCGCAGCGCCTGGCGCTCCCCGGCCGCGACCGCGGCCAGCACGTCTGAGTCGCTGCGCTCGGGGCTCATCGCGAAAGACCTCATGCACTACTTGTCGGAACCTGAGCCTAAAGCGGTTCACGGTTAGTCATCGAACCTTTGAACCAGGCAGGCCGGTTGTCGGCGTGCTGACTCGCTGCTACGGTCGCTAGCGATGCTGGATCGGCTCCGCGAATCCGCTCGGAGACTCCGGGCTTGATCGCGCTTCGGACGGCGTCCGCCACCACAGGTCGCGCCACCCGCATCCAGCCTCGCCGGCCGCCGCCGACCCGGCCGGCGTGCCACACCGCCAACCGAGATCCCGCCGGCGCTCGCGAGGACGCGCTTGGCGACGTGCTCGCTCGCGCGGTGGCGGTGCGCGCGAACGGGCCGGTGCTTCAGCGCCTGGCCTCCGAGTCGCAGTGGGCCGTGTCGCACGAGGGCCAGGTGTCGAGCACGCAGAGCTTCGTCGGCGGGATTGCGCAGCTCGACGAAGCAAATGTCGACGAGTTCGTGTTGTGGAACTTCCTGGTCGGGAGCGACGTCGTGCGCAGGGGGCACCGCAAAGGCCTCGACAAAGCCGCCAAGCGCTGGGCCGGTGAGCTGCAGCGCGACCCGAACCTGCGCATCCGCGTCCTGGGCTACGCCAGCGTCACGGGCGGGTCGGCGATCAACGACGATCTTGCGGCCCGGCGCGCGGTCTCCGTCCGTTCACACCTCGTGTCGCTCGGGGTGCCCGAGGAGCAGGTCGTCGTCGACTCCAGCGGAAGCCGGCTGCCCATGGACGAGGGCACGACCGCCTCGGGCCTCGCGCGCAATCGCCGCGTGGAGGTCTCGAAGTTCGTGGCGACGCGGCTGCGGGGGTCCGTCAAGGACCTCGGCGTGGAGCTTCAGGGCGGCATCTCCTTCGACACGGACACGAAGCTCGCCGGGCCCCTGCTCAGCGGCAACGACGTCACGTTCCGGCTCGCCAAGCAGATCGTGCGGGCGAACGTTCGGGTCAACTCCGCCGATCCGAACGTCGAGGTGGGGTTCATCCGGATCGTCACGCACGACGAGCGGATCGCGGCCTACAGCACCATGGATTGGGAGGGCGACGTCGCTCGGGTCCGGCTTCCGCCCGACGCCGCGCTGAACTACGACCACTGCATGAGCGCGTTCATCCCGTGCCGTGACGTGCAGCTTGCGAAGCTGCCGTTCAGCATGGCCAACGGCGGCAACGGCCAGCCGCCGCGGACCACCGGCCCGACCGCCGCGCCGGTCACGCTCGTGCACGAGAACGAGCCGCAGATCGTGGTGCCGAGCCACATCGTCATCCCGCATTGGGGGATGGGCGCCGTGACCCGGATCGCGTGGAAGCTCAAGTACGACGTGCTCGTCGTGGTGCGCCGCGGCGACGAGATCGCGATCGCCGGCGGACTGCGCTGGGAGATGCCGCTCTTCATCAGGATGGTCGCCGGGGTCACGCCGAACAAGTCGTCGAGGTACCTGGACGTCCTGAGCAGCGTCGCGGCCTCCACGATGCCCGCCGCCCAGACGTATCCGGGCATCGAGCGGGCGATGTCCATGCCGACCCACGACCTCCGCGAGCGGATGCTCGAGGAGCTCTGCCGGCCCGAGCTTGCGACGCGTCACGGTCTCGGCAGCCTTGAGCACGAGCTGGACCGCGTGGCGCAGATTCGCGCCGAGACGTAGCCGGCCGGCCGCGACGTGCCGTCGAGGGGCCGGTTCGAACCCGGCGATTCGCTACCGTTCACCGGCTCATGGAGCAGCCGCTGATCACCGCCGTCACCCACTCCACCGAGGAGGCTCGCGTGACGCTCAAGGACGTGCCCCACAGCCCCGGGATCGCGGGACGCATCGCCACGGCGCTCGCCGCGAACGCCGTCAACATCGACATGATCATCCAGAACGAGCCGGTCTCCGCGGGCAAGCTCGCGGACATCTCCTTCACGATCCCGCGCTCGCGGCTCGCGGCCGCGCGCGCGGCGCTGGCGCCGCTGGAGTCCGAGCTGGGGATCGAGGCCTCGGGCGACGAGGCGATGGGCAAGGTCTCGATCATCGGCGCCGGGATGAAGTCGCATCCGGAGGTCGCGGCGAAGGTCTTCACGGTGCTCGGCGACGAGGGCGTGAACATCGAGATGATCGCGACGTCCCCGATCAAGATCTCGTGCGTCATCGCCGGCGATCAGGTGCCGAGCGCGGTCCGCGCGCTGCACGCGGCGTTCGAGCTCTCCGGCCCGGACACGATCCGGCCCGAGCGGCCGTTCGGGGAGTTCGCATGAGCCCCGGCCTGCGCGTCGCGGTCGTCGGCGCCACCGGCGCGGTCGGCACGGTCATGCTGCGGTTGCTGCGCGACCGCGATTTTCCTGCATCCGAGGTGGTTCCGTTCGCGTCGGAGCGCTCCGTGGGCCGTGAGCTCGAGGGCGGGCTGGTCATCGCGGCGCTCACCGACGAGAACATCCAGGGCTTCGACGTCGCGCTGTTCTCCGCCGGCGCCACCCGCTCGCGCGAGTGGGCGCACCGCTTCGTCGATGCCGGCGCGGTCGTCGTCGACAACTCGAGCGCCTTTCGCAAGGACCCCGCCGTCCCGCTCGTCGTCTCCGAGGTCAACCCGAGCGCGCTCGAGCGCCATCACGGGATCGTCGCGAACCCCAACTGCACGACGATGGTCGCGATGCTGCCTTTGAAGGCGCTGCACGACGCGTTCAACCTGCGCGCGATGGTCGCGACGAGCTACCAGGCCGCCGGCGGCGCGGGGCAGAAGGGCATCGACGAGCTGGCCGCGCAGGTCGCGCCGCTGGCCGCGGACGTCGCGCAGCTCTGCGACGACGGCGCCGCGGCTGCCGCGAAGGTCGAGCACGCGGTGCACGCGGCGACGCTCGCGTTCAACGTCGTCCCGCAGCTCGGCACGATCGGCGAGGAGGGCTACACGGACGAGGAGCTCAAGCTCCGCGACGAGTCGCGCAAGATCCTGGCGATCCCGGACCTCGCGGTCTCGCCCACGTGCGTGCGCGTGCCGGTGATGGTCGGCCACGGGGTCGCGGTGCGCGCGACGTTCGCCCGTGAGGTCGACCTCGACGACGCGCTCGACGTCCTGCGCTCGTTCCCGAACCTCGACGTCGTCGACATCCCGACGCCGCTCGAGTACGCCGGCCGCGACGAGGTCGCCGTCGGCCGCGTCCGCCGCGACCTCGCCGACCCGCACGCGCTGAACTTCTTCGTCGTCGGCGACAACCTGCTCAAGGGCGCGGCGCTGAACACCGTGCAGCTCGCCGAAGCGCTGCACGAGCGCGGCCTCATCGGCGCGCGCGTGTCCTGACACAGGCCAAGCTCTGTCGAGTACTGGGCGCTATGCGCCCATTACTCGACAAGGAGCAGCAGCGCGAGCTCTCGCGCCGTGGCGGTCGCGCGCTCGAAGACGTCGCCGTAGGTGAACGCGAGGTTATTGGACCGTCGTCGCCGAGCGACGTCGGCCTCGAATGCGCGCCGCGACCCGTGGAAGCGATAGCTCAGGAGCTCGACGGTCAGCCCGACGGAGGGCCAGTAGCAGTCGACCTTGTCGCCGTGGCGGTCGATGTTCGTGCGAGGCGCCGGCAGGCCGTGCTCGCGCAGCAGCACGAGGAAGCCGTCCTCCAAGATGCTCAGCGTCACATCGGATCCGAGCGCGAGGCGCAGGCGTCCGATGCCGTGTTTGCGCGGGTTGCGCTCGATGCAGGCCATGACGTGCGCCGGCGTCGTGCCGTGGTGTACCCATGCCTCGTGGCAGGCGCGGGTGAGCTCGGCGAGCGACAGGCTCGGCGAGAGATCCAACAGGGTGCGCGGCACCGAGGTGATCGGGATCTTGTGGTAGACGGCGGTGTCGAGCACGTGCAGCTCGGGCACCCGGTGCACGATGATGCCGGGTCGAGAACGCCCGGCGGTCGTAGGGACCGTGACCTCGGGCATCGCGCCGGTTCCCGCCAGGGTCTTGGTCAGCTGGCCCGTCGCGCGATGGCTGAGCTTCGCGCCGGGGCCGCAGGCGAGCACCGCTCCCATGTAGTCCGCGCGCACGGATCGCGTCGGACGGCCGATCGCGTAGACCCCGCGATGGACCCTGTACAAGCGCCCGTCGCGCACCCAGCGCTTGATCCGATCGTCATCGACGCCGGCTGCGTTCAGCTGTTCCCGGGTGATCCGCGCGTGCCGGGAGGCCGCGATCGCGCTGGCTCTGTCGAACAATGGGCGTATATAGCCCAATAGTCGCCAGCAGCGAAAGTTCGCCCCCCCACCAGCGCGCGGGTGTTCGGTACCGTGCGCGCGGCTCATCATGACCGCCATCACCGCCAAGGGGTCCACGTGGCCCGTGCTCGTCGCCACGCTGGCGTTTCTCGGGGCGCTTGCGCTCGCCTTCTGGCTCGTCGACCCGCTGCGCGACGTCGCGACGGCCGCGTTCGACGGCGACGGCAAGCTCGTGCGCTCGCGGACCCACGACCTGGGGGCGGTCGGGGCGCTCGTGCTGCTCGCGCTCGTGGTCGCGCACGCGGTCATCCCGTATCCCGCCGAGCTGACGACCGCCGCCGCGGGCTACGTCTACGGCTTCGGCCTCGGCCTCGGCCTGATGATGGTCGCCTGGTTTCTCACGGCGCTGCTCGCCTACGAGCTCGCCCGCGAGGTCGGCCGGCCGGTCGCGCGCAAGCTCATCGGCCAGCGGCGGCTGGACAAAGCCGAGGCGTTCGTCGACCGCGGCGGGCCGACGGGCCTGATCGCGGCGCGCTTCGTGCCGCTGATCCCGTTCAACGCCGTCTGCTACGCGGCGGGCATCACGGGCGTCGCGCGCCCGCGCTACGCCTGGACGACGATCGTCGGGATCGCCCCGTTCTGCCTGATCGTCACGTACCTCGGCAGCCGCCTGCAGACCGTGGGCCTGACGGACTGGCGGCTCTGGCTCGTCGTCGGCGCGCTGCTGGCGGTGCTCTTCGCGTGCCACCGCCTCCTGGCGCCGGCGGAGGAGCGGGAAGCGCCGCGCTAGATGACGTGAGCGCGGCGCTAGCTGCGCGAGCGCGAGAGGTCCGACAGCTCGCGGCGCGAGCGCACGCCGAGCTTGCGAAAGACGCTGCGCGCGTGGGTGCGCACGGTCTCGACGCTGACCGACAGCTCCTGCGCGATCTCGCCGTTGGAGCGCGCGAGCGCCAGCAGGCCGAGGACGTCGGCCTCGCGCGGCGTCAGCACGTCGTGGCCGACCGGCGCGCGCGCGCCGCGCGGCACGACCTGCAACCCCCGCGACGCGAGGTGGATCGTGTTGAGGACGTCGCGGCGCTCGACGTCGCGGCCGAGGCAGGCGGACGCGCCGAGCGCGAGCAGCTGGCTGCACTCGCCGGGCGACGGGTCGCTCGCGATGACGATGAGCTGGGTCGAGGGGTGGGTGCGGTGCAGCCGGTTGACGTCGCCGGCGGTGAGCAGCGCCGCGAGGTTGAGGATCGCGACGCGCGGCGAGTGCTCGCCGATGACCGCCGACAGCCGGTCGGCCGTGACGTCGGTCGCGACGATCCGCACGCTGGGGTCCTCGGAGATGATGCCGCGCAGGCCCGCTCCGACGAGATCCTCGAAGCGGGCGAGGAGGACCGTGACGGGGCCGTGGGCGTCCATTGCCCTCTTATCGGCAGCAACCCGCGGAAGGGTGAGCCGCGCGCTCCCCCCAAGATCACCCGCCCGGGGGGACGACATCCAGACCGCGGCCCGCCACTATGACAAGCGTCAAGTCGACGAGCCGAGCGGTACGGATACCGGGCTCGAAGAACCACCGAGGTGAACGGGAATTCGCCGCGGTGCACAGATTTCTCGCGGGGGTCGGCACAACAGGGGTACGACGGGGAAGGGGCCTACGGGCCCCTTCTTCACGTCCGGGGGTCGGTGGGCGGCGGCGGCTCGGGCGAGGGATCCTCCTCGTCCGGGGGCCGTGCGATCGTCGCCCGCAGCCGCTCGCGAGCCGCGTCCAGGCGGGCCACGGCCTCCTCGGCGCTGACCGCCGCCTGCGGTGCGGCGGCGGCGGCCGGAGCCTCGGCCGGCAGCGGCGAGGAACGGGCAGGCGCCTCACGGCCCGTCACCGCGCGTGCGCCACGCGCCAGCGCGTCCCCGCCCAGCCCGAACAGCGCCGCCGCGACGCGGCGCGCGCCCGGGCGCTTACCCGCCAGAGGCACCGACTTCGGCGACGACCGAGGTCGTCCAGTCGATGACCGCCGACGGCTTCACCACGTGGCGCTGCAGCCCGAGCTCGCTCGGAGCGAGGCCCAGAGCGAGCCCGACGAGCTGCGGGAGGTGCAGCACCGGCATGTTCAGCTCGCGGCCGACGACCTTCTCGGCCAGCGGCTGCTGGAGGTCGAGGTTCAGGTGACACAGCGGGCACGGCGTCACGAGGCAGTCGGCTGCCGCATCGACGGCGTCGCCCAGGTGGCGGCCGGCTTGCTTCAGCGACGCCTCCTTGTTCATCGTGATGATCGGAAAGCCGCAGCACTTGTGCGAGCCCGCGTAGTCGATGACGGTCCCGCCGAGCGCCTCGATGACCAAGCCGAGGTACGAGTCGCGCGGCTGCTCCTCGTCGATCTGAAGCCGCGTCACGGGGCGCACGATGTAGCAGCCGTAGAACGGCCCCACGCGCAGGTCCGTCAGCGGCCGCTTCACGCGCGAGCGCAGCTCCGCGAGGCCGATCTCCTCGACGAGCAGCCAGAGGAGGTTCTTGTTCGACAGCCCCTTCTCGTAGGACAGTCCCTCGTCGGCGAGCGTCTCGTTGACATGCGCGCGGTACTCCGCGTTCGCGTCGAGGCGCTCCTGGCATTCGGACTGCGCGCCCTGGCACGTCGAGCAGATGTTCATCATCAGCGCCGTGCCCTCGGCCTGCTGGGCGAGCGCGAACGTCCGCGCGTTCAAGGTGTCCGCCAGCTCCTGCGAATGCTCGGCGATGACGCCCGCGCCGCAGCACGAGCCGCGGTCGAGCTCGACGAGCTCGATGTCGAGCAGCGGCGCGATCTTCGCCATCGAGCCGTGCAGCTCGGGAGTGAAGCCGCGCGAGACGCAGCCGGGCCAGTAGGCGACCTTCATGGCAACAGATCCTCGTCGCGGCCGGAGATGTAGAGGTTCAGCTCGTAGCGCTCGTCGCGGCCTTCGACCGTGTCGTAGATGCGCTTGATCGCCGAAAGGTCGGACTTCGCCAGCTTGTGCGGCGACAGCGCCGTCTTCGGCGTGACCTTGCGGCGCAGCAGCGCCTTGGCGATCGCGGGCAGCGAGCTCGCGAGCTCCTTCGCCGCGGCGGGCTTGAACTTCGCCAGCGGCGAGTCGCCGCCGTAGGAGCGCGGCAGGAGCTCGGCTTCGTTCAGGAGGCCGTACTGGCGCACCAGCGACACGAACGCGCGCTCATGGCGCTCGCCGTTGTTCGGGTCCTCGATGTGGAAGTCGTTGCCCGCGCGGCGGCGCAGGCGCATGATCTGGCTCATCGGCGCGACGCCCTTCGGGCAGGCGTCGATGCACTTGAAGCAGTGCGTGCAGTCGTAGATGCCGTGCGGGTCGTCGGCGAGATCCTTGAGGCGCTCCGCGGTCTCCGAGTCGCGCGGGTCGCCGACGAAGCGGTAGGCCTTCGCCAGCGCCGCCGGGCCGATGAACAGCGGGTCGACCTCCATCGACAGGCAGTCCGACACGCAGGCGCCGCACTGGATGCACGCCATCGACTGCGTGACGTCGACCATGTTCTCGTGCGGGACGAGGTACTCGCGCTCGGGCACGGGCTGCTTGGGCTCGAGCCACGGCTTGACGCGCTGGATCTTCGTCCAGTGGACGGCGTCCATGTCGACGATGAGGTCCTTGATGACGGGCATGTTCCCCATCGGCTCGACGGAGATGACCCCGCCGGCGGCGCCGCGCTGCGCCTTGTCGAGGTGCGTGTGGCACGCCAGGCCGGGCTGGCCGTTGACGCGCACGCCGCACGAGCCGCAGATCGCCGCGCGGCACGAGCAGCGGATCCCGATCGAGCCGTCCGTCAGGGCCTTGGCCTGGAGGATCGCCTCGAGCACGGAGCGGTGCGGCTCGAGCTCGACGGTGTGCTCCTCCCAGTACGGCGGGTCGCCGGACTCGGGGTCGTAGCGGCGCAGCTTCAGCGTGTACTCGGCCATGCCGTCAGTACTTCCTTACCTCTGGTTGCCATTGCGTGATCGTCACGGGCGAGTAGGAAATCTCGGGCGAGCCGTCCTCGCCGCGCGTGATGTCGATGTGCTTGAGCCACTCGTCGTCGTTGCGCTCGGGGTAGTCGAGGCGATACTGCGCGCCGCGCGACTCCTTGCGCTCGATCGCCGCCACGACCGTCGTCTCCGCGCACGAGAGCAGGTAGCCGAGCTCGATCGCGCCGAGGACGTCCTGGTTGAAGACCGTGCCGCGGTCGTCGATCGCGGCGACCTCGGCCTCCTCCTTCAGGCGGCCGATGATCTCGTGCGCCTCGGTCAGCCCCTCCTCGTCGCGGAAGACGGCGACCTTCTCGTTCATCATCGTGCCGAGCTCGTCCTTGATCGCGGAGATCCGCCGACCGCCAGCCGCACGGGCGATGATCGACCGGATCTGCTCGACGTCCTCCTCCAGGCGCGACTCGGGCGCGGACGGCATCGCCATCTCGCGACCCCGCTCCGCGGCGTGCTCACCCGAGCGGCGGCCGAAGATCAGCGTGTCGAGCAGCGAGTTCGCCCCCAGGCGGTTGCCGCCGTGCACCGACACGCACGCGACCTCGCCGGCGGCGTAGAGGCCCGTGATCGGGGTGCAGCCGTGCACGTCGGTCTTGACGCCGCCCATGATGTAGTGCTGGCCCGGCCGGATCATGATCGGCTCGCGGGTGATGTCCGTGCCGGCGAAGTCGCGGCCGATGTTCACGATCTCGCGCAGCGCCTCGAGCACGCGCTTCTTCGGGACCACGGTGATGTCGAGGTAGATGCCCTGGCCGTCGGCGCCGACGCCGCGCCCCTCGTTGATCTCCGTCTGCTCGGCGCGCGACACGACGTCGCGCGAGGCGAGCTCCATCTTGTTCGGCGCGTAGTCCTCCATGAAGCGCCGGCCCTCGGCGTTCAGGAGGTGGGCGCCCTCGCCGCGCGCGCCCTCGGTGATGAGAAAGCCGTTCTCCGCGAGCGTCGTCGGGTGGTACTGGACCATCTCCATATCCATCAGCGGCGCGCCGACGTCGTAGGCCTGCGCGATCCCGTCCGCCGTGCAGATCAGCGCGTTGGTCGTCGGCTTGTAGCACTGGCCCGCGCCGCCGGAAGCCAGGATCACGGACTTCGCGTTGAAGATCTCCATCGTGCCCGTGCGGATGTCGCGCGCGATGACGCCGGTGCACTCGCCCTCGTCGTCGAGGATCAGCGACGTGACGAACCACTCCTCGAAGCGGTCGACGGTCGCGTGGTGGCGCATGAGCTGCTCGTAGAGGACGTGCAGGATCGCCTGGCCGGTGATGTCCGCGACGTAGGCCGTGCGCTTCTTGGAGGCGCCGCCGAACGCGCGCAGGTCGAGCTGGCCGGTCTCGTTGCGGTAGAAGGTCACGCCGATGTGCTCGAGGTGCATGACCTCGGCGGGCGCCTCGGAGCACATGATCTCGATCGCGTCCTGGTCGCCGAGGAAGTCCGAGCCCTTGACGGTGTCGTAGGCGTGCTCGGTCCAGTCGTCGTCGACGGCGATCGCGGCGTTCATCCCGCCCGCGGCGGCGACCGAGTGCGACCGCACCGGGTGGACCTTGCTCATGATCGCGACGGTCGAGCCGGCTCTGGCGGCGGCGAGGGCCGCGCGCTGCCCGGCGAGGCCGGCGCCGATGATGAGCACGTCGTGTGAGGGCACGTTCTGCACTCTATATGCCGCGCTCGGCGCGGCCGGAGGCCCTCAGTACGGCGCCGTGGGCCGCTTCGTCAGTTGCTGCGGCAGCGCCGCGCTCAGCGCGCGCCGGACCTGCTCGATCGTGACCACGCCGCGCAGGATCCCGTCGGCGTCGACCGCCATGAGCGCGCCGTTCGTGCGCAGGTGCTCGTCGCCGAGCAGCGACTCGAGCGGGCGGTCGGACGGCACGCGCCAGCGCTCGGCCTCGGCCGCCTCGACGAGCCCGCCGACGTCGAGCGCGGGGCGCCCGGCCGCGATCTCCTCGTCGATGCGCCGCTCGGAGACGACCCCGAGGAAGCGCCCCGCCTCGTCGACGACGGGAAACCACTCCCAGCGGTAGCGCAGGAAGAACTCGTCCTGGGCGCGCAGGACGGTCGTCGAGGCGGGCATCGTCACGGGCTCGGCGTCCATGATGTCGGCGACCGTGATGCCGTCGATGCGCTCGGTGAATGCCGTCGAGGCGATCGCGGCGCGGGCGCCCGCCGCGAGAAACCAGCCGACGACCGCGAGGTAGACGCCGTCGAACGGCGACCCGCTCGCGGCGATGAAGATGCCGAGGCCGATGAGCGCGTAGGCGAAGTACTCGCCGACGCGCCCGGCGAGCCGGGTCGCGCTGTTGCGGTTGCCGGTGATCTTCCACGCGGCCGCGCGCAGCAGGCGGCCGCCGTCGAGCGGGAACGCCGGGATGAGGTTGAAGACCAGCAGCGCGGCGTTCCACAGCGCGAGGAACCCGAGCAGCGCGACGGCGGGCGTCGCGGCGACGTCGTCGGAGAGCAGCATGACGTCGAGCGCGGCGCCGTCGGCGAGCGCCGCGGCGAGGCCGACGCAGATCGCGCACACGACGGCGGTCACGGCCGGCCCGGCCGCCGCGATCTTGAACTCCGCGCCCGGCGAGTCCGTGTCGCGGCTGAGCTTCGCGATCCCGCCGAAGAACCACAGGTCGATCGCGTTGGTCTGGATCCCCTCGCGCCGCGCGGCGAGCGCGTGGCCGAGCTCGTGCAGCACGATCGAGAAGAAGAACAGCAGCACGGCGGCCACGGCGACGAAGTAGCCCTCGGTCGCCGTGCCGCCGATGCGGTCGCGGAAGTACCCCGACAGCAGGTAGATCATGATGAACAGGACGACGAACCAGCTCGGGCTCGCGCCGATCCGGATGCCGAACACCCTGGCTATCTGGATCGAGCTTCCCCCGCCGAGCATCGCTACATCGTCGCAGGAGTTACGAACGGCGCAGGAGCGGGCACTTCATCCCCTGGTAAACCCAGCGAGCACAGGATGGCAAGCACATGATCGTCTTCGGCATCTTTCTGCTCATCTGCGCGGCGCTGAACCCCAGGCTGCACGCGCTCGCCGGCATCGGGTTGCTGTGCATCTTCATCGGGCTGGTCCTCGCGGTCCTCGGCGCCATGGGGAACGCCGTCGGCGGTCGCCGGCACTACTACTGAGCCGCGCGCGAGGGGACCCGCCACGAGCGCTCGGCGGATGCCGTCGGGTGGGTCGTCCAGGCCGTCCAGGACGCGCTCCTCGAACAGCAGCATCCGCAGGATCTGCTCGCTGTAGCGCTCCATCGACTGCCGCGCGAATCCCACGAGCGGCCAGCCCCAGACCGACGCGAGGTAGACGCCGTCGACCATGAGCCACGGGTCGCTCGGCGACGTGCACTCGACGATCGGCTCGACGGCGCCGCGGTTGCTTGCGCTGCCGCCGACGAGGTCGACGACCACCGTGCCGGGGCGGATGACCGTGCCGAGGTCGTCGTTCGTGACGACGTAGCTCTCGGGATCCTCGCGGCCGTCGATGCCGTTGACGATGAGGTCCGAGTCCGCGAGGTGCGGGCGCAGCAGCGCGTGCTCCGTCGTTCGCTCCGTGCGGACGTGCACATGGGGGACGCCGCTTCGCAGGCACTCGTCGAGCGCGCCGAACGCGACGTTGCCGTAGCCGAGCACCGTCACGCGGGCGTCGCTCACGGACCCGAGCCGCTCGTTGGTCGAGACAGCGAGGTCCAGGCCGAAGCGCGCGCCCGCGCGTCCCGTCTCGTGCAGCGACTCGATCTTGCGGCGCGCAGGCAGGCGCGCGACCTCCGGGTCGACCTCGCCGGCGGGGATCTGCGCGGCGCCATCCGACAGCGCTCCCGGGTCCACGAGGAGCGTCCCGCCCTCCTCGTCGAGCGGGCGGTAGTCGGCCGGCGAGGCAAGCATCTGAAGCGACCGCGGATGGCTGCGGGCGGCGTGCTGGAGCGCCCCGAACGCGTCGCGGTGAAAGCCCGCGAACGCGATGTGAAGCTCGCCGGGCGGCCGGCCGTCCGCGGCGAGGATCCGCTGCATGGCGAGCCGGCTGCGCACGTACGCCTCGCCTCGCGGCGGCCGCTCGGTGACGAGCTCGAGCGCGAGCAGGTCGATGCCGCGCTCGTCGCAGATCGCCGCGCGCTCGGGGATCGACTTCACGTGCGCCATGCAGATGAGCAGCGAGCCGGGGTCCATCGTCTCCAGGTCGCGATGCGTCGGGCCCTTGAGCTTGATGACGACGTCGCGGTCGCGGTACAGGGCCTCCCGGGAGACGATCGCGGCGCCGGCGGCGCGGTAGTCGTCGTCGGAGAAGCCCATGCGCACGCCCGCGCCCGACTCGACGGCGACGTCGCAGCCGTGGTCTGCGAGCGCCTTGACCGCGGCGGGCGTGAGCGCGACCCGGACCTCCGTCGCGTCCGGGTCCTCGGGCGACTCGTGCTCGGCCGCGAGGCCGATTCGCCGGAGCGCAGGCATGCGAGGCCGGCCTCAGCCGGCCGGGGTGTGGCGCTCGAGGATCGCCGCCGCGTCCACGCCGGCCGGCAGCGTCCCGTACGCGAGGCCGCCATCGCCCGCCAGCCGCGACGCGCAGAACGCGTCCGCGACAGCCGGCGGGGCGTGGCGGACGAGCAGCGACCCCTGGAGCGCGAGCGCCATGTGCTCGACCACGCGCCGGGCGCGCTGCTCGATCGCCTCGGGATCGGCGAGTTGCGCGCGCAGGCCCGTGCAGAACGCGTCGAGCCGGGCGTCGGCGCCGCCCGCCTGCGCCAGCTCATGAAAGAAGACGTCCAGGGCGGCCGGGGAGCGGCTCAGCGCGCGCAGAACGTCCAGGGCCATGACGTTGCCCGAGCCTTCCCAGATCGAGGACAGCGGCATCTCGCGGTACAGCCGCGGCATGCCGGACTCCTCGACGTAGCCGTTGCCGCCGAGACACTCGAGCGCCTCGAACGCATGGCCCGGCCCGCGCTTGCAGACGTGGTACTTCGCGACCGCGGTCGCGAGGCGCTTGAACGACACCGCCTGCGCGGAGCCCGCGGCGGCTTCGTCGTAGGCGCGCGCGAGGCGCATCGCCAGCGCGGTCGCCGCCTCGGACTCGATGCAGAGGTCGGCGAGCACGTTCTGCATCAGGGGCTGCTGCGAGAGCAGCCTCCCGAAGGCGCTGCGGTGCGCGGCGTGCCAGGTCGCGTTCGCGACGCCCCAGCGCATCCCGGCGGCGGTCCCGATGACGCAGTCAAGCCGCGTGTGGCCGACCATCTCGATGATCGTCTGCACGCCGCGCCCCGGCTCGCCGACCATCCGCGCCAGCGCGCCGTGCAGCTCGATCTCAGACGACGCGTTCGAGCGGTTGCCGAGCTTGTCCTTCAGGCGCTGGAGGTGCATCGCGTTGCGCGTGCCGTCGGGCAGGATCCGCGGCAGCGCGAAGCACGACAGGCCGCCCGGCGCCTGCGCGAGCACGAGGAAGAGGTCGCACATCGGCGCCGAGCAGAACCACTTGTGGCCGGTGAGGGCGTACTCCGCGCCACCGTCGACGGCCACCGCGACCGTCGTGTTCGCCCGCACGTCCGAGCCGCCCTGCTTCTCGGTCATCGCCATCCCGCACAGCGCGCTCGCCTTCCCCGGCGCGCCGAGCGCCGGCTCGTAGGAGGCCGCGGTCAGCCGCGGCTCCCACACGGCCGCCAGCTCGGGCGAAGCGCGCAGCGCCGGCACGGCCGCGAAGGTCATCGTGATCGGGCACGCGAAGCCGCCCTCGGGCTGGGCGGCGGTGAGGTACATCGCCGTCCGCGCGACGTGGGCGCCCGGCGAAGACGAGGTCCACGGCAGGCTGTGCAGCTCGTGGCGCACGGCGAGCGCCATGAGGTCGTGCCACGCGCGGTGGAACTCGACCTCGTCGATCCGGTTGCCGTAGCGGTCGAAGGTCCGCAGCCGCGGCGGGTGCTCGTTGGCCTCAAAGCCCCAGCGGACGGGGTCGCCGCCCCACGCCTCGCCGACCGCGCGGGCGCGCTCCAGCGCCCAGCCGCCGCCCTCGCGCGCGAGCGCCTCGACGAGCGGGAGGTTGTCGTCGAAGAGGTTGCGTCCCTCGAGCGGTGGAGGTTGATTTACGACATCGTGCGTGGCGGCCACGCGCTCAATGCTGACGCAGGCGCTCGCGCAACTGCGCAACAACGCGGGGAGCGGGCTCCAAGCCCGCCCCCCGCAACGCTGCAGTGGTGTCCGCGAGGAGCGCGTCGCGATACGCCGCATCGGCCTCGGCGAGCGACACGAGACGTCCGATCTCGCGCCGCGCCCGCGGCAACTCCGATGCCGCCCTAACCCATGCCCCGGGGGCGGGCGGCAGTTCGGCCAGCAGCTCCGCGATGCGCTCCTCGTTCATCTCCCACCAGACGGGCTCGAGGCCGGCGATCTTCCCTCGTGCTCGAACTTCTCTCGAAGCTTGCCGAGACAGCGTGAGATGCGGCTCGCGATCGTGCCCTGCGGGAGGTCGAGCGCGGCGCCGATCGTCGCGTAGCTCTCGTCGCGCGCGAAGAAGCGGTCGAGCACCTCCGAGCAGTGCTCGGGCAGGTCGGCGAGCGCCGCCCGCACGGCGACCGCCTGCTCGATCCGCTCGAGCCGGTCCTCGGCCGCGGCGTCGATGCGCTCGACCTCGACGAGCGTCGGCGCGGCGCTCGCGCGCGTCGGCGCGCAGCGCGTCGATCGCGATGCGGCGCGTGAGCTGCGCGAGCCACGGGCGGATCGCCGCGTCGTCGCGCAGGCGGTCCAGGTGCTCGTAGGCGCGGGCGAACACCTCTTGGAACGCGTCCTCGGCCGTCTGCCGCGGCAGCGTGAAGGCGCGGGTGAGGATCGCGTGGACGTAGCGCGAGAAGCGCTCGACGAGCAGCTCCCAAGCCGCGTCGTCGCCCGTGCGACAGCGGGCGACGAGCTCGGCGTCGGTTGGCGCGATCGGCATTCCTCGCGGACGATACGCGCCACCGCTTGACAGCGTGAGCAACCGCCGCGCACACTCCCGGCCTCATGGCCGATGACGACCCCGGCGCGGGCGCACACAGCTTCGCCGCCCCCGCCGCGCACGACGAACCCGGCGCGGGCGGAGCGCCCGCCTCCCCGGTCTCGGCGCCGCGCGACGCGGCCGGGTCGGGCCTCGACGGCGGCGGCGCGCTGTCCGCGCGGGCGCTCGCGCTCGCGGCGGACGTCGTCGCCGACGCCGCCGGCCGCGCGGCCGCCGGCTGGGATGGCGCCGCGGGCGCGCGGGCGCAGGGCCTCGCCCTCGCGCGGCGCGCGCTCGCGCTGGGCGTCGCCAACGAGGAGGCCTACCGCCCTGCCCGCGCGGCGCTCGCCGGCGAGCTGCCGAGCGCCCCGGCCGCGACGCGCGACTACCTGCTCGGCGACCTCGTCGAGCGCGCCGCGCACGCCCCGCTCGAGCTTGCCCGCGCCGCGGCCGACACCGCGATGCTCGCGGCGCTCGTCGCCGACCACGCGCCCGGCCCCGCCGCCGCCGACGCGATCGCCGCGGCGGCGATCGCGACCGGCGTCGCGCGCGCCGCGACGCATCTCGTCGCCGTCAACCTCGCGACGCGCAGCGGCGACGCCCGGCTGGCGAGGCACGAAGCGAGGTGCGGCGTGCCGAGGGCGCGCTGCCCGACGGCGTGTAATCGCCCCGCCGCCGCCCGGGCGGGCGCGCCCGCCGCCGCTAGCATCGCCGGCTCCCGGCCTTGGCCTGACACCCCCGAGAGGCACCCATGGCGCACGACGTGACCTTCATCCCCGGCGACGGCACCGGCCCCGAGCTGACCGAAGCCACCCGCCGCGTCCTCGAAGCCACCGGCGTCGACTTCAACTGGGACTTCCACGCAGCGGGCATCGACGAGTACCGCGAGCACGGCAACCCGTTCCCGGAGGCCACGCTCGAGTCGCTGAAGACGACGGGGGTCGGGATCAAGGGGCCGACGACGACGCCGGTCGGCTCGGGCTTTCGCTCGATCAACGTGCTGCTGCGCAAGGAGCTCGACCTCTACGCGTGCGTCCGGCCGTGCAAGGCCCTCGAGGGGGTGCGCACGCGCTTTCCGGAGACCGACCTCGTGATCGTGCGCGAGAACACCGAGGACCTCTACGCGGGCATCGAGTTCGAGCGCGGGACCGCGGACAACGCCGCGCTGCGCGAGAAGCTCGCCGAGCTCGGCTCCCCGGTTCGCGACGACGCGGGCATCTCGATCAAGCCGATCAGCGTCTTCGGCTCCGAGCGGATCGTGCGCCACGCCTTCGACTACGCCGTGACCCACGGTTACAAGAAGCTCGTCGCCGCGCACAAGGCGAACATCATGAAGTTCTCGGACGGCCTGTTTCTCGAGGTCGCGCGCGAGGTCGCCAAGGACTATCCGGCGATCGACTTCCAAGACTGCATCATCGACAACCTCTGCAACCAGCTGATCACGTATCCGGAGGATTTCGAGGTCATCGTGCTGCCCAACCTCTACGGAGACATCGTCTCGGACCTGTGCGCTGCGATGATCGGCGGGCTGGGAGTAGCGGGCGGGGCGAACATCGGCACGGAGGCTGCCGTCTTCGAAGCGACGCACGGATCCTCGCCGACATACGCAGGGAAGAACCGCATGAACCCGACAGCGATCATGCTGTCGGGCGTCTACATGCTCGACCACCTGAAGGAGACCACGGCGGCGCGCGCGATGGAGCGCGCGATCGCGGAGGTCATCCGCAAGGGCGACAAGGTCACCTACGACCTCAAGCCAAGCCGTACAGACCCCACCGCCGTCGGAACGAGCGAGTTCGCCGACGCGGTGATCGAGGAGATGAATGCATGAGTGAAGGTTCCGCTGTGAAGGTCGCCGTCACCGGAGCAGCCGGTCAGATCGGGTACGCCCTGCTGTTCCGGATCGCGTCCGGGCAGCTGCTCGGACCGGACACGAAGGTCGCGCTGAAGCTGCTCGAGATCCCCCAAGCCGTGAAGGCGGCCGAGGGCACGACACTCGAGCTGACCGACTGCGCCTTTCCGCAGCTCGCGTCCGTCGACATCTACGACGACCCCAAGCAGGCGTTCGACGGGGTGGAGATCGCGCTGCTCGTCGGCGCGCGGCCGCGCACGAAGGGCATGGAGCGTGCCGACCTGCTGGAGGCCAACGGGGCGATCTTCAAGCCCCAGGGCGAAGCGCTGAACGAGGGGGCGTCCGACGACGTGAAGGTCCTCGTCGTGGGCAACCCCGCCAACACGAACGCGCTGATCCTCGCCTCCAACGCGCCGGACATCCCGTCGACGCAGATCACCGCGATGACGCGCCTGGACCAGAACCGTGCGGTCGCGCTGCTCGCACAGAAGCTCGGGATCGGCGTCGACGAGGTCGCGGACCTCGTCGTGTGGGGCAACCACTCGCCGTCGATGTTCCCGGACCTCTACAACGCGACGGCCGCGGGCAAGCCCGCGATCGACCAGGTCGACATGGACTGGTATGAGAACGAGTACATCCCGCGCGTCGGCAAGCGCGGCGCCGAGGTCATCGCGGCGCGCGGCGCGTCGTCTGCGGCATCGGCCGCCAACGCCGCGATCGACCACGTGCGCGACTGGGTGAGCGGTGCCGAGGGCTTGCGCTCGATGGCCGTCGCGTCCGACGGGTCGTACGGGATCGCCGAGGGGATCGTGTCGAGCTACCCGGTGCGCCTGAGCGGCGGCAGCTACGAGATCGAGCAGGGACTCGACGTCGGTGAGTTCGCGCAGGCGAAGATCGACGCCACGGTGAAGGAGCTGAGGGACGAGCGCGCCGCGGTCGAGAAGCTCGGTTTGGTGTAAGAAAGTAGTACGAGTCTCTGGCGCGTTGGCACTCACAGCAACGGCGACATCATGGGGTCAGGCTCAACGGGGCCTGACCCCAGAGGTCCTTACGTGCTAGGCGGCTTCCTTCGGATGCCAGCCACGCCCATCCTTTGAGACAAGGCCATCCTCGGCCAACCCGGGTAGTACGCGGTACAGGTAGTTCTGCTTGATGCCCATCTTCTCGGCGAGCTCGGGGATCGTGATCCCCGGGCTCTCCTTGACGAGCGCCAGCGCTTCGGCGCCACGCGTGCCGCTGCCCTTGGGGCGGCCGCGACGGCCGCTTCCACCGGAGCGACGCTTGGCGGACGACCTCGCCGGGCGTGCGGAACTGCCGTTGGTCTGCGCCTTGTTCTGCGGCACGCCGTCAAGCGCGGCCACAGCAGCCTCGAGGCGCTGGTACTCCTCGACGAGCGGCTTGAGTTCCTTCAGCCGCGCGCCGATCTCGCTTCGCTTCTCGTCCAGGAAATCGGCCATGAACTTCTCCCCGTTTGGCGTTGCACTTAACTGACAGCCACGAAGAGTAGCCAATCGGGCGGTCGTTGATGCACGCAACCGATCGCGCGGCGAAGCAGCCGGCTAACGGCGCGTTTCGAGAATGGCCTTGAGCTGCGTCAGCGACGCGCGCGCCTCCTTCTCCGGAATCCCGCCGACGATGACCTTCGAGGCGACGGCGCCCAGCGGGCCGAACGGAGTGCGAAACTCGTTGCGGTAGTCAAAGTGGGTCAGGCCGGCCTGCGTCGTCGTCAGCCGGTACTCGGTGACCGCGCGCGAGCGCGCCGGCCCGGAGCCCTCCCAGCGCGCGTGGCGCGGGGGCGTGAGCGTGTCGAGCCTCCAGTGCACCTTGAAGCGCACACCGCGCAGGTGGAGGGTCTGATCCATCCGAAAGCCGGGCCGCAGCGGGCCGCGGTCGACGTTCGAGACCGCGTCCACGATCGTCACCCAGTCGCGGTAGTGCAACGGGTCCATGACGTACTCCCAGACGTCCCGCAACGGAGCGTCGATGTCGATGCGGGCGATGACCACGGACACCGCGCGCACCCTACCCGGCGACCTGCGCGTCAGCCTGGATCCACCGATCCTCGCGGCGAATCCCAGCCGCCGATCACGGCCCAGCGCCGATCGGCGGCTTCCGAAGGGGTCCACCCTGCGGGTGCGCCGCCGATCGACCCTGGACCGCGCCGGCGACAGGGATTCATCCACGATCATCGGCGGATCCAGGCTCAGCGCGCCCGCAGCGGCTCGCGCTCCTCCCACGCGCGCAGCGCGGCCTCGACCGCGCGGTCGAAGCTGTGAGGGCGCACGCCGAGGAGCGCCGGGGCGCGGTCGTCGCGCGCGAGCAGGTCGCACGACAGGCTCTCCATCAGCGGCCCGATGAACGCCGGATCCTCGCCGGCGATCCGGGCCGCGATCGGCGCGGCGATCGGCGTGACGTCGCGCCCGAGCCGCAGGGCGGGGCGGCGTACGAGCATGAGGTCGGCGATGCGCAGGACGATCTCCTCGTAGGTCAGCGTCTGCGGGCCGGCGATGTCGAGCGAGACGCCGCCGGCCGCGAGCGGCGTCGTCGCGGCGGCGACGAGGAACGCGCGGACGTCGCGCACGTCGATCGGCTGCGTACGGTGCTCGCGCCATGCCGGCAGCGCGAGGACGCTCATCCGCTCGACGAGGCGCACGAGGAAGCGGAAGGAGCGCGAGCTCGGGCCGACGACGATCGAGGCCCGCAGCGCGACGGACTCCGCGAAGCCCGCGCGGAGGATCCGCTCGACCTCGAGGCGGCTGGAGAGGTGGCGCGACAGCGTCTGGCCGGGCGGGACGATGCCGCCGAGGTAGACCACGCGGCGCACCCCCGCGCGCTGCGCCGCCGCGACGAAGTTGCGCGCGGCGGCGCGCTCGCGCTGCTCGAAGCCCGCGCCGCGCTCCATCGAGTGGATGAGGAAGTACGCGACGTCGATGCCGTCGAGCGCGGCGTCAAGCCCGGTGCCGGCGACGGCGTCGCCGCGGACGACGGGAAGGGCGATTGGCTCGCCGGCCCCGCCGGCGGCCCCGCGCGCGGCGTCGACGCGGGCGGGGTCGCGCGCGAAGCCGCGCAGCTCGTGACCGGCGCGCGCCAGGTCCGGCACGAGCGCCGCTCCGATCGAGCCGCTGACGCCTGTCACGAGAACGCGCATGGACCTACCATCGTTGCCCATGCACCTGCTCGACGAACTCGAGGCTCGGGCGCGCGAGCTGCTCCCGCAGGCGCATTACGACTACTACGCGGGCGGAGCCGGCCGCGAGCAGACCATCGCCGAGAACGCGGCGGCGTGGCGGAAGGTGTGGATCTCGCCCGCGCGTCATGGTCGACGTCAGCGCGATCGACACGACCTGCACGCTGCTCGGCCGGCGGCTCGCGACGCCGGTCCTGCTCGCGCCGATGGCGGCGCAGCGGCTGCTTCACCCCGACGGCGAGCTGGCCTCGGCGCGCGCGGCCGGCGCGGCGGGGACGGTCTACTGCCTGTCCACCCGCGCGACGGCGGACATCGCCGAGGTCGCCGCCGCCGCGAGCGGGCCGCTGTGGTTTCAGCTCTACGTCGATCGCGACCACGAGCGCACCGAGCAGGTGCTCGCGCGCGCGGCCGAGCATGGCTTCGAGGCGGTGCTGCTGACCGTCGACCTGCCCGTCGGAGGGCGCCGCGAGCGCGAGCGGCGCCACCTCGACGTCCCCTTCCCGGAGGGCGTCGCGCTCGTCTCGCACCTCGGCTACGACCTCGACGCGAAGCACTCGCCGGTCGGCGGCTGGGACGCGTCGCTGACCTGGGACGACGTCGCGTGGATCCGCGACGTCAGCGGGCTGCCGGTCATCGTCAAGGGCGTGCTGTGCGCCGAGGACGCCGACGCGGCGGTCGACGCCGGGGCCGACGGCATCGTCGTCTCCAACCACGGCGGGCGCCAGGTCGACGGCTGCGTGCCGACGGCCGTCGCGCTGCCCGGCGTCGCGGCCGCGGTCGCCGGCCGCGTCCCGCTGCTCGTGGACGGCGGGATCCGCGACGGCGCCGACGTCCTGCGCGCGCTGGCGCTCGGCGCCGACGCCGTCCTCGTCGGCCGGCCGTACGCGTGGGGGCTTGCGACCGGCGGCGCGGAGGGCGTGCGCGCGGTGATCGGCGCGTTCACCGAGGATCTCGTGCGCGCGCTGGCGCTCGCGGGCTGCCCGTCGCTCGCCGACGTCGATGCCCGGCGCGTGCGCCAATCCGTCTGGTGACCGCCGGTTTCCGTCGCAAACTGCGACATGCACGGCGACGCACGGGGGCGAAGTTTGCATGCCGGCAACCTCCTACGGGCACCGCCACGGAAACGTTCGTCATTTGCGGGCTGCCCGCCGCGAAAAACCGTCAACGAGCGGCAAACGGCTCGCGCGGCCCCTTGAGAGCAGCGTCGTCGCATGCTCTGATTGCCCCTGTCAAGCACGACTCATCCGGGGGTTCTCAGGGCACATGGCGAAGAGCAGGTCGACGAAGAAAGCTGCATGCGAGGACTGCTTCTTTCGCTGCAACATGTTGTGCGCGCTCGAGCTCGACGAGCCGTGCCCGACGTTTCGCCCGGACAGCCCGGAGGGGCTGCGGCCGCCCCAGCAGCTGCGCTTCGCCTTTCGCCAGGAGCGCCGCACGCAGGCCGCGTGGGCGTTCCCCAGCGCGCAGGAGCAGGCCGCCCTGCACGCCGGCTGAAGCGGAGCGGAGCGGCATCACACAAGCCCGGCCCTGACCACGCTTAGAGTCCGCACGTGGACATCACGGTGCTCGGAAAGTCCCCCTCGTGGCAGGACGCCGGAGGGGCGTGCAGCGGCTACCTCGTCGAGGACGGGGAGACGTGCGTGCTCGTGGACTGCGGCAGCGGCGTGTTCTCCGAGCTGCGGAGCGTCCGCGACTACCTCGCCGTCGACGCGATCGTCGTGTCGCACATGCACGCCGATCACTTCTTCGACCTCGTCCCGTACGCGTGCGCGCTCTCCTTCGCCCCGCGCCAGCTGCCGTTTCCGATCGCGGGCTGGCCGGGCACCGAGCACCCCGCCCGCCCGCAGCTCTGGCTGCCGCCGGGCGCGAGCGACATCGTGCGCACGATCGCGGCGGCCGGCGGCCAGGCGGGGCTCTTCGAGGGCGCCTTCGACATGGACGAGTACGACATCGCGCAGACGCTCGAGCTCGGCAGCCTGCGCGCGCGCTTCCAGCCCGTGCCGCACTACGTCCCGTGCAACGCGATCGACCTGTCGTCGACGCATGGCGGCGGGCGCTTCACGTTCGGCGCCGACCACGGCCCGACCGACGCGCTGCGCGAGTTCGCGGCCCGCACGGACCTGCTGATGCTCGAGGCGTCGCTGCCGTTCCCGATCCCCGACGACCCGTCGCGGGGGCACCTCACGGCGACCGAGGCCGGCGAGCACGCGGCGGCGTGCGAGGCGGTGCGGCTCGTGCTGACGCACATCACGGACGAGCTCGATTACGACCGCGCGCTCGCCGAGGCCGCGCGCGGCTACGACGGGCCGATCGAGATCGCGCGCCCCGGCGCCGTATATACGGTCTGACCCCGCGTCCGCGGACCCTCGAACGGGGTAGCCTGGGCGCGTGGTCCGGCCAGAGCGCGATCTGTTCGCCAACTTCGAGCGCATGCGCCGGGAGATGGACGAGCTCTTCGGCGACGTGTTCGGCAGCGTCGGGCTCACCTCGCGGCGCACGGGCTTCTCGCCCGCGGTCGATGTCTTCTACGCCGACGAGCCGCCGCGCGCGATCGTCCACGCCGAGCTCGCGGGGATCGACGCCGGCGACCTCGGCCTGGAGATCCAGGGCCGCGAGCTGACGCTCACCGGCAACCGCCGCGAGGCCGACGTCGAGGGCCGCGTCTACCAGCAGCTCGAGATCGAGCACGGCCCGTTCCGGCGCACGATCTCGCTCGGCGCGGACGTCGTCGCCGATCAGGCGCGAGCGACCTACCAGGACGGGATCCTGCGCGTCGAGCTGCCGCTCGCCGACGTCGAGGCGCGCTCGCGCACCGTCCCGATCGAGCGCGGCCGCGGCACGGCGCTCCCGAGCGCGCTGGGGGAGCCGGAGCCGTGATCGACATCGTCAGCGACGGCACCGCGCAGGACATCGAGGTCGGGGTCACCCGCGACCTGCCCGCGACGCTCCCGGTCCTGCCGCTGCGCGAGACGGTCCCGTTCCCCGACACGCTGACGCCGCTTGCGATCGGCCAGGAGCGCTCGGTCCAGCTCGTCAACGACGTGCTCGCCGGCAATCGCATGCTCGTGATGGTCGCCAGCCGCAAGCCCGAGCTCGAAGAGCCGGGGCCGGACGACCTCTACGACGTGGGCGTCGTCGGCGTCGTCGCGCGGATGCTGAAGGTCCCGGATGGGACCTTGCGCCTGCTCGTCCAGGGCGCGCAGCGCGTGCGGATCGACCGCTGGGACAGCGAGGTGCCCTACCTCGTCGCCGAGATCTCCGAGCTGCCGGACGTCGTCGAGGAGTCGCTCGAGCTGACGGCGCTCATGCGCAGCGTGCAGCAGACGTTCTCGCAGATCGTCGAGGCCGTCCCGTACCTGCCCGAGGAGCTGCAGATCGCGGTCGCGAACGTCGAGGACGCGAGCGCGCTGAGCCACCTCATCTCCGGCTCGCTGCGCCTGCCGACCGAGCAGAAGCAGGCGCTGCTCGAGGAGACCAACGTCGCGCGGCGCCTGCGCAAGCTCACCGAGGTGCTCGCGCGCGAGCTCGAGGTCATCTCGATCGGGTCGGAGATCCAGAGCCAGGTGCAGTCCGAGATGGACCGCACGCAGCGCGAGTTCGTCCTGCGCCAGCAGCTCAAGGCGATCCAGGACGAGCTCGGCGAGTTCGACGAGTCGGCCGCCGAGGCCAACGAGCTACGCGAGCAGCTCGCCGCGCTGAACCTGCCCGAGGACGTCCGCAAGCAGGTCGACCGCGAGCTCGGCCGGCTCGAGAACCTCCCCACGCAGGCCGCCGAGCACGGCGTCATCCGCACGTACCTCGAGTGGATCGCGTCGCTGCCGTGGGACATCTCGACCGAGGACAACCTCGACCTCGACAACGCGATCGCGGTGCTCGACGAGGACCACTACGGCCTCGAGCAGGTCAAGGACCGGATCCTCGAGTTCCTCGCCGTGCGCAAGCTCAAGCCGGACGCGCGCGGCACGATCCTCTCGTTCGTCGGCCCGCCCGGCGTGGGCAAGACGTCGCTTGGGCGCTCGATCGCCCGCGCGTTGGGTCGCGAGTTCGAGCGCATCTCCGCCGGCGGCGTGCAAGACGAGGCCGAGATCCGCGGCCATCGCCGGACGTACATCGGCGCGATGCCCGGGACGATCGTCCGCGCGCTGCGCGACGCCGGCTCGAACAACCCGCTGTTCATGATCGACGAGATCGACAAGATGGGCGCGAGCTTCCGCGGCGGGGCGGGCGGGATTGAATCCGCGATGCTCGAGGTGCTCGACCCCGAGCAGAACGAGCACTTCCGCGACCACTACCTCGACCTGCCCTTCGATCTCTCGAAGGTCATGTTCATCACCACCGCGAACACGCTCGACACGATCCCCGGGCCGCTGCGCGATCGCATGGAGATGATCGACATCGCGGGCTACACGCAGGACGAGAAGCTGCAGATCGCCAAGCGCTACCTCGTCCCGCGCCAGGCCGAGCGCAACGGCCTGCGCAAGTCGCAGCTGCGGATCACCGACGCCGCGCTGCGCGCCGTGATCTCCGACTACACGCGCGAGGCCGGCGTGCGCGAGCTCGAGCGCCAGATCGGGGCGATCGCCCGCAAGGTCGCGCGCGGGGTCGCCGAGGACCAGCCGGCGAAGGGGTCGATCGGCGAGGCGAAGGCGCGCGAGCTGCTGGGCCGCCAGCGCTATCACTCCGAGGCCAAGCGGCGCACGCGCGTGCCGGGCGTCGCGACGGGGCTGGCGTGGACGCCCGTCGGCGGCGACGTCCTGTTCGTCGAGGCGAGCGCGATGGACGGCGACGGCAAGCTCCAGATCACGGGGCAGCTCGGCGACGTCATGAAGGAGTCCGCGCAGGCCGCGATGTCCTACGTGCGCGGGCATTTCGCGGCGGTCGCGCCCGACCTGCCGACCGACTGGTTCAAGCACCACGACGTGCACATCCACGTCCCGGCGGGGGCGATCCCGAAGGACGGCCCGTCGGCGGGGATCACGATGGCGACCGCGCTGGTCTCGCTGCTGAGCGGTCGCCAGGTGCGCGCCGACGTGGCGATGACCGGCGAGATGACGCTCACCGGGCAGGTCCTGCCGATCGGCGGCCTGAAGGACAAAGCGCTCGCCGCGCAGCGCAACGGGATCGCCCGGATCATCGCGCCCGAGCTCAACGAGCCCGACACCGAGGAGATCCCCGAGCACCTGCGCAACAAGCTCGAGTTCGACTTCGTCGGGCAGATCGACGACGTCCTCGAGCTGGCGCTGGAGCCCGTCGCGCAGGAGTCGCCGGTGCTCCCGAAGGCGCGGAAGCCGGCTGGCCGCAACGGAGACCGGGTATATGCTCGAAGCAAGGGATCCGCAAGCGACCAGAGGTGACATTCGATGGCAGCGAAGGACAAGGCCGAGGCCGCCGCGTCGGCAGCCCGCAACGCAGGCCATAACCCATACGTGCAACGCATCCTCCAAGACGAGGAGCTGCGCGACAACATGGTCGTCGCCGTCGAGGCGGCACGCAACGCCTACGGGCGGCTGAACAAGGGCAAGGCGCCGGCGAAGAACCTGCTCGACGACAAGAAGCTGCACCGCGAGCTCAAGCGCTCCTCGGACGCTCTTCGCGACGCGACGACCGCGCTGCGCGCGGCGCCGAAGTCGTCCAAGCCGGGCAAGAAGCGCAAGGGTGGCATCGGCAAGCTCCTCTTGATCACGATCATCGGCGGCGCCGTCGCGCTCGCCGCCAGCGAGGGCCTGCGCAACAAGGTGCTCGACGCGCTGTTCGGCGCCGAGGAGGAGTTCGACTACAGCTCCAACACCTCGCCCGCCGCGCCGCCGGAAGCTGCTTCCGCGAGCTGACGCCGTCGTCGATCCGGGTTTGATGAGGGCGCCCTGCGGGGCGCCTTCGTCGTTCTCGGGCGCGTTCGTGCGCGGGTGGATCCTGGCCGCTTGGCCAGTACGCTTCGTGCCGCGTGGAAGCGGCAACCGACAGCCAGCGCCAGCTCCCCGGCGACAAGGCCGCGCGGATCGTCGACGCGATGCGCACGTCGGTCGGCGAGCGCGGCACCGCGGGCTCGACCTTCGATCAGGTCGCGCGCGCGGCTGGCGTGTCGCGCGGGCTCTTGCACTACTACTTCGGCACGAAGGAGCGGCTGCTCGTCGAGGTCGTGCGGCGCGACTGCGACGTGCGCCTTGAGCTGCTCGACGCGCAGCTCGCAGACGCGCGGACGGCCGACGACTTCGTGGCGGGGCTCGTCGCGTCGCTCGACGACCTCGTCCGCAACGAGCCGGGCTTCGTCACGCTGCTCTTCGAATTGTTCACGCTGTCGCGGCGCAACGAGGAGATCGCGACGGAGTTCGCGGAGCTGCTGCGTCGCCAGCGCGCGCGCTTGGCCGAGCTCTTGCGCGCGAAGGAGGAGGCCGGCGTGCTGCGGCTGTGCGCGTCGCCGGAGGCGGTGGTCGACGTGATCTTCTCGCTCGGCGACGGCGTCGCGATGCGAATGCTCGCCGAGCCCGAGCGCGACTTCTCGGCGACCGTCCGCGCGGGCATCCTCTGCGTCCGCGCGCTGCTCGACGACCCCGCCTAGGCCTCTTTCGGCGCCCGGAACCGCGTGCCGATGGTGATCAGCAGGTGCGCGATCCCGAGCACGATGAAGAACGCGGTCGGCGCGCTCTCGTCGGTGAAGCCGAACAAGAACGGCGCCGCGACGAGGATCGCGGCGAGGGCGTAGTCCAGCAGGACGTGCACCGAGATCGGGATCGAGTTGACGAGCGAGCTTGGCCCCTCGGTGCTCGCGGCGATGATCAGCGCGACGATCCCGACGACGATCGAGACCGCGGTCGCCGCGCCGTCCTCGAACGCGAAGATGAACGACGACGCGATCAGCAGCACGCCCGCGGCGTACTCGACGACGCCGTGCAGGAAGCGGGAGATGGGCCCTTGACGCAGCATTCCGGCTGACCCTACCCCTCACGCCCCTCGCACATGTGGCCCGGCGCGTGGGTCCATGTCGAAAAGTGACCGGTATCCGGTCACTTTTCGACATGAAGCAGTGGTGCGAGCTCTCCGCGGTCGCTTCGCCGCGCTCGAACACGTCGCCGTAGCTGAACGCGACGCGCGCGTCAGCTGCGCGACGGACAAAGACGGCGCGAGATCCAGCAACGTCCTCGCGACGGAAATGGTCCGGCTCGGGCCGACCCGCATCGTGTCGAGCGGATGCAGCTCGGGGACGCGGTGGATCACGATCCCCGGTCGCCGGCGCCCGGCCGTCGTCGGCACGGTGACCTCCGGGGCCGGCGGCCGCCGGAACTTGATCAGGCAGAGCAGCATCGCCGCAGCCCAGTGGCTGAGGACGGCGCCGAAGCCGCACGCCAGGACAGCTCCCATGTAGTCGCCGCGAACCGACGGCGCCGGCCGGCCGATCGCGTAGACGCCGTTGTGAACGCGATGGAGCCGTCCGTCGGCGATCCAGCGCCTGATGCGAGGGGCGTCGATTCCGGCCGCGAGCAGCTGCGCGCGCGTGACCCGACCCTCGCGTTTGGCTGCCTCACGAGCAGCAACGTCGAAAAGTGACCGCATATAGCTCACTAGGCGACAGCGGCGAAAGCTCGCCCCCCTCTACGCGAACAATCGCTGGAGCTTCAGCAGGATCCGCGGGTCGCCGTGCGGGCGCATCCGGCCGCGGGCGACCAGCGCGTACGGCTGCGCGCGGCGTGAGACGAGCTCGGCGAAGTCGTCGAAGCGCATCCGCAGGCGGACGGTCGGCTTCGCGATCCGGCCCTGGACCGCGACCTTGTGGTCGCCCTCGAGCTGCAGGTACCAGGGATCGGCGTCGCGGAAGTCCCACTGGATCGTCGTGCCGCGCGGGACCTCGCGGCCGCGGGCGTTGCGGGCGAGCAGGTCGAAGAGGATCCGCAGCGTGGTCAGATCGCGCGGGATCGGGCCGTTGCGCTGGCCGAGGAAGCCGGCGCGCAGCAGCGCGAGCGCCTGCTCGCCGCGCGCCCGCGGCGGGATGTCCATCGGAAACGGGAAGTGCGCGATCTGATCGAGCGGCAGGCCGATCGCGCGCAGCCGCGCCTCGTTGGAGCGCGCGCCCTCCTCGAAGAGGTCCTCCATCGTGAAGCCGAAGCACTCGGTGTAGAACGGCTCCCAGCCAGGCGGGATCGGGACGCTCAGCGTCCACGGCAGGACCTCGCGGACCACGTCGACGATCGCGTCCTGCGTCTCGTCGGGCCGGGCTTCGTAGAGGTCGGCGAGCAGCCGCACGCCGAACGCGATGTGGCGCTGCTCGTCGAGCGCGACGTTGCGGATGCCCTCGCGGAAGCCGGGCATGAGGTCGAGCGTCTCGAGCGACGACTCGATGATGTGCTGGCCGGGCTGCGCGAGCGTCCCCTCCACGACGACGTGGTACAGCGCCACCGCCTCGGCGAGCTTGCGCGGCGAATGGTCGCGGCGCAGCTCGGCGGCCATCGTGTCGAGGCGGCGAAAGAGCTTGCGATGACCCCACGTGAGCTGCGGCAGCGTGGCGCGCAGGCCGCCCGACAAGGTGCCGTCGCCGACGCCCGCGACCTCGTGCATGAAGCGGTGAAAGAAGACGGCATGGCGCGCCTCGTCGACCTGCTGCGTCGCGAGGAAGTACTTCTGCTCCTCGAGCGGCGCCGCGTCGATGTACGGCGAGAGGTCGTCGGCGACCGCGTCCTCGCCGTGGAAGAACAGCGAGTACAGCCACAGCGCCGCGGTGCGCTGCTGCGACGTGAACTCCTGATCCCAGTGAACGCGATCGACGGAGAAGTCGATCTCGGTCGCGCACCAGTTGCCGCGCTCCCAGCGGGCATAGAGATCGGCGTAGTCGATCTGCTCCGTCGCGGCTGGGATCGTCACGGCCATGCGCCGCCGGGACGCTAGCGCAGCGAGACTATGCGCCGGCCGGCACGACGAGCAGCAGCCCGACGACCCACGCGACGAGCAGCAGCAGGATGACGATCGCGATCTTCATGGCGCGAGCTTCGCTGCGCGAGGCATGCGTGCGCATCGGCCATCTGGCCTATCGGCTGCAGCGCGCCGCCCAAGCTGGCACGTTGGCGCTGGCTCAGACGGCCGCGAGCTTCGGCGACTGCCACGGCGCCGCGAGGCGCCCGGCCAAGCAGATCCCCCAGCTCGTCGATCGCGACGCGCTCCTGCTCGAGCGAGTCGCGGTCGCGGACGGTCACCGTGCGGTCGTCCAGCGTCTGATGGTCGACCGTGACGCAGTACGGCGTGCCGATCTCGTCCTGGCGGCGGTAGCGCTTGCCGATCGAGCCGCCCTCGTCGTACTCGGTCTGCATCCGCCCGCGCAGCGCCGCGACGACCTCGCGCGCGACCTCGGGCTGGCCGTCCTTGCGAACCAGCGGCAGCACGGCGACCTTCACGGGCGCGAGACGCGGGTGGAGCTTCAGCACCGTGCGCAGCTCGCCGCCGAGCTCGTCCTCGTCGTAGGCGTCGACGAGGAACGCGAGCGTCGCCCGGTCCGCGCCCGCCGCCGGCTCGATGACGTGCGGGACGTAGCGCTCCTTGGTCTGCGGGTCGAAGTACTCGAGCTTCTCGCCCGAGAACTTCGCGTGCTGCGTGAGGTCGAAGTCGCCGCGGTTGGCGATGCCCTCGAGCTCGGACCACCCGATCGGGAAGAGGTACTCGACGTCGGCCGTGCCGGTCGAGTAGTGCGACAGCTCGTCGGGGTCGTGCTCGCGCAGCTGTAGGTGGTCGGCGCGGATCCCGAGCTGCACGTACCAGTCGAAGCGGATCTGCTTCCAGGTCGAGTACCACTCTGGAGCCTCGGCCGGCGGGACGAAGAACTCCATCTCCATCTGCTCGAACTCGCGCGTGCGGAAGATGAAGTTGCCCGGCGTGATCTCGTTGCGAAACGACTTGCCGACCTGCGCGATCCCGAACGGCGGCTTCTTGCGGGAGAACTGCAGGACGTTCTTGAAGTTCACGAAGATGCCCTGCGCGGTCTCGGGGCGCAGGTAGACCGTCGCGCCGGAGTCCTTGACCGGGCCCATCGTCGTCTCGAACATGAGGTTGAAGTCGCGCGCTTCGGTGAGGTCGCAGTTGGGGCCCTCGCCGGGATGCTTGGACGGCTTCTCCGGGCAGGCAAGCTCGCCCAGGTGGTCGGCGCGGAAGCGCTGGCCGCACTTGCGGCAGTCGACCATCGGGTCGGTGAAGCCGGCGAGGTGCCCGGACGCCTCCCAGGTCTTCGGGTGCTGGAGGATCGCGCTGTCGAGCGCGACGATGTCGTCGCGCTCCTGGAGCATCGCGCGCCACCACTCGTTCTTGACGTTGGTCTTCAGCAGGACGCCGTAATGGCCGTAGTCGTACGTCGACCCAAGCCCCCCGTAGATCTCGGAGGAGGCAAACACGAATCCACGTCGTTTGCAGAGTGCGACGATCTTGTCCATCGTGGCGAGGTCGGGCATCGCCGGGCATGCTAGTCGCCAAGCTTTTCCCGCCCGCGCGCGAAAGGGCATTACGCTCGGCGACGAGCTGAGCTGCCAGGTCGCCTACGCCGGCGACGCGCGCCTCGAGCTGTTCCCCTCGGCCGCCAAGCCGGGCGACTGCGGCACGCTCGTGTTCGCGGCCGGAACGCTGTTCGCGCCGAGCTTCGGCGCGCACGAATCGACGTCGTCGTCGAGCATCGGCACGAGCACGCCGTTCACGCCGGTCAGCCAGTCGCCGGTCGGCGGGACGGGGACGAGCGCGAGCCCGTTCAAGGTCACGACCGTCGCCCAAGCCGGAGCGAGCGGGTTGCGCATCAGTCAGGACGACTCGTACGTCGTCGGCCAGGAGTCCTACCGCACCGACACCACGATCGCCAACCAGGCGCCAACCCCCGTCGACGGGATCCTCTACCGGGCGGGCGACTGCTACCTGCAGAACTCCGACGTCGGCTTCGGCTTCGTCGACCCGACCGCCGGCGCCGTCGGCTGCTCGACGAACGCCAACAACTCGCCGCCCGCGCGAATCGAGCAGTGGTACCCGATCACGCCCGGCAATCAGTACATGCAGGCGACGTACTCGCAGGTCTGGGGTCACATCGCGACCCACACGCCGTTCCCGAACACGACCCGCGCCACCGAGTCGCTCGACAACGGCGCCGGGATCAGCTGGCGCTTCTCGCTCGCGCCCGGCGCGTCGAAGACCTTCTCGCACTACACGACCTTCTCGCCGACGGGCAACGCCGGACCGCCCACGCCGCCACCGCCGCCGCCGCCCGCGGTCGCGCCACCGGCGGGTGCGTTCGGGCCCAACGGCCTCGTCGACGCGCCACCACGCAACAAGTGCGTCAGCAGGCGGTACTTCCGCATCCGGGTCCGCAAGAAGTACCGGCCGATCCTCGCGGCCGTGACGATCAAGATGCCGAAGACGACGCGTGTCCTCCGGGGCCCGCCGTGGGGCACGATCGTCGATCTGCGCGGCTTGCCGAGGGGCCGCTTCGCCGTCAAGATCACCGCGCTGACGACGACCGCCAAGACGATCAAGGGCACGCGCCACTACCGGACATGCCGCGGCAAGCTCAAGGGCGGCAAGCCGCCGCTGTAGCGCTCCGACCGCCAGCCGCTCAGGGCGCGTGGCGAGCCGCCGTGGATACCATGCCTGGCTCGTGCCCTTCTACGAGTACAGACGCCCGGACGGCACGATCCTCGAGGTCATGCAGAAGATGACCGACCCGCCGCTCGCCGAGGACCCGGAAACCGGGGTCCCGCTCGAGCGCGTCTTTCACCCGATCGCGGTGCATTTCAAGGGCAAGGGCTTCTACAACACCGACTACGGGACGAAGAAGCGCGCCCGCGAGAAGGCCGCCGAGAGCGAGTCGTCCGCCAAGAAGGACGACACGAAGAGCGGCGATGTGAAGACCGAGACGAAGTCCGAGCCGGCGAAGACCGAGGCCAAGGCCTCGACGTCGACGACGTCCTCCGACAGCCCGAAGAAGTCCAGCAGCGAGTAGCGCCCGCCGCGCCATCGGCGCTGTGTCGGATCGGGTCAAGTTTCGCGGCTCCCGGCCGATGAGCCGCTCATGGATGCGAACGCGCTCATCTCGCCGCGCCCGCGCGCGGCGCTCGCGGCTCTCGCGTTCCTGACCATCGCGTACACGGCGCAGGTGAGCTTCGACCTGGTCGGGCGGCCGTCGGCGGACACCCTCGAGAAGCTCATGACGAACGTCGTCTTCATCGGCGCTGCGGCCCTGTGCGCCTGGCGAGCCGTCGAGGTCCGGGCCGAGCGCGCCGCGTGGGCGTGCTTCGCCGTGGCGCTCGCGCTGTGGGGCCTGGGCGACGTCTACTTCGCCACCTTCCTCTGGGACCTGCGCGAGATCCCGATCCCGTCGCCGGCCGACGCCGGCTACCTCGCGCTCTACCCGCCGCTGTGCGCGGGGCTCGTCCTGCTCTACCGCGCCCATGGCGGCGGCCAGCAGCGCAGCCTGTGGGTCGACGGCGCGATCGGCGCGCTCGCGATGGCCGCGCTCGCCGCCACCCTCCTCTACGGCCCCTTGACGGGCGCGCTCGAGGGCTCGCGGGCCGAGGTCGCGACCGGCCTCGCCTATCCGCTCGGCGACCTGCTCGTCCTCGCGGTGCTCGGGGCGGCCGTCGCGATGACCGGCTGGCGCCTCGGCGGCGCGTGGGCCTGGATCGCGGGCGGCCTCGCCGTCTTCGCCCTGAGCGATGCGCTGTACCTCTACACGAACGCGGTCGGGACGTACGGCAGCGGATGGTTCTTCGACGCCGGCTGGCCGATCGCCGCGCTGATGATCGCCTACGCGGCGTGGCTGCCCGCGTCGCGGGTCGCGGCGCGCGCCGAGGAGGGGTGCAGGACGATCGCGCTGCCGCTGACGCTCGCCGTCATCTGCCTCGCGCTGCTCGTCTACGACCACTTCGCGCGCGTCAACATGCTCGCCGTGGCGCTCGCCGCGACGGCGCTGGCCGCCGTGCTGCTGCGCCTCGCGCTGACGTTCGCCGACAACATGCGGATGCTCCAGGCAAGCCGCCGCGAGGCGCTCACCGACGGGCTCACCGGGCTGCGCAACCGGCGCGCGCTGATGAGCGACGTCGACCGCGCGCTGGCGGATCCCGCGGCCGGCCCGCTCGTGCTCGGCATCTTCGACCTCGACGGCTTCAAGCAGTACAACGACGCGTTCGGCCATCCGGCGGGCGACGCGCTGCTCGCGCGGCTCGGTGGCGCGCTGCGCCGGACGCTCGACGGCAACGGCGAGGCCTACCGCCTCGGCGGCGACGAGTTCTGCATCGTCGCGCCGGCGGGCGGCGGCGACGTCGCCGCGGTCGTGACGAGCGCGGCGGCGGCGCTCACCGAGCGCGGCGAGGCGTTCGCGGTCGGCTGCTCGTTCGGCTCGGTCCTGCTGCCCGCGGAGGCCGGCTCCGCCGACGCCGCGCTGCGGATCGCGGACGCGCGCATGTACCTCGACAAGCAGGGCAGCCGGCCGTCGGCGCTGAGCCAGAGCAAGGACGTGCTGCGCCAGGTCCTGTCGGAGCGCCATCCCGATCTCGAGCCGCACGTGAGCGCGGTCGCGGAGCTCGCCGACGCCGTCGCGCGACGGCTCGGGCTGCCCGAGAGCCGCGTCGCGGAGGCGCGTCTCGCGGCCGAGCTGCACGATGTCGGCAAGGTCGCGATCCCGGAGGTCATCATCGACAAGCCCGGCCCGCTGGACGAGAGCGAGTGGGAGTTCCTGCGGCGCCACACGCTGATCGGCGAGCGGATCGTCGCGGCCGCGCCGGCGCTCTCCGGCGTCGCCCGGATCGTGCGCTCGAGCCACGAGCGCATCGACGGCGGCGGCTATCCCGACGGCCTCGCGGGCGGCGAGATCCCGCTCGCCGCGCGGATCGTCTTCGCGTGCGACGCCTTCGATGCGATGACCACCGACCGGCCCTATTCGCGCGCCATGCGCGCGGCGGACGCGGCGCTCGAGCTGCGCCGCTGCGCGGGCAGCCAGTTCGACGCGATGGTCGTCGAGGCCCTGTGCGGCATCGTCGCGGACCGGAGCCCGGACCGCGCGGTCAGCCTGCTAGAAACCGCCGGACCTTCGCCTGCTTGACGCTCTCGGGCACCTGCCCGGAGATCGTCCCGAGGATGTCGGTCTGCGGCGAGCCGGCGAACGTCAGCGCGCCGAAGAGCCCGAGCAGCGTCGGCCCGCTCATGTCCGAGCGCAGCGACTTCGGGGCCGCCCAGGCGATGAGCGGCAGCCGCACGAACGCGAACGGCGAGAGCAGGCGGCGCTTCATCGCGCTGATGACCTTCTGCTGGCGGCGCGCGCGGGTGAGGTCGTCCTCCTTGCGGTTGCACGCGTTCTTTCGCGTGCGGGCGAGCGCGAGCGCCTGCTTGCCGTCGATGTGCGACTTGCCGGCGGGCAGCCGCAGCGTGTAGCCGCCGTTGCGGAAGCCGCCGTTGATGTACGAGACCACGCAGCCGCCGCGATAGGTGATGCCGCCCATCGCGTCGATGAGGTCGGGGAAGTCCGCGAAGCTCACGACCACGACGTGGTTGACGTCGACGCCCGTGTACGCCTCGACGGTCTGGATCGCGAGCGCCGCGCCGCCGAACGCGAACGCGGCGTTGATCTTGGCGCGGCCGTGGCCGGGGATGTCGACGACCGTGTCGCGCGCGATCGACAGGCGGCTGTTCGCGCCGCCGCCGACGCGCATGAGCATGATCGAGTCCGCGCGACCGCCCGTCGTCTGCGCGCCCGGCTCGCGGGTGTCCGGCGTGCGCTCGTCGGAGCCCAGCACGAGGACGTTGTTCGGCGACCACAGCGGGTAGCCCGCGCCGCCGAGCAGCGTGTTCGCGTCGTCGCCGATCTTGCCCTGCTGGATCTGCGCGCTGAAGAGGAAGACGACGACCGAGACCGCGATCCAGATCGCGACCGCCGCCAGGAACCAGCGGAAGACCCGCCAGCCGGAGATGCCCTTGCGCGGGCCGCGCGGCCCGCGCCCGCGCCCCTCGCCGCGCAGCTGCTCGATGACGTTGGGGTCGCCGCCGTCGCGCCGCGGGAGCAAGGGCTTGCGCGAGCGGTAGACGCGGTACTCCGGCGCGCCGTCAGGGTCCTCGGGTGGCGGCATGCAGCCCTGTATGGTGGCCGATCGTGTCGACCGGCTGCGTGATCGGGGTCGACCTCGGTGGCACGAAGCTCTTGGCCGGCGCGGTCGACCCGGCACTGAACGTCCATCATCGGGCGACGCGCTCCTCGCGCGGAACCGATCAGGCCGGCGTGCTCGACACGGTCGTCGGCGCGATCGTCGAGGTGCGCGACGCGATCGAGGGCGCGTCCGGGACGGTCGAGGCGGTGGGGATCGGGATCCCGTGCCTCATCGACCAGGAGCGCGGCATCGCGGTGAGCTCCGTGAACCTGCCGCTGCTCGACGTCCCCTTTCGCGACATCATGGTCGAGCGGCTGGGGCTGCCGGTCTTCGTCGACAACGACGCGAACGCCGCGATGCTCGCCGAGTGGCGCTTCGGCGCAGCGGTCGGAGCGCGCGACGCGGCGCTGCTGACGCTCGGCACGGGCATCGGCGGCGGCCTCGTCGTCGGGAGCGCGCTGCAGCGCGGCAGCCAGGGGGCGGGGGCGGAGCTCGGGCACATGGTCGTCCAGGCCGACGGGCCGCGCTGTCAGGGCCACTGCCCCAACCGCGGCTGCCTCGAGGCGATGTGCTCGGGGACCGCGCTGGCCCGCGAGGCTTCGCGCATCGCGTCGGAGCGGCCTTTGTCCGCGCTCGGGCGTGCGCTCGCGGACGGTCGCGAGATCCTCGGGCCGCTCGTCACCGAGCTCGCCCATGACGGCGACGTGGCCGCGATCGATGCGCTGGCCGTGTGTGGGAGATGGCTCGGCGTGGGGATCGCGAACCTCGTGAACATGCTCAACCCGGACGTCGTGGTCGTCGGCGGGGGCGTCATGGCGGCGGGCGAGCTGCTGCTCGGCCCGGCGCGCTCGGAGGTCGCGATGCGTGCGCTGTCGCCCTCGAAGGAGCACGTGCGGATCGTGGCGGCGCGCTTCGGCGCGGAGTCGGGGATGCTCGGTGCCGCGGCGCTGGCGCTCGACGGGATCGGGACGCTCGCATGAGCGGGCGGCTCGTCGTGTGCCCGACGCCGATCGGCAACCTCGAGGACGTCACGCTGCGCGTGCTGAGCGCGCTGCGCGACGCGACGGTCATCGCCTGCGAGGACACCCGCCGCACGCGCGTGCTGCTCGAGCGCTACGGCGTGTCGGCGAAGCTCGTCTCCTACCACGAGCACAACGAGCGCGCGCGCGCCGCGCAGCTCGTCGAGCGGATGCAGGCGGGGGACGTCGTGGCGCTGGTGTCCGACGCGGGGACGCCGCTGGTGTCGGATCCGGGGTTCGTGCTCGTGCGGGCGTGCGTCGCGGCGGGGCTGGCGGTCGAGGTGCTGCCGGGGCCGAGCGCGGCGCTGTCCGCGCTGGTCGCGAGCGCGCTGCCGTCGGATACGTGGCGCTTCGTCGGCTACCTGCCGCGCAAGAAGGGCGAGTTCGCGGCGCTGTTCGGCGCGCCGGAGACGATCGTGGCGTTCGAGTCGCCGAACCGGGTGGCGGCTTCGCTGGCTGCTCTGGCGGCGTTGGATCCGTCGCGCCCGGTCGTGGTCTGCCGCGAGCTGACGAAGCTGCACGAGGAGATCGTGCGTGGCGACGCTCTGGAGCTTGCCGAGCGGTATGCCGAGGCGCCGCCGCGCGGGGAGGTCGTGCTCGTCGTCGGCGGCGCGCCGGCGGTCGAGCCGTCGCTGGGGCCGGCGCTGGACGCGCTGCGCCGGCTCGTCGAGGCGGGGGCGAAGCCGCGGCCGGCGAGCACGGTCGTCGCGTCGCTGACGGGAGTCAAGGCGAACGCGCTCTACCGCGCGCTGATGGCCGGGCCGGACGACGACTCGCTACCGTCGGGATCCTAGTGGTCCCTCCTGCAAGCCCTCGCACGCTTGGATCGGTCGCTGGTCACCGGCTGGCGGCGTCCTCGCTCAGTCATGGGCCTGAAGGCCCACTCCTTCACTGCGTCCTTGCCAGCCGGCGCCAGCGACCGCCCAAGCGCACAAGGACTTACAGGAGGAACCACTGATGCGCCTGTATCGCGTGAACTTCTCCACGAACGTCGAGCGCGTCGCGCTGGCGCTCGCGCTGAAGGGCATCGAGGTCGAGTCGCGCTACGTCCCCGACGACGATCGCAGCGAGATCGTGGAGGTCAGCGCACAGCCGCTGGTGCCGGTGCTCGTGACCGACCGCGACCCGCCCCAGGTCGTGGTGGACTCGATGCAGATCGTCTCCTACCTCGACCAGATGGCCCCGTCGCCGCCGCTGTTTCCGACCGACGAGGCGCGCTTCGCGGAGATGATCGTCTTCATCGACTGGTTCAACCGGGTCTGGAAGCTGCCGCCCAACCGCATCGCGGCGGAGCTTGCGTCGGAGGAGCCCGACCACATGCTCATCACGCGCCTGGGCCGCGACATGGCTGCCGCGCTGGACGGCTTCGAGTCGCTGCTGTCGGGTCGCAAGTTCTTGTTCGGCTCCGAGCTGTCCGCCGCCGACCTCTGCGCGTTCCCCTTCCTGAGGTACGCGCTCAAGCGCGATCCGGCGGACGCGGAGCCGTTTCACCTCGTGCTGGACGAGTACCAGCAGCTCGGCGACGAGCACTTCAAGCTGCGGTCGTGGATCAAGCGGATGGACTCGCTCCCGCGGGCCTGAGCTCGCGGGGCCACGCCGGCCCCCGCGATCTCATTGCCTTCGAGACGGCTCAGCCGGCCGACCCCGCCAGCTGGGGCTCGCCGCAAGCGGCGGCCTGTTCGAGGCGCTCGATGCCGACCTCGAAGAGCCGCTCGGCGCTGTCGGCGAAGACCTGGCGCAGCGGGTGGTCGATCTCGGTCGCGTCGGCGGCGAGCTGGAACTGCGCGCCGGCGACGATGAGCGCCGCCGGGTCGATCGTGTCGGGGTTGATGTCGAAGCCCGTGCCCCACGGCCAGGGCCGCGGCGGCGGGAGCTTGATCTTGATCGGCGGCGGGCAGATGGCGTCGACGTAGGCGCGCAGGCGTGCGTCGATCCTCTCGGCGATCGGACCTCCGGCGCCGCTGACGATGATGATGCCGGCGGTCTCGTACTGCTCCACGGCCTTGCTGATCGTCGCCCGCGTGAGGAGGCCGACCTTCCACGGCACGCCGGGGCCCACGACCCACGGCTCCGGGTGTGGCCCGGCGGGGATGATGTGCATCACGGGGCCGCCGGGGCCGAGCGGCCCGTCGTCCTCGGGGTTGGGGTAGTAGCGCAGGGCGAAGAGCTGGCTGAGCGCGGTGTTCGAGATCGCGGGCATGCGTTGTCCTATCCAGGCGTTGTGCGGGGGTGCGGAATTCGCTGCCTGTGGAGGACTGCGCCGACCGCGGCCAGATGCGTAATCTGCGCCCATGGACGCGTATCTGGCAGTGGTGAGCAAGCGCGAGGTGCGCTCGTATGCGCAGCGGCCGATCGAAGCTGATGTGGAGCGGCGCGTGCTGGAGGCCGGTCGGGTCGCGGGCAGCTCGAAGAACCGCCAGTCGCGGCGGTTCGTCGTCCTGCGCGACCCGGCGTTGGTGCAGCGCGCGGCGGAGTGCGTGTACGCGCCGGACAACGTGCTCGGCGCGGCGCTCGTGGTGGCGGTCGTGGTCGGTGGCAAGGGCCCGACGGCGTTCGACGCCGGCCGGGCCGCGCAGAACATGATGCTTGCGGCTTCGACCGAGGGGGTCGGGTCGTGCCCGAACGGGATCGCGGACGCGGACGCGCTTCGCGACGTGGTCGGCCATGACGAGGGCGAGCAGGTCGCGACGGTGCTGACCTTCGGCTATCCGGCGAAGCCGCGCGACGCGGAGCGGCTCTCGCCCGAGGAGTGGATCGCGCGAGCCGACCGCAAGCCGTACGAGGAGATCGTCGAGGAGCGCTGACCGCAGCGCGCCCTCGCGCGCTGCGGCCGCAGCATGGTCGCGGGCTTGTCGCCGCGCGCTTTGTCATGGCTCGCGTTCCGGGCGGCCCGCGCGCTTCGTGCCGGCCCGCGCGCTTCGTGCCGGCACGCGCGCTTCGTGCCAGCCCGCGCGCTTCGTGCCAGCCCGCGCGCTTCGTGCCAGCCCGCGCGCTTCGTGCCAGCCCGCGCGCTTCGTGCCGTCACGCGCGCGCCGTGCCAGCAAGCGTGCTTCGTTCCAACTCACACGCGCTTCGTGTCAAATCTCGCGCGGCTTCGCAACGAAAGACCCGCAAACGGGTTGGTTTCGCGGACGCGGCCGTATGGTCGCCGGTGTGCCCCGCCTCGCCCTCTCGGTCCTCTTGCTGCTGCTCATCGCACCGGTCGCGCGCGCGGGCTCCTGGCAGCGGCCGGTCGACGGCGAGGTGCTGCGCGCGTTCGCGGTCGGGCCCGATCGCTACGCCCGCGGCCAGCACCGCGGCGTGGATCTCGCGGCGGCGCGCGGGTCGCCGGTCCGCAGCGCGTGTACGGGTCGCGTGACCTTCTCCGGCCGGGTGCCGCGCGGCGGGCTGACCGTAAGCGTCCGCTGCGGCGCGATCGTCGCGACGTACCAGCAGCTTCGCTCGATCGCCGTGCGCGCGGGCGGGCGCGTCGTTGCCGGCTCACGGCTCGCGGCGGTCGGAACGTCCAGCGACCCGCGCGAGCGCCGCGCGCACCTGCACCTCGGTGCCCGCGAAGCGACGACGGGCCGCTACCTCGACCCGCTGTCGCTGTTCGCGTCCGGGCGGCCGGGCGCCCCGCCGTTGCCGCCCGCCGTGCGCGTCGCGCCGCGCGTGGCGCCGCTCGGCCCCGCACCCTCGCCGCGAGCCGGCCCCGCCCGGCCGCTACCCGCCTCACCGCGCGTCGCTCCGGCGCGCCCGCTGCCGGCACCGCGCGCCGCTCCCGCACGGCCCTTGCCCGCCTCGCCACGCGGCGCTCCCGCACGACCCTTGCCTCCCTCGCCGCGCGCGGCCCCGCTGGGGCTCGGACCAGGGCCCCCGTGGTCGGTGTGGGTCGGGCTCGCGTGCGTTGGGATCGGCCTGCCCGTCGGCGGCTTCGTGCGGCTGCGGCGCCGGCGGAACGCAGCGAGCCGGGTCGCGCAGCCGGCATGACGTCGATCCCCACACGCGCGCGTGACGCCCCTATCATCGAGGCCATGTCCGCTCCGCAGGTCGAGCTCGACGAGCTCTACCGCATGTCGACCGAGGAGTACCACCGGCTCATCGAGGCCGGGGCGTTCGAGGACTTCCCGCACTGCGAGCTCATCGACGGCGTGCTCGTCCGCAAGGACATGAAGTCGCGTGAGCACGAGCAGGCGATTGAATGGCTGATCCGCTGGCTCACGTCCAGCTTGGATCAGGAGCGCTTCTCGCTCCGGGTCGCCAGCTCGCTTACGCTAAAAGAGTCCGAGCCGGAACCGGATCTCGCAGTCGTTCCGCTCGCCACGCCGCGGCCGTACCATCCGGCGACCGCAGCGCTGGCGATCGAGGTGTCGTGGACCTCTCTGCGGCGCGACCTCAACCGCAAGGCCGCCCTCTACGCGGAAGCCGGTGTCGACGAGTACTGGGTCTTCGACGTCAAGGCCCGACGGGTCGTCGTACATCGCACGCCCCACAGCGATGGCTACCGTGAGGTCCGGGAGGTGGGCGCAGGGGGCCGAATCGCCGGCGCGCCCGCCGGCCTACCCGAGCTCGTGGTCGACGAGCTGCTGGCCGCTACCTTCGGCTAGCCAGGCTCGAACCGGCGCCTGGCGGGCGATCCGCGGCAAGGGGCGAGGGCCTGACGCAAGACGCCCGCCGATACCCTGCTGCGTCCGATGAGCTTCTACGTCACGACGCCGATCTACTACGTCAACGCCGCGCCACACCTCGGTCACGCGTACTCGACGATCGCCGCCGACGTGCTGGCTCGCCACATGCGCCAGCGAGGCGAGGACGTCTTCTTCCTCACCGGCACCGACGAGCACGGCGAGCCCGTCGCGCTCGCCGCCGAGCGCGAGGGCCTGACGCCGCAGGAGCTCGTCGACCGCAACGCGCCGCGCTTCAAGGAGCTGGCGCCCAAGCTCAACGTCTCCAACGACTTCTTCATCCGCACCTCCGATCCGGAGCACAAGGCGAGGGTGCAGGAGGTGCTCACCCGGGTCCGCGACAACGGACACGTCTACGAGGGCATCTACGAGGGCTGGTACTGCCCGCGCTGCGCGGACTTCAAGACCGACGCCGAGGCCGGCGACGACAACCTCTGCCCGATCCATCGCACGCCGCTGATCCGCGAGAAGGAGGACAACTACTTCTTCCGCCTGTCCGCCTTCCAGGACGATCTCCTCAAGCTCCTCGACGAGCAGCCGGACTTCGTCATGCCACGCCACCGGTACAACGAGGCGCGTGCGTTCATCGAGTCGGGCCTGCAGGACATCTCGCTCAGCCGCTCGACCTTCACCTGGGGCGTGCCGGTCCCGTGGAACCCCGACCACGTCTTCTACGTGTGGTTCGACGCGCTCTTGAACTACTACACGGCGCTTTCCTACGCCAAGCCCGGCGAAGACCTCACCGACCGCTTCTGGCCGGCGCAGTTTCACATCATCGGCAAGGACATCCTGAAGTTCCACACGATCTTCTGGCCCGCGATGCTCATGGCCGCGGGCCTGCCGCTGCCCAAGCACGTCTTCGTCCACGGCTTCTTGCTCATGGCTTCACCGAAAGGCGAGGGAGAGCCGGAGCTCATAAAGATGAGCAAGTCGATGGGCAACGTGCTCGACCCCTTCGCGATCATCGACGAGTTCGGCGCCGACGCGCTGCGGTACTACTGCATGCGCGACGTGACGTTCGGCCAGGACGGCGAGGTCTCGACCGCGCGCTTCGCCGTGCTCTACGCGTCCGAGCTGGCCAACGACTTCGGCAACCTCGCGAGCCGCACGATCGCCATGGTTCACCGCTACCGCGACGGCACGGTGCCGGCCGCCGAGCCCGACCCCGAGCTCGCGGCCGAGATCGATGCGATCGCTCCCGAGGTGAGCGCGCTGCTCGACCGCGCCGACCTGACCGGCGCCCTCGACGCGATCTGGCAGCGCGTGCGCCGCCTGAACCGCTACGTCGAGGAGCAGGCGCCGTGGGTGCTCGCGAAGGACGCGGCGCGCGCGGACGAGCTCGACCGCGTGCTCGTGTCGCTGATCGAGGGCCTGCGGGTCGTGGCGGTCGCGCTGCACCCCTGGATCCCGACGAGCTCGGAGAAGCTGCTCGACGCGCTCGGGGCGCCCGAGCTCGACCTGCGAGGCGCACGGATGCAGGCCGGCCGGCTCGGCGCGATCGACAAGCTCGAGCCGCTGTTTCCGAAGCCCCAGCCGGTCGTCGCGAAGCCGGGATGATCGACAGCCACACGCACCTGCATGTCTGCAAGCCCGACGACACCGAGCTCGTCGCCGCCGCGGCAGACGCGGGCGTCACGCGGATGCTGACCGTCGGCACGACCTCCACGACCTGCCGGGAGGCGCTCGAGGCCGCCGAGCGGTTCCCGCAGGTGCTGGCCGCGATCGGCCGCCACCCCAACGAGGCCGCCGGCTTCGACGACGCCGACCTCGCCGAGCTGGAGGCGCTCGCGGCGCACCCGCGCTGCGTCGCGATCGGCGAGACGGGCCTGGACTACTTCCGCGACTACGCCCCGCACGAGGACCAGCGGCGCGCGTTCCTCGCCCAGATCGAGCTGGCGCGCAGCACCGCCAAGCCGCTCGTCATCCACACGCGCGCGGCGGAGGACGACACGATCGCCACGCTGCTCGAGCACGCCGCCGGCGTCGAGGTGATCCTGCACTGCTTCACGATGGCCGCGCGCCTGGACGAGTGCGTCGAGCAGGGCTGGTGGATCTCGTTCGCGGGCAACGTGACGTACGGCTCGGCGCAGGACCTCGCCGAGGCGGCCGAGCGCGTCCCGGACGATCGCTTGCTCGTGGAGACCGACGCGCCTTACCTCAGCCCGGTGCCCGTGCGCAAGGAGCGTAACCAGCCTGCGTTCGTCACGCACACCGCGCGCTTCGTCGCCGAGCGGCGCGGGATGGAGTACGGCCAGCTCGAGGCTGTCGTCGAGCGCAACGCCGCGGCGCTGTTTGCATGGTGAGCGATCGTGGCGCGACCCTTGCGGCGGCGGCCTCGCGCCGGAGCCCTCGCGCTCCGTCACCTCCCGCGGCCGGTGGCGCAGCCATGACCGGCGATGCGACGTCGCCGAGTCAGCCGAGCCAGCCGAGTCAGCCGAGCCTGCGCCGCATGCGCGAGTTCGGCGTGCGACCCAAGCGCGAGCTCGGCCAGAACTTCCTCATCGACTCGAACATCCTCGGCGTCATCGAGCGCGCCGCCGAGCTGTGTCCCGACGATGTCGTCTTGGAGATCGGCGGCGGCCTCGGCGTGCTGTCCGAGCACCTCGCGCCGCTCGTCGCGCACGTGCACGTCGTCGAGCTCGACCGCGGCCTCGAGCCCGCGCTGCGCGACGCGATCGACCGCTTCGACAACGTCACGCTCCACGTCGCGGACGCGATGCGCCTGGACCTGCGGGTCCTTGACCCCGCCCCGACGAAGGTCGTCGCGAACCTGCCTTATGGCATCGCCGCCGGCGCGATCCTGCGCACGATCGAGGAGCTGGAGCACGTCGACCGCTGGGTGGGCATGGTTCAGAAGGAGGTCGGCGAGCGGTTCGCGGCGGGCGCCGGCACGAGCGCCTACGGCGTGCCGTCGGTGCTCGCGCAGCTCGCGTGCGAGGTGCACGTGCTGCGCGGGGTCTCGCGCAGCGTGTTCGCGCCGGTCCCGAACGTCGACTCGGTCCTCGTCGGCCTGCGGCGCACCGGCCCGGCCGCGCCGGCCGCGCTGCGCGAGCTCGTCGGGGCGGCGTTCGCGCACCGGCGCAAGGCGCTCGCCGGGTCGCTGGCGCTCGCGCCGGGTGCCCGGCCGGGCCTCCGCGACCGGGTGCGGGCCGCGCTCGCCGAGCTTGGCCATCCGGCGGATGTCCGCGCCGAGCGCCTGTCGCCGGAGGACTTTCGGTCCCTGCACGCGAAGCTCAGCGAATGAAGACGCTCACCACCGAGGCGCGGGCGAAGATCAACCTCTGCCTGTTCGTCGGCCCGACGCGCCCCGACGGCCGCCACGAGGTCGTGACGCTCATGGACTCGCTCGCCCTCTGCGACGACGTCCGGCTCGTCATCGAACCGCCCGGGCTCGAGGCCGACGAGGTCGTGTGTCCCGGCGTCGAAGGCCCCAACCTCGCCGCGGCGGCGCTCGCCGCTTTCCGGGAGCAGACGAAGTGGGACGGCCCGCCCGTGCGCCTCGAGATCGACAAGCGCATCCCGATCGCGGGCGGCATGGCGGGCGGGTCCGCCGACGCCGCGGCGGCGCTGCGGCTCGCGGCGGAGGCGGCCGGGCTCGACGACCGCCGCTGGCTCGAGGACATCGCCGCGACGCTCGGCGCGGACGTGCCGAGCCAGGTTCGCGGCGGGCTCGTGCTCGCGACCGGCATCGGCGCGCGGCTGCGCCCGCTCGACGACCGCCTCGAGTACTCGGTCGTCGTGATGCCCGTCGACGCGGAGCTCCGCGCCGGCGACGTGTACGCGGAGGCCGACCGCCTCGGCCTCGGCCGCGACACGCTCGGTCTTGCGCGGGCGCTGACGCGCGTGCAGGCGGCGCTCTCCGCCGAGACGGTGGTCGACCGTGTCCAGAACGACTTGCAGGACGCGGCTCGCTCGCTGTGCCCTGCGATCGACGTCGCGCTCGAAGCCGCGCTTGCCGCCGGCGCCGATCACGCGCTCGTCTCGGGCTCGGGCCCGACGGTGCTCGCCCTCTTCAGCGAGGACGGCCACCGCGAACGCGCCCGCGCAGCCGAGGCGGCGCTGCGTGAGGCGGGGCGCTCGCCGGCGCCGATCCTCACCCGCCCCGCCGGTCCTGTCCTATAGCCGTCGCGCTGTCGGTCGTCCTCGAACTACGGCACAATCCACGCCAATGACGAGCACGCAGATCACCTACGTCGTGGCGGCGGTCTGTGGCATCGGGGCGCTGTCGGCGTTCGTGGCGCTGATCGCGTTCCCGGCGTGGTCGGCGTACAGCAAGGGGTGGGAGCGCCTCGCGGCGAGCTTCCTCTCGCTGTTCGTCCTCGTGGCGCTCATCCTGGTCGGTGCAGCGGGGGGAGCAGCGATCGCGTACTACTGGGACAGCATCGCGGCGTAGCCTGTGACGATGGCCAGCCCCGCCGAGAGGACCATGGGGCTCGATTTCGCTGCGCTGGACGCCATCACGGAGGCGGTCGAATCGGGCGCCGGATTACCGGACGTCGTCCGCGCCGCCGCGCGGGTGCTCGAGGCCAGCCTGGTCCTCCTCGATCGCACGGGTTCGGTCCTGGCGGTCGCCGCGCGCTCGCCGGCTGACGAGCGCTCCCTGCTCGACGGTGCCGCGGGCGTCGACACGATCGAGCTGCGCGTCGCGGACGAGCCGGTGGGCCAGCTGCGGATGCGCGCTCGTGCCCAGCCCGGGCCGGCGCTCGTGCGGCTCGTGACGACGCTCGTCGCGTCGGAGGTCGAGCGCGTGCGCGCGCCGGCTCGCGCGTCGCAGGAGGCGTCGAGCGCGTTCCTGCATGCGGTGCTCGGGCGGCAGCTGTCGAACGCCGAGGAGCTCATCGCTCGCGCCGGTGAGCTCGGGGTCGACCTGCATGCCGGCGGCAGCGTCCTCGTCGCGCGGGCCCATGCGCATGTGCCGACCGAGGAGGGCTGGCGCGCGCGCGTGCTCGCGACCGCCGAGCGCGGCGCCCGAGCGGTCGTGGCGGGGACGATCGCCGCGCCCGCCGATCGCGAGTCGCATGCGGCGGAGGTCGTGCTGCTCGTGCCCGGCGGCGAAGACGCGGTCGCCAAGCGCGCGGCGGAGGGGGTGCTGCGCGAGCTGCAGGCCAGCTTGCCGGGTCACACGTTCGCCCTCGGGCGCAGCCGCGTCGCGGACGATCCACTGGAACTGCACCGTGCGGGCAACGAGGCGCTGCTCGCGGTCAACGTCGCCGAGGGCGACGAGGAGCACCCGCTGCTGGCGTTCGAGCAGACGGGGGCGTACCGCCTGCTCCTGTCGGCGATGAGCGAGGACCCGGCCGAGCTGCAGCGCTTCTACGCGGAGACGGTGGAGCCGCTTGTCGCGTACGACGACCAGTACGAGACCGACCTCGTGCGGACGGTCGAGGCGTTCCTCGACAACGACGGCAACGTCGCGGGGACCGCGCAGAAGCTCTTCACCCACCGGCACACGATCCGCTACCGGCTCGAGCGGGTGCGCGAGCTGTCCGGCCTCGACGTCGGGTCGACCGACGGCCGCGAGAAGCTCTCGCTCGGGCTGAAGGCGATGCGCGTGCTCGGCGTAGCCGCGCCGAGCGGGCCCGCGACCGAGCCGGGCACGGGCGCCGGCCGCGTCCCGCGTCGCTCGCCCAGCTCGTAGCGCGCCGCCGCCCGCCGCCGGGGCAGCTCCGCGCGCCGCCCGCCCGCCGGCGGGGCAGCTCCGGGCGCCGCCGCCCGCCGCCGGGGCAGCTCCGCGCGCCGCCCGCCCGCCGCCGCGGCAGCTCCGCGCGCCGCCCACCTGCCGCCGGGGCAGCTCCGCGCGCCGCCCGCCCGCCGCCGGGGCAGCTCCGCGCGCGGCCCGCCCGCCGCCGGGGCAGCTCCGCGCGCCGCCCGCGCGCCGCCGCGGCCGCTCTGCGCGGCCGCCGCACCCTCGAACGCGCGACCCTCGCGCGCGTGCACGCTTCGTCTAGGATGCCGCCGCAATGCGGATCGGCATCCTTACCGGGTCGGGGACGTACGCGCTGCCGGGCATCGAGGCCGACGGCGAGCCGGAGCTCGTGGAGACTCGCTTCGGCTCCGCACCCGTGACGAGCGGGCGCTTCGCCGGGGTCGACGTGCTGCACATCTCCCGGCACCGGTCCGGACACGAGCTGCTGTCCAGCCAGGTCACGCACCAGGCGAACATCGCCGCCATGAAGGAGCGCGGCGCGGACGCGATCCTGTCCGTCACGGTGTGCGGCGCGCTCGACCAGGATCTCTCGCTTGGCAGCCTCGTGGTGTTTGACGACCTGCATTTCCTCACCAATCGCCTTCCTGATGGGTCGATCTGCACGCTCTTCACGGAACCGGGGGAGAAGGGCCGCGGTCACTGGATCTACGAGCAGCCGTTCTCCCAGCCGCTGCGCCAGGCGCTGCTCGACGGTGCCGCCGAGGCCGGCCACCACGTCCGCGACGGCGGCTGCTACGGCCATGTCGACGGCCCGCGCTTCAACACGAAGACCGAGATCCGCATGCTGCGCAGCTGCGGCGTCACGGTCGTCAGCCAGACCGCCGGACCCGAGACCGTCCTCGCCGGCGAAGCCGAGATCCCGTACGCCCTGCTCGGGTACGCGACCGACTACGCCAACGGCGTCAAGGCCGAGGCGACGCCCGTCGAAGAGCTCATCCGCCTGATCGGCGCCAGCGGCGACACCTTCGCATCGACGCTCGCCGCCGCCGTCCCGAAGATCGACGCAGACGCCCTCGAGCCGAACGGCACGTTCTTCCGCTTCGACTGAGGACCGGCGCGGCCAAGGGGTCGCGTGCGGCTACGGCGCCCCCGCGCGCGGCTCCGGCGGCGCCGCGAGCGGCTGCGGCCGCGCCCGCTCCGCGCCTTCATCGCCAGCGGCCGCCGCCGCCTCGCGCTTGTACTGGCGCACCCACTTGCGGATCGCGTTGTCCGACACCCCATATCTCCGCCCAACCGCGAGGTAGCTCGTCTCCGCGATCTCGCGCACGAGCTGTTCGTACGGCGGACGCTCGACGCGGCGAAGCTCAGGCTTGGAAACGCCGCGGCCGGGTCGCGGGGAACGCGTTCCACACGCTCGTGAGCAATACCGCTGACGGCGATACCTCGGGCTGAACAGCACGCCGCAGAGCAAGCACTCGCGGTCGGCCGACTCGAGCCGGTTCTTGCGGCCGCAGTGCGTGTCGAGCGTGGCGGCGCAGTTCGGGCAGAGGATGCGCAGGTTGTCGATCCGGTGGTCGTCCCGCACACCGTTGACGTGATCGAGGATCAATCCCATCGACCGGCCGTTCCAGATCTCGCCTTGGTCGCAAATCTCGCAGCGACGTTCCTTGAGTCCTTCCCGGTACAGCCGATCCTTGAGGTGGTTGCGGCTGTAGCTCGATCCCTCGACGAGGATCTCGGAGAGCGGGCGCGGCCGCCGGCTGAGCCCTTGCCTTTGGGCGGCCCTCGGATCGAAATGATCGGTCGCGATGCCCCAGCGTTCGACCCAGGTGCGAAGCGTCCGCCAGTTGCCGCCGGTCGCACAGAGCCCCAGCGCGCGGAGCGTCTCCGCGTAGCTCAGTGACGCGGCGACCGCGCGTCGAGCGTCCGTTTCCGAATACCGTGGCACGAACACATGTTCGCAGAGCGCCCGGATAAACCGGGATGGAGTGAGGAATGAGAGAGTCCGACATCGAAGGAGTAGCGATCCACGGTGGCCCCGAGTCATGCGTTGGCGTTGGTGAGGGCGTCGGCGAAGCGTTGACAGGGGTACACGTAGGCTGGGCTATTGAGCCGCGAAATCCATGGTTCCGGGGTGCCGACGTCGTTGCGAAAGGCGGAAGGCAACATCGGCGACAGCGCTATCGCGAGCTGTCGTCGGACCCCGCGCGGTCAGTGAACCTGTGCATGCGTGGAAGCTCCATCCGCGAGAACGGGGAGATCCCATGGTTGCTCGTGCCGGTCGATGATGCCCCGCCCTTGATGGTTCGCGGGGTGGCATGTCGGCGGGTGGCGGGCCGCGGGGGGAACGCCAAGGCGGTAAGCCCCTGATGAACGACGATGGGAAGTCAGACGGCCTCGTAGTACCTGCGAAGCTGCCGAACAAGCCCGCTTCGGCGGGGGCGGAGGTGGTGGAGGGAAGGGGGCCGGCCAAGGGAAACGCGGCCAGCAAAACGCGTCCCGGACACCGAGCCGGCTATGACGCGCCGAGTGCGCTGGATCGCGTGCGCCACAGCGCGCAGCAGGACAAGGAAGCACGGTTCACCGCGCTCCTGCACCACGTCGATGTCGATCGTCTCCGGGCGGCCTATCGGGCGTTGAACCCGAGGGCCGCGACGGGGACTGACGGCATGGCGTGGGCCGATTACGGCCGGGATCTCGAAGCGAACCTTCGCGATCTGCATGGTCGGGTGCATCGCGGGAGCTACCGGGCGAAGCCGACACGGAGGGTGTACATCCCGAAGTCAGACGGGCGTATGCGCCCGTTGGGGATCGCCGCGCTGGAGGACAAGATCGTCCAGCGCGCCGTCGTGGAGGTGCTCAACGGCATCTACGAGACGGATTTCCTCGGTTTCTCCTACGGGTTCCGGCCGGGTCGGTCAGCGCATGACGCGCTGGACGCGCTCGCGGCCGGGATCTATGGCCGGAAGGTGAGCTGGGTGCTCGACGCGGACATCCGCGACTTCTTCGGCCAGCTCGATCAGGGCTGGCTGAAGCGGTTTCTCGAGCACCGCATCGCAGACCGGAGGGTCCTGCGCCTGATCGACAAGTGGTTGGGCGCGGGAGTCATCGAGGACGGGAAATGGTCCAGGACCGATGGTGGGACGGCGCAGGGAGCATCGGCATCGCCGCTGCTGGCCAACGTCTACCTGCACTACGTCTTGGACCTCTGGGCCCATCAATGGAGAGGACGCAACGCGCACGGCGAGATGATCATCGTGCGCTACGCCGACGACTACATCGTGGGGTTTGAGCGCCAACACGATGCGCAACGGTTCCTCGCTGATCTTCGCGAACGTCTCGCGAAGTTCGCGCTGGAACTGGCGCCCGAGAAGACGCGGCTGATCGAGTTCGGGCGCTTCGCCGCCCGAGACCGCCGGCGGCGCGGACAGGGCAAGCCTGAGACGTTCGATTTCCTGGGCTTCAAGCATTGCTGCTCGAAGACCAAGAACGGGCGGTTCATGCTCAAGCGCATCACGATCGCCAAACGGATGCGGACCAAGCTGCGCGAGGTCAAGGAAGAGCTCAAACGGCGCCGTCATCTCCCGATCCCCGACCAAGGGCGCTGGCTGGGCAGCGTGATACGCGGTCACTACGCGTACTACGCCGTGCCCGGCAACAGCGACTCGATCAACGTGTTCTACAACGAGGTCACCCGGCACTGGTTCCGGGCGCTACGGCGCCGAAGCCAGCGCACACGGCTGACCTGGACGCGCATGAGACGCCTCAGCGCCCGATGGCTACCACCCCCCAAACGCATGCACCCCTTCCCCAACGCGCGCTTCGACGCCAGAACCCAAGGCAGGAGCCCAGTGCGCTAGCAGCGCACGCTGGGATCTGCGCGGGGGGCCGCCCGAAAGGGCGGTCCCTACCGCGATTGAACGACGGACGGTACGTGGCACTGGGGAGCCAGGATTCGAACCTGGACAAGTACTTCCAAAGAGTACTGTGCTGCCATTACACCACTCCCCAGTAAATCGGGCTGAAGAACCCGCCACAGAGTAGCCATAGGATCCGGGGATGCCAGATCTCACGGTCGTCATCCTCGCCGCCGGCCAGGGCACGCGCATGCGCTCGCGGCTTCCCAAGATGCTGCACCCGCTCTGCGGGCGGCCGCTGCTCGGCTGGCCGATCGCCGCCGCGCGCGAGGCGGGCGCGCGGCGGATCGTCGTCGTCGTGTCGCCCGGCGGCGAGCTCGACGGGCAGCTCCCCGACGACGTCACGACCGTCGTGCAGCCGCAGGCCAACGGGACGGGCGGCGCGGTTCAGGCGGCGGCGAGCGAGCTGCACGACGGCGAGACGGTCGTCGTCCTGCCGGGCGACGCGCCGCTGATCACCGCGCAAGCGATAACGGCGCTCGTCGACGCCCACACGACAAGCGGGGCCAAGGCGACCATGGCCACGATGCGCCTCGACGACCCCACCGGCTACGGCCGCGTGGTCCGCGACGCAGACGGCGACGTCGAGCGCGTCGTCGAGACCAAGGCCGACGGCGACGCGACCCCCGAGGAGCGAGAGATCCACGAGGTCAACAGCTCGATCTTCGCGTTCGAGAGCCAGGCCGTCACGCAAGCGCTCGCCACCCTGACACCCGACAACGCGCAGCAGGAGCTCTACCTCCCCGACGTCCTGCCCGCGCTGCGAGCCACGGGCCACAAGATCGCCGCGCACACCCTCGACGACCCCGACCTCGCCCGCGGCATCAACGACCGCGTTCAGCTCGCCGAGGTCCGGCAGATCGCCCAGCAGCGCATTCACGACGCCCACGGCCGCGCCGGCGTGACGATCGTCGATCCCGCGTCGACGCTCATCGACGTCACCGTCACGATCGCCCCCGACACGACGATCGAGCCGAGCTCGTTCGTGCGGGGAACGACGAGCATCGGAGCGGGCTGCACGGTCGGCCCCCTGACCACGCTCATCGACGCGACCCTCCACGACCACGTCACGATCCCGCACTCCTACGTCATCGAAGCCGAGATCCACGACAACGCCACGGTCGGCCCGTTCGCCTACCTGCGCCCCGGCACCAAGCTCAGAGAGCGCTCCAAGGCCGGCACCTTCGTGGAGATCAAGAACTCCGACGTCGGCAAGGGCAGCAAGGTCCCGCACCTGTCCTACATCGGCGACGCCACGATCGGCGAGGACACGAACATCGGCGCCGCCACGATCACCGCCAACTACGACGGCACGCACAAGCACCGCACGACGATCGGCGACCGCGTGCACACCGGCGTCGACACGACGCTCGTCGCCCCCGTGACCCTCGGAGACGACGTCTTCACGGGCGCGAACTCCGCCATCACGAAGGACGTCCCCGACAAGGCGCTCGGCATCGCCCGCGAGCGCCAGACGAACTTCGAGGGCTACGCGGACCGCCAAAACGGCCGGGGCGCGGAACTAGACTCCGGCAGGCGATGAGCACAGTCGAGACGCAGCCCTCGCCGGCGACAAGGCTGAACCTCGGCTACGACAAGAACCTCATGCTGTTCGCCGGCCGCGCGAACCCGCAGCTCGCGTCGAGGATCGCCGGCAAGCTCGGGATCGACCCCGGCCCGCTCACGCTGAAGACCTTCACCAACGGCGAGGTCTACTGCAAATACGGCGAATCGGTCCGCGGCGCGGACGTCTTCATCGTCCAGCCCACGTGCGCGAATCCCGTCACCGGCCTGTCGCCGAACGACGCGCTCATGGAGCTCATGATCATGATCGACGCCGCCGTCGGCGCCAGCGCGCACCGCGTCATCGCCGTCATGCCATGGTTCGGCTACAGCCGCCAGGACAAGAAGTCCGCGCCGAGAGAGCCGATCTCCGCCCGCCTCGTCGCGCGCATGCTCGAGCGGGCCGGCGCCGACCGCGTCCTCACGATGGACCTGCACGCGGGCCAGATCCAGGGCTTCTTCTCCAAGCCCGTCGACCACATGACCGCGCTCTTCATCCTCACGCAGCACTTCCGCGACCTCGGCCTGAAGGACCTCGTCGTCGTCGCCCCGGACGCCGGCCGCGTGAAGCTCAACAAGAAGTTCGCCTCGAAGCTCGGCGCCGACCTCGCGATCCTCGACAAGGAGCGCCCCGCCCAGCAGGTCGCCGAGATCGGCCACATCATCGGCGACGTCGAAGGGCAAGACGGCGATCATCGTCGACGACATCATCGACACCGCCACGACGCTGCGGGTCGCGGGGCAGGCGGTCCTCGACGCGGGGGCCAGACCGTCTACGCCGCCGCCACGCACCCCGTCATGAGCGGGCCCGCCTTCGAGAACCTCGCGGCCTCGCGCTTCGAGCAGATCGTCGTCACCGACACGATCCCGCTGCCGCCCGGCGCGCCCGACAACATCACCCAGCTCTCGTGCGCCGACCTGCTCACCGACTCGATCCGCAGCATCTTCAGCGATCGTCGGTGAGCGAGGTCTTCGGCGGCGAGAACCAGCTATTCTAACCCTGGCCCCCGGAAACACTGGGATCGGATGGGGTGCGCGACAGTTTGCGCGACAGCCGGGCTCATCCGCTGGCCTCGAAGTAGGCGTCGAGCAGGTCGGTGGCCTCGGCCTCCGACCCTGGCATCAGGTGCCCATAGCGGTCGAAAGTGGCTTCTGAAGTGTGAGCGATCGCACGTATAAGGAGCCCGTTCGTAGAGCTGATCCGGGTAGTGTGATGCCATGAACGAGCCAACCAGCTCGAGCCGCCAGCACGAGTTTGAGCGGCTGATCGAGCGTCAGGAGGCTGGGGTGGCTCAGGTGATGGCAACCTTCGAGGCGGTTGAGCGCGCCTACTTCGCGGCGGTCGCAGCTACGCCCCAGCCCACCATCGCCACGACGCACGCGACGACTACCGCCGCCCCCCGCTAACTCTCATCGTGCCCACCTGGGGGCTCCTCCAAGAGCTGGCAGGAGATCGCCGAGGGGCAAGCCGTCGCGCAGCAGGCGGGCGCGGGGCCGCCCACGGCCGGTCCAGCGGACATTCTCCGTCGCAAGTACCTGGACGGGCTGCGCCAGCACACGGGCCGGGCGGTCATCTACTACGGCACCGCATGGCACGAAACGCGGCCGATCAACCCGCAGAGCCTGTCCGTCGATCTCGGTGACATCCGGGGGTTCATGGAGGCGTGCTCGAACATTGACGAGCGGAACCTTGACCTTGTGTTGCACAGCCCCGGCGGCAATCCCGACGCGGCCGAGTCGATCATGAACTACCTTCGAGAGCGCTTCGATCACGTCCGCGCGGTGATCCCGCTGGCCGCGATGAGTGCGGCGACGATGATGGCGCTTGCGTGCGACGAGATCGTCATGGGCGCGCATTCTCAGCTCGGCCCAATCGATCCGCAGATCACCATTCTGACGCCCGAGGGACCGAGGACCGCGCCAGCGCAGGCAATCAAGGATCAGTTCGAGATGGCTCAGCAGGACTGTGCGGCAGACCCTTCGCGACTCGCGGCATGGATGCCGCTCCTGCGGAGCCTGGGGCCTGGATTGCTGTCGATCTGCGACACCGCTCAGCAGCGGACGGTTGAGTTCGTGGCGCGCCAACTGGAAGCTCCGGATGCTTGATGGCCGGCCAACGGAGGCTCGTGCCGCCGCCGACTGGTTCGGAAACCACAGCTACTTCAAGTCGCACGGGCGCAGCGTCACGCGCAATGACGCGCGCGCTCAGGGCATCGTCGTCACGGACCTCGAGGACGACGGGGTCTTGCAGGATCTCGTCCTCAGCGTGAGCCACGCCGCGCAGGTCACCTTCGGTAGCACGCCCTGCGTGAAGCTCATCGAGAACCACAGGGGCCGCTGCTACCTGAGCCTTGAGGGCCCGCAGATTATCTTTGGCGCCGCCGTCGGCGCCGCCCCCGCTGGACCCTGGCCAGCCGTTAGGGGCGTAGCACCACCCAGGCGCGGCCAAGACCCGGGCTGCGCCAGCTGCTGCGGTGGCGACCTAAGCCAAACGTGGGCTGCGCCGATAATCGCGAAACGTCTCCCGCGACGTCACTCAGGCGGCCAGCCGCCCCTGCGGGTGCTCCGGCGCAACCACGAACTCTGCCGCTGCCTTGTTTGCCGCGAACCGTCGGCGGCGGGCGGTAGGGTCCCGCGGCGATGCGGTCGATCAGTCTGTTCAGTGGCGCGGGAGGCTTGGACCTCGGTTGCGAAGCTGCCGGTTTCGTGACGACAGCGGCTGTCGAGCACAACGAGACGGCGATCGCAACGCTGCTCGCTAACCGCGACACGTACTTCCCGCTGCTCAGCGCAGACACGATCCTCCGGGACATCGTTCAGACGCCGCCCGAAGATGTGCTCGCTTGCGCCGGGCTGGAACCGGGGGAAGCAGACCTTGTTCATGGCGGTCCTCCATGTACGCCGTTCTCGAAGAGCGGCTACTGGCTGGCGTACAAGCGTGCGGGCGAGGACCCGAAGGCGTCGCTGCTGGACAACTTTGTTGACGTCGTGCGCGTGGCGCAGCCGAAGGCGTTCGTCATGGAGAACGTGTTCGCGCTCGGGTACCGCAACCAGAACAGGGCCGTCTTCGAGCGCTTCATACGCGGCATCAGCGCCGCCGGCTATTCGTTCGATCACAGCGTGCTCGTGGCGGCAGACTACGGCGTACCGCAGAACCGGCAGAGGCTGATATGCGTCGGTTTGCGACAGGATCTTCTCGACGTGCCCGCTGCGCTCTGGCGCTTCCCGTGGCCGTCTGCGACACACTCCGGGCCGCACGAGACGCGGAGCGGCTGGGATGAGTCCCTGCCGCGCCACAAGTCGGCTCGTGAGGCCTTTGAGGGCCTCGATGCGACGACGAACCCACCAGAGCCTGAGGAGATCGTCAAGGGCACCTTCGCCGAAGAGTTTCGTGCTGTGCCGCCCGGCGACAACTACCTCTGGTGGACGGCTCACCGCGGGCATCCGGAGCCCCGTTTCAAGTGGCGCTCGCGCTACTGGACGTTCCTGTTGAAGCTTCATCCCGATCGGCCGTCGCCGACGATCCAGGGACAGCCTGGGCCGTGGGTCGGCCCGTTCCATTGGGACAACCGTCGGCTTCGTGTCGGGGAGCTGAAGCGGTTGATGGAGTTTCCCGATGACTTCGAGGTCACCGGAAGCCGGCGCGATCAGCAGCTCCAGCTCGGCAACGCGGTGCCGCCACGTCTCGCGCAGGTAGTCGCGCACCAGCTTGCTGCTGAGCTGCGCCGCCTCGGTGCGGTCGACGGGTTGCCCGTCGCCGCCTAGCGCGACCTGCAAGCCGCGGTGCCGCCGCAGGACCGCAGCGTGAGGGGCCGAATCGCGTCGGCATGGTCTGCCCTGGATTCTCCGATGGGCCGTCGGCTGTCCGATGAGCCCGATCGCCATCGACAAGGATCAGGCCGCAGCGATCTTGAATGCCGCTGTGGGGGAGTCACGCGATCGCGTGGTCTCGGAGGAGTGGGCCAGACGCACGCGCCGGCTCGATGAGGCGGCAACCACCAAGACGTACATCGCCGCCCTGGGCACGGCTTCTGCTCGCCCGCGCCACGGATGCCCGCATCGATCCGATGTCGATCAAGGCTTCGGACAACGTCGCGCGGGCGTACTCGGCCCGGATGCTCTGCCACGAGGTCCTCGTCCCAGCCTCGCGCGTGCACGGCTTCGACCTCGGCGTGACGGGTCGTGAACCTCTCAACAACCAGCCGTTTTTCCGGTACGAGCGCATCGATCAGATGGACCGCATACGAGACCGCGTGGGGCTACTCCTCCTGCTCGCCTCCCTACGCAAGATCGACCAGCTATCCGCCGCCGAGGCCGGTGAGGCCCTTGCGTCGTTCCTTTATGAAAGGACGGCAGTCGCGGACCTCAAGCGACGCACGACGCTGCTGGATGTCGCGCTAGGCGTGCGCCAAGCTGTGCGCGCCGCCGACTGCTTCGTCCGTGAGGAGGCCGATGGGGGTAAGCGTGGCCAAGCACTGGTCGCCGGGGTCCTCGACCTGGTTTTCCCTGAGGTGCGGATGGGCCGTGTGAACGACCCAAGTAGGAGGTTCCCCGGCGACGTGCAGGCCATGGTGGGCGTCCAGGTCGTCCTCGCGGTCGAGGTCCGCCAGAAGCTGGTGGGCCCCGACGAAGCCCTCGCGTTCGCCCGGGCTGCGGCTGAGGCCGGCGTTGTCAACGCGGCAGTTGCTGCTCTCGCCCCTGGTCAGGAGCCGCTGCACCGCGCGTCCCTTCGAGACTATGCCGAGAGCAAGCATGGCGTTCTTCTCTCCGTCATCGAGAGCGCGGACGAACTCATCGCCGCAGCACTGCTTTGGAGCGGGATGCGAACCGACGATGCTCTGCGCGATCTGCCTCAACGGATCTTGGACCGCTTGCACGAGATTGAGGCAAGCCAAAGGAGCCTCCGTCGCTGGCTGGAGCTGCTCCAAGAGGCGACGTCGGGCTAGCTCCGACGAGCGCCAACTTGGTCGGCGATGCGGCGAGCCACGGCATCTGCGTCCTCGTGCTCCCAGAAGCGAAGGACAGTCCAGCCAAGCGCGGCCAGCTCAGCATCGTTGCGTCGGTCGCGTGCGACGTTCCGGTCGAGCTTCGCCGTCCAGTATCCGGAGTTGGTGATCGGCTCCGTCCCGTGCGCTGGGCATCGGTGCCAGTAGCAGCCATCGATGAACACCGCGATCCGGACGCCTGGGAACACGACGTCGGCGGAGCAGCGGAGACCCGGTACCGGACGTTGGTTCTTTCGGAAGCGAAACCCACGGCGGTGCAGCGCCGACCGCACGGCAACTTCAGGGGCTGTGTCGCGCGAGCGGTTGCCCTGCATCACCGCGCGGACGGCGGCCGAGCTCGCTGGCGGTGGGGCGGGCAGTGGTTCGACTATGGGCTTCGTGGCGGCTGATCGGGAAACGGGCGTCATTGTTCTCGGTGGCTAAGGATCGGGCTGGGACACGGGGAGCCTCCTCGCGAACACCCATCGGCTGTACGGCATGCTGACAAGCCGCGGGCAGCCTCCCGTGGAGGGGTCGGTCCGTCAAGTCGCTGACGCTATATGCACCGCGTGACCGCGGCGACTCCGGTGGTATATCGGCTGACGCGTGGCGGCTGCCGAGCCGGCGGAGGTTCGGATGTCGACGCAGAGCGCGCGACAGTCGCGCGACAGTCATAGTGCGAACCCCAGCGGTCCCGAGCGGTCGGCCAGCGGTCGAACCGCCCGTGGCCAAGGGCAAACCGCAAGCGATGCATATTGTCCCCGAGAACCAGCTGTTCTAGGGCGCTACGGCACGTTGAGCTGCGCCGCCCACACGGCCGGCATGCAGCTGCCGGCGTTGCAGGCGTAGATCTCCACGAGGCGCGACTGGCCGTGTGCGAAGAACAGCCCCCACGGGGAGCCGGGGTAGTGGATCTCGGCGGCGCCCCCTGGTCGAAGGTGTGGCACTTGTGGCTCACGCAGACGATCGTGGCGGTCGGCGCGTTGCCGACCCTGATGTCCAGCGTGTCGCCGAAGCCCGAGTACCAGTAGGCGCTGGGGGCCGTGAAGTGGGCGTATGCGACGTACGGAGCGGCGCTTGCCGCCTGTGCCGAGGCGAGCCCACCGAGCAGCATCGCCACGCCTGCGGCCAGGAGCGTCGTCGGGCGCCGAAGCCTCGAAGTCATCTTGCGTTCCCCTTGCATCGAGAAAGAGTTCCCCGTCGGCCGTCCTATCGGCAGGAGACCGGGAACCTGAGGCGGAAGTAGCCTGAGGGCGGATGCCGTCGCCCGCCGTCGACCTCATGCAACGCCTCGGCCTGTCCGACGACGAGCTGTGCGAGGTGCTCGCCGTCGATCCGATCGCCGTGATCACCGGCGAGCTGGACCACCGCCCCGAGCTGAGCATCCTGCTCGACCTCACCGCGGACGCGAAGGAGCAGGTCGGCGACGCGACGCTGCGCCGCTGGCTGCGGCGCAAAGGGCCCGGCGGCATCCCGGTCGAGCACCTGCGCAAGCGCGACTTCGCCGCCTTCGAGGACGCGCTCGACACGCTCGCGAAGCGCGGCTTCGTGCTTGGCGGGAGCTGACGTACGACACCCGTCCAGGCTCCCGCGGGGCTGCGCGAAACTGCCGTATGGCCGTCGGCGCCTCGCGGTCAACGGCGCGAGGTGTCCGGCGGCCTTCTACTCGAGCTCGGGCTTCTTCTCGCCCGGCCAGATGCCGGTCAGGTGCTGAAAGCCCTTGGCGCCGCTGCGATTGACGGCCGCCTTGGTCACCGCGAACGTCGCACCCTGAACCGCGGCCGCGCCGAGCACGCGACCCCACGAGGACTCGAGTGTCGTCGCCTTCGGAGGCTCGCGATCGTCGATGTGCCCCCACACCTGGTTGAACACCTGCCGCGCAAGGATTCCGGCCAAGATGCCGATGATCAATCCGAAGGGTTTGTAAAGAAGCTTCATATGTCGCGCAGGGTACCCCTGTTCCGGCACAATGACGCGGAACGACCCGGGAGGCTGACATGGATCAGGCAGACGATCTTCTCCAGCGTGCGCTGCTCGACGCTGAGGCGTGTGCGTCCGTCGCCTTGAAGGTCGGCGATCTCCCGCTCTCGGAGGCCCTGACCGTGATCTTCCACGGCCGTCGCGACCTCGGCACGCTCCAGACCTACGTCACCCACGGCGGGCGAGCTGCCGGCACGGCCGTCGGCGCTTCCGAGCTGCTGCGCGTGCCCTGCGATCTCGATCTCGCCCAGGCCGCCACCCGCGACGAGGCCGAGGAGCTCTACGCCGAGCAGGCACGCTCGCTGAGAGACGCGATCGTCGCCGCCGACACCGTCCTCGCCGTCTGGGCCGGCCCGCTCGCAGCCGCCACCGGCGGCGACATCGAGATCGAGCGCTCGATCGAGCTCAGCGTGCGGCTGCCCGCCCACCGCCTCATGCCCGTCGCGCTCACCGCGCCCGAGCGCCGCATGCTCGTCGCCGCCGTCTGCGGCGCGCGCACGCTCGCCGAGGGCCGACCGCCGATGGGGATCGTCTGCGCGCAGCAGGACGTCGCCCGCGTCTACCAGCTCTCAGACGACCCGGAGCGCTGCCTCGAGGACTTCGAGCAGCACGCCTTCGACCACGCACAGCGCACCGCCCAGCGGCTCTTTCACCAGGAGGCCTCCGTCCAGCGCTTCCTGGAGCTCAACGGCGACGAGTTCCACGCCACGTCGTAGAACGTCGTAAAGATGGGGGCGCGTGAAGCGCCCCCTCCTCATCGCCGCAGCCGTCGTCGCCGTGATTCTCGTCAGCGCGGTCGTCGCGCGCTGGATCAACAACGACTCCGCCGAGCGGGGCAAGGTCACCGAGCTCCTGCGCGCCCAGGCGCAGGGCGACGCGACCAGGATGCTGAGGCTCGTCGACTGCCAAGACCGAGCCTGCGAGCAGCTCATCCGCGCGAACGCCCGCAACCTGCGCGGCAAGGGCGAGCTGAAGATCGCGCTCTACCAGTCGCAGACCGCCCACGCCGTGAAGTCGCGCACCAAGCCCACCCGCGTCGTCTGGTTCACCCCCGGCCGCCTCACGACCGTCCAGTGCGTGCTCGTACGTCGTAGCGGCAACGTGCTAACCGGGGCCTCCATTACCCTCCTGCGCCTCAGCGCCCCGATCCACCGCGAGTCCGGCTGCCCGTCCTAGCAACTCGGGTCTCGCATGGGTGTTGTGCGCGACGAACATGCGAATCCGCCTGCCAGCACACACGTCCGAAAGTTCGCCGGGTTTTCCCGGCGCCCGATCCGCGCCTGACGGCCGCCGGCGCCCGCCCACGTGCCACCAGCACGTCGGCGGGACACCGCCGACCGTCAGCCACGGCCGGGCATCCGGGAAAACCTCGCCGAACTTCCGGACGCGCGTACTAGCCATCTCCATCGCCACGCTTGCCGCCGTCGCGGCACCGGCTCCCGCCGCGCAGGCGGCCGACGGCATCACGCGCGGCACGATCTACAAGGACGCACCCGACAACCGCTACCTCGTCGGCGGCGACTGGCTGTTTCGCCTCGACACGGCCGGCGTCGGCCTCGACCAGAAGTTCCAGCGCCAGACCAAGACCGACGGCTGGGTCAAGACGACCGTCCCGAACGCCTGGAACGCCGGCGACAACTCGGTCGCCTCGATGCTCGGCACCGTCGGCTGGTATCGCAAGGACTTCCGCCTGCCCGACAAGCGCAGCCGGATGAGCTGGATCCTGCGCTTCGAGTCGGTCAACTACCGCTCGAAGGTGTGGCTCAACGGCAGGCCGATCGGCAGCAACACCGGCGCCCACCTGCCCTTCGAGATCCGCGTCCCGCGCAGCGCGATGAAGCGCGAGGGCACGAACAGGCTCGTCATCCGCATCGACAACCGCCGCCGCAGCAGCGACTTCCCGCCCGCGAGCGAGGCGCCCGACGGCACCCCCGGCGGCGGCTGGTGGAACTACGGCGGGCCGCTGCGCGAGATCTACCTGCAGCGCGTCGACGGCGTCGACATCACGAACGTCCGCGTCCGCCCGAACATCGCCTGCCGGACCTGCGCCGCGACGGTCGACGTGCGCGTCACCGTGCGGAGCTTCGCCGACCGGCCGCTGCCGCTGCGGATGACCGGCGCCTACGGCCGTCGCGGCCTGGCGCTCGGCGCCAAGCGCGTCCCGGCGCGCGCGTTCGCGACGTTCTCCACGCGCATCCGGATCGCCAAGCCGCGGCTGTGGTCGCCGGCGAACCCGAACCTCTACACGGTCAAGCTGCGCCTCGCGACCCGCGGGCGCAAGCTCGTCGCATACAGGCTCCACAGCGGCGTCCGGTCGGTGAAGGTGATCGACGGGCGGCTGTCGCTGAACTACGAGCCGATGAACTTCCGCGGCATGGGCCTGCACGAGGACGACCTGAGGATGGGCTTCGCGATCGACAGCGCGCGCCGCGCCCAGATCGTCGCGCAGGTCAAGGAGGTGGGCGCGACCGTCATCCGCTCGCACTACCCGCTGCATCCCGAGCTGCACGAGCTCGCCGACCGCGAGGGCCTGATGATCTGGTCGGAGATCCCCGTCTACGGGCTGAAGACGAAGAACTTCAAGCAGCCCGAGGTGCGCAAGCTCGCCGCCCGCGAGCTCGAGCAGAACATCCTCGCCAACGGCAACCACCCGTCGGTGATGCTCTGGTCGCTGGGCAACGAGCTGTCCGCGCGGCCCGGGCCGACGCAGGCCGACTACATCAAGAAGGCCACCGCGCAGGCGCACGCGCTCGATCCGGACCGGCCCGTCGGGATCGCGGTCGCCGGCTACCCGGCGGCCGGCTGCCGGCCGCAGTACGCCCCGCTCGACATCGTCGGCGTCGGCGAGTACTTCGGCTGGTATCCGGGCCCCAACGGGCAGCTCGCCGACCGCGAGATCCTGCCCGAGTTCCTCGACCAGCTACGCGCCTGCTATCCGAACAAGGGCATCATCGTGGACGAGTTCGGCGCCGAGGCCAACCGGCCCGGCCCCGTCCAGGAGAAGGGAACGTACGAGTACCAGCAGGACTTCGTGAACTACCACCTCAACGTCTTCGCCTCCAAGCCGTGGCTCAGCGGCGCGATCTACTGGACGATCCAGGAGTTCCGCGTGCGCCCGAACTGGGACGGCGGCAACCCGCGCCCGAACCCGCCGATCCACGAGAAGGGCCTGCTGCGCTTCGACGGATCCAAGAAGCCCGCGTGGTTCGACGTCGAGCGCATGTACAAGGGCACGCGCCAATACGCGGCCCGCTAGGAGCGGCGAGCGGTCCGCTACCCTTCGCCGTCGCCATGGCTTCCCAGAGCACCAAGCTTTCGATCTCACCGCGCACGCCCGAGGGCTCGCGCTCCACGCGCCGCCTGCGTCGCAGCGGCCGCGTCCCCGGCGTCCTCTACGGCGGCGACGGCGAGCCCGTCGCCTTCAGCGCCGACGCCCGCGAGCTGCGCAACGCGCTCGCCGCCCGCGGCGCCGTGCTCGAGGTCGTCGCCGACGGCGACGCCACCCCGGCCGTCCTCAAGAGCGCGCAGTATCACCCGGTGCGCGGCGAGACGATGCACGTCGACCTCCTGCGCGTGAACCTCGACGTCGCGATCCACGCGGTCGTCCCGCTCGAGCTCGTCGGCGGCGACGAGTCGCCCGGCGTCAAGGACGGCGGCGTGCTCGAGCACATCACGCGCGAGCTGAACATCGAGGCGCTGCCGACCGAGATCCCCGAGGCGCTGACCTTCGACGCTTCGGCGATGCAGATCAACGACACGATCACGCTCGCCGACGTCCCGGTGCCCGCCAACATCACGCTGCTCGACGATCTCGACGAGACCGTCGTCGCCACGCTGTCGCCGCCGCGCGTCGACACCGAGGAAGACGAGATCGAGTCCGAGACGGCGGTCGTCGGCGAGACCGCAGCCGCACCGCCCGGCGACGACGCCGGCGACTCCGACTAAGCGTCGCGATGCGGCTCCCCGGCCGCGGCATGACCGCGCCGGTCGACTGGCTCGTCGTCGGCCTGGGCAACCCCGGCACGCGCTACGCCGGCACGCGCCACAACATCGGCTTCGAGGTCGCGAACAAGCTCGCCGAGCGCTGGGACCTGCCGCGCGCGAAGAAAAAGTTCAACGGCCTGCTGACCGAGGGGCGCACCGGTCCGGGCGGACCGCGGGTCGCCGTGCTGCTGCCGCAGACGTTCATGAACGAGGCCGGCCGCGCGGTCGGCCCGGCGCGCGGCGCGTTCAAGGTCCCACTGGAGCGCGTGCTCGTCGTCCACGACGAGATCGACGTGCCGTTCGGCGACGTGCGCACTCGCGCGGGCGGCGGCCTCGCGGGCCACAACGGCCTGAAGTCGCTGAAGGCCGAGCTCGGCGGCGCGGACTTCTCGCGCGTGCGGATCGGCGTCGGGCGCCCGGACTCGACGGACCCCGAAATCGTCTCCGCGCACGTGCTGGGCGCGTTCTCGGAGCCGAAAGCGGACGTCGCGGACCTCGTCGACCGTGCCGCCGACGCCGCCGAGGCGATCGTGCTCGGCGAGCGCGAGCCCTGAGGGGCGGTCCGAGCCAGCCCGGCCCGGGCCGCCGGCCCGATGGGCTGTCGGCGGCCGGCCCGGCGAGGCGCGGACGCGCGCATCGTCCGGCGTCGCGCGGTGTTCGAGTGGTCGTGCCAAGGATGGCGGCGTGCGCCGCGGCTCTGACGACCCTGGCCCTCTGCGCGCCGGCCGGCGCCGCGGCCGCGGCCGTCAACTTCCCGTCCGCGTTCGGCGCCGGGACGAGGGCCGATGTCAACGCGCGTGGCCAATCGGTCGTCGCGTGGGACGCCCCGGCCGGCGTGCGCGCCGTCGTGGGCGACCGCGCAGGCGGGCTGCGCCCACCGGTGCGGCTGTCGGCAGCGGTGGACACGTCCGGCTCGCCGCAGGCGGCGATCGACGACCGCGGCGACGCGATCGTCACGTGGGAGACCCATCGCGCGACCGGTGGCGGCGGGTGCTCGACCTGCGGCGCGCACCTCGTGTCCGACGGCGTCTGGGCGGCCGTGATCCGTTCGGGCTCCGAGCTCGCGACCCCGGTCGCGCTGGCCGGGCCGCAGCGCGACACCGGCGCCGACGTGCAGCTGGCCTACCCGCAACTGGCGCTGAGCTCGACCGGGCACGCCGTCGTTGCGTGGCGGAGCCCCGCCGGCGCGATGGCGGCCTTCCGCTCGCCGGGCGGGGAGATCGGGGCCCGCCGGGCCGGGCCCAGCGCTCGTGCTCGACCGCGCGCCGGCCACTGACATCGTGCTGCCGGTGCCGAGGGGGCACGCGGCGCAGCTCACGCACCAGCCGCGGCGCAGGCTCGACCGGCTCGGTCGGATCGTGCGCGTACGCCGCGTCCTGCGGCTCCGCCGGACGATCACGCTGGCGGCGACCGCCGTCACGATGGCACCCGGCGGGACGTTCGGCGCGACCAGGGCCCGCATCGTCGTCAAGCGCTGACACCGCGGCGCTGAGACCTAGACTGGGTGGTGACCCCGGCCGCGCCCCGTGCGCGGTCGCTGCGCATGCACGATGCCCCTCCGCTCCCTCCTTCACCACTTCACCGACGTCCCTGACGGGGCGACGCTTGCCCGCGACGGCGGGCGCGCGTTCGCGTCGGCGTCGCTGCGGCCGTACATCCTCGCAGCGCTGGCCGACGAGGACCCGGCGCGGCCGGCGCTCGTCGTCGCCGGGGACGACCGCCAGGCGCGCGACCTCGCCGGCGACCTGCGCGCGTGGCTGCACCCGCGGCGCGTGCGCTTCTACCCGAGCCGCGGCGTCGCCTACGAGTCGCACCTCGCGCCGCCGCCGCACCTCGTCGGCCTGCGCGTCGCGGCGCTCGACGCGCTGCTGGAGGACCCTGGCGACGGCCGCGCCGCGCCCGGCGGAGGCTCCGCCGGGCGAGACGCGCCGGTCGTCGTCGTCTCGGCGGTCGCGCTCTCGGAGAAAGTCCCCGACCCAAGCTTGCGCCCGCACTCGTTCACGCTGCGCGTCGGCGACCTGCTCGACCTCGACGAATGCATGCGCGACCTCGTCGCCGCCGGCTACGAGCGCGTCGACCAGGTCGACGACCGCGGCCAGTTCGCCGCTCGCGGCGGGCTGCTCGACATCTACCCGGCGACCGAGGACCGCGCCGTGCGCGTGGACCTCTTCGACATCGAGATCGAGTCGCTGCGCTGGTTCTCGACGTTCACCCAGCGCTCGCTCGGCGAGGCGACCGAGGTCGAGATCGCGCCCGCGGCGGAGCTCGCGATCGAGCACCGCGAGCTGGCCGAGATGGCGGCGATGGAATTCAAAGAGGCGGGCTCGGGCGCGAACGGCGGCGACGGCCCCATCCGGCGCGATGTCGCCGAGCTCCTTCCCGTCGAGCGCTTCGGCGCGTTCCTCGACCTCGCGCCGGATGCCGCCGTGCTGCTCGCCGCCGAGGAGGAGCTCGGCCCCGCGCTCGCCGACCACTGGCAGGACGTCTGCGCCGCCTTCCACGCCGACGACGCCCACCAGCTCTACGTCTCGCCCGACGAGATCACGAAGGCGCTCGACGCGCGCGCTCAGATCAGGCTCTCCTCGCACGACACCGACCAGCCCGTCGAGTTCCACGCGCAGGCCCCCGACCTCGCCGCCCGCTCGCTGAAGGAGGCCGAGCCCGAGCTCGAGAAGCTCGTGCGCTCCGGCTACCGCACGGTCGTCGCGTGGCCGCAGCGCTCCGAGGGCGAGCGCGCCGCCTACAACCTCGGCCGCCTGCAGGCGTCGTGGCTGGGGGAGGGCGACCCGGCCGGCACCGAGAACCCTCTGCGGTTCGCCCACGTCCGGCTCCGGGATGGGTTCATCGCGGCGGGACTGAAGCTCGCGGTCCTGCCCGAGCACCGCCTGTTCCGCCGGCGCAGGCAGGAGCGCACCGGCGGGCGCGACCACGCGGCACGAAGGCGGGGCGCGCTCAGATCCTTCGCCGACCTCAGAACCGGCGACATCGTCGTCCACGAGGACCACGGCATCGCGCGCTTCGCCGGCTTCGAGACGAAGACCGTCGCCGGCGTCACGCGCGACTACCTCTACCTCGAGTACCACGGCGACGACAAGGTCTTCGTCCCGAGCGATCAGCTCGCGAAGATCAGCCGCTACGTCGGCGCGGGCGGCGCGCACCCGCCGCTCTCCAAGCTCGGCGGCAAGAGCTGGGAGACCATGAAGGCGCGCGCGAGGCGCGCCGCGCAGGAGCTCGCCGGCGAGCTGCTGAACCTCTACGCCGAGCGCCGCCGCCGCACGGGCCTCGCCTACCCGCCGGACTCCGACTGGCTGCGCGAGTTCGAGGCGGCGTGGCCGTACACCGAGACCGCCGACCAGCGTGAGGCGATCGAGCTCGTCAAGGCCGACATGGAGTCCGAGCGCCCGATGGACCGCCTCGTCTGCGGCGACGTCGGATACGGCAAGACCGAGATCGCGCTCCGAGCCGCCTTCAAGGCCGCCGACGCCGGCAAGCAGGTGCTGATGCTCGTCCCGACGACGATCCTCGCCCAGCAGCACTTCGGCACGTTCGCCGAGCGCCTCAAGGACTACCCGTTCACGATCGAGCACGTCAGCCGCTTCCGCAGCCCCGCCGAGCAGAAGAAGGCGATCGACGGCTTCAAGTCGGGCGCCGTCGACATCCTCATCGGCACCCACCGGATCATGAGCCGCGACGTCCGCGCGAAGGATCTCGGCCTGATCATCGTCGACGAGGAGCAGCGCTTCGGCGTCAAGCAGAAGGAGCTCTTGCGCCAGCTCAAGCTGCGCGTGGACGTCATCTCGATGAGCGCCACGCCGATCCCGCGCACGCTGCAGATGTCGCTCGCGGGCCTGCGGGACATCTCGGTCATCGAGACGCCGCCGGAGGGTCGCCGGCCGGTCAAGACGTACGTCGGCGAGTACGACGAGGAGCTCGTCAAGCAGGCGCTGCTGCGCGAGCGCGCCCGCGGCGGGCAGGCGTTCTTCCTGCACAACCGCGTGGAGTCGATCGACGAGACCGCTGAGCGCCTGCGCGGCCTGTGCCCGGGGATGCGCTTCATCGTCGCCCACGGGCAGATGGAGGACAAGATCCTCGAGGAGCGGATGCTGAGCTTCCTGCGCGGCGAGGCGGACGTGCTCGTGTCGACGAGCATCATCGAGTCGGGCATCGACATCCCGCAGGCGAACACGCTCATCGTCGACCGCTCGGACGTCTTCGGCCTGTCGCAGCTCTACCAGATCCGCGGGCGGGTAGGCCGCAGCCGCGAGCGCGCGTACGCGTACCTCTTGTATCCGAGCGCCGCCGCGCTCACGCAGGAGGCCGCGCAGCGGCTCGCGGCGCTCTCCGACTACACCGAGCTCGGCGCCGGCTTCAAGATCGCGATGCGCGACCTCGAGCTGCGCGGCGCCGGCAACCTGCTCGGCGACGAGCAGTCCGGCCACGTCGCGGCGCTCGGCTTCGAGCTCTACATGCAGATGCTCGACGAGGCGGTTGCAGCGGCCGAGCAGGCAGCCGGCGAGGGGGCGGAAGAGATGGCCGAGCCGGTGCGGATGGACGTGAACGTCGACGCGTACGTCCCGGCCGACTACATCCCCTACGAGCAGGCCAAGATCGACGTGCACCGGCGGATCGCGGGCGCGGTCGACGTCGCGGACCTCGAGCTGCTGCGCGAGGAGCTCGACGACCGCTTCGGCGAGCTGCCCCAGCCGCTGAGCAACCTCATCGACCTTCAGCGCGCGCGGATCAAGCTCGGCCAGGCCGGCGCCACGGCCGTCACGTTCCGCGGCGGGCGGCTCGCCGTGACGCCGATCGAGCTCGACTCCGTGCGCGCGAAGAAGCTGCGCGCGCAGATCCCCGGCGCGCTGTACGAGTCCGGCAAGAGCCAGCTCTCGATGCGCGTGCCCGACGATCCGGTCGAGCGCTTCCCCGCGGTCGTGCGCGCGGCGGACATCCTGCTCGCCGTCACTCGCGAAGCCGCGTAGCCCCGCTCGCCGTCACTCGCGGCGACGGCTTCAGCGGACAAGTGAAGAATCTCCTATGAAGCTCGTGTTATGAGCGATACATCAGCGCGGCGATCGAAGGACCTTCGCTACGATCACCACATCGTGAACCGACTCCTCCGCTTGCTCCCGGCGCTAGGCGCCTTTTTTGTGGCCGCGACCGCGCTCTCCGCGTGCGGCGACTCCGTTCCCGGCAACGCCGTTGCCCGCGTCGATGACTCGTCGATCACCCGCGTCGACTTCGACCGCTGGTTCGGCGTGGCCGCTTCCAGCAACCCCGCGACAGCCGCCGGCAAGGCGAACTACGACCCGCCGACGTACGCCAAGTGCGTCGCGAACAAGGTCAAGACGGCGCCGAAGCCCGCCAAGGGCCAGCCGGCGACGACGAACGCCCAGTTCAAGACGCAGTGCAAGCAGGAGTACGAGGGCCTGCGCGATCAGGTGCTGCAGTTCTTGATCCTCGAGAAGTGGGTCGCGGGCGAGGCCTCGGACCAGGGGATCAAGGTCTCCGCGAAGGAGCAGACCGCCGCCTTCGAGAAGGCGAAGAAGGACACCTTCCCCAAGGAAGCCGACTTCCAGAAGTTCCTCAAGCAGTCGGGCATGACGGTCGCCGACGCGAAGTTCCAGGTCGCCTTCAACACGATCTACGTGAAGCTGCGCGAGAACGCGATCAAGGGCGCCGACAAGGTCACCGACAAGGCCGTCGCGGACTTCTACAAGAAGAACAAGAAGCGCTTCGCCCAGCCGGAGACGCGTGACCTGCGCGTCGTGCTGACGAAGACCAAGGAGAAGGCCGACGCCGCGCGCAAGGCGCTCGAGAAGGACGACACGTGGGGCAACGTCGCCAAGAAGTACTCGATCGACCAGGCGTCCAAGGGCAACGGCGGCTCGCTGCTCGGCGTCGCCAAGGGCTCGCAGGAGAAGGCCTTCGACGACGCGCTCTTCGCTGCCGCCAAGGGCAAGCTCACCGGCCCCGTCAAGGTGCAGTTCGGCTACTACGTCTTCCAGGTCCAGAAGATCACGCCGGCCAAGCAGCAGACGCTGAAGGAGGCCACGCCGGCGATCAAGCAGGAGCTGACGGCGGCCGCTCAGAAGAAGGCCGACGACAAGTTCAACAAGGACCTCCGCGACAAGTGGAAGGACAAGACGAACTGCCGCGACGGCTACGTCATGGATCAGTGCAAGAACGCGGAGAAGCCCAAGACGGCGACGACCGCTCCGGGCGCAGCCGTGCAGCAGGCCCCGCCGCCGGCGCAGGCGCCGCCGCCCGCTCAGGCTCCGCCCGCCCCGGAGTAGCGCCGGTCGAGATCGCCCCGCGCCACGCCGGCGCGGGGTCGCGTGGCCACTAGGCTTCGCGCCTCGATGACCACGCAAGCCGAGATCACCGACGCGCTCGCGCGCCTGGACGAGCTCACGCGCCGCCTGCGCGTCGAGTGCCCGTGGGATCGCGAGCAGGACGAGCGCTCGATCGTGCCGCACACGGTCGAGGAGGCGTACGAGCTCGCCGACGCGGCCAACTCCGGCGACGACGCCAAGCTCCTCGACGAGCTCGGCGACGTGCTGTTCCAGGTGCACTTCCTCTCGCTGCTGCTCGAGGAGCGCGGAGCGGGCGACCTCGGCGCGGTCGCCGAGCATTGCCGCCAGAAGCTCATCCGCCGCCACCCGCACGTGTTCGGCGACGTCGTTTACGGGCGACCGGAGGGAGAACGTCCCCATCAGACCGCGGGGCCGGATGCCCCGCGGAGGACTCTCTCCGCTGGCGAGGTCCTGGCCAACTGGGATCAGATCAAGTCCGGCGAGGCCGGGCGCGAGCCGGGGATCTTCGGCGAGGTCCCCGAGAACCTGCCGGCGCTGCTCTACGCGCGCAAGCTCCAGCGCCGCGCTGCCTCCGCCGGCCTGCTCGCGCGCGCCCCCGACGCGCCGCCGCCCTCCGAGCGCGACGCCGCGTTCGAAGCCGTCGGCGAGCGGCTCTTCGAAGCCGTCGACGAGGCGCGCCGCCTGCGCGTCGACCCCGAGCTTGCCCTGCGCGCGGCCGCCCAGCGCTTCCGCGACCGCTTAGACACCCAAGGAGAGCCATGAGCCAGATCGATCGCGTCCATGCCCGCCAGATCCTCGACAGCCGCGGCAACCCGACGGTCGAGGTCGAGCTGGGCCTGCGCTCCGGCGCGACGGGTCGCGCCGCGGTGCCCTCGGGCGCGTCGACCGGCGAGTTCGAGGCCACCGAGCTGCGCGACGGCGGCCCCGCCTGGGGCGGCAAGGGCGTGACGCGGGCGGTCGCCAACGTCAACGAGGAGATCGCCGCGGCGATCGGCGGCCTCGACGCGCTCGACCAGGCCGGCCTCGACCGGGCGCTGATCGACCTCGACGGCACGCCCAACAAGTCGCGCCTGGGCGCGAACGCGATCCTCGGCGTGTCGCTGGCCGCCGCGCACGCGGCCGCGGCGCACTCCGGGGTGCCGCTGTGGCGCTACCTCGGCGGCGACGAGGCCCGGGTCCTGCCGGTGCCGATGATGAACGTCCTCAACGGCGGCGCGCACGCCGACAACAAGGTCGACTTCCAGGAGTTCATGGTCATGCCGGCGGGCGCGTCCTCGTTCTCCGAGTGCCTGCGGATGGGCACCGAGGTCTTCCACGCGCTGAAGCAGACGCTGCACGACGCGGGCCTTGGCACCGCGGGCGGCGACGAGGGCGGCTTCGCGCCGGACCTCGGCTCCAACGAGGAGGCGCTGGAGATGCTCGTCAAGGGCATCACGGCCGCGGGCTACACGCCGGGCGAGGACGTCTTCATCGCGCTCGATCCCGCGACCAGCGAGATCTTCGACGACACGGCCTACGTGCTCGAGCACGAGGGCCGCTCGCTGTCGCCTGCGGAGATGTCGGCGTACTGGGCCGACCTCTCCGCGCGCTACCCGATCGTCTCGATCGAGGACGGCATGGACGAGGAGGACTGGGACGGCTGGAGGGTCCTGACCGACGCGATCGGCGATCGCGTGCAGCTCGTCGGCGACGACCTCTTCGTGACGAACACCTCGCGGCTGAAGCGCGGCATCGAGCTCGGCGTGGCGAACTCGATCCTCGTCAAGGTCAACCAGATCGGCACGCTGACCGAGACGCTCGACGCGATCGCCGTCGCGCGCGCCGCGGGCTACACCGCCGTGATGTCGCATCGCTCGGGCGAGACGGAGGACACGACGATCGCCGACCTCGCGGTCGCGACGGGCTGCGGGCAGATCAAGACCGGTGCGCCGTCGCGCTCCGATCGCGTCGCGAAGTACAACCAGCTGCTGCGCATCGAGGAGGCGCTGGGCTCCGAGGCGCAGTTTCTCGGGCGCGCGGTCCTGCGGTCGTAGGACAGTCCGCTGGCCGACTCCTTCACGGTCGCGGGGCAGAGCTGGTTGGGCGCGGCGGCAGGAGGCCCGGGCTCGCGCCGAATGATCGTTTGCAGCGGCAGGAGCGCCCCGGGGCGGCACGAACGGTGCGTGGATGGCCGGAACGGTGCGCTGGGACAGGCTGGGTCGGATGGCGCTGCTGTTCGTCGGCGTGCTGCTCGTCTTGCTCTATGTCAATCCCCTGCGCACGTACGTCGCGACGCGCCAGGAGGCGAGCACGAAGCGTGCCGAGGTGGCGGAGCTCCAGCGTGAGCACACGGCGCTCGTGCGCCGCCAGGCGGCGCTGCGCCGGCCGGGCGCCATCGAGATCGAAGCCCGGCGGCTCGGCATGGTGCGACCGACCGAGCGCGCCTACGCCGTCAAGGGCCTGCCGCGCGGCGAGTGAGCCGCGCCGCTCGCGCCGGGTACCCTGCCGACCCGTGACGACGAGCTTCGAGACGGCGCTGTTGCAGTGGCGCGAGGGTGAGCGGCGGATGGCGGGCGCGCCGCCCGAGCAGCGCCGCGCGCTGGAGGCCGTGGTGGACGCGATCGAGGCGGAGCTGCGCCGCCGCCTGGGCGGCACGTTCACGACGGACGAGCTCGCCGAGCTCTACGACCGCGGCACCGACTGGTGCACGGACCTCGCCGCCGACGTCGCGCCGGGCGCGCCGTGGGCGTGGGACGCGCGCACGGTCGCCGACACGGCGTTCCTGCGCTACCTCCGCGACGCGAGCGACTTCGCGGGCGGACGGCGCACCACGCTGTAGCCGCGCGTCAGTCTTCGTCTGCGCCGGCGCGGCGGATCACGATCTGGTCTTCCTCGATCGTGACCTCGACGGGCCGGTGGCCCGCCCAGTGCTCGGCGTAGATGGGGTTGTCGGCGACGGCCGGGTCGAGCCACAGCCCGTAGCCCTCCTCGCCGTGGTCGAACGTGCCCTCGAGCGCGCCGGTGGCGCCGCGCGCTCCGGTGCGACCGCGGCCTCCGCGGCGCCCGCGACGGCGCGTGGCAGGCTTGGCGGGGGCGTCCTCGTCCTCGTCGGTCTCGCCGGCCTCGGCGCGGCGAGCGTCCTCCTCGGCCTTCAGGCGATCCTCCTCGATCCGGCGCGCCTCCGCGGCCTCGAGCTCGGCCGCGACGGCCGCGTCGTCTTCGGCGCGCAGGTCGATCTCGTCGTCGAAGTCGACCTTCGGAGCCTCGCCGTTGACGGACTCGGCGGGCGTCAAGTCGTTGTCGCGCTTGAAGGTCTCGATCTGCTGGACCGTCGCCTCGAGCTGGTGGGCGATCCAAGCGTCGGTGCGGCCCTGGCGGACCCAGCCGCGGATTTGATTGAGATGTGGGCGCAGAGAACGTCTAGCCATGCGCGCGAGACCTTACAAGAACCGGCCCGGCGACCACCGGGGCCCGGGCACGTCGCGTCCACGAGGCGTCCGGTTTGGTTGCCTTCTCGTGGGTAACGTGATTGAGTGGCCCCGGCGACAAGGAAGGTGGCCGTACATGCTGGTTCTGACACGCAAGTCCAACCAAAGCATCATGATCGGGGACGAGATCGAGATCTCCGTCCTCTCGATCATGGGCGAGAAGGTTCGCATCGGGATCCAGGCTCCGCGGGACATCCCTGTCTTCCGCAAGGAGGTCTACCTGGAGATCCTGGCCGAGCGCGGGCAAGTTACCGCCACGCCGCAGGTCGAAGCGGCCCTGCGCAAGCTCAGCAGCACGTAGCACGCTCGCAGAACGGCCTGCCGCCCGACCGGGCTCGCGCCCGGCCCGGCGGTCAGCCCATGACGATGTAGAGCGTCTGGAACATCGCGACGGTCACGATGACCGCCGTCGCGATGAGCACCAAGACCAGGACGACGAAGCGTGCCGTCCCGCGTTTGTGCGTCTGCTCCAGGCGCCGCTGCTGCGAGCGCATGACAGCCCTGCGGCGAAGCGACTCCCGGCGCAGCCGGTCGTCGTGGGTCTCCTCGTGAAACGCGCGCTCGAACTCCGCGAGGGACTGTCGCATGCGGGTTGCCATCCGTTACGGAGCCTAGCCCACTTGGGGGACGCTGTGGCTGCGATTGGACGCAATCGGGCGCGACGGGCATCGCGCGCTACGCGCACCCCGCGCGCGACCACAGCCCGCGGCGGGCGCCGCGAGCCTCGGTCGCGCGCCGGCGCAGCAGCGGCGCGTAGCGGACGTTGGGCGCGATCTCGAGCGTGCGCGCCCAGCCGCCCGCGACGAGCAGCTCGTTGACGAAGCGCCCGTCGCGCAGCCAGAGGTAGACCAGGGCGCGGTGGTAGCGGTCGCGGCGCTCGACGCCGGGACGAACCCGCACGGTGCGGCCCGTCAGCAGGCGCTTGGCATACGCGGACGCCTCGCGCCCGTAGCACTCGACCCCGCCGTAGACCTCGGGGGTGTCGACGCCGATCAGCCGCGCGCGGCCGATGCTCGACAGGACGACGGTGTCGCCGTCGACGACGCGCGTGACGGTCGCCTCCCCCGCGGGCGCGTCCTCGCCGCGATCGAGCACGCCGCTGAAGCCGGCGGCGACGGCGAGGACGAGCACGAGGATGAGCAGGCGGGCGGCGATGCAGCGCACGCTACGCCCGTGCGAGCGGCCGGCGGCGCGAACGCGAGCGTCTTGGTGCGAAGTCGCGCGCGCCGCTGCGCGATCCACGCGCGCGGCGACGCAAACTCGCGCGCGACCGGGCCGCGAGACACCCCTCGCCGAGCCCGCGCGATCCGCGTCGCGAGGTAGGCTCCGCCGCCATGCGCGAGAACTTCACCGGGCCGGCGTGCACGGTCGGCGTCGAGGAGGAGCTCATGATCGTCGACATGTCGACGCATGCGCTCGTCAACGCGATCGAGTCGCTGCTCGAGGACACCGGAGCGAACGCCGAAGGGGAGAACGGCGACATCAAGCCCGAGCTCATGGAGTCGGTGCTCGAGATCGCGACGAAGCCCTGTACGTCGACGTCCGAGGCCGGCGAGCAGTTGCGCCTGCTGCGCGCCCAGGTGCGCCAGACGGCATCGCACCGCGGCCTGACGATCGGCTCCGCCGGCACGCACCCCTTCGCGATGTGGGAGGACCAGCGCATCGTCGCGCGCCCGCGCTACCGCGACCTCATCTCGGCGCTGCGCTTCGTCGCGCGCCAGGAGCTCATCTTCGGCATGCACGTCCACGTCGGCATGGACGACGCCGACAAGGCGATCCACGTCGCCAACGGCATGCGCGTCCACGTGCCGGTCCTGCTCGCGCTCAGCGCGAACTCGCCGTTCTGGCGTGGCGACCAGACCGGCCTGCAGTCGACGCGTACGCCGATCTTCCGCCAGTTCCCGCGCGTCGGCATGCCGCCCGCCTACGAGGACTGGGACGACTGGGAGCGCCAGGTCGAGTTCATGGTGCGAAGCGGCGTGATGGAGGACTACACCTACCTCTGGTACGACATCCGCCCGCACCCGAACTTCGGCACCGTCGAGATCCGCTGCTGCGACTCGCAGACGCGCGTCGAGCACACGGTCGCGCTGACCGCGCTCATCCAGGCGATGGTCCGCGAGCTCGCCATGCACTACGACGAGGGCAAGCCGCTGTCGGACTACCCGTGGCAGATGCTCGACGAGAACAAGTGGCTCGCCGCCCGCCACGGCCTCGACGGCGAGATCGTCGACCTGCCGTCCAGCGACAAGGTCGGGACGAAGGCGCTCACCCGCAGGCTGCTCGAGCGCCTGACGCCGCACGCGCAGGACCTCGGCTCCGTCGACGCGCTCGACGGCATCCGCGACCTGCTCGAGCGCGGCAACGGGGCGACGCGGCAGATCGTCGTGTACGAGGCCAACCGCGATCTCAACGAGGTCATGGCCGAGATCGTCGCCGCGACCGCCGCATAAAACAGCGAGTTCGCTCAAGGAGGCTCGGCCGCTCCGTAGAATCGACCGCATGTCCCAGCCCGACCTCTTCGTTGTCTGCAAGAACTGCCAGGCGGAGGTCAGCCCGTACGTCACCGAGTGCCCGTACTGCGGCACGCGGCTGCGCAAGCGCGCGCCGAAGATCGAGCGGCCGGACGCGGCGCCGGCCAAGCCGTCGCGCCGCACGCCGCGCGGCGGCTCCGGGACCCGCGCGCGGCCGGGCCCCCGTCCGAAGGCGCGGGCGAAGAAGCCGTCCACGCCGCGCCTCGGGCGCCTGAAGGCCGGCGAGATCCCGGGGATCCGCGGCGACGAGCACGGCAAGCCGTGGGCGACGATCGTCCTCGTCGCGCTGTCGTTCGGCCTGTGGTTCTCGCTGATCTCCTACACGAGCGACGACCTGGCCCTGAAGGCGCTGGGCGGCGACCCGTGGCGCTTCTTCACGGCGGCGCTCGTGAACGACGGCACCGCCGCGCAGTTCGTCGTCGTCGTGGGCCTCGGGCTCTACGGCTGGCTGCTCGAACGGCGCCTCGGCCCGATCGCGGTCGTGCTGCTGTTCTTGCTCTGCGGGCCGGGCGCGCTGGCGATCGCGCTCGCGATCGATCCCTCGGCCGTCGTATTCGGCGCGCACGGCGCGGCGCTCGGGATGCTCTGCGCGTGGGTCGTGCCCGTGCTCATCGCGCGCAGCCGCAGCGACGAGGACGACGACGCCGACCTGCTCGGCACGCTCGTCATCGCGGCCGCGCTGCTGCTCGTGCCCGCGCTGTCGCAGGGCAGCCTGCTCGCCGGGCTCATCGGCGGCGGGCTCGGCGCGCTTGCGGGCCTCGCGTACGCCGGCGTCAGGCCGGCGCGTTGACGCCGGAGACGTACACCGCAGAGGAGGTGGACGCGGCCGTCGAGGCGCTGTCGGATCCCGACCGCTTCGGCCACGCCCAGGCGATCGTCACGCACGCCGCCCCCGGCCTGCAGCGCGTGCTCGGCGCGGCGCTCGAGGCGGGCGGCTGGTTCGACGAGGCCCACGAGGCGCAGCTCTCGCAGGTCTCGGGGACCGAGGACCCGACGGAGCGCGCGCGGGCGATCCACGCGCTGGTCGCCGAGGAGACGCGCCTGGCGATGCTCGTCGGCGTCTCGGTGGGCTTCGAGCTTGCGCGCGAGCTTGCCGCCGCGCGACGCCATGACAACGAACAGGGGAACGAGCCATGACCCACGCGATCGTGCTGGTCGAAGCGGAGCGAGATGTGATGTCGACCCTCGGAGGCGCGCTGGCCGAGGTCGAGGGTGTGCGAGAGGCCTATTCGGTCACCGGTGAGTGGGACTTCGTCTGCATCGTCGTCGTCGCGCGCCACGAGGAGCTGGCCGGCGTCGTGACGGGCAACATCTCGACGATGCACGGCGTCGCGCGGACCCACACGATGGTCGCGTTCGAGACGTTCTCGCGCCACGACCTGGAGGCGATGTTCTCGATCGGCGAGTGACGCGCCGGCCCGGGCGCGGGGGGGCGTCAGTCCTCAGCCTGCCAGCCGCGGCGAAACCAGACCGAGCGGTCCTTCCAGTCGTGGGCCATGAGCGCCACGCCCACGGCTCCGGCGCAGGTCAGGACCGCGCCCGTCGCGCCGTGATGGCAGCGCTGGCCGAAGATCCACAGGCGACGGCGAACGCTGTCGTAATGAATCGGCTTGTGCAGCTGAGTATGAATCGTCGAGGCCATCTGATCATCACTGGTTCCTAGATCGGTCAACGCGCTCAGAAATACAGAGTTGCGCTCGTGAACCGTTCTTACGTCCAGGACGGCTGCCCGCTCGCGCGACCGGGCCGGTCGTCAGAATGCCCCGCGTGTCCGTCGTCAAGCCGCAATACGGCCCTACCCTGCCCGAGCTCGTGAGCCGGCTGCCGCGCGCCGGCCGCGTCGCCGTCGTCGCGCTCGTCGGGCTGCTGATCGCGCTCGCGATCCTGATCACGCTGCGCTCGCGCCCCGACGAGACCCACGTCATTGTGCGCGGGACCACGACGTTCAACCTCGCCTACGGCCCGCAGCTCGAGCGCGTCTCGCCGCCCGGGGCGCTGTTCGCGCTGCGCCGCGAGCGCAACGGCCTGTTCCTGGACTCCTACGTCGTGCGCCCGCTGACGCTGCCGCCCTACCGCGGAGCCGCGGGCGGGATCGTGCCGCTGTACTCCGTCGCGTACATGCAGAAGCTGCGCAAGCGCTACGGGGACGTCGACCTCGTGCTCGAGGGCCGCACCCGGATCAACAACGGCATCGGCTACCAGCTCGTGCTGCGCGGCAAGCTCGGCGCACGCACGCTCTACGTCCGCCACCTGCTGCTCGTGCCCGACGAGCCCGAGGGCGCGCGGCGCGGCGTGATCGTCGAGCTCGAGTCGACGCCGGGCGCCGGCACGCCGAACGCCGTCGGGACCGGCAACGCCGGGCCGCTGAAGCAGGCCATGCGGTCGTTTCGGTTCGGCACGTCGCGCGAGGGCGGGACGCAGTGATCGAGTACGCGGACTTCGAGAAGGTCGACATGCGCGTCGGGCGGATCGTGTCGGTCGAGGACTTCCCGGAGGCCCGCCGGCCCGCGTGGAAGCTGCGGATCGACTTCGGGCCGGCGATCGGCGAGAAGCGCTCGTCGGCGCAGATCACGAACTACGCTCCCGAGGAGCTCGAAGGACGGCTCGTCGTGGCGGTCGTGAACTTCCCGCCGCGCCAGATCGGGCCTGTGCGATCGGAGGTGCTCGTGCTCGGCGCCGTCGCGGACGGCCACCCGGTGCTGCTGCTCGAGCCCGACGCCGGGTCCGAGCCGGGCGACCGGATCGCGTAGCCGGTCCGCCGGCGCGGAAGTCAGTTAGCGCGTCAGCTTGGCGCGGGCCGCCGGCGCTGGCCGATGGGTCAGCGCGTCAGCTTGACGCGGGCGGTGACGCGGTGGTGCAGCACGTCCTTGCCGCCGGCGGCGCCGGCGCGGTCGCGGCGAACGCGCGGGCGCTTGGACATCGTCGCGGGCGCGCCACCCGATCCGGCGGCGGGCTTGCTGGTGGCAGGCTCCGGCGCCACGGGCGCGGGCAAGGGAGCCGGGGTCGCGACCACGGCCGGGGGCGGCGCCGGGGGCGTGGCCGGGGTCGTCGTCACGGGCTCCTCGGGAGCGGCGACGCCGCCGGTCTGCGCGGGCGGGCTGCCGGCGCCGGGCATCGTCGTGCTGTCGCTCTCCTCCTGCACGGGGGCGAGCGGGCCGGGATCGGCGGGCGGCGTCGCCGTGGCGATCGGGCCTGTCGCGGCGGGCGGCTCGGTCGTGGGCGGCGGCGGGTCGACGACCGCCGTCGCGACGGGCGTCTCCGGCTCGGTCGCGGGATCGGCGGCGCTGGTCTCGCTCGCCTGAGGCTTGGCGGTGTCGGCCGGCGCGGCGGTCACCGCGGGCTTCGGCGCGCTCGCGGGCTGCTGCGCGGACGCGACGACCTCGGGCTCGGACGCAGCGGCCGGAGCGGCCGGCTGCGGCGCCGCGGCGGCCACCGCGCGGGTCGGGAGCTTCGTCTGCACGTGCTTGACCTCGACGGCGCCCGCCGTGACGATCGCCGCGGCGGCGAGGCCGGCGGCGGTCTTCGTCGCGATCGTCGAGATGCCGGCGCTCATGACGCTCGTGCCGCCGGTCGCGGCGACGCTCGCCGCCGCGGCGCCGGCGGCGCTGCCGGCGCCCGCCGAGGCGGTCATGCCGAACTGCGCGAGCAGGAACTTCTTGAAGAGCAGCAGGGGCGCCACGGGATAGACCGCGGCAAGCGCCTTGTTCGTGCTGCGGAGCTGGGCCTTGAAGCCCTGGCAGCGCTCGCACGTGCGGATGTGGCGGCGCGCTGGAGCGGTCGAGCGGCGCAGGCCCTCGGCGACCTCGCCGAGCTCCTCGCGGACGTCCTCGCAGGTCAGCGTGCGCGCCTCGGCGGCCTCGGCGAGCGAGACGCGCGCCCGGACGAGGAGCGACTTGACCGACGGGATCGTCGTGTCCATGACCTCGGCGATCTGCTCGTAGGAGAGCGCGTCGATCTCGCGCAGCAGCAGCGCGGTCTTCTGGGTCTCGGGCAGCTCCTGCACGTCGGCGACGAGCAGCCGGAACTCCTCGCGCTTGTGCACCTTGTCGGCGGTCGTGGCGCCGCCCTCGGAGAGGTGCACGTCCATCGAGTCGACGCCGATCGCCTGCACGCGGCGCAGGTGGTTCAGCGAGCGGTTGCGGGCGATGCGGTACAGCCACGGGCGCACGTTGATCGAGCGGTCGTCGGCGAGGATCGCGTTGAACGATGCCGCGAAGACCTCCTGGAGGACGTCCTCGGCGTCCTCGCGGGAGCCCAGCATGTGGCGGCAGAACGCCAGCAGGCGCGACTGGTAGCGGCTCACGAGCGCCTCGAACGCGCTGTGGTTGCCGCGCCGGATGAGGACGATCAGCCGCTCGTCGGATTGCAGGCGAAGCAGCGGGGTCGGACCCCGCATGCCGAGCGCTGCGGAATGCTTGAGAGCTGAGGCTTCCATGTTGCCTGACGACGGTCGTGTCCTGCGATCGTTGAAACCCGAAACGGACGCGAAGTTCCGAGGTTGCGCCCGTGGGATTGAGCCTAGCGAGCGCGGTCGTGCGTCATGGGCCTTGCCGGAGAACCCTCAGGATTGCCTCATGATCTTGCGCAGATGCATGCCCGGGGCGGGATTCGAACCCGCAAGCTCTTGCGAGCCAGCGACTTTTAAGGCCGCCTGCCTATGCCGTTGGGCCACCCGGGCGATGCTCGACGCGCGCATCCTAATGCGCGCGCCGAGCGGATCCACTAACGCTTGTAGGACGGCAGGTTGCGCTTGAAGACGCCGTACGCGGGGCGCACCGTGCCATTGATGTTGACGAGTCCGCCGTCGAAGACGGACTCCTCGCAGTCGGCGGAAGGCGTCCAGTTGTATGTGTACAGCCGATCGATGTAGCGATCGAAGCGCTTGGCGAGCGTGAACATGTACTGCGTGCGGTCGGCCGCGCGGGCGTCGTCGCACGGGAAGGCGCTGCCCTGGCGTGTCAGCCCGCCGGTCTCGGTGTACCAGAACTTCGCGCGCTTGTTGGCCTTCAGGACGGCGTCGATGATGCGCCGCGTGCCCGGGTACGTGTTCGTGCCCTTCTTGAGCTTGCGGTTGACCTCGGAGTAGTTGTGGATGCCGACGATGCGGGCGCGGGCGGCGTCGGCGCCGGCGGCCTTGTAGAAGCGGGCGATGTAGCTCTCGACGCCGCGCTGGTCGAGCACGTCGAGCGCGACGATCGTGCAGCCGACGCAGAGCTTGCGCATCTGGCCGTAGAACAGCGCCGCCGAGCGCGGGCTCTTGGAGGTCGGCTGGGTCTTGTGGTTGGCCTCGTTCCAGGCGCCCCAGTCGATGACGCCGCGCGGCCTGTAGCGCTTGATCAGCGCGCCGACGCGCTTGCGGTAGTTCGCGACGCTCGGCAGCTTGGGCGTGCCGGCCTTGATGTCGGCGGTCGAGATGTGCATGAGCACCTTCACGCCGCTCGCCCGTGCCGCCGCGACGAACGCGTCGGCCTTGGCAAGCTCGGCCGGGTCGACGATCGCGTTCCACTCGATGAAGTAGCGCGTGAGCTTGAGGTTCAGCGCCTTGTAGTTCGAATTGGCGAACATCGCGGGGCTTTGATCGCCGATCCCCACCCGGATGTTGACTGCGGATGCCGATGCGGGAACGGCAAGCAGTCCTAGGACGATCAGCAGCGGGACAAGGCGTCGAGACACGTGAAAGCTTCCTTTCGGCAGGGTCAGACCGGGCCGGGATGACATCGGCATCCCGAGGAGCAGACTGAAGCCTAGTGCGCCAATCCCGAGCCCATGCCCGTATCCACCGGTCCCCGGCTACAACAACTACGCGACTTGAACGTTGCGCTCCGCCACCGCGCCGACGCCCGCGAGCAGCGCCGACGCAAGCCGCGTGTCGCCCGTGATGCTTAGGCGGCTGCGGTCGGCGTCGGGCCCGAGCGCGTCGATCCAGTCCTCCAGCGAGCCGGAGATCTGCGCGTCCGCTTGGGCGTCCTCGCGCTCGGCCACCGAGACGCTGCCGCGATGGGCGGTCAGCGCGTAGTGCTTGGTCGTCATCGCGTCGACGTGCACCACGAAGCCGGCGACGCCGCTCAAGGAAGCAGGCGTCTCCACGAGCCCCGGCGCGATGCGCAGGATCGCGCCGATGTCGATGGCCTCGGAGTCGCGCGGCGGCGACCAGGCCCAGGCGTAGCCCCAGCGCGCGAGCGCGCCCAGGACGGGCAGAAGCTCCTTCGAGCGCGCGGTCAGCTCATAGTCCACGCGCGGCGGAACCTCGCGGTAGCGCTGGCGGGTGAGCAGGCCGTCGGCGACCATGCGGTTGAGGCGCGAGCGCAGCTGCTCCGTCGAGATGCCGGGCAGGACGCGCTGCAGCTCGACGAACCGGCGCGGCCCGGAGGCCAGGTCACGGACGATCAGCAACGTCCACTTGTCGCCGACGAGATCCAGCGCGCGCGCATCGGGCGACCACTGGTGGTAGGGGTGTCGTTTCGGGGTGGGGTTGGGAGGCATGGCTTCGCTCCGATCGCCAGCGTATTGGGGAGGACGCGGCCGAGGGGACGGGGTCCCGCAGCCGTGACGATAAGACAGAAGTGCCAGGTGCGCACCCCTTGGACCAGTTGTTAGACCTTTATGGGTGTGAATCCAGTGCGAAGGTTCCCGCAAGTTTCCATGTCGATGCGCGTTACGGCCTGTCATGGAGCCCGTCACGTCGCTCGACCAGTACCGGCGCAGCGCTGCGCGGCGATCTCGCGGCACCGTCCGGCCCGCGCTGTACTTCGATCTGGCGTCGCCGTACACGTACCTCGCCGCCGAGCGGGCGGACCGGATGTTCCCACGGCTCGAATGGGTTCCGGCGTCGTCGGAGGCGCTGCAGTGCGCCACCTTCATCGCAGACGAGGAGCGGGCGATGATCGAGCGGCGCGCGGCGCTGCTCGGCCTGCCGATCGTCTGGCCGCTCGGCACGGCGCGTGCGGATGGCGCCATGCGGGTCGCGTCGCTTGCGGCGCAGCGGGGAGTTGGGGCGGCCTTCGCGCTCGCCGCGAGCCGGCTCGTGTTCTGCGGCGGCTTCGATCTCGACGACCCGGAGATCCTCGCGGAGGCGGCGGCCGCCGCCGGCATCGACCCCGGCGAGATGCTGCACGCCGCCGGCGACTGGCGCCGTGACGGCCCGATCGAGGATGCCGGACGCAGGCTCCTGGCCGCCGGCGCCGATCGCCTGCCGGCGCTGCGCGTCGGGCGGATCTTGTTCTGCGGCGAAGATCGGCTCACGGAGGCCTTCGCGGCGCGCGTCTCGGCGTGAGCGTGTAACGGTGGCGGCGCCCGGCTGGCGGGTACGACGAACGCCGTGTTAACAACCGCAGGTAGGGTCCTCGCTCGATGCTGAGTGACGCGTCCGAGCAAGCGGCCCAACGTCGCACGGATGTCGTGGGCGGGCACCTCGTCGCACGGCGCCTGCGGGCGCATGGCGTGACGAAGCTCTTCACGCTCTCCGGCGGCCACCTGTTCTCGATCTACGACGGGTGCCGCGCCGAGGGCATCGACATCGTCGACGTGCGCCACGAGCAATCCGCGGCGTTCGCCGCCGAGGGCTGGGCGAAGGTGACCCGCCAGCCGGGCGTCGTGGCGCTGACCGCGGGGCCGGGGGTCACGAACGGCATGAGCGCGATCGCCTCGGCGCAGCAGAACCACTCGCCGATGCTCGTGCTCGCCGGCCGCGCGCCTCAGGTCCGCTGGGGGCAGGGCTCGCTGCAAGAGCTCGATCACGTCCCGTTCGTCGCGCCGCTGACGAAGCTCGCCGCGACGTCGGCGAGCACGGGCGAGATCTCGGCGCTGATCGACGACGCGCTCGCCGCTGCGATCGCGCCGCACGGCGGGGCGGCGTTCCTGGACTTCCCGCTGGACCACGCGTTCGGCGAGGGGCCGGAGGGGCCGCCGCCGGCTGCGCTGCCGGACCCGTCGTGCGGGCCGGCCGCCGACGGCGACGCGCTGACGCACGCCGTGGAGTTGCTGCGCGCCGCTCGGCGCCCGGTCGTCATGGCGGGCACCGACCTCTACTGGGGTCACGCCGAGGACGCGCTGCGCGAGCTGGTCGAGGAGCTGCGGATCCCGGTCTTCCTGAACGGCCTCGCGCGCGGCTGCCTGCCGGCCGACCACGAGCTGTTCTTCTCGCGGGCGCGACGCGAGGGGCTGGGCGAGGCGGATCTCGCGCTCGTGATCGGCGCGCCGATGGACTTCCGGCTGGGCTTCGGCGGCGTGTTCGGCGACGAGACGTCGCTCGTGATCATCGACCGCGTGCGCCCTGCGCGCGCGCACCCGCGTGAGGTCGACGCCGAGCTGTACGGCGGGATCGGCGCGACGCTGCGCGCGCTGGGCGCCGCCGGGCCCGGGCCGGATCGGCCGGCGTGGGTCGCGCGGCTGCGCGCGTCCGAGGCTGCGGCTCGCTCGGGGGAGGAGGCGGAGCGCGCCGACGGCCGCGCCCCGCTGCACCCGATGCGCGTCTACGCGGAGCTCGGCTCGCTGCTGGACCGCGACGCGATCGTCATCGGCGACGGCGGCGACTTCGTCTCGTACGCGGGCCGCGTGATCGACTCGTTCGAGCCGGGCTGCTGGCTGGATCCCGGCCCGTTCGGCTGCCTCGGCTCGGGGCCGGGCTACGCGCTGGCGGCGAAGCTCGCGCATCCGTCGCGACAGGTGGTGCTGCTGCTCGGCGACGGCGCCTTCGGCTTCAGCGGCATGGAGTTCGACACGCTCGCGCGGCATGGCGTGCAGGTCGTCGGGATCGTGGGCAACAACGGGATCTGGGGCCTCGAGAAGCACCCGATGGAGACGATCTACGGGTACTCCGTGGCGGCGGATCTGACGCCGGAGACGCGCTATGACTTGGTCGTCGAGGCGCTGGGCGGCCACGGTGAGCTCGTGCGCACGCCCGCGGAGCTGCGGCCCGCCCTGGAGCGAGCGTTCAGCGCGGGCAAGCCAGCGCTGGTGAACGTGCTGACGGACCCGTCCGTGGCCTATCCGCGGCGCTCGAACCTCGCGTAGGGGCTCGGCGGTTAAAGCGGAAGCCGCCCCCAGGGGAAAGGGCGGCTTCCTGATGCTGGCCCCGACAGGACGGGCAGGGGGTCGTTCTATGGGGGCCGTTATGTGTGGCCCGAGCGGCGGGAGGCGCCGATCTAACGGCAGGCTCGGACCTATGTCCGGCAGTCGGTTCCCCTATCAAAGCTCTGGGTCCCCTTCGCCGGCACTCCAGGTATCGGATATCCGCGCGGAAACCTTGAGTAGAACATCCGTCCAGTTCGCTTACGGCGAGATGTTGGCTTCGCCGTCGGTCGCCGAGCGCGCGAGCGCGATGGCCGCGCCGCGGAGGATGTCGTGCTCGGAGACCTCGACGCGCTCGAGGCCGAACGCCCGCATGGCCTCGATGAGCATCGCGATGCCGGCGACGATCGTCGGCGCGCGATCGGGGTGCAGGCCGACGACCTCACGGCGCCGGTCGTTGTCCATCTGCGCGAGGCGGGCGAGGAGCAGCTCGCAGGTGGCGAGCTCGAGCGTGTGGCCGTGGACGCGGGCAGGGTCGTAGGGGTCGAGGGCGAGCTCGATCGCGGCGCACTGGGTCGCGGTGCCCGCGACGGCGATCCCCGCTTGCACGCCTTGTCGGATGTCGTCGGGGACGGCGTCCGCGATGATCGCTTGGACCTCCGCGGTGAGCGCTTGGAGCTGCTGGGGTGGGGGCGGGTCGTCGTGCAGGTGGCGCTCGCTCTGGCGCACGACGCCGGCTTGCGTGGAGACGTGGAACGAGACCTCGCCGTCGCGGCCGACGACGAACTCCGTCGACCCGCCGCCGATGTCGATGACGACGGTCTGCGAGCCGTTGTGCGTGCGCTCGCTGGTGGCGCCGGCGAACGTCAGCTCGGCTTCCTCGTCGCCGCCGATCGTGCGGGCGTCGAGGTGGTAGCGGTCGCGGACCGTCGCCGTGAACTCCGAGCCGTTGGCGGCGTCGCGGACGGCGCTCGTGAGGACGGCGATGGCGCGCGTGGCGCCGTGCTCGCCGATCTTCGCGCGGTAGCGCTCGAGCACGTCGAAGACGCGCTGCATCGGGGCGTCGCCGAGGCGCCCGTGCGCGTCGACGCCCTCGCCGAGCCGCGTGACGATCGACTCGCGATCCAGCTGGCGGACCGTCAGGTCGGCTTCGACCTCGGCCACGAGCAATCGCGTGGAGTTGGTCCCGATGTCGACGACGGCGACGCGCATGTGGGGTGCGAGAGTAGCCGCCGCCAATTCGCTGGCCCTCTCCGAACGACGTTGCTAAGCTGTGACGTCCACGCCGCGGGGTGGAGCAGTCTGGTAGCTCGTCGGGCTCATAACCCGAAGGTCGCGGGTTCGAATCCCGCCCCCGCTACTACGGAAACCCCCTCTCGCCAGGGGGTTTTCGTGCTTAAGGGGCCGGTTCGGCGGTTTCGCGAGCGGGCTGCTGACCAGCTTGTTCAAGGTTCGGTCGCTCACCGCTGCTCGGCGTCGAGGATCGCGGCCTCGACGTGACGACGGATGATGCGGGGAAGGCGCGCGGGATGCTCGCGGTCACGACGTGCGTTCGGCGGCATTCGTAGGTGGCTGGTGGCTTCCGATCCGATTGCGAATGAGTGATCGGGGGCGGAGACTCGGCGGCGTTGTGTTCGGCGAGCCACCCGCGCAGCTCGGGCTCGGGTCCGGTCGTCCACGTAGCCTCGTGGCGTGTCCAGCGCGCCCCAGCTGCCAAGAGCTGAGCAAGCGGTCGTGGCGACGGAGAAGCTCGTGCAGTACGTGCTCAATCCGGATCACCCGCGCGGTTGCCATAAGGCGCGGGTCTTCCTGTCTGTACTCGGCATCGCGCAGGCCGACTGGCGCTACCTCCGCGATCAGCTGGTCGCCGCTGTCGTCGGCGCTCCGATCCGCGGGACGCGGATCACGCCGTCGGCGTCCTGTACGACATCGTGGTGCTCGTCGACGGCCTCAACGGCTCGACGCACCCCGTCGCCACGGTCTGGCTCGTGGCCGATGAGGATGTCCCGCGCCTGGTTTCGAGCTGGGTGGACATCCCGTGAGGCCCTGCGACAATCGGAGACCGTGACCGCACCGCGACATACCGAGCTTGAGGTCGTCGAACTCCTGACCGAATCGGGCCGCTGGCCCGCGGGAACCGTCGGAACGGTCGTCGAAGCGAGCGCCACCTCGGCGCTCGTCGAGATCGCCGACAACCGTGGTCACGCGATCGACTTCGTCAGCCTTCCGCACGACGCATTGGCTTCGGTCGAAGCCGACGCCGCCCGCGCCACGTCCTGAGCAACTGCGGACAATCACGCTCACGTGCGAGATCGGTCTTGAATCTGGCGATGACGAGCCCGTCGCAGCCGGTCTGTCCGACACCGGCAATCGCATCCCGAGTGCGCCCCTTCCACGCGAAGGAGTAGCGCCTGAGAGTTCTCCGGCCGTCGTATCCCCACGGCGACCAGGCGTCTGCATCTCCCACACGTGCGTACTACGGAAACCCCCTCTCGCGAGGGGGTTTCGTGCATAACCGGGCGGCTTAGTAGCGCCCGCCGCCGGTCTCGAGCGCCGGCGTCTCGAACGGCGTCGCGATCGGCGCATGCGCGTGCACGTGCGGTGCTTCGTACTCGAAGCCGGGGACGTACCAGGCATAGTCGCCCGCGAAGCGCAAAGCGGCCGGCAGCAGGACGAGGCGGATGAGCGTTGCGTCGATGACGACGGCGATCGCCAGGCCGACGCCGAACTGGCGCAGGCTTGCGACGTCCGCGAGCGCGAAGGCGAAGAAGACGCCGAGCATGCTCAGAGCGGCTCCTGTCACGACGCGGGCGGTGCGGCTCATGCCGACCTCGAGCGCCTGCTCCTCGTCGCCCGACCGCAGCCACTCCTCGCGGACGCGGCTGAGGATGAACACCTGGTAGTCCATCGACAGCGCGAACACGACGCCGAAGATCGCGGTCACGGCGATCGCGTCGATCTCGCCCGGGCCGCCCAGAAGTGGCGCGCTGCCCTGGAACAGCAGCGCCAGGAGGCCGAGCGTCGCGCCGACGGCCAGCAGGTTCAGCACGACGCACACGATCGGCACGACGATCGAGCGCAGCAGCACGCCCAGCAGCAGCGCCGTCACGAGCGTCAGGACGATCACGATGATCGGCAGGCGCTCCGACGCCACGGCGTTGTAGTCCGAGATCGTGGCGGCCGGGCCGCCGACGGCGGATGTCGCGTCGAGCGTCGCGCCGAGCTTCGCCGACGTCTTGCGCAAGCGCTCGTACAGCGCCTGGGTCCGCGGGTCGGACGCGGGGTACCGCGGCACGACGACGATCCGCGCGCCCTGGCCGCCGCGGTCGACGCTCACGCCGACCGGCGAGCCGCCCTCGCCGCTCTCGAGCGCCGCGAGCAGGAAATAGCCGGAGTCGAAGAAGCTCGAGCTGGCCTTCCGCGGCGCGCCGCCGCCAGCCGCTTCGCCGCCGAGGCCCTTGACCGCGCTGCGCGCGTCGTCGAGGCCGGAGGCAAGCCGGCCGCTGCGCTGCTGGCCGCTCTTCACGCCGTCCGCGAGCCCGCTGGCGCCGGAGCTCACGCTGCCGGCCGCGTTGCTGATCGCCGCCGCGCCGCTGTCGAGCTCGTCGAGCGCCTTGGCGAGCGACGTGCTGCCCTGCGTGAGCGCGCCGACGGAGCCGCCGAGCTCGCGGATGCGCTTCGTCATGCGCTGAGCGGTATCGGCGAGCGTCCCGATCGCGCTGGCGAGCTTGGCGCCGTCCGCCGTGGGCGTCGCGCCGGCGATCCGGCTCGCGTAGCCGGCGTCGCTGCCGAGCTGGCGGATGGTCTCGTCGAGCGGTGCGCCGGGGTCGCCGGAGAGCGCCTGGCGCGCCCTGGCAAGCGCGGCGCGCGCACGGATGGCCGAACCGCTCGTCGGAATGATCGAGCGCTCCGCCGCGGCGAGCGCGTCGTCGGCGGCGCGGCGCTGCGAGCGCAACGTCGACTGGACGTTGCCGAGGCCGGTGGCGCGCGAGCCGAGGCGGCTCTGGAGGTCGCGGGCGCCGGTGGCGATCGCGCTGAGCCTGTCGCTCAGCTTGACGGCGCTGTCGCGGACGACCCGCGCCCCGCTGCCGGCCGAGGAGGTATCGGAGACGAGGCTCTGCGCGCCCCTGCCGGCGCTGGCGAGCTCCGCGGCGAGCGTCCGCGCCCCGCCACCCGCGCCGTTCAGGCCGGACTTCAGCTTGCCGACACCGCCTTCGAGGCTCCGCGACCCATCGGCGACGCGGCTGGCGGCGTTCGTCGCGCTCGTCAGCGCGCTCGCCAGCGAGCCGACGCCGTCGGCCGTCGAGCTGATGCCGGCGTCGAGCTTGCGCAGGCGCCCGCCGTCGCGCGGGCCCTGGCTCGCGGCCAGCGCCTCGCGGCCGGAGCGGCGCAGCTTCGCGGCCGATGCGGCGATCGCGCCCGGGCCAAGCACGGCGCGCACGTCGGGGTCCTTCGCGAGCTTGCGCTGCACCCGCGCGATCGCCGCGAGCCGCGAGGCGGTCGTGACGGTCCCCTTCCGCGTCACGGCGACGATCTCGAACGGCTCGGTCCAGCCCGCGCCCATCGACTTCGCGACGGTCTCGTACTGCGCGCGGGCGGAGTCGCCGGAGGGCAGCGACTCGGCGCTCGGCGCGCCGGTCTTCAGGCCGAGCACGGGGATGCTCAAGAGGAGCAGGACGACCGCCGCCGCGAGCCCGAGCTCCGGGCGGCGTGCGGCGAGCCGGGCAAGGCTCGCGCTGATGCCGGAGGCGCCGGCGATCGCGCCGCCGCCGAGGTGGGGCCCGGCGAGCACGAGCATCGCCGGGACGACGAGGATCGCGGTCGCGGCGGACAGCAGCGCGACGACGCTGACCCCGACCGCGGTGGCGACCAGCCCCGTGCCCGGCGACACGACGGCTGCCACGGCCATCGCCACCACGATCGCCGCGGCGGCGACCGCGACGGTCCGCATCGTCGGCGCGGCCGCGCGGCCGACCGCGGCGGAGACGTCGTCGTGCTCGGCCAGCTCCTCGCGCATTCGCGAGACCATCAGCAGCGAGTAGTCGACCGCGAGCGCGAGCCCGACCATGCAGGAGATCGCGAGAGCGAACGCGTCGAGTTGGATGCCGCGCGCGATGAGCGCGAGCGCGCCGGTCGAGGAGGCGATCGCGGCGGCGCCGAAGGCGGCGGGGATGGCCGCGGCGACGAACGACTGGAAGACGAGCAGCAGGGCGATGAACAGGAGGGGGATGGCGATGAGCTCGGCGCGGTGGATCGCGTTCAGCGAGCGCTTCGTGCCCTCGCTCGTCAGCAGCGGCATGCCGGTGACGGACGCCCGCACCGGCGCGGAGGTCGTCTTCTCGACGAGGCGCTGCACGGCCTCGCTGCGGCGCTCGATGTCCTCGCGGCTGCCGGAGACCGTCAGCAGGAGCAGCGCGCGGTCGCCCGACGGACGCAGCGCGGAGCGCCCCGAAGAGGCCGACCACGGGCTGAGCACCCGCACGCCCGGGCGCTTCGCGAGCTTGGCGACGAGCGCCTTGCCCTGGACCTTGACGTCCGTGCGCGGGCCGCGCAGCAAGACCGGCACCGTGGCGGAGTCGCCGAAGTTCCCGCCGATCAGCGCACGAGCCTGCGCGGACTCCGAGTTCGAGACCTGCAGCCCGCCGGCCGCCAGCTTGCCCTCGATCCCGAGGCCGGCGACGCCGAGCATCGCGACGACGACGAGCCAGATCGACAGGACTGCCCATGGCTGGGAGACGGCGAAGCTTGCGGGCACGGACGGTCCGCGCCCGCCGAGCGGCGGCTGCATGATGTGAAATCCCCTTCTGACTGGGAGGCGGGCCCTCGCCGCCTCGTGGTCCCACCATCGACCAAACGTCCAGAAAACTTGACACCCCGGCGCTCGGGCGCAGCGGCAACGTGGCGGCAATCTCGCGGCAACGCGCCCGGGGCACCATGCGACCATGCCGTCGTCGAAGCAGCCCACGGACCGCTCGGTCCACATCGACCTCGATCTCGAGCTCGTCGGCGACGAGATGCGCGGCCGCGCCGCCATCGACGGCTCTCCGGACCGGGACTTCACCGGTTGGGTCGGGCTGATCGCGGCGCTCGACGCGCTGATCGAGCCGGCCGAGCGCCCGCTGGGTTAAAAGCCTTCGAGCGAGGCGGCCAGACCCGCGGCGCCGCAGCGGCGGGCGAGCTCGCGCGCGGTCGTGCGCGCCGCGTCCGCCTCGCTGCCCGCGGGCAGGGCGCGCGCCAGGGCCGCGTGGGCCTTCGCGCGCTCGAGGCGAGCCGACGTCCCGTCAAGCCGAGCCGTCGCCTCGCGCAGGTAGTCGATGCCCGCCGCGCCCTGGACCTCGCCGAGGATCCTCAAGCCCCGCCCGACGACCCACGCCGCCTGCGTGCGGCCCGCGAGCGCCAGGTCCTCCTTGGCGAGGGCTGCGGCCTCGTTGTGCCGGCCCACCGCCGCGAGCGCTCGCGCGCCCAGGGAGCGCCACGGCGCCCACACCGGATGGGTGTCGGGCGGTCGCATCGGCGCGAGCTGCTCGGCGACGGCCAGCGCCTCCTCGGGGCGCCCGTCGGCGAGCAGCAGCTCGGCCTTGCTGGCGAGCCAGAACCGCGCGCCGTCCGACGTGCCCTCCGAGCCGTCGATGCGCAGCAGGCTCGCCCAGGCCCGCTCGCGATCGCCGATCTCGAGCTGCGCCAGCGCGAGGAACGCGGCCGAGTAGCCCATGACCGCGCTGAACGTCGTCCCCCACAGGCGCTCGCCCTCGTACGCGCGCTCCACGGCCTCGACGGCGGCAGCGAGATCGCCGCGCCAGATGAGCGTCAGGCTGCCCCACAGGTCCGCGCCGACGATCGCCAGCACGAGGCTGTTGGGCCGGGCGAAGTCGGCCATGCGCTGCGCCGCGCGCACGCCGTCCGCGGGCTCGGCCAGCGCGAGCGCCTGTTGCGCGCCGGCCGTGATGACACCGGCATCGAAGCGCAGCATCGCGTCGTCGTCGATGGCCTCCCATGCCATCGCGGCGGCCTCCTGCGACGGGCCGCAGGTCACCGCGAGGGTCAGCGCGGCCATCGCGGTCAGCGTGCCCGCGCCCGGCCCCGTCGTGCGCGGGCCGCGCCGGACCTCCTCGAGCACGGCGAGCTCGGACGGGTCGACGACGCCGAAGAAGACCCCGACCAGGCGAATCGCGAGCAGGCCTTTGCGCAGGTCGTCGCACTCCTCGGGCAGCTCGGCGATCGCGCGCGCCGCGAGCTCGGCGCCCTCGCGCGGTGACGTGACGAACATCAGCAAGCGGCTGAGCTTCACTGCCGCCAAGCCCCGCTCCGCGGGGTCCGTGAGCGCCGCGTACGCGAGTTGCAGCGGCTCGACGGCCGCCGGGCCGCTCACGAACGCCGCCGAGCCGCCGAGCTCGTGGGCGATGGCGGCCCGCAGCTCGGGCGGCGGGGGCTCCGCCTGCGCGCGCTCGACCAGCGCCATCGCGCCCTCCGGCGCCCCGCGCGCGAGCGCGACGCTCGCGGCCGCGCGCAGCCGCTCGACGACCCACGGATCGCCGCGCGGCGGCGCGAGCAGCAGCTGGGCGGCGACGGACTCCGGCGTCGCCCCGAGGTCGGCGAGCAGCCGCGCCGCGCGGGCGTGCTCGAGCCCGCGGCCTGCCGCCGGCAGCTCGCCGTAGACGGCGTCGCGGACGAGCGGGTGCACGAAGCCCAGCGGCGCGTCGTCGCGCAGGATCTCCGCCCGGGCGAGCACCTGCACCGCCGAGGCGGCCTGCGCCTCGGTCGTGCCGGCGAGCGCCGCGACCGCCCGCAGCGACGGGTCCTCGCCGAGGATCGCGACGGCGCGCGCGACGGCGACGGTCTCGTCGCGCATGCGCGCCAGCCGCAGCAGGACCGTCCGCGAGACCGCCCGCGGGCCGACGGCGCGAACCTCCTCGGCGTGCGCGGCGTCGGGCGCAACGCGCTCGGACTTCAGCGCCGTCAGCAGCTGGCGCACGAGCAGCGGGTTGCCGGCCGTCACCTCGTGGCAGGCGGCGGCGAAGGCGCCGTCGGCGTCCTGCCCGAGCCGCGCGCGCACGAGCGCGTCGGTCGCCGATGCGGTCAGCGGGGCGGGGCGCAGCGCGGTCGCGTCGGGGTCGTGCGAGATCTCCGCGAGCAGCGCCTCGTCGACGTCCGGCTCGCCGGTTCGCACCGTGGCGGCGACGAGGATCGGCCGGCCCCCCGCGCGCCGCGCGAGGTAGGCGACGAAGCGCATGGACGCCGGGTCGCTCCATTGGAGGTCGTCGACGCAGACGACGACGGGGCCGCGCGACGCGAGCGCGGCGGTGAGCTGAAAGAGCCCGTCGAGGACCGCGAAGGAGCTGTCGGCGTCGCCGGCGGCGTCGGCGACGACGGCTCGCGCAGCGGCCGCCGGCCCGTCGAGCAGGGCGGGCTCCTCGGCGGCGACGCCGGCCAGCAGCTGGCGCGCGACGCCGAAGCCGTAGTCGCGCTCGAGCACGCCCGCGCGCGCGTCGAGCACGCGGGCGCCGTCGCGCAGCGCGCGGGTGCGCAGCTCGGTGAGCAGGCGCGTCTTGCCGATGCCCGCGGGCCCTTCGAACACGACGACGCCGCCCTCGCCGGCGGCGAGGCGCTCGAGCGCCGCCTCGACCTCGTCGAGCTCGTCGTCGCGTTCGACGAGGTCGGCGGGTGCGGCGCCCGCAGGAGCGCCTCCTCGCGGCGACCCGCCCGCACCGTGCCCTCCGGCTCCGCCGCTCAGGCCGGCTCCGCCGGCACCTTCGGGCCCGCCATACGGCCAGCCCCGCGGCCTCCGTCGGACCCGCCCGCCGCTCGACTCGGCCGGCCCTTCGGGCTCGCCATGCAGGCCGGCTCGGCCGGCGCCGCCGGGCGCGGGCGGGCGAGCCGTGCCCACACCGAGCAGCTGCTCGTGCAGCGCGACGAGCTCGGGCCCCGGGACCGTGCCGAGCTCCTCGCGCAGCAGCGTGCGCAGATCCTCGTAGGCGCGCACGGCCTCGGCGACGTTGCCGCGCGCCTGCAGGACCTCGATCAGCGCGACGCGCGCCGACTCGCGGAAGGGCGCCGCGGCCACGGCTGCCCGCGCGTCGGCCTCGGCCTGCCCGAGCGCCGCGCCGCCGAGCTTCGCGCCCGCGCGCGCGGCGAGCTCGAGCGCCTCGATCCGCGCATCGGCGATCGCGGTGCGCGCCTCGTCGAGCCACGGCGCGTCGAGCCCCGGCAGCAGACCGCCGTCGGTGAGGTCGGCCGACTCGCGCGCGGCTTGCAGGGCGGCCGTGGCGTCCGCGCCCGCGGCGCGGGCTCGCGACAGCGCGGCCGCGGCGACCTCGACGTCGATCCAAGCAGGTTCGGGCAGCGTCAGCGACAGCCCCTCGCGCCCGTCGATGGTCGCGGGCGCGAGCGCGCTTCGCATGCGCGACAGCAGCGGAGCGAGCGCCGTCTCGCGGGGCGGCGCGCCCGCCTGCGCCCAGAGCGCGTCGACGAGCTCGTCACGGCGGACGAGGCGGTCGCGGTGCAGGGCGAGGTAGGCGAACAGCAGCCGGCCCTGGCGGCCGCGGAGCTGCGTCTCGCGCGCCGTGCCGTCGACCTCGACGCGCAGGTGGCCGCAGAGGTGGACGCGCGCGCTCACGGCCTTGCCGCCTGCGTCGCGGCGGGCGGCGGCTCGCGGCGAAGCTTCGCCGCCACCGGGCGCGGACCGTGGTTCGGCAGGCTCACGTTTCGAACCTCGCCCCGGACGCCAGCGACTCCGCGAGGCCGTCGGCGCCGCAGCGCAGGGCGAGCTCGCGGGCCTGCGCCGCGCGCGCGGTCGCCTCGCCGGCGCGGCCGCTCGCCGCCAGCGCCCGCGCGAGCGCCGCCACCGCCTTCGCGTGCTCGAGCCGCGCGCCGCTGCCCGCGAGCAGCGTCACCGCCTCCTCGAGGACGTCGACCGACCCGTCGATCTCGCCCAGCAGGCGCAGCGCCCGGCCGACGACCCACGGCGCGCCGATGCGACGCGCCAGCCCGAGCTCCTCCTCCGCCTGGGCCCGCGCCGCGTCGCGATCGCCGAGGGCCGCAAGGGCGCGCGTGCGCAGGCCGCGCCACGGCACCCACAGCGGATGGACGTCGGGTGGGCGTGTGTCACGCAGGTATGCGGTGATCGGCAGCACCTCGGCCGGGCGTCCCTCGGCGAGCAGCAGCTCGGCCTTGCTCCCCGCCCAGAAGCGGGCGCCGTCGGCGGGATCCGGGCCAGGGTCGGCGAGCCGTTCCAATGCCGCTCGCGCGCCCACGGGGTCGCCGCGCTCGAGTCGCGTCAACGCGATGAACGCCGACGAGTAGCCGTTCTCGGCGTTGATCTCCATGCCCCACAAGAGCTGGCTCTCGTATGCGCGCTCCAGCCACGCCTCGGCTTCGAGGAGGTCGCCGGCCCAGAGGTGCGCCACGCCGCCCCACATCGCGTATGCCACGACGTCCAGCGGGGAGCCGCGCCCCTCGGTGATGCGGGCGATGTGCTCCCAGACCGAGACGCCCTCGGCCGGGTCGCCGAGCGCGATCACCTGCGTCGCGGCGACCGTCAAGAGGACCGGATCCCACGTCACGAGCATGTCCTCGTGCAGCGCGACGCGGGCGAGCGCCGTGGCCTCCTCGGAAGGACCGCTGCCGAGCGCGACCTGCAGCGCTGCGAGACCGAGCAGCGAGCGCGCGCCCGGGCCCTGCCCGGCCTCCTCGCCGGGGACGTCGTGCAGGCGCTCGAGCTCCGCGGGATCGCCTGCGCCGAAATAGATGCTGATGAGCTCGAGCGCCTCGAGCCCCTGGCGCAGGTCGTCGTGGCCCTCCGGCAGCTCGGCCGCGGCGGCGGTCGCCAACCGCGGCGCCTCGCTCGGATCGCCGAGGAAGAGGAGCAGGCGGCCCATGCGCAGCGCGATCCCCGCGCGGGCCACGGCGTCCGGCGCGAGCTCCATCGCCTCGCGCAGGTAGGCGACGGCGGTTTCGCCGCTGACCATCGCCGCCACCTCGCCCACCTCGGCGACGAGCTCGGTGCGATCGGCACCGGGCGCGAGCTCCCGCAGCGCGCGCTCGAGATGCGCGAGCGCGCTGTCGGGCGCCCCGCGGCCGCGCGCGAGCCGCGCCGCCGCGCGCAGCTGCTCGACGACCCAGGGGTCGCCGCGCCGCGGGGCGAGCGCGAGCTGAACCGCGACCGCCTCCGGGCCCGCGCCGACATCGGCGAGCACGCGCGCGGCGCGACCGTGCTCGAGCGCGCGCCGGGCCGCCGGCAGCTCGCCGTAGACGGCGTCGCGTACGAGCGGATGCACGAAGCCGACCGGGGCTTGGTCGCTCACGATGTCGGCGCGCGCGAGCGTGCCGACGGCCTCGGCCACCGCCCACTCGTCGCTGCCGACGAGCGCGGCGAGCGCGGCCGTGTCCGGCTGCTCGCCGAGAATGGCGAGCCCGCGGGCGACGTCGACGACCGCGGGCGGCATGCGCGCGAGGCGCAGCAGGATCGTCCGGCTGACGGCGCGCGGGCCGATCGCGCGCACCTCGGCGGCGTGCGCGGCGTCCGGGGGGACGCACTCGGTGGACAGCGCCGTGAGGAGCTGGCCCAGCAGCAGCGGGTTGCCGCCCGTGACCTCGTGGCAGGCGGCGGCGAACGCCGCGTCGGCCTCGGCGCCAAGGCGCCCGCGCACGACGCCGGCCGTGCCGCCGGCGCTGAGCGGCGCGGGCCGCACGGCCCGGCCGACGGGGTCCTGCCCGAGCTCCGCCATGAGCGCGTCGTCCGCGGACGGCTCGCCCGTGCGGACGGTCGCCGCGACGAGCACGGGCAGACCGTCCAGGCGCCGCACGAGGTAGGCGACGAAGCGCAGCGACGCGAGGTCGCTCCATTGCAGGTCGTCGACGCACAGGACCAGCGGCTGGCGTGCGGCGAGCGCCGCCGTGAGGCGAAACAGCGCGTGCAGCGCCGCGAACGAGCGGTCGGGCCCGGTGGCGTCCTCGCCGACGTCGCCGAGCACCGCGCGCGCGGGGTCGGCGATCCCCTCGTACGCGTCGGCCTCGCTGGTCGCGGGCTCGAGCAGCTGGCGCACGACGCCGAAGCCGAAGTCGCGCTCGAGCACGCTGGCGCGGGCGGTCAGCGGCCGCGCCCCGGCGGCTGCGGCGAGGGTGCGCAGCTCGGTCAGCAGGCGGGTCTTGCCGATGCCGGCGGGCCCTTCGAAGAGCAGCAGGCCGCCGTGGCCGGCCCCCAGCCGCGCGAGCGCGTCGTCGACGACGGCGAGCTCGGCCTCGCGCTCGACGAGGTTGGCCGGGGCGCGCAGTGGCATCGCGGGGGGGTCTGGCGCAAAACGGGACGTATGTTCACGTTTTGCGCCAGACCCCCCGGCGGCGGGCTCGTCCGACCCGAGCAGGCGGGCGTGCAGGGCGACGAGCTCCGGGCCGGGGACCGTGCCGAGCTCGTCGCGCAGCAGCACGCGCAGGTCCTCGTACGCGCGGACGGCCTCGGCGACGTTGCCGCGCCGGCGCAGGACTTCGATGAGCGCGGTGCGCGCGGACTCGCGAAACGGCGCGGCGGCGACGGCCGCGCGCGCGGCCTCCTCGGCTGCGGCGGGGTCGATGTCGATGCCCTCCCGCGCGACGAGCTCGAGCGCCTCGACGCGCAGGTCGTCGAGCGCGCCGCGCGCCCGGTCGATCCAGTCGGCGTCCATGCCCGAGAGCAGGCCGGGCGCGACGAGCTCCGCAGCTTCCCGCGCGGCGGCGATGGCCTGCAGCCGGGCTCGTCGCGCTCCGAGCGCGCATCAGCGCGGCGCGGGCGGCTTCGACGTCGATCCACAGCTCGTCGGGCAGCGCGAGCACGAGCTGGTCGCGGCCTTCGATGGTCGCCGGCGCGAGCGCGCTGCGCAGGCGCGAGAGCACGGGCGCGAGCGCCGTCTCGCTCGGCGGCCGCGAGCCCTCCGGCCACAGCGCGTCGACGAGCTCCTCGCGACGCACGGGCCGGTCGCGGTGCAGCACGAGATAGGCGAACAGCAGCCGCCCCTGGCGCCCCCGCAGCGCGTCCTCCCGGTGCTCGCCGGCCAGCTCGACGCGAAGCCGTCCGCACAGGTGGATTCGCGTCGCCGGACGGGTCACCGCCGACGCGATGTTAACCGGTCCATCGGCGCGTCTCGCCGGTGGGGATGGCCTCTCCGACGCCTGGCGGAAAGGCGGCGAGGGTCCGTCGCGTCGCGTCGCGCCGCACCCCGCGGAGGGACGCCTTGCCGCGCGGCCGGGGCGGCGAGGGCGCTCGCCCCCGCCGCCCGCATTCCTACTTGCCGATCCGCCGGCAGACCTTCGCGGCGAGCTTCGCCTGCACGCCCGCGGCCATCGCCGGCGGCTGCAGCGTCACGGTGCCCTCGTCGTTGACGCTCCACGGGCCCGCGTCGATCGAGCCGGTCGGCTTCGCCCGGCCGCAGTTGTCGAGCTCGACGCCGACGCCCACGCCGACGCCCGGCAGCGACGCCTTCGCCGCGGCCACGATCGTCTCGCCGTCCTGCGCGAGCCCGCCGTTGTCGACGCCGAAGTCGACGCCCACGCCGAAGCCGACCTCGAAGCACACGGACATGCCCTCGTCGGTGCTGCAGATCTGCGCCCCGGCGCCGACGCCGTCGTACACCGAGCCGCCCACGCACCACAGGCCGAGCGGGTCGCGCATGGAGATCGGGTCGTTGCCGACGTACACGTAGAGGTTCGCCTGGCCGCCCTCGTACAGGACCGGGTCGCGCGCCGTCCAGCGCCCGGCCGCCGTGTCGAGGTCGCGGAAGCCGAACCGCACGAGCCCGGTGACGCGGTCGTCGAGGCCGCCGGCGTAGCCGATCGGCAAGTCGACCGACGGAGCGGAGTCGGACACGAGGTTGCCGAACGCGTCGTAGTCGAGCACCTTGACCACCGCGCCCGCGCTGTTCGTGACGACGCGCGGCGTCCCGACCTGGTCGGTGGCGACGAAGAACCGAGCGCCGCCGCGCTCGAACGCGAACAGCAGCCCCTCGTCGTCGTAGTAGTACGTGGTCAGGACGCCGGCAGCCGAGCGCGTGGCCGTGACCTGCACCGCGTTGCCAGGGTTGCCGTAGAGGTACTGCGTCGTGTCGGCACCCTGTGTGCGGGCGACCCGCCGGCCGAGGCCGTCGTAGCGGTAGGTCACCGTCGTCGCCCCGACCGTGGCCGACAGCAGCTCGCCGCGAGCGGAGTAGTCGAACGTGTCCGCGCCGCGCGCGGTCATGAAGCCCGCGCTGTCGAACGCGTACGCGACGGCGCCGCGCGCGATCAGCCGGTCCTGGTCGTCATACGAAGCGGTCTGCGCCGCGTCCGAGCCGAGCTGGCGCGACGTGCGGTTGCCGTTGTCGTCGTATCCGTAGCGCTCCGTCACGGTGCCGTCGCGCTCGACCTTCGTCAGCTGCCGGTCGTCGTCGTACGTGTAGTCGTAGGTGTGCGACGCCCCGTTGACCGTCTCGGTCTTGCGGGTGATACGACCGTCGTCCGAGCGCTCGATCTGCGAGCGGTAACGCTGGCTCGCAGCGGCGGTCAGCGTGCGCTCGGTCAGGCGGCCGAGGCCGTCCTGGTGAAGCGCCAGCGACAGCCCGCCGCCCGCGATCGCGCTCGGCGCGCCGTTCGTCCCGTCGCGCGTGATCGTGAACGGGCCGTAGGTCTTCAGCAGCCCGTCCTTGTCGCGCGCCAGCGCCGTCGTCACCGTCTGGGCGCCGCTGACGAGCTTCGTCGACGTGAGGAAGCGGTTGTCGTCGTAGCCGTAGGTGAACGTGCCCGCCGCGCTGCCGGTCGTCGCGATCCCGGTCGTCAGTGCGCCGTCGAACGCGAACGCCTGCTGCTCGGCTGTGCCGCCGCCCGCCGGCGTGCGCTTGATCGTCGTCGGCTGGTCGAGCGGGCCGCCGTCGAAGCCGAACTCGACCGTGCCGTCGGCGAACTGCATGCCCGTCCGGCGCCCGCTCGCGGCGGCGTACTCGTGCGTCGTCTGGTTGCCGGCGACGCCCTCGACCGTCAGCTGCTTGTCCATGTTGTGGACGCGCTCGAGCTTCGCCCCGCCGGCCGGCGTGTAGCCCGACAGCAGGTCGCGCGGGTCGTGGTTGAGCTCGTGGCGCTGCCCGTGAGGCATGATCACGGCCGAGCGCCCGCCCGCGGCGTTGTACTCATAGCGCTCGACGCCCGTGCCGGGCCGCTTGATCGCGACCACGCGGTCGTTGTCGTCGTACGTGAACTCCGTGCGCCGGCCGGCGTCGTCGATGCGCGCGCTCGGCAGGTCGCGAGCGTTGTGCTCCCACGCGAACTGCTGGTCGCCCTGCTCGGAGCGCGTCAGGCGGCCGCGGTCGTCGTACTCGTAGGTGATCGGCGTGACGCCGGCACCCGGCTCCGAGCGAACGAGGTGCCCGCGCTCGTCGTAGGTGCTGACCGTCGAGCGCCCCTCGGGCGAGGTCGTCGTCTCGTTGCGCGCGGTCGCGTCGTACGAGACCGTGAACGCGCTGCCGTTCGTCGTGAACGTGTCGGTCAGGGACTGCACCGACAGCGGGTCCGCCTCGTCGGCGAGCGTCACGGTGCGCGCGCCCGTCGTGGTCGTCGTCCGGCCGCCGGGCGTCTTGCGCACGAGCTTCTTCATGATCGGGACGTAGAAGCCCCAGCGCGGGTCGGGCGACTGGCTGAGCTCCATCGTCTCGCCGTTGGGGTAGGTCCCGCGGCGGACGCCGTCGATGCCGACCTTGACGATCGTCTCGCCGCCGGCCGGATCCGTGGTCTTCTGGAAGGCGTCGCCGTCGCCGTCGAGCCCGACCTCCCAGCTGCGCTTGCGGCCCTCGGGGCTCGTGAGCGTGACCTTGTGGCCCGTCGCCGTGTCCACACGGGCGAGCGTCTGCGACTTGCCGTTGGCGTCCTCGTCGCGGATGAGGCGCCCGTCGTCGTCGTAGTCGAACTCGTGCTGGCCGCCGCGGCGGTCGACGAGCCCGGCGAGGCGCACGGCGTCGTAGGTCATGCGCGTCGACGCGCCGCCCGGCTCGGTGATCTTGCTCAGGTGCGCCTGGGCGTTGAGCTCGAGCTCCGTGCGCTGGCCGCCTGGCGCGACGATCGCCGTCGGGATGCCCTCGCCGTCGCGCTCGACGCGCGTCGCGCGGCCGTCGGCGTCGATGACCTTCGCCATGCGGCCGGCGTCGTCGTACTCGAACCGCCACGTCGTGACGCCGGTGGCGCCGTTCTGCGTGCTGAGGTGCCGACCGGCCGAGTCGAACCGGTACACCTCGCGCCCGTCCTTGGACGGGATCGCGAGCTTGCCGTCCTGCGAGCGCGGGAACGGTCGCGAGACGCGGCTGAGGCCGCTCGCCGACACGGCGTACAGCGCGCCGTCCCGGGCGAGGTCGACGCCGGCGGCGCCGTTGAGCTTGACGCTGCCGGCGGGGACGCGGTTGGCCTGCGCGGCGCTGCCCGCACCGCCACCGGCGACGGTCGTGATGAGGCCGTCGCCCGACACGCGGCGCACGCTCGGGCCCTCGGCGACGTACAGGCTGCCGTCGGCGGCCAGCGAGAGGCCCTGCGGGTTGCTCATGCTGGCGTCGCGCGCCGGTCCGCCGTCGCCGTTGTCGTCGGGGTCGAACGGGTTGGCGCCGGCGACGGTGGTCACCTTGCCGTCGGTCTCGATCCGGCGCACCTTGTTGCCGGGGCCGCCGCTGTCGCCGAAGTAGACCTCGCCCGCGGGGCCGACCTCGACCGCCAGCGGCTCGAAGAGCCTGACGTCCTTGCCGAGCTTGCCATCGTCGTAGCCCGTGGCCTCGGGGCCGCCGCCGGCGACGGTCGTGATGATGCCGTCGGTCCCGATGGCGCGGATGCGCCCGTTGCGCTGGTCGGCGATGTAGAGCATGCCGTCCTCGGCGACCGCCATATCGGTGACGGTCATGTTCGTCTCGAGGGCCGGAGCGTCGTCCTTGAAGGTGTTGCAGATGCAGCCGCCGTAGCGGTGGATGCCGCCGTCGGTGTCGACGCGGTAGACGACGCTCTGCGAGAGGCCCCAGTCGATGAGGAAGTCGGCGATGTAGTAGCCGCCGTCGGGTGCGAGCGCGACCGCGACGGGGCGGGCGAGCGAGAAGCCGAGCGCCTTCGGGTCGCCGGGGGCGCGCTCCTCGAGCGTCTTGAGGCAGCCCTCCTCGCACCCGCCGCCGCCGTTTGATCCGGCGACGACCGTGGCGTTGCCGTCCTGGTCGAAGCGCAGGACCTGGTCCGTCGCGGCGTTGGCGACCCAGAGGCTGCCGTCGGGCGCGACGTCGACGTCGCGCGGGTCGCCCGCGCCGGCCGGGCCGGCGAGCGCGTCGAGCACGGACTCGGCGCCGACCTCGACGCCGTCGCCGCGGTACAGCGTGCGCATGCGGTCGTCGTAGGCGTGGTGGATGTCGAGCTCCCAGCCGCCGAGGCCGGCGCCGCGGGCGTCCAGCGAGCCGACGGCGACGCCGAACTCGTCGCGGATCGTGCGCCAGCTCGTCATCTTGCCGGCGTTCTCGCGCGAGATGCCGACGCGGTCGTAGTCGTCCGTGGGGCGGGCGAAGGCGCGGGCGGACGGGCTCGGCACGCCGTAGCTCAGGTTGTACGTGAAGCCGATGCGGATGTTGACCGGCTGGCGGCCCTGGATCTCGCGACCCCAGGCGTCCTTGCGATCCCAGACGAAGTCGTAGGTCAGGTTGGGCGCCGGCGTGAACGACCGCTTGAGCTTCTGGCCGGCGACCGTGACCTCGAGCAGCACCTGCTGGAGGCTTTGCGGCACGCTGCGGCCCGTCAGCGGGATCTCGATCGAGCGGTCCGTGCGGCGGCCGGCGCGGCGGGTGTCGTAGCGCAGGTTGAACGGGGTGCCGACGACCGGCAGCTCCTCGGACAGCGTCTGCGTCTGGCAGCCGATGATCGAGCCCTTGCCCTGGCACTCCGGGTTGTTGTTGTTCGTGCCGGGGCCGTTGGAGGTGGGGTTCGGCCCGTTCGGCCGGACGGCGTCGTCGGGCGCCGTGAAGGGCCAGTTGTGGTCCCACGGGGTGAAGTGCGTCATCGGGACGCGCCACAGCTCGTCGCCCGCGGCACGGGTGGCAGCGAGTTGCTCGCGCTCCTGGTCGGTGATGCCGAGGCCGTCGTCGGCCTGGCCGTCGCCGTCGGTGTCGATCTCGGCCCTGCCGAGCTGGACGGCGACGATCTTGATGACGCGGCCGTTGAGCGACGGCTTCCACTCGCCGGCCTCGCGGTCGTAGTAGCCGGTCGGCACGGTGCCGCCGACGGGGAACTTCAGGTAGTTGTCGACGTAGTTGATGACGGCCTTGTCGAAGCGGACCTCGGTCGCGTTGGCGGCGACGGCCTGGTCGACGGACAGCTCGGCCGCGTACGTGTAGGCGGAGCCGGCGGGGAGGGTGCCCGGCATCGCCTCGGGTCCGCTGGCGCCGACGGTGAACTCGGTCGCGCGGACGTCGAGGGTGTCGAGCGGGACGGTGGTGCCGTCGGGCTTGACCATCGTCGCGTCCGTGCCTTCGGGGAACAGGACGCTGGCCTGGCGGGTGCCGTCGGCGTCGGTGACGGGGGTCGCCTCGGCGACCTTCGCGCCGGGTGCGGTGAGGTCGACGCTCGTGACCTTCGCGTCGAAGGCGACGAGCACGACGTCGTCGAGCACGGCGAAGTCCTTGCCGGGCGCGGTGACCTGGCGCTGCGCGTCGAGGTAGCCGTCCTTGTGGAAGTGGAGCGTCAGCGGCCCGCCGCCGTTGATGGCGAGGTCGTACTGGCCGACGTTGCGGGTCTTCGTGGTGCCGAGCTCGGGGTGGTCGAGGACCGTGATTTCGACGTCCTGGATCGGCTCGCCGGAGCGGTCGCGGACGTTGCCGCGCAGGACGGCGACGCGGTCGGCCTTGATCGTGTTGGCGGCGACGCCGGTCTGGATCGGGTTGTCACCCGAGTACAGGAAGGCGGTCGAGTCGGAGAAGTTGGTGGGGAGGTCGCTCGCGATCGGCGTCGGGTCGATGGGGTCGAGCGGCGGCGGCGGCGGCGGAGGCGGAGGCAGGCGGCGGCGGGGGCGGCGGCGGCGGCGGGGGCGGAGGCGGCGGCGGGGGCGGAGGCGGCGGGGGTGGCGGCGGGGGGCGGAGGCGGAGGCGGCGGGGTGGTGCCGCCCGGGCCGGAGGAGCCCGGTCCCGTGGGCGCGCCGGGCCCACCGGGCGCGCCGGGACCACCGGGCGTGCCGGTGCCGGGCCCGCTGCCCGGGCGCGTCACCATCACGCGGGCCTTCGCGACCCGGCACGTCGTCTTGCCGCGCACGGCCGGCGTGCAGGCGATCACGTAGAAGCTGCCGGCGCGGGCGCTCGCGGGAACGCCGAGCGTCGCGTTCAGCGTGCGCGCGCTACGGGCCTTCAGCGCGGGGACGCGCAGGGCGCCCGTCAGCCGCACGTCCTTGCGATCCTGCCGCCGGTCGGCGGACAGCAAGACCCGCAGCGATACGGGCTTCGTCCGCGTGCGTGCGCCGTTGACGGCGTTGACCTTGACGGCCAGACGCCCGCCGGCTGGAGCCTGGCTCGAGACGGTGAGCGCGCGAAGTTGAGGCCCGAGGGCGGTGCGCGGCGCGGCGGCGGTGGCGAGGGCGGCGCTGGCGGCGAAGAGCCAGGCGGCGAAGGCGGTGATCAGCAGCGAGCGAGTGGCGACGACGTTCTTGGTCATGGCGCGCACCCTCTTCCGCGAGGGTTGCCACGACGTTGTCCGCCGTTTGCCGATGCGTTGCCGCAGGGTTGTCTGTGATTGTCGTCACCGCAAACCGGCGCCTGAGCAGGCATTTCTGCGTCGACCGGCTTAGTACCCCGAGTCGTACGCGTAGCTGACCGGCGTGGTCGCCGCCGTGACGGCAAGCCCCTCGCCGTCCTCGGCCTCGGGCAACGTGGCCTTCCCCTCAGCGTCGGTCACGAGGCTGGCGACGAGCTTCTCGTCGCTGTCGCGAACCTCGACCGCGACGCCGGTCAAGGGCGTGCGACCGGTGACCTTGCTGCCCCGGACGTTCGTCCGCAGCACGGTCGCGACGCGCTTGTCGATCGCGATCCGGGGCGGCAGGACGCGCTCGCGCGAGAGGTCGGCGAGCACGATCCGGCACGGCACGCGCGCGATGGTCACCTCGGCGAAGTCGCTTCCGAGCGCGCAGCCGGCATCGGAAGGAGCCTCGACGAGAACGGCGTTGGCGCCGTAGGCGTCCCAGGTCAGGATCTGCATGCCGCCGGTCCCGCGCTCGTCCCAGCCGTGGTCGCCGGCCGCGAGGTCCGCGAAGGTGGTCGAGGTGGTGAACGTGAAGTGGTCGAAGAGCGTGGTGACGCCCTTCGCGGTGACGACGGGCACCCGAAACCCGGCGTACTCCTCGGCGTACTGGCGCTCCGCTCGCAGCCGCGCCTTGCCCGAGCCCGGCCGCGTGATCGACACGCCCGTGGCGCCGGAGTACTCGCCGGGCATATCGCCGGTGACGGCGAGCGTATTGCCGTCGGTATCAAGTTCGGTTGGTTCCATGTGCGCGACGACGGCCTCTCGACGCACCGGCCCGCCGGCCAGCGCGCGCGAGCGCACCCGCTTGCCGTCGGCCCAGAAGACGCGCCCCTTGCCGACCGCGAGATCGGTGGCACCTGCGAAGCCGCGATCGACGATCCGCGAGCGCTTGGCGGAGGGCGAGTACGCGACGAGATCGCAGCGCCCGCCGCAACGCACGTACACGACGACCCGCTTGCCGGCGCGATCGCGCCCGACGCCCACGGGGCTCGATCCCCGCCCGGCAGCCAGCCGCACGGCAGGCCGCTCGCCGTCGCGCACGACGACCTCGACGCCACGCGTCCCGACGCGCCGCGTGTACGCGACGACGGGCCCGTCGAGCCCGACGTCCATCGGCGAGCTGACCTCGTCGACGACGCGGTCCGGCACCGCGGCGGCGGACGCGGAGGTTGGCAAGGCGGCGAGAGCCAGCATGGCTGATGTGAGGAGCGCGCCCGTGGTCATCGTGACGCCAACGTCCGCGGAGCGACGAAGGTTGCGCACGAGATCCTCCGGCCCGGCGAAGATCAGACGTTTAGACGATTAATCGTCTAAACTGGCGACCGTGCTGTACGCGACCCCTTCGCCGTCGCGCTCCCTCCGCTCGGAGCTCGACAAGCTCGACGCACTGCGAACGCGACTGGGCGCGCAGACCGCCACACCCGGCCCTTGGCTCGGCACACTGCGCCGCCAGATGCGCGCGTCCACCGCGGCGAGCTCGGTTCAGATCGAGGGCTACCACGTGCGGGAGGAGGAGAGGCTCGCACTTGCCACGGGTCGTCAGCGTCCCGATCCGGGCGACGCCGACGGCATGGCGCTCGCGTACTACGGCCGCGCAATGGACCACGCGGCTGTGATGGCAGCCGATCCAGGATTCCGCTGGCTGGACCGAGTCATCCTCGACCTGCATTTCGACGCGTGCTCCTTTCAGCGCGACACGGAGCCCGGTCGCTACCGGACGCGCGGCATCGAGGTGACGAGCCCGACGGGCGGCCCGCCGGCATTCGTCGGCCCACCCCACGAGGACGTCCCCAGCACTCATGGAGGAGGTGGTCGACGTGGCTCGAGCACGGCGATACCGACGTGCACGCCGTGGTCCGCGCTGCGATGGCCCACCTCCACGTCGTCTCGGTGCACCCGTTCCGCGACGGCAATGGACGCATCGCCCGGATCGTCCAGTCGCTGGTTCTGGCGAGGGAAGGCTTGCTTGCCCCCGAGATCGGCTCGATCGAGGAGTACCTCGGCCGTAACACCGACGCCTACTACGCGACGCTTCAGAAGGTGCAGGGCGGCAGCTATCGGCCGGAGCGTGACGCCACACCGTGGGTCCAGTTCTGCGTGCGAGCCCACCTCGACCAAGCCCAGATCCGCCTCGACCAGATCGCCGAGGCTGGGCGCCGCTGGTCGGCTCTCGAAGAGCTCGTCAGCCGCCGCGGCTGGCCCGACCGGCTCGTCATCGCGCTCGAACAGAGCCTCTTCCGAGGCACCGACCGCGCCTCGTACGCCGAGGAGGCCGACGTCTCACCCGCAACGGCCAGCGCTGACCTCAAGCGGCTACACGATGCGGATCTCACCGTCCGCCGGGGCCGAGGTCGCACGACGAGCTACCGCGCGAGCGAAACCATGCGCGCGGAAGTCAGCGCACGAAGGCGCTGACCTCGAACCCGCGATCACGAGCTCCTCGCGGGCGCGAGTGGCGGCCACGTACTATCCGCGCCCGCCACTACGGTCCCGGGCATGAGGTCGCCCTTCGTCGTCACCGAGCGCGTCGGCATCCAGGGGGATCGCCCGAACCTCCTCGTCGAGGGCGACTGCCTCGATGCGCTGCGGCTCCTCGCGGAGGATCCGGCGTACCGGGGCGACGTCAGACTCGCCTACCTCGATCCCCCGTTCAACACCGGCGAGCGCTCGCGCGACTACGAGGACGCAATGGACCGTGGCGACTGGGCCTCGCTCATGGCGCCGCGGCTCTCCGCGACCTGGGACCTGCTGCGCGCCGACGGCAGCCTGTGGGTGCACTGCGACGACGCCGAGCAGGCGACGCTGCGCGTCCTCATGGACGACCTGTTCGGGCGCGCCTCGTTCGTCGCGACCGTCGTCTGGCAGCGCCGCTACTCGCGCGAGAACCGCCGCGCGTTCAGCACCGCGCACGACTACCTGCACGTCTACGCGCCCGCGGGCAGCGAGTGGAAGCACCACCGCAACCGCCTCCCGCGCAACGACAAGCCCGGCACGTGGCGCAACGCCGACGACGACCCGCGCGGGCACTGGTCGACGGTGTCGCTCGTCGCCCAGGGCGGGCACGGCACGAAGAGCCAGTTCTACGCGATCGCGCTGCCGTCGGGCCGGGTCGTCGAGCCGCCGCACGGGTCCTGCTGGCGCGTGACCAAGGAGAAGTTCGACGCGCTCGATCGCGAGGGCCTGATCTGGTGCGGCCCGGACGGCGACAACGTGCCGAGGAGGAAGGTCTACGAGGACGACGCGCTCGGCCTCGTGCCGTCGACGTGGTGGACGCACCAGGAGGTCGGCCACAACGCGGAGGGCAACTCGGAGCTGCGCCGGCTGTTTCCCGGCGAGCGGCCGTTCTCGACGCCGAAGCCCGAGCGGCTCATGCTGCGGATCATCGAGATGGCGAGCTGTCCCGGCGACCTCGTGCTCGACCCGTACCTCGGCTCGGGGACGACCGCGGCCGTCGCGCACAAGGCCGAGCGCCGCTGGATCGGGATCGAGTCGAGCCGGGCGACGATCGAGCGCTTCGCCGACCCGCGGCTGCGCGCGGTGCTCGACGCGCGCGACCCCGGCGGCGTCACGAAGGCGCTCGAGTGGGCCGGCGGCGGCGGCTTCCTGCGCGCCGCGACCGGCGCGCAGCTACGCGACGGCGACGTGGTAGAGGCGCTCGCGGACCACCGCCGCCCGGTGCGCGAGCGCGCTGCTGCGATACCGCTGACTGGATAGCTCGCTCGTCCGGACGCGCCCGCGCGCGCCGAGGATCTCGAGGATCTCCTCGTGCGCGATGTGCCCGTCCTCGCTGTAGCTCAGGAAGATGTGCGGGACGTCGAGCCGGGCGACGATCCGCTCGAGCGCCCCCGCGGCGCGGCGCTTGTAGCAGAAGTCCGACTGCTTCTCCTGCCAGCGCGGCAGCCCCGTCGAGCCCTCGACCGCCGGCGAGTGACCGCCGACGAGCGTCTCCAGCAGGTGGTAGTAGGCCGCGTACTGGCGCTTGGTGTACGGCGGGTCGAGGTACGCGGCATCGACCGCGCCGAGGTCGCCGGCGACGGCTTCGGCGTCCTCGCAGCGGACCTCGTGGTCGCGGCGCTCGGACGCCTGCGCCGCGCGCGGGTGATCGGCTACGAGCGTCAGCGGCGTCAGCGCGCGCTGCTTCCACGTCTTGAGGTAGCAGCCGTAGGTCCCCGCGGTGTTGCTCACCGCGGACACCGCCTGCACGAGGTCGCGCAGCAGCAGCGCGCGCTCGGCGCGGGTCAACACCGGCGTCCAGCGCTCGATCTGGCCGCGGATCGCGTCGACCTTGCCGGCGTTGAGCTCGGTGAGGTACATGCGGGTCGTGCCGGTCGCGGCGGAGGCGGGCGAGTAGGTTCGAAAGAAGAAGCCGGCCTCCGGGGGCAGCGCGTTGAGCGTTCGCACGACGGCGTCGTAGGCGCTCTCCCCGCGCAGCCGCTCGTGCGCCGGCCCGGCGAGCGCCGCGAAGCGCGGCGGCCCGTCCGACAGCAGGGCCGCCTCGGCGAGCGTCGCGCAGAGCCGCATGTGGTCGTTGGCGACGACGCGCAGCCCGCGCTGGCGCAGCGCCTGCGACACCGACGCCGTGCCGCAGAAGATGTCCGCGACGGTCTTGAGCGCGGGCAGCTCCGCGATCGGGCCCACGACGAAGTCCAGCAGGCGGCTCTTGTTGCCGAGGTACTCGATCGCCACGCGACGAACCTAGAGGCCGGGGGAGACGGACGGGTGCGCGCGACCGCCGCGCGCGCGGATCTGACGCGCGCGGGTAGACCGGGCGCACGATGCGTCGCCTGCTGCAGCCCACGCGCCCCGACGCCCTCGCGCTCGTGCTGCTCGTGCTCGCGGCGCTGGGCGTGTTCGTCGCGGGCTTTCAGCACGCGCGGCTCTTTCACCGCGGCTACGCGGAGGTCGAGGTCGTCGGGCTGCTGTTCCTCATGAGCGCGATCGGCTCGACGGTCGTCGTGCTCACGCTCGTCGCGCAGCGCTCGTGGCTGTTCGTCCTGGGTGCGGTGTCGGTCTGCGTGCCGTCGCTCGTCTCGATCGCGATCTCCCACTCGTCGATCGGCTTCCTCGGCTTCCGCGAGGGCGGCTACGACGCCGACGCGCTGGTCATCGTCGCGGCGGAGGTGTGGGCGGTCGTGTTCGCGCTGCTCGGCGGCGCGGTCGCCGTGCGCACCACGTCCTGGAACGGCGCGCCATGACCGCGGTGCGCGCCGCGCTGGCGGCCCTCGTCGTGGCGGTCATGGGCTGCGCGATCCTCGGGATCGGGATGGGCGAGGCGCCGGCGGAGCGCGAGCCCGCGCCGAGCGCGGCGCAGTTGGCCGCGGCGCGCGAGCGCATCGCGGCGGGCGGCGCGGAGGTGCGCCGCGGGCGCGCCCTGTTCGCCGACGAGGGCTGCGACCGCTGCCACTCGATCGCCGCGATCGGCGCCGAGGGCAAGCTCGGCCCGCGCCTGGACACGCTCGACGAGGATCTCGACGACAACCTCGAGAGCATCGCCGAGCCGCGCGAGGACATCGCCGACGGCTACCCCGAGAAGCTCATGCCGGCGATCTTCGACGACCGCCTCGACGACGCCGACCTCCAAGCGCTCGCGGCGTTCGTGACGACCGCGTCGGGCGGCGAGGCCGAGGGCGAAGACGACAACTCCGGCAAGGGCCGCGGCCGCGGCCGTGGCCGATCGGGCGAAGGCTGAGCCGGACGCACGGGCCAAGGCGGAGGACCCCATCTTGGGCACGCGGTCCATACCGCGATCCCCGGGTGCCACCGACCATGCCTGCACCGGTTCGCGGCGAGTCGTCTCGCCGCGCCCGCGCCGTCTTTGCACCATCGATTCAGAGGAGCCCGTCCATGGCGGTACAGCCGAAGCGAAGCGACGCCAGCAAGACCATCGACACCGCCTGGATGTTCTAGATGGACTTGGGGCTGCGCTCCGAGCTCGCCGTTCTCGGGCTCCGCGCCGCACCACCGTTACGCCGGCGCTCGGGCGCGGGCCCGAGCGACGACGGCGGCCGCTGGATGCTCGACGGCGCCCCCACGACCCTGCCGCTGAAGCCCGACTCGCCGTGGACGATCCGCACCGACGGCGCCCTCATGCGCGAGGACGTCATGGTCAAGGGCGCGCTCCGGCCCGTCCGGCGGCCGCGGTTCTACGACCTCGAGACCGCGGACGGGGTCCCGTACGAGCAGATCGCCCGCCTGCATGGCCGCCACGTGCTCGCCACCACCGTCGTGCAGACGTGCGTGCGCTACAAGCGCGACAGCCGCTGTCGCTTCTGCACGATCGAGGAATCCCTCACGTCGAAGACGACGACGCAGGTCAAGCTCGCCGAGCAGATCGCCGAGGTCGCGCTCGCGGCGGTGCGCCTCGACGGCGTGCGCCAGATCGTCATGACGACCGGGACCTCCAACGGCCCCGACCGCGGCGCTCGCCACCTCGCGCGCTGCGTCGAAGCCGTGAAGGACGTCTTGCCGAACATCCCGATCCAGGTGCAGCTCGAGCCGCCCGACAACCTCGTCTGGATCCGCAGGCTCCACGCCGCCGGCGTCACCGCGATCGGCATCCACGTCGAGAGCCTCGACGAGGAGGTCCGCGCGCGCTGGACGCCGGGCAAGGCGCAGGTCCCGCTGCAGACCTACATGGAGGCGTGGGAGGAGGCCGTCGCGGTCTTCGGCCGCAACCGCGTCTCGACCTACCTGCTGATCGGGCTCGGCGAGAACCCCGACGAGCTCGTCAAGGGGGCCGAGCGGCTCATCGACATGGGCGTCTACCCGTTCGTCGTCCCCTACCGGCCGCTCGCCGGCGCGCTCGCGCACGACGTCGACCAAGTCCCCGCCCCGAGCCACGAGCTCGTCGCTGACATCACCGACCGCGTCGGTCGCGCGCTGCGCAAGGCGAGCATGCGCGGCGCCGATCAGCGCGCCGGGTGCGCCGCCTGCGGCGCCTGCTCGGCGCTGAGCGCCGTCGGCGGATAAGGCTGGCCGGGGCGCGGTGGTATCGCAGGGGGTCTGGCGCAAAACGGGAGGTATGTTCACGTTTTGCGCCAGACCCCCTGTGGCGGGCTCGTCCGGACCGCACGGGCGCGGAGGCGCCGCGGGCTACAGGGGCGTCGCGAGCTCGACGAGCGTCCCGAACGGGTCGCGCACGTACGCGACGCGCTGGCCCTGCGGCTTGTCCTTCGGCGCCGCGAGCGCCGTGCAGCCGGCGTCGAGCGCGTGCTGATAGGCGCCGTCGACATCCTCGTGGACGAGCGCGATCTCGACGTTGAACGGCTGGTCGCCCGCGTGCAGCACGCCGCCCTCGAAGTTCTCCTCGCCGAGCGAGTACGCGGCGAAGCCGATCTTCGTCGAGCCGGTGGCGAGCTGGGCGTAGTCCTCGACGGCGAACTCGACGGGCATGCCGAAGACGCGCTCGTAGAAGGCGGCGGCCTCCGGCGGGTCGTCGACATACGCGATGACCCAGCCGAGCGTCATCGCGAAGTCAGGCATGCTCGCGCGCCTTGCGCTCGCGGCTGAACTCCCACCAGGGCCGGGGCGGGCCGCCGTCGGCGTAGTCGACCGCGGCGACGAACGTGTCCAGCAGGCACGGGTCGTGGCGGCGGCCGTCGAGCGCGCAGAGGCGCTCGAAGAGCTCGTGCGGGTCGCGGCCACGGAGGTCGTCGGCGCTGTGGACGTCGAGGCGCTCGAGCTTGCGCGCCACCGCCGGGCCGATGTTGGGAATGGCGATCAGGTCGCTCGTCATGCCCGCATCATGGCTGCCCGGCGGCGGCTTGTCTTGTAGAAAACGGCCGCTCGCGATCGGTGGAGGCGTCAGGCGATCAGCGCGGAGGGCGCCACGCCGGCGAGGCTGCGGCAGTCGTTGGCGAAGTGCGCCTGGTCGGCGTAGCCCGCGTCGAACGCGACCCGCCCGAGCTCCTCGCCCGCGCGCGCGGCCGTGAGCGCGCGCGTCAGCCGCAGCACGCGGCCCAGGCGCTTGGGCCCGTAGCCGACCGCCGACTCGAAGCGCCGGCGCAGCTGGCGCTCGCTGACGGCGAGCGCGTTCGCGAGCCGGCGAACCTCGATCCGCGGGTCGTCCAGCCGCGCGACCGCCGCGCGCACGAGCGGGTCCGGCGCAGGCGCGCTCACGCGCGCGCGGCGAGCGCCGACAGCAGCACGCGCGCTCGATCCGGCTGCGCCTCGAGCGCCTCGGCAAGCCGCAAGCCGTCATCGCCCCACACGGCGTCGATCGCGGCGCTCCCGTCGCGCAGCGCCGCGGCGTCGACGCCGAGCAGCGACGGCGCCGCGCCGGGATGCAGCCGCACGCCGGCGACCTGCGTAGCGGGAGCGAGCGGCACGAGGAACGCGCGCGTGTTGGGACCGACGACGATCGTGCCGGAGCCCTCGGTCCAGACGATGTCGATGCAGCCGTCCGGCACGACGCGCACCGGGGCGGTGCCATCACCGCTGCGCCGCCAGGTGCACTGCACCCACGGCTCGAGCTCACGAGGTGGAGACTGCTCGCAGTAGCCCACAACCCGAGGGTACCCCGCGAGCAAGCGCACTGTGATCGCCGCGCCGCGGGTGAGACGACGCGACGATCACAGCCGGTCAGCGTTGTCTATGGCTTGGAGCGGCCCGAAGGAGAATCGGGCGTGCTCGGGCGCACAAGGACGCGCACTGGCCGCTTGGGTGGACGCGCGCGACCGCGCCGAGCGCTGTCGCGGGTTCGGGGCTGGGGGCGTTGAGGCCTCATCGGCTGGGCCTGCGCTCGAAGCCGCGAACCCGGGCGAGCTCAAGCCCGCGTCCCGGACGTGACCGGTGGCGGCGGCGAGGACGCCGGTCGCGCGGGGCGGGGCAGGAGCGCCCGAGTCGGTGGGGCATGCGCGGATCCATAATCGCCATGATCGCCATGCCGGCGCGTCCAATCTTCCGACCGCGGGCGCAAATGTGCGACAGTCAGTTGGACCGGATGTCGGGGGATCGGGATCGACGTTCGCGCGTCGTCGTCGCTTCAACGTTCGCTGCACCTGCCGATACGTCAACCATGGGCTTGCTCTCCATCGCCGCCACGGGCCTCGGCCTGCTCAACCCGATCATCGGGCCGAGCACGCCACCGCCTGTGAAGACGCCTGAGGCTCCGCTCGCCGCCGCGCCCGCGAGCGCTGCGCGGGGCACGATGATCATGATTCACGGCGGCGGCTGGACGGGTCCCGCCCCGAAGGCGCAGGCGGCCCTCATGACGATGCCCGGCGAGGTGCTCAGCGGCCGTCAGTGGCGGATCGTCTCCGTGGACTACCACGAAGGATCGGCCGGCCTGCAGGACGTCCTCGATGCCGCGGGGAAGGAGCTCGCGCAGCCGGCGGGCGGCCCGCTGTGCGTCTACGGCGAGTCCGCGGGCGGCCAGCTCGCGCTCGTCGCGGGGGCGCGGCTGAGCGGGATCGACTGCGTCGCCGCGATGGGCCCGCCCGCCGACTTCGAGGCCTATCAGGCCGAGGTGAATGCGAGCAACGACTCCGGTCGCCGGATCATCGCCGCGCAGATGGCGTCGGTCTGGGGCCAGACGCCCGAGGAGCGCGCGCCGAACGACCCCGTCAAGGTCGCCAGGTCCATCCGCGGCGACGTGCTGATCATGCGCGAGGCCGACGACGCCCTCATCCCGATCGAGCAGGTCGAGCACTTCGTCGCGGCGCGCCCGACCACCGAGCGCGTCGAGCTCCAAGCGGCCCCGAACTCCGACCTCTCGCAGTTCTACTTGCACGGCACGCTGTCGGACGCGGGCCGCGCCGCCTACCGGGCCACGCTCGGAGCGTTCGTCGACCGCGCCGTTGCGGCCGACGCAGCCGAGCGCGCGGCCGCGCGCACGGGCGGCTGCAAGGGCGTGACGAAGTCCGTGGCGCAGGGAGGTGTCGGCCGCGTCCAATCCGCGCTGCGCTGCCTTGCCCGAGCCGACCGCCTGGTGCGCAGGGCCGGGGCGAAGGGCGCGCGTACGGCGAGCCGGCGCCTTCGCGGCGAGGTCAGCGCCGCACGCATCTGGGACCTCCTGCGCGCGAGCACGAGCGGCCGCCGGGCGCTGGCGGCGCTCGCCGCCGGGCGCGCCGCGACGACCGTGCGCGCCGGCAGCCCGAACCGCGTCACGCTGCGAGTCCGCCGCTAGCGGCGGCGCGTGCCCGGCGTTCAGATGTGCCAACCAGCGCGGTGCAGTCGCGGTTGGCGCCGCCGCGCCCGCTCGTCTATGTCCGCATCGTCCCTCAGCAACTCGGGATCGAGCGAGAGAGGACCACAGGGGCGCCGCTCGGAGTCCTCAGGTTGGCGATCGCTCGCAGCCTGCGGGCGCCCGACGGCTTCAGCGTGCGCCGGTCGGCCGTGAGCCGGAACGGCTCGGCCCTGTCGCGTCGGATGAGGCGGCTTCCAATCTTGAAGCTCACGTCACGCACGACCTGTACGTCGCCCGCGAGCGCCATCCGCAGCCGCCCGCCGGGCACACAGCGGCGCGTGAGCCGTAGCTGCGGAGAAGGAACGGCGCAGTCCGCGGGATCGAACGGGCAACGCAGCGTCGGCTCGCGCGCTACGTCGGGCTCCGTTCCCAACCGAGCTATCGCGGCGATACCTCCGGGGGCGCCGATCGTGGCGAGACCCACGAGATCGGCCCCGGGGATGAAGACCTGAAGGCACGTCGCGGGGTCGATGCGGCGCGGATCGGCTGGGCCGGGATGCGTCAGTGCGTCCATCGCGATCGCGAACACGACGGCGTCGACCAAGGTTTGAACGTGCTCGACCGGCCGAGCCGGACACACGCGTTGAATCACGACGTTGCTGGCCCCGTCGAGGGTCGCGGCCTGCGGTGCGGGCATCACCAGCTCGTCGGTCGCAGTGGCGATCGCAGTGAACGACGGGCCCGTCGGTTGAGCCCTGTCGCGGAACGCCATGACGAATCGCGACGTCGTGCGGAACTGCCACGCGAACACCGGGCATGCGCCGTCCGCGCAGAACGCGTCCGCCCAGGTCGTGCCACGGTACGTGCCGGCAAGTCCGATCACGTCGTCGATCTTCTCAGGCAGGTCGGGCCAGAAGTACGGCGCGTAGGCGTTGAGCATGGCGGCCTGGCTGATGCCGATCAGCGACACTGTGCGACCGCTGCGCCGAGCGACCTCGCGGATCGCGTAGACGACGTACTGGATCAAGCGCTGCATGTCGACGATGCCGGGCCCGGGCAGCCGCACCGTGCAGACCGCGAAGCCCAGGTTCGGCAGCACTCGGGCATAGCCGAACGAGAACGCCTGGTGCGGCGTCGTTCCCATGGCGCTGACGAGGATCACCGGGGCGCGACCGCTGCGCAGGTCTCCGTGGCACTCGAGTGCACGCTCGAGCGCCACGGCAGGCTCGGTCAGGGGCGCGCTCGACGTCACGGCCGAGGCGATGCTGACGCCGGACCCGAGTGCCGCGAAGGCGACAACGATGCTGGCGGCCCAACGCCACGCGCCTGACATCGCCCGAGTCTACTGCGCAAGCGGGCAGGGCGAACGGTCGGGGCCAGGTCACCGACATCTGCTTGTATCGTCGCCCGGCGGGACAGCGTGCATCTCATGACGATCGCCAGCGAAGACAAGCACTCACATTATGCGAAAGGGGAGCGCGACTTGAAGACGATGCCCCGCGAGCTGTGGAACTTCGCGGTGACGATCCGCGGTTGATGGTCAGGCGGTGACGAGCGTAGCGGCCGGCTCGGCGATCGCGGGCGAGGTCGTCGGCGAACGGCTGGCGGCGACGTCACGCTCTACGGCGAGGGCGAGCTTGGCGAGGTCGCTGTAGCCGATGATCTTGCGGAACTGCTGTTCGGCTTCGAGCATCCCGGCGGCCGTCCAGCGCAGGCACATGTCGCCGCTCTGCCAGCGCTTGACGTTGCGTGACGTGCGCCGCAGGATGCTGATCATCGACTCGATCGCGTTCGTCGATTGCAGCGTCGTGCGCAGGTTCCCGGTGATCCGAGTCGGGTCAGCGTGACGGTCTCCTCCAGGCCCTCGCGCAGCGATGCGGCGGCGCCGGGATGGTGGTGATCGAGGTCGGCGGCCAGGCGCCGCAGGCCGTCCAGCGCGCGAGCGTGGTCGTCTTGGGCCCACGCGGCACGCAGCTGGTACTTGACGGCGGGCCGGTCGCGCTCGGGCAGGTGGTCGAGGACATTTCTCTCCTTGTGACGGTTATGCCGACGTCGGCATAACCGCCACTATGCCGACTCGTGCGTTATGCCGATGCGCGCGAGAAGGGCCTGCAAATCGGTGGGTCGCGGGCGCGTGAGGTCGGCATAATCCAGCGGCGTCGGCGTTGGCCAGGGGTGAGGCTCGGCTCTCCAATATCGAGAGGAGAGCGTCATGGGAGATCCGTCGAGGGTGCGGGTGTGCGGCCCGCTTGCGTCGTTCGCGCCGGGGTTCGCTGCGGGGTTGCGGGATCTGGGGTACATGCCGGCGTCCGCCGCGCAGCAGGTGCGGCTGTTGGCGCATGTCAGCCGCTGGCTGGAGTCCGAGGAGCTGGGTTCGCAGGACCTGACCGCGGAAGCGGTCGGGCGCTTCCTGACGGTGCGCCGCGAGGCTGGCTATCGGGACTATCTCTCGGTCAGGGCGATCGATCCGATGCTGCGCCACTTGCGCGCGATCGGGGAGGCGCCCGCAGCGGTGTTGCAGGAGCCCGCCTCGCCAACGGAGGTGCTATTGGCGCGCTTCGGCGCCTACCTGACGGTGGAGCGCGGCTTGGTCGCGGGGACGGCGGTGGACTACGCGCACGCGGTCCGGCCGTTCTTGGCCGACCGCGAGGCGAGTGGCGGGTTGCGCTTGGAGCAGTTGACCGCGCGGGATGTGACCGCGTTCGTGGTTGCCTACTGCCCGGGCCGGGCGCGAGGGTCGGCGAAGCTGACGGTGACGGCGCTGCGGTCACTGCTGGGGTTCCTGCATCTCGACGGCGACATCGCGATGTCGCTGGTGGGGGCGGTGCCGTCCGTCGCGTCGTGGCGGCTGAGCGGCCTGCCGCGCGCGCTGGAGCCCGAACAGGTCGCACGACTGCTCGCGTGCTGTGACCGGGGTACCGCGACCGGTCGTCGGGACTACGCGATCCTGACGATCCTCATCCGGCTGGGGCTGCGCTCGGGTGAGGCGGCCGGCCTGACGCTCGAGGATCTCGACTGGCAGGCCGGCGCGATCGTCGTGACCGGCAAGGGTCGGCGGTCCGAACGGCTGCCGCTGCCCGCGGATGTCGGCGACGCGCTCGTCGCGTATCTGCGTCACGGGCGCCCCGCGAGCGCGCTGGACCGCTCGGTGTTCATCCGCGTGAAGGCACCGCACCGCGGCCTCAGCAGCGCGGGCCTGGGGCAGATCGTCGTCGCGGCCGCCCAGCGCGCCGGGCTGGGCGCGGTACGTCCGCACAGGCTGCGGCACACCGCTGCGACGGAGCTGCTGCGCGCGGGATCGCCGTTGAGCGAGATCGGCCAGGTGCTGCGCCACCGCTCGGCGCTGACCACGGCGATCTACGCGAAGGTCGACCGCGACGCGCTGCGCGAGCTCGCGCGCCCATGGCCGGAAGCCACGTCATGAGCGCGCTGGCGCAGTCACTGGCCGATTACCTGGCGGTCCGTCGCGCACTGGGCTACAAGCTCGTGCGCCCCGGCAAGCTGCTGGCGCAGTTCCTTGAGTTCCTCGATGCCGCGGGCGCGCCGACGATCACGACCGATCTCGCGCTGCGCTGGGCGACACTGCCCGCCGGGGCCGATGGTTGCTGGTGGTCCTACCGGCTGTCGACGGTTCGCGGGTTCGCTGCGCATCTGCACACGATCGATCCGGCTTGCGAGGTGCCGCCGGCCGATCTGCTGGCCTACCGGCCCTCGCGCCGCACGCCCTACATCTACGCCGAGCAGGAGATCCTGGCGCTGATGTCCGCCAGCGAGATGCTGCGAACCGCGCATCGCGTGGCGACCTACCGCACGCTGATCGGGCTGCTCAGCGTGACCGGCATGCGGATCGGCGAAACGATCCGCCTGGACCGCGGCGACATCGACACGCAGCACGCGCTGCTGACGGTCCGCGACAGCAAGTTCGGCAAGTCGCGTCAGCTGCCGCTGCACCCCAGCACGACCGACGCGCTGAGCCGCTACCTGCGCCGGGCCGACCGGCCGACGCCGACCGAGCCGAGCGCGGCGCTGTTCGTCTCAAGCGCCGGCACCAGGCTGCTCTACTGCGCCGTTCAGCACACCTTCGCCGGACTCCTGGATCGCGCCGGCTTACCGCCGCGATCGGCGGCCTGCCGGCCCAGGCTGCATGACATCCGCCACACGTTCGCGGTCCGCAGCGTGCTCGACGCCTACCGCAGCGGCGCCGACGTCAACGCGAGACTGCCGCTACTGTCGACCTACCTCGGCCACGTCCATCCCGGATCGACGTATTAGTACCTACAAGCGGCCCCCGAGCTGCTGGGCATCGCCGGCGAGCGTCTTGAGCAGCACCTGCAAGGCGGCGCGCGATGAGCCTGCTCGCCCCGACCCTGCAGGCCTGGTTCACCGACCGTCTGATCGGCCAGCGCCAAGCGAGCCCGAACACGATCGCCGCCTACCGCGACACCCTCAGGCTGCTGCTCACGTTCGCGACCGCCACCCTGGCCAAGCAGCCCAGCGATCTGGACATCGACGACCTCGACGCCTCGCTGATCGGCGCGTTCCTCGATCACCTCGAGCACGAGCGCCACAACACGGTCCGCACCCGCAACGCCCGCCTGGCCGCGATCCGCTCGCTGTTTCGCTACTGCGCGCTGCGCCATCCCGAGCACGCCGACACGATCCAGCGCGTCCTGGCGATCCCGCCCAAGCGCTGCGACAGCGCGCTGATCACGTTCCTCACCGAACCCGAGATCGACGCGCTCCTCGCCGCCCCTGACCGCAGCACATGGACCGGGCGTCGCGACCACGCGCTGCTGCTGCTCGGCGCCCAGACCGGCCTGCGCGCCTCCGAGCTGACCGGCCTGAACTGCCGCGACGTGCAGCTCGGCGTCGGCGCGCACGTCAACTGCATGGGCAAGGGACGCAAGCAACGGATCACGCCGCTGACCTCCCAGACCGTCGCGGCGATCCGCGTCTGGCTCGCCGAGCGCGCCGGACAACCCAGCGATCCGCTGTTCGCGACCAGCACCGGCCGCCGCCTCAGTCGCGACGCGATCGAGCACCGCCTCAGCAAGCACGCCGCCACCGCAGCCGCGGCGCGCCCATCGCTGGCCGACAAGAAGATCACGCCGCACGTCCTGCGGCATACCGCCGCGATGCGGCTGCTGCAAGCCGGCGTCGACACCTCGGTGATCGCGCTCTGGCTCGGCCACGAGCAGATCGAAACGACCCAGATCTACCTGCACGCCGACCTCGCGCTCAAGGAGAAAGCACTCGCCCGCACCGCCCCGCCCGGCACCAAACCCGGCCGCTACCAGCCACCCGACACGATCCTGGCGTTCCTGCAGACGCTGTGATTATGCCGACCTCACGCGCCCGCGACCCATCGATTTGCAGGCCCTTCTCGCGCGCATCGGCATGACGCACGAGTCGGCATAGTGGCGCACGCAACGGTGGACGGGCACCGCGCCGAAGACGTCGTTGACCGCGGCCCGCAGCGCCTTGCCGCCATCGAGCACGACGAGCACGCCCTGCTCGACATCCAGGCCCCGGTCGACGAGGTCCGCCAAGAGCGCGACGGTGATCGTCTTGTTCTCCGTCGAGCCGTCCCACAGCCCCAGAGGCACTTTCACACCGTCGGTGCTGACGCCGAGCGCGACAACGCAACAGCGGCCCTTGAGGTCGATGCCGTCGAGCATCAACGCCGCCAGCCGGATGTCCTGCAACGAGCGCGACATCAGCGCCTGCAAGTGCTCGCCGGTCCTGCCGACGAACGCGCGGCTCGCCGCGCTCTTGCTCGCCGACCGCTCCGCCGCCTGGACATCCTCGCCGACCGGCTCGCGCGTGCGCTCAAAGCGGCGGGTGCTGACGCCGGCGAGCATCTGCTCGAGCACGACCCTGGTCAGCGGGTCGCGATCGGCGAAGTGCGCGTACGTCGCAAGCTCGATCTCCTCGCCGTCGACCGAGCGCACTCGTGGCCGCGGCACCGCGACGCGCCGGCCACCGAGCGTGACCTCGCCGCCCGTGCTGCCGTGACGCACCGCGCTGCGGTCGGGATCATGTCGGCCCTTCGGGCCCACGACCTCCGCAACCTCTTCTTCCATCAGCGTGCCCAGCACGCCGAGGCCAACGCCGACGCTCAACGCCAGCAGCCCGTCCTTCGCGGCGTTCACGAGCTCTCCGAGCGCGGCCTGCACGCTGGGCGGCAACCCGAGTTCAGCGGTAGCGACCTGCTCCTGCTCTACGGTCCTCATGGCGGTTCTCCTCGTCTCGATGGACTTGTTCGCACTCGCCACGGTCCCAGCGGGACCGGACGAGGCGGGAGGACCGCCACCTACAAAGTTCTACAGACGCCGGGACAACGTCGACTTGAACATCGAAAGCGTGCGTCCCGAGCAATTGTCAAGAGTTGTGGATGACGCGATGAAAGAACATCAGGCGGCGACCTTCTCGTCCGTCGTCTCGTTGTCGTCGTCGGTGACCTTGATGCCGTCCTTGAACTTCACGCCGGCGAGTACGTCGGCGACGAGCTCGTGGCCGTTGAAGCGCCGCCAGCGTTCCTGCGCGGCGTCCAGCAGCTTGTAGGCCATCGCCAGCGCGGCCTTCTTGCTGCCGGCGCCCTTGGTGACGCGGGTCCTGAGCTTGACGGTCGCGAAGCTGCTCTCGATCGCGTTGCTGGTGCGCAGGTGGCGCCAGTGCTCGGCCGGGAAGTCATAGAAGGCGGTCAGGTGCTGCCAGTCGCGGTCGAGCTTCGCGACGGCCTTGGGGTACTTGGCGTCGAACTGGTCGCGGAAGCGCTCGAGCGCGAGACGGGCGTCAGCGCGCGACGGGGCTTCCATGATCTCGTGCAGCAGCTTCTTCGCTGTCGGCTGCAGGCGCTTGGGCAGGCTGTCGAGGACGCGCGCGATCGCGTGTACCCAGCAGGCTTGGCGGCGCGCGTTGGGGTAGACGTCTCGCAGCGCCGCCCACGTGCCCAGCGCGCCGTCGCCGACGACGAGCTTGGGCTCGTTGGCGCCGCGGGCCTTGAGATCGCGCATCACGGTCGCCCACGACTCGGTGCTCTCGCGGTAGCCGTCCTCGACGGCGAGCAGCTCCTTGGTGCCGTCCTCGCGCACGCCGATCACGACGAGCAGGCACAACCGGTCGTCCTCACCGAGCCGAATCGAGACGTGGACTCCGTCGACGAACCAGTAGGCGTACCGGTGGAAGCGCAGCGAGCGCGTGCGGAAGCGCTCGTGCTCGGCCTCCCAGTCCTTGCACAGCCGGCTGATCGTCGACGATGAGAGCCCGGCGGCGTCCTCACCGAGCAGCTGCTCCAAGGCCGGGCGAAAGTCGCCGGTCGACAGGCCGCGCAGGTACAGCACCGGCAGCACATTATTGACCTTCGGCGAGCGCCTGGCGTACGCCGGCAAGATCTTCGACGAGAAGCGCTGGCGCTCACCGCTGTCCTCGTCGACGCGCTTGTCGTTGACGCGCGGCGCCTGGATCGCCAACGTGCCCGACCCGATCGTGACCTTGCGCTCACGCGCGCGGCCGTTACGCACGACCAGCCGCTTGCCGTTCTCATCGCGATCCTCGGCGAACCGCTCGACATAGTCGGCGACCTCGGCCTCCAACGCCGTCGCGATCATCCGGCGAGCGCCCTCACGCGCGAGGTCATCCAGCGTGACCGCGCCGATCTCGTCGTCCTCCCCGATGGGGAGCCTGCGAACATCCACCATGGCGTGCCTTCCTTTCCGCCCCTCGGGCGGTCGGTCTTGATCAACCGGGAAGGTACGCCGCCTCCTTCTTCATCGCGATCCACAACATCTGGGTATAGCTCGTGCGTCCCATAGACGTTGGCTGGCTGTGGATGGAGTCAGACAAGACGCCCATGCACGTGTCGCTCCTATGCATCTTCAGCCTTCCGGAAGATGCCGGACCTGACTTCGTCCAGCGTGAAGGCCGAGAAGATGCGCGAAATAACCGTCGCCTCCCGGCCCTTCGAGCGCCGGCGTCGGCGGTCCGGGCTGGGCCGGATCCGGCCGCAGTGGGAGATCGTCGAGGAGATCGATCCCGCGTATCACTTGCGTACGTCCCACCTGCCCGCGCCCGGCGGCGAGGCCGAGCTCAACGCGCTCGTCTCCCAATTGCACAGCGTTGCGCTGGATCACGCTCATCCGCCCTGGACGGTCGACATCATCGCAGGCCTCGAGAACGACCGCTTCGCCCTCTACTGCAAATATCACCACGCCGTCGGCGACGGCACAGCCGGCGTTGGCATTGGTGCCGCGTGGTTGTCAGAAGACGCCGACGCGCGCGACACACCGCCGCTCTGGGCGTATCGAAACCCCCGCGCGGGCGCAGCCGGCGCGGGTCAGTCCGGCAACGCGACCACTCAGCCCCGGCGTGCGCAGGGGTCTCGAGGACGCAATGCGGAGAACCCTCTCCGTACGGCGCTTCACGCGCTGGCCGCGATCGGGAGTGCAATGCGCTACGCCGCGATCGGCGTGTCCGCCCGCCCATGGAGCGCCCCGCGCTCGGCGCTCAACACGCGGATCACATCCCAGCGGCGCTTCGTGACCCAGTCATACGAGCTGACGCGCTTTCGAGCTCTCCGGCGGCGCGCCGGAGGCACCCTGAACGATCTGGTGCTCGCCGTCTGCGGCGGCGGACTACGTCGCTACCTGAGCGAGATGGGCCAGCTTCCTGACCGCGCATTGACGACGATGATCCCAGTTTCGGTGCGGATGAGAGACGGCTATCAGGATGAGCTGAACGCCATGACCACCGGAATGCTGTCGTTGAGCACCGACATCGTCGATGCGCGGGCGCGGTTCGAAGCCATCCGCGCTGCGACGACCGGACTAGGAGCGCCTCGGCGGTATGCGTGGCTTGGCTCTCGACACCTACACGCTGCTGTCGAGCTTGCCGATCCTCCTCGAGCAGGTCACGCATATCGGCGGGCGCGTGCCCCCGCCGTTCAACGTTCTGATCTCATACCTCCCCGCGCCGAGGAACTCGTTGTACCTCAACGGTGCACGATTGGAGGCCCTTCAGGGGTTGCCCCTGCTCTTCCAAGGACAGTCGCTCGTCATCGTCGTCGTCCGATACACGGACGGGCTTGCGTTCTCGTTTACGGCTTGCGAGGCCGTGCATCCTCGCGTAGAGCGTCTTACGCTCTGCTGCAGCGAGGCCCTTGCTGAACTGGAGCTTGCATGAGCTATACCCAGAAGTTGTGGATGGGCTTGAACGACGGCATGGCGGCGTACCTTCCCGGTTGATGAAGACCGACCGCCCGAGGGCGGGAAAGGAAGGCACGCCATGGTGGATGTTCGCATGCTCCCTGTCGGGGAGGACAACGACAGCGACGAGATCGCGGTCACGCTCGATGACCTCGCGCGCGAGGGCGCACGCAGGATGATCGCGACGGCGCTTGAGGCCGAGGTCGCCGAGTACGTCGAGCGCTTCGCCGACGAGCGCGACGAGCACGGCAAGCGGTTGGTCGTGCGCAACGGCCGCGCCCGCGAGCGCAAGCTGACGATCGGGTCGGGCACCGTGCCCGTCCAGGCGCCGCGCGTCAACGACAAGCGCTTCGACGAGCAGACCGGCAAGCGCGGGAAGTTCAGCTCGAAGATCTTGCCCGCCTACGCCAGGCGGTCGCCGAAGGTCAACGACGTGCTGCCGGTGCTGTATCTGCGTGGCCTGTCGACCGGGGATTTCCGCCCGGCGCTCGAGCAGCTGCTCGGCGAGGACGCCGCCGGGCTGTCGGCGTCGTCGATCACGAGGCTCTGCAAGGACTGGGAGGCCGAGCACGAGCGCTTCAAGGCGCGCTCGCTGCGCTTTCACCGCTACGCCTACCTGTTCGTCGACGGCGTGCACGTCTCGGTCCGCCTCGGCGAGGACGACCGGCTGTGCCTGCTGGTCGTGATCGGTGTGCGCGAGGACGGCGTCAAGGAGCTGCTCGCCGTCGAGGACGGCTACCGCGAGAGCACCGACAGCTGGGCCATGGTGATGCGCGACCTCAAGGATCGCGGCCTGAACGAGCCCAAGCTCGTCACCGGCGACGGCGCGCTCGGAACGTGGGCCGCGCTCAGAGACGTGTTCCCCGGCTCGCGGCGCCAAGCGTGCTGGGTGCACAAGATCGCCAACGTCCTCGATGCGCTGCCCAAGCGCCTGCAGCCGACGGCGAAGAAGCTGTTGCACGAGATGATGGAAGCCCCGTCCAGGGCGGACGCTCGCGCGGCGCTGGAGCGCTTCCGCGAGCAGTTCGACGCCAAGTACCCCAAGGCCGTCGCGAAGCTCGACCGCGACTGGACGCACCTGACCGCCTTCTATGACTTCCCCGCCGAGCACTGGCGTCACCTGCGCACCAGCAACGCGATCGAGTCGAGCTTCGCGACCGTCAAGCTGCGCACCCGCGTCACGAAGGGCGCCGGGTCCAAGAAGGCCGCGCTGGCGATGGCCTACAAGCTGCTGGACGCCGCGCAGGAGCGCTGGCGGCGCTTCAACGGCCACGAGCTCGTCGCCGACGTGCTCGCGGGCGCGACATTCAAGGACGGCATCCGCGTCACCGACGACACCAACGACGAAACGATGACCGGCGAGAAGGTCGCCGCCTGAAGTTGTTCACGCAACCATCCACAACTCTTGACAATGCTCAGCTTGCATTTCCGAATAGATGAAACCTTGCGCGTTTCGGCGATCTGCCGTCCAACCTGGCGCACGCCGACGGTCTGGCGGCAGTGGTCATTGTGCGCGAGGCGGCTTGCGGGATCGACAGTCTGTGCGATCTCATTGCCAGTCCAGCCGACCCGCCGGGATGGATCATTCGCGACGGCGCGATCCGGCCGCGACATGACCTCGCCGTTGCGATCAGGCTGCCGCGCGCGATCGCGATCAGTATCGGCTGGGTCTGAGTACCAGAAGATCGCTACGCACTTGAAATCGACGGGATGGCTCACAACGCTTGCAAACACCTCCGATCGCGATACACTCGCGACGCTGGGGCCGTCGGGCGGTACTAATCGCGGGGAGGCAGTAATGAGACGAGCGTGGCGTGTGCTGGTTGCTGCAATGGCATTGGTGCCTCTGGTCGGGGCGGGCAACACCGCTGCCGCAGCTCCGGAGCTGGGCTGTCTGACCGCGCTCACGATCAACCTCACTCCCGGGATGACGTTTTTCTCGCAAAGGCCTGTACAGGTAACCGGTACGGCTGCTGTTGGCAGTTCGTTCTTATCCGCCGCTGCCTGCTCCTCCCCCTTGGCTGGAGTACCCTACACCGGGGGCAGTGGCCCGATCTCGGGCGGCGGAACAGCGTCTTGCTTGTCGGCCTTCTTCGCCAGCATGACAGGTGCGCTGAAGGGCACCATCGATTTCACGTGGAACAACGGCGACACGTCGGTCATCGACTGGAGCCTGGCGCTGGGGAGCGTCCCCGTTGCAACAGCGAAGGTGGTCAGCGGGGCACTTGCGGGGTACACGATCGCAACTCTGCCGTTGGCGCTGACGGCCGTCACGGGCAATTGCGGTCTTACGGCCCCCTTGACGAGCTTTACCGGTGTGGGAGAAGCGATCGCCTCTGGAGGAGGGATCGTCAGCGCACGCAAGGGCGGTGCAAAACGGTCGCGTGCGCGGATGAAGTCGCGAGCCGGCCGGTCTCGGTCATCGTCTCGGCGCTCGTGACCTACGCCTGATCGTCGCAACTTGGGCGACCAGCTGCGGACCTCCGCCTCACTCACTTGCAGAGGATCGGGCGGCGGAGGCAGGCCGCGGCACGGTCGAGTGCCGCGTTGGTGTCTTTCAACGTGGTCGTGACGTCGCTGAGCGTACCCCGGGTTTCAGACAACTGGTTCGACAATGCCGGGATGCCCTGCGTCAGGCCACGAGTCTCGCGGCGGAGCGCCTTGAGCTCTTTGATCATCATCGGCAAGGTGATCGCGCGAAACCGTCGCAGTTCCGCGAATGCTGCAGGCAGGAGCTTGGTCAAGGCTGTGACCTCCAGGAGTTGCCGTCCCGTTCCGTCGAGGTCGCGCAGCGAAGCTTGGATGCCGTCAGAGCCCCGGCCCAGGGCCGATAGCTCGGGCCCTAGCTTGCCGAGCGGCTCGACGCTGGCTTCGGTCGCTCGTCGGAGGTCCTTGCGCAGCGACTCGAGTGGCTTTTTCAGGGATCGGGTCATGTCGTCGAGCTCGCGTAGCACTGCCTCGCCGCTCAGGCTGCTCCCGTCATCGGGCAGCGCCGGAACACGAGCTATAGCGGCGGTATCGTCTTGCGCGGGCCGGTCGACGAGTAGTTGCACGTTCAGCGCCGTGAGCAGGAGGGCGAAGATGCCGCCGAGTACCCAGATGGGGCGGCTGGAGGTCATGGTTCAGGGGTGAGCTTACGCGGTCGAGCGCGATAGTCGAGGAACAGTTCGTCGACTCCAAAGCTCCGGCGCTGCTTGACGACCTCGAGCACCACGACCTTCGAATGCGGATCGACCCATTGCGTGGAGCGCTGTGTTCCGACCTGCTCACCTGTCGAGGCCAGTGTGAGACGTCCGCCGGCGGCGCGAACGCGACGACCGGCGATGGTGAAGCGGCGCCGTCCTAGGTAGACGGCCTTGTAGCGGCCGGAGGTCCGTCCCTCGAAGCTTCCCTCCAGGCTCGTCCGGTCGGGATCGAGCACGACCACCGGCGGGTCGGGATCGTAACCCGTCTGTTGTCCGCCGAGGATGCTCTTGCCCTGGGTGAGGTAGACCCGGTGGCCGCGAACCACAAGCGTTGCCGTCTCGCTGACGTCCTTGAGGAGGGTACGGCGCACCCGAAAGCAGCGCAGCTTTCCGATCCGCCGGACCGGTGTGACCTCAACGGTCATGTCGCTACGAAGCGGCGTGGATGCCTCACCGCTCACGCGCCTGGTGCCGGTTACCGAGTAGCGATAGGTGCCTGCCCGGGGGACACGATCGTCCGGGCGCCTTCGCGTCAGGAGGCGATCCGCGGCGCAGTCGTCACGCTGGGGCACCAGCAGGGGTGCGGGTCCGCGGTCGCGCGCAGTGTCAGACTGCTCGTCTGACCCCCCGCAGCCACCGAGGGTCAAGGCGAGCGCGAGGCACGCCGTGCTCAGGTACCTACACATCGGCGAAGCTGCTGCGTACGGGGATCCTTGACAGCCACGACAGCGAGAGCAGCGGCACGGTCAGAGCAACTGCAAGGGCGAGCGCCAGCGCGAGGCCAAGCGCCGCAGGCTCGATCGCATAAACGACCGGCGTCCCGTTGACCTCGCTGAGATAATCGAGTGCCAAGCGATGCGCCGCTAGCCCCCCGGCAACTCCCGCCACCCCGCCCGCGACTGTGATGATCGCGAACTCCGCCGTAAGGGAAGAGAACACCTGCCTGCGCTGCATGCCCATCGCCTGGAGCGTGGCGATGCGCCGCGCCCGCTGCATAGTCGCTGCGATGAGGCTGGCCGCAAGCGCCAGCACGCCAGCCAGGGCGAGCAACGAGCTGATCTTGCGAAGCGGTGCCAGACCGGCGTGCGTCGTGTCCCGAACTCGCTGTCGCAGCAGTTCGGGAGTATCGATCTCCAGCCCGAGGGGGGCTGTCACTGCTTGCAGGCGGCGGCGAACCGCGGATGCGTCGTGACCCGAGAGCAAGTCGATCTGTACGGCCGTCAGGGAGGGCTCCCGCCACCAGCGGGCGATGGCTCCCGACGACAGCTGGATCGCGCCGGGTTGCCAGCCATAGTTCGAAATGTAGCCGACGATCGGTAGCGCGCGCGGTCCGGAGGGCGTCGGGATAGTCAAGCGACCTCCCAAGGCGACGTCGTGGGCATCGGCGAGTTCGCGGCTGATCAGCAGAGCGGCCCCGTCGTGCAGCCGCTGGCGCGCGTTCACGCCCGCCTGCAGCCGTTGCACGTCGGCCGTGAGGCGCGATCCGCTGCGGTCCGTATCGAGGCTCAAGACCAAGACGCGCCGGTCGTGCCAGTCCATGAAGACCGTACGGTGACTTCGGACGCCAGCCACGCCCGGTTGGGCGACGAGAGCGTCGAGTGCTTCGGGCGTCATGGCGCGACTCAGGAACGCATCGTTTCCGGCAGCCGTTGCCCAGAGGTCAGCGGAGAAGAGCGTGTCCTTCGCCAGCGCATCGGCGCTCCGCTGGAGGTTTCGGTTCGCAGACTGCACGACGATGATCCCGATCACCATCACGGCCACTACTGCGCCCATCGCCGAGCCGCGGGCGGGCGAGCAGCGGAACTCCGAGATGCCCAGGCCGCCCCAGCCGGCGGGTCGTGGCAGAGCTCGCTCGACGATGACGACGAGCAGCGAGACGAACCCGGGCACCAGGAGCACGACCCCGCCTGCCACGAGGCAGACGGCGAGCACGCCCAGGCGGGGGGCCAACTGCGGGAGGATGACGCCGGCCAGGATCTGGGTCGCTCCAGCCGCGGCGAAGAAGCGAGTCCACCTCACGGCTCGCGGCATCTCCGCGGGGGCCGCGAGCGCCCTCGACGGCGGCTCGCCGGCCAGGCTCGCGTTGGCGGCGAGGGTTGCTCCGATCGAGATGGCGATTCCGCCGAGGACGCCCGCCGCGGCTGTGGCGCCCGCAAGGCGAACGTCGTCGGAGATGATGAATGCGAACGAGAGCTCGTCCGCCGGAGACGTGCCCAGGGCGTGGACGAGCCACCAGCCGAGGAGCGTGCCCGCAACTCCGCCCGCCGCTCCGACGGCGACCGCCTCGCAGACGAGCACGGTGACCAGTCGCGCCGGGGCGCATCCCAAAGCGGCGAGTGTGGCGATCTCGCGGCGGCGGTCCGCAGCCGCAAGGAGGGTCACGGCGTAGACGACGATGGCGCCCAGCAATAGGCACAGCACCACGAACAGGTCGGCCGCGATCCGATACAGCTGGGTGGCCTGCGCGAGCAGGTCGGATTCCCAGCCGGGTGCGCGCAGATCTGCGCCACGGCCGATGGCAGCATTGAGCGCGCGGCGATCTGCCGCGGTTCGCCGCGATTCCCGGATCAAGAAGCGTGTGATCCGACCGCTCTGTCCGGTCAACGTCTGGGCGAGGCCGAGCGGCGCCAACGCGATCGGGGCCGAGCCGATCTCCTGGTCTCCCAGTCGCGTGACGGTATGGCTGAGCAGCGTTTCCCGGCGCCCGGCAGCTCCCGAGACGAGCACCGCGTCGCCGGGCTGCAAGCCCAGCTTGCGCGCGAGGTGAGCCGGCAGGTAGAGGCCCACGTCAATCGCCTGCACCTGATCGCCGAGGGCGGACCCGATCGGAATGCCGAGCTGCTCAAGCCGCCGGTCGACACCGACCAGTAGCACCGTGGATCGGCCTCGCGGCCCTTCGATCGACACGTTCTGGACCGAGACGGGCGCGACGGCATCGACTGAGGGCAGCCGCTGCACCGCGCGGAACGCGGAGACCGGCATGCCTGCCGGACCGCGCGCGACCGCCTGAACGCTCGTTCGGCCTCCCAGCGCTCGTTCGGTCGCCCCTTGGGTCAGGGTGAGGCTCGTCGTCTGAATGCGCACAGCGACCGCTAGCGCCACGCCTGCGGCGACGCCGAGGATGCACATCGCCGTACGGCCACGGCGGTGGCGAAGTCCGCTCATCGCAAGGCAGATGGTGGTTCTCACGGCGGTCCCGGGTGGTCCAGCGGCGCCGGCCCGCCTTCAAATTGGTGGCTGGGCTGGCGCCTCAAGCGGCGCTCCAGACCGACGTCGTCAAGCAGCGCCGCGCTCGGCCCGGCGACTCAGACTTGGTCCCTCGGTCAGGGCGCTGCGTGAGCGCGACGCGTGAGCTGGACGTCAGAGCCTCTGCGCCAGCATGCACCTCGTGCGTATAGACGTGGGTGAAGGACATGGAACGTGACGAATCGGGCTTCACGGACGCAGTCTACGTTCGCAAGGAATCCCACGACTACGCCGACGATGTCGCGCACCGTGCTTACGTCACCGTATGCGGCCGCACACTCACAAGGGCGTCATGTTTGGCAACAAGCAAACTACGACACTTGCAGGTACGTGGGGCGGTACCGGCCCGGACGATCGGCGTGAGGGGCGCATTCTTCAACTTCCAGAGAACGTGAGTATCATGCGGAACCGACCTGATACGCGTGCGTGGCTCCTGCTGCAGCCTGTGCGACTCGTCCAACGGTCGGTACGCGCTGCCGCAGCGACTCGCAGCCCACGGCGGCTAGTTGAAGCTATAGGATCCTTGACACGAGCAGAGTTGTACGCACGCATGTTCCAACATCCTGCACCACCGTCCGACCGCACGCCGCTGGGACGGGCCACCAACATCGCACCGCGCGGAGCGGCCGGTATGCCCGCGCATGATGGTCTGTGTCGATGATGCGATTGCTGTCGCGGATCCGTTTCGCATCTAAAATGCGAACCCAGGCGCGGATGATGATCGCTGCCGGTGCACCGAACGATGCTAGTTCGCAAGAGAAGTTGCTGGCCGGCGCCCAGGCAGCGTGTCGGGACTATGCGCTGTCACATCGTAGTCGCCTGGGGTTCATCAGGTACCTTCTTCCGGCGTCCCTATCGGCCCATGTTGATGCGCTGACTGCGTTTACGCGTTACGCCGACGAGCTCGTCGACGACCCAAGTGCCACACCGGACCAGCGCGCGCAGCACTATCAGAAGTGGCGCGATCTTCTGATTGCAGTTCAGAACGGATACGAGTGTCCTGATCGAATGGATTGGTCCGCTTGTCACGCGTTCGTGCATACCATGTCAGTATTCAGGCTCAGCCAAGAGTCAGTCGCGAGGTATCTGGACGCACTCGCCACCGATCTGGCGTTCAGCGAGTTTCCGGTGTACGGTGACCTCGAACGATACATCAACGATTCTGGTGGGGAGCCCCTCGCGTGGCTGAACACCATGTTCGAGGGCACTTCGCCCGATGCACTGAGCAAGTCCCGATCGGTCGCGGTGGCGCATCAGTTAACGGATATTATCGTGGATCTCCGTGAGGATCTTGCTCTAGGCAGACTGTACCTACCCGTCGAGGATCTCCTGCGCTTCGACGTCAGCCTTGGTGATCTTCAGCAAGCTGCGGTCCTGGGGCAAACATCTGACCCGATCCGCGCCCTTGTGCTGTTCGAAGCGGCTCGCGCGCGCACCATGTACGACGCCTCCGCCAATTGGGAGCTTCTCGTGGCGCCGTTCGCTCGCGAAGCCGCACGCGTGATGCAACTCGGCTGGGAGCCGCTGCTGGCGCAGGTCGAGCGGAGCGGCGGTGACGTATTCGGCACAACCCTCCAGACCGGATCGGGGCGCGGTCGGAGCCCTCGTACGGCGCCGGTACGCCCGCGCCGCCGGCCCGGGCCGGGCTCGCGGCCGGATCGCGATGGCGCGGGAGCGGTCGGCTACATCGGCAACGGCGCCGCCGTACCGCGGCACGTCGGGATCATCACGGATGGCAACCGGCGTTGGGCTCGCCGCAATGGCGTGCACATTCGCGCCGGCCACGATCGTGGCGCCGACGTACTGCTGGAGATCGGACACCAGCTCTTGGCACGTGGCGTTGAGTATCTCTCCGTGTACAGCTTCTCGACGGAGAACTGGAACCGTGACCCGGAGGAGATCAACGACCTGCTCGACGTAGCCACCGCCTTTGCTCGTAGCCACGTCTACGAGTTCAATGAGTCCAACGTGCGCGTTCGGTTCCTGGGTCGGCCACAAGGTCTTCCGGCGTTCGTCAACCGTGCGATGGACGGCGCTGAACAGTGGACGTCCGGCAACGACGGCGGCACATTGGCGATCTGCTTGAACTACGGTGGCCAGACCGAGATTGTCGACGCGGTGATCGCGACGCTCTCGTCGGGTATCGCGCCATCGGACCTGACGACGCAAGACGTTGCGGACTTCCTTTACGCACCCGACATCCCGCCATTGGATCTCATTATCCGGACCGGTGGCGAACAGCGGCTGTCCAACTTCATGCTTTGGCGGGCAGCGTACGCGGAGCTCGCCTTCGTTCCTACGCTGTGGCCGGACTTCACGTTCGACGAACTGATCAACGTCCTCGACGACTACTCTCTCCGTGCGCGCCGATTCGGGCACTGAGCGGCGATTTCGGACCGCGCCACGTGTTACGACACATTGGGATGCTCATGGCCAGGCTGCGCTCGGCGGCTAGCTACTTCCCGCGGAAAAACGGGTCTCCTGACGTTCCCGTGGGTCGGTGAACGCCCGATTCACCGCGGCAGCGGCGGGCGGAGCCCGGTGAGCGAGAGCATCGCGAGAGCGATCAGCGCGCCCGCGCTGTGAAAGCCGTAGGCGCGGCGGGTGATCATCCGGATCTGGGTGTTGATCGCTTCGACACGGGCGTTGGACAGGCCGTGCTCGATCGCCGCGGCGATCCCGGCGCGCTGCGTGGTGATCGTCTTGGCGAGCTTCGCGAACGACGGCAGGCGACACCGTCTGGCCCATGCGATCCACTCGTCGAGCAGCTTGATCGCCTCTGCGGCGGGCAGCCGATAGATCTGCCTGAGCTGCTCCTTGAGCAGGTACGCGCGGTACAGCCGCGCGTTGGTCTTCTGGATGCTCGAGAGCTTCGCTTGCTGGCGATCGGTGAGGTTCTCGGGGTTCTTCCACAACGCGTAGCGCGCGCCCTTCAGATCCTTCGCGGCCGCGACCTCACCTGATCTGCGGGCATCGTTCCAGACCTCGCGACGGACCTCGTCCAGCGCGTCGGTCGCGAGCGCGATCACGTGAAACGGGTCGACGCAGCGCACCGCATCGGGGAGGTGGTCGGCGACCGGTCCGGCGATCCACGACGCCATGTCGCAGGACACCAACTCGATCTGTTTGCAGCGTTCTTTGCCGAGCTCGTCGAGGAACCGCTCGACGGTCTTGCGGTCACGACCGGCCGCGGCCCAGACCAGTCGGCCGCTGTCGTGATCGACGACGACGGTCAAGTAGCGCGCGCCCTTGCGATGCGATATCTCGTCGATGCCGATCCGCCTGAGCCCGTCGAGCAGATCGACTTCGCCGGTCGCCTCCTCACAGACGCGTTCGCAGATGCCGCCGACTGTCCGCCACGCGACACGCATCAGCTCGGCGACCGCGGACTTGCTCGTGTTGACCGCCAGCCACGCGGCCTGGTCCTCGAACGCCCGCGTGAACCGCGCGCCGTGCCTGGCCCACGGCACCGCGCACACCACCACGCCGTGACGGCGGCAGCGGACCCTGGGCGCGTCGGCCTCGACGAACGCCAGCGTCGTCCCGAGATCCAGCGCACGCCACCGCCGGCGCCCGTCACCGAGGTCATAGCCGGGGCTGCGTCGCCGGCACACACCGCAGCGCTCGCGCTCGCGCCAGACAGGCCTGACCGCAACGACGATCTCTCCCTCATCGCCAACCTGCACGTCCTCCACCACCGCGCGCTGGATGCCCAGCAGCCGCGCCCATACCCTGATCCCGCGCACGCCGTTTCAGCTCCCCTCGATTCCAGCCCTGAAGAAGCCGGAACCCTAGGCAGCAAGCGGCGTGCGCCCTTCTACCGCCCTCTCACCGACCCACGGGAACAGCAGGAGCGCCGGAAAAACTCGGCTGGTGCATCGCCCTGATCTGGCCTTGAGTCGGGTCGGGTCTGTCCGACCTGATCGTCAGAATATGCCTGCATATGGACTGGTTTCTGACGAGAGGAGCGGGATATGTTGCGGTTGGCGGCCGCGCAGGCGGAGACGTTGTGGGACGAGGCGCTACCGCTCAGGCTCAGAGTCTCGAACTCGGCCGGTGGAACATCATCGAGGGACTCGTGCAGGCGGACGTCGTTGAACCAGCCGACCCATTCGACGATCGCCAGCTCCAGCTGCGAGCGCGTTCGCCAGACGCGGTCTGAGATCAGCTCGGTCTTGAAGCTGTCGACGAACGATTCGGCCATCGCATTGTCATACGCGTCCCCGACCGAGCCGATCGACGCGAGCACGTCATGGTCGTCGAGAACCTGCGCGAAGTCGTGACTGGTGTACTGCCCGAACTCAACCGGTCGTCGCAACACCGGGTTGTTGGTCAGCGAACCGTAGCGGGTGAAACCAGAGCTCGGGCGAGCCGGAGGCGCCGCCGCGTAGCTGTCGTCGCGGAGGCTCGCCCGGAGGGCGGGCCGTAGCGGCGATAGCTACGCGCGCGAGCGTCGTGGCCGGGGTGTCGTGGTCGTCGTCGGGGGGTCAGTCTGCTGCGGCGAGGTGCTCGTCGAGGACCTCGGCGGGGGTTCGCCATCCGAGGGTCTTGCGCGGCCGGCCGTTGAGCGCTGCGGCGACGGCCGCGAGGTCCTGGGCGCTGTGGCGGGCCAGGTCGGTGCCCTTGGGGAAGTACTGGCGAAGCAGCCCGTTGGTGTTCTCGTTGGTGCCGCGCTGCCAGGGGCTCTGCGGGTCGCAGAAGTAGATCTGCAGGCCGCTGTCGATCCGCAGCTTGGCGTGTTCGGCCATCTCGGCGCCCTGGTCCCAGGTCAACGAGCGGCGCAACTGCTCGGGCAGATCGCCGATCGCGGCGGCGATCGCGTCTCGGACCGCTTCGGCGCCGCGGCCGGTGACCGGCGGCCCGTTCTTGACCTTCGGCGTGTCGCGATCGCCGACGGGCGGCAGGTGCAGCAGCATCGTGAAGCGGCTGGTGCGTTCGACCAGGGTGCCGATCGCCGAACGGTCGATACCGAGGATCAGGTCGCCTTCCCAGTGCCCGGGAACGGCGCGATCGTCGGCCTCGGCAGGCCGCTGGCTGATGAGCACCTCGTCGGTCACGAAGCCTTTGCCGCGACCGCTGGCGCGGGCCCTGGGGACCCGGAGTGCGCGGCCGGTGCGCAGGCACGCGACCAACTCGCGCTTGAGCGCGCCGCGGCCCTGCACGTAAAGCGCCTGGTAGATCGCCTCGTGCGAGACGCGCATCGACTCATCATCGGGGAAGTCGACCTTCAGCCGGTTGGCGATCTGCTCCGGGCTCCACGCCGTCGCCCACCGACGATCCTGGCGCCTGGGCTTGCCCCGGCCCTTGAACGCCGGCGTCGGCGGGCCCGCCACGATCCCGTCGGGCCGACGCACCTCTCCGGCCAGACGCTGCTGCACGTACGCGCGCAGTTCCGCGTTGGCGGCGAGCTTCGCCGTCTTCGGTCGGCGAGCGCTCAGCTCGGCCTTCCACTGCGCGACCGACGCGCGGTACTCGAGCTTGCCGCCACGGGTGGCCGCGTTGCGCCGCAGTTCCCGCGAGATCGTCGATGGTGAACGATCAAGCTGCCGAGCGATCTCGCGCACCTTGGCGCCCTGCGCGCGCAGCAACGCGATCTCCTCGCGCTCTTCGAAGCACAAGTACCGGCACGAGACCGGGTCCAGCATGAACGTCGCCATGCCGCCACGCTCACGAAACCATCGGACGCCAGCCGCCGATGACACTCCGACCGCGTGCGCCGCGTCCTCGCTGCTCAGTCCCTTCGCGATCTCACGCCAAAACCACCGCTCGACATCGCGCCGATGCGACGGCTTGCCCGGCGACTTCATCGGCGACCGGCCCGTCAACTCCTTCATCCATCCCGCTGGCCTGCCCATCACAACCTCCTCGATCGAGGTGTTGCGACGACCAGTTGAATCCGCCCCGGAGGCGATCGTCAACGTGGAGAACGTCACGCCGGTGACGATGGAGGAGGTTGTTAGCCGCTTGACGGCGGCGCTGGTGAAGGTGGTGTCGAACAAGGGAGCGCCTGGCCCGGACGGGCAGACGGTCGGCGAGATGGTTGAGCTGTGGCCGATCGTTGGTCCGGGGTTGGCTGCCGCGTTGCTGAACGGGACGTATCGGCCTGGCGCGATCCGCCGGGTTGAGATCCCGAAGGCGGGCGGCGGCGTGCGCGGGTTGGGGATCCCGAACGTGTCCGACAGGGTGGTCTGTGAGGCCGTGAGGCAGGTACTCGAGCCTGTCTTTGAGCCGACGTTCCATCCGTCGAGTCACGGGTTCCGACCGGGCCGTAGTTGCCACACGGCGATCGAGGAGGCCAAGCAGCATCTCGAAGATGGGCATGGGTGGGTGGTCGACATTGATCTGGAGAAGTTCTTCGATCGCGTCTGCCATCAGCGGCTGATGTCCCGGCTCGCTCAGCGAGTCGCGGATCGCCGTTTGCTCGTGCTGATCGGAAGGTTGCTGAGGGCCAAGATCGTGCTGCCGGACGGCGTTGTGATCGGCAACGAGGAAGGCGTGCCGCAAGGCTCGCCGCTCTCACCGTTGCTGTCGAACATCGTGCTGGACGAGCTCGATTGGGAGCTTGACCGGCGTGGCCATCGGTTCGTTCGCTACGCCGACGATGGCAACGTCTACGTGCGAAGCGAACGCGCAGGACAACGGGTGATGGCCAGCCTGACCGCGTTCATCGAAGGGCGCTTGCGCCTGAAGATCAACCAGGCCAAGTCGGCTGTCGCGCGTCCGGAGGACCGTCACTTCCTCGGGTTTCGGCTGCGATTAGACCCGCAGACCGCGACCGTGGAGGTCTTGCTGTCGGAGCGCACCAAGCGGCGCGCGATGCAGCGGATCCGCTGGCTCACGCCGCGACCGTGGGGACGCACGCTTGATAGCTGCATCCTTGAGGCCAACGCGTGGCTGCGTGGGTGGCATCAGTTCTTCCGGATCGTCTCGCCCGGCGAGCAGTTTGTGTTGCGCGCCCTCGACGCCCATCTGCGGCGGCGGTTGCGCGCGATCTTGCTGCACCACTGGAAGCGCCGACCGACGATCGTGCGCAACCTCATCGCCCTCGGCGTCAAACGACGGGCGGCATGGCAGGGCGTCTACGCGGGACGCAGGTCCCTCTGGGCGCTCAGCCACATTCCACAAGTCGATCGGGCTCTACGGCCGGCGTTCTTCGCCGACCGCGGACTCGTCTCGCTCGTGGACCTGCACCGTCGCTGGCACGAGGAGATCGCCACCCCCGCCCACGAGCAGTTCGCGTTGGAGTGGGGATAGGTCAAGGTCGAAGACTGGCCGGCGGCGGGGTTCGCAACCCGCCGTCCCGAGGAGCCGTGTGTGAACAGCACAAGCACGGTTCTGTGGGAGCCGGGGCGGGCAACCGCCCCGGCTACCCGACGCGATAGCGCGCTGCGCGCGTCAGGTCAGGGGCCTCACCCCCTTGCCGGCGGTCGCTTGGGCGAGGCGGTAGCTGTCGGTGCCGTCGGTCAGCAGGACGTGCGCGTGGTGCAGCAACCGGTCGACGGTCGCGGCGGCGAGCGTCTTGGGCATCAGCTCGTCGAAGCCCGCGGGATGGATGTTCGATGTCAGCGCGATCGAGCGCTTCTCGTAGGCGGCGTCAACGACGCGAAACAGCGCCTCGGCGGCGTCCGCGGCGACGGGAAGCATGCCGACGTCATCGATCACGATCAGATCGGCGCGGATCAACCGCCCGATCGCCTTGCTCACGCTGTCGTCGGCGCGGTGGCGACGCATCAGCGTCGCCAGCGATTCGAGGGTGTGCCAGGCGACCGTCTTGCCCTGGTCGATCGCGGCGTGACCCAAGGCTTCGGCGAGGTGGCTCTTGCCCGTGCCGCTGGGTCCGCAGATGCAGAGGTTCTCCGCCCGCGCGATCCATTCCAGTGTCCTGAGTGCCTGCTGTGTCGCCTGCGGGATCGGTGACGCAGCTTCGTTCCACGCGTCGAAGGTCTTGCCGGCCGGCAGCCCGCTTGAGCGCCGCCGCATCCGGATCGTCGCGCGGTCACGGCCGGCTGCCTCCTCGGCGAGCAGGACGCGGAGGACTTCGGCGGGATCCCAGCGCTGCGACTTCGCCGTCGCGAGGACCTCGGGAGCGGCGTGGCGAACGTAGGGCATCCGCAGGCGTCTGAGCAGCCGGTCGACCTCGTCGCGCAGCGGCGGTGCCATCGGGGTCTTGACGCTCATCGGATGGTCCTCATGCGGTCGGCGTGTTCGGCGACCTCGAGCAACTCGAAGGCCAGCGCCCTGGCTTGACAGACCAACAGTGCGACCGCCGCCGGGCGCAACGCCCGGTCGCCGCGCGAAGCGTCGGTGAGGATCACGCTGACGTCTTGGCGGCGGCCCCCGTCGGGCAACGGATCGGACTGCTCGGGATCGATCAGCGCACGGATGCTGGTGTAGTAGTCGGTCATCGCCCGTAGCCCTCCCACGCCGCCGTGGAGCGCTGCAGCGACTGCTGCTCGCTGGCCTTGGCAGGAAACGCGATCACCTTCGCGCTGTCGTGGTGAGCGAGGATCGCGGCGAGGTCGCCGTCAGCGAAGCGCCCGGCATCGGCCGCGGCCCTGAGCGCCTCGTCGACCTGAATCGAGCCGTGGAGCTTGGCGAGGTCGACAGCCTCGGCGAGCTTGCGCCGCACCCGGCTCGCGCCGGCCGCGGCGGCGGCGATCAGCCACGCTTCAGCCCCGGCGCCGATCTGAAGGAACGCCTCCTCGTCGGCGCTGGCCGCGCGCGGCTTGCGCTCCAGAGCGCCCGCCGGCCGCGGCGGGTAATGCGCGTCGTCGATGCTCGGGCGCCCCGGCGTCGTCAACGCGTGCCGCGCGACCTCGCGCGGCCCATCGCCGCTGTCGGCGTGCACGACGACGAGCTCGCCGCCGTCCGCGCGCGCCCACACCCGCTCGTCGACGAGCGTCGACGGGACCGAGTACAGCGCGCCGCCGACACTGATCGTCGACTGCCACGACACCCTCCTGGTCTCACCGAAGCAGACGGTGTGCGCCATCTGCGGCAGCCGGTGCAACCGTGCGCGTTCCTCGGCGAGCATCACCGCCGGCGCGCGCCTGGTGATCCGATGCTCGCGCGTGTTGACGCGCTCGCAGAAGATGGCGCACGCCTGCTCGAGCTCGTGAAACGAGGCGTAGGCATCGCGCAGGTTGTGGTCCGTCGGCACCAGGTCGGCCTTGGCGATCCGAACGGTCGCCTCCGAGCCGCCCTTGCTCTGCGGGTCCGCCGGCACGCATGTCGCGATCGTCAGGCCGTAGTGGCGGCCGACCGCCACGATCGTCGGGTTGCGGACCGCGATCTCGCAGACATGATCGACCGACACCGTCTTCTCGTTGTCGGTCAGCGCGTAGGTCGGCGCCCCGCCGAACGCGCGCAACGCACGGTCCAGCGCCAACACGACCGACGCCATCGTGCGGTCGCGCAGCGCCAGCACGACGCGGTAGCGCGACCACGCAAGCCACGCGCAGAACAACACCGTCGACCGGCCCGCCACCAAGGGCCCGTCGCCGTAGTCCCACTGCATCCACAGGCCGGGCTCAACGACCCACGGCCTCGTCCGCCGGCCGTGCTCGGCGCGCCACCGGCGCTTGGCATCGGCGACCGCCCGCCTGGTCGTGCGCTCCGAACCCATGTAGCCCATCGCGACCAGCCGCTGATGCGCCGCATCCGCGCGGATCTTCCCGCGCGAACGGTCGACCCACTCCTCGATCTTCACCGCGAACGCATCCACCCGCGGCCTCGGCCTCACCGACACCGGCAGCCCGCCGCCGGCCTCGTCACGCGCACGCACCCACTGCGCGACGGTCTTGTGATCACAGCCCGCCAGCTGCGCCGCACCACGCAGCGTGCCAGTCAGGTCAAACGCTTCCAGGATCTCCATCACTTCCTCCGAGCTCTTCAAGCCGGACCCCTCCGCACACGCGTCGACAACAGGACGCGCCGGTGAGTACCGGCCGATCAGGACAGAATCGCGGGGAGAACCGATGGCCACGGGCGGGGAGATCCGACGACCGCCAGCGGGGAGAACCGATGGCCGCCTACGGGGAGATTCCCATGGCCGCCGTCACCGGCGGCGACTGCGGGCCTACAGAAGGTTCTGGCGATGGTGGAACGGGCTACTCGAACGAGAGCCCGGCCTCTTCGCCCACTGGAAGTGGGTCCGGGCGATCGTCTGATCCACCGACGGATGAGAAGAGCCCGGTGACGGGAGACTGTCACGCCGGGATCCGAGGGAGCCGGGGGCTGCAACGCCCCCGGCCACCCGACCACTTAATCGGTACCAGAGTGATCACATGGCTGTAGCATCCAGCGATCAACCCCGCTCGGAAATGTCCGCCACGCCGAAGGTGACGCGACTCTCGCCGGTCAGCACGACGCGGACCTTCGCCGAGGCCAACGCAGCGCAGAGAATGCTGCGCCGCTTGGGCGCCACCGGACTTGGGACCCTGCTGTTCGCGCGGGTGCTCCACCGTGTCGACAAACTGGCCTACAAGCTGACGCGCGGCCGGTACACGTTCGCGAGCGCTCTCGTTGGCATTCAGGTCGTCATGCTTACGACGACGGGTGCTCGCAGCGGACTTCCGCGCACTGTGCCGGTCCTCAGCCTCCAGACAGCAGATGGGTTTGTAGTCATCGCGTCGAACTTCGGCCAGGCGCACCATCCCGGCTGGTATTACAACCTGCGCGCCGATTCGCGAGCCACCCTTGCTATCAGGGGTGCCGAGCACACCGTGTGCACCGTCGAAGCTTCCGGTGACCTTCGCGCGCGTATCTGGGTGGAGGCTCTCAAGGTCTTTCCGGGGTACTCCGAGTACGAGCGGCGGGCCTCGAACCGTGAGATCGCCCTGTTCGTACTCGAGCCCCGGCTCTGACCCGGGACGGCCTGCACAAGGCGTGGGCACTTGCGGTCGGCGTCGCGACGATCAAGCGCGCGTCCGCGCCCGAGAGCTGAAGCGCAGAATCAGCGGCATCGCCAGGCTTAGGACCGGCAACAAGATGGTCCGTGGAATATGGAGCCCCGCAGCAGCCTGCAGCTTGGCAACGGGCCCCGGAGTCACGACCCTGCGACCCCGAGCCATCGCGTCGAGCGCAGCCTTCGCGACGCGCTCCGGCGGCTGCCATGCCAGCCACCACGTAATGGATTCCATCGCCCCGACGCCGGCGACCGCGAAAAACTCGGTTCGCACGGGTCCCGGGGCGAGCAGCGTGCATGTCACGTTCGTGCCGCGCAACTCGCCGCTGAGAGCTTCGGCAAAGGTATTGACGAACGACTTCGTCGCGCAGTAGGTCGCGGCGGATGGCACCGGCTGCAGTCCCGCTGTCGAGCCTGTAAGGAGGATCGCACCCTCGTCGCGCGCGATCATGCCAGGCAGCACCGCCAGGGTGAGTTCGTGCACCGCGACGACATTGACGGCGACCTCGCTGGCCTCGTGATCCGAGTCCGCGTGAGCCAGCGGACCAAACGTCGCGAATCCCGCGTTGTTGCACAGCACGGAAACATGCCGCGACCTCAACTCTGCGGCAAGCTGTGCACGTTGCTCACGGCTGCCGAGATCGCATTCCCACACCGTCACGTCGACGCCATAGTCCTCACGCAACCGACCAGCTGTCTGCTCGAGTCGCTGGGTGCGACGGGCGACGAGGAGCAGAGCGTACCCGCGCGCCGCGAGGCCGTAGGCGAGTTCGCGCCCGATGCCCGAGGAGGCACCGGTGACCACTGCGCAGCCGCATGCCCGCGGTCGTTGTTCGCGTGCACGCGCCACCACGACGGTTCAGCGCCGCTGAGAACGGACAGCGGACGTGCTCCGCTGTCGCCCGCTGGCGTAGGCACCGCCGACAGCGCCAATCAGGAGCGCGCTCCCGATCTTCAGGCGCGCGGGCAAGCGGTCGAACCGCAGAACATCCCACCCGGCGTCGCGCGCGATGCGGCCGAGCGCGGCGTCGGGATTGACGGCCACCGGGATGCCCACGGCTTTCAGCATCGGCAGGTCCGACGCGGCATCCGAGTACGCATATGAGGTTGACAAGTCAATTCCTTCCTCTGCCGCGAGCTCGCGGATGGCCTGTGCCTTGCCCTCACGGTAGGCGAAAACCCCCGTTTCCCGCCCGGTGAACACACCGTCCTCGATCTCCATGCGCGACCCGATCGCGCCGTCGAACCCCAAGATGAGGGCAAGCGCCAGGGCGATCTCCTGCGACGCTGCTGTGCACACGTAGACTGGGCGCCCCGCGTCCTGATGCGCGTAGGCGACCTTCAGCATCTGCGGGTACAGCCGCGGCAGCAAGCCGGCCATCACCGTTGGCGCCAGCCGTCGAATCTCCAGAACCTGCCTGCCCTCGACGTACTTGCCCATGCGCGCCCGAACCTTCAACGCCGCGGCGTCACTCGCGCCGAAGAGGCGAAACCTCGACGCGGCCCAGACGTCGCCGGCGAGACGTTTGCGGTCGATCATGCCCGCCGCGAACGCTGCGCGCACCAAGTGAAGGCCGCATGTACCGGCCATCAGCGTTCGGTCGAGATCGAAGAAAGCGGCGCTCCGGGGACCCGCATTGGCCTCTAGCGCGTGATCCTCGAGGTTGCTCAAGAGACCCGATCGAGCCAACTGGCGACGGCCTCGATCGGCGTGGTCCTCGATGTTGCCCGGGACGAGATCCCCTCGCTCGGTTGCGCCGCGGCGGGATGCCCGCGTCACCGCGCCCACCTTCGGTGAGCCGCGATGTTCGCGCTCGGCGGGCCAGTGGTCAGGCAGGTGGTCATGCGGCGCTCTCCTAGGGAGTCGATGTCACGGGCGTGAACCAAGTCTATGGGGCCTTTGGCGGGCCGCGTCGACCCCGGAGATCTGCATAAATGGTCGGGAGATGTCGCGAACAGGCGAATGCCGGCGGACCCACCACGGCACCGAGACAAACCTCCTACGAGACTCAACTGTGAGCGCGAAGTGAGCATCCAAGCGGTGAGTCCCATGGACGTCAGCTGGCTGTGGATGGAGTCGGATACCACGCCGATGCACGCATCCCTCACGGCCATCTTCAGTCGTCCGCCGGAGGCCAATCCCGACTTCCTTGAGCGCACGATCGAGCAGTTCCGGAGCCACACAGTAGCGACCCGTCCATACGAGCGCCGACGCAGACGCTCTGGTTTGGGCCGCATCTGGCCACACTGGGAGACGATCGAGAACATCGATCTCACCTATCACCTGCGCTCCTGGCAGTTGTCCGCGCCGGGCGGCCGAGCCGAACTCGAGGCCCTCGTCTCTCGCCTGCACGGAATCCCGTTGGACCAAGCACACCCGCCGTGGACGGTCGACATCATCGGAGGACTCGAGAACGAACGCTTCGCGGTCTGCTGCAAGATGCACCACGCTCTCGCCGACGGCACAGCTGGCATCGACCTCCTCTCCGTGTCGCTGTCCGAAGACCCCGACGCGCGCGGGATGGCCCCGGGCTGGGCCTACCGCAAGCCCAGCCGAGCAGGCGTTCGATCCGCCGCGGCTGACGACAACACCCCGCACCCGCGATCGCACGACTCACAACTGTCGAAGTCTGCGACCGCCTTCGGCAAGGCGACAGGCACCGTCAAATCGACGGCGGGCGCGATGAGATACGCCGCGCGCGGAGTGTCGGCTCGTCCTTGGAGCGCTCCGCGCTCGGCGATGAACACCCCGATTACGGCAAGGCGACGGATCGTGACTCAGACCCAGCAGCTGCTGCGCTTTCGAGCTTTGGGCGAGCGGGCTGGAGGCACGGTCAACGATGTCCTGCTGGCCGCGTGCGCTGGCGGGCTGCGCCGATATCTGCACGAGATGGGTCAACTGCCCGACGAAGCCTTGACGACCATGATCCCAGTCTCGCTCCGGCTGAGGGACCATCACCAGCATGCTCCGAACGCGCTGACCGTCGGCATGCTGTCGCTGGCCACGGATGTCGCCGATCCCCGCGTCCGGTTCGAAGCCATCCGAGCTTCGACGACCGAGCTCAAGCAGCGTCTCGTCCACATGGGTGGCCGGGCGATCGACGTCTACACGATGCTGACGACCCTGCCCATCGCCGCCGGGCAGATCATCCCGGGCGGTGGGCGTGTCCCGCCGCCGTTCAACGTTCTGATCTCGAACCTGCCGGGCCCTCGCGAGAGGATGTATTTCAACGGCGCGCGCATGGATGAGCTGCAGGGACTGCCCCTCCTCTTCGATCGTCAGTCGCTCGCCATCGTCGCCGTCTCCTATGCCGACCAGCTCGAGCTCTCGTTCACCGCTTGCGAAGCCGCACACCCTCATATCGGACGCCTGGCGCGCTACGTCGACGATGCGCTCGCGGAACTGGAGGCGGCGTGTCAGACCAGCGCCGGCTCGGCGTGAGCACGCTGGAGGATCGGTCGGTGGGCATGGACCTCACCGACCCCATCGCTCGGTTTCGCGAGCCGGCGTACATCGCCCTGGATGAGTCAGGGCGGGCCGTCGCGTCCTGCGACAGGAGTTGGGCCGGCGTCGCGCGGGCTGTGCTACCGCCGATCCACCCCGAATGGCTGGGTGGTCCCGCGTTCCCGGCCGCCTACGGCACGCGGTTCTCATACGTTGTGGGTGAGATGGCCAACGGCATCGCGACCGCGCGGATGGTTGTGGCCGCGGCCGAGGCAGGTTGTCTCGGCGTGTTCGGTGCCGCGGGGCTGTCTCCGGCGGCTATTGAGGCTGCGCTGCATGAGATCGCCAACGGGCTCCCCCCGGGGACCGCGTGGGCGGCCAACCTGATCCACTCACCATGGAGCCGGCACTCGAGGACGCGGTGGTCGACCTCTTCTTGCGCCGCGACGTCCCCTGCGTGTCGGCGTCGGCCTACATGATGCTGACGCCGGCGGTGGTCCGGGTCGCCTGCGCAGGCTTGCGTGCACGGCCCGACGGGCGCATCGTTCGTGCGCGGCGGATGATGATCAAGGTGTCGCGTGCGGAAGTGGCGCGGCGGTTCCTGTCACCACCGCCGGCTGAGATCTTGGATGCGCTCGTCGCGCAGGGAGAGCTGAGTATTGCCGAGGCCGAGCTCGCGGCGCGCATCCCGCTGGTCGATGACCTGACTGCCGAGAGCGATTCGGGGGGCCACACGGACAACAGGCCGCTCGCGGCCCTTCTTGCCAGTCTCGATCTCGTTCGTGAGGAGTGCGCATGCGGCGGGGTCGAGCCGGTGCGTCTCGGCGCTGCCGGGGGAATTGGTACGCCGACGGCTGTCGCTGCCGCGTACGCGTTGGGCGCGTCGTACGTCCTCACGGGTTCGGTGAATCAGGCCTGCGTGGAATCCGGCCTCAGCGAACCGGCGCGGCGGATGCTGGCAACCGCGGACATCGCCGATGTTGGGATGGCCCCGGCGGCGGACATGTTCGAGCTCGGTGTCGACGTGCAGGTTTTGCGGCGCGGGACGCTGTTTGCGGCTCGCGCAAGCCGTCTGCGCGACCTGTTTCGCCGGCATGAGTCGCTGGAGGCGCTGCCCGCGGAAGATCGCCAGTGGCTGGTCGAGAAGATCTTCAGGCGGTCGCTCGACGACGAGTGGGACGCGACGCGGGCCTTTTGGGCCGAGCGCGACAGCGGTCAGATCGAGCGTGCCGAGCGCGATCCTCGCCACCGCATGGCGCTCGTCTTTCGCTCGTACCTCGGGCGCGCGAGCACGTGGGCGATGACCGGCGAGCAGGATCGTCGAGGCGACTACCAGATCTGGTGCGGCCCGGCGATCGGAGCGTTCAACGCATGGACCGCCGGCACGTTCCTCGAGGCCGTCGGGGAGCGGCGCGTAGGCGAGGTCGCGCTGAACCTGCTTGAAGGTGCAGCGCAGGTCCAGCGGGCGCAGCAGCTGCGCACCCTCGGCGTCGACGTCGGCCCCTTCGCGTTCGCGCCCCGGCCACGCAGGCACCTACCAGCCGCACAAAGAGGAGGCTCCGATGCCGGCCGGTACACATCGTGAACCGCTTGCGATCGTAGGGATCGACTGCCTCTTCCCCGGCTCGACCGACGCCCGGGGGTTCTGGGCCGATGTGCTCGAGGGCAACGATCAGCTGCGCGATGTGCCGGAGTCGCATTGGCTGATCGACGATCACTTCGATCCCGACCCCGCGGGCCGAGGACCGCACCTACGGCAAGCGTGGGGCGTTCCTCGATCCAGTCGAGCTGGATCCGGTGAGTTGGGGCCTGCCGCCGAAGACCCTCGAGGCAACCGATACGGCGCAGCTCCTGGCGCTGATCGTGGCCCAGCGGGTGCTGACGGACGCGGCGCGCGGCCAGTTCGCGGAGCTGGACCGGTCGCGGGTGTCGGTGATCCTTGGCGTCACCGGCGGCCAAGAGCTTCTGGGCACGATGGTCGCGCGGCTAGAGCGGCCGGTCTGGGTCAAGGCGCTCCGCGAGGCAGGCCTTTCCGAGGATCAGGTCCAAGCGGCCGTCCGGCGTATCCTCGACCACTACGTGCCGTGGCAGGAGGCGACGTTCCCGGGGCTGCTCGGCAACGTCGTCGCGGGGCGTATCGCGAACAAGCTCGACCTCGGCGGGACGAACTGCATCACGGATGCGGCTTGCGCCTCCAGCATCTCCGCGCTGTCGATGGCCGCCAACGAGCTCTATCTCGGGGATTCGGACCTCGTGATCACGGGGGGCGTGGACACGATGAACGACGCGTTCATGTACGTGTGCTTCTCGAAGACGATGGCGCTGTCGCCGAGCGGTGACTGCCGACCGTTCTCCGACGCCGCCGACGGCACGATGCTCGGCGAGGGGATCGGGATGCTCGCGCTCAAGCGGCTTGGCGACGCCGAGCGCGACGGCGATGCGGTGTACGCCACGATCCGCGGCCTCGGAGCCTCGTCCGACGGCGGTGGGACTGCCGTGTACGCCCCTGTCGCGGCCGGTCAGGCCCGCGCGCTGCGCCGCGCGTACGGCCACGCGGGATACGGACCGGAGACCGTCGAGCTCGTCGAGGCTCACGGCACGGGCACGAAGGCCGGCGACGCCGCCGAGTTCGCCGGACTTCGGACCGTCTTCGCCGAGTCGGGGCGGACCGATCGGGGCTGGTGCTCACTTGGGTCGGTCAAGTCGCTCATCGGCCACACGAAGGCGGCCGCGGGGGCGGCGGGGGTCATCAAGGCGGTGCTGGCACTTCACGGGCGGGCGCTGCCACCGATGCCGAAGATGCAATCCCCGAATCCGGACCTTGGGCTGGCGGAGTCGCCGTTCTCGCTGAGCGTGGTCGCTCGTCCCTGGATCCGAGGCGATGACCACGAACGCCGGGCATCGGTCAGCTCCTTCGGCTTCGGCGGGTCGAACTTTCACGTGACGCTGAGCGAGTCCACGGGCGTCGCGCCGCGCGCTGCGCGGCTACGCGCCGTGGACGCGGAGCTCGTCGTGCTGACAGGTGACCTCGAGGAGGTTCGACGCCGTGCGCAAGGATCTCGCCGACGCGCCGCCGCTGGAGGGCACCTTGCGCTGGCTAAGCGCGACGTCCGCCGCAGCCTGGTCGCCGCAAGCGCCGGCGCGCCTGGCGATCGTCGCACGAGATGAGCAGGATCTCGCCGACAAGCTTCGGCGAGCGGAAGCGCTGCTGGCCGCCGGCCGGGCGTTCGACGCACCAGGGATGGCGTTCGGGACAGGTCCGCCGGACAGCATGCGAGTCCTTGGCGTTCCTGTTTCCGGGTCAGGGCAGCCAGGAGCTGCGCATGGGCAGCGCGCTGGCGATGGCATTCGACGCGGCTATCGCGGCATGGGACAAGGGCGACGGTTTCACAGGCGGCGAGCGGCTGTCCAGCGTCGTCTTTCCGCCGACGGCCTTTGAGACCGAGGCAGCCGAGGAGCAGGAGGCGCGACTTCGCGCCACCGAATGGGCTCAACCAGCGCTCGCGTGCGCGAGCCTCGCCCAACTGGCCGTGCTGGGCACGCTCGGCCTCCGCCCGGCGTTCACGGCAGGCCACAGCTTCGGAGAGCTCACGGCGCTGCACAGCGCCGGGGCATTCGACGCCGCCACCCTGATGTCGCTGGCCTGCGCCCGCGGCCGAGCCATGCACGACGCTGCGACGACGCCCGGCGCCATGCTCGCGGTCGCTTGCTCGCTCACGGCGATCGGCGAGCACCTCGAGGCGTGGGGGTCGGCGGTGACGGTCGCCAACCACAACGGTCCCGAGCAGGTCGTGCTTTCAGGTGGGGTCGACGACATCGACCGAGTCGAGGCGCGATGCCGCGAGGCGGGTTTCACCATGAGCCGACCGGCTGTCGCCACAGCCTTTCATTCGCCGCTCGTCGCCGAGGCTGCCGACACCTTCGCCCGAGCGCTCTCCGAGCACGACCTCGGGCCGCCACAGATCCCGACGTACTCAAACGTGACGGCTGGGGCATACGAATCGTCGGTCGCGGCGATTCGCAGCGGCCTGGCGTCGCAGCTCAGCCATCCGGTGCGTTTCGTGGAGATGGTGGAGCGGATGTATGCCGACGGCGCGCGCACGTTCGTCGAAGTCGGTCCGGGGTCGGTGCTCACCGGGCTCGTGGGCGCAATCCTCGAGGCGCGCGAGCACCGCGCAGTCGCGCTCGACCGGCGCGGCTCGACCGGGATCTCCCGGTTCTTGGAGGGCATCGCGATGCTCGCGGCAGCAGGTCTGCCCATGGAGCTGACCGCGCTCTGGCGTGGGTACCGCCGCCCGGTGGACCCGGCGGACCGCCCGCGACCCAAGCTCGCGGTACCGATCTCGGGCCACAATCTTGGTCGCCGCTACCCCACATGTGACGGAATGGCGGCAGTGCCCGCGCCCGACCACGATCGCCGCGACACGGCGCCCGGGTTCGCACCTTCACCACCGCCGCTAGCGGTCGAAGGCCGGCGTGCAGCGACGCACCCCGACGGCCTCGGGCTGCCGGGACCGGCGACGATCGGTGCTCACCCGCCAGCAGCCGCGGGGGGTGCCCCGACGCTTCCGCCTGCGCGGGCAACGGAGGCGCCGGCGGCGCCCGCAGGCCCAGGCGACTGGCTGCAAGCCGACGGGATCGATGGTCTGCACGAGCACGTGGCGCGGGCGCACGCGAGCTGCATGGAGACGCTGGGCCGGATGCACGAGGCCTACCTCGACACGTACGCGCGTCTCGCTGGCACGCCCGACGCCAACGTCGCAGCGCCGCCGCCGCCTCGCGCTGCTGCGTGGCTCGCACCCGTTACGAGCTTTGACCCAGTCCCAACTCCGACGCACGGCAACGGCGACGTGCCGTCCGGCGTCTCGGCTCCGGGGACGACGGCGGACATGTCGACACCGCAGGTGGTCCCGCTGACCGGGCCCGTCCCCGCCATGCCGGAGCTCGCGGAGGATCTGATCGCAGTGATGCTGGAGGTCGTGGCCGACAAGACCGGATACCCGGCCGACATGCTCGAGCTTGGGGATGGAGTTGGAGGCGGATCTGGGGATCGACTCGATCAAGCGGGTGGAGATCCTGTCGGGGCTGCGAGAGCGTGTTCCGGGGCTGCCCGAGGTCGACGTCTCCGCGCTGGCCGAGCTCGCAACGCTCGGGCAGATCGCAGCGTTCATGCGGGCCGCGCCGGGTGGCGCGACAACGCCCTCCGCTCCCGCTCGGGTAGGCCCCGCGGCGCCCGTAACCGATCTGGTGAGACGGGAGCTCGAAGGTCGTCGAGCGTCGCGCTCCCGGTCTCGCGATGGGAGCGCTGTGGCAGGGCCCGATCGTCGTGCGCGACGATGGCACGCCGCTGGCCGGGCTCATCGTCGCGGGGCTCGAGAAGCCGGGCGTCACGAGTCGCGTGGTGGCGGAGGTGCCCGCCGACGCCGCCGGGGTCGTGCTCCTCGCGACCGCGACGTCGCAGGCCGGCGCGACCGACGATCTGGTGCGCGGTCTGGTCGCGTTGAAGACCGGTCGCCGCCCGGTTGGCGTCGTCGCCGGGGCTGCTCGTAACGGTGCAGGACACCGGCGGCACGTTCGGCGTCGCGACGACCGATGCCGGCGGCGGATGGGGGGGGGCCTGGCCGGGCTTGCCCGGACGGCGGCGATGGAGTGGCCGCAGGTCAGCGTCAAGGCGATCGACGTCGAGCGCGCAGGACTATCCGACGAGGAGGTCGCCCGCAGGGTGGTGGACGAGCTACTGGGCGGCGGAACGCAGCTGGACGTGGGCTTGACGGCGGACGGCAGGCGCTGGAGCGTTGACGACCCGTGACGCAGAGCCGAGCGACCGGCTCGCGGCGGGCTGCGGGCCGAGGATGTAGTAGTGGTCTCCGGAGGCGGGCGAGGCGTCACCGCCGCCTGCGTCGTCGCGCTCGCCGAGCAGACGGGTGCGCTCTTCGTGCTCCTCGGACGGACGTCGTCTCGAGGCCGAGGCGGAGTGGCTCGCCGACGTTCATGGCGACGCGGAGATCAAGCAGGCGCTGCTCGGCCGCGAGCGCCGAGGCCGGCGAGCCGCCGACCCCGGCGCAGCTGGGCGCGCGGGCGCGGCAGATCCTCGCGGCGCGCGAGGTTCGCGCCACGCTGGCGCGTATCCGTGACGTCGGGAGCAGCGCCGTCTACGAGACCGTGGACGTCACGGACGCGACTGCCGTCGCGACGGTGCTGGGCGCCGTCCGTGAGCGCTGGGGCGCGATCACCGCGATCGTTCACGGTGCCGGCGTGCTCGCCGACCAGCGGATCGAGGACACGTCGACCGAGGACGCCCGGCGGGTCGTGGCGACGAAGGTCGACGGACTCGCCTCGCTCCTGGCGGCCACGGCTGCCGACGACCTGCGTCTGCTGTGCGTGTTCTCGTCGGTGTCGGCACGCTATGGCAACGCTGGCCAGGCCGGCTACGCCATGGCCAACGAGGCGCTCAACAAGATCGCTCAAGCCGAGCGACGCAGGCGCGGCCCGTCATGTCTCATCCGCGCGATCGCCTGGGGCCCGTGGGATGGCGGCATGGTCGCGCCGGCTCTCGCCGCACATTTCCGCGCCCGAGGTGTGGGGCTCATCCCTGTCGAGGTGGGTGCGAAGGCGTTCGTCCAGGAGCTCGCGTCGGATCCTGCGATCCGAGGTCGAAGTAGAGCTCAGCGTCCGCGCGACGGGCGAGCTCCCCGCCACGAACCACAAGCCGGCGCGAGTGTCGGTCCTGACAGGCACGGCGCGCCAGCCGTACTTGACGGACCATGCAATCGATGGCCGCGTCGTCGTGCCTGCGGCACTCGCGCTGGAATGGTTCGCCCGCGCCGCGGGCGAGCTCTGGCCCGATCGCCGCGTCGATGCACTCGCGGACTTCCGGGTTCTTGCCGGCGTGCGCCCCGGCCCAACCGAGCTTGTGACGATCGTCGAGCAGGATGACGGGGTGATGGGGATGCGGAGCAGCGGAGGCCGCCCGGCGTATCGCTGTCGCACGGCCAGCGCGGATGACCACCCACGCCTCACCGAGCGGCTTGTGGGCGAGGCTCCGCCCCGGCACGCGGCGTTCCCTATGGCGAGCGCCTCCCTCATGGGGGCAGGGCGCTGTTTCACGGCCCGTCGTTTCAGGTGATCGCTTCCATCGAGGGCATCGACGCCGCCGGGATCCGGGCAACGCTGCGAAGCGCGCCGAGCATGGGCTGGGAGCCCGAGCCATGGCGCTTGGACCCGGCGCTGGTCGACGGGGTGGTTCAGGTGCTCGTGGTCTGGATGGCTCGACAACACCGCGTCGCCAGCATTCCGACAAGCATCGACTACGTTCGCTGGGGTCCAGGTGCCGCGACGCCGGGCACCGCCGCGTGCTCATGCGAGCTCTGGGTCCGTGACGAATCCGCCCAACGCGCGGTTGCCGATGCGGTCGTGGATGTGGCTGGCGGCGCTCGGCTGCTCGACCTGCGCGGCATCACAGTCCACGCCCTTCCGGGATAGCGGTGCCGGCGCCTGCGATTGCAATCGTGGGGCGCGCATGTCTCTTGCCGGGCGCTTCGTGCCCCGAGCAGCTCTGGGAGGTGGTTGCCTCGGCCAGCGATGTGACCTCCCGTGTCCCGGAAGGTCGCTGGGACGTCGCGCCCACCTCGGTGCTCGGGGAGCAGCCGGTACCCCGGACCGAACGTGCACGGATCGTGGCGGCTACGTCACGCGCTTCGCAGACCAGTTCGACGCGTCGGGCTTCGGAACGACCTCCGTGCCGCTGGACGCACTCGACGATCAGGTGCTCTGGGTGCTGCATGTCGCTCGCGAGGCGGTGAGGGACGCGGGTCACGAGCTCGCGCCCGCGGGAACCGGCGCCGTCTTCGGCAACCTGTCCTACCCGACGGCGAGCTTCACGCGCCTGGCTTGCGCTGCGTGGCTGGATGATTGGGGTGGCGCCGGGGCGGCGGAACGACTTGGGGTGTCGAGGCCGCAGCCGATCAACCGCTTCATGTCCGGCGTTCCCGCACAGCTGCTCGCCGGGGCGCTGCGGCTGGAGCGCGGCGCGTTTGCGCTGGACGCGGCTTGCGCCAGCTCGCTCTACGCCATCCGCTTGGCCTGCCGGTGCCTGGCCTCGGGCGCCGCCGACGCGATGCTGGCGGGCGCCGTCTGCTGTTCGGACGACCTCTACATCCACCAGGGATTCGCCGCGCTGCACGCGCTCAGCCCCAGCGGCCGATGCCGTCCGTTCGGTACGGGGGCCGATGGTCTGCTGCCGGCCGAGGGTTGCGGGTTCGTGCTGCTCAAGCGCCTGCGGGACGCCGAGCGCGACGGCGACCGGATCCATGGCGTGATCCGAGGCGTTGGCCTCTCCAACGACGGCCGCGATCGCGGTCTGCTCGTGCCGTCGCAGACCGGTCAAGAGGCAGCGATCAGGCAGGCGTACGCGCGATCGCGGATGGATCTCGCCGACATCGCGTACGTCGAGTGCCACGCGACGGGGACGTTGCTCGGGGACGCGACCGAGCTCGCGACGATGCGCTCGGTATTCGGTGATCGCAGCGAGATCGCGATCGGCTCGCTCAAGGCCAACCTCGGCCATCTCATCACGGTCGCGGGGGTCGCCGGACTGATCAAGGTGCATCGAGGCATTGCGCCACGACACGTTGCCGCCGCACCCCGACGTTGGTGAGGTCGTCGGCGACGTCGCGACGTCGGGGCTGCGGCTCCTCGACGTGCCGGCGCCTTGGGATCGCGGTCGGGACCCCGCCGTGCCGCGGTGTCGGCGTTCGGCTTCGGTGGCAACAACGCTCACCTCGTCGTCGAGGAGCACGTTCGGCCGGCCACGGCGATCTCGGTGCCCACGCTCCCCGATGCGCCCGTCGCGCCGGTCGCGATCGTGGGCATCGGCATCCGCCTCGGATCGCTGAGCTCGCGCGCGGAGGTGCTCGACGCGCTCGTCAGCGGCGCTCCCGCGGGGCGCGTCGCGGAACACGTCGTGTTGCCGCTCGAAGGTCTTGCGTTCCCGCCACGCGACCTCGAGGCCGCGCTCGGTCAGCACACCATGGCCCTCGCATGCGCCTTCGATGCGATCGATGAGACATCGACCTTGCCGCGCGATCGAACGGCCGTCATCATCGGCATCGAGACCGATCCGGATGCGGCGCGCCTCGGCTGTCGCTGGCGGTTGTCCGAGCTGGCGGCCCGGCACGCGTCCGAGCACCCGTGGTTGCCCGCCGCGCACGCCGCCCTGGGCAGGCCGATCGACGCCGCCGTCACCCTCGGAGCGATGCCGAACATGCCGGCCAACCGGATCTCGCGCCAGCTCGACCTGCACGGCCCGAGCTTCACCGTCTCCAGCGGCGAGGACTCCGGCCTGGATGCCATCGACTTGGCCGTCGACGCACTACAATGCGAAGAGGCCGACGCTGCGCTTGTCGGAGCGGTTGATCTGTCGGTGCATCCGGTGCACGAGCTCGCGGTCCAAGCGCTCGGCGAGGACAACCTGCTCCCGGCTGGCGATGGCGCGGTCGTTCTGGTGCTGAAGCGGCTGCAGGACGCCGAGGCGGCGGGTGATCGCGTCTACGCGACGATCGGCGCCGCCGCCGCCGACCCAAGGGCGGTGCGCATCGGAACGGCTGCGGGCGCCGACACGCTGACCCCCCGCTTCGGCCATGCCTTCGCTGCAGCCGGTGTCCTGCACCTCGCCGTCGCCGCGCTCTGCCTGCACCACCGGATCCGGATGACCGGACGTCCGTGGCTCTCGGCCAGCCCGCGCAGCGCGGTTGTCTCGACGGCCGGCCGCTGGAGGACGCTCGCGGAGGCCGGCGGCTCACTACGCGAACCCGAGCCGCCAGGGCTGCGCCTGAGCAGGTTTTCGGCCGACGAGCAGGACGAGCTGGTGGACCGGCTGGAGCGCGGATCGACGGGAGGCGACGGCCGGCTGAGGGCGGTTCTCGTGTCGGCCTCGGGCGACGAGCTCGCTGAACGCCGCCGGCGCGCCTGCGAGCACCTTCGGGGTGGGGCGCCGACCGGTCGCGGAGCTCGTATCTCCCGTGCCTCGGTCGGCGGCGAGCTCGCGTTCGTCTTCACCGCCGCCGGCACGGCGTACCGGGGCATGGGCGCAAGCCTCCTGCGCCACCTTCCCGAGCTTGCCGACGACCACGATCCGGGGTTTCGCGCGCTCGCCGGCCCGAGCCTTGATTGGGCCTTTGATGTCGAGGCCCACGGCCCGCCCACGCCGTCGCAGTTCCTGTGGGGCTCGTCGACGCTCGCCCGGCTTCACTGGCGGCTGACGCATGAGGTGCTGGGCCTGAGACCCACCGCGGTGATCGGCTGCTCATCCGGTGAGACCGCCTCGTTGTTCGCTGGAGGCGCGTGGACGGACTATGCCGCGCTGCACCGAGACATCGAGGCCGCGGGCATCATGGATCGCGAGCTGGGCGGGTCGTTCTGCGTCCTGGAGCGGCGGTGGGGAGCGCCCGCGCTATGGCGGTCGGTCAATGTCCGGGCAGACGTCGAGCGCGTCCGCGCGGCGCTCGACCGCGAGGATCGCGCGCACCTGGCGATCATCAACTCACCCGTGCAGTGCGTCATCGCAGGCGAGGCGTCTGCGATCGCTCGCGTCGTCGCATCGATCGGTGCGAACCGGTGCGCCGAGATCGACTACCGGGTCGTCTGTCACGTCCCGGAGCTGGAGGAGGTGGCATCCGCGTGGCAGGCGATCCACACGCGCGACGTCACCCCGACACCGGGAGTCAGGTACTACGCCAATGCGGTGGGCGGAGCCTACGAGCCGAGCAGAGGCGGCACCGCTGAGATGCTGCTCGCGCAGGCGCTCGACACCGTCGACTTCGCGGCGACCATCCGGGCCGCGTACGCCGACGGCGTGCGAATCTTCGTCGAGCACGGCCCGCAGAACGCTTGTGCCGGCTTCATCGCCGAGACGCTTGGCGATCGCGACCACCTCGTCGTCTCGCTGGACCGGCGCGGTACCGGCTTCGAGGCCGCGCTGGATGCCATCGCCGCGCTCGCGGCCGCGGGCGTCGAGATGGATCTCGAGCGGCTTGCTCGTCGCGTCGGGTCAGGCCGCAAGGTGCGATCGCCGTCGACCGTCCGGCTTGCCGCCCGTTGGATCGCACCGGTCGGACGTGACGATGTGCGCGCGACCCCGACGGTACCAAGGGCGCAGCGGGTGCAGACGCCGGCGGCTGTACAGCGCTTCTCCGAGCTCACCCGGCTGCACACCGACGTGGTGCAGCGGCTGGCAGGGTTGCATAGTCGCTACGTCCTCGCCGCGACGGCCGGGTGGGCGGGGGGCCGTCGGCCGGGAAACCCTCCCGACCGCGCCGGACCGATCTTCGGGCGTGACGCGCTCGTGACCCATGCGACCGGTCGCATCTCCGAGGTGTTCGGCCAGGCCTTCGGCGGCCAGGACCGGTACCGCCGCCAGGTGCGTATGCCGGCACCTCCGCTGCTGCTCGTCGACCGCGTGATGGAGCTCGACGCCGAGCCCCGCTCGATGGGCACCGGTCGCATCGTAACCGAAACCGACGTGCGCGGCGACGCCTGGTATCTGCACGATGGTCGGATGCCGGCGGGCATGCTGATCGAGGCCGGCCAGGCGGACCTCATGCTGATCTCGTTTCTCGGGGTCGACTTCATCAACCGAGGCGAGCGGGTTTACCGGCTACTCGGATGCACGCTGACGTTCGAAGACGACCTTCCGCGCGCGGGCGAGACCCTGCGCTACGAGATCACGATCGACCACCACGCGCGAGCCGGTGACACACGGTTGTTCTTCTTTCGCAACGATTGCACCGTCGCCGGGCTCCCTCGTCTCACCGTGCGCAACGGCTCCGCGGGATTCTTCTCCGACGACGACCTGGCAACCGCCGGTGGCGTCGTATGGTCGGCCGAGGATTTCGAGCCGTGCGTCGATCCGCGACTCGATCCGCCCGAGGTCGAGCTCATCCCGACGTCGTTTGACCGCGAGCACCTCGAGGCGTTCGCCGGCGGCCGGCCGCATGCCTGCTTCGGCGCGGGATTCGAAATGACCGAGGCGCACACGCGCAGTCCCAGCGTTCCGGGTGGGGATCGGCTGCACCTCGCCCGCGTGACCGCGCTGGATTTCGCAGGCGGTCCGTGGGGCCGGGGGCATATGGCCGCCGAGGTGGACATCTTGTCGGATGACTGGTTCTTCGCCGGGCACTTCGTCGAGGATCCGGTCATGCCCGGCAACCTCGTGTTCGAGACGGGGTTTCAGGCCATGGCGTTCTTCATCGCCGCGCTCGGCTTCACGCGCAGCAGGGACGGCTGGCGATTTCAGCCGGTCGTCGGCGAGCCGTGTGACCTGAAGTGCCGGGGGCAGATCCACCCGACGACCCGCGAGGTGCTCGTCGAGGTGTTCGTCGAGGAGTTCATCGCGGGGCCGGTGCCCACGCTGTATGCCGACGTCCTCGTAACGGCGGATGGCGTCAAGTCGTTTCACGGTCGTCGCGCCGGCCTCCAACTCGTCCCCGGCTACCCGTCCGACGCCCAGCCGGAGCTCATCGCCGAACCTCCTGAGCCCGAGCAGGTCGCCCGGGCGGATGGCGTCGCGTTCGGCTACGCCGCGATGCTCGCGGCTGCCCGGGGACGACCGTCAGCGGCGTTTGGCCCCAGCTGGCGGCGCTTCGATGGCCACCGACGCTGCGCGCGCCTACCCAGCCCGCCGTACCTCTTCGTCTCGCGCGTGACGCGCGTCGACCGCGATCCCGGTCAGCTGGAGGCCGGGGCTCGCGTGGAGACGGCCTACGACATCCCGCGGGACGCGTGGTACTTCGGGTCCTCGGGAGCCTCTACCATGCCGCTCGCGGTTCTGCTCGAGACAGCCCTTCAACCGTGCGGGTGGCTGGCGTGCTACGTCGGGTTCCCGTTGAACACCGACACGGACCTTGCGTTCCGCAACCTCGACGGCGTCGGGACGATGCACGCCGAGGTCCGCCCGGGCGACGGTGTGGTGCGGACCAGTGCGCAGCTCACCAACGTCTCACGATCGGGGAACATCATCCTCGTGTCGTTCGACGTGCACTGTCGCGTCGATGACCGGCTCGTGTACGAGATGGCCGCCGGGTTCGGGTTCTTCCCGGACGAGGCGCTAGCCGCCCGGGGCGGAATAACCGAGGGGGATCGCCGCCACTTCCTCGCACGCGCGAGCGACCGCAGCGTCAGCGTCGCGGACGATGTGGGGTCCGGCTCGCCTCTGGTCGCCGGGCGCTTGCGGATGCTGGACCGGATCACGGGGTTCTGGCCGACCGCAGGCGCCGCGGGGCTTGGCGCCGCTCGTGCTGAACACGATGTCCGCGCTGGCGCCTGGTTCTTCAGGGCGCACTTCTTTCAGGATCCCGTGCAGCCGGGGTCGTTGGGCATCGAGTCGCTGATCCAGCTCACGCGGTGGACGTTGGTCGCGCTCGGTCTCGCAGACGGCCTCGCAAAGCCGCGCTTCGCGCCAGTCGCGCCTGGCGAGCGGATGACCTGGAGGTATCGCGGTCAAGTTCTGCCGACTAACACGAGCGTAACGACGGCGGTCGAAGTCACGCGCGTCGAGACCGGCATGGGCGGTGAGGCGCTGCTGGTCTGCGACGGGTCCCTGTGGGTCGATGCCATGCACATCTACGATGTGCATGGCATCTCCGTGCGGGTCCGGGACGCGGCAAGCGACAGCATCTCGAGTGGGCGTGCAAATTGAACGCTGACCATGATCGCGGACCCGTGCTGCTCACGGGCGCGACCGGTTTCGTCGGCATGGAAGTGCTCGTGCGCCTGCTCGAGCAGACCGAGCGCGAGATCTTCGTGCTCGTGCGCGCCGTCGATGACGACGCCGCGCGGGCGCGCACCGACGAGCTGCTGGAGACCTTGATCGCGCCGAGCCGCCGCCTCGCGCTCGGCGGGCGCATACACGCCCTCGCGGCCGACCTCGAACGGCCCGGTCTCGGGCTGACGGACGCCGGGCGCGACTGGATCACCGGGAGCATCGCCGCGCTTGTCCACTGTGCGGCCGCGGTTAACTTCGGGCTCGATCTCGCGACTGCCCGTCGGATCAACGTCGGTGGCACGCGCGAGATCCTGAGACTCGCGCGCGTCGCACGAGATCGGGGCACGCTGGACCGCGTCGTGCACGTGTCGACCGCTTACGTTGCCGGCGAGCGCACGGGTCGAGTGTACGAGCGTGACGGGGATGTCGGCCAGACGTTTCGCAACACGTACGAGCGCACGAAGCTCGAGGCCGAGCACCTCGTGCAGGCGAGCGGGCTGCCGGCTGCGATCCTGCGCCCGAGCGTGATCGTCGGGGACAGCGTCACAGGCTGGACCCCGGCTTTCAGTTTCATCTATGTGCCTCTACAGGCCTACAGCCGCGGAATGTTCGACCTGGTTGCCGGCGACCCGGATGCGCGCGTAGACATCGTGCCGGTCGACACCGTCGCGGACGCGCTATGTGAGCTGCTCCGCGGACCGGTGCGCTCTGGTCCGTTCCATGTGGTCGCCGGCGACGAGGCGTGCTCGAACGAGCGCTTGGCGACGATCGGCGCGGAGTTCTTCGGGTCGCCGGCGCCGCGCTTCGTGGCTCCCGGAACGGATCGCTCGGCCAAACTGCGAGCCGGCGTGCTGCTGCCGTACTTCAGCGTGCACTGCGTGTTCGACGCACTGCGCGGTCGTCGAGACCTCGGCGCCCAACCCCCTTCGCTGGAGCAGTATGTCCCGGCGTTGCTGGGCTACGCGCACGACGCTCGCTGGGGACGGTCGCCGCTGGCACGCTGGGCAGTTGCGGGCGCCACCGGGGGTGGCGTGCGCGCTGCGACGGGGCCCGACGGGCAGGAAGCGCGCTAGGCATCCGCGAAGCTGTTACGGACGGGAACCTTCGAGAGCCACCACAGCGACAGCCACGGCACGGTCAGCGCAGCCGCGCCGGCGAGGCCCAGTGCCACGGCGATCACGCCAGGTTCGAGGGCGTAGCTGTAGGGAAAGCCGTTCTCTTCGACGAGGTAGTCGATCGTGAGCCGGTGCGCGAAGAGGCCGCCTGCGAGCCCCGCGAGAGCGCCGGCCAACGTGATCGCGGCGGACTCCGCCGTGAGCGACCGGAGCACCTGGCGGTGCTCCATCCCGATGGCTCGAAGGGTGGCCAGACGCCGCGCTCGTTGCATAATCGCCGCGACGAGCGTGGCAGCGAGCGCCAGCACCCCAAGGATCGAGATCATCCACGCGACATTGCCCATCGGCGTCAGGGCGCCCTTCGCTGCGTCGCGAATCCGCTGACGCAGTTGATCCGGAACGTCGATCTCCAGCCCAAGGGGAGCGGCCACCGCCTGGAGGTGCTTGCGGACCGCCGACGTCTCAGCACCCGCGCTCAGGTCGACCTGGAGTGCCGTCAGCGAAGGCTCTCGCCACCAACGGTCGATCGCGACCGACGAGAGCTCGATCGCGCCGGGTTGCCACCCGTAGTTCGACACGTAGCCGGCGATCGTCACCTCGCGGGGGCCGGATGGCGTCGGAAGAGTCACGCGATCCCCGGGCGCTACGCCGCGCTCCCGGGCCAGTCCGCTGCTCATCAAGATCCCGGCGCCTTCGGAGAGCAGGCGTCCGGCGTCGGGTCCGACCAATCGGCGTTGAAGATCGCTCCCGGGGGGCGGGGTGGGGCGACCCGTGTCGAGGCTGTAGACGAAGACGCGCCGTCCCTGCCAATCCAGCAGGACGGTCCGGTGGTCGCGAACCGCGGCCACCCCGGGTTGAGCACGCAGGACGTCGCGCGCTGCCGGGCTGATGGCTCGAGTCAACCAGGCGTCGTTTCCGCTCGTGGTCGCCCAGAGGGGGGTGTGGGAGAACACGTCGTCGGCCAACGCATCGGAGCCGCGCTCGAAGTTGCGGTTCGAGGAGCTGATGGTGATGATCCCCATCACGACGACGGCGACGATGATGGCCATCGCGGCGCCGCGCGCGGGCGACGCGAGGAGCTCTGAGATGCCGAGACGGCCCGCGCCGCCGGGTTGGCGCAGTGCGCGCTCGATGATTCGCATGAGCAGCGCGAGCACCCCGGGCACCACCAGCACCGTTCCGGCAGACGCGAGGCAGACGGCGACGATGCCAAAGCGTGGCGCGACGAGTGAGATGACGCCCCCGAGGAGCAACGCTGCGACGCCCGACGCGCCTGTGAGGCGGGTACGCCGCCGGCGGTGTCCAGGGGTCTCAGGTCGCGTCGAGAGGGCGTTTGCCGGCGGCTCGAAGGCGAGACCCGCGCTCGCGACAAGCGTTGCGGCGATGGAGACGGCGACCCCGCCGACGATGCCCGCTGCCGCGGTGGACCAGCCGAGGTGAAGACGATCGGAGAACGTGAAGGCAAAGGACAAATGGGCGGATGGCAGCGACCCCAACGCGCGGACCAGCCCCCACCCGAGCAGCGTGCCGAGCGCTGCGCCGGCCGCTCCGACGACAACCGCTTCACCTACGAGTACGCCGATGAGACGCTTCGGAGCGCAGCCCAGCGCGGCGAGCGTGGCGATCTCGCGGCGACGGTCCACCGATGTAAGGAGGGTGACGGCGTAGACCACGATGCCACCGAGAAGGACGCACAGCATCGCGAACAGATTGAGTGACAGCCGGAACAGCTCCGAAGCTTGGGCGAGGAGGGCCGACTCCCAACCGGGCGAGCGCAGATCGCCGCGCTGACCGATGGCAGCTCGCAGCGCACGCCGGTCCGCAGGCGTGTGCGAGGACTCCCGGATCAAGAGACGTGTGATGCGGCCTTCCTGGCCGGTCAGCGTCTGGACGAGACCCAGCGGGGCGACGACGACGGGCGCCGAGCCGATGTCCTGGTCGCTCAGACGGCTTGACGTCTCGCTGACTACGGTGGCGCGACGACCCGCGGGTCCGACCACGCTCACAGGGTCGCCGCGTCTCAACCCGAGCTCGCGCGCCAAGTCGGCCTGCAGATAGAGCCCGAGGTCTTGCGCTTGGAGGCGCCCCGCGACTTCGGACCCGACCGGCGAGCCGATCTGCTTCAGGCGCCGATCGACCCCGATCAATCGAACGACGGATCGGCCGCTGGGCCCTTCGACCGCCACGTTCTGGACCGAGACCGGCGCGGCCGCCTCGACGCCCGGCAGCCGCTCCACAGCGCGGAAGACCGCCATCGGCATCCCGCTCGGGCCGCGCGCCACAGCCTCGGTCGAGGCCTCGCCAACCAGCGCTCGCTCGGTTTGTTGCTGGCCCTGGCCGTAGCTCGCCGTCTGAACGCGCACCGCCACGGAAAGCGCCACGCCCGCGGCGACACCGATGATGCACATCGCAGTCCGGCCACGGCGATGACGCAGGCCGGCAAACGCCACCCAGATCGTCGTTGACACTGCGTTCACGCGCTGGCAGCGTTCGTCAGCAGGCCATCGGACATGCTCACTATTCGGTCCGCCGCCGCGGCGACGGAGGGATCGTGGGTGACGAGCAGCACCGCGGCATCGTGCTCGGGTGCGGCGCGGATCAAGCGCTCGATCACCACCTTGCCGGTTGCGTGATCCAAGCTCCCGCTGGGCTCGTCTGCGAGGACCACCGCCGGGCTGTTCGCCAAGGCGCGCGCGAGCGCGACGCGCTGCTGCTCACCAGCGGAGAGCTGTCCGGGCCGGTGGGCCAGACGGTGCCCGAGCTCGACCTCCTCGAGGAGTTGCCGCGCCCGGGCTGCAGCCTGCGCTCGCTTACATCCGTCGAGTCGAAGCGGAAGCGCGACGTTGTCCAGCGCCGACAGGCCGGGCATGAGGTTGAAGGTCTGAAAGACGAAGCCCACGCGCCGCCGGCGCAGGACCGCCAACGCCTTACGGTCAAGGTCGGCTAGGTCGCGGCCCTCGATGCGGACGTGGCCGGAGGTCGGCCGATCGATGGCGCCCGCGATCTGCAGCAGGGTCGTCTTGCCCGAGCCGCTGGGTCCGATGATGGCGACGACTTCGCCCCGAGCCAGCCGCAACGACGCGTCGGCGACGGCTGTGACGACTCCCGTCGGAAGCATGAAGCTACGGCTGACATGCTCGAGGCACAAGGCATCGGTGCCATCCATCTACGTGTGTGACCTTGCACATGAGCTGATGTCGCAACCGCTCCTGATTTCGTGACCGTCGAGCCGCAGTCATCGTTCGAACGGGAACGTAGCGTTTCTTGCGACCGGGCGAACCGTCGCCTCCTCCGGCACCCTTGTCCAGCGCGGCACCGGCTGTTCGCCCCAGCGCGTGTCATCGGCATAGCGCATGAGCCCGGCAAAGTATTCGCCGAGCGGCGGGGGCCGCGCATCCAGCTCGCGCTGCCGCGGCGCGTCGAAGACGCAGTGCACCTTGAAGTACGGTGCGACCGGGCCGAACATCATCTCGGCCCATGGGTCTTGGCCCGCGCCCGCGAAGCGGGGGGCGGCCACGCCGAAGTGCCGCGACGCCATCTTCGCCAGACGCTCATTCGAGAACGCGTCGTCGCCGGCGGTCACGTGAAAGGTGCCTTCCCGGACGGGACCGCAGAGCAGATCGAGCAGTGCGTCAGCCACGACGTCGATCGGAACGATGTCGATCAAGGCGTCCGCGTCGCCGGGGATCGGGTCGAGATGACCCAGTGCCAGCGCGTGCAGCGTCCAATAGAGGACGTTGAACTCGGGTATCCAGCCCGTGGTGCTGTCGCCGACGATGACGCTTGGCCGCACGATCGCGGCCGGAAGGCCGCTGCCGAGCACAACGCCCTCGGCCTCGAGCTTGGTCCGCTCATACGTGTTGCGAAACTGCTGTCCGACATCACGATCACGCTCCAGCGCGCGCCCGGTGCGGTCACCGGCGACATACGCCGTCGACACGTGAAGGACGCGATCCAGCGCGCCGCGTTCGCGCGCCTCGCGGGCGAGGCGAAGAACCTCGCGCGTTCCACCGACGTTGATCCGTCGTGCGTCCGCGAGCTCCAGGGTGTAGCTGATCGATGCCGCGCAGTGCACGACCGCCCCGATGCTCGCGGTCAGCGTGTCGCGCATGTTCGAGCTGAGGCCCAGCCCGGGCCGCTCGATGTCGGCGGCGACGCCGCGGACGCGCTGGCGAAGTGCCCTCCGATCGGCCGGTGCGATCAGCGTCTTCAGCAGCTCGTCGATGCGTGCCGCGGCGGCCTCGTCATCTTCTGCGCGCACGAGTGCGATGACCTCGCGGTCCGTCCGCTCGAGCAAGCGGACGAGCAGCTCCATGCCGACGAAGCCTGTCGCCCCGGTGAGTAACACCGCCCCGCCATCACCCGTCGCAGCCGTCATAGCGGAGCCGCGGTTCTGCCGGGGCTGTGAGCAGGGCGCGGCGTGCGCTGATGATTACATGACGTGCCTCGGCATGGGACCGATCGACGGGGACGGACTTCACCACGTGCAGCCCGTAAATGCGCGGGTCACCGGTGCGTCAGATGATCCCGACGAGCGCCGCGCAGTCCCAGTTGCTCGCGCCGCGCCCGCCGTCCCAGAGCCTCGCGGCGAGCCGGTCCTGCTCGGCCTTCGATGCCTGGTAGGCGTGCTTGGTGGAGCCGCCCAAGCCCTTCCAGGTCGACGTGATGAACTGGTAGTAGCCCGAGGCGGTCGCCCAGTTCGGCGGCAGGTTCTGGCCGCCGGACTCGCACTGCACGACCACCCACGGGATCGCCCACGGCCCGCCGGGGCCGACCTGGCCGATCGAGCGGTTGCGCTCCGCGAGCAGCTTGTCGAGCTGGCGCTCGGCGCGCCGGCGCCCGCTGCGGGTCCCGCGCAGCGCCGCGACGCGCGCCGACCGCGCTTGGGACAGCGCGTTGCGCCGCTGGCGCAGCCCGTCGGCGATCGCGCTCAGCGCGGCATGCCGGCGTCGCACGGCCTCGGCTGCCGTGCGCCGCTGGATCTCGAGCCGCGTCAGCACGCGCCGCTGCACGATCGCGTCGCGGCGCCCGCTGCGCACGGCTGTGAGGATCTTCTCGTCGGAGCGCTGGATGCGCTTGAGGAAGTCGACGGTCTCGAGCAGGCTCGCGAAGCCGTCGGCCTCGAGCACGACCGTGAGCATGTCCGGGCGCCCGCCGGCGTAGCGCTCGCGCAGGAGCGCCGAGAGCTTCCCGCGCGACTCGGCGAGGCGCGCGCGCAGCCGCAGCGCGCGGGCCTGCGCGCGGTTGCGGCGCACGACGGTGCTGTCGAGGATCGCCTGCGCGGCGTCGAGGTCGCGCTTGACCGCCGCGACGCGCTTCTCGTAGATCGCGACCTCGCGGGCTGTCGCGCTCTCGAGGCGGCCGAGCCGCGCCACGGCGCCAGACAGCCGGGCTTCGCGGTCGCGCTTGCTCTGGATGCTGTCGCGCAGGCTGTCGGCGCGGTCCTGGCCGCCGGCCGGCACGGCGCCGATCGCCCACGCGGCGACGATCGCGGCGAGCAGCGCGAGCGGGACGGCGCGAGTCGGGGTCGTCAGGCGGGGACGGTGCATGCGGTGCCGCGAGCACGAGCGGCTGTCTCAACGTAGCGCGCGCACCTGCCTACCGCGAAGGTCTGCAGGCCCGCGTGCGCGCCGGTCGCGCAGCCCCACGGCCCTCGTGCGCTCGTTCAGCGGGGCTGCCCGTGTACGGACCCGCCTTCGCGGAGATAGTGCTTGGTGACTTGGTCTTCGAGGAGCGGGGGCGTCGTGAGTGTGCGGGTGCAGGGAGTAAAGATCGATGGGCCGGGAGGCGAGCGCTTCGGCGAGATCCTGACCGCGGACGCGCTGCAGTTCGTGGCGCGGCTGCATGGTGCGTTTGACCTCACTCGTCGCGAGCTGCTGGCCGCCCGGATGGAGCGCCAGAGGAAGCTTGATGCGGGCGGCACCCTCGATTTCCTGCCGGATACCAGGGACGTGCGCGAGGGCGACTGGAAGGTTGCGCCGGAGCCCGATGCGCTGCAGAACCGCCGCGTGGAGATCACCGGTCCAACGAGCCGGAAGATGGTGATCAACGCCCTGAACTCGGGCGCGTCGGGGTTCATGGCGGACTTCGAAGACTCCAACTCGCCGACCTGGAGCAACATGATCGGCGGGCAGGTGAACCTTGCCGACGCGATCCGCGGCACGATCGAGCACGACGAGAACGGCAAGCACTACGAGCTCGGCGAAACGGTCGCGACCCTGTTGGTGCGCCCGCGCGGCTGGCATCTCGTCGAGCGCCACCTGTTGGTCGGCGGCGAGCCCGTAGCCGGCGCGCTGGTGGACTTCGGCCTGTACGTCTTTCACAACGCGCGCGAGCTGCTCGCGCGCGGCGCCGCGCCGTACTTCTACCTGCCGAAGCTGGAGTCACACCGCGAGGCGCGGCTGTGGAAGGACGTCTTCACCGTAGCTGAGGACCACGTCGGGCTGAAGCGCGGCACGATCAAGGCGACCGTGCTCATCGAGACGTTGCCCGCGGCGTTTGAGATGGACGAGATCCTCTATGAGCTGCGCGAGCACTCGGCGGGCTTGAACGCCGGCCGCTGGGACTACATCTTCTCGGCGATCAAGCGCTTCCGCACGCGGCCGGAGTTCGTCACGCCCGACCGCAAGCAGGTCACGATGACCGTGCCGTTCATGCGCGCCTACACCGAGCTGCTCGTCAAGACATGCCATCGCCGCGGCGCGCATGCGATGGGCGGCATGGCGGCGCAGATCCCCAGCCGCGCGGACGCGGCGGCAAACGAGCGGGCCTTCGCCGCACTGCGCGAGGACAAGCGGCGCGAGGCCGCCGATGGCTTCGACGGCACCTGGGTCGCGCACCCCGATTCGGTCGCCGCTGCGATGGAGGAGTTCGCAGCGGTGCTGGGCGACCGGCCCCACCAGCTCGAGCGCCGCCGAGACGAGGTCGACGTCAGCGCCGAGCAGCTGCTCGACGTGCCCGCCACCGAGGGCGACATCACCGAGGATGGCCTGCGCAGCAACATCAACGTGGCCATCCAGTACATCTCGTCATGGCTGCGCGGCAACGGCGCCGCGGCGATCCACGGGATGATGGAGGACGCCGCCACGGCCGAAATCGCTCGCGCTCAAGTCTGGCAGTGGGTGCACCACGCCGCCGGGCTCCAGGACGGCCGCACGATCACGCCCGAGCTCGTGCGCGAGCTTGCAACCTCCGAGCTGGAGAAGATCCGCCAGGAGATCGGCAACGACGAGTGGTTCGAAAGCGAAGGCCGGCCGGATCTGTCGCGGGAGATCTTCGAGGAGGTGGCGCTGGCGCAGGAGTTCGTCGAGTTCCTGACGCTGCCCGCCGGCGAGCGCCTGCAGGAGATCTTTGGCTAGGAGGCTCCTGAAGAAGTGGCGTTTGGTCGCGCATGCGTTTCGCGACGTTCGCGTGTCCGAGAGGGTTGGTCGTGGAGTGCTCGGAGGTCTGCGGTGGGTCCCAGGGTCCGTTAGCCGGCCGGGGCGGTCAGGTGGCGGGCGATCGGGTTGAGGTTGACGAGGGCGGCCGCCCATGCGGCCTGTAGTCGGGCCTTGGCGCTGCCGATGTAGCGGCTCTTGCGGGCGCCGTAGCGGTGGGCGAGCAGGCCGAGCAGCCGCTCGATCCGCGGCCTGGTGCGCCGCAGGTGTTCGGCCGTGTCGGGGTCTTGGAGTGCGTGGCGGGCGGCGATCAGCAGCGCTTCGTCGGGCGCGAGCAGGACCACGCGGTCACCGCGCTTGGTGGTGCAGCGCTCGCGCAGCGGGCAGCCGCTGCAGACGTGCTTGGAGAAGTGCGCGCGGCGTTGCCCGGATGGCTCGCTGCGGATCTGGGCGACCTGACCGGCCGGGCATGTGACCGTGCCGGCGTCAAGATCGATGTCGAAGTCGCGCTTGGCCACGCGGCCCTCCATCGCCGCTCCCGGTGGCACCGGCGCGAGAACGTCGATGTCGCGCTCGGCCAGCTGTGCGCGGACCGGCCCCGTGCCGTAGGCGGTGTCGCCGAGCACGCGCTGCGGGCGCCGCCGATCGGGCAGGCTGTCGATCAGCGGCGCGGCTTGCGGGCCGTCTTGCTCAGACGCCGGCGCGACCGCGATCGCGGTGATCAGCGGCTCGGCCGTGTTCGTTACGGCCGCTGACAGCTTGTAGCCATCAAAACGCTGATGCTGGCTCTTGCGGCCGTGACGCATCTCGCGGTCGACGGTCGAGATGATCCGATCAGACGCCGTGCCGCGATGCAACCTTGGGATGCCGTCATCGTCGATGTCGAAGTCCTGGCCGATCAGCTCGCGCAAGAGCCTGTGCGCGTCGGCGACGCGCTCGTCGTCAAGCAGCCCGTCAGCGCGCTCGATGGCTTGCAGCGCGCGCTCGGCGTCCTGCGCCACCCGCGTCAGCATCCGCTCGCGCTCGGCCTTCTCGCGCCAGCGACAATCAGGCTTGTCGTTGGGGCGCGTGTAGTCGAAATCCAAGCCGTCACCCAGGCGCGCGGCCGCGTCCTCATCGACTGCGCCGACAGCATCCAGCACCTTGCGCACGCCGTGACGGACCAGCCTGACCGTGTCCTGCGTGGCCGCCGCGCCGAGCATCGGCGTCGAGTCGATGATCTGCTCGGCCGTGCCATCAAGCAGCCCGATCTCCTCGGCCAGGCGCAGCGTCGCCTCAAGCGCCAACCCCTCCTTGCCATGCAACAACAACCTCGCGCGGTACTTCGTCAACGACGTCGGATGCCAGCCCTCGTGATCGACCGCGAGCCCCAGCGCGATCTTCCAGCGCAGATCCCACGCGACCGCCTGCATCGCCGCCTCATCCGACAAGCCCGTGCGGTGCTGCAACAGCATGACCTTCGCCAGCAGCGACGGCGCGATCGACGGGCGTCCCATCCCAGCCGAGTAGCACTCCGCGAAGTCCTCATCACGCACGATCCGATCACCGTGCTCCGCCAACAACGCGTAAAACGAACCCTCCGGCAACGGCCGCGCCAGCACCGCCGCATCGAACATCCCGACCTGAGCAGACCGTGTCGCGAGCATGCCCCAATGGTCTTAAACCCACCGGACGGCAACCCGACTATTTCAGGAGCCTCCTAGAGCCGGCACTCGAACACTCCGGCGACCGCCATTCTCGAGCGTTCCACTGCCGAACCCCTCGCACGCCGCTTGACGGCGGCAAGGCCGATAAACGGATGCACCCGCCCTCGGCTGGCGCGTAGGCGCTCGCCACGGCTTGACAGCGAAGGCTCGCCTCGGACAATCGGCGGCGTGCTGCAACGGGAAACGGAGTACCCGTGGGCCTCCGAGCCCGTCGCCCGCGACCCGTACGTTCAGCTGATCCACCGCCACCTGACCGACCCGGCGCTCTTCGACGACCCGCCGGAGCGCACACGCCAGCGTCACGAGGAGCTGCTCGTGCCGTTCCTGGACTTCTTCCTGCGCCACGACCGCGGCGGCTTCTACGAGTCGCTCTTTCGACGCAAGGGCTTCCTCGACGACGCGGCTTCGGCGCCCGCGATCCGCGAGGACGTGACGCTCGAGGATCTCGTCCGCGTGCGGATCCACTCCGACGACCTGCGTGGCGAGCGCGGCCAGCGGCGCCGGCTGATCGGCGAGGCGGCCGATGCGGAGGGGCGCGGCAAGGTGTTCAGGTCGAGCGGGACGACCGGTAACGACGACGGGCCCGTGACGATCGTCCGCTCGCCCGTCCAGCTGCACTTCATGGCGCTGGCGGTCGGCTTGCACAGCGAGTGGTCGATCGGGCATGCCATCGAAGGCGCGACGACGCTCATGCATTCCACACGGGCGATGGCGGACGTCGTCGCCATGCCGTACGTGATCAACGACGCGTTCAAGACCTTCGGCGCGACCGACGTCGTCTTTGGTGCCCGCATGCGCGATGACCCCGCCGAACCCAACCCGTGGCGGCGCATCGAGCCCGACGTCGACGAGCTCCAACGGTTTCTCGCCGCGCCGACGCCCGGCAAGATCGCGATGTTCCCGACGCCCATCCTCGCCTCGCTCGCCGGCGACCCGGCCGCTCTCGCGCGGATCAGCCTGGACGGGGAGCCGTACATCGACATGGGCGAGGACGCGGTCCTGTTCACCGGCGGCGGCCTGAAGACCGCGACGCGCTTCGCGACGATGCGCGAGCTCCTCGAAGCGGTCCACGCGACCTTTCGCAGCCGGCGCGACGGCGAGCTCGTCGGCGCTCCGATCATGGACGGCCTCGGGCTTACCGAGACGGCGCTGTTCTTCTTCCCGAAGGCCGGCGCGCCGGACGACGAGCGCACACAGATCAAGATCCCGCATCCGCTGTCGTACGTCGGCATGCTCGACTCGCCGCAGCGCCTGGAGCTCATGCCGGCCGACGAATACGACCACGACCGGCTCCTGTACTACGTGAACTTCGCCTGCATCGACTACCTCGAGGCGGTCGTTCCCGGCGACGTCGTCAGCCGGCGTCGCACGCCCTACGCCAACCAGGACGGCTTCGTCTACGTCCGCCGCGCGGCGGGCAACGAGGGCTTCAAGATCCGCGAAGGCTGCGGATGAGCACGATCCAGGACGCCACGCGCGGACTGCGCTCGCCGGCGGTCGATCTTGGCTTCGCCGACGGCCTCGATGCCGGCGTCGCGACGCTGCTCGAGATCCCGGCGCAGGAGAAGCTCGACGCGTTCGACGACGGCGCGCGCTTCCTGTTCTCGCTGCGCGGCAAGAAGACGCGCGACAGGATCGTCGCCGCGCTCGTCGCCGGTGGGTTCCCCGAGACCTCGGCACGCGACGAGGTCGACATGCTGCCGCAGCTGCTGTCGCGCCGCTACCTCGAGACGATCCTCCGCAACTGCGCCGCGCTGCCGGGCGCCACGGGGCTGCTCGACGGCCGCTTCGTGCCCGTCGATCGCGATGGCGACGTGACCGTCACGGGCTTCCCGGTCGGACCTGTGCTCATCATCGGCAGCGGCAACGCGTTCGTGCCGGCGGTCGCGAGCGCCGCGCAGGCGCTGCTGTGCAGCTGCCCGGTCGCGCTGCGCGGGTCGCGACTGAACCAGACCGTGCTCGAGCTGGTCGTCGGCGAGCTGCGCACCGGCGGCGGCCCGGCGCTCGCATCGATCCTCGAGCACCTGCACCTCTTCTTCGTCGATCACCGCGACCCCCGCGAGAACGCGCAACTGCACGAGCTGCTGCGCAGCGGCCCGTTCGGCGCAGGCGTCTTCTGGGGCGGGCGCGAGATGCTCGACACGCTGCTGCCGCAGTTCGCGCTCAACCCGCGCCATCCCGTGCCGATCCCGATGGAGCCGCTGACCGGCGTCGCGGTCGTCACGCAGCGCTGGCTCGGGCGCACGCGCCGTGCGGCCGACGAGGCCGCGACCGAGCTCGCCGACGCGATGGTCACGATGGGCCAGCAGATGTGCTCGTCGCCGACGGAGGGCTACTTCGTCGGCTCGCACGATGAGGCGTTCGCATTCGCTCGAGCGGTCGCGGGTGAGCTCGGGCGCTCCGGCGAGGCGAAGGCGCGGCGCCTGGATGACGGCCGGGCCGTGCTGCTGGACCGCGTGCGCGAGCGCTGCGAGGAGGAGGGCGCGACGGTGCTGACGCCCGGCGGCGGCGACACGGCATGGACGGTCGTCGTGTCCGCCGGGGAGTCCGTCTTCGCGGCGCTACCGCCGAGCCTCGCGCTGCCGATCCACGATCGCCACGCGTTCCTCGAGCTCATCGCCGTGCCGACGCTGGACGGCGTCGCCGACCGCATCGCGCGGCTGCCCGCCGCGCCGTGCCACGGCGCGATCAAGCAAGTGCAGACGGTCCTGAGGCTGTGCCATGTCGCGGACGCGCAGCGCCTCGTCACGCTGCTGCGCCCGCGGGGCGGGGTGTTCCGCGTGGTCCCGCCCGACCATGTCGCCAAGCGCCACCCGTTCGAGCCGCTCGACGGCCAGCACTTCGTGTCGCTTTTCACGCGTCAGACCGTCGTGCTCTAGCGAGGGCAGCCGCGATGCGCGCCAGCGTCATCCGCGAGTTCAACCGGCCGTGGACGCTCGAGGAGCTGCCCGACCCGGTGCCCGGACCCGGCCAGGTCGTCATCCGCGTCCACGCCAGCGGCGTCTGCGGCACCGACGTCCACGTGCACCACGGCTACCTACCCGTCTCGGCGCCGCTGGTTGCCGGCCACGAGCCCGTCGGCGAGGTCGTCGAGGTAGGGGAGGGCGTGACCACGCCCGCGGTCGGCGACCGCGTCGGCGTGTCGTGGATTCAGCGCGGTTGTCGTGCGTGCGAGCGCTGCGACACAGGTCTTGAGCCCTATTGCGACGACGCCCAGACGTGGATGGACCTCGGTGGCGGCAACGCCGAGCTCATGCTGGCGTGGGCGTCGGGCTGCACGCCCATTCCCGACGGTGTCGACTACGCCACCGCCGCGCCGATCTTCTGCGCCGGGCACACCGTGCTCGCCGGCCTGCGGGCGGCGCAGGTCCTTCCCGGCGAACGGGTGGCGATCCTCGGGCTCGGCGGGCTTGGCCACCTCGCGATCCAGTACGCGAAGGCGCTCGGCTACGAGACGCTCGCACTGACATCCAGCGACGAGAAGTGCGACGACGCGCGGGCGTTCGGCGCGGACGACGCCGTCACCGTCGACGACCATCCCGGCCGTGCGCTCGAGGACGCAGGCCGCGCCGACGTGGTGCTCGGGACCTCCAACAGCGCCATGCACGTCTCGCAGGTCGTCACGGGCCTGAACCCGCGGGGGCGGCTCGTGAACGTGGGCTTCCTCGACGGACCGGTCGTCCTGGACATGAACGACATGCTCTACTCGCAGGCGCGCGCCTCGGCGATCACGCCGACCGATCGGCGCGACCTCGTCGATGCCCTCGCGATGGTCGCCGACGACCGCGTGAGGCCGGTGATCGAGACCTATCCGCTCGAGGACCACAACTACGTCCGCGAGCGGCTGGAGGCTGGCCGCGTGCGCTACCGCGCAGTGCTCCTGCACGCGACCTGAGCACCTGCTTTTCGGTGGGCCGGCACGGGAGAGAGACATGTCGCTCGGCAACGGCTGAGGGTCGAGCTCCCGCAAGGGATCCGCTCACGCGACGCCGGCCCTGCGCGCGACGGCCCCGCATCGTCGTGCCGGAGCGGCGGGCGTCGGTGACGGCAGGTGTAACGCGGCGCCAGCGTCGGAGACTACGCCGCAGATGACATGCGATAGCGCAACGACCCGGCGGATGTGGATCGCGACGGTGCTGGTGGTGCTCTGCGGTCTTGGAGGAGCCGGCAGGGCGGAAGCCGCGACGTACAACGTGAACCGCTTCGACGACCCCGTCCCGTACAGCTGCTTGCCGCCGACCGCGACCTGCACGCTGCGGTCGGCGCTGATCACGGCCCAAAGCAACCCCAGCCCGCCTGACGTCATCAACCTCCCGGCGGGCAACTACGGCAACTTCCAAGGGACCGCGTTTCCGCTCGCCGGCAATGTCGCCCTCGTCGGCGCGGGCGCGGCCACCACCACGGTCTACGGCTCCGACACGAGTCCTGCCTTCAGCCTCGACGGCCTCGGGGCCCAGACGCTCGCGATCTCCGGCGTGACGATCACGCTCGGTCATGCCGGCGCCAACCCGGGCGGCGGGATCTCGAAGACCTCGGCCGTCCCCGTCCGGCTGACGCTGACTGCCGTCGCGATCGTCAACAACACCGCGGCCGGAGGGGGAGGCATCGCGTTCACCGGGTCGGGATCGGAGCTGCTCGTGCGCGACTCGCTTATCGCAGGCAACACCACGGTCTTCGACGGGGGCGGGATCGACACCGGCTCGTCGTTCGCGCAGCTTGAGAACGTCACGATCACCGGCAATACGAGCGGACCCGCCGCCCGGGGTGGTGGGCTTGTCACCCCGACCGGATCGACCTACATCACGAGCTCGACGGTCGCCCGCAACACCGTGGGAGCCGGCGGTCAGGGCGGGAATCTCTACGGGTTCGTTTATCCGCGCAACACGATCATCGCGAACGGGACCGGGCCCGCCGGGAGCGAGAACTGCGGGGCCGTCACCCTGTCTCTCGGCTACAACGTCGAGGATCGCAACCAGTGCTTCGTCGCGCCGGCGACCGGCGACAAGATCGACACGGATCCCCTGCTGGGGACGCTCGCGGTGTCGCCGACTGCGTCGAGCACGCTTGCGGTTGCGCCGTCGAGCCCGGCGATCAATGCCATCCCCACCGCGGGTTGCGTGAACCAGGTCGGGGTCGCGGTAACTCGCGACCAGCGGGGCGTGCCCCGCCCGCAGGGCGCCGCGTGTGACGCCGGCGCCCTCGAGTTCGCGGTGCCGGTACTCCAGGGCAATCCGGCGATCTCGGGCACCGCCGAGCCCGGCCGGATGCTGACGTGTGCCGCCCCGGCCGTCGACAGTCGCGACGGCTCGGCGACCTCGGCGCTCGCGTGGCTGCGCGACGGCGCCCCTGCCGGGACCGGCTCGACCTACGGCGTTGGCGACGCGGACGCTGGGCACACGCTGTCCTGCCGCATCACGGCGACGAACGCCGCCGGCGATGCGAGCGCGACGAGTGCAGGCGTGGCTGTGCCCCCTCCGCCGGGAGCCGGCGGTGCCCCGCCCCCGCCGCCGCCTCCGCCGCCTCCGCGCGGCGGCGTGGTCCCGCCACCTCCGCCGCCCCCGCTGACCGCGCGCGTCGCGACGGGAACGCTGACGCTCAGCGCCCGCTCCCGGCGCGGGGTGATCACGGTCACGGGGAGGCTCGGCTTGCCGCGCGGCGCGCGCTGCCAAGGGAGGATCGCGATCGTCGTGAGGCGCGGCAAGGCCCGGGTCGCGAGCAAGAACACCACCCTGCGCACCCGCTCCGGTGCCTGCCGGTACCGGACGACGATCCGTCCGCGCGGCCTTCGCCGGAACGCCAAGCTCCGCGTGGGAGCCCGCTTTGCCGGCACCGCCGCCTTGCTTCCGCGGACGGCCGCCACACGGACGATCCGCATCTGATCGGTCCGGGAGCCTCGCCAGCAACATGCCACCAGCGCCGACAGAACGCGCATCCGCCGACGCTCCTGGTGTGGGAGAACGCGCTCTCGCGTGGGAAGGCTGAGCGCACGCTGTGGGCGTATCGCACCGGATCGCTTTGCGACACAGATCGACTCGTCGTCGGTGTTGTCGGTGCCCGGGATAGGGGAGGGGCCATCTCGCCGGGGATGGACAAACGTCTACAGATGCTTGAGCGCGGCGATCGGCGGGAAAGACCGCGCACGTCAAGCACGATCCGCACTCCCTTCGACCCTGAGCGGGGAGGTGACCATGCTCACGATCCTCCTGATCATCATCGTCCTCCTGCTGCTCTTCGGCGGTTTCGGCTACAGCCGACGCCGAACGCGTCTGTAGGCCGCCTACGTCGGGCGGCGCCGTCTCTGCCCGGGATGGCGCCGCTTCGATGGAGACTGGCCGGCGTGCTGGTGCGGCCCGCCGCGACGCCCGCTCTATGAGCGGCACGCCGTGGGCGTACCGCAAGGGATCGTTGAGCGCGATAAGCGACCGGGCAGGCGCCTGGCTGGCCGCCGGACCCGTGGTCAGGCTACGTGTGCTCCGGCGCGCAGAGCTGCGGCCGCCGCGGCGTTGAGGTCAGTGCCCTGCGCGGCCGCCCGCTGCTCGAGCTCGTGCAGCGTGGCAGGGTCCACGGCGACGTACAGGCGTACCGCGGTGCCGTCCGCAGCGCGTGCAGCGCTCAGCGTCTCGGCGTCGTCGAGCAGTTCGTCCAGTTCGTCGGAGGTGATCTCGTCGTCGGTCGGCATGGCTACATGATGCTCGCTCTAGCGATCGCGGTGGTAGCGATTGGCCTGCGCAGTGCTGGCCGGCCACGCGGTCGCGACGTGCCACGCGCCGTCGTCGAGTGAGTCAGGGTTGAGCACGACGGTTAGAATACGTCCGCCGTACGTCGGGCCGATCATCAGTACCGAGCCGTCAACGCGCGGTCGCGGGTTGCGAATCACGATGCGGTCGCTGTCGCTGACCTGGCGCACCTCCTCGGGGGTTATCGCGTGGCGGGCGAGCTTGTCGATCGTCGTCTCAGAGAACAACAGGACCGCGATCCGCACGGCCCCACCGTACCGAGCCCCTTCGCATTTGCCGATCGTCTACCGGATGCGTGACAGCGGCGCGCGCGCAGTGCAACGCCAACAGGTCCGTGCCGTCATCGGAGGCGGCTCGCGTCCTCCTCGTTCCACAACGAGACGACGTGCCCTCGCCGTACTGCTGGATGAGGCGTGCGCGGGCGTCCTGTGCGCCCTCAGCAAGCAACCGCACGCGAATCCCCGGCTGGGCCCCGATCCAGATGTAACCGACGTACTCCCGCAGGGCGGGCCGCTCCTCGCTGTCCATGTTGTCTCCGCGACGTCGCTTCCAGGTGCCAAGCACGCCTGACGGCACCGCAGAAGGTTACGTCTGCCCGGCGAACATCCTTCGAAGACGCCTGGCGGCGGCGCGGGTGCCGCACGCGAGCGAAGGTCCGCGTGGGAGCATGCCGGTGATGGCGATTCGGCATCCATCGGGAAGCCTCGACAGCCCACGCGCCACAAGGTAACTTGTGGTTGTGGCCGTCGATCTCGTTATCGCGGCGAGCGCCCGCAAGCATGGCGTCAGCGACGAGGACATCCGACATGCCTACGAACACCCGATCCGCGTCTTCGAGCTCGACGAGGGTTTCACCATGATCATCGGAGCCAACCACGCAGCGATCATCTTCGAGATCGGCGTCGTCGACGGTGTGCCTGCGCCCGTCGTCGTGCATGCGATGAAGGCTCGCGACAAGTTCCTGAGGTAGCTGAGATGCCGCGCACAGTGCAAGACATCCTTGATCACGCCGATGAGCTCGCTCGCCGGTTCGAGGCCTACGAGCCCGCGGCCGTCGATGAGCGCGATGCCAGCGTCTTCGCGGCGCTCCGCGACGCCGTCGTGTCACGATCGGACGCGGAGCGGTCGATCATGACCGCGGTGGGTAAAGCTCGCGCAGCCGGATACTCGTGGGCCTTCATCGGCTCCTTGCTGGGCACGTCTGGCGAGGCCGCCCGGCAGCGCTACGGCATCAAGCAGGAGGCGTAGGTCGTCGCGTCCAAGGAACCCCCAGCGGCACAATCCAGAGCGGCGCGCGCTCGGCCACAAGCCCAGCAGCCACGGAGCGCGTGGCGTCCCGCAAGCCTAGTTCGATGAGGAGTCGCGGTAGCGGGGGGCTATACGGCATACTGCCGCGGATGCCCGGCCTGAACATCGGCTACGCCCGCGTCTCCACCGACCAGCAGGACCTCACCGCCCAACGCGACGGCCTGCAAGCGCTCGGCGTGCCCGCCGAGCGCATCTACGTCGACCACGGCCTCACCGGCACCAACCGCGAACGCCCCGGCCTGCACCAGGCGCTCGCAGCGTGCCGCGCCGGCGACACGCTCGTCGTCACCAAGCTCGACCGGCTCGCGCGGTCGCTGCCCGACGCGCGCGCGATCGCCGACGAGCTCACCGAGCGCTCCGTCAAGCTCAACCTCGGCGGATCCATCCACGACCCCACCGACCCCGTCGGCCGGCTGCTGTTCAACGTCCTGGCGATGGTCGCCGAGTTCGAGTCCGACCTGATCCGGATGCGCACCCGCGAGGGCATGAAGGTCGCCAAGGCCAAAGGCCGCCTGCGCGGCAAGCAGCCCAAGCTCAGCGCCAAGCAGGAAGCGCACCTCGTCGCGCTGTACCGCGCCGGCGAGCACACCGTCAGCGAGCTCGAGGAGCTGTTCCCCGTCACGCGCTCGACGATCTACCGCGCAGTCGCTCGCGCAGGCGGACGCGTCGCGCTTGCGGCGACGGACGACACTGCGACGTAACCGCGCCGGTCGGCATCATCCTTGTCTGACGCGGACCACAGCAGCCTGCCTCCTAGCCCGCGGCGTGTCCGCGTCTTGCTGAGACCATTGCGCGCGACGACGAGAGTGTTACAGCGATATCGGCTTGTGGCCTTCACGTCGCTCGGGATCGGCGTGGCCTTCGCGCTCAGCGTCTGGCGAGTTGACTGGGAGGAAGACATTCCGGTCGGCGAGTACGCCGTCGCGCTTGGGACAATCGCACTCGCATTCGCCACCTTCAGGCTCGGCCAGCACACGAGGCGCCAGTCGGACCTGACGCAGGAGGCGCTCGAAGCAGCTGACCGCCCATACGTGATCGCGACACCGCACGGTCACCATCCGGAGGGCATTTCATTCGAGATGGCTGACCAACGCTGCCGGCTATGCCTCCGACTCTGGAACATCGGTCGCGGGCCCGCCATCGTCTGGGTAGTCAGTCTCAAGGGTCGTGGCGCGACGCGCGAGCTGATCATCGAGCAGACGGGACCTCGAGCCCTCGCAGTCGATGGTGTCGCTGACTTCGCACCGGAGGCGAACTTGCCATTGGTGATCGCCGGCACGCACTTCACGCTCACGATCGTCTACGCGGACGCGTCCGGCCGTCGGTTCGAAACGACGCAGCATCTGGTGCGTGAGAAGCCGGGCGATCACGTGCTCGCGTCGTTGTCGTTCGAAATGCGGCGAGTAGAGCCCGGCGAGTAGAGCGCGACGGCCGGTCTCTCCCACTGAGCTTGCCACCCGAGTCCGATGTCGGCGGGGCCGGCCCCGCAGCGGGGCGGAGCGTCAGCCGGCTCGCGGCGGTGATCTTCCTTGCCCGGATCGAATAGGCCGCCGCGGGCCATGCCGTCGCGCTCAGCGAGATGCGCGCGGCCCCCCGCGGCTGCATCGGGTCCGGCGGTAGCGAGGAGCTGCTCGATCAGGCGGTGACGGCCACGTGCACCTCGACGGCATTCGGGTAACCCTCGGGCGCGTCGGGCGGTTCGGTCGGCTCGCTGCCGTCTGTGCCGCGCCACCTCGCACGGGAAACCTTGCCGCCCCTCGTGGGGTCGCGTTGCAGCAGCGACCCGTCGAGGCGGTCAAGCACACGAGCGATTGCGAGGCCGATGTCGTACGGATCGTCCGGCGGCCCCTCGTTGCGGAAGTACGGCGTCGCGGCCACCTGCCACCACTCCTGGCCGTCGTCTGGCGTTTCTTGGCCCGGATTCAGACGACCAAGCGTGGTGAGATAGCGAGCCTCCACGGCGACCTTTGCATCAGGGGGGACGGCCAGACGAGGGTCCACGCTTGCGCTTCCCAACCATTCGCGAACGATGTCTTCCAACTCTGCGCGATCCATGAAGCCGCATCTTGAGTGGTTGACCGGACGGCGGCTTGCCGATGAACACCCGGACAGCTGCCGCACGGGACCGGGATCGACCGAGGATGCGCTCGGTGCGCTTCTCCCCGCTCTACGGCCAGGCCTTCAGATCGTGCTCGGACGCGCCGAATGCTTCGAGGAAGCCGAAGCGCACATACTCGTCGAGCTCCTCGGGAGGCCGGGCGTAGAGGTCGTGGAGTAGGTATAGCTGCTGGGCGTACATCCACCAGCTCGTGAACACCACGGGGCCGGTGGGGTCGCCAACGGACCCAGGGATCTTCCCGTGATCGACGATCTCGATCGGGAGCCCGACCGCCGTGTGATGCAGCATCTGGCTGAAGTACTTGTGCGCTACGAGTTCCATCCGGCGCAGCAGCGGCTCCTCGCCGCCCGCGAAACGCGGATGGAAGCACTCGTGGCGGGCAGCCGCGTCCTCGAGCTTGCCCGCCACGCCGCGGAGTCCGATGGGTCTTCCAACGCCTTTTCCATCAGCGCCGGGGTCCCACCATTCCCGCCGCGCATCGCCTTTGAAGGCCTTGCCTAGTTCACTTTGGCGGCTGCGCAGGCGCTCGGGGTTCGCGACGATCGGCGGGCCCATCTGCCAACCAGTGCTATCTGCCAGCTGCAGCTGGTGCAGGGCCATGGCGTCTCGATGATCGCGGAAGCGGTCGATCAGCCAATCGCAATCAGCCGTGTTAAGCACAAGCCAGTGGCTGACGACGAGATCCTCAAAGAGCGACCGCGCGACCATAGCCGCCTGAGTCGGCAAGTCGTCGAGCAGGAGCGAAAGGATGGCGCGGTAG